>NZ_CP006644.1:1325833-2651666 GCF_000512205.2 Sphingomonas sanxanigenens DSM 19645 = NX02
CGGATATTCGATGCCGCGATCGATCCAGGGATAGGTCGGGCCAAGCGCGAAACAGATGAAGGCCATCTGGATCGCCAGCATCGGCGCGAACAACCGGGTTGCAAGGCCGAGCGCGACGCACAGCCCGCCTGCGGTTTCCAGTATCGCAACGAACATGGCGAGCGTCGAAGCAAAAGGAAGATGAAGGACGTTGCCGATGAGGTTGATCGATCCCTGCATCGGATCGGCCATCGAGCCGTGCGGGGTTCCGGTCAGCTTCGGGACCCCATGCGTCACGATCGTCAACCCGAAGGCGATGCGCAGGAGCGCATAGGACAAGGTCCGCCCGGTCGCATAGAGCGGCGCCAGTGCGGGGAAAATCAGAGCCGGTGCCGAGCGCGGCCGATTACCGCGTTGCCGATCGACCAATGAAACCTCCCTTCAAAGAGCGCGTGCCGTGGCCTGTCCGAGTTCCTCCGGTCGCAAGCGCCGGAAGGCCGAAGGTCGTGGTGCCGAGGCAGGGGGCGGAGGCGAACAGGCCGGTATTGCCGGGCGTCCTGTTTTTCATGAGCGTGAGGCCTTTTGGCAGAGGAGGGGGAGGCGGCCCGCTCCGGCCCCGGCGGAGCCGCGCGCGCGACGCTGCCGTGCCGGCCGTCCGGGCAATGCCGTCGTGTCTCGGCGGACGCGGTGACAGACGCGAGATTTCCGGCCGATAATCCACGCGCGCTCGCAATCCTGTCCTCGTCCGAATATACCGCATCTTTCTGGTCAGTTGCTTTATGTTGTCGCAGAACGCGCAGCATTGAAGCACGCGAACAATGATCGTTGCGTCGATGGAATGTTAACGGCGTGTGTCCGATACACTGCGCCGATCTATCCGAATGAGCTTGTATGCTAACTTTCGTTCGTCAGATCGGTCCTCTGTTGTTGAGACTATCATTGACGGGGCGGTATTTTCTGCGATGATGATCCCGCCTGGCTTGGGTCGACGCCCGTAAGCTAGAGAGGTTGAGCCATGGCCAGAATGCCGGAAACCGGAGAAATCTTGCCTTTTCCTACAGCATCCTCGGTCGGGGCGCCGTCCGAGCGCCTTTCTCCGGAAGGGAACCGGGTGCGGTCGGCGCTGCTTGCGGCTGCGGAGCGCTACGCCGACTCGCAAGGCGGCGGCGAAGGCTTCTTTGCCGTGCCGGATTTCGGCGTCCATGTGATGCGGACCTACGAGCCGATCGACCATCATCAAGTGTATCGGCCGTCGCTCTGCATCACGCTCCAGGGATTGAAGCAGATCCTCGTGGGCGGCCAGATGCTCAGCTATGGGCCGATGGACTGCCTGATCGTGGGGCTGGACCTTCCGGCGCGCGGCCGGATCGTCGCCGCCAGTGGGCGGACGCCATTCGTCGGTATCAAGATAGAGTTCGACATCGCCGTGATGCGCGATGTTCTCGAACAGCTCGACACGCGTCCGACGCCGACACAAGGGGCGGGACGAAGCATGTTCGTGTCCGCGGTCGAGGGGCCGCTCGCCCACTGCGTCCTCCGCATGATCGAGCTGACGGACACGCCCAAAGCGATGCCCATTCTCTATCCGGCGTTGATGCGCGAATTCTATTACTGGCTGCTGACAGGGCCGAACGCGGGCGATCTGTGCAAGCAGATCATCCCGGGGACCTATCTGGAACGTATCGCCGAAGCGATCCGCCTCCTGCGCAAGAACTTCGCCCAGACGCTTCGGATGGAGGCGTTGGCCGCCGCCGCGCATATGAGTCTTTCCTCGTTCCACCAGCATTTCAAGGCGCTGACGTCGATGACGCCGCTCCAGTTCCAGAAGCAGCTTCGCCTGCTCGAGGCGCGCCGGCTGATGATGGTGGATGACATGAATGTCGCCGAGGCTGCCTATCGGGTCGGCTATGAGAGCGCGTCGCAATTCAGCCGCGAATATTCCCGTGCTTTCGGCGTCGCGCCGAAACGGGATGCGATGAACGTCAAGGTCGCCGGGGCGTAGCGTCTGCGCGCCGCGGGGCCTTGTCGGAATTACGGGGCGCTGCACTTTTCCTGATTTTGGCCCGCGCCTGGCGCACTGGCCGCAGCTTGCCTATCGAGCGGATGCGCCTTCTACCACTGCCTCGAATATCTGCGATCGGTCCGGCCCTTCGGCGATGTGCAGAACGACCCATGTATCCGCTCGATGCGCGACGACGACACGTATCTTGTCGTTGAACAGGCCGTCCGCCAATCCGGTTGGCGCGACCTTCCCGGAATTCAGGATCAGGCTGCCCATGTCGCGCCCGCATGCCGGGCCAACGCAGGCGTAGGCGACCGAAAAGCCGCGCTGCTTCAAGAGATCGTCATAGTAGCGCTGGATCTGCAAAGGCGCGGTCGCCGGCTTTACCCGATAATCGATATGCGTGACTTTGCCTTCCAGCAGCCGCCGGTTCGTTGGCGCTTCGGCGTTGGCGATCGGACCGATCGGGACGGTGACCTCGTCCAGAGAGGGTGCCCGATAGCCGTCGATCACGGCGTGGGGGTATCGCGGCAGAGCCGGATGATCCTCGCCATCGATATCCTGCGCGAGCAGGGGGCCGCACAGGACGACGGGCAGGACGGCCATGATGCCGGAGATTTTCCTCATATTCGCTCCAATTCCGTCGCAGTCGCGTTTTCCGGCAGACTGGGAGTGCCGTCGCCTGCCGGGATCCAGGCGAAATTCGCCACGTTCGGGTCCGAACGCAACCGGTCATTCGCGCGCCAGCGTCGGAATGGCGCGAGTGGGGCACGGGCGAGCTTTGACCGGGCGCTCGACGATCCGGATACGCGCCGCATCCACCCCCGCGCATCACCAGCCCGAAGGGAGCCCGGTCCAGGGGCCGCGGGCGGTGGAAGCGGCGTGAGGATGGCGCTGCGGGCTTGACCGCGGCGCCGAATCTGCTAAGCGCCCGCCCTTGATCGGCGCGTTGCGTCGGTCATACCGTCCGAGACAGTTGGTGAGGGCATTCCGGCCCTCTTAATCTCCAGCCTAGACGGGGAAAGCGTTTCTCGCCCGTTGGCGCATCGCGTCGAACGGGCCTGCCGGACGGGCCTGGTTCCCGTCATGTCAGGTAGCCATTCCCCTCGGACAGACTGCCTCGCGTTCGGCGCGTGCGGATGTCCGCGCGCGCAGGCCGCGGGGGTTGCCGGCGTCGCGATGGTCGCGGTGCCGGAATTGAGTGGAGAATGGCATGGATCGTGCTCAAAAGGCCGCTGCCGTTGCCGAGCTGAACAGCACCTTCTCCGAGGTTGGCGTGGTGGTTGTCACCCGCAATCTCGGCCTCACCGTCGCGCAGTCGACGGTGCTGAGGACGAAGATGCGTGAGGCCGGCGCGAGCTACCGGGTCTCGAAGAACAAGCTTGCCAGGATCGCGCTCGGCGGCACCGACTATGTGGGCGTGGGCGACATGCTCACCGGTCCGGTCGGTCTCGCCACCTCGCCCGACCCGGTCGCCGCAGCCAAGGTTGTGGTGGACTTCGCCAAGACGACCGACAAGTTCGAGATCGTCGGCGGGGCGATGGGCGCGACCGTTCTTGACGCCGATGGCATCAAGGCGCTCGCCACCATGCCGTCGCTCGATGAGCTGCGCGCGAAGATCGTGGGCCTGCTGGTTGCTCCGGCGACCAAGCTCGCGACCATCACGCAGGCTCCGGCGGCGCAGCTGGCGCGCGTGCTGAACGCCTATGCGGAAAAGGACAAGGAAGCCGCCTGAGCGATCAGGCAGTCCGATACGCGAACGTCTTTTACCTGAACATGATGGGCCCATGGGCCCGATTTGGAGATATCAAATGGCTGACCTCAACACCCTCGTCGAACAGCTTTCCGAACTGACCGTCCTCGAGGCCGCCGAGCTCTCGAAGCTTCTCGAAGAGAAGTGGGGCGTTTCGGCCGCCGCGGCCGTTGCCGTTGCCGGCCCGGCCGCTGGCCCCGCCGCCCCGGCCGAGGAAGAGCAGACCGAGTTCGACGTGGTCCTCACCGGTGACGGTGGCAAGAAGATCAACGTCATCAAGGAAGTCCGCGCGATCACCGGCCTGGGCCTGACCGAAGCGAAGGCCCTCGTCGAGGCCGCGCCGAAGGCGGTCAAGGAAGCCGTGAACAAGGAAGAGGCCGCGAAGATCAAGGCCCAGCTCGAGGCCGCCGGCGCGACCGTCGAGCTCAAGTAATCGGCTGCGGGCTTCGCGGCCCGCAACCGAACGCTTCTGCGTTCAGGAAGAAGGGGGCGGCCTTGGGGCCGTCCCCTTTTTTCGTGTGCGGCACGAGAACGGCCCACCATCCGGGGATGGCGGGCCGCTGCCTTTCCAATGGTGAGGGGGCGGATCAGACCAGCGCGGGTTCCCGGCTGGCGGGCGCGGGCGCGATGCCCGCCGGCGGCGCGGTGCGGCGACGCTGGATCTCGGCAAGATACGGATCCACCGGCGCGGCCGGCGCGGTCGCGCGACGGCGTTCGATCTCCGCGAGATACGGGTCGACCGGCGCGGCCGACGTCACCGCGCGGCGGCGCGCGACCTCGGCGAGATAGGGATCGACCGGCTCGCCGGCAAAGCGATCGCGCAGCGCGGTCTTGCGATCCTGCGCTGCGGCGACGACGGCGGCCGGGGCCGGCGCGGCGTTGAACACCGGCGCGGGCTGCGGACGGCGGGTCGGCTCGATCGCCGTGTCGCCGCTGGTGGCGGCGGTCGCCTGCGGGGCGAAGGCGGGCAGCGGTGGGATGTCCGGCGCGTCCGCGCGCGGCGCATCGGCCCTGTCGCGGCGGCGACGGCCGAGCAGCAGCAGCGCCCCGGCGATCACCGCCAGCGCGACGATGCCGCCGATGATCCACGTCATCGTCGAATCCGTGCGCGCGGTCACCGGTGCGGGGGCGGCGCGGTGCGTGTGACCGGCGGGGCGTCGACGGCCGGTGCGGTCATCGGCGCGGTCGCCGGTGCCGTCGCGACCGGCGCGGCGGGGGTGGCCGGCGGCGGAGCGACGGTGGACGTCACCGGTGGCGGCGCCACCGCGGCGTCCTGCGCGAGCGCGGGGGTGAGGGGAAGCGCGGTGGCTGCGAGAAGCAGGGCGCCGCGCGACGATAAGAGAAGGGATCTTTCGTCATAGCCCAGGTGAAATGTTCGAATGCTGGGATGCGCCCCGTGCAACTTGCACATATCGGGACGAGCCGTGGCGTCGCAGGGACGAGCCGCAAATCGGGCGGGGTTTGACTCGCGGCGATGCTGCGCCTATATGGCCGGTTCACCCCCGTCAGTCGGGAAATGATGCGCCGTCGCGCAGTGCATCGGTCGAATGGATCGGCAGGGGATCAAGGACGCTGGAGCTGCGGCTTCCCATTGTGGAGGCTCGCGGCTTTTTGCGTCTGTCTGCGCGCCTGTATTGACGACCGAGAGGGCGAACACCGACCATGGCGACCAAGGCAGCTCCCGCTTCCGGCACCGCGAAGAAGCGCATCCGCAAGGTTTTCGGCAACATCCACGAAGTGGTGCAGATGCCGAACCTGATCGAGGTGCAGCGCGAATCCTACGAACAGTTCCTGCGCTCCGACCCCTCGACCGGCTATGTGTCAGGCCTGGAAAAGACGCTGCGCAGCGTGTTTCCGATCCGCGATTTCGCCGGCACCGCCGAACTGGACTTCGTCCATTACGAGCTCGAGGAGCCGAAGTACGACACGGACGAATGCCGCCAGCGCGGCATCACCTATGCGGCGCCGATGCGCGTCACGCTGCGCCTGATCGTCTTCGAGGTCGACGCCGACACCGAAACCCGCTCCGTGCTCGATATCAAGGAGCAGGACGTCTACATGGGCGACATGCCGCTGATGACGCAGAACGGCACGTTCATCGTCAACGGCACCGAGCGCGTGATCGTCAGCCAGATGCACCGTTCGCCCGGCGTGCTGTTCGACCATGACCGCGGCAAGACCCATGCCTCGGGCAAATATCTCTTCGCTGCGCGGGTGATCCCGTATCGCGGCTCGTGGCTGGACTTCGAGTTCGACGCCAAGGACATCGTCAACGTCCGGATCGACCGCAAGCGCAAGCTGCCGGTGACGGCGCTGCTCTATGCGCTCGGCCTGAACTCCGAAGACATCCTCAACCACTTCTACAACACCGTCATCTTCGTGCGCGGCGAGGGCGGCTGGCAGGTTCCCTATGTCGTCGAGAACTGGCGCGGCCAGAAGCCGACGTTCGACGTCGTCGACGCGAACTCGGGCGAGGTCGTGTTCCCGGCGGGCACCAAGATCAGCCCGCGCGCGGCCAACAAGGCCGGCCGCGACGGCCTGCAGATGCTGCTGATCCCGACCGAGGAAATCTTCGGCCGCTACAGCGCCTATGACCTGATCGACGAGTCGACCGGCCGCATCTACATCGAGGCGGGCGACGAGGTTTCGGCCGAGAATCTCGAAATGCTCGACAAGGCCGGCATCGACCGGATCGAGCTGCTCGACATCGACCATGTCAACACCGGCCCCTGGATCCGCAACACGCTGAAGGCGGACAAGGCGGAGGAGCGCGACCATGCGCTCGCCGACATCTATCGCGTGATGCGCCCCGGCGAGCCGCCGACGAAGGAAACCGCCGAGGCGCTGTTCGCCGGCCTGTTCTTCGATCCGGAGCGCTACGACCTCTCGGCCGTCGGCCGCGTGAAGCTCAACATGCGCCTCGAGCTCGACGCCGAGGACACCGTGACCACGCTGCGCACCGAGGATATCCTCGCGGTCGTCAAGACGCTGGTCGGCCTCAAGGACGGCAAGGGCGAGATCGACGACATCGACAATCTCGGCAACCGCCGCGTGCGTTCGGTGGGCGAGCTGCTGGAGAACCAGTATCGCGTCGGCCTGCTCCGCATGGAGCGCGCCGTGAAGGAGCGCATGTCGTCGGTCGACGTGTCGACGGTGATGCCGAACGACCTGATCAACGCGAAGCCCGCGGTCGCCGCGGTGCGCGAATTCTTCGGCTCGTCGCAGCTCTCGCAGTTCATGGACCAGACCAACCCGCTCTCCGAAGTGACGCACAAGCGTCGCGTCTCGGCGCTCGGGCCGGGCGGTCTCACCCGCGAGCGCGCGGGCTTCGAGGTCCGCGACGTCCACCCGACCCACTATGGCCGCATCTGCCCGATCGAAACGCCGGAAGGCCCGAACATCGGCCTGATCAACAGCCTGGCGTCGTTCAGCCGCGTCAACAAGTACGGCTTCATCGAGACGCCGTACCGCAAGGTCATCGACGGCAAGGTCACGCAGGAAGTCGTCTATCTGTCGGCGATGGAAGAGGCCAAGCACACGATCGCGCAGGCGAACGCCGAGCTGACCGCGGACCATGGCTTCGCCGAGGACCTGATCTCGGCGCGCGAGGCCGGCGAATTCCTGATGGCGCCGCGCGATCACATCACCCTGATGGACGTGAGCCCCAAGCAGCTCGTGTCGGTCGCGGCGTCGCTGATCCCGTTCCTGGAAAACGACGACGCCAACCGCGCGCTGATGGGCTCGAACATGCAGCGCCAGGCGGTTCCGCTCGTCCGCGCCGAGGCGCCGTTCGTCGGCACCGGCATGGAAGAGACGGTGGCGCGTGACTCGGGTGCCGCGATCGCGGCGCGCCGGTCGGGCATCGTCGACCAGGTCGACGCGACCCGCATCGTCATCCGCGCGACCGGCGACGTCGAGGCCGGCAAGTCCGGCGTCGACATCTACACGCTGATGAAGTTCCAGCGTTCGAACCAGAACACCTGCATCAACCAGCGTCCGCTGGTGAAGGTGGGCGACACCGTGAACGGCGGCGACATCATCGCCGACGGTCCGTCGACCGAGCTGGGCGAGCTGGCGCTGGGCCGCAACGCGCTCGTCGCGTTCATGCCCTGGAACGGCTACAACTACGAGGACTCCATCCTGATCTCCGAGCGGATCGTGAAGGACGACGTCTTCACCTCGATCCATATCGAGGAGTTCGAGGTGATGGCCCGCGACACCAAGCTCGGGCCGGAAGACATCACCCGCGACATCCCGAACGTGGGTGAAGAGGCGCTGCGCAACCTCGACGAGGCGGGCATCGTCTATATCGGCGCCGAGGTGGAGCCGGGCGACATCCTGGTCGGCAAGATCACGCCGAAGGGCGAAAGCCCGATGACGCCGGAAGAGAAGCTGCTCCGTGCGATTTTCGGCGAAAAGGCCAGCGACGTGCGCGACACCTCGCTGCGTCTGCCCCCGGGCGTCGCCGGCACGGTCGTCGAGGTGCGCGTGTTCAACCGCCACGGCATCGACAAGGACGAGCGCGCGATGGCGATCGAGCGCGAGGAGATCGACCGCCTGACCAAGGACCGCGAGGACGAGCGCGGCATCCTCAACCGGGCGACCTTCAATCGCCTGCGCGAGATGCTGATCGGCCAGGTCGCCACGGCGGCGCCCAAGGGCGTGCGCAAGGGCGTCGAGATCGACGAGCAGCTGCTCGGCGAGGTCGAGCGTCATGACTGGTGGAAGTTCGCCGTTCAGGACGATGCCCGCCAGTCGGACCTGGAAGCGGTCAAGGCGCAGTATGACGAGGCGGTCGGCCTGATCGTCCGCAAGTTCGAGGATCGCGTCGAGAAGCTGCAGCGCGGCGACGAGCTGCCGCCGGGCGTGCTGAAGATGGTCAAGGTGTTCGTCGCGGTGAAGCGCAAGCTGCAGCCGGGCGACAAGATGGCCGGCCGTCACGGCAACAAGGGCGTCATCAGCCGCATCCTGCCGGCCGAGGACATGCCGTTCCTGGCGGACGGTACCCCGGTCGACATCGTGCTCAACCCGCTGGGCGTGCCGAGCCGCATGAACGTCGGGCAGATCTTCGAGACGCATCTGGGCTGGGCCGCGCGCGGCCTCGGCCGCCAGATCACCGAGGCGCTGGAGACGTGGCGCGAGAATGGCGGCAGCGCTGCCGGCACCCCGCCGGAAGCGGTGCGCGAGCGCCTGAAGACGGTCTATGGCGAGGATTATCACGCCGAGATCGACGCCCGGTCCACCGACGAGGTGGTCGAGCTGGCGCAGAACCTGAAGAACGGCGTGCCGATGGCGACGCCGGTGTTCGACGGGGCGCGCGAGAGCGACGTGGCGCACATGCTCAAGCTGGCGGGTCTCGACGAGAGCGGCCAGGTGGAGCTGTTCGACGGCCGCACCGGCGATCAGTTCGATCGCAAGGTGACGGTGGGCTACATCTACATGCTGAAGCTGCACCACCTGGTCGACGACAAGATCCACGCGCGTTCGATCGGGCCGTACAGCCTCGTCACCCAGCAGCCGCTGGGCGGCAAGGCCCAGTTCGGCGGCCAGCGCTTCGGCGAGATGGAGGTGTGGGCGCTCCAGGCCTATGGCGCCGCCTACACGCTGCAGGAGATGCTGACGGTGAAGTCGGACGACGTGATCGGCCGCACCAAGGTCTACGAGGCGATCGTCAAGGGTGACGACACGTTCGAGGCCGGCATTCCCGAGAGCTTCAACGTGCTCGTCAAGGAAATGCGGTCGCTGGGTCTCAACGTCGAGCTCAATGCGCTCAGCGAGATCGAGGACGACGACGTGCTGCCCGAGGCTGCCGAGTAACCGGAATCGAGCCCCTTCCCTTCAGGGGAGGGGTTGGGGTGGGGCCCGTGATCAGGCACCCATCCCGCAAGGTCCGCAGAAATGCTCAGCCCCCACCCCAACCCCTCCCCCTGAAGGGGAGGGGCTAAGGAGTGAAAAGAATGAACGAACTGACCAATTTCGCCAATCCGATCGCGAAGCCCGAAACCTTCGACCAGATCCAGATCGGCATCGCCAGCCCGGAGCGTATCCGCAGCTGGTCGTTCGGTGAGATCAAGAAGCCCGAGACGATCAACTATCGCACGTTCAAGCCCGAGCGTGACGGCCTGTTCTGCGCGCGCATCTTCGGTCCGATCAAGGATTACGAGTGCCTGTGCGGCAAGTACAAGCGGATGAAGTACAAGGGCATCGTCTGCGAGAAGTGCGGCGTCGAGGTGACCGTCTCGAAGGTCCGCCGCGAGCGGATGGGCCATATCGAGCTCGCCGCCCCGGTTGCGCACATCTGGTTCCTGAAGTCGCTGCCGTCGCGTATCGGCCTGCTGCTCGACATGCAGCTCAAGCAGCTCGAGCGCGTGCTGTACTTCGAATCCTACATCGTCATCGAGCCGGGCCTGACCGCGCTCGACAAGTATCAGCTCCTCACCGAGGATGAGCTGCTCAACGCGCAGGACGAATATGGCGAGGACGCGTTCAGCGCCGGCATCGGCGCCGAGGCGGTCCGCATCATGCTCGAAAGCCTCGATCTCGAGGGCGAGCGCGAGGTGCTGCTCAAGGAGCTGGCCGAGACCAAGTCCGAGCTGAAGCCCAAGAAGATCATCAAGCGGCTCAAGGTCGTCGAGAGCTTCATCGATTCGGGCAACCGCCCCGAATGGATGATCCTCGAGGTGATCCCGGTCATCCCGCCCGAGCTGCGCCCGCTGGTGCCGCTGGACGGCGGCCGCTTCGCGACGTCGGACCTCAACGACCTGTATCGCCGCGTCATCAACCGCAACAACCGCCTCAAGCGGCTGATGGAGCTGCGCGCGCCGGACATCATCGTCCGCAACGAAAAGCGCATGCTGCAGGAAGCGGTCGACGCGCTGTTCGACAATGGCCGCCGCGGCCGCACGATCACCGGCGCCAACAAGCGTCCGCTGAAGTCGCTGTCCGACATGCTTAAGGGCAAGCAGGGCCGCTTCCGCCAGAACCTGCTCGGCAAGCGCGTCGACTATTCGGGCCGCTCGGTCATCGTGACCGGCCCGGAGCTCAAGCTGCACCAGTGCGGCCTGCCCAAGAAGATGGCGCTCGAGCTGTTCAAGCCGTTCATCTACGCCCGTCTCGACGCCAAGGGTCTCTCGATGACCCTCAAGCAGGCGAAGAAGTGGGTGGAGAAGGAGCGCAAGGAAGTCTGGGACATCCTCGACGAGGTGATCCGCGAGCACCCGGTTCTGCTGAACCGCGCGCCGACGCTCCACCGTCTCGGCATCCAGGCGTTCGAGCCGGTGCTGATCGAGGGCAAGGCGATCCAGCTTCACCCGCTGGTCTGCTCCGCGTTCAACGCCGACTTCGACGGCGACCAGATGGCCGTCCACGTGCCGCTGAGCCTCGAGGCGCAGCTGGAAGCGCGCGTGCTGATGATGTCGACCAACAACATCCTCAGCCCCGCGAACGGCAAGCCGATCATCGTGCCGTCGCAGGACATGGTCCTCGGCCTCTATTATCTTTCGATGATGAAGGAGAATGAGCCGGGCGAGGGCATGCTGATGTCCGACATGGCGGAGGTGCACCAGGCGCTCAACGCCAAGGCGGTGACGCTGCACACCAAGGTCACGACCCGGGTGCCGCAGACCGACGAGGACGGCAAGCAGTACATGAAGCGCGTCGAGACCACGCCGGGCCGCATGCTGCTGGGCGAGACGCTGCCGAAGAGCCACAAGGTGCCGTTCGAGACGATCAACCGCCTGCTGACCAAGAAGGAGATCGGCGACGTCATCGACATCGTCTATCGCCACACCGGCCAGAAGGAGACGGTGCTGTTCGCCGACGCGATCATGTCGCTGGGCTTCCGCCACGCGTTCAAGGCCGGCATCAGCTTCGGCAAGGACGACATGATCATCCCGGCCGAGAAGGACGGGCTGGTCGACGAGACCCGCGCGCTCGTGAAGGATTATGAGCAGCAGTATCAGGACGGCCTGATCACCCAGCAGGAAAAGTACAACAAGGTGATCGACGCCTGGAGCCGGTGCGGCGACCAGGTGGCTGCCGCGATGATGAAGGAGATCCAGGCGGTCAAGAAGGGTGAGGACGGCCGCGAACTGCCGATCAACGCCATCTACATGATGGCGCACTCGGGCGCCCGTGGTTCGCCTGCGCAGATCAAGCAGCTTGCCGGCATGCGCGGCCTGATGGCCAAGCCGTCGGGCGAGATCATCGAAACGCCGATCATCTCGAACTTCAAGGAAGGCCTGACCGTCCTCGAATACTTCAACTCGACCCACGGCGCCCGCAAGGGTCTCGCGGACACCGCGTTGAAGACCGCGAACTCGGGTTACCTGACCCGTCGTCTGGTCGACGTGTCGCAGGATTGCACCGTGGTCGAGCTCGACTGCGGCACCGATCGTGCGCTGGAGATGAAGGCGATCGTCCAGGGCGGCGCCACCATCGCGTCGCTGGGCGAGCGCATCCTGGGCCGCACCACGGCCGAGGACATCATCGACACCAAGAATGGCGAGGTCGTCATCCCCGAGGGCACGCTGCTCGACGAGGCGATGATCGCGCAGATCGAGGCGATCGGCACCCAGGCGGTCAAGATCCGCAGCCCGCTGATCTGCGAGACGCGGATGGGCGTGTGCGCCAAGTGCTACGGGCGTGACCTTGCCCGCGGTACGCCTGTGAACATCGGCGAGGCAGTGGGCGTCATCGCGGCGCAGTCGATCGGTGAGCCCGGCACCCAGCTGACGATGCGGACCTTCCACATCGGCGGCGCGGCGCAGCTCAACGAAACCTCGAACCTCGAGGCGGTCTCCGACGGCACGATCGAACTCCGCGATCTGCCGACGATCACCGACAGCCGCGGCCGTCGCGTCGCACTTGCCCGCAACGGCGAGCTGGCGATCATCGACACCGAGGGCCGCGAGCGGGCGGTGCACCGTATCCCCTACGGTGCCCACCTGATGTTCGAGGATGGCGCGAAGGTCTCGAAGGGCGATCGCATGGCGGAATGGGATCCGTTCACCATGCCGGTCATCACCGAGAAGGGCGGTATCGTGAAGTTCCAGGATCTGATCGAGGGCGCCACGCTCACCGAGCAGACCGACGAAGCGACCGGCCTGACCCAGCGCGTCGTGACCGAGAACCAGTCGCGCAACCGCAAGGAAGACCTGCGTCCGCGCATCACCCTGCTCGACGAGGGCTCGGGTGAGGCCGCCCGCTACATGCTGGCACCGGGTGCGATGCTGTCGGTCGAGGAAGGCCAGAACGTCCATGCCGGCGACGTGCTCGCCCGCGTGAGCCGCGAAGCCGCCAAGACCCGCGACATCACCGGCGGTCTGCCGCGCGTTGCCGAGCTGTTCGAGGCGCGCAAGCCGAAGGAAAATGCGATCATCGCGAAGGTCTCCGGCCGTGTCGTGTTCGGTAAGGACTATAAGGCCAAGCGCAAGATCGGCATCCAGCCGGAGGATGGCGGCGAGGTCGTCGAGTATCTGATCCCGAAGTCGAAGGTGATCGACGTTCAGGAAGGCGACTATGTCAAGCGCGGCGACAACCTGATCGGCGGCAGCCCGGATCCGCACGATATTCTCGAAGTGCTCGGCATCGAGCCGCTTGCGGAATATCTCGTGTCGGAAATCCAGGAGGTCTATCGTCTGCAGGGCGTGAAGATCAACGACAAGCACATCGAGACGATCGTTCGCCAGATGCTGCAGAAGGTCGAGATCACCGAAGCGGGCGACACGACGCTGCTGCCGGGCGAGCAGGTCGACTGGGAAGAGATGACCGAGATCAACGAGAAGGTCATTGCCGAAGGCCGCCAGCCGGCCGTCGGCAAGCCGATCCTGCTGGGCATCACCAAGGCCTCGCTGCAGACCCGCTCGTTCATCTCCGCTGCGTCGTTCCAGGAGACCACCCGCGTCCTCACCGAGGCTGCGGTGCAGGGCAAGAAGGACACGCTCGTCGGCCTCAAGGAGAATGTCATCGTCGGCCGCCTGATCCCGGCGGGCACCGGCGCCGGCATGAACCGCCTGCGCGTGGCGGCATCGAGCAAGGACGCCGCCCTGCGCGCCCAGCAGCGCGCCTGGCAGGCCAGCCTCATCGCGCCGAAGTCGGCCGCTGAGGAACATGCCGCCGAACTGCGCCGCCCGGTGCAGGACGACACCGGCGACGACGCGCTCGCCGCCGTGGTTGCCGACACCAATGGCGAGGACGGCGCGGAGATCTGATCTCCGGGGTGTTCAAGCTGAGAGGTAGGGAAGGGCCCGCCGGAGCTATCCGGCGGGCCTTTTTCGTGGTGAGATGCGCAGCTTGGGTCAAGTGCGGAGAGATCCGAAGCGCTCTTTGTGTTTTGTCCAGTCCGGGAGCGGGATGGTCTCTTCTTCAAGGCCAAGCACAACAACCATTCATTGTAGCGTCAGATTTGACATCAGCCCTTCCACGTTTGAGCTAGCCGCTAGCATGGAAAATGTAGTGCATGACAAGTCGATACAACCGACCTTATAAATTCGGTATGCATGGGCATTACCGGCGGTGGTAGTGATGCGGACAGAATGCGGGGAACAAAGTTGCGACCAACAGTAGAAGCGCTGCGATTCCGGCAATGGCTAAGCGCATGGGACGAGGTGGAGTTTGCCCCGGCCGGGAACCGATCTCAGCCAACCCCCGACATGTTCATGTTCTCAATGCCAGCGACGGCACTTCGTGCATTGAGTGAGCCGTTCCGTCGCCGACGCGATGCGGGGGCCGCCGAGGCTACCGGCATTCAGCGCAATCTCGACGAAGATCGCGCTCGCCTCATCCAGGATTATGTGAAGAATGGGTTCCCATATTCTGAGATGAGTTCCGGCCGCCGGAATCGTTATGACCTTGCCGATTTACGCAACCCCGGCTGGCTGCCGACGGCGATCATAGTAAACATCCTTCCGGCCGACGCCGAGCGCCGCGGGCGACGTATCCATGCGGATGACGTGGTGACGATCAATGGTGACGAAAAGCGATGCGCTCTTCAGTTACCTGTTGACTTCGATGACGAGGGGGGATGGCTGCCCGACGACCTGCCACCGTTTGAGGTCATCGATGGACAGCACCGCCTTTATGCGTTTGATTCAGCAAGCCAAATTCCTGACAATTTCGAGTTGCCGGTTGTTGCCTTTCACGGGCTCGACATAGCATGGCAAGCTTATCTGTTCTGGACGATCAATATTTCTCCAAAGAAAATTAGTCGTAGTCATGCATTTGATTTGTATCCACTGCTGCGCACTCAGGATTGGCTTGAAAAGTTTGATGAAGCCGTTGTGTATCGTGAGGCGCGCGCACAAGAATTGACGGAAACTCTATTTAGTCATCCGGCGAGTGTCTGGAACGGGCGCATTAATATGCTCGGCGTAGGCAGAGAGCAGGGGCGTGTCAGCCAAGCGGGTTGGATCCGCGCCATGATCAGCACGATTTTAGCTCGGAGGTCGCGGTCCGGGGCAGGGCTCTTCGGCGAGAATGTCGGATTCGAGAATATGCCTCTGCCATGGTCGCGTGCGCAACAGGCGGCTTTTTTGATTGAATCCTGGAGTAAATTCCTCCGCTCTGTAAACGAGAGCGACGCGGAATGGGCCGTGGATCTGCGCGGCAATAGGCTTATTCCGGAGTTAAGCCCTATCGACGACCCCGCCTTCACCGGCCCTCACACGCTCATTAATCAAGAACAGGGTGTTCGCGGGCTGCTGACGATCGTTAACGAGTATTTCTTCCGGAATGCTGACCGTCTAAATTTAGCGTCTTGGTTGCTGTCTCAAAACAACGCGAATTCCGCCGAGATCGTCTCGCGGGCGCTCGAATCCCTCGCAGGTACTGCGATTGAGGGAGAGTTGCAGGCGTTGATGGAGGTAGTTGCAACATTTGACTGGCGCTCGTCTGATGCGCCCAATCTTGACGACGTAACGAAACGGCAGAAGCAAGCCTATCGCGGAAGCGGCGGCTATAGTGTCTTGCGCTCGGACCTCTACAGCTATCTTGCGGCGCAAGAGGGAGAGATTGGCAACACGTTCTCAGAGGCGGCGCGGCGCTAATATGTCCCTAAGCAACGATGATCAGAATCATATCCGTAATGCGGACGGAGCGGCTGTTGAGATCGCGTTGGGGGCGCTATCTTCTCTCGATGCCATCAGCGCAAATAATGCTTTCGCAGATTATCGTATCACTCACGCGCCGCCATATACCGCAGGGGAGGCGGACAATATTCGTGAATTGATGGCGATTGGTTTTACTAATCATTGTATTGATGGCTGGGCATTTTTGTCTCGCGCCATGGCCGCGTTGCTTGCTGGAGACAATCATGCAGTGAGGCATTTTGCATATTATGCGGAGCTGCGTGGAGGGATGTCGTTGTTGGCCGCAGCGGGGATCGGGATCTTCAACCGCTCCAACATTGTCACGCTCAACGGCGGCGAGCTTGAAACACTTCAGCCTGAGGGGACCCACGTCGCCGTATGGGAAGCGCTTGATGCATGGCTCCCCAGTCAGACCGCCGCACAATTGATTGCCGGGAGTTTAGAGATCGCAGGAATCTCATTAGGAGAATGTTTAAATATATTGCTGCCCGGTGCCGGTGGAGCTGCGGTGTATAGTCTAAGTACCATGGTGTTCCACTGGGGGCTTGACCTAAAGCAGGCGAGGGCGGACAAGCACACTCGGGAAATATCTTCCTACGATCCGCATGCCCTTTTTCCGGTGCGTAACACTGCTGATGATGCATTTAATTTTACCGCAATATTATGGAAGAGTTTCGAGCCTGCGGGGATTGACCGCTATGACGAGATCGACCGTCACATCCTTCGTACAGCCTTGCAGCATTATTTTGACCAGGGCCATACGATATCCGAGGGCGATTATAATCGTCTACCAACGGAAGTGAGGAGCATAGCTTCGTTCGAATTCTTGACCTCCAGTGACTTCATTCATGAGCACCCTCTCATTATCGCTGCCCGCGACAACATCGAGCCTGCGCCGCCGTTTGCAATGCTCGCGCGCGCGGCGCTTCTAATGCGAACAGCGACTTCCGTGACTCGAGCGGCGCTCCGCAAGACTGGACTGCTTGCTCCCGGTTTCGTACGGCCATGGCTGACAAAATATGCAGCCGACCGCGCGATCGTCGACGAGGAGCTTCCCGATATCGCTGACGAGCTTTGGCATGATATCGACGACGCAATCACGCGTATCCGTACCCTGCAGACTGATGCCGGCCAACGTGCGCGCACGTTCACGCGGTGGGTTGCAGCCAACGACCCCAACGCTGCTGTACCGCGCCTCTCGGAATTTGAGAGGGTCGCCTTATGGAGTTTTGCCGTTTAGGGAGGGGCGCTATGATTGAGCCATTTCTCAAATGGGCCGGCGGAAAACGGTGGCTGACGTCCTCGGGGGGGCTGCCGGCGCCACAACATTTCGATAGATATGTTGAACCCTTCCTCGGCGGCGGTGCTGTATTTTTCAAGCTGCAGCCTGAGGTTGCGCTGCTTTCAGATATAAACGGCGAACTGATCGATCTATATCGCGTCGTGCGGGACGCACCTGATGCGCTTCGCGAGCGGTTGGAAGGTCATCAGGCCCGGCACTGTCCTGAGCATTATTATGCTACGCGTGCAGTCGTGCCGGACTCGCTTGTTGAACGAGCGGCGAGGACACTTTATCTCAACCGAACATGCTGGAACGGGCTTTATCGGGTCAATCGCAAGGGTGAATTTAATGTGCCGATTGGCACAAAGACGGCAGTCGTCTTAGAGGCAGACGATTTCTTGAGTATTGCTCGTAATCTTCAAAATGCTGATATCAGGCAATGCGATTTTGAGGAAACAATATCGCAAACTGTTGCTGGTGATTTTCTATTCGTTGACCCTCCCTATACGGTGCGTCATAATATGAATGGTTTTGTCAAATACAATGAGAAAATATTCACTTGGTTGGACCAAGTGCGACTTTATGCTGCGGTCACTGCCGCTGCCGCGCGCGGGGTGTCCGTCGTAGTTACCAATGCCGATCACGAGAGCCTACGTGAACTTTATGCTGGTAATTTCATATATCGCAGGCTGTCCCGCAGCAGTGTGTTATCGGGACTTGCGACGGGAAGAGGGCCAACGACCGAGGCGATGTTCATAGCTAATCTTTGATCTTGCAATGAATGATTGGAAAGGGGCGTTTTACTATACGTTTATTGCCTTCGCCCCGCTTCCGGTGCCGGAATCCCCCATCTCCTACACAAACTCCCCCGCCTCCAAAACCTCCACCCCCGGCGCCCCCGCCACCGCAGCCTCCACCAACACCTCCGCCACCCGCTCCGACCGGCTGATCCGCATCCGTCGCGGCAGCACCGGAGCGAGGGCGCCCAGCAGCGCGCCCATCACCCGCTCGCCCGTCCGCACCTCTTCGCGGTGGCCGCCGAGGAAGCCGGGGCGCAGGATCGTCAGCGCGGGGAAGGCGAGGTTGCGGAGGGCCTGTTCGAGTTCGCCCTTGGTGCGCAAATAGAGGAAGCGCGAGCGCGGGTTGGCGCCGGCCGACGAGACCAGCGCGAAGCGCGTGGCGCCGTGGCGGCGGACGGTGCCGGCGATGGCGCGGGCATGGTCGAGGTCGACCTTGCGGAAGGCGGCGGCGGAGCCGGCGGTGGCGCGGGTGGTGCCCAGCGCACAGATCGCGCCGTCCACCGCCCACCAGGGCGCGTCGGCGGCGAGGCGGGCGAAGTCGACGACGGGGTTGAGCAGCTTCGGGTGCGGCTCCAGCGGGCGGCGGGTGGGGGCGACGACCTGCGTCACCCGCGCGTCCGCCAGCGCCAGCGTGAGCGCCTGCCGGCCGACGAGGCCGGTCGCGCCGGCGATGAGGATGCGGGTCATGCCTGCGCCGCCCGCCGGGGGTCAGCGCGCATCGGCGGGCGCGACGCGCAGGTGGGTGCGGAAGAAGGGCAGCATGTCGGTGACGATCCGGCCGGTGGGGCCCCAGGTGCGATCGCCCCAGCCGCCATGATATTCCTCCGCCTCATAGGGCACGCCGAACTCGTCGAGCAGGTGGGTGAAGACCTGGAGCGAGACGATATGGTCGGTCACCGGATCGTTGCGGCCCCAATCGAGCTTCAGCCCGTTCAGCCGCCGCAGATTGGCGGCGTAGCGGCCGACCTGCCGATCGAGGAAGAAGCTGGCGGCGAGCCGCTCGGTCAGCGCCGGGTCGATCAGCAGCCTCTCGCCCTCGCGCCGCGCCGGCGGATCGAAGAATAGGGGCGCGCGCGCCGGGTTGGGGAGGTGCGCCTGATAGATCGAGGCGAAGATCTGCGCATAGCCATGCGCCTTGAGGTCGTCGATCGTGCGCGCGGTCTGGAGCAGCGTCCAGTCCGGCCGCGACGACATCGTCTGGACGCCGGGGCCGGCGCCGATCGGGTGCAGCGCATAGACGGCGCCGAAGACGTCCGGATGGCGCATGCCGAAGCGGATCGCGCCATGGCCGCCCATCCGGTCTCCGGCGATGCCGCGCGCGTCGCGGCCGGCGAGCGTGCGGTAGCGGGCGTCGATGAAGGGCACCAGCTCGCGGACCATGAAATCCTCCCAGTTCCCGGTCGCCGCGGAATTGACGTACCAGCCGCCGCCGAGCGGGGTGGTGAAGTCCGCGGTGACGAGGATGACCGGGCCGATCACGCCATCGGCGATCGCCGTATCCAGCAGCGCTTTGGCGTCGTGCGCGGCGAAGGGGGCGGTCTCGTCCTCGAAGAAGTTGGAGAGGAAATAGAGGACGGGCAGGCGCTGCGTGCCGCCATCATAGCCCGCGGGCAGATAGATGTTGATGCGGCGGGTGGGCGATATGCCGATCCGGCTGCCGGCGAAGCTGCGCGATGCGAGCTGCGCGGCCTCCACCCGGCTCGGCGCCGCGGCCATCGCGCTGCCGCAGAGCGACATCAGGAGCAGGGCGAAGACGAGGATCGGCGTTCGTCGGCTCATGGCGGGCGCCTTGCGGAAGGTGCGGGCGAGTCGGGGGTGAGTATCCGGTAAATCGGGGTGGGGCGCCATGGGTTTGGGGCCAATCTTCCCCCTCCTCTTTAGAGGCTACGACATTCACACATCTCGATTGCGGTCGCTTTTTGCCCTCGCCCCTATGGGGAGAGGGAAAGGTCCGCGTAGCGGACCAGGGAGAGGGGCAGTCGCGCCAAGCGTAAAGGCCTGACGGGTTCGCTCTAAAAATGGGCCAACCGGGCAGCAGTGCCAAGCCCTCCGAACCTTTACGCGGAGCGCGACTTCCCCCTCTCCCCGTCCCGTGCGGCGGTTATGATGGGTCGATCATGCCCCCGGCATGATCTGTGGAATGCCGGGGGCATTCCACACCCGTCAGAACCGACGCACGCCCCGTAGGGGCGAGGGGGCGCGGCGGCAGCCCCTCTCAATCCATCTACGAAGTGTGAATCCTGTAGCCTCTTTAGAGGAGGGGTTGGGGTGGAGGCGAGCGCAGCGAGCTTCCGGCAACGCCGGAAACAGCGTCGCCGGGGGCATTGAGCCCCCGCCGCCGCTTCCCCACCCCTTCCCCTCCCCTGAAGGGGAGGGGGTATTCTTTCGTTAATCCCCGCCCTACCAGCGGTAGCGCAGCGATCCGATCACCGTGCGTGCGGCGCCGAAATAGCAGCTGTTGTTGAACGGGCAGGCGCTGATATGCGTCTTGTCGAACAGGTTGGCGGCGTTGACCGCGAGGTCGAAGCCGGCGAGCGCGGGGGTGGCGCGGCCGAGATCATAGCCGAGCAGCGCGTCGACGAGGATGAAGCCGTCGGTGTGGAAGCGGGTGAAGGTGGCGGCGCCGTTGACCACCGCATAGGTGGTCGTGCCGTCGGACCCGCCTACATAGCGCGCGCCGGCGCCCAGGCGCAGGCCGCCGAGCGGCCCGGCGATGCGATCGCCCTTGCCGAGATCCCAGGAGAGGAAGCCGGAGGCGGCCCATTCGGGCGTGCCGAGCTGGCGGGTGCCGGTGGTGGTGGGGGTGATGCCCGCGGCGGGGGTGCCCCGGGTGATGATCGCGTCGGTATAGCTGCCCGCGACGATCACATCGACGCCGGTCGTGATTTCACCGCGGCCCTCGATCTCGACGCCGCGCACGCGCACCTCGCCGATCTGGATCTGCGCATTGGCGGGGATGCCGCCGCTGCCGGCGTTGGGATCGCCCACCGGCACCTTCTGGCGGCGCAGGTCGTAGACCGAGGCGGTGAACAGCGCGTTCAGCCCGCGCGGCTGGAATTTGAGGCCGGCTTCATATTGGCGGCCGGTCACCGGATCGAAGGGCGTGCCGTCGAAGGTCGCGCCCGCCTGCGGCTCGAAAGATTCGGCGTAGCTGACATAGGGGGCGAGGCCGATCGCGGTCTCGTAAAGCCCGCCCAGCCGCATCGTGAACGCGCCCTGGCTGAGCTGCGCGGCGGTGTCGTTGCGCTTGTTGACGGTGGTCTGGTCGTACCAGTCGTAACGGCCGCTGGCGATGAGCTGGAGGCGGCCGATCGCGACCTGATCCTGCAGATAGACGCCCACCTGATCGCGCTTCTGATCATTGTTGACGTAGCCGGCGCTCAGCACGGTCAGGTCGGTGCTGGGCAAGGTGCCGCCATAGGTGGGCGCGAACAGGCTGAGATTGGGGATGCTGGTCAGCGGGTTGCCGGTCTGCCCGGTGTTGAACTGCTGCACATTCTCACCGACGATGTTCTGATAATCGATGCCGGCGAGCAGATTGTGCCTGAGCGGGCCGGTCTCGAACCTGGCGTTGAGATGATTGTCGAGCGTCAGCGTGTCGAAATCCTCGTCGGCGCCGCCGCCGCCGCGGATGATCGTCGAATAGTCGCTGTTGCGGCTGGCGCCGGTGCCGGTCGTCGCGAAGCCGCCGACATAGAGCTGGCGGTAGGACAGCCTGTTGTTCTGGAAGCGGAAATTGCTGCGGAAGGTGAGATGCTGGTTGAAATCGTGGCGGAAGAAGGCCGCGATCGACTTCGCCTTGTGGTCGTAGCGCTCATAGCCGGGATCGCCGGTGTTGATGTCGCGCGGCAATTCACCGAACGGATTGGGTAGCACCGATCCGAACGCGGGCACCCCCGAATAGCCGCCGCCCGAAGGCGAGCGCTGGTAGGTCGCGAGCAATGTCAGGCTGGTGTCCGGCCCCGGTGCGAAGGTGAGCGAGGGGCTGATGTGCCAGCGTTCGCTGAACGTGCCCTCGGTCAGCCCGTCCGCCTTCTGCCAGCCGCCGACGACGCGGGCGAGCAGGCGGCCGTCGCCGTCGAGCGGCTGGTTGACGTCCGCCACCGCGCGCAGCGCGTCGAAATTGCCCGCCTGGAGCTCGATCCGGCCGAACGCCTCCGCCTCGGGCAGCTTGCTGGAGAGGTTGACGAGCCCGCCCGGCGTGGAATTGCCGTAGAGCACCGATGCGGGGCCCTTGACGATGTCCAGCCGGTCGATGCGGTTGAAATCGATCTGCGGGGTGGAATAGGGGCCGGCGATCAGCCGCATGCCATCCAGATAGACGCCCGGCGCGAAGCCGCGCAGGATGAGCTGGTCGTAGCGCGTGACCATGCCGCCGCGCTGGTTCGCGGCGACACCGGCGACATAGCCGACCGCCTGGTTGATCGACTGGACGTTGCGCAGCTCCATCTCGCGGCTGTCGATCACGGTGATGCTCTGGGGGGTCTCGATCAGCGGCGTATCGGTCTTGGTGCCGGTGCCGGTGCCGCGTTCCTTGACGCCGGTGACGACGATCGCGGCGTCCCGCCCCGCCGCGTCCCCGTCCGCCGGCGCGTCCGCGGCGAGCGCGGGGGCGGAGAGGGGGAGGGCGGCCAGCGCCATCGCCAGCGCACGACGCGACAGCCGCGCCGGCAGCCGCCGGCATCCCGTTGATCCAGTCATATTTGCCCCATTTTATTGCTAAAGACTCGCAATACCCGTTAGTGCGGCGGCGATGGGGTTGCAATGGCCATCGCGCATAGCTTGCCGTGCCGTCGTGACGCGGGGGGGGGCGATCGAATCATGCAGTTCCGGTTGCGCGCCCTTTCGCCTGCGGGTAAGCGCGGCGCATGGGCATATTGGCTAACATCTTCACCTGGTGGAACGGCGCCACCTTCGGCACCTGGCTCAACACGCGGATGACCGGCTCGCGGGTCGGTGAGGATGCGCTGGGCAATGTCTATTTCGAGGCGAGCAAGCCCGGTCCGATCGGCAACCGCCGCCGCTGGGTGATGTATGCCGGCGCGAACGACGCCAGCCGCGTGCCGCCCGAATGGCATGGCTGGCTGCACAACACCCATGATGACGTGCCGGAACAGGCGCTGCCGCCGCGCCGCGCGTTCGAGAAGCCCGCCACGGCGAACCTCACCGGTTCCGTCGCCGCCTACCGCCCCGCCGGCGCGTTCGGTGCGGGGGATCGTCGCGCCGCTGCGACGGGGGACTATGAGGCATGGACGCCCGACGCCTGATCGTGCGCCGCGTCGCCATCGCAGCCGCGGCCGCCGGGCTGGGCATCGCTGCCTGGCAAGGCGCGGTAGCGCTCCAGGACGATAATGGCGCCGCTGCGGGCTCGACCGCGGCGGACGACGCCGTAGCCGCCGGCAATGCGTCCGTCACCGCGCCGCCGACCGTGATCGAGGTCAAGGAAACGCCGAAGGCCGGCGATTCCAGGGCGCCGCAGGCGACGCCGATGGCGCAGCGCGAGGCGGTGATCGGCTTCCTCAACAAGCGCAACGGCCTGTCGCGCGAGGTCAAGCTCAAGCCGGGCCAGGCAGTGCGGATCGGCGATGCGGTGATCCGCCTGCGCGCGTGCGAGAAGACCGCGCCGTGGGAGCCCGAGCAGCTGACCGGCGCCTTCGTCCAGCTCGACGTCCATGGCAGCGACGAAAAGTGGCGCCGCGTCTTCTCGGGCTGGCTCTACAAGGAATCGCCGTCGCTCAACATGGTCCAGCACCCGATCTACGATGTCTGGTCCAAGAGCTGCACGATGAGCTTCCCCGAGGCGGGGCCGGACACGCTGGTGGTCCGCGAGGGATCGGGCAGCGCCTCGAGCGCGAAGAAGTCGGGCACGGCCGCCGCCGCACCTGCGGCACCCGCCGCCGAGCCGTCGCCGGCACCCCCGCCCAGCGCCGAATCGAGCAACGACACATAGGTCTCCCGCGTCACCTCGATCGCGCCCAGGCTGGCGAGGTGATCGGTGATGAACTGGCAGTCGAGCAGCGTGAAGCCGCCCGCGCGCAGCCGCGCGACGAGGTGCGCGAGCGCGACCTTCGAGGCGTCCCGCGCGCGGCTGAACATGCTCTCGCCGAAAAAGGCGCCGCCCAGCGCGATGCCATAGAGCCCGCCCGCCAGCCGCCCGTCGAGCCACGCCTCCACCGAGTGGGCATGGCCGCGCCGGTGCAGGGTCAGGCAGGCATCCTCGATCTGGCGGTTGATCCACGTCTTGGGCCGGTCCGGCCGCGCCTCCGCACAGGCGGCGATCACCTCCGCAAAGGCGGTATCCACCGTCACCACGAACCGCCCGGACCGGATCGTCTTGGCCAGCGAGCGCGAGAGGTGGAATCCGTCGAGCGGCAGAATGCCGCGGCGGTGCGGCTCCACCCAGAACACTTCGCCCGCGTCCCGGCTGTCCGACATCGGGAACACGCCGGCCGCATAGGCACGAAGCAGCAGGTTGACGTCGAGCGAAAGCATCGGTGCCCGCGATCATGCGTCGGCGCGCGACGGGGATCAATCAAGAAAGGCCGCTTGCGCGCGCCGCGGCATGGGCAGGCGGCATCGCGCCGCGACCTTCAGTCGCCGTGCGGCGGCAGCGGCTCCGCGCGCAGCATCGCGCGCAGTTCGGCGAGCGCGGGGCCGTCGGCGGCGCGCATCATCTCCGCTTCCATCATGCGATAGGCGGCAAGCGCACGGCGGCCCTCGTCGGTCAGCCGCGCGCCGCGCTCCCGCCCGCCGCCCGACAGCGTCTCGACCAGCTTTTCGGTGAAGCAGCGGTTCATCGAGTCGACCAGCAGCCACGTCCGCCGGTAGCTCATCCCCAGCCTGCGGCCGGCACCCGAGATCGAGCCCTCGCCGTCGATCGCCTCGAGCAGCACGGCCTTGCCCGGCCCGATCGCGAACTCGTCGCCGCAGACGAGCTGCGCCTTCACCTTGAGGTTGCCGAGGATCATGCGGCGGCTTGCGCGAGCCGCTTCTCGACGCCGCGCCACAGGGTGGAGAAAGCGAGCGCCGCCGGGCTCTTGGCGGCGAAGGTCGCCACCGGCGCGCGCTCGATCGCCATCTGCTCGACCGCGCTGGCATAGGGGATCGCCGGCCAGCCCGGATTCTCCGCCAGCGCCTCGCGATGCAGGGTCCGGCGCTTGTCGACCATCGCGTAGATCGGCTGGATCGGCGGCATGCGGCCGCTCTGCTGGTTGAGATAGGCGACGACGTCGTCGAGCGTCCGCCGCGAGAGCGGGGAGGGGATGACGGGCGCCAGGATGATGTCCGCCGCGCGCATCACCTGCTCGCTGGTTTCGGTCAGCCCCGGCGGGCAATCGAGGATGATGCGGTCATAATCCTTGTGCAGCGTTTCGAGCAGCTTGGTCAGCCGCTTCTTCTTGCCCATGTCGTGGAACAGCAGGTCGAGCCCGCGCAGCGAGATGTCGGCGGCGAGCAGGTCGAGCCGCGGGATCGCGGTCGGCCGGATCAGCTTTTCCGGCTCGACATCCCTGGAGAAGACCGATTGCGCCTGCGCCTTGGGCGTCTTGCCGTCAGCGAGCAGGAAGCTGGCGCCGCCCTGCGGATCGAGATCCCACAGCAATGTGCGGCGCGCGGACTGGGTGGCCGAGGACCAGGCGAGATTCACCGCGAGCGTGGTTTTGCCGACACCGCCCTTGAGACTGTAGACCGCGATGGTTGCCAATGATCCTCTGCCCTTGTCGTTTCGTGGATGCCAAGGCTATCGCGGGAGGGAGGGGGGAGGCAAGGCGGGAGCGCCAATATCCACCCTTCCGTTCGCCCCGAGCGAAGTCGAGGGGTGGTTCGAGCGCAGCCGAGAACCGGGACACGCTCGGAGTGTGGCCCAACCCGCCGTCTCGGCTTCGCTCGACGGCCCCCTCGACTTCGCTCGGGGCGAACGGAAAGGGGGCGGCAAGGGGTGAGGGGGCGGTGTTGAAGCTTAGAGCCTCATATAAGACCCGTTCGTCCTGAGTAGGGACTGAGCCCGGCGAAGGCCCGTATCGAAGGGCCAGGCGCGGAGCCGGCCCTTCGATATGCCAATTCGACAAGCTCAATGGCTACTCAGGGCGAACGGTTCTGATTTAAGCTCATCGCTTGCGTTCTTCGAGGAGGGCGTGCCCCTCAGAGGATCTCGTGGATCTTGTCCACCGGCCGGCACAGCCGCACGCCCTTCTCCGTCTCCACCAGCGGGCGTTCGATCAGCACCGGTTCCGCCACCATCGCGGCCAGCACCCTGGCGTCGTCGGCGCTGGTCAGCCCGCGGTCCGCCGCGTCGGTGTTGCGCATGCGCAGCCCGTCGCGCGGGGCCATGCCGGCGTCGCGATAGAGCTGCGCCAGCTTATCGGCGGTCGGCGGCGTCTTGAGATACTGGATCACCTCGACCTCGACGCCCGCGGTGGCCTTGAGGATGTCGAGCGCCTTGCGCGACGTCGAGCAATTCGGGTTGTGCCAGATCGTGGCCTTCATTCGCCGCCCTCGGCCTGCAGCCATTCCTCCAGCCACTTGATCGTATAGTCGCCCGACTGGAAATCGGGCGCGTCGAGCAGCTTCTGGTGCAGCGGGATCGTCGTCTTCACGCCGTCGATCACGAACTCCTCCAGCGCGCGGCGCAGGCGGCGCAGCGCGCCCTGGCGCGTCGTGCCGTAGACGATCAGCTTGGCGATCATCGAGTCGTAATAGGGCGGGATGCGGTAGCCGGCGTAGAGGCCGCTATCGACGCGCACATTCATGCCGCCCGGGGCATGATAGTTGGTCACCGTGCCCGGCGAGGGCGCGAAGGTGCGCGGATCCTCGGCATTGATGCGGCATTCGATCGCATGGCCGCGGAACACCACATCTTCCTGACGCAAGGTCAGCGGATGGCCCTCGGCGATGCGGATCTGTTCGCGGACGAGATCGAGGCCGGTGATCGCCTCGGTCACCGGATGCTCCACCTGCAGGCGGGTGTTCATCTCGATGAAGTAGAATTTGCCGTCCTCGTAGAGGAACTCGATCGTGCCGGCGCCGCGATAGCCCATGTCGGCCATCGCCCGGGCGACGAGCCCGCCCATTTCCTCGCGCACCTCGGCCGAGATGACGGGCGAGGGGGCTTCCTCGAGCACCTTCTGGTGGCGGCGCTGCAGCGAACAGTCGCGCTCGCCGAGATGGATGGCGTTGCCCTTGCCGTCACCGAAGATCTGGAACTCGATGTGGCGCGGGTTGCCGAGATATTTTTCCATGTAGACGGTGGCATCGCCGAACGCCGCCTTCGCCTCGCTGCCGGCCTGCGCCATCTGCGTTTCGAGCTGGTCCTCGCTCTGCACCACCTTCATGCCGCGGCCGCCACCGCCCGACGCCGCCTTGATCAGCACCGGATAGCCGATCTCGCGGGCGAGCGCCTTGGCTTCGGCGAGGTCGCCGATCGCGCCGTCCGACCCCGGAACCAGCGGCAGGCCGAGCGCGCCGGCGGAGCGCTTGGCCTCCACCTTGTCGCCCATCGTGCGGATATGCTCGGGCTTGGGCCCGATCCAGATGATCTGGTGCTGCTCCACGATCTCCGCGAAGCGCGCATTCTCGCTGAGGAAGCCATAGCCCGGATGGATCGCATCCGCCTGGCTGATCTCGGCGGCCGAGATGATGTTCGGGATGTTCAGATAGGATTCGCCGGCGGGCGGGGGGCCGATGCAGATCGCCTCGTCCGCCAGCCGCACGTGCATCGCGTCCGCATCGGCGGTCGAATGCACGGCGACGGTGCGGATGCCCATCTCGTGCGCGGCGCGGTGGATTCGCAACGCGATCTCACCGCGGTTGGCGATGAGGATCTTCTGGATCGTCATGGCGCCCGCTTACTCGACCACGACGAGCGGCTGGTCGAATTCGACCGGCTGGCCGTTATCGACGAACACCGCGGTCACGGTGCCGGCGCGCGGGCTCTGGATCGGGTTCATCACCTTCATCGCCTCGACGATCAGCAGCGTCTGGCCGGCGGTGACCTTGGTGCCGACCGCGATGAACGGCGCCGCACCCGGCTCGGCCGCCAGATAGGCGGTGCCGACCATCGGCGACTTCACCGTGCCGGGATGTTCGGCCGGGGATGCCGGGGCCGCGGCAGCAGCGGTTGCCGCCGGCGCTGCGGGCGCGGACGGCGCATAGTGCGGAACCGCGGCGGCGGTGACGTTTACGGTACGGGCGACACGGATCTTGCGCTCGCCGTCCTGGACCTCGATCTCGGTCAACTGCGTCTGGTCGAGCAGCTCGGCGAGCTGGCGCACAAGCGCCGCATCAACCTGCATGGCTCCACTGTTTTCCTGGCTCATTCGACCCTCGGTTGTTCGGATAAGCGGCGCGCCATGTCAGAGACTCGCCGCCGCGTCCAGCGCAAGCAGATAGGAAAGCGCGCCGAACCCCGCGATCGTCCCCTTCGCGGCGCGGCCGACGAAGCTGACATGACGGAAGGATTCGCGCGCGTGCGGATTGGAAAGATGCACCTCGATCACCGGCACGGCGATGCTCTTGATCGCATCGTGCAACGCGATCGAGGTGTGCGTGTAGCCGCCGGGGTTGAGGATGACCGCCCTGGCGCCCCGCGCACCGGCTTCGTGCAGCCAGTCGATCAGATGGCCCTCATGGTTGGACTGGCGCATGTCGATCTCGATGCCGAGTTCGCGGCCACGGTCTTCCAGCCGGCCGGCGATATCGTCCAGCGTGTCGTGGCCGTAGATGTCCGGTTCGCGCAGCCCCAGCAGGTTGAGATTGGGGCCGTTCAGCACGTAGATGGTGGAATTCTGGGTCGCCGACGGATCAGACAAGGGCATCGAGCCTTTCGGTTGCGGTCGCACGGATGCGGTCCCTATATGCGCGGCAACGCTTTTCCCCAAATGTTTCGCGCACGGAGTGAAGGATCAATGCCCAGCGCCGACACCGTATCGATCACCCTGAACGGCGAGCAGCGCCGCGTAGCGGGCGGCATTTCGCTCGCCGCGCTCGCGGCCGAACTCGGTTTCGATCCGGCGAAGATCGCGGTCGAGCGCAACCTCGAGGTCGTGCCGCGCTCGACGCTGGGCGCCGTGCCGGTGGCGGACGGCGATTCGCTGGAGATCGTCCACTTCGTCGGCGGCGGCGATCATGGCGCGGCGGTGGACGAGGATCGCTGGTCGGTCGCCGGCCACAGCTTCCGCTCGCGGCTGATCGTCGGCACCGGCAAATACAAGGACTTCGCGCAGAACGCCGCCGCGGTCGAGGCGTCGGGCGCCGAGATCGTCACGGTCGCGGTGCGCCGGGTCAACGTCAGCGATCCCAAGGCGCCGATGCTGACCGATTATATCGATCCCCGGAAGATCACCTACCTGCCCAATACCGCCGGCTGCTTCACCGGCGACGAGGCGGTGCGGACCTTGCGGCTGGCGCGCGAGGCCGGGGGCTGGGATCTGGTGAAGCTGGAAGTGCTCGGCGAGGCGCGCACGCTCTATCCCGACATGGTCGAAACGCTGCGCGCCACCGAGATACTGGCCAGGGAAGGCTTCAAGCCGATGGTCTATTGCGTCGACGATCCGATCGCCGCCAAGCGGCTGGAGGATGCCGGCGCGGTCGCGATCATGCCGCTGGGCGCGCCGATCGGCTCCGGCCTCGGCATCCAGAACCTCGTCACGATCAGGCTGATCGTCGAGGGCGCAAAGGTGCCGGTGCTGGTCGATGCCGGCGTCGGCCAGGCATCCGACGCGGCGGTGGCGATGGAACTGGGCTGTGACGGCGTGCTGATGAACACCGCGATCGCCGAAGCGCAGGATCCGATCATGATGGCGGCGGCGATGAAGGCGGCGGTGGAGGCCGGGCGGCTTTCCTACCGCGCCGGCCGGATGGGCAAGCGGCGCTACGCCGATCCGTCGAGCCCGCTCGCAGGCCTGATCTGATGCGCCTCCGCCGGCTCGCGCTGGCGCTGCTGCTGCTCGCGACCGCGTGCGACGATCCGCAGCCGCAGGAAACCGCGCGCCGCATCATCGGCGCGCATTTCGTCGAGCCGGTGCTGATCCGGGCCGACGATGGCGTGATCGTCCACGGCCTCGATTACCGGACGTCGCGGCCGCGCGGGGTGGTGCTGCTGTTCCACCAGGCGGGATCGAGCAAGGCCGAGTATAACGAGATCGCCGCGAAGCTGATCGATCGCGGCTTCAACGCGCTGGCGATCGACCAGCGTTCCGGCGGCAACCTGTTCGGCATCAACGAGACGGTGCAGGCGCTGGGCCGCAGCACCGACTATGCCGCCGCGCGGCCCGACCTGGATGCCGCGTTCGCCTGGGCCAGGGGGGAGAAACTGCCGATCATCCTGTGGGGCAGCAGCTATAGCGCCGGCATGGTGTTCGAGCTGGCCGCCGACCATCCGGGCGAAATCGCCGCGGTGCTCGCCTTCTCGCCCGGCGAGTATCGCGAGGGCGGCACGTCGGTCGCCACCGCGGCCGGCAAGGTCGACGTGCCGATCTACGTCACCGCCGAGAAGACGCCCGAGGAGGCGCGCGGCGCCAAGGCGATCCTTGCGGCCTCGCCCTCGAAGGACAAGGTCTACGCGACGCCGCGCAAGACCGGCATCCACGGATCCTCGACATTGATCATGGCGCGCAACCCCGAGGGCGCGGCCGACAATTGGAAGAGCGTCGACGAATTCCTCGACCGCATCGTCCCGCCGCTGCCCGAGGAAGAGGAAGAAGACGCCGCCAAACCGGAACCGGCTCGCCGCTGAGCCGTTCTTTCCCCGAGACTTAGCCGCCGCGCCAATCCCGGCGCTGTGGCGCCGGATCGAGGAGGTACATTCCCATGGGTGAACTGGTCGACAAGATCAAAGGCAATGTCAACGAAGCCGTCGGCAAGGCCAAGCAGGCCGTTGGCAAGGAACGGCGCGACGAGCGCCTCGCCGACGAAGGCGCCGCGCAGGAAGTGAAGGGCAAGGGCCAGCAATTCGCCGGCAAGGTGAAGGGCGCCCTCGGCGACGACATCTGACCGATATCGACGCGGTCGGCCCACGCCGATCCGAAAAGGTCGCCGCGGCGTAAGCCGGGCGGCCTTTTTCTTTGATGGGGGGCGGAGCTTGTCCACCGCGTCTCGGCTTCGCTCGACGCTCCCCCTCGACTTCGCTCGGGGCGAACGGGGGGATGAGAGTCATCCTTCCGGAACCAGGTGCTCCTTATGGTTTAACAATCCTCCGTTCGCCCCGAGCGACGTCGAGGGGTGGTTCGAGCGCAGCCGAGAACCGAGACCCCCTCGGAACTCACCCCGCCGCCCCCGCCGGTTCCCGATGCGCGACGATCGTCGCCAGCACCAGATCGCCGACCACGTTGAGCGCCGTCCGGCACATGTCGAGGAAGCGGTCGACGCCAAGCACCAGCCCGATCCCCGCCGGCGGCACGCCGACCATGCCGAGGATCATCGCGACCACCGGCAGCGATCCCGCCGGCACGCCGGCGGTGCCGATGCCGCCGAGGATACACACGCCCATCACCATCACCTGCTGGCTGAGGCTGAGGTCGACGCCGAAGAATTGGGCGAGGAAGATCACCGTCACCCCCTCGAACATCGCGGTGCCATTCTGGTTCGCGGTCGCGCCGATCGTCAGCACGAAGCGTGCGACGCGCGGCGGCAGGTGCAGATTCTCGTCGGCGATGCGCAGCGCGGTCGGCAGGGTCGCGTTGGACGAGGCGGTCGAGAAGGCCATCAGCCCGGCTTCCTGCACGTCGCCGAAGAAGGTCAGCGGGTTGCGGCGCGCGAGCAGCAGCAGCAGGATCGGGAAGACGATGAAGGTCTGGATCCCCAGCGCGCCGATGACGACGCCGACATAGGCGGAAAGGCCGAGCAGCAATTCCCAGCCGAACAGCGCGGTCAGGTTGAACATGAAGCAGAACACCGCCACCGGCGCGAGCTTGATGACGAGGCCGATCAGTTTCATCGAAACGGCGAACAGCCCCTCGATCCCCTGCCGGAATATGGTGGTCTCGTCCTGCCGGACCAGCAGCAGGCCGATGCCGATCGCCAGCGCGAAGAACATCACCGCGAGGATGTCGTTCTCGGCCATCGCCGCGACCGGATTCGCCGGCACGATCGCCAGCAGCGCATCGATGCCGGTCTTGCTCTCCGGGCTGCGTTCGAGCAGCGTCTTCGCGGTGCCCGACGAACGGGCGAGCAGTTCCTGCGCGAACCCCTGATCGAGCACGCGGCCGGGCTGCACCCAGTTGACCAGCGCGAGGCTGACGGCGACCGCGATCGACGAGACGATCACGGTCAGCACCAGCGTGTTGACGCCGATCCGTTTCAGCGACCGGATCTCGCCCATGCTGGCGACCCCCAGCACCAGCGCCGAGAACAGCAGCGGGATGACGAGCATGAACAGCAGCCGCAGGAAAAGCTGGCCGATCGGCCCCGTCACATAGTCGGTAACGATCTTCAGCCAGGCGGCGTCCTCACCAAGCACATGCGCGGCGAGGCCGCAGGCGGTGCCGATGGCGAAACCCGCGGCCATGCGCCAGTGAAGGCGGGAGCGGCGGGGCTTGCCGGGTTGTGCTTCCGTCTCGGCGATCGCTTCGCTCATGACATCCTTCCGCTGCGGATGCCTTGTCCAACGCCGCGCGGGCGGACATGGGTACGCGTCATTCGAACAGGGCGTTGGCGATGTCGCCGTAGCTGGCGGGATGGACGCGGTCGCGCGAGCGGAATGTCGCGAGGTCGATCACGCGGTCGCCATAGCGGACGGCGATCGAGCGGACCGCATAGGCCTGCGGCCGCGCATAGGGCAGCAGCCACACCACCTTGCGCGTGGCGAGGCCCCGCCGCAGCCGCGCCAGCCGGTCCGAGAGGCGACGCCCCGCCGCATCGTTCGATCCGACCGCGACGATGATCGTGCCATAATATTTGGCCGGCTTCTGCCAGGCCAGGATGCGCTCGGTGGACGCCGACTGCTCGGCCTGGACGTCGCACCCCGGATCATAGAGCGCGTTGACCGCCCGGCCCGTGCCGCGCGCGATGCTGTCCCCCAGGATCAGGCATTCGAGCATCGCGCGGCCCCGTTCTCAGCCGTGCTTCGCCTCGGCGGCGGCGCGCAGCTTGGCGATCGTCGTCGCCGGGGAGATCAGCTCGACATCGGTCTTGAGGTGCAGCAGCTTGACCCCCGCCTGCGCCATCGCGCGTTCCAGCGCGGGGGCGAACTGTTCGGTGGTCTCCACCGTTTCCGCCCAGGCGCCATAGGCGCGGCCGAGCGCCGCGAAGTCCGGATTGACGAGGTCGGTGCCCGAGACCCGCGCGGGATATTCGCGCTCCTGATGCATGCGGATGGTGCCGTAGCTGCCATTGTCGATCACCAGCACCAGCAGCGGGCAGCCATAGCGCACCGCGGTCGCCAGTTCCTGCCCGTTCATCAGGAAATCGCCGTCGCCGGCGAGCACGATCGCCTGCCGTTCCGGCATGCGCAGCGCCGCCGCGACGGCGGCCGGCGTGCCGAAGCCCATCGCGCCGCAGGTGGGGGCAAGCTGGGAGGGGCGGGGGCCATAATGCCAGAAACGGTGCCACCAGGCGGAGAAATTGCCGGCGCCGTTGCAGATCACGCTGTCCGCCGGCAGCGTTTCGCGCATCGTCGCGACGCACTGGCCGAGGTCGAGCGTGGCGCCGGTGGGCACCGGCGTCGACCAGGCGAGGAACTCCTCATGCGCCGCGGCGCCGTCCGCGAAGGGGAGGATGTCATCCTCCCACAGGGCGGCGAGCTCGGCGAACTCGCGCGGCTCGGCGCAGACCGACAGGTCGGTGCGATAGACGCGGCCCAGCTCGTTGGGGTCGGGGTGGACGTGGATCAGGATCTGGCCGGGATGGTCCGGCGTGATCAGCGTGTAGCCGTCGGTCGTCGCCTCGCCCAGCCGCGCGCCCACCACCAGCAGCACGTCGGCATCGCGAACGCGCTGCGCCAGCCTGGGGTTGGGGCCATAGCCGAGATTGCCGGCATAGACCGGGCTGGCGTTGCCGATCGCATCCTGGCGGCGGAACGCGACGGCGACGGGCAGGCCGATACGCTCGGCGAAGGCGGCGAACCGGTCCGCGGCGGCATCGTCCCACCCAGCGCCGCCGACGATCGCGACCGGCGCCGCGGCGTCGCGCAGGATATCGAACACGGTGCCCATCGCGCCGGAGCAGGCGGGCTGCACCGCCGGCGCCACGCGCGGGCGGTCGAGCGCGACGACGGCGTCGGCCAGCATGTCCTCGGGCAGCGCGATCACCACCGGGCCGGGGCGGCCGGACATCGCGACGGCATAGGCGCGCGCGACATATTCGGGGATGCGCGCGGCATCGTCGATCCGCGTCGCCCATTTGGCGAGCGGCGCGAACATCGCGGTAAAGTCGACTTCCTGAAAGCCCTCGCGGTCGCGGTCGCCGCGCGCGACGTCGCCGATGAACAGGATCATCGGCACCGAATCCTGCTGCGCGACATGCACGCCGATCGAGGCGTTGGTGGCACCCGGCCCGCGGGTGACGAAGGCGATGCCGGGGCGCCCGGTCATCATGCCGTCCGCGGCCGCCATGAAGCCGACGCCGCCCTCCTGACGGCAGACGACCTGCTGGATTTCGGGGCTGTCGTGCAGCGCGTCCAGCACGGCGAGAAAGCTCTCCCCGGGGACGGTGAAGATGCGATCGCAGCCCTGGATCAGGAGCTGGTCGACGAGGATGCGGCCACCGGTGCGAGTCTGGGTCATGTGCGAAGGTCTAGCCGCTCGGCACCGCAAGTCGAGCCCATCGGACGGGTGATGGACGACGCAGGGCAACGGCTCGAACCAAAAAGGGCGGCGCCCTGCGGCACCGCCCCCTTTTTACAGATACGCGAAGCGTGTGCGTTCAGAAGCGAACGCCGACCCCGGCGAGGCCCTGGTGGCGCTCGATGCCGAGTTCATAATTGCTGTAGCGATACTCTGCCTTGACGAAGAAGCGATCGGTGAGCGGCGCTTCGAGGCCGGCGCCGACGCGCACGCCGTCGACGTTGAAGTCGCCGCCGCCATCGACGTCGATGCGGGCGTTGGTGTAGCCGGCCTTGGCATAGAGCAGGACGCCGCTGCCGACCTGGGTGCCGATGCGGCCGCCGACATAGAGGTCACGCCCGGCGCCGACATCATATTTCTCGGTCGTCGCGAAGGTCACTTCGGCATCTGCGCCGACGAGGATGTTGCTGCCCGTCGCAAAGTCATAACCGGCGGCAATGCCGTAAGCAAAGCCGGTATCGCCTTCGCCTTCGATGTCGACATTGTCGATTCCGGCAACAGCCTCAAGACGAAAGCCGCTGACGGCAGTATCGTCCTGCGCGAAAGCCGGCGTTGCGAGGCCGAAAACTGCAACGGACGCAATAAGAAACTTCTTCATGATAAGCCCTGCGGTAGATTTGCTGGTATTTTTATGTGCCTTGGTGGCGGTGGCGAGATAGCGCTGCGCTGCGGCATCGCAAGTGACGAATGTCACTGAACTGTCATTTTCAGCGGCTTGTTGCGCATCGGCAACAGTGTTGCGTTGCAGCATGGGGTTGCAGGGACGTCATCTCGCGGCGTGCAGTTCGCGCAATGACGAATGCAGGAGAGCGCGATTGACCCATGCCGCCGGCCGCGCCTATGCGAACGCAAAGCCGCGCACTTGGGGAGGACCGAGGATGAACAAGCTTTACCCTGACGCAGCGAGCGCCCTCGATGGCCTGCTGTTCGACGGCATGACGATCTGCGCGGGCGGCTTCGGCCTTTGCGGTATCCCCGAACGGCTGATCGACGCGATCCAGGCCGCCGGCACCAAAGACATCACCGTCGCCTCCAACAATGCCGGCATCGATGGCGAGGGGCTCGGCAAGCTGCTCCGCACGCGCCAGATCAAGAAGATGATCTCCAGCTATGTCGGCGAGAACAAGGAGTTCGAGCGGCAATATCTGGCGGGCGAACTCGAGGTGGAATTCTGCCCGCAGGGCACGCTGGCGGAGCGGATGCGCGCCGGCGGCGCGGGCATCCCCGGCTTCTACACCAAGACCGGCGTCGGCACGCTCGTGGCCGAGGGCAAGGAAACCAAGGCGTTCGACGGCGAGCTCTATGTGCTGGAGCGCGGCATCCGCGCCGACCTGTCGATCATCAAGGGCTGGAAGGCCGATGAGGCGGGCAATCTGGTGTTCCGCAAGACCGCGCGCAACTTCAACCAGCCGGCGGCGACCGCGGCGAAGGTCTGCGTCGCCGAGGTCGAGGAAGTGGTGCCGGTCGGCAGCCTCGATGCCGATGCGATCCACCTGCCGGGCATCTATGTGAAGCGGATGATCGTCGGCAGCCCCTACGACAAGAAGATCGAGTTCCGCACGGTGCGCCAGCGCGAGGCCGCGTGAGCGCAGCGCATCCGATGGCACGGCGCGCCCATGGCCTGGCGCGTGCCGGCACGGCGCTGATCGCCGCGTCGCTGCTGCAGGGCTGTGTCGCGATGGCGATCCCGGCGGGGGCCGCGGCACTGGCCGGCGGCAAGGTCGTGCTCGACGACAGGAAGGACGAACGCGCGATCCGCGGCGGTGCCGGCGTACAGCCGTCGGCGGCGGCGGTTCCGCCCGGTGGCCTGCCGCCGGTCGCGGTCAGCCAGCCGCCTGCGCCGCCGCCCCCGCCCGCACCCGATGCGGGCATGCAGTTCCTCTTCGGATCGGGCGAGGCCGCGGCGCTCGGCAATCAGGCCTACAATGCGCTGATCGCGCGCATCAAGGCGAGCGCCGACTATCGCGAGCTCAACTTCCCGGTGGCGTCGCTGGTGCTGGCGCCCGGCTCCACGCTCGACGCGCCGCGCTTCGTGCCGTGCGAGAACAAGCCGCTGGCGATGGTGCTCGACATCGACGAGACCGCGCTGCTCAACATCGGCTATGAGGATAATGACGCGCGCCACGGCCTTTCCTACGATGAGGAACGGTGGAAGCGCTGGGAAGCGACGGGCAGCGGTGCGGTTGCGGCGGTGCCCGGCGCGGTGGCGGCGATCAAGGCGGCGCGGCGCGCCAACGTCACTCCGGTCTTCATCTCCAACCGCTCGACGCTGAATGCCGAGGCGACGGCGCGGCTGCTCGACGAGGTCGGGCTCGGGCTTCCGCGCAATGGCGACACGCTGCTGCTGCGCCCCGACGGTGCCGGCAGCGGCAAGGATGAACGCCGCGCGACGATCGCGGCACGCTATTGCGTGATCGCGATGGTTGGCGACCAGCTCGGCGATTTCAGCGACCTGTTCAACGTGGTGGGGATGACGCCGGCCGCGCGCCGCGCCGCCGCGGACAACGACCAGCTCCGCTCGCTGTGGGGCGCGGGCTGGTACATGCTGCCCAACCCGGTCTACGGCACCGCGCTGAAGGGCGGTTTCGACGATATCTTTCCGACGGATAAACGGTGGGCCGATCCCGCCGGACAGGGAGCGAAGTGATGGCCTGGGACCGCAACCAGATGGCGGCGCGCGCCGCGAAGGAACTCAAGGACGGCTTCTACGTCAACCTCGGCATCGGCATCCCGACGCTGGTCGCGAACAACATTCCGCAAGGGATGGAAGTGACCCTGCAGTCCGAAAACGGCATGCTCGGCATCGGCCCGTTCCCCTATGAGGATGAGGTCGACGCCGACCTGATCAACGCCGGCAAGCAGACGATCAGCGAGCTGCCCTCGTCGAGCTATTTCTCGTCGTCGGACAGTTTCGCGATGATCCGCGGCGGCCATATCGACCTCACCGTGCTGGGCGCGATGGAGGTCTCCGAGGGCGGCGACATCGCCAACTGGATGATCCCGGGCAAGATGGTGAAGGGCATGGGCGGCGCGATGGACCTCGTCGCCGGGGTCAAGAAGATCATCGTCGTGATGGAGCATGTCTCCAAGAATGGCGATCCCAAGTTCATCCCCGCCTGCACATTGCCGCTGACCGGCAAGAATGTGGTCGACATGATCGTCACCGACCTCGCCGTGTTCCAGCGCGCCGACCATGATACGCCGTTCAGCCTGATCGAGCTGGCGCCGGGCGTGACGGCGGAGGAAGTCGCCGCCAAGACGACCGCGCATTATCTGAGCTGATCGCCCAGGCCGGGGAGGCGCCCGATGCGCGTGCTGCTGACCGGATCGTCTGGACGGCTCGGCCGCGTGCTGGCGCCGCGCCTCGTTGCCGCCGGGCATGTCGTCACCGGGCTCGATGTGGTGCCTGGCGCCGACACGGTGGCGCTGGGCAGCGTTGCCGACCGCGCGTTCGTCGATCGGGTGTTCGCCGACCATGGCATCGAGGCGGTGATCCATGCCGGCGGCCTGCACCAGCCCGATATGGGGCGCCTGCCCCGATCGGCGTTCGTGGAGACCAATGTCGCGGGCACGCTCAACCTGATCGAGGCTGCGGCGCGCGCGGGGCATGACCGCTTCCTGTTCACCTCCACCACCTCGCTGATGATCTCCGCGGCGATTCATCAGGGGACCGGCCATCGGGGCGCCGGCCATCGGGGCGCCGGCCACGCGGCGGCTTGGATCGACGAGGATCTGGCGCCGCTGGTCCCGCGCAACATCTATGGCGTCACCAAGCTCGCGGCCGAGCAACTCTGCCGCCTGGCCCATCTCGAGCATGGCATAGGCGTGGTGGTGCTGCGCACCGGGCGCTTCTTCGCCGAGAGCGCGACGATCGACGGGATCGGCGCGGAAAACCGCATGGCGAACGAACTGCTGCATCGCCGGCTGACGGTGGAGGATGCCGCGGAGGCGCATCTGGTCGCGCTCGAACGCGCGCCGTCGCTCGGCTTCGAGACGCTGATCCTGTCGGCGCCGACGCCGTTCGTGCGTGGCGATTGCGCGGCGCTGATGACGGATGCGGCGGCGCTGATCGCGCGCCGCTTTCCGGACGCGCCCGCGCTTTACGCCGCGCGCGGCTGGGTGCTGCCGCGCCGGATCGACCGCGTCTATTCGGCGGCGCGGTCGGAAAGGCTGCTGGGCTTCCGCTGCCGCACCGATTTTCGCACGCTGCTGGATGGGATGGCCGGCGGCGCGCCATTGCCGTTCGCCGCGGCGGAGGGGGTGCAGGACCGGCTGCTCGAACGGTGCTGAAACGCATAAGCGGCGCTTGTGGATCGCGCGTGCCGGCTTGTTGGTCGAAACCGCCTCGATCGACTAGCGCGGCTCCGCAACGCGACGGGGAGACGATCCGATGACCTACACGCTGATCACCGCCAACCGGAACTATAGCAGCTGGTCGCTGCGGCCCTGGGTGCTGCTGAAGGCGCTTGGCATCCCCTTCGAGGATCGCATCGAACCTTTCACCAGGCCGGTGAACTACGAGGCGTTTCGCGATTTTTCGCCCACCGGGCAGGTGCCGGTGCTGATCGATGGCGATCGCACGGTCTGGGATTCGCTTGGCATCACGCTCTATCTCGCCGAGCGTCATCCTGCGGTTTGGCCGGCGGATGAAGCCGCGCGGGCGTGGAGCTATTCGGCGGTGACCGAGATGCACGCGGGGTTCCGCGAGCTGCGCAACCGCTGCACGATGAACGTCGGCGTCCGCGTGGCGCTGCCGGAGATCGGCGCGGCGCTGGCCGCCGAGATCGCGCGGCTGGTCGAGCTGTGGGAAGACGGGCTGCTGCGCTTCGGCGGCCCCTGGCTGGCGGGGCCCGCCTTCACCGCGGTCGACGCCTTCTATGCGCCGGTGGCGTGGCGCGTGCGCACCTATGCGCTGGACGTCGGCGCGCCCGCTGCGGCATGGGTCGACCAGATGATCGCGCACCCGGCCATGCAGCTTTGGGAACAGGCCGCGCTCGACGAGGCGTGGCGCGAGGAGTCGCATGAAGCGGAGATCGCGGCGGCGGGCACGCTGATCGCAGACCACCGGCGGCAGATCGCCGGCTGATGGCGCGCGCTCCGAGCCATGTGCCGGGGCGCGGGGCTGCGGCGCTGGGGGCGATCGAGGCCGAAGTCCTCAACGAGAAGGTGGAGTCGCTCGGGCGCGCCGGCCGCAAGGCGCAGGAGGCGCTGGCAAGGCTGGCTGCGTTCGACGGCGATGCGGGCAGCGAGGCGTATCAGGCGCTGCTCGCGGCGGCGGTCGATGCGGTCTGGGCCTATTCGGTGCAGAGCGAGTTGTGCGGGCTTGCCGGTGCCGCACGGATCATGCGCGATCTGGCGGTGCCGCCTGCGGTGGTCGCGCGGCTGGGGATCGCCACGCCGCGGTGAGGATGCCGCCCTGGCCTGGCGCTCGGGGCGTCCGGCCTTCCTATCGTTCCGGCCAATCGTCCTCAGGCCAGTTGCGTGCCGTGTGGACGACACGGAGGATGGTCAGAACCGTGTCGCCATCGTTCAGCGCGTAGACGATGATATATGGGAGGCGATTGACCGATTTCTCGTAGGTGCCGCTGACACGGCCGGGGCGGCCGGTCGCGAATTCTTTCAAGGCATCGCCCGTCTCGCGTATCCGCTTGGCGACCTGTCGCGCGGCGGTCGCGTTGTCCATCGCGATGTGAACGATTTGCTTTTCCAGATCGTCAAGCGCGTCGTTCGACCACTGCACCAGCCTCATCTGGCCTTGGCGCTTGCGGCCGCGATCGCCGCGTCGATCCTGTCCATCGCGTCCTTATGCGGCGTCACCCTGCCGGCTTCGCTGTCGACAAGCCCTCGCTGGATGCCCTCGATGATCTGCAATTCGCGATTCACATAGGCTTCGACGGCTTCGGCGGCGAGGTAGGACTTCGTGCGGCGCGTATTCTGCGCGAGGCGGCCGAGCTTTTCCTTGAGATCGGGCGTAACCCGGATCGTCATCGTCGTGCTGGCGCCCACATCCCGCTCCTTACTGTCCGATGTGTACAGTGTAACACAGTTGGCTGCCTTCGTCCCCCTGCACGCATGGTCGGGGCCCAAGCCCTCGGCGAGCAGGCGTGATTGCTCGGCGGCGACGGCGTCCGGGATCGTCACGCTACGGTAACGATGTGACCCGGATCACGTCGCTTTCAGCGGCGACTCGCTAGTGGAGCGGCATGGCGCGGTGATTCGCGCCGATCCAATCTGCTGTCGAAAGGATATCCGTCGTGGCGAGCCTTGCGCCGTCGCGTCCGCGCCTGTCCGCGGAGCGCAAATTCTATCTCGGCATGGGGTTCGCCATGCTGATCCTGATCTTCATCGGCTTCGGGCCGAGCTATTATTTCGTGCCCGTCGCGCCCCGTCCGCCGATGGTGCCGATGAGCCCGCTGGTCCATCTCCACGGCGCGGTGTTCAGCCTGTGGGTGCTGCTGCTGATGGCGCAGATCGGGCTGGTGTCGGCCGACCGGCGCGACATCCACATGAAGCTGGGCGTGCTGGGGCTGCCGATGGCGCTGGCGATGATGGTGCTGGGCACGATCACCGCGCTGCACGGCGTCCACCGCGCCTCGGGACCGCCGATGATCGACCCGCTCTCATGGCTCGCCATGCCGCTGTGGAGCGTGCCGGCGTTTGGCGGCTTGCTGATCGCCGGGCTGTGGCGGCGGCGCGACCGGCAGGCGCACAAGCGCTTCATGATGCTGGCGATGTTCTCGATGCTGCAGGCGGCGGCAGGGCGCATGCCGGCGTTCGCCGGGCTCAGCGGCCTGCTGCTGGTGCCCGGCCTGTTCATCGTCGCGCAGATGGTGTGGGACCGTGTGAGCCTCGGCCGCATCCATTATGCCACCTGGATCGCGCTGGTGGTGTTCCCGCTTTCCACGCTGATCCCGATCTTCACCTGGCGCACCGAAGCCTGGCTGACCTTCGCGCGCTGGGCGTCAGGCCTTGTCGCGTAAGGCTTTTCCCGCCGGTTGTTGACCGGCGGGAGATTGGGGCCGCTCAGTCGTCCGAGCGTTCCGGTGGATCCCTGGTGGCGGTGATCGCCGGCCATTGGCGACGGGCGTGCAGCACGCGCAAGATACGCACCGCATCGCCGGCGACATCGTACACAAGGACGTAGTTCCGGTGGACGACCAACTCGCGCGTACCAGCCACCCGGCCAGGGCGGCCAAGGGCAGGATGGGGTGCCAGCGCCGCTGCCTTTTGTTCGATCAGTTCGTCCAGATCGGCAGCAGCAGACGGATTGTCAGCGTCGATCCAGTTGTAAATATCGTCTCGGTCTTGCGTCGCTTCGGGCGTCCAATAGATGGATGTCATTTGGACCCGGCAAGCCGCTGCCGCGTTGCGGCGCGGCGTGCGGCGAACCTTGCGTCAACATCCGCAGCAGGGATGAGCCGTCCGGCATTGGCAGAATCCAGGCCGATCTGGACCTGCCGCCGAAACCAGTCATCATGTCCGACCGCATCGCGCGCGTCAGTCACATAGGCGCGCATGAAATCACGAATGAGCTGCGCGCTTGTGCGATCATGGGCCTTGGCGGCATCGGCAAAGGCGCTTTTCAGAGCCTCATCAACCCGAAAGGTGAAGGTCGCTTCGCCCACGCCGGCAACTCCATGTGTTACACCATATGTACATAGTAGCGCAGGCGCTGCCGTCAAAAAAGCGGATTATGTAACGCCCGAACGCCCGAACGCCCCCTCAGCCCGGCCGCCCCGGCTTGCCGAGATAATAGGAAAGCGGGGCGCGGGGCCGGCTCGTGGTGGTCGGCCGCATCTGGTCATAGACCACCGCATTCTCCAGCACGCGCTGCACATAGCCGCGCGTTTCGGTGAGCGGGATCGCCTCGATCCAGTCGAGCACGTCGACCGATCCGGTCCGCGGATCGCCGTTCGCGCGCAGCCATTTGTTCACATTGCCGGGGCCGGCATTGTAGGCGGCCACTGCCAGCACATAGCTGCCGCCATAATAGTCGAGCATGCGCTGGATATAGGTCGCGCCGAGGCTGACATTATAATCGGGGTCGCTGGTGAGCCCGTCCAGCCGGTAGCCGACGCCGATCCGGGCGGAGGTTTCGCGGGCCGTGCCGGGCATGAGCTGCATCAGCCCGCGCGCGCCGGCATGGCTCATCGCCTCGCGGTCGAACTGGCTTTCCTGCCGCGTGATCGCGTGGATGATCGTCCAGTTGGACTGGTAGGCGACGGGCACGGTCATCCGCGGGAAGCCGGTCTGCGGCATGTCGAACCCGTTGAGCCGCGCGCTGCGGCCGATCATCACCCCCAGATCCGGGCGCCCCATCCGGATCGCCAGTTCGGCGGCGAACACATGGTCCGCCTCGGTCTTCGCGTCCTGCGCGATCGCACGCACGAAGCGCGTCTGCTGCTGGCGCGCGCCGAGTTCGCCCAGCAGCACGGCGGCGCGCACCGGCTCCTGATTCATCCAGCTGTCGCGCAGGGCGGGCGCCACGACGGGCGGCGGCACCTGCGGCACGGTGATCGGCCGGCCCAGCCGCTCGCTCGAGAGCTGGCCATAGAACTGGTCGTAATGCGCCGCTGCCAGCGTGTAATAGCGGGTCGCGTCCGATCCGCGCCCGGCGGCCTGTGCGGCGCGCCCGGCCCAGTAATAGCCCTTGGACTGGGTCTGCGGCGACCGCGCCGCCAGCGCATAGCGTTCGAACATCGCGATCGCGTCACCGGGCCGGCCGAGCTTTTCGAGCGCGGTCTGCCCCGCCAGCCAGGCGAGGCTGGTATAATCGTCGCGCTCGCCCAGCGGCCGGTCCCGCACCGCCACGCCCGGCGCATAGGCGTCGTCGATCTGGCGGGCGATGTCGAACGCGGTCATGTTCTGCCCGTCCCTGGCGGCGGCGCGCGCATGGAGCAGCAGCGCCTCGTACCAGGTCTCGACATTCGCCGGCCGGCTGGTCAGCGTGCGCGGCTGGGCCAGCCAGGCGCGCGCGGCGGGGAACTGGTTGCCGGCGAGCAGCCAGCGCGCGCGATCGGCGATGAACCCGGCATCGCCGCGCCCGGTGCCGAGCATCGCGCTCGACCGCGCCGCGGCGTCGGGCGCGTTTGCGAGCATCGCGATCCGCGCCTCGAACAGCGGCCGGCGGGTGGAGGAGGTAAGGCTGACGACGCGGGCGGCATCCGCCGGTCGCCGCGCCCACAGCAGGGTCTCGACGCGCGCATCATAATCGAGCGGGGTGAAGGCGCTGCTGTGCGCTGCGATCAGCCGCGCCTCGTCCACCGTCGGCAGCACCCCCGCCGCCCAGGCAGCGCGCGCGGCCTGCGCCGCGCCGGTGCGGTCGCCGGTCGCGGCGAGCGCATCGGCGTTTCGCGCGTGGCCGATCGCGGTCAGCGGCGGGAAGCGCCGGAAGAAGCCCGCCACCCGGATCGGCGAGTAGGAATCGGCGCGGATCGCCCGCTCGGCGGTGCGGCGCATCTCGTCCTGCCCAGGCCAGCCGGGATGGGCCATCAGGAAGGCGGCGATCTGTTCGAAGCTGGCGCTGTCGTTCCCCGACAGCCGGCTCCATTCGACGACGGCCTCGGCCAGCGGATCGGTGCGGACGGTGCTGCTGGGCGACAGCGCGCCGCCCACGCCCAGCCGCGCGCGATACCAGCCGCGCTGTTCGGGGCTCAGCGTCTGCGCGAGCGCGGGCGATGCGGTGGCGGCCGCCAGCGCGACGCCGATTGCGAGGCGTGCAAGCATGCTGGACAGCCGGGGGGGTGCGTCCCTATCAGGCGCGACGATGGAAAAAGGGGTGTTCATGCCCCCGTTATGGCGCGGACGTGCCGCGCGGTGAAGGAGCAACCTGATGTTTTCCGGCTCGATACCGGCCCTGGTGACGCCGTTCCGCGACGGAGCGTTCGACGAGCCGGCCTTTCGTGCCTTCGTCGACTGGCAGATCGCCGAGGGTTCGAGCGCGCTGGTGCCGTGCGGGACCACCGGTGAATCGGCGACGATGACGATCGCCGAGCATAATCGCGTCGTCGAGGTGTGCGTGGAGCAGGCGGCGGGCCGCGTGCCGGTGATCGCGGGCTGCGGTTCGAACGACACGATGACCGCGCTGGAGCATATGGAGGTCGCCAAGGCGAGCGGCGCCGCCGCCGCGCTGGTGGTCGCGCCCTATTACAACCGGCCCAACCAGGAGGGCGTCTACGCCCATTTCGCCTATCTTGCCGACAAGTGCGACCTGCCGATCATCCTCTACAACGTGCCAGGGCGCACGATCACCGACATCGCGGTGGAAACGATGATCCGGCTGTCGGCGATCCCCACGATCGTCGGCGTCAAGGATGCCAGCGGCAATGTCGCGCGCGCGACCGCGCAGCGCATCGGCTGCGGCGCCGATTTCTGCCAGCTTTCGGGCAATGACGACATGACGCTGGGCTTCATGGCGATGGGCGGCGCCGGCTGCATCTCGGTGACGGCCAATGTCGCGCCGCGGCTGTGCGCCGAATTCCAGGCCGCCTGCGCCGCCGGCGACTGGACGCGCGCGCTGGACTTGCAGGACAGGCTCTATCCGCTCCACGCCGCGCTGTTCACCGATGCTTCACCTGGCCCCGTCAAATATGCGCTGGGCCGTGTCCGTCCGGAGATGTCGACCGATCTGCGCCTGCCGATGACCCCGCCCTCAGCGGCGAGCCGGGCCGCGGTGGATGCGGCGCTGGCGATCGCCGGACTGGCCTGAGTTTTCGTTGTCAATCCGTGATGGCGCCGGTGAAATGCCGGCGCCGCGACCCTAGATAGTCAAGATGGCCCGCCCAAAACCCGCTACGTTCGAAAAGGTGAAGACCGTTGCCGAGAACCGGCGCGCGCGTCACGACTATTTCCTCGAGGATTTCTTCGAGGCCGGCATCGCCTTGACGGGCACCGAGGTGAAGTCGCTGCGCTTCGGCGAGGGCTCGATCGCGGAAAGCTATGCCGAGGTGAAGGACGGGCAGGCATGGCTGATCAACGCCAACATTCCCGAATTCAGCCACGGCAACCGCTTCAACCATGAGCCCAAGCGCCCGCGCAAGCTGCTGCTGCACGAGCGCGAGATCAACAAGATGGCGAACGCGGTCGGCCGCGACGGGATGACGCTGATCCCGCTCTCGGTCTATTTCAACCCGCGCGGCCGGGCGAAGGTGGAACTGGCGCTCGCCAAGGGCAAGAAGCTGCACGACAAGCGCGAGACCGCCAAGCAGCGCGACTGGAAGCGCGAACAGGCCCGCGTTCTCAGAGACCGCGGGTAATGCGCCAGGAGAGCGGCGGCTTCTTCGCGTGGGTCAACCGCAACGCGCCGACCCGCGAAAGCTTCGAGAAGAACCGCTTCTTCCGGCCCTTCGCCCATCGCGTGCTCGCGCCCGAACTGTGGCGCTTTACCCGCCGTTCGGTGCCGCGCGGCGTGGCGCTCGGCCTGCTCGTCGGCATCTTCCTGCTGATCCCGGGCGTGCAGATCGCCGGGGCGGCGCTGCTGGCGCTGCCGTTTCGCGCGAACATCCCGATCGCCGCTGCGATGACCTTCCTGTCCAACCCGCTGACGACGCCGTTGATCCTTGCCGCCTCGGTCTATCTCGGCAACCTGATCCTCGATGTCGGCGCCGACGTGGGTCGGCTGATGTATCTGATCGATCATGGCGCCTCGATCGGCCAATGGGCGGCATGGCTGGTTTCGGAGGCCGCGCCCGCGCTGCTGTTCGGCCTCGCGCTGATCTCGCTGATGTCGGCGCTGGTCGGCTATCTGGTCGCGGTGCTCGCGTGGCGGCTGTGGGTCGGCCGCAAATGGAACCGGCGCGCGCATTTCCGGCTGATCCGCGGGCATTGAGCGCCGCGCCGCGGCTTTTGGGCGGGCGGCATATTGACTGGCCGTCGCGCGCGGCCGAAGGCTCATGACCCGCATGGCCCCGCCCCCGTCCGATCCTGCCCGCACTGCGCCGTTCGCCGAACGGCCAGGCGCCGATGGCCTGACGCTCGCGGCGGTCGGGGCAGGGGCGCTCGGCTCCGCCGCGCTGATCGGCTGGGCGGTGGGCGACTGGCGCCTGGGCGCGGGCATGGCGGCGCTGGTGATCGCCGGCGCCACGCTCGTCTGGCTGTTCGGGCGGCTTCATCCCAGCATTCCCGAAGAGGTCGTGATCGCCGACTGGGCGCTGGTGCGCGCCGCCGCCGACGCCGCGGGCGCGGCCGTCGCCATCACCGATCGCGCCGGGCGGCTGGTCTGTGCCAGCGACATGTTCGGCCGCTGGTTCCCCGGGCTGGAAACGCCCCCGGGATTGCCGGTGGACGAGGCGGTGGTCGAACGGCTCACCGCCGCGGGCCGTTCGGCATGGCGCGACGGCGCCGGTGCCGCCGCACCCTTCCGCCATGACGGCGGCGCGATCGGCGTCGATGTGCAGCGCGCGGGGGCGGCCGAGGATCATCTCGTCTGGCGCTTCAGCCGCAGCGCCGGCGCCCATGACCTTGCCGGGCAGGCGCGGGTGCTGGTCGGGGGCGAGGGGGGGCAGCGGCTGGGCGACGCCGGGGTGATGGCGGTGATCGTGGATGGCGAGGGACGCATCCTCGCCGCCAATCCCGCCTTTGCGACCCGCGCGGAGCGGCGCGCCGACGCGTCTCTGACCGGTGCCGATTTCGTTCCCCTGCTGACCGCCGACCGCGGCGGATCGATCCGTTTCGCGCGGGAGGGCGCGCAGGGCGTGCCGCTGCGGATGATCCAGGTGCCGCTGGGCGTGGAGGAAGGCGCCACCCTGCTGCTGCTGATCGACGATCCGGCGGGCGGCGGCGCCAATGCAGGCGCCGCTTCGGGCCACATCCAGACCCTGCTGACGATGCTGCCGATGGGCCTCGCGCTCGCCGACCGCGACGGCCGCTTCCTGTTCTTCAACGAGGCCTTCGTGCAGGCGGCGGGAATCGATCCGGCCAGCCCGCCGCTCTATCCGGGCGATCTCGTCGTCCGTGAGGACAAGGCGGCGGTCGCCGACGCGGTCCACCGCTTCGCCAGCGGGCGTGCGCTGTCCGGCGACGTCGCGGTGCGTCTGGCGCATTTGCCCGATGAGCCGGTGGCGCTGACCATCGCCGGCGCGCGGAGCCTCGGCGATGCCGCGGTGTTGCTCAGCCTGAAGGACAGCAGCGAGGAATCGCGGCTCAAGCGCCAGGTTGCGCAGGCCACCAAGATGCAGGCGGTGGGCCAGCTCGCCGGCGGCGTCGCGCATGATTTCAACAATGTGCTGACCGCGATCATCGGCCATTGCGATCTGATGCTGATGCGCCACACGCCGGGCGACAGCGATTATGACGACATCCAGCAGATCAAGGCCAATTCCAACCGCGCGGCCAGCCTGACACGCCAGCTGCTCGCCTTCTCGCGGCAGCAGACGCTGCGGCCGCAGACCCTGCAGCTGCCCGATACGATCTCGGAGGTCTCCAACCTCCTCAAGCGGCTGCTGGGCGAAACGGTCACGCTCGTCGTGAAGCATGGCCGCGACCTGGGGCCGGTGCGCGCCGATCCGGGGCAGCTCGAGCAGGTGATCGTCAACCTAGCGGTCAACGCGCGCGACGCGATGCTGCCGCGGGGCGGCGGCACGCTGACGATCCAGACCTTCGCGGTCTCCGCCGCCGAGGTGCGCCGCATGGCGACCGACATGCTGCCGGTGGCCGACTACACCGCGTTCAGCGTGGCCGACACCGGCACCGGCATCCCGCCCGAGATCCTGCCCAAGATCTTCGAGCCCTTCTTCACCACCAAGGAGGTCGGCAAGGGCACGGGGCTGGGGCTCTCCACCGTCTATGGCATCGTCAAGCAATCGGGCGGTTCGATCTTCGCGGACAGCCGGCCGGGGCAGGGCACCGAATTCGTGATCTACCTGCCCGTCCACAGGGTCGAGGCCGGCGGCGACGCACGGCAGGCACCGCGGCAGCGGCTGGGCGAGCTGTGGGGCAGCGGCACCGTGCTGCTGGTGGAGGATGAGGAGATGGTGCGCAGCGTCACCGAACGGGCGCTCGCCCGGCATGGCTATACGGTGCTGACGGCGGAAAATGGCGAGGAAGCGCTGGAGATCCTCGATCGCGGCGACCCTATCGACCTGCTGATCTCGGACGTGGTGATGCCGGCGATGGACGGGCCGACGCTGGTCAACCATGCGCGCCGGCGGATGCCCGATCTGCCGATCCTGTTCATGTCGGGCTATGCCGAGGAACAGCTGCGCCGCTCGATCGACATCGCCAATGTCGGCTTCCTGGCGAAGCCCTTCTCGATGCAGCAGCTTGCCGAGGCGACCCGCGAGCGGCTGGGGGCTTGACGGGGCCGTCGCGCAGCCGGAACGAAATATAATTCAGATTAAGGAAGTCGAAATCGTTCCGATCTATAGTGCGCGGGGCCGTAACGACGGTCGCCAACAAAAAAGAGGCATGATGGCCACCTCCCAGACGTTTTTGATCATCGAGGACGAACCGCTGATCGCGATGATGCTCGAAGATTTCCTCGAAGCGCTCGGCCATCGCGTCGCCGGCACGGCGGATACGGTTTCGGACGCGATGAGCCAGGTCGACGGCGCGACCTTCGACGCCGCGATCCTCGACGTGCACCTGCGCGGCGAGGCGTGCTGGCCGGTGGCGGATGCGCTCGCCGATGCCGGGCGGCCCTTCCTGCTCGCGACCGGCGGCGTCGTTGGTGAGACGCCGATGGCGCATCGCGCCGCGCCGGTTCTGGCGAAGCCCTTCACGATCGATTCGGTCGAGCGGGCGCTGAACCAGCTCCGGCAGCATCAGCCCGGGGAGGGCTGACCGGCGCGGAGCCCGCATTTTCCCTGAAAGTTCTCCTCTTGTTCCGGTAGAACAAATCGGATACTAGGTTGCCACCGCGTTGAACGGTTCGCGCGGAGCGACTACGGGAGGCTTGGCCCATGGCAGCGCAACTTCGGGTCATCGGCGCGGATTCGGCGGGAAATATGGACAGGCAGAAAGCACTCGAAGCAGCATTGGCGCAGATCGATCGCGCCTTCGGCAAGGGCTCGGCGATGAAGCTGGGCAGCCGCGAAAAGATCGAGATCGAATCGGTTTCCACCGGATCGCTGGGGCTGGATATCGCGCTCGGCATCGGCGGCTTGCCGCGCGGGCGCATCATCGAGATCTTCGGCCCCGAATCGTCGGGCAAGACCACGCTGGCGCTCCACGCGATCGCCGAGGCGCAGAAGATCGGCGGCACCGCCGCCTTCATCGATGCCGAACATGCGCTCGATCCGGGCTATGCCAAGAAGCTGGGCGTCGACATCGACGAGCTGATCGTCAGCCAGCCCGATACCGGGGAGCAGGCGCTGGAGATCACCGACACGCTGGTGCGCTCCAACGCGATCGACGTGCTGGTGATCGACTCGGTGGCGGCGCTGGTGCCGCGCGCCGAAATCGAGGGCGAGATGGGGGACAGCCATGTCGGCCTGCAGGCCCGCCTGATGAGCCAGGCGCTGCGCAAGATCACCGGTTCGATCAGCCGCTCGCGCTGCACGGTGATCTTCATCAACCAGATCCGCATGAAGATCGGCGTGATGTATGGCAGCCCCGAGACGACGACGGGCGGCAATGCGCTGAAATTCTACGCGTCGGTCCGCCTCGACATCCGCCGCACCGGCCAGATCAAGGATCGCGACGAAATCGTCGGCAACACCACCCGCGTGAAGGTGGTGAAGAACAAGGTGGCGCCGCCGTTCAAGCAGGTCGAATTCGACATCATGTATGGCGAGGGCGTCTCCAAGACCGGCGAAGTGCTCGACATCGGCGTGAAGGCCGGCCTCGTCGAGAAGTCCGGTTCGTGGTTCTCCTATGATTCGATCCGGATCGGCCAGGGCCGCGAAAATGCGAAGACCTATCTGCGCGACAATCCCGAAGTGATGGCGCGCCTGGAAAAGGCGATCCGCAGCCGCACCGAGAAGGTGGCGGAAGAGATGATGGTGGGACCCGAGGCGGACGACGATCTCTGAGCCTGACGAGGCCCGGGACACGAACCCCGTTTCAAGCACCCGAGGCCCGTCGCGTCACCGGACGCGGCGGGCCTTGTCGTATACCGGGCGGGGCGCGAGCGTCAGGCCGCCAGCCAGCTTTCGAGGTCGGCGCGGGCGCGTGCAGTATATTGCATCTTGCGATCGACCTTGCGCTTCTTGCCCTCGACCGGTGGGAACAGCCCGAAATTGACGTTCATCGGCTGGAAGGTCTCCGCCGCCGCGCCGCCGGTGATGTGCCCCAGCAGCGCGCCCAGCGCGGTCGTGGCCGGCGGCGTGCTGAGCGTGGTGCCTGCCAGTTCGGCGGCCAGGAAACGCCCCGCGAGCATCCCCACCGCGGCGGATTCGACATAGCCCTCGCAGCCGGTGATCTGGCCCGCGAAGCGGATGTTGGGGCGCGAGCGCAGCCGCAACTCGCCGTCGAGCAGCCTGGGGCTCTGGATGAAGGTGTTGCGGTGCAGCCCGCCCAGCCGCGCGAACTGGGCGTTCTCGAGACCGGGGATGGTACGGAACAGCCGCACCTGCTCGGCATGCTTCAGCTTGGTCTGGAAGCCGACGATGTTCCACAACGTGCCCAGCGCATTGTCCTGCCGAAGCTGGACGACCGCGTGCGGCCAGCGCCCGGTGCGCGGATCGTCGAGCCCCACCGGCTTCATGGGACCGTGGCGCAGCGTCTCGGGGCCGCGCTCCGCCATCACCTCGATCGGCATGCAGCCGTCGAAATAGGGCGTGTCCTTCTCCCATTCCTTGAACGCGCTCTTCTCGCCTTCCAGCAGACCGGCGATGAACGCGTCATACTGTTCCCGGTCGAGCGGGCAGTTGATGTAATCCTTGCCGTCGCCCTTGTTCCAGCGCGACTGGAACCAGGCGATGTCGAAATCGATGCTGTCGCGATGGACGATCGGCGCCAGCGCGTCGAAGAAGGCCAGCGCCTCGGTGCCGGTCTCGCCGGCGATCGCGGCGGCGAGGGGGGCGGCGGTGAGCGGCCCGGTGGCGATGATCGCGGGGCCCTCGGGCAAGATGTCGACGCGCTCGCGGACCAGTTCGATCAGCGGGTGCGCCTCCACCGCCTGCGTCACCGCATCGCAAAAGCCGTTGCGATCGACCGCCAGCGCCGAGCCGGCGGGCACGCGATGCGCATCGGCGCGGCTCAGGATCAGCGATCCCATCGTCCGCATCTCGGCGTGAAGCAGGCCCACCGCGTTGCTGTCGGCATCGTCGGAGCGGAAGCTGTTCGAACAGACCAGTTCGGCGAGCCGGTCGGTCTGGTGCGCGGGCGTGCCTTCCACCCCGCGCATCTCGGACAGCCGCACGGAGAAGCCGGCCTGGGCGAGCTGCCACGCGGCCTCCGACCCTGCCAGACCGCCGCCGATGATATGGACCTGATGCGCCGTCACGCCGTAACCTTACCTGTCTAGAATTCGGAATCCACCGGCCGCCCGTCCGGCGACCAGGCGGTGGGCCATAGGCCAATGCGGCGGAGGAGGCGAGAATGATCGATCATGTCGGGTTCGCGGTCAGCGATCTGGAAAGGTCGCGCGCCTTCTATCTGGCCGCGCTCGCGCCGCTCGGCATCGCGCTGCTGATGGAGGTCGGCCCCGAGCGCACCCAGGCCAGCGGCACCGCGCTGGGCTTCGGCAAGGATGATCACCCCTTCTTCTGGATCGGCGACAACGAACGGGTGGGGGAGGGCACCCACATCGCCTTCACCGTCGACGACCGCGCCACCGTCGACACCTTCCACGCCGCCGCGCTCGCCGCCGGCGGCACCGACAATGGCGCCCCCGGCATCCGCGCCCATTATCATCCGAACTATTATGCGGCGTTCGTGCTGGATCCGGACGGGATCAATGTCGAGGCGGTGTGCCATCGGGACTGAGGCCGGTTGACAGCGTCTCCGCCGCCCGCCAATGAGAGCCCCGCCGGAAAAGTTGGAATTCCGACTCCGCGAGAGTTGGAATGAAATTTGACCGGCACGAAAAACCCTAGATTTTCTGCGGGTTTGCGGGTGTAGCTCAATGGTAGAGCAGAAGCTTCCCAAGCTTACGACGAGGGTTCGATTCCCTTCACCCGCTCCGCCCGTGTCGAAATCTCCGCCGGCTCCCGCTTCCCCGTCGCCAGTGCAAGGATTGCGTGCAGGCGGTCGGTGATGATCACGTCGACGCCGCGGCCCTGATTGGCCGGCACCAAGTCCACCGAATCGATGAGGCTGCGCAGGATCGGGTGGGCTTCCATGCGCGCTTTGTTGGTAGGCCGACGTCACGATCCAGTTTCGGAGGCATTGATGCGGCAGATGCGAATTCTGACTCTATCGGAGGCGGTGTACGTATTCGCGAAGCCGATCAGCGATGGACTCAAGTTCGTCGAGGGGTGTCCTCGCCGCCTCAGCCGCGGCAACATACTCGATTGCATTTTGAGCGCCAGCAAGTTTCTTGAGTATGCGGCCGCACGATCCGTCTTTAGAAAGCATTTCTTGAATTTCGTTTAGTTCGTCGATTACAAAAAGATTGTCTATAACTCGATCGAGTTCGTGTTTTTCTATTATGGCTGGCAAGCGCAGTGCGCGCCCGATGTCCTCGGCGAAGAATTCGTGACGCATGGCGTTAAAGCTGAGTTCTCCGTCTTTCGTTTCAACGGATTTGCGGTCGGTTCGACATATCGACAGAATTGTTGCCAGCGCATCTCGAAGCATCCGGATTTCGCGCTTACGCTGCCGTCGATAATTGAGATTGGCGATAAAAAGAGCGCCGCTAACGCTAATTGATGCTCCGATGAAGGAGCCATATATTGTGATCAATCTCCAGTCTGCGAGGGCGGGGGCCTTTGCGAGTATGAATTCGCCGCCCTTGTAGACCATGAAAATGGCGGCGCAGATGGAGGCAAAAAGCATGCTGTAATACGCAACGCCGAGAAAGATCATGATGATCGGATCAAGCCACTTCGGCATCTGCATAGGTCGAACCTCACCTGTCAGTCTCTAACTCTTCCGATAGTCGTAGAAAGGTTCCGCCAGCAATGGCGCGAATCGAATGCCGACGATCAGAGGATAGTTCAGTGACTCGCGATGAACGCGACTTCCACGATCGCAACAGTTCGCTTTGGAGCGCGAAGGCGGCAGCCCTGCGCCACCGCCGCATTCGTATAATCGCGCGCTCGAGTTGCATATGATCGTCGATGGTGGGTTGAGCGGTACGCCGAACTCGGTCGAGCAGAAGGATATACCGGCGAAACCTTGCTTCCCGAATGGACCGATTTTTATGTAGAGGACCATTGTATAGCCTTTGCGGTGAAGGCGGAGTCGCCAGAGGGGCAGGTGAACGTCGACGAAATTTTGTGGAGTCTTGATATTCGCCTTTCTCAACCGATCAAAATTCCCGAGTGCTTGAACTAGCCGCGGCGTCGCCTCCCATTCTGCTGGCCTGTTGGCACCCCGGCCGCGCCGCGCTAACCCTTCGCCAGCCCCGTCAGCACCGCCCACTCCGCATCGGTCACCGGCGACACCGACAGCCGCGACTGGCGGATCATCTGCATCTCGGCCAGCCGGGGCTCGGCCTTCATTTCCTTGAGCGTCACCGGCTTCGCCAGCGGCGCGACCGGCTTGACCTGCACCGACACCCACTGGCCGTCCGCGCCATCGGCCTGCGGGCCGCGGCTGATTTCCATGATGCCGACCACGGCCCTGGCGTCGCCGCTGTGGTAGAACAGCGCCTGGTCGCCGGGGACCATCGCCTTCAGGTGCAGCCGCGCGGCGTTGTTGCGGACGCCGTCCCACTCGGTGCTGCCATCCTTTACGAGCTGTTCCCAGCTATAGGCCTCGGGTTCGGACTTCATCAGCCAATAGGCCATCGCAGTTCCCCTGTCGGTCGGTTCGCACAGGCTTGCCATGCCGCGCGCCGTGACTCAACGACCGCTGGTCGCGGCCGCCCCCGATCGCTAGGGGGCGTGGATGACCGCGCAAATCGACCCGTTTCACGCCATCGCGATCAGCCGGATCGCCCATCGCATGGGCGTGGAAGGCCATCCGGTGATCCATATGGAGTTCGGCCAGCCCTCCACCGGCGCGCCGCGGCAGGCGATCGAACGGGCGCATCATGTGCTCGACACCGACGGCATGGGCTATTGGGAAAGCCCGCTGCTCAAGGAGCGGATCGCGGCGCATTATGCCGAGCGACATGGCGTGGCGGTCGATCCCGAGCAGGTGATCCTCACCTGCGGCGCGTCGCCCGCCTTCGTGCTCGCGCTGACCAGCGCCTTCGCGCCGGGCGCCCGCGTCGCGCTCGCGCGGCCCGGCTATGTCGCCTATCGCAACACGCTCAAGGCGCTCTCGATGGAACCGGTCGAGATCCCGTGCGGCCCCGCCGAACGCTTCCAGATCAGCGCCGCGGCCATCGCAGCGCTCGACCCCGCGCCCGATGGCGTGATCGTCGCGAGCCCCGCCAATCCCACCGGCACGATCATCGATGCCGGCGAATTGCGCGCGATCGCCGGGGTCTGCGCGCAGCGCGGCATCCGCATCCTTTCCGACGAGATCTATCACGGGCTTTCCTATGTGGAGCCGGCGCGGTCGCTGCTGGAATTCGCCCCCGACGCGTTCATCATCAACAGCTTCTCCAAATATTTCAGCATGGCGGCCTGGCGCCTCGGCTGGCTGGTGGTGCCGCCCGACACGATCGCCGCGGCGCGCGCGCGGATGGGCAATCTGTTCCTCACGCCACCTTCGCTCAGCCAGCATGCCGGCCTCGTCGCCTTCGATTGTCGCGACGAACTCGAGGGGCATGTCGACACCTATCGCCGCAACCGCGCGCTGCTGCTGGAGGCGCTGCCCGCGCTCGGCCTGCGCCGCATCGCGCCGCCGGATGGCGCCTTCTACATCTATGCCGATATCGGCCACCTGACCGACGACAGCCTGGCGTTCTGCGCGCGCCTGCTGCGCGACACCGCGGTCGCCACCGCGCCCGGCATCGATTTCGATCCGGTCGACGGCAACCGCTTCATCCGCTTCAGCTTCGCGGTCTCCACCGGCCGCGTCGAGCAGGCGCTGGACCGGCTGCGGCCGTGGTTCGCCGCGGCGGGCTAAGCTTGGGCTTCAGGCCCGGCGCTGCGATTCTCTCGCGCATGCCAGAGGCGGAGAACGATGATCGTGTCAGTCACGATCTCATATCGTAGTTCGTAGCCCTACTGCGTCATAAAGATCGGATATTGGATTGAGGCGCGAGACAGCAGGGACATCGAGCTAGGCGCCTGACGATGGCGGCGGCGAGGTGGATGCGGATGGTGGCGATGGAGTCATGGACATGGCGCTGCGGCCGAACGGGGAGCGCCGCGCGGGATATAGGCTTTGGGAATGGGAGGTTTTTGGCGGGATAGCGGATGGTGGAGGGCTGAGGGGGGAATCGTCTCCATTTGGGAGATGAGGAATCCGTAGGCGGCGATGCATAGGGTGACATGGTGGTGGAAGCCGCGCCATCCGCGGCCTTCATAGTGGCCGAGGCCGCATTGCTGCTTGAGATCGAGATAGTCGCGCTCGATGCGCCAGCGCAGCTTTGTGAGGCGGACGAGTTCGGTCGTGGCGATGTCGGCTGGCAGGGTGGAGAGCCAGAAGCGGGCGGGTTCGGGGTCGCCTTGTGGCCATTCGATCATGAGCCATAGCTCGGGGGAAGGATTGGCGCGCAGGCCATCGCCATTGGCACAGCATAGCCGCAGGAAAGCGAAGCGTCCGCCGAGCGGTTCGCTCGATCCCTGGCGGCAGGTCACGGTCTGCCACGCGCTGTCGGGCAACTCGAGCGCGAGCGCCTTGACCTGAACCGGTTGATGAGCGTGCTTGGGCAGCTTCTGCTCACCAGGCCGAGGGCCACGGCGGTGCGTTCTGGAGCGTGGCGGCGGCGCCTCGCCGGGGCGCCAGACATTGGTGATGGGGCGGATCGCGACCGCGTAGGCTAAGCCCAGATCGGTCACGCCCTGGCGGAAATCGGCGGCGCCGCCATAGCCGGCATCGGCCAGCACGACGCCTGGCGGCAAGCCTTGCGCGATCGCCGCCGCGAGCTGATCGAGCGCGATCCCGGTCTTGGACCGGAAGGGGATATCCTCGGGCACCCTGGCCTTGCGCCGCCGCTCGGCGTCGTTCGCCCAGGCCTCCGGCAGGAACAGCCGGTGCGCAACCGGCAGGCTCGCCGTCTCGGTCGCCAACGACAGGCTGACCATCACCTGGCAGTTCTCGGTCTTGCCGAGTTGTCCGCAATATTGCCGCGCCACGCCGACCGAATGCTTCCCCTTCTTGGGAAAGCCCGTGTCGTCGATGATCCAGGCCTCGACCGGGCCGTCGCGCTCCACCACCGGCAGAACCTGCTCGCGGACACACGCCATCAGCGCCTCGTCCGACCAGCCGCCCTGACCCACGAAATGCAGCAGCGACTGGTGTTTCGCCGATACCCGGTCAGGCCGAACCACCGCCGCCAGCGGCTCCACGCTCTTGCGCTCCACGGGAAGCAGCAGTCCCGTGCAATAATCCCTCAACGGTTCGGCTCGGTCCGCATGCCCGATCACTTTCACAAGACGATCGACATAAGCGTCAAAACGCGCTTCAATCTCCTCCGTCCAGCGACCCTCCATCCCGACCCTCCAGCTCAGTTTGAATCACCGAGCCTATCACATCTGCGCCGGTACCGAATCCCCCCTTCTTCTGACTCAGTAGGGGTAGTGACCGACGATCAGTCGACGAACCTCACGGGGATCATAGGCTTCCAGCCGTTCGCCCAGCCGGGGGAAATCGGCCAGTCGGTTCGGTGCTAGGGCCAATTGCTGGACGATGCGCGCAGCAGCATCGGGCGCCACTGGCTTCAGATGCTCGTGAAGGCGCGCGAGATCGGACGCTGCCTTGCCCGTCCAGCGGATGTTCACGCCGATGGCGGCGGCAGCGGCGTTTCGCTCGACAGGCTATCTGCCCAGGAGAGAATGGCGCGATGATCGACAAGGCGACCGGCTTCGACATCCGCGAGCGCCTCAAGCGTCAGCGCGTGTCGCTCATCCTCCCGATCCAGCCATGCCGCCAAGGCCTGCCTCATGATCCATTCGCGCGACCGCTCGATCCGCGCCGCGAGCAGGTCCACCCTGTCCGCAAGGTCGTTCGGCACATGCGCGGTCAACACGCGGGTTGCGGCCATGATCCTGTCATCCTCAATCGATCCCGTCGAAATCTAATCGAGACGGGTGGGGCCAACAAGGCCACCCGACCCACAGACGGCCCCAACAGATCGCTTGATCCGCCGCCCGGCATCGGGAAGATGCAGGCCGTGCCAACCGGAGACCGCGCCCTTTCCTCCCGATCCGTGGGCCGTCCGCGCCGGCTGACGCTCGACCGGCTGCTCGATACCGCGATCGACATGGGGCTGGCCGAGCTCAACATGAAGGATCTCGCGGCGCGGCTCGGCGTCGGCATCGCCACCGTCTATCGCTATGTCGAAAGCCGCGAGGCGCTGATCCGGCTGGCGGCGGGGCGGCGGGCGATCCGCTCCGCGCCGGCGGACATGGGGCAGCCCTGGCAGGAGATCGTGCGCGATTATGCCGCATCGCTGTTCAGTTCGGTGGGGCAGGAACCGGCGCTGGTGATCGGCTTCATCGAGGCGCGCTGGGGCATCGCGGTGGAACTGGAGTTCGTCGACGGCTTCCTGGGCGCGCTCGCGTCGCGCGGCTTCGACCGTGACGAGGCGATGGCGCTGTATCGCGCGGTCGCCAAGATCGTGCTCGGCGCCGCGGTGGCCGCGCATCATTTCGCGGCGCTCGCGGCGCGGGGCACGAGCCAGGCGCGCGAACTCGCCGCCGCGCTCGCCGCGTGGGACGAGGATGAACTGCCGCACCTGCGCGCCGCCGCCGGCGCCTATGCCGACGAGGCGGCGGCGGTCGACTGGCGCCCGGCGCTGGAAACGGTGCTCGATGCGCTGGCCGCGCGGCGCGGCTGAGCGGCGGCAAAAACGAAGAGGATGGAGAGGATATGAAGCGCGTCATCGCATTCGCTCTTGCCGCGTCGGCGGCGATTCCCGCCGCGGCACAGGATGTCCAGGTGCCGTCCTTCACATTGCCGGTCTCCAACCAGCTCAGCCCGGAGGCGCGGGCGGTGTTCGACCGGATGCGCGCCGCGACTGCGCCCAGCGAGATCGCCGGCAACGTCGCGAAGCAGCGTGCCTTCTATCAGACCTACAATGACGATCGGCTCGCCGAGATGCGCCGGCACTTCCGCACCACCGAGCGGCGCGAGACGATCGCGGGCGTCACCGTCGACATCGTCGAGCCCGCCGACGGCATCGCGCCCGCCAACCGCGATCGCGTGCTGATCAACGTCCATGGCGGCGCCTTCATGTGGGGATCGGGCAGCGGCGCGCTGGTGGAGGCGATCCCGATCGCGGCGCGGATGCGGATCAGGGTGGTGACGGTAGATTACCGGCTGGCGCCAGATCATCATTATCCTGCCGCTTCGGAGGATGTGGCCGCGGTCTATCGCGCCTATCTGAAGCATCATCCCGCCGCCAACATCGGCATCTATGGCTGCTCGGCGGGCGGGGTGATCACCGCGCAGGCAACCGCATGGATCCGCAAGGCGGGGCTGCCGCGCCCCGGTGCGATCGGCACCTTCTGCGGCACCGGCGCACCCTATTCGGGCGACAGCCCGTTCCTCGCCGATCCGATCACCGGGGGCGCCCCGCGCAATCCGGCGCCGCTGCCGCCGACCTTGCCCACCGCCTATATGGCGGGCGTGCCGGCGGCGGATGGGGCCGCCTATCCCTTGATGTCCGACGACGAGGTGCGCGCGATGCCGCCCACCCTGCTGCTGGCGGGCGGGCGCGACTTCGCGGTCGGCGCGCTGACCCTCGCGCATCGGCGGCTGGCGCGGCTGGGCGTCGAGAGCGAATTGCAGCTGTTCGACGGTTTGCCGCACGCCTTCTTCGTCTGGCCCGACATGCCGGAATCGATCGAGGCCTATGATCTGATCGCGCGCTTCTTCGATCGGCACCTATCCCGTCCCGCCCGGGCTGCGACAGAAGGTGAGAGGCGTTCGCTCGGGCCTGACCAATCCGCGCGCTGAATAGCGGCACAAATGTCACACTGCTGCAATGGTTAACCCGGCAGCAGCCTCTTCGCATTGCCGACTGTCCCCCCCGGCATTAGGTCACGCGCAATGGCGCAAAGACCGCCGCTGAAAGAGAACAGGAAGGGACATAGTCATGATGATCCGCTCATCGGTTCAGGCGCTTCTGCTGGGCGTCTCGCCCGCGGTGCTGATCTGGGCCACGCCCGCTGTCGCGCAGACCGAAGCTGCGCCCCCCGCCGAAACCACCGAAGCCGAGCCCGCCCCGCAGGAGGAAACGGGTGAGGACATCGTCGTCGTCGGCACCGCCGGCGGCGGGACGCGCCGTCAGGACGCGTCGTTCGCGGTGACCACGCTGAGCGCCGACACGATCGCGCGCGCGGCGCCGAACAGCACCGCGGATCTTCTCCGCACCGTGCCGGGCGTCATGGCGGAAAGCTCGGGCGGCCAGAACGGCGCCAACATCTTCGTGCGCGGCTACCCCTCGGGCGGCGACGCGCAGTTCGTGACCTTCCAGGTCGCCGGCGTGCCGATCTTCCCGCCGCCGACCCTGTCGTTCCTCGAAAACTCCCAGCTGATCCGGCTCGACGAGACCGTCCAGCGGGTGGAGGCGGTGCGCGGGGGCACGGGATCGCTGTTCTCGAACGGCCAGCCGGGCCTGACCGTCAACGTCGTCCAGCGGACCGGCGGCAGCGCGCTGCACGGCCTCGCGAAGGTCTCATACACCGATTATGACGAGGTGCGCGGCGATGCGTGGATCTCGGGTCCGCTCGGCGAAGATACCAGCTTCATGATCGGCGGCTTCTACGCCCAGGGCAACGGCATCCGCGATCCGCAGTTCCGTGGCGAGAAGGGCGGCCAGATCACCGCCAACATCCACCATGATTTCGACACCCGCGGCACGGTGGACATCTATGTCCGCTATCTCAACGATCGCGGGCAGTGGCTGCTGCCGATCCCGGTGATCCAGAACGGCCGCAGTGTCAGCGCCTATCCCGGGTTCGACGCCGGCACCGGCGCGCTCCCGGGCCGCGAAACGCGGATCACGACGAACAATGCCGGGCGGACCCTCGATCTGGCGGAGGGCCGTGGCGCCGACGTGATCAACGCCGGGCTGGCCTTCGAATATGAGCTGGTCGATGGGCTGCGCTTGCGCGAGCGCCTGTCCTACCTGGGCGGCAATGCCGATACGGTCGGCCTCGTGCCGACCGATCCGCCGCGCAGCGCCGCGGACATGGCGGTGACGCTGGGCGGCGCCGGCGCGACCGTCGGCAGCCTCACCTATGCCAATGGCGGCGGCGCGGTTTCCGGCGGTGCCTCGGCGCAGGTGATGCGCGCGGGCATCTGGGAGGTGCGCAAGAAGATCGACTCCTTCGTCAACGATCTCGGCCTCGAATTCACCAGCGGCAACAACAAGCTGACCGGCGGCTTCTATTACGCTGCGTACAACACGCGCGACCGCTGGGCGCTGGGCAACCAGGTGCTGCTGGCTGCCGAACCCAATGCGCGGGTGCTCAACCTGACGCTGGGGGACGGCCGCATCGCCACGCGCGACGGCTTCACCTCGGGCGCGGGCTTCCTCGTCGATGCCTTTTATGAAGGCCAGGACTATGCCTTCTACGCGGTCGACGAACTGCAGATCACACCCGAACTGCGCATCGACGGCGGCATCCGCTGGCAGAAGCACATCGTCGATGCGGCGATCCGCACGCCCTCGGGCACGATCAACCAGGATGGCGATCCGACGACGCTCTACGACAACGCGACCAACGTGTTCGGCGAACGCCGCTTCGTCGACTATTCGGAAGACGAATGGTCATGGACGGCCGGCGCCAATTACGACTTCACCAGCCAGATCGGCGTCTTCCTGCGCTACAGCCGCGGCAACAGCTTCCCGCAGTTCGACAATCTGCGCGAGGGGCTGTTCATCACCGCGCAGGTGGATACCTATGAAGGCGGGCTGAAGCTGTCGCTGCCCTATGCCAACCTCTACGCCACGGTCTTCCACAACAAGTTCGAAGGTCTGGCGACGACGCAGCTCATCGACAACACCCCGGTCAGCGCGATCGGCGGCGCGAAGGCGACCGGTGTCGAGCTGGAAGGCCAGATCCGGCCGTTCCGGGGCTTCAGCGTGTCGGCGGCGGGCACCTATCTGGATGCCACCTACGAGGATTTCTTCAGCGGCGGCGGCACCATCGACAACACTGGCAACCGCGTGCAGCGCCAGCCGAAATGGGCATGGCGCGTGACGCCCGCCTATGAGCTGGACGTGGGCGGCTTCACCCCCTCGATCTTCGCGACCCTGCAATATACCGGCGACCGCTTCTCGGACCCCGAGAACAACCAGCTGCTGCCGCGCTTCTACCAGCTCGATGCGGGCGTTTCGGTGGATATCAACGAGCGGCTGAAGCTGCAGGTCACCGGCAACAACCTGACCGACGAGCTGGGGCTGACCGAGGGCAATCCGCGCATCATCGGATCGCAGGGATCGGGCCCGATCCTCGCGCGCCCGATCCTGGGCCGGTCCTTCCGGTTCAGCGCCGCGTACAGCTTCTGATCGGGGGCGGCTGCGCCATCCGGTTGTCGCGGGAGACCTGACGATGGATCGGCGCAGCTTCCTTCGGGCGACGTCCGGCCTTGCGGCCGGCGCCGCGATCGCGCCGGCGGTGCGTGCCGCCGGCGCGAACCCGCAGCGCAATATCCTGCTGATGATCTCTGACGATCAGGGGCTGGATCTGGGCTGCTACGGCGTGCCGATCCGCACGCCGCGGCTCGACCGGCTGGCGGGGGAGGGAACGCGCTTCACCCGCGCCTTTGCCGCGGTCTCCTCGTGCAGCCCCAGCCGCGCGGTGATCAACACCGGACTCTACACGCACCAGAACGGCATGTACGGGCTGCAGCACGACGTGCACCACCAGTCGCTGCTCGACGGCATCGAGACCTTGCCGGCGATGCTGCGGCGCGCAGGCTACGCGACTGCGCTGGTCGGCAAGAAGCATGTCGGCCCCGACAGCGCCTTTCCCTACGAAGCCGAACTGGTGCCGGAACGCTCAGGCATCCGCGACGTGCGCGAACTGGCGATCGCCACGACCAGCTTCATCCGCTCCACCGACGACCGGCCCTTCTTCGTCACGGTCGCCTACAGCGATCCGCACCGCGCCGCGGGCGGTTATGGCAATGAGCGCCCGTGGCCGGGTGTGACGGCGGAGCATTACGATCCGGCGCGGGTGCCGATCCCGTCGCATCTGCCGGATCTGCCGGCGGTGCGCGCCGATCTGGCGGGCTATTATGAATCGCTCAGCCGGCTCGACACCGGCATCGGCATGATCCTCGACGACCTCGCCGCCACCGGGCGCGCCGAGGATACGCTGGTAATCTTCCTCAGCGACAACGGCCGGCCGTTTCCCGGCGCCAAGACCAACCTCTACGGCCCCGGCCTGCACCTGCCGCTGATCGTCCGCGCGCCCGGTACGGCGGCGGCGGTGAACGACGCGATGGTGAGCTGGGTGGATATCGCGCCGACCGTGCTGGCCTTCGCCGGGGTCGATCCGCCGAGTGGCTACAAGCTGTCGGGCACTTCGCTGCTGCCGCTGCTGGGGAAGAGCGGCGGGGCGGGGCGAGACGAGGTGTTCGCCAGCCACGACTTCCACGAGATCAATCAATATTATCCGATGCGCAGCATTCGCACGCGCACGCACAGCTACATCCTCAACCTCGCGCATCCGCTCGACTATCCGATCGCCGGCGACGTCGCGGGGTCGCCATCTTGGCAGGCGATCGCCGCCGATCCCGCGATCCGCCTCGGCAAGCGCACGCAGCGCGCCTATCTCAAGCGCCCCGCCGAGGAGCTTTACGACCTCGCGCGCGATCCCGACGAACTGGTCAACCTCGCCAGCGATCCCGCGCAGAAGCGCGTTCTCGACGATCTGCGCGGGAAACTGCGCGCCGTGCGCGCGGCGACGCGCGATCCCTGGCTGGCCGGGCAGACCGATCCCTTCGCCCATCTGCAGCACAAGCCATGAGCGGGGATCCGACGCGCCGTGGCGTGCCGCCGGCGGGCCCGGGGAACGGTCATTGCGCGGCGGCGGTCTTCATCAGATCCGGCCAGCGCTCGTCGATCGCGCTCGCCACGCCGTTGGTCCAGCCGAAGCCGTCCTGATTGGGATATTCGCCGCCGCCGCCGGGCTTGCGCTCTTCGACGTCATATTTCTCCAGCATCTTGCCGGTCTCGGCATAGGCGCGCGCGACGGTGCCCATCCAGCGGCCGGCGATGTCGCGGGCGAGGTCGGTTTCGCCGTAGCGGGCGAGGCCGTCGATCGCGACCCATTGCAGCGGCGCCCAGCCATTGGGCACGTCCCACTGCAGCCCGGTCCGCACCGTGGTCGTCCGCAGCCCGCCGGGGGCCAGCAGCCTGGCGCGCACCGTCGTCGCGGTCGCCTTGGCCTGCGCGGGCGTCGCCGCGCCGACGAACAGCGGATAGAGCGAAGCCGCGCTCAGCGCCGGGGTGGGTTTGCGCGTCTCACGGTCCCAGTCGGCGAAACGGCCCTCGCGCGCGACCCAGAAATAGCGGCTGATCGCGGCCTTGCGCTTGCCGGCGAGCGCGGTGAACACGGTCGTGCAGGCGGCGTCGCCCGCCGTCTTGCAGCGCGCGGCGATGCGTTCCTCCATCGCCAGCATCAGGCTGTTGAGGTCGACCGGCACGATCCCGGTGGTGCGGATCGTCGCCAGCGACCTGCCGTCGGCAAGCCAGCGGCTGCTGAAATCCCAGCCGCTCTCCGCGCCCGCGCGCAGATCGCGCTGGACGATGGCGGCGCTGCGCCCGGCCTGCTTCGCTTCGGCGGCGGTCGCGACGTCTTCCGCGAAGGATTCGTCGCGCGGCGTGTCGCGATCATCATAATAGCGGTTGAGCAAGGTGCCGTCGGGCATTTTCACGACACGCTGGCAGGCGCCGCTCTCGTCGAGGCAATCCTTGCCCTTCATCCAATAGCCATGTTCGCGCCGCAGCGCCGCCAGCCGCCGCGCCGCGGTGGCCGGATCCGCGTCGCGCGAGAGATCGAGCATCAGCGCATAGAAGGGCGGCTGCGAGCGGCTGAGATAATAGGTGCGCATGCCGTTGGGGATATGGCCGTGGCGCTCGATCACCTCGGTGAAATCGGCCAGCATCGATTCCACGAGCGGCTGCTGGCCATCGACGGCGAGGCCCAGCATCGTGAAGAAGCTGTCCCAATAATACATTTCGCGGAAGCGGCCGCCGGGGACGACATAGGGCTGCGGCAGCGCGATCGCCGAACTGCCCGCCTCGGGCACCACCGGCTGGCGGACCAGCATCGGCCACAGCGCCTGCACGTGGCGGCGCACGTCCGCCGCCTCATGGTCGTTGACGCCGGGCACCTTGAAATTGGCGAGCACGAAGGCGCGCAGCGCGGCGGCGTCCGCCGGCGGCCGGCTGCGGTAATCGGCCAGGATCGCCGCCGGATCGCGCTTCGGCACGGCGTCGACGAAGGTCTTGCCATCGGGGAAGACGCGGCTGGTCTGCACGGCCTCGAACAGCGGGCCGAACAGCTCGGCGGGCGATTGCTGCGCCTCCGCCGCGGCCGGCGCCAGCGCCAGGGCGAGGGCGACGAGGCAAAGTCTGACCTGCTTCAACATCCAACTCCATCGGTTATGCGGGCGACGCGGCCGGTCGCCGATGGAGGCATAGCGCCGTGCCGTGCGGATTGCGACCGTGTCGGCCGGGGCGGCCGGGGCGGGGATCTCAGTTGGAGATCGTCCGCACCGCGAACGCCGCCGCCGCCGCGCGGGTCTCGACGCCGAGCTTCTCGAAGATCTGTTCGAGATGCTTGTTCACGGTGCGCGGGCTGATGCCCAATATCTCGCTGATCACGCGGTTGGGCTTGCCATAGCTGATCCACAGCAGCACCTCCGCCTCGCGCAGGGTGAGCGCGTAGCGATCCTGCAGGCGCTGCACGTCGGCGCCCTGGCGCATCACGTTGAGGCGGATGAGGATCTCGTCGTGGCGCGCGCGGGTGACGAGCACGAGTTCGATCGTCGCGTCGCCGACGTCGACCTTGCTGCTGCCCGCGGACGGATCGGCGAGCAGCCGCAGCAAGGCGGGCATGATCGCCTCGGGCGGGGCGGCGCGCTCACGCGACCAGAGCGGGTCGATCTGCGTCAGCTCGCGCTCGGCCTGGGGGGTGCACCAGCGCTGGCGGCCCGCGCCGTCGACCGCGATCAGGTGGCGGCCGGTGGCGTCGAGCGCGATCTGGCTGCCATGGCTGATGCGGGCGTTGGCGAGGTGGACGCGCACCCGCGCCAGCAATTCCTCGACCACGATCGGCTTGCGCACATAATCGACGCCGCCCGCATCCAGCGCCTCGACGACATGCTCGCTCTCGGTCAGCCCGGTCATGAAGATCACCGGGATATGCGCCCAGGCGGCGTTGCGCTTGATCGCGCGCGTTGTTTCGAACCCGCCCATGCCGGGCATCACCGCGTCCATCAGGATCAGCCCCGGGGTGATATGATCGAGCAGTTCCACCGCATTCTCGCCATTGGTGGCGATCAGCGCGGTCATGCCGGCGCGGTCGATCGTGTCGGTCAGGAAGCGCAGCGTTTCGGGCGTGTCGTCCACCACGAGCACGGTTTCGCGCGGATGCGGGTCAGCGGGCATGGGAGTCAGCGGGCATGGGCGCGTCTCGTCTTGATGGCCGCCGCCAGTCGCTTGAGGTCGAACTGGTCGAGGCAGGAGAGGAATTCGTCGGCCGCGGCGGCCGCCTGCGGCACCGCCGCCGCCAGCTCCCGGATCTTGCCCTCGATGCCGCGGACGTGGCCGATCTTCACCAGCTGTTCGAGGTCGGCGAGATAGGGCAGGGCCTCGCCCGGCAGCGTCTGCGGCGTGCCACCGCCACGGTCGGGCGGGGGCGCGGCATGCTGGTCGTCGGAGGCGGCGAGCCATTGCAGGTCGAGCTGGTCGGCGATCAGGTCGAGCAGACTGTTGAGCTCCACCGGCTTCAGCAGGAACATGTCATGGCTGTCGCGGCCGTCGCCGCCGCGGCGATACTCATGCGCGTCCGCGGAGACCATGACGATGCGGATCGCGGGGCCATGCGCCTGCCGCAGCAGCCGTGCCGCTTCCCACCCCGAAAGGCCCGGCATGCTGATGTCGAGCAGCACCAGGTCCGGCCGCGCCATCGCGGCGCGGGCGATGCCGGCCTCGCCGTCCAGCGCGGCGTCGATGGCGAAGCCGATCGGCTCCAGCAGGTTGCGCAGCACCGAGATCTGCGTCGGATCATCGTCGATCAGCAGGATCGAGCGGCGCGGGCCGGCATAGCCGGTGATCGCCTCGCTGTGCGGCGCATCGGCATTGGCGGCGGTGCTGCCCGCCGCCTGCGACAGCATCAGCCGGACGGTGAAGCAGGTGCCCTTGCCGGGCTCGCTCGTCACCCTGATCTCGCCCCCCAGGATCTGGATCAGCGCGTTGGTGATCGACAGGCCCAGCCCCACGCCCTGCTGGCGCAAGGCGGTGCGGCTGCGGCCGCGCTCGAAGGGGGCGAAGATGCGCTGGAGATCGTCCGCCTCGATGCCGATCCCGGTGTCGACGATCTCGATCGTCGCGAGCTGGCTGCGATAGGTCACGCGGAAGATCACCTGGCCCTGCTCGGTGAACTTGATCGCGTTTGAAAGCAGGTTGATCAGGATCTGCCGCAGCCGCTTCTGGTCGGTGTGGACGAATTCGGGGAGCCGCTCGGGCCGGTCATAGACGAAGCCGATGCCCTTGGCCTGCGCCTGCGGGCGGAACATGTTGGTAATCTGGTCGAGGAAGGCGGGCAGCCGCACCGTATCGCGGTTGATCCTGAGCACGCCGCTTTCGACCTGCGAGATGTCCAGCAGCCCCTCGACGAGGTTGGTGAGATGCTCCGCGCTGCGGCGGATCACCTTCGCGGCCTCGACCGGCGCCACGTCGCTGCCGCGCTCCAGCAACTGCGCATAGCCGTAGATCGAATTGAGCGGCGATCGGATCTCGTGGCTGACGCTGACGAGATAGCGGCTCTTGGCGGCATTGGCCGCCTCCGCCGCCTGCCGCGCCTTTTCGAGCTGCTGGTCGGTCACGTCGTGCGCGGCGATCTCTTCCACCAGCATCTGCACATGATGCGCGGTTTCGCGCATCGCGCCGCGCCGGCTTTCATGGGCAAGCACGATGATCCAGGCGACGACCCCGGCGAGCAAGGTGAAGACGAGGAAGACGCCGAGCAGGACCGGCCCGACATGGAGGTCGGCGCCCGGCGCGCGGCCGACATATTGCCAATGGATCAGCCCGAGCACCGCCGCGTTGCACGCGGTGATGAAGCCCAGCACCGCGACGAAATGGCCGACCGGGGTGTGGACGTGGCGCGCGACCCGGCGCGGCATCAGCTTTTCGAGCCAGCCTGCGATCTGCTGGGTGGCGCGGCTGCCCTCCTTGCAGCGATCGTGACAGCGCGCCTCGAGCGTGCAGCACAGCGAGCAGATCGGCGCGGCGTAGACCGGGCAATGCGCCATGTCCGACGGTTCGAAGTCATTCTCGCAGATCACGCAGCGCTGCGCCCCGGCGCGCGCCGGCAGCGCGGACTGGCGCGCGAGATAATAGCGGCTGCGCGTCGCCAGCGCGATCGCCGGCGCGGCGACGAAGGCGACGGCGATGCCGATCGCGGGCGCGAACGCCTGCGGCAGCGGCCCCAGCACGCCGAGCAGCGACACGGTGGAGGCGGCGATCGACAGCAGCATCGCGCCGACGCCGACCGGGTTGATGTCGTAGAGGTGCGCGCGCTTGAACTCGATGCCCCGGGGCGAAAGGCCGAGCGGCTTGGAGACGGTGAGGTCCGCCGCCAGCGCGCCGATCCAGCCCGCGGCGACATTGGCGTAGAAGATCAGCACGCCCTCGATCGCGTCGATGATGCCGATTTCCATCAGCAGCAGCGCGAGCACGACGTTGAAGATCAGCCAGACGACCCGCCCCGGATGGCTGTGGGTGAGCCGCGCGAAGAAGTTGGACCAGGCGATCGAGCCCGCATAGGCGTTGGTGACGTTGATCTTGAGCTGGCAGGTGATGATGAACACGCCGGTCACCACCAGCGCCAGCCCCGAATGGCTCGTCATCGCGGTGAAGATCGTCAGGAACAGGTCGGTCGGGCTGGCGGCATCCGCGGCGGCGATGCCGTGGCGCAGCGCATAGTCGGCGAGGAAGGATCCCAGCAGCAGCTTGACGCCGCCGATCAACGTCCAGCCCGGCCCGCCCGCGATCAGCGCCAGCCACCAGCGGGTGCCGCCCGTCCGCGCCCGGGGCGGCAGGAAGCGCAGATAATCGGCCTGTTCGCCGATCTGCGGCAGCAGCGACAGCAGGGTTGAGAAAGCGAGGCCGAAATGGAGCAGGCTGACGCCGCCGTCGGCCGCGCCGAACAGCCCGGTGAAGCGGCTCCATTCGTCGAGCGCGGGGCGGCCCAGCGCCAGGATATAGACGATCGGCAGAAGCTGCAGCACCACCCAGATCGGCTGGGTGACGGTCTGGAAGCGGGTGATCGCGCTCATCCCCCAGATCGCGATCGGGATCACCACCACCGAACTCAGCAGATAGGCGAGCGACATCGGCACGCCGAACATCGCCCGCAGAGCGACCGCCATGATGCTCGCCTCGACCGAGAAGAGCAGGAAGGTGAAGGAGGCGTAGATCAGCGAGGTGATCGTCGAGCCGAGATAGCCGAAGCCGGCGCCGCGGGTCAGCAGGTCGATGTCCAGCCCGTGGCGGGCGGAGTGATAGGCGATCGGGAAGCCGATCGCGAACATCAGCACCACGGCGGCGAGGATCGCCGCGACGCTGTTGGAAAAGCCGTAGGTCAGGGTGATCGCAGCGCCGATCGCCTCGCAGGCGAGGAAGGCGCTGGCGCCGATCGCGGTGTTGGCGACCTTCGCGGCGGACCATTTGCGGGCATGGTCGGCGGTGTAGCGCAGGGCATAGTCTTCCAGCGTCTGGCTGGCCGCCCATTTGTTGTAGAGCCGCTTCTCGCGGTAGATGTAGGCGGGCTGCTTCATCCGGCCGGTTCGCGCGCCAGCCCGCCAGCGGAGACGATGAAGGCGACGATCTCGTCCAGCCCGACATTGTCCTTGAGGTTGGTGAACAGGAAGGGACGGCTGCCGCGCATCCTGCGGGCGTCGCGATCCATCACCTCGAGGCTGGCGCCGACCAGCGGTGCGAGGTCGATCTTGTTGATCACCAGCAGGTCGGACCGGGTGATGCCGGGGCCGCCCTTGCGCGGGATCTTGTCGCCGGCGGAAACGTCGATGACGTAGAGGGTGATGTCGGCCAGCTCGGGGCTGAAGGTCGCCGCCAGATTGTCGCCGCCGCTTTCGATGAAGATCAGTTCGAGCCCCGGAAAACGCCCGACCATCTGGTCGACCGCGGCGAGGTTGATGCTGGCATCCTCGCGGATCGCGGTGTGCGGGCAGCCGCCGGTCTCCACGCCCATGATCCGTTCCGGCGCGAGCGCGCCCGAGCGCGTCAGGAACTCCGCATCCTCGCGCGTGTAGATGTCGTTGGTGATCGCCGCGACATCGTAATGATCGCGCATCGCCTTGCAGAGCCGGTCGGTCAGCGCGGTCTTGCCCGATCCCACCGGGCCGCCGATGCCGACGCGCAACGGACCGGTGGGCTGGGGCGCGAAGGCGGGCTGGGTCATGACCGGAAGAGCCTTGTGTAGAGCGTTTCGTGGTGGAGCGAGGCGAGTTCGAGCAAGGGCGCCGCGGTGCCGAGATCGTCGAGCGGGGTGGCCATCGCGCGTTCGGCGATCGCCTCGATCCGGCCGGCGAGGCGCGCGGTCGCGATCTGGCCATCGGTCTGGCCGAGCGGCACCAGCCGCACGCCGGCGGAGATGAGGTTGGCTGCGGTGCCGTGCAGATAGGCGTTGAGCGCGGCCGCCAGCGGCACGCCATGCGCCGCCGTCGCCAGCGCGAGCGCCGCGGCATGCGCGATCGGCCGGTCGCCGTTGCGCCGCGCGAAATCGTCGAGCGCGGGATGCGGCCAGGCGCGGCGGGTGACGGTGAGGAAGGAGCGGCCCTGCTGATGGCTCTCCAGCGCGGTCTCGCCGCTTGCGCGGAACGCCGCGGCGAGCTCGGCAACCGCGTCGAACCGCCCGGCATCGCCCGCCGCGCGCCAGCCATGCGCGAACAGCACCGCATCCGCCCAGCCGCCGCCGCGCGTCAGCACCGCATCGACATAGTCGGCCAGCGTATCGAGGTCGGTGACGCGCCCATCGTCCACCGCCGTTTCCAGCCCATGGCTGTAGGTGAAGGCGCCGACCGGATAGGCGGGCGACGTCCAGGCAAGCAGGCGGTGGAAGGCGACGTCAGTGAGCATGATGATGATGATGATGGTGATCATGATCATGATCGTGCGCATGATCATGGTCGTGATGGTCATGGTGGCCGTGATGATCGTGATGACCATGGCCGCCGCCCGATCCGGCATAGGCGCCGGCTTCGGGCGTGAACGGGCCGTCGATCAGCACCACCTCCGCACCGAGCCCGACCAGCATCGCCTGGATGACATGATCCGCGCGCAGCCGGATGCGGTCTGCCAGCACCTCGGCAGGCAAATGGCGGTTGCCGATATGCCAGGCGAGGCGCGCGAGATTGGCGTCTGCCCCGGCGCGCACCTCCATCAGCGGTTCGGGCGCGGCGCGGACCGCGATCAGCCGCCCGTCGGACAGCCGCAATGCGTCGCCATCGCGCAGCACGGTCGCGCGCGGCAGGCTCAGCAGGAAGCGGGTGCCCCCCGCGCTGTCATAAGCGAAGCGCCGGCGATGCCGCGCGTCGAAATCGAGCGCGACATGGTCGAACGCGCTGCTTTCCGTCCATGCGCCCCTGCCGATCACCTGTTGCGCCACCAGCATGTGCGGACCCCGTTCAGAACAGAAAATATCGCTGCGCGAAGGGCAGCACGTCGGCGGGCGCACACGTCAGCAATTCGCCATCGGCGCGCACCTCGTAGGTTTCCGGATCGACCTCGATGTGCGGCATGGCATCGTTGAGCTTCATCGATCCCTTCCCGATCCCGCCGCGCACATCGTGCACCGCAACCAGCGGCCGGGAAAGCGCATATCTGCGGTCGATACCGGCATCGATCGACGCCGCCGAGACGAAGTGGACGGACGACATCGTGCAGGCGCGGCCGAAGGATCCGAACATCGGCCGGTAGTGCACCGGCTGCGGCGTCGGGATGCTGGCGTTGGGATCGCCCATCGGCGCCGCGGCGATGCTGCCGCCCTTGATCACCAGATCGGGCTTCACCGCGAAGAAGGCGGGCGACCAGAGGACCAGATCGGCGAGCTTGCCGACCTCCACCGAGCCGACGATGTCGGCGATGCCGTGCGCGATCGCGGGGTTGATCGTATATTTGGCGATGTAGCGCCGCGCGCGGAAATTGTCCGCCTCGCCATCGTCGGGACCGAGCGCGCCGCGCTGGCGCTTCATCTTGTCGGCGGTCTGCCAGCAGCGGATGATCGTTTCCCCCACGCGGCCCATCGCCTGGCTGTCCGACGACATCATCGAGAAGGCGCCGAGATCGTGGAGGATGTCCTCCGCGGCGATCGTTTCCTTGCGGATGCGGCTTTCGGCGAAGGCGACATCCTCGGCGATCCGGGGATCGAGATGATGGCACACCATCAGCATGTCGAGATGCTCGTCGAGCGTGTTGACGGTATAGGGCCGGGTGGGGTTGGTGGAGGAGGGGAGGACGTTGGGCAGCCCCGCCACGCGGATGATATCCGGCGCGTGGCCGCCACCGGCGCCCTCGGTGTGGAACGCGTGGATCGTGCGGCCCTTGAACGCGGCGATCGTGCTTTCGACGAAGCCGCTCTCGTTGAGCGTGTCGGTGTGCAATGTCACCTGCACGTCCAGCCGGTCGGCGACGGAGAGGCAGCAGTCGATCGCCGCCGGGGTCGTTCCCCAATCCTCGTGCAGCTTGAGGCCGCAGGCGCCGGCGCGGACCATTTCCTCCAGCGCGTCCGGGCGGCTGGCATTGCCCTTGCCGAACAGCCCGAAATTCATCGGGATCGCCTCCAGCGCCTGGAACATCCGCTCCAGATGCCAGGGCCCCGGCGTGCAGGTGGTGGCGAGCGTGCCGTGCGCGGGGCCGGTGCCGCCGCCGAGCATGGTGGTGACGCCGGCGTTGAGCGCCTCCTCCGCCTGCTGCGGGCAGATGAAATGGATGTGTGCGTCGATCGCGCCGGCGGTGAGGATGCGGCCCTCGCCGGCGATGATCTCGGTGCCGGGGCCGATGACGATGGTGACGCCGGGCTGGGTATCGGGATTGCCCGCCTTGCCGATCGCGGCGATGCGGCCGTCGCGGATCGCGACATCCGCCTTCACGATGCCGGTATGATCGAGGATCACGGCGTTGGTGATGACGGTGTCGGCAGCGCCCTCCGCGCGCGTCGCCTGCGACTGGCCCATGCCGTCGCGGATCACCCTGCCACCGCCGAACTTCACCTCTTCGCCATAGATGGTGCGATCGGCCTCGACCCGGATCAGCAGCGCCGAATCCCCCAGCCGGATGCGATCGCCGGTGGTCGGCCCGAACATGCCGGCATAGGCGCGGCGGGACAGGCTGATGCTCATAGCGGCCCCATCACCTCGCCCCTGAAGCCGGTCACGGTGCGGGTGCCGGCATAGGGGATCAACGCCACCTCGCGCGTCTGGCCGGGCTCGAAGCGCACCGCGGTGCCGGGCGCGATGTCCAGCCGGTGGCCGCGCGCCGCGCCGCGGTCGAAATCGAGTGCCGGGTTGGTCTCGGCGAAATGATAATGGCTGCCGACCTGGATCGGGCGATCGCCGGTGTTGGCGACGGCCAGGCGGATCACCGGGCGATCGGCATTGAGGAGGATCTCGCCATCGGCGGGGATGATCTCGCCCGGAATCGGATCGGCGCTCATCGGATCGGCCTGTGCACGGTGACGAGCTTGGTGCCGTCGGGAAAGGTCGCCTCGACCTGGATGTCGTGGATCATCTCGGCGATGCCGGGCATCACCTGGTCGCGGTGCAGCACATGGCCGCCGCTCGCCATCAGTTCGGCGACGCTGCGCCCGTCGCGCGCACCCTCCACGACATGCTCGGTGATCAGCGCGATGCTTTCGGGATGGTTGAGCTTCACCCCGCGCTCGAGCCGGTTGCGCGCGACGATCGCCGCCATCGCGACGAGCAGCTTGTCTTTCTCGCGGGGGGTGAGGTTCATGGTCAGCAATACCAAACGGCTGGGAGGCGGGCCGGCAGGGCGAGCGCCGCGGCGCGCAGCGCCGACGCGGCGCGCATGACGCGGTCGCGCAATGCGCGGGCATCGGCATCGATCAGCCGCAGGATGAGCAATTCGTCCATTGCGGTCGCCCCACCGGAGGGCGCGCCGGCGAGCGCGCGGCCCAGGTCCAGATGGTCGGCGGCGTCGGCGCCCGCATAGACGATCGTCGCGATCGCGCGCGCGCCGCCGAAGCCGAACGGGCGGTCGGCGGTCGCGGCGAAATCGCCGTCGACATGCAGCGCATCCGCCCACACCAGCCGCCCGCCGCGGCGGATCCGCCACGCGTCATGGATCAGCCCCGTCGCAAAGGTCTCGCCCATCGCGCTGCGGCCGAAGACGAGGCTTTCCACCGCGAGCATCCTTGCCGCCGGGCCGAGATCGACCTGCAGGCTGCGGCGCACGCGGCTGCGATCGAACAGGATCGCTTCCTGCGCCAGCCATTCGCAGACGCCGGCCTCACCGATCTCGATGCGCGTCTCGATGCGGATGTCGGGATCGTCGGGCAGCACGCGATAGAGCTTCTCGGCCGCCTGCGTGGTGACGGCGCCGCGCGCATGCGCATCCACCGCGATCTCCAGCCGCACGCGGTCGCCGCCGGTCAGCCCGCCGCTGGTGGTGATCGACACGGCCTGGCGCAGGTCGCCGGGCTCGGTGTCGGGAAACAGAAGCCGGCAGGGGGAGCGCTGGTAGAGGTCGCGGATGCCATCTGCCCCGAACGCCACCCGCGCATGGCCGTCGACCCGCTGGTGCCGCGACGGCGAAGCCGGCGGGCGGATGACGGTGTGAGCGGGCGGGCTATGCTCCATGATCCGGTATTGCGGGGCGCGGAACGCGCCCGGCATGGGGCATTTGACGTATGGTGAAAGGACGTATGGTGAAAGAGCGTCGCCCTCAGCTCCGGTTGCGCTTCGCCGGCGCCGGCTTCGCATAGGCCGGATCGACCTTCTCCGCCTTGCCCTCGCGCGCCGCCTTCTCGCCCGCCCCCGGCTGCATATGCTCGGTCGTCAGATCCGAGAGGAAGCCGGGCTGGGTGATGCCCTTCTTGCGCATCGCGACGCCGGTCAGGCAGGCGTGCATGATGAAATTGGCGTTGAGCGGCGTGCGATAGGTCGGGTCGAGCTGCGGCGCGACCTCGACGATCTCGAAGCCGACCAGTTCGTTCTCCGCGCACAGCCGCCGCACGATCGGCAGCGCCTCGCGCATCGTCAGGCCGCCGGGCACGGGGGTGCCGGTGCCGGGGATGAAGGCGGGGTCGAGCACGTCGACGTCGAAGCTGACATAGAGCTTCTTTCCGCTTTCCCGCGCCTCCTTCAGCGCGCGTTCCATCACCGCCTGCCAGCCGCTTTTCTCCACCTCGGGCATCGCGTGGTAGCGCACGCCGTTGTTGCGCATCCATTCGAACCCCTCGGCGCCCGGCCATGGTCCGCGCAAGCCGACCTGGATGTAATTCTTGCCGAGGACATGGCCTTCCTTGACCGCGCGATAGACCGGGGCGCCATGGGTGATGAAGTGCACGCCCTCACGCCCGGCGTCATAGTGCGAGTCGAAGTGGACGACGCCGAAGCTGCCCTTGCCATGCACGTCGGCGAGGCCGGCCACGTCCGAATATTCGAGGCTGTGGTCACCGCCGACGATGAACGGGATCGCGCCGGTGCGCGCGATCTCGGCGACGCGCTCGCGCACGTGGTGGACGGTGCGCTCGGTGCTCATATTGTCGACGGCGATGTCGCCATAGTCGACGATGTTGAGCTCCTCCGAGGGGTCGACCATCGTGTACATGTCGATGCCGCCCGCGCCATATTGCGCGCGCAGCGACTGCGGCCCCAGCTTGGCGCCGCGATAGCCCGATCCCATGTCGAGCGGCGCGCCGACGATCGCGACATCGACCTTGCCCGCGACCAGATCCTCGGGATAGATCGCCACCGGCGCGCCGGCGAAGGTGGCGATGCCGCCGCCCCAGTCGCGCATATAGTAGCTGAGCGAGAAGGGCCCCGGTTCACGCCTGGGATCGAAGGTCTTGGGCCGCATCGTCTTCCACGCGTTGAAGCGCGGATTGTCGGTTTCGAGCGGGATCGAGGCCATGTCGGTCTCGGGCTTGAACTTGTACGCCTCCACCACGGCCATCATGCCGTCGATATAGGCTTCGATCTGCTCGGGGTTCTTGTCCTTGAACCGTTCGAACAATTTCTCGGGCTTGCCAAACCCTTCCGACTTTTCGGAGAGCAGGAAGTCACGCTTTTCCTTGGGAATGGACTTCAGTTTGGCTTCCAGCCAGGCGGGAGGCTTGGGCTTTTCCTCGCCGATCGCGATGCTCGCGCTGCCGAGTGCGGCGCCCGCCAGCAACACCCCGACGACGACCTGCTTGAGCTTCATCCGCCTTCCCCCCGTTCGATCCATCATGACGATCGCGAGCAGGCTAGGGCCGGTCCGTGACGGCGCCATGGGGCGATTGACGTAGAATCGGGCGCCCCCGCGCGATCGGATCGCACTGGGGCGCTGGCAAAGCATCAAATGCCGTGGTGCGGCTGTGGCTATTCCGCCGCCACCGCATATTCGAACGCCGGCGCGGGCGCGAGAAACTCGCCCGGCCGCGTCCCCGTCGCCCCGCCATCCTTCTCGAACGTCGGCGTGCCGTTGACCAGGGTCAGCCGCATCGGCGCCGGATCGCGCGTATAGCGCCAGGTGATGCCGCCCATGCCGTCGGGCGCGTCGAAGATCTTGCGCTCCTCGCGACGCTCGATCTCATCCATGTTGAACACGGTGATGTCGGCGGGGTTGCCCACCGCCAGCACGCCGCGCCCCTGCAGGTTGAAATGCTCGGCGAGCTTGCCGGTCTGGACATGGACCGCTTCCTCGATCGTGATCTTGCCCTGCCGGACATAGTAGGTGAACAGCAGCATATTCTCACCCGGCCCGCAGAACATCTGCGCGTGCGCGCCCGCATCCGAGACGTTGCCGACCGACCGCGGATCGCGGATCAGCTGGACGATCACCTCCTCGTTCATCGGATAGGGCGCCATGTGGACGGTGGACTTGATGCCGTTGCGCAGGATCCAGTCCGCCATCGCATCCGACCGGTGCGCGATCCCGGTCATTTTCATATAGTCGGAAAGGGTGAGGTTCATCGGCCCGACGCCATTGTCCGAATTGCGCAGCAGCAGCCGGTCGGGGTTGCTCATCGGCGCGTGCGCCCACGCCTTGGTATCCCAGCTTTCGCGTGCCCGCGCGCGCCAGTCCGGATCGGCGAGCAGCCTTTCCTTCTCCGCCCAGCTGTCCGCCGCGACCACCTCATGCCACACGAAGTCGCCCGACTGCGCGAAGATCAGCGACTTGGTGAGCGACAGCGTGTTGGTGGGGGAGACGTGGGTATAGGCGGTCCAGAAGTCGCGGCCTTCCGCCTTCAGCGCGTCATGCTGTTTCTGCAGGTCGGGCACGATCGGCTTCTGGAAATCGAGCGTCGGAATACCCGCCCACTGGATCCGCACGTCGAGCCCTTCGGCCAGCCGCGCGAACCGCGCCAGCGTCACCGGGCAGTTCAGCCGGATGAAGGTGTCCATCACGATCTGGCACACCGTGCCGGGGTTGCGCGACAGCACCTCGAGCAGCGCGCGGAACTCCTTGTCCTCGGCGGCGAAGGTCGGCACCGGCCGGTCGTCACCGTCGAAATCGAGCTGGTTGGTCGAAAGCCCCATCGCGCCCGCCTTGCAGGCATCGTCGAGCAGCTCGCACATCCTGGCGATTTCCTCGTCGGTCGCGGCGCGGGTCCAGGCGTCCATGCCCATCGCCGCCAGCCGGATCGCGATATGGCCGACGAAGGCGGCATAGTTCAGCGGGATCCGGACGTTCTTCGTCATCGAGGCCTTGTATTCGGACCATTTGCGCCAGTCCCACGGCAGTTCGTTGACGAAGGCCTGCTTGTCGATGTCCTCGAAGAAGGCGAAGATGCCGACGATCTCGTTGCGCACCGTCTCGTCGTCGGAAATCGGCGCGGCGGAAAAGCCGCAATTGCCCATCACGATCGTCGTCGCGCCATAGCCGGGCAGGGGATTGAGATCGTCCTGCCACCACATCGTCGCGTCATAATGGGTGTGCGGCTCGATGAAGCCGGGCGTCACATAGCAGCCGGTGGCGTCCACCACCCGCTCGCCGGGCTTCGCTTCGAGATCGCTTCCGATTTCGGCGACGGTGGTGCCCGCCACCCGCACATCGGCCTTCCTGGCCGGCCGAAGCGTGCCATCGACGACGGTGCCGCCGCGGATCAAAATATCTGCCATGACCTCTCCCTTCGCTGGATCCGGCGCTCCGGGAGTCTGTGTCCGCCCCCTTGCCGGAAGACGCGCAGAATATGGGAGTTTGGCGGGAGGCAAATCGTTCCGCGCGCAGAGGGATCGTGGAGGGATCCCCTAGGGGTGTATCGGGCGAGCCGGCGGGCGACGCCGCGGCAGGGGATTATGCGACATCCGGCGTCACATCCTTGATCACCGTCTTCAGCGGCGCGAAATTGCCGAACAGCCCGCGCAGGTCGGCGCGGCGGCTGAGCACGTCGGCCAATGTGTAGCGGTCGAGCACGGCGAGGAAGGCCTGCGTCGCTTCGTTGAGGATGCGGGGCAAGGTGCAGGCGGGCGCGATCAGGCATGAACTGCAATCGACGAGGTCGAAGCCGGTTTCGGTATGGCGGACGATCGCGCCGATCGTGATGTCCCCGGCCGGGCGGCCCAGCTTGAGGCCGCCGTTGCGGCCGCGCACCGCGGTGACGAACCCCGCCTGGTTCAGATCCTGGACGATCTTCTTCAGCGTATCCTTCGAGATGTCATAGACCTGCGCAATCTCGGCGATCGACGACAGATCCCCCTCGTCGCGCGCGCCGACATGGAGGAGCACGCGGACGGCATAGTCGGTGTAGCGGGTCAACTGCACGGACGGGCACCGAGGACAGGCATCGTCCCTTCATGACGTGCAGGACGGCCCGGCTCAAGCCGGACCGTCCCGACGGTGCGATCCATGGCGTAGGGCTTCAAGCCGCGACTCTCACATCGTCGGCATGTTCGGGGTAGGGTGCGATCCGCCCCGGCGCCTGCCCGCCGAGCTCATCGGCGAAGCCATGGTTGACGTCGCGGTGATGCGCCTCGTCCGCGCGCACCTTGAGCACGACGTCGCGCAGCGTCGCATCCGCCGGCAGCTTCCAGTAATGCAGCGCGATCGCGGGGGCAGGGCCGTCGGCGATGGCGCCCGCGTCGATCGCCTGCAGGAAGTGGGTGTAGCTGATTACCGCCTCCTCCTCGAAATAGCCGACGACGCGGTGCGCAACCCGCGGCGCGACCAGATAAAGCGCGAAGAAGGCGGTGTAGAATCCCGCCTGCACCAGCAGGATCAGCAGCCGCTCGAGCATGTTCGGCTGCGCCACCGCGACGAAGGTCATCAGGTGCATCCGCTCATTTTCGGCTTCCTCCATCAAGGTGCGGATCCAGCCATTATCGTCCACCATGCGGCGCAGGCACTTCAGGTGGGTCAGCGTGGCGCCGACCATGCCCGGCACCGCCGCGACGGTTTCGATCACGATCGCGCGATGGCCGTGGCGCTGCCGGAACAGCAGGTCGGCGAAGAACCGCATGGTCTTGGTGAAGCCCCACGCCACGCGGTCACCCAGATCCGCGGGCCGGCGATGCTCGATGCTCACTGCAACATGGTCGATCATTTCAAAATCTCCCTGTCAGCGCGGCGCGTCAGGAGGGCGAGTCGCGAAAGGTGCAGATCATTTATCTCTTTCGGGATCCTCACGCAATGAAAAGGTGCTGTTGACATGCACCTTATCGCGGCCACATAAAGTGCATGTGATTAGCACCTTATAGGATCGACTCCGATGACCCGTCCTCCGTTGATCGACGAAGCGGCGCTGCGCCCGCTGATCGAGCATTTCTACCAACGCGTGCGCGGCGACGCGCTGCTCGGCCCCGTCTTCGCCGCTGCCGTCCATGACTGGGACGACCATCATGCGCGGCTCGCCGATTTCTGGTCGTCGGTGATGCTGACGACGGGGCGCTACAAGGGCAATCCGGTCGCGCTCCACCTGATCCATGCCGACAGCATGACGCCCGAGCGCTTCGCGCGGTGGCTGACGCTGTGGCGCCAGACCACCGACGAGCGGCTCGATCCCGCCGCGGCCGCCGCGATGCAGGCCAAGGCCGCGCGCATCGCCGAGAGCCTGCAACTCGCCGTCCAGTATCGCCGGCCCGCCGCGGCCTGATCATCGACCCACAAGGAGACCGACATGTCATTGACCCCCGCGACGATCGCCATCGTCAAGGCCACCGTTCCCGCGCTTGCCGAACATGGCACGGCGATCACCACCGCCATGTATGCGCGGCTGTTTCAGGACGCGCATATCAAGGCGCTGTTCAACCATGCCAACCAGGGCGAAAGCGGCGCGCAGGTCCATGCGCTGGCCGCTGCGATCCTCGGCTATGCGCAGAACATCGAGAATCTCGGCGCGCTCGCGCCGGTGGTCGAGCGGATCGCCTACAAGCATGTCGGCTATCACATTCTGCCCGAACATTATCCCTATGTCGCCAATGCGCTGCTCGCGGCGATCAAGGAGGTGCTGGGCGATGCCGCGACCGACGAGATATTGGCGGCGTGGGGCGAAGCCTATTGGTTCCTGGCCGACATCTTGAAGGCGCGCGAGGTGGTGCTGCGCGGCGAGATCCTCGCGGCGGAGGGCGGCTGGGAAGGCTGGCGCCGGTTCGTGGTGGCGGAGAAGATCCGCGAAAGCGGCACGATCACCTCGTTCATCCTGAAACCCGAGGATGGCGGGCCGGTGCTGCGCCACAAGCCCGGCCAGTATCTGACCTTCCGGCTGAAGCCGCGGGGACGCCCCGAACTGAAGCGCAACTATTCGATCTCCTGCGGGCCCAATGGCGCCTTCTACCGCATTTCGGTGAAGCGCGAGGCGGACGGGCAGGGCGGGTCGCGTTTCCTGCATGATGATGTCGCGGTCGGCGACGTGCTGGAAACGACGCCGCCCGCCGGCGATTTCTACCTCGGCGATGCGCCGCAGCGCCCGGTCATCCTCCTGTCCGGCGGTGTCGGGCTGACGCCGATGGTGAGCATGGCGGAGGCGATCGCGCGCGATCACCCGCATGTCGAGGCACATTATGTCCACGGCACGCTCAACAGCGAGACGCATGCGATGGACGCGCATGTCCAGGACCTCGCAGCGACCTGCCCGTCGCTCACCGTGACGACCTTCTACAGCGATCCGCTGTCGCACGACCGCCTTGGCGAGACGCATCATGGCGAAGGCTTCATCGCGATCGACTGGCTGAAGCGCCACACGCCGCTGCTGGAGGCGGACGTCTTCCTGTGCGGCCCCAAGCCCTTCCTGCGCGCGTTCGTTTCGGGGCTGGCGCTCGCCGGCGTGCCGGCCGGCCGCATCCATTACGAGTTCTTCGGCCCCGCCGACGAACTGATGGCGGCTTAGGGGCGATGGGCGCCGCCACGTCGCAGCCCTACCGATCGACCCCGGTCTTCACCGAGCGGACGTTGCCGAAGGCGTTGTAGCGCGCGCATCGGACGAAGCCGGGCGTCTGGGGCGTCATCCGCATTCTCGATGGCCGGCTTCGCTACCAGGTCGAGGATGGGCGGCCGGCGGAGACGCTGACCGCCGACCGTCCCGGGCTGGTGCTGCCAGCGGAACCGCACCATGTCGAACTGATCGGCCCGGTGACGATGCGGGTGGATTTCTACGATCATGCGCCGGTGGCGTGGGAAACGGGCTCCGACTAGCGGACGGGCCGACGGACGAGGCGCGACCGACTGTTCCTCCCGGCGCGCGGCGTCGGGGAGGAACATCTCGTGTCCGGTTCAGCCGCGCGTCTTCTTCGCCTTCTTCTCACCCTTGGCCGGCTTGGGTGCCTGCCATTCGGAACTCAGCGGGCTCAGATAATGCTCCTCCCTGATCCCCTTCCTGCGGATCGAGAGGCCGGCCATGCAGGCGTGCATGATGTAGGCGCTGTTCTGCGCGGAGCGGTAGGTGGGGTCCATCGTCGGGTCGAGTTCGACCAGTTCGAAGCCGGCGAGGTCGGTCTCTGCGCAGATGCGGCGGATCAGCGGCACCACCTCGCGCATCGTCAACCCGTCCGGCACGGGCGTGCCGGTGCCGACCATATAGGCGGGATCGAGCACGTCGATGTCGAACGACACGAACACGCGCTTGCCATTCTCCCGGGCTTCCTTGAGCACGCGGGTGACGACGGTGTCCCAGCCCGATTTTTCCACCTCCACCATCGTGTGATAGCGGAAGCCCTGCTCGCGCATCCATTCGAAGGTCTCGATGTCGGGGGACTGCGCGCGCAGGCCGACCTGGATATAGTCGCGGCCGGCGACATGGCCTTCCTTGATCAGGCGATAGACCGGCTGGCCATGGTCGATCAGGTGCGCGCGGTCGCGCCCCGCATCATAATGCGAGTCGAAGTGGATCACGCTGACCTTGCCCTTGCCGAGCACGTCGGTGACGCCGGCGATATCCGAATAGGCGAGGCTGTGGTCGCCGCCGACGATGAAGGGCAGCGCCCCGGTGCTGGAGATCGACGCGACCATCTCGCGGACATGCCCCATCGAGCGCTCGGTGCTCATATTGTCGACCGCGAAGTCGCCATAGTCGACCATGTTGAGCGTCGCGCGCGGTGAGGTCATCGTATACATGTCGTTGCCGGCGCCCATCCGCACCGTGCGCATCGCGGTCGGCCCCAGATGCGCGCCGCGGGTGCCCGACCCCATGTTGAGCGGAATGCCGACCATCGCGACGTCGACCTTGCCCGCCACCAGATCCTCGGGCGTCAGCGCCACCGGCAGGCCGAAGAAGGTCGGGATGCCGCTGCGCCCTTCCATGTAGCGGCCGAGCGAGAAAGGGCCGGGCTCGCGCCTGGGATCGAGCACCGCCGGCCGCAGCACCTTCCACGTGTTGAAATTCTTGGTGTCGGGGTTGAGCGGGATCGTCGGCGCGTCGGTCCTGGCGTTGAACTTCGAGGCTTCGACCACCTCCATCATCGCCGAGACATAGGCCTTGATCTCTTCGGGCGTCTTCTTCGCCAGCCGCCGTTCGAGCTCGCCCTCAACCGGCGCGAACTTGTTGACGTCCTTGGAGCGGAGGAACTTCAGTTCGGCGGCGCTGAGGCTGCCCAGTTTCGCCTCGATCTCGGGCGTGAACCTTTTCTCGTTGCTCTGGGCGACGGCAAAGGAGGCGATGCCCGCCGTGGCCAGTGCCAGAACCGCCAATGTCTTCGCGACCTTCACCCGTTTTCCTCCACCCGATGCGCCCGGCCGTCCGCGCGCGCGACCAAAGGATCCACAGGGCGCCGGCGACCGCCGCGGGCTAGCATCGGCGCGGGTGGCCGCCTCTACGTCAAACGCCCTATGGCTGCCCGCAACCCGCCGATCCAAGCCGCTCGCCATGCTGATCGCATCGACCTTTCTGCTCTGGATCATGGTCGCGCTGCTCGTCGTCGCGGTGATTTCGCTCGCGCGGCAGGTGGGCACGCTCAACGATCGGCTCGCGCAGGCGGCGGGGCTTGTCGCCGAAGGCGGCCCGCGCGTGGGCGATCCCGCGCCGATGATCGCCGCGCCGGGGCTTGGCGGCGGCGTGGTCAATGTCGGCGGGCCGGATGCCGGAGGGCGGGCGGCGCTGCTGCTGTTCGTCACGCCGGATTCGCCGGTCTGCAAGGCGATCATCCCGGTGGCGATGATCCTCGCCCGATCGGAAGGGCTGCGGCTGGTGTTCGTCGGCGACGGCGACGCGCGAAACCTGGCGGCGATGGTCGACCGCTTCCGGATGACGGGGTTCGATTTCGCGCTGAGCGGGCAGGTCGTCGCGGCCTATCAGGCGAGCGTGCTGCCCTGGGGGGTGCTGATCGGCGGGGACGGCCGAGTCCGCGCACGGGGCGCCGTCAGCGCGCGCGAGCATCTCGAAAGCCTGATCGCTGCGGGGGATGCGTGTGGCATCGGCGCGGGATCGGGTAGTGACGATGCCAATGTCGTGCCGATGGCGATCGGCGCCGCATGACGGGGCGACCTCCCCGACGCGTCGCGCCGGGGAAGGGGAAGGGGAAGGCGGTCAGTGCGCCGCGCTGATCACCACCGCTTCGGTGCCGGGGGTAACGCGCGCCCGCGCATCGGCGATGACCTCGGCACGGCACTGATTCGCCTTGCGCTGCATCGACAGATGGATCCGATAGGCGCCGTTGCCGCAGACCGCCTTGGCGGCACGGGTCAAGCGTGCGGTGAAGACGCGCTGACCCGCGGGGGTGGAGAGATCGAGATCTCCGACCCGCGTGGTCACGCTGTCTTCGGCTAGAGGGTTGTGGGCCAGCGCCGGCAACGGCGCGAGTGCCAGCCCGAAGGCCAGCACGAGGTGAAGCCGCATCCTTGATCTCCTGCGAATTTCCCCAGTCATTAAACGCCGGGGTGCGCGCTCCATATCACCGCCGGGCGCCTTCGCCAACAGCGCGTTTCGATGCCGCGAAATAAGCGGATTCCGCGCGCTTTCCCGGTCGCCTACGTCAAACGCCCCATAGGGGTCCCCCGGGGTGCGGGCATAGCCTCCCAGCGCCTGCCCATCCGCATCGGCCGTCCAGGAAGCCGCGGAGCCAGGGCGCCGGGGTCGATCACCCCACGAGAATGCCAGGGCAGGTGGGGAGATACCGATCGGACCAAGACAAGAAGGGGGAATTTATGATGCGCCGATCTCTGACCAGCCGGAGCCTGCTGTCGGCCACCGCTCTCGGCACGCTGCTGATCGCAGCGCCCGTCGCAGCCCAGACCGCCGCTTCCGAAGACGCTGCCGCGCCTGTGCCGCAGGCGCCGGACGACGGGGATGACGTGATCATCGTCACCGGCACCCGCCGCGCGGTGTCGCTGCAGGATGCGCCGATCAACCTCACCGCGCTGTCGGGAGCGGAACTGCAGGACCAGCGGATCGACGACGTCCGCGACATCGCTGCCTTCTCGCCCGGCCTCACCATCCAGGATACCGGCCCGCGCAACACCGGCACCATCGTGATGCGCGGCCTGAGCGCCAGCGATACCGGCGATACCGGCGGCAACGCCGACAATTCGCTCGCCACCTATCTCGGCGAAGTGCCGCTCTATCTCGATTTCAAGCTGCTCGACATCGACCGGGTCGAGGTGCTGCTCGGGCCGCAGGGCACGCTCTATGGCCTCGGCACGCTGGCCGGCGCGATCCGCTACATTCCCAACCGGCCGGATCCGGACAATTGGTCCGGCATGGCGCATGGCCGCATGTACGATGTCGCGCATGCCGATGATCCGGGCTTCAGCGTGGACGGCACGATCAACGTTCCGATCGTTCCGGGCGTGATCGCGCTGCGCTCGACGGTGGGTTACTACAACGATCCCGGCTTCATCGATTACAAATATCTGGTGCGCGATCCGGGCGTCTCGCTGCCGCAGCCGAACAATCCGACCGGTTTCTTCGGCTCGATCGGCACGCCGCAGGAGGTCGCCGACAATCTCTACACCTACAAGGACGCCAATTTCGAGCATACTTTCACGACGCGCAACCAGCTCGGCATCTTCCCGGCGGACTGGCTGAATGTCTATCTGACCTACGCCTATCAGGAAACGCAGACCAACGGCCGCCAGTCCAACGGCGGCGGCGTGTTCGGCACCGGCAAATATGAGGCGCCGTGGCGCTTCCTCGAGCCGTCGGACCGCAAGGCGCATCTGGTGAGCGCGGAGATCGAGGCGGACATCGGCAGCTTCGCGCAGTTCGTGTCGGCGACAGCCTATACCAAGCAGACGATCCAGAGCTCGGTGGACGTTACCGACCTGTTGCTCGACCTCGACTATGATTATGAGCTGTTCCCGGCCTTCGCCGGCTATACCCGCTCGGACATCGACTATGAGCAGTTCAACCAGGAAGTGCGTTTCGTCTCCGCGCATGGCGGGCCGCTGAGCTGGGTGGTCGGCGGCTTCTATAACGAGCTCAAGCAGAACTCGACCTATTTCGAGATCCTGCCGGGCTATCCCGCCTATGCTGGCATCGATCGGCCGGACGAGATCGAATATGCCTCGTTCGTCGACAGCAAGACCACCGAGAAGGCGGTCTATGGCGAACTCAGCCTCGAGCCGTTCGAGGGACTGCAACTCACCGCCGGCGGCCGCTATTTCGATTACAAGGCGGATGTGGTCGGCGGGCAGGCGCTGCCGCTCTTCCAGCCGTTCCCGGAAATCAACTACCGCAGCCGCGCCGGCAACACCAAGGACGATGGCTTCGTCTGGAAGTTCAACGGCTCGTACAAGTTCGGCGAGGAACTGATGGTCTATGCGACCTACAGCAAGGGCTATCGCATCGGCGGCGTCAACCGCGTGGCGCCGTGCGCGCTGCCGCTGCCGCCGGGGCAGAACCTCTGCGCGCTACCCGACGAGCTCGTCTACGCGCCGGACGAGGTGAAGAATGTCGAAGTCGGCATGCGCTGGTCGCTGTTCGAGCGGCGCTTCACCGGCAGCCTCGCCGCCTATCATATCGACTGGACGGGCATCCAGCTCGACGGCCTGACCGAGAATGGCGCGATCGGCATCACCGTCAACGGCGGCAAGGCCGTGTCGAAGGGCGTCGAGCTGACCGTCCAGTTGCGGCCGATCGAAGGGCTGACGATGAGGGGCAACTATGCCTACAACGATGCCCACCTCACCGAGGAGGTGCCGGGCCTGATCAAGTTCCGCGGCGGCGAGGTGGATGCCGAGCCGGGCGATCGCCTGCCGGGTTCCACCAAGAATTCGGGCGCGGTGGGGGCGACCTACACCTTGCCGGTCGGCGACACCTCCGACATCGCGGTCAACTGGACGATGACCTATACCGGCAACATCCTCACCCGCGTCGGCGCCCGTGGCTTCGGCGAAAAGCTGCCCAGCTTCGTCACCCACCGCGCCTCCATCGCCTACAGCAAGGAGGATTGGGAGATCCGGCTGTTCGCCGACAACCTGTTCGACAAATATGCCGTCGCCTCGGTGGGTAATGATCTCAGCCGCCGCTTCGTCAACGACGGCGTCGTTTCCCGCTACTACGCGCGCACGGTGATCCCGCCGCGCCGGGTGGGCGTGGAGATGACGAAGAAGTTCTGAGTTGGGCGTGCAACCTCCTTCCCGGCGCTGCGCGCCGGGAAGGAGGTGTCGAGCGCTGCAGATCCCATCCCCGATGACCAAGATTTCATCATCCGCCAACGCTGAGGAAAGGCGCGCCGCGCCATAACCGAACGTGGATCGGCACAGGCCGGTCTTCCGTACGGGACGCGAGGCATGTCGCGGTTGCGCAGGTTGATGGTCGTTTTGGCGCTGCTGGTTGCGGCGGCTGGAGGGTTTGCCGGCTGGCTGGCGCATATCGGCTATTTCGGCGGGCCGGTGTTCTTCGAGATACCGGCCAAGCCCGGCACGTCAGCGCAGGGCGCGGTCGCGGTGCTGCTGTCCGGCGATCTCGGCTTTCGCATCGGCATGGGGCCGCGCATCGCCGATCGGCTGGCTGCCGACGGCATTCCCGTGATCGGCGTCAGTTCGCTTGCCTATTTCCGCACGCAGCGCACGCCCGCCGATGCGCAGGCGCTGCTCGCCAAGGCCGCACGCCGCGCGCTCGCCTTCGGGCATGGCGACCGGCTGATCCTGATCGGCCAGTCTTTCGGTGCCGACATGCTGCATGTCGGGCTGACCCGGCTGCCCGCGGACCTGCGCGGCAAGGTGCAGATGGTCGCGCTGGTGGTGCCGACCGACACGGTCTTTTTCCGTGCGTCGCCCGGCGAGCTGTTCAATTGGGCGAGGCCCGATGCCGCGGCCTTGCCCACCGCCCGCGCGCTCACCTGGGTGCCGACGGTCTGCATCCGGGGCGTCGACGAGGCGGACAGCCTCTGCCCGGCGTTGACCCAGCCCAACGTCCGCGGTGTCGCGCTGCCCGGCGGGCATGCGCTGCACCATGATATCGATGCGCTCTACGCGGCGCTGCGCCGCGAGATCCTGGCCACCGCGCCGCGGGCGACCTGAACCCATGCGCCAAGGAGGGAAGATGCGAGGCATGATCGCGGTCGCCGCCGCATTGCTCGCCGGACCGGGCGCGGCGACGCCCGCCGGCGCCGAGGTGCCTGCCGTCGCCACCACGCTCGGCACCTGGATCAACCCGCACGGTACCGTGAAGGTGCGGACCGGCATGTGCGGCAGCGTGCTTTGCGGCCATATCGTCTGGGCGAGCGCGGAGGCCAATGCGGATGCCGCCGAAAGCGGCGTGCCGCGGCTGGTCGGCACCGAATTGCTCGGCAATTACCGGCCGGCCGGAGCCGGGCGCTGGCGCGGCGAGGTCTATGTGCCCGATATGGGGCGGCGCTTTGCATCGACGATCGAGCCGCAGGGCGTGGACGCGCTGCGCATCAGCGGCTGCATCCTCGGCGGGCTGATCTGCCGGTCGCAGATCTGGCACCGCGCATGATCGCCTCGGGGATCGTCGCGCTGCGCATGCTGGCGGCGCGGCACCGCCGGCGGATCGAGGCGGTTGGCGTGCTGCTGGCGGCACTGCTCGGCTTCGCGGCGCTGCACGCACTGCTCGCCGAGGTGCATCCCCATGCGATCGCCGCGGCGCTGCGCGCGGTCGATCCGATGCGGGTGGCGGCGGCGCTGATGCTGACCGCCGCGAGCTATGCGATGCTGACGCTGTATGACGTCGTCGCGCTCCGCGCGATCGGCCGGCCGCTCCCCTATCGCACCGCCGCCTTCGCCGCCTTCACCAGCTATACGCTGAGCCACAATCTGGGCTTCGCGTGGCTGACCGGCGGGTCGGCGCGCTATCGCATCTACACCGCTGCCGGGCTCGACGGTGGCGACGTCGTCCGCGTCATCACCATGGCCAGCCTCGCCTTCTGGATGGGGGTGGTCGTGCTCGCGGGCGGTGCGCTCATCCTGCATGCCGCGCCGCTTGCCCTCGGCGGGTTCTCCATTGCGCCGACGCTGCAGCATCTCATCGGCGGCGGCATATCGGTTGCGGCGGTGCTGCTCCTCGCGCTTTTGCCCGGGCGCCATCGACGCCCGCGGCGCCTGCCGTCGCGCGGCAGCGCGCTCGCGCTGCTCGGCATTTCCGCGGTCGATCTCGCGGCCGCCAGCGCGGCGCTGCTGGTGCTCGCCCCCGGCGCTTCGGCATCCTTGTTTCCGGCCTTCTTTCTTGCCTATGCATTGGCGATCGTCATCGCGCTGCTCGCCCACGTGCCGGGCGGGGTGGGGGTGTTCGAGGCGGCGATGCTGGCGCTGCTGCCGCAATTGCCGCCGCCCGCCTTGCTCGCGGCGCTGATCGCCTATCGGCTCATCTATTATCTGCTGCCGCTCGCGCTCGCCGGGCTGCTGCTCGCGCTGCAAGAGCGGCGGCAGTTGCAGCGTCCGATCAACGCCGCGGCGGGCATCGCCCGGTTCGTCATGCGCGGCACCGCGCCGGCCTTGCTGGCGGCCTTGGTGTTCGCGGGCGGCGTCGTGCTGCTGGTGTCGGGATCGCTGCCCGCGGAGCCGGCGCGGCTCAACCTGCTGCGCCATATCGTGCCTTTGCCCTTCGTCGAGACCTCGCACATCGCCGCCAGCCTGGCCGGCACCGGGCTGCTGCTGCTTGCGCCCGCGCTGTTCCGGCGGCTCGATGCCGCCTTCCTGCTCGCGCGGGCACTGCTGATCGCGGGCGCCGCCTTCTCGGTCGCGAAGGGCATCGATTATGAAGAAGCGGCGATCCTGCTGGCGGTCGCCGCGCTGCTGCAGCTTTCGCGGGGCGCATTCTACCGGCGGACGGCGCTGACCGCAGCGCTGGGCACGCCGCGCACGGGGGTTCCGATAGCGGTTGCGATCGGCCTGTCGGTCTGGGTCGGCTTCTTCTCGTACAAGCATGTCGCCTATCAGAATGACCTGTGGTGGGAATTCGCCTGGCATGGCGATGCCTCGCGCTTCCTGCGCGCCAGCTTCGCGATCGCCGTCGCGCTGGTCTGCGTCGCGGTGCTGCGGCTGTTCGCGCATCCGGATACGACGGTGCCGTCGACCGCCGTCGACGAACAGGCGGCGGCCACGGCGCTCGCGCACAGCCCGCGCAGCGACGCGATGCTGGCTTATACCGGCGACAAGCGCTTCCTCCGCTCGCCCTCGGGACCGGCGATGCTGATGTATCAGGTGCAGGGGCGGAGCTGGATCGTGATGGGCGATCCGATCGGCGCGCGTGCGGACTGGCCCGATCTGTTGTGGATGATCCGCGAACGCTCCGATGCCGCGCAGGGGCGGCTGCTGCTCTACCAGATCTCGCTGGATGCGGTGCCGCTGGCGATCGATCTCGGGCTGCAGCTCGTCAAATATGGCGAGGAGGCGCGCGTCGCGCTGGCCGGCTTCACGCTCGACGGCGCGGAGATGAAGTCGCTGCGATACGCCGAACGGCGGGCGATCCGCGAAGGTGCCAGCTTCGAGATCGTACCGCGCGCCGCGGTCGCGCCGCTGATGCCCGAACTCCGGGCGGTCTCCGACGCCTGGCTCGACGCCAAGGGGCATGACGAGAAGGCCTTCTCGATCGGCCGCTTCGACCCCGCTTATCTCACCCGGTTCGATTGCGCGGTGGTGCGCCATGAGGGACGGATCGTCGCCTTCGCAAACGTCTGGGGCACTGAAGAGCGCGAGGAATTGTCGGTCGACCTGATGCGCCACGCCGACGCTGCGCCCTACGGCACGATGGATTTCCTGTTCGTCCAGCTCATGAAATGGGGGCGGGAACAGGGCTATGGCTGGTTCAACCTGGGCCTCGCGCCGCTTTCGGGGATCGAGGCGCGGCGGCTGGCGCCGATCTGGGCGCAGGTCGGCCACCTGCTCTATCGCCATGGCGAGGCGCTGTACGGGTTCGAAGGCTTACGCGCCTATAAGGAGAAGTTCGCGCCGGTCTGGTCGCCGCGCTACATCGCCGCGCCGCATGGCGTCGGGCTGGCGCGGGCGCTGATCGATCTGCAGACGCTCGTCGGCGGCGGTGCCGGCAGCGTCGCGCGCCGCGCCCGGCTGGCGCTGGCGGCCTGAACTATGCGGCGACGATCCCCCGGGCGGTGAAGAAGTCTGCGACCGGCGCCAGTTCCCGCGCGTAATGCCGCCAGCGCCCGATCGAGCAGGCGTTGAGCGGCCGGCGCACCTGCTGCGCGCTGGGCGTCGCCACCGCCTCGTCGGTTTCGTGGAAGCGCAGGCAGTGCTCGTCCCAGGGCAGGCCGACATGGTCGAGCAGCCGGCGCGTTTCGCCCTCCTGGTCGGCGACCAGCGCCTCATAGCCCAGTTCGAGCACGCGGCCGGGAAAGTGCGCCTGCCAGAAGGCGATCAGGCCGTCGAACAGCGCATAATAGCGCGCGGTATCCATCAGGTCGTAGGACCAGGCGTAATAGCTGGAACCGGTGGCGAACAGGGTCTTGAAATTGCTCCACACGCTGTCCATCGGGTTGCGGCGCAGGCAGACGATGCGCGCGTTGGGCAGCGCGCGTGCGATATGGCCGATGTAGAGGAAGTTGAGCGGCAGCTTGTCGACGAAGCGGGGCGCACGCCCACCGGCATGCTGGCGCGCGCGCTCCAGATAGGCGGCGCCGAGCCGCGCCGGATCGAGATCGCGCGCCGCCAGCACCGTCTCGCGATCGAGCACCAGCCGCGAAGGCGTCTGCGCCAGCCGCTTGAGCGCCAGCGGCATCGCCTGCAATTCGCCTGCCGAACTGATCCCGGGATGCGCGGCAAGGATGCGGTCGACCAGGGTCGTGCCGGTGCGCGGCAGGCCGACGACGAACACCGGCGCGTCGGCGATGTCGCTGGGGCCGGCGAAATAGGCGGGATCGGTGAAGCTGGCGCGGATCGCATCGACGATCCCGGCATCGGCCTCGATGTCGAAGGCCAGCCTGGCCTTGTGCGCGGCGTTGCCGGTGGCGAGGTGGCGGAACACGGCCTCATGGTCGCCCAGATCCTCATATTCCTTGGCGGCGGCATAATGGATGCGCAGCCGCTCGACCGGATCGGCAGTGGTGGCCAGCGCCGCCTCGAGGCGCGCGGCATGGTTGCGATCGGGCGTCTGGCGGCGAAGGCCGGCGATGCCGAGATGCGCGCGGCCATGCCCCGGCCGGCGCGCGACGATCGCCTCATAATGGCGCTCCGCATCGTCGACGCGGCCGAAGAAGCCGTAGCTGCTGGCGAGGTTGAAGCGGAAACCGACATCGTCGGCCGCCATGCCGACCGCGCGCTCGAACAGCGGCACCGCCGCTTCGTGATCGCCCAGCCGGGCATAGACGCAACCGATCGTGTCGAGCGTGCGTGCGTCCGCTCCGCGCGCCAGTGCCACCGCGGCATCGGCGGCCGCGCGGGCATCGGCCTCGCGCCGCGCCAGCGCGTTGAGCCGGGCGAGTTGCGCGCGATACTCGGCGTCGGCGGGCGCCAAGGTCACCGCGCGCGCGATCACCGGCAGCGCGGCGGCGATGCGGCCACCCTCGGCCATCGCCATCGCGAGCAGAAAATGGCCCTCGGCATGGTCGGGCCGGGCCTGCGTCGCCGCGGTCGCGATCCGGGCGCAGCGGTCGAGGTCTCCTTCCTCCAGCGCGCGGCGCGCCGCCGGCAGGTCGGGCAGGGGGCGCGCCGGCGCCACGCTCAGGCGATGCCGAACCCGCTGACGCGCTCGACCATCCAGAAGGCACCGATCGCGCCGACCGCGTAGAGCGCGGCGACGCGCACCGGCTGCGAGACATTCACCCGCCGCAGCAACATCATTGCGAGCGTGACGGCCGCGACGAAGGCAAGCTGGCCGGCCTCGACGCCGATGTTGAAGAAGATCAGGCTCGGCACGCGCTCCGCATGCGAGACGCCGAGTTCGCCGAGCGCGCTGGCGAAGCCGAGGCCGTGGAGCAGCCCGAACAGCGAGACGACGATCGTCTGCCGGCGCAGCGCCGGCCGATTCCCGGTCCGGCCCGATGCCATCAACGCTTCGCGCGCCATGAACGCGATCGACAGCGCGATGGCCGCTTCCACCGGCGGGACCGGCACCGCCACCAGCGCGAAGAAGGCGAGCGCGAGCGAGATCGAGTGGCCGAGCGTGAACGCGGTCACCAGCCCGACGAGTTGGCGGCCGCTGGCGAGCAGGCAGAGGCACAGCACGAAGGCGAGGTGATCCCAGCCCATCCAGATGTGGACGACGCCCTGTTCGAGGAATTCGGGCGCAAGCTGGCTGAGCGGGCGGTCGCCGGCGGCGGTCTCGCCCACCGGTACGACGATGCCGTCGCCGTCGCCGGAAAGGCTGCGGTCGACCTGCGCGCCCATCACATTGGTGACGAAGGTGCCGCCATCCGCCTTCCACGGCGTGCGGATCACGTCATCGGCGCGGAACGCGCGATCGCAGGCGAATTCGAACGCGTATTGCGCGCGGCCGGCCATCGTCTGGCGGCTGACCGACGTCTGGCGGCAGCCCTCGGGATAGATGAGCGCCGCCGGTGCGCCGATCGCCTCGGGCACCGCCGCCGTGAACTCGTAGCTGTTGGCATCCTCGCCGCGCGAAAGGCTGAACTCGGCGGACATGAAGATGTCCGCGCGCGCCGGGGCGGTGCCCAGCAGCGCGATCGTCGCTGCCATCGCCACCATGGCCAGCGCCCGCGCGAAGGCCCTAGCGATCGATGCGGACATCATATTCCTCCTTGAGCTTGGCGATCTCGCGATCGATCGTGCCTTCGGTCTCGGCCATCATATAATCCTGCCGCACCTGATCGCGGATGTCGGAATAGGGCATCAGCGCGGGCGCGATCGCTTCGTCCTTGCGCACGAAATGCCAGCCGCGCGGGGTGCGCACCGGGCCGATCCACTGCCCGGTCGGGGCCTTCGCCAATGTCTCGATGAAGGGCTGGCCGAAGATGCCGCGCACCATGCTGTCGCCATAACGCGGATAGTCGCGGCCCAGCCAGAAATCGTCGCCCGCCACCGCATCGCCGCGGTTGAGCGCCGCGAGCGTGCCCGCCGGATCCTTCGGCGCTGCCGAAAAGAAGATCTGCGAGAAGCTGGTCTTGGGCTCGGCGCGATAGCGCTTCAGATTCTCCGAATAATGATTGACGATCTGTTCCTCGGTCGGCTCGGCGGGGGCGCCGGCGATCAGGTAGCGGACCTTGTCGATCAGCCGCTTCCGGGTCGGGCCGTCGGTCAGGTGCATGCCGCGCGCGATCGCTTCGCGGAACAGCAGCTCGTCGGTGATGAAATCCTTTTGCATCTTGGCTTCGTCGGCGGCAGTCGCCTTGCGACCGGCGAGCGTCTGGAACTCGTCGACCAATGCGCGCTTCACCTCGGTGCTGTAATGGACCGGCGGCTTGCGGCTCGCCTCGACCGCGGCATAGGCGGCGAAGAAGCCGCCGCCCACGATCAGGAACGCGAACAGCGGATCGCGCACCCCCGCCTTCAGCGCCGCGCCGATCCGCCTCGCGTCGAAACCCCGGGCGCTCCCGCCACGCACCGCCGCCCCTTGCGCCGTCGCCATGTCCCCAGCCCCTTGCAGCGGGCCGCCGAAGGCCCCCGATGGACATGATCCTAGAGCGCGGGCGCGACGGGCGCCTACGTCAAATGACGCATATCGATGCACCCGGCCGATTACCTAGCCTCGCGGCGATACGGTGGGCGGGGCCGCTCTTGCCGATCTGCATCCCAAGCGTTCGAGGAGTGAGGTGAGATGGTGCTTCGGTCGGCGAAGATCCTGTTTCTGACGGCCGCGGTCTCCGCGCTGGCGCTGGCCGGCTGCTCGAAGGGCGGCGGCGGCGACGGCGGCGCGCCCGCGGGCGATACCGTGTCGGTGGGGGTGCTGCAGTCGCTGACCGGTACGATGGCGATCAGCGAGATCACCGTGAAGAATGCCGAGATGCTGGCGATCGAAGAGATCAACGCGGCGGGCGGCGTGCTCGGCAAGACGATCAACGCGCTGGTCGAGGACGGCGCGTCGGATCCCTCCACCTTCGCGCAGAAGGCGTCGAAGCTGGTGGAGGACGGCAAGGTCTCCACCGTGTTCGGCGGCTGGACCTCCGCCAGCCGCAAGGCGATGCTGCCGGTGTTCGAACGCACGGATAACCTGCTGTGGTATCCGGTGCAGTTCGAGGGCAATGAATGCTCGCCCAACATCATGTATTCGGGCGCGCAGCCCAACCAGCAGATCCTGCCTGCGTTCGAATGGGCAAAGGAAAAGGGTTACAAGAACATCTTCCTGATCGGCTCGGACTATGTGTTTCCGCGCACCGCCAACCTGATCCTCAAGAAGCATATCGAAAAGGGTGGCCTCGGCGTCGCGGGCGAGGCCTATGTGCCATTGGGCGGGACCGATTTCTCCGGCGTGATCGCCAAGATCCGGGCGGCCAAGCCGGACATCGTCTTCAACACGCTGAACGGTGACAGCAATGTCGCCTTCTTCAAGCAGATGCAGGCCGCCGGCCTGACCTCGAAGACGCTGCCGGTGATGTCCTTCTCGATCGGCGAGCAGGAAGCGCAGGCGATGGGCGCCGGGCTGGTGGAGGGCAGCTATGCCGCCTGGAACTATTTCCAGAGCCTCGACCTGCCGGGCAACGCCAGGTTCGTCGCGGCCTACAAGAAGAAATATGGCGCGGACGCCGCGATCACCGATCCGATGGTGCATGGCTATCTGAACGTGTGGGCGTGGAAGGCCGCAGTCGAGAAGGCGGGCAGCTTCGATCCGGCGGCGGTGCGCAAGGCGGCGGCGTCGCTCGGCGGGTTCGAGACGCCGATGGGCAAGGTCTCCTTCGCGGCGAACCAGAGCCTCGTGCAGAAGGCCTATATCGGCCAGCTCAAGCCCGACGGCCAGTTCGCGATCGTCGCGGACTCGGGCGCCGACATCCAGCCGGAGCCCTATGACGCGCTCGCCTTCCCCGGCAAGACGTGCAAGCTGTGAAGGGCACGGAGCAGCCCCTCCCCTTCAGGGGAGGGGACGGGGCGGGGCAGCGTCGGCGGGGGCTCAACGCCGCCGGCGACGCTCTTTCCGCTGCCGCAGAAGCGCGCTTCGCCCCCCACCCCAACCCCTCCCCTGAAGGGGATGGGCGCGTGGCATGACCGACCTCCCGCTCGTCCTCAACCAGCTGTTCAACGGCGTCTCGGTCGCATCGCTCTACCTCCTCGCCGCGCTCGGCCTGGCGCTCAGCTTCGGGCTGATGCGCGTCGTCAACATGGCGCATGGCGAGATGCTGATGCTGGGCGGCTATCTCGCCTGGCTGACGCTGATCGTCGTCCCCGGCCCGGCCGGCATCCTCGTCGCGATCCCGGTGGCGTTCGCGGGCGCCGCGGTTGCGGGCGGGGTGATCCAGACGGCGCTGATCTCGCGCCTCGCCGCGCGGCCGCTCGATACGCTGCTGGCGACCTGGGGCGTCAGCCTGATCCTGCAGCAGGCGGCGCGCGACCTGTTCGGCGCGATCGGCGTCGAGGTGCGCGCGCCGGACTGGCTTTCGGGCGGCATCACCGTCGCCGGCATCGCCATGCCCTCGGCGCGGCTGTTCATCATCGGCGTGACGGTGGCGGTGCTCGCCGCGCTCGCGCTGCTGCTGGCGCGAACGCGGATCGGGCTGTTCGTGCGCGCGGTCAATCAGGACCGGATGATGGCAGGGGCCACCGGCATCGACGTGCGCCGCGTCGATCTTGCCGTCTTCTGCCTCGGATCGGGCATTGCCGGGCTGGCCGGCGTGGTGCTGGCGCTGCTCGGCCCGGTTACGCCCACGGTCGGGCAGAGCTATATCGTGCCGGCGTTCCTCGTCGTCGTGATGGGCGGCCTCGGCAGCCTCGTCGGCACCACCGTCTCGGCGGTTATCCTCGGCCTGTTCTCGGCGCTGGTGCAGATCTTCGTCGATGTCAGCGCGGCGCAGATGCTGCTGCTGCTGTTCGTCATCCTCTTCATCCAGATCCGTCCGCAGGGCGTGGTCGCGGTCAAGAGCCGCGCGCTCGATGTCTGACGCGCCCCGCCTCGCATTGCCGCCGGCGGTGTCGCGCCTGCTGCCCTGGCTGCTGCTCGGTTGCGCCACGATCGCGCCCTTCCTGCTCTCGCCCTACGATCTCAACCTGCTCGCGCGCTTCATGGCGATGGCGATCCTCGCGCTCGGCCTTGTGCTGATCTGGGGGCATGGCGGCATCCTCAGCCTGGGGCAGGGCGTGTTCTTCGGGCTCGGCGGCTATGCCATCGCGATGCACATGAAGCTGGTGGATCTGCCGCAGGGCGAACTGCCGGACTTCATGATGTGGAGCGGCCGCGAAAGCCTGCCGATCTCGTGGGCGCCGTTCCACAGCCCGTTGCTCACCATCCTCGCGATCCTGCTGGTGCCGGCGCTGATCGGGGCGCTGTTCGCGTGGGCGGTGTTTCACCGCCGCGTCGGCGGCACCTATTTCGCACTCATCACCCAGGCGCTGGCGCTCGCCTTCGCCACCTTCCTCACCAGCCGGCAGGATGTGACCGGCGGCTTCAACGGCCTTACCGATTTCTACGGCATCTTCGGCTTCGGCCTCTCTCGGCCCGGGGTGGCGACGAGCCTCTACTGGGTGACGCTGGCCTGCCTGTGCACTGCCTTCGTCGGCCTCCGGCTGCTGCTCGCCTCGCGCTTCGGCATCCTGCTGCGGGCGATGCGCGACGGCGAGAACCGCGCACGCTTCCTCGGTTACGACCCGACGCCGTTCAAGGTTGCCGCGTTCGCGATCGCGGCGCTGCTCGCAGGCGTCGCAGGCGCCCTGTTCACGCTCCATGCCGGGGTGGTCTCTCCCGCGCTGGTCGGCGTGGTACCCTCGATCGAGATGGTGGTGTGGGTGGCGATCGGCGGGCGTTACAGCCTTGCCGGTGCGATCGTCGGCGCGCTGCTGGTCAACATCGCGCGCGACAGCATCTCCAGCGCGATCCCCGAACTGTGGCTCTATCTGGTCGGCGCGATCTTCATCCTGACGGTGACGATGCTGCCCAACGGCCTCGCCGGGCTGGCGAAGCGATGACGGCGGGGGCGGTTGCCGACCTGCTGCTCGCGGTCGACGGCGTCACCGTCGCTTTCGACGGGTTCAAGGCGCTCGACGGGTTCAGCCTCACCCTCCAGCGCGGCGAGACGCGCGTCGTGATCGGCCCCAACGGCGCGGGCAAGTCTACCTTGTGCGACACGATCATCGGCCGCGTCCGCGCCGCATCGGGGCGGATCCTGTTCCGCGGCGAGGATATCGGCGCGCTGCCCGAACAGACGATCGTCGCGCGCGGCATCTGCCGCAAGTTCCAGGCGCCGGGCGTGCTGCCGACCCTGAGCGTCGGCGACAATATGGCGCTCGCCGCGCGGCGCGACCGGCGCTGGTGGAAGAGCTTCGGCTTCGGCATCCCCGCCGCCGAACGGACATCGGTCGACGCGGCGCTGGCGATGATCGGCCTTGCCGACCGCCGCGATGCGCCCGCCGGCGAACTCTCGCATGGCGAGAAGCAATGGCTGGAGATCGGCATGGTCGTGGCGACCGGCGCCGAACTGCTGCTGCTCGACGAACCCACCGCCGGCATGGGGCCCGCCGAGACCGCGCGCACCGCCGAATTGATCCGCAGCCTGGGCGAAGGGCGCACGGTGCTGGTGATCGACCATGACATGAGCTTCGTCGAGCAACTCGCCGCGCCCGTTACGGTGATGCATCAGGGGCGCTTCCTCAAGCAGGGCAGCATCGCCGAGGTGCGCGCGGACCCCGAGGTCGCCGCGGTCTATCTGGGGCATACGGGATGACCGCGCCGCTGCTCGCGCTCTCCGGCCTCGCCAGCGCCTATGGCCAGAGCCAGGTGCTGTGGGATGTCGACCTCATGCTGGCCCCGGGCACCGCCACCGCGCTGATCGGCCGCAACGGCGTCGGCAAATCGACCTTGCTCGGCACGATCATGGGCACGCGCACCGTGACCGCCGGCCGCGTCGCGTTCGATGGTGCAGACATCACCGGCCTGACCCCGCACCGCCGCGCCCGCGCCGGCATCGGCTATGTCCCGCAGGGCCGTCACATCTTCCCGCATCTGACGGTGATGGAGAATCTGGAAACCGGCCTCGCCGCACGCGGCGGCCGCGGCAGCGGCGGTGGTGGCGTGCCCGACCATATCTTCGAGCTGTTCCCCAAGCTGCGCGACATTCGCGACCGCAAGGGCGGCTTCCTCTCGGGCGGCGAGCAACAGCAGCTCGCGATCGGCCGCGCGCTTGCCGGCGAGCCACGGCTCCTCCTGCTCGACGAGCCGACCGAGGGCATCCAGCCCAATGTCGTCCAGCAGATCGAGGCGGCGCTGCGGACGGTGCGGGACCGGCTGGGCGTGACGATCCTCGTGGTCGAGCAATATCTCGATTTCGTCTGGCGCTTCGCCGACGGCTATTGCGCGATGGATGGCGGCCGGATCATCCGGCAGGGCAGCACCGCGACCGAAAGCGCGGCGGATGTCGCGCATCTGGTGCAGATCTGACCCTCACCTTCTCCCCGAAGCGCCTCGGGGAAAAGGGGGCTCACTTGTCCATGTCCGCCAGCGCCAGCCGCAGCAATTCGCTCATCTCGCGCCGCGCCGCCTCGGCATCGCCCGCCGCGATCGCCTGATGCACCAGCAGATGCTCGGGGAGGGGATCGCGCGGCAGGCCGTGCTTGCGTTGCTTGAAGCGCGTCGTCCAGCGCACCGCGGCACCCACCGTGCTGGCCAGCGCCGCCAGCGGCTCGTTGCGCGCGGCGTCGAGGATCGCGCGGTGGAAGCGCTGGTCGGCGTCCTGCCCAGCGGCGTTGCCGAGGCCGTAGCGCGCCATGTCGTCGAGCGCGGCGGCCATTTCCGCGATGTCATGCCGATCGCGGCGCAGCGCCGCGAATGCCGCCGCTGCCGGCTCGATCACCGCGCGCAGTTCGAACAGGCCGCGGATGAATTCCGCCTCGGGCTCGCCCTCGAACGACCAGGCGAGAACCTCGGGATCGAGCAGGTTCCAGCGGCTGCGCGGGGTGACGCGGGTGCCGGCCTTGGGGCGGCTTTCGACCAGCCCCTTGGCCGCGAGGATGCGGATCGCCTCGCGATAGGCGGTTCGCGAGACGCCCAGCGCCTCGCTCGCCTCGATCTCCCCGCCGAACACGTCGCCCGGCTTGCGCCGGCCGCCGACGATCTCGATGCCGATATCGCGCGCGATCTTGCCGTGGATGCGAGGCGAAGCGCTGCGATGCTCGTCGTCCAAGATCATCCTCTCCGGCGGGTTCAGTCCTCGAATGCGTCGGTAACCGACGTTTCCCCGGTCAGGAAAGCATCGGCGACCAGACGGAACGGTGCAACATCCACATCGCTCTTGCCCGCCGCGATCAGTTCCGCGAAGCGCGCATAGAGTTCGGGATATTCGGCCTCGGCCGGCAGCGGCTGCGCCACGCCGTCGATGGTCAGCGTGTTGCCGCCATGCGAAAGCACGAGCAGGCCGGCGTCGGTCTCGACTTCGATGTCCCAGGTCTGCGGGCCGGTCTGGCGCCAGTCGAACACGGCATCGATCGGCGCGCCGCTCGCGCTGCGCATCGCCAGCCTTGCCGCGATCGGCGCCTTGCGATTGGCCGGCACTTCGAGGCTCGCCTGCTCGAGCCGCACCGGATCGGCCAGCAGCTGCGTCAGGATCGACAGCGCGTTGATGCCCGGATCGAACACGCCGAGCCCGCCCGGCTGCCAGATCCACGCCTGGCCGGGATGCCAGTGGCGGACATCTTCCTTCCAGGAAATGTCGATGCGGCGCAATTCCTTGCCCGCGATCCACTGGCGCGCGGTCTCGACGCCGGCGGCATAGCGCGAGTGCCAGCTCGCGAACAGCGTCACGCCGGCCGCGTCGGCGGTGCGGGCGAGGTCGACCACTTCGGAAAGCGTCGCGCCCGGCGGTTTTTCGAGGAACACATGCTTGCCGGCGGCCAGTGCGGCGCGGGCGGCGCCATGGCGCACCTGCGGCGGCTGGCAGAGCGCAACCGCATCGAGCGTCGGCTCCTTCGCCAGCATCGTGTCGATGTCGGGATAAGCGGGAATGCCGTCCGCATGCGCGTTGCGGCTGGCGGTCGCGGCGAGGACGAATTTCTCGCTCCCCGCGATGGCGGGCACGTGCTGGTCGCGTGCGATCTTGCCGAAGCCGACGATGCCGACCCGGATCACAGCGCGATCACCTGCACGTCGGCCGCCTCGGCCACGGCGAGCGGGTTGCGCACCGGCAAGGTGAAGGGCGCCGCCTCCACCTCGAAAACATCGCCCGGCTGCGTCGCGACCCCATCGGAGAAGGAGAGGGTGGCGGTGCCGAAGAAATGGACATGAACGTCACCCGGCCGGCGGAAACCGGCATATTTGAAGTGGTGATGCTCGAGATTGCGCACCGAATGCGACATATTGTCCTCGCCCGACAGGAAGGGCTTTTCCCACAGCGTCTCGCCATTGCGGACGATGCGGCTGGTGCCGCGAATGTCCTGCGGCAGATCGCCGAGCAGCAATTCGGGGCCAAGCGCCGCCGGCCGCAGCTTGCTGTGCGCCAGCCACAGATAATTGCCGCGCTCCGTCACATGGTCGGAGAATTCATTGCCCAGCGCGAAGCCGATGCGCACCGGATCGCCACCGGGGCCGATCAGATAGATGCCGGCGATCTCGGGCTCCTCGCCGCCATCCAGCGCGAAGTCCGGCATGGTCAGCGGCGCGCCCGGCGCGACGAGGATCGCGCCATCGCCCTTGTAGAACCATTCAGGCTGCACGCCGGTGCCGCCGTCGGCGGGCTTGCCGCCGTCGACGCCCATCAGGAACATCTTCATCGAATCGGTCGGCGCGGGGTTCTCCACCGCAGCGCGGTGCATCTTGTCCCGACCCTCGGCCGAGCCGAGATGGGTCAGGCCGGTTCCGCTGACCAGCAGATGCGCGGCATCGGCGTGGTCGATCGGCGCGAGGAGCGTCACCGCAGCAAGGTCGATCGGGTCGCCCAGCCGCACCGCGGCGTGGGCGGCGAGCGTTTCGCCCGCCGCCAGCGCCGCCTCGGCGAGCGCGAGGGTGGAGGCGAAGCCTTCCACCCGATATGCCGCGCCTTCACCGTCGATCGCGGCGACGCCGCGCATGCCATCGTCGAATTGAACGAGCGAACGGATCACCGCGGCGACCCCTCGCGCTTGCCGTCGATGCGACGCGCGACACCCCAGGGATTGGCGTCGCTGATCGCGTCCGGCAGCAGCGAGGCCGGCAGGTTCTGGAAGCAGACCGGGCGCAGGAAGCGATAGATGGCGAGCGTGCCGACCGAGGTGGTGCGGCCGTCGCTGGTGGCGGGGAAGGGGCCGCCATGCACCATCGCCGGGCTGACTTCGACGCCGGTCGGCCAGCCATTGGCAAGGATGCGGCCGACGCGATCGGCAAGCACCGGGATCAACGCCTTCGCGTCCGCCTCGTCGGCCGGGTCGAGCAGCAAGGTCGCGGTGAGCTGGCCCTCGAGCGCCGCGACGACCGCGGTCAGCTCCTGGAGATCCTGGCAGCGCACGACCACCGAGGAGGAGCCGAACACCTCATGCCCCAGCGCGGCGTCGGCGATGAAGCTCCTGCCGTCGGTTTCGAACAGCGCGCCGATCGCCTGGTTCTCGCCGTCGCCCTTCTGCCCGCGCGCCACGGTGCGCACCGCATCGTGGGTGGCGAGCGCATCGACGCCCTTTTCATAGGCGGCGTGGATGCCGGGGGTGAGCATCGTGGTCGAACGGCAGGCGCCCAGCGCCGCGCCGGCACGCGCGACGAAGGCATCGAGCGCGGGCGAATCGATGCCGAGGACGAGGCCCGGATTGGTGCAGAACTGGCCGGCACCCATCGTCAGCGACCCGATATAGGCGTCCGCCAGCGCATCGCCGCGGGCTTCGAGCGCCGCGGGGAACAGGATCACCGGGTTGATGCTCGACATCTCGGCATAGACCGGGATCGGCTCGGCGCGGCTGGCCGCGATGCGCATCAGCGCGAGGCCGCCGCCGCGCGAACCGGTGAAGCCTACCGCCTTGATCCGCGGATCGGAAACCAGCGCGCCGCCCAGCTCGTTGGTCTCGCCGGGCAGGTAGGAAAAGACGCCGGCGGGCAGACCGCTCGCGTCGACCGCCGTGCGGATCGCGCGGGCGACCAGTTCGCCGGTGCCTGGATGCGCCGGGTGGCCCTTGACGATGACCGGGCAGCCGGCGGCGAGCGCCGAGGCGGTGTCGCCGCCCGCCACGGAGAAGGCGAGCGGGAAGTTGGAGGCGCCGAACACGGCGACGGGGCCGACCGCGAGGTTGACGCGGCGCAGGTCGGGGCGGGGCAGCGGCGCGCGATCGGGCAGCGCCGGATCGATCGTCGCATCGAAAAAGTCGCCCTGGCGGACGACGCCGGCGAACATCCGGAGCTGGCCGACGGTGCGGCCGCGCTCACCCTCCAGCCGCGCGCGGGGCAGGCCGCTCTCGGCCATCGCGCGGACGATCAGATCGTCGCCGATCGCAAGGATTCCCTCGGCGATGCGCTCGAGAAAAGCGGCGCGGCTTTCCGGATCCGTGCTCGAATATGCGGGGAAGGCCGCAGCGGCGAGGGAGGCGGCATCCGCCACCGCGTCGGCACCCGCCGACGAGAAATCCGGGGTGAGCGCCGCGCCCGTGGACGGGTCCACGGAACCGAAACGCGCCTCGGCCTGACGCAGTTCTGCGCCGATCAGCATCGCACCGTCGATCATTGGAATACCTCGCAGGAATAACTCAGACATAATAGGAAGAAGGGCGGAAGGGCGCAACCCTGACGGCGGTCGATCTCACGGTTGCGGACAGACGTCGTCGCTTGGTGGGATCGGGCTCGCTTCGACCAGCGTCACGAAGCCGACGCGATCGCGACAGACGTTCGGAATGCGCGGCCTTGATTCGATATTGATAGTTATTCGCAGGATCGTTAGGCGCTGCCAGGAAGGGTGGCGATGATGATTCTGGCGGACGGGCAAGCGTGACGAAGCCGAAAGCGTTCGGACGCGACGGCGTGTCGATGGCGGCGCGGATCGCCGCGATCCCCGGGGGCTATCTGCTCGTCAGCCTTATCTGCGCGTGTCTCGCCCGGCTTCTGCCTGTCGACCGGGTGGAGGCGGTGACGGTTTCGATGCTGATTTCCTTCCTGCTTTATGCGCTGATCCTGCTCTGGGTGTTCGCCGCGCGCAGCGTGGTGAAGCTTTGGCTGTGGATGGCCGCCGCCGCGATGCCGGCCGGCACGGTGCTCCTGATCTCGCTGTGGACCGGCGGTCGGCTGTGAAGGCGGGGTTCCGTCAATCGATGGCGTGGCTGCACACCTGGTCTGGCCTGCTGCTGAGCTGGCTTCTGTTCGTGATGTTCACCTGCGGCACCGCGGCCTATTTCCAGGATGAGATCACGCGCTGGATGCAGCCCGAGGTGACGACCGATGCCGCGCCCGCGGCCGCGGCCGATGCCGCAGCGCGCTGGCTGCAGGTCAATGCACCGGGCGCATCCCGCTGGTACATCACCTTGCCGGGCACGCGATCGGCAACGACGCAATTGTTCTGGACGCCTGCCCCCGACGCTGCGCCCGGCTCGCGAAGGAAGGCGGTGATCGACGGAAAGGGGCAGGAGGTGTCCGCGCGGGCCAGCGCCGGCGGCTACTTCCTCTACCGCTTCCACTTCGATCTGCACTACATTCCGGTGCTCTGGGCGCGCTATATCGTCGGCGTTGCGGCGATGTCCATGCTGATCGCGATCTTTTCCGGCATCGTCACCCACAAGAAGATTTTCGCCGATTTCTTCATGCTGCGGCTGGGCAAGGGCCAGCGCAGCTGGCTCGATGCGCACAACGTCACCGCCGTGCTGGCGCTGCCCTTCTATCTGATGATCACCTATACCGGGCTCGTCTCGCTCGACCGGCAATATGTGCCCGCGCCGATCGCTGCCGCCTATCCCGAGCCCGACGCATTCTATGACGAGAGCTTCCCGCAGGGCGCCGACGCGGAAGCGACCGGCACGCCCGCGCCGCTCGCGTCGCTTGCGTCGATGGTGGTCACGGCCGATCGTCATTGGGGCGGCGCCGGGGTTGGCTATGCCTATGTCGCCAACCCCGGCGATGCTGCGGCGCGCGTCGTGCTGACCCGCGCGCCCAGCGCCTCGATGGACAGCAATGGAGAGACGCTGCAGTTCGATGGCGCCAGCGGCCGGCTGCTCTGGGTGGCGCCCGGGGCGGGCGCGGCGCAGCGCACGCGTGGCGTGATGATCGGCCTCCATGCCGGGCGCTATGCCGGCGTCGCGCTGCGCTGGCTCTATTTCCTCTCGGGGCTGGGCGGCACGATCATGGTCGGTACCGGCCTGATCCTGTGGACGGTCAAGCGTCGCTCGAAACTGCCCGATCCCACGCGGCCGCACCTCGGTTTCCGGATCGTGGAACGGCTGAACATCGCCGTGATCCTCGGTTTCCCGATCGGTATCGCCGGCTATTTCCTGGCCAACCGGCTGCTGCCGCTGGGGATCGCCGGGCGCGCGGACTGGGAGGTGAACAGCCTGTTCCTGACATGGGGCGCGATGCTGCTGGTCGCTCTCATCCGGCCGCCACGCCGCGCCTGGATCGAACTCAGCGCCTTCGCCGCGCTGCTGTTCGCCGCCATTCCGCTGGTCAGCGCGCTCGCCACCGATCGCAGCCTGGTCGCGAGTCTGCTCTCGCGCGACTGGACGTTCGTCGGCTTCGAACTGACGATGATGGCCATCGCCCTGGCCTTCGCCTTGGCGAGCCGGAAGATGGCCGCATCGCAGGCCGTTGCCGGGCAGCGCCCGCATCGGGTGAAGCGCTCGCATCATGGCGAGGCACGGGCATGATCGGGCAGATTCTCGCCCACCTCGTGCTCCTCGGCCTCGCCACGGGCGGGTTCATGCTGTTGTGCGCGGCCAATCCGCGCCACCAGCAGGCGCTGCTGCACCGGCGGCTGACCGCGGGCACGGCTCGACGGCTCTATCTGGGGGGCTGGGCGGCGTTCGGGGCGGCGGTTCCGGTCGCGTGGAGCGCTTATGGTGCCGCCACGGGTACCGTGGTGCTGTTCGGATTCGCCACCGTGGGAGCAGCGATCACCGTGGCGCTGGCGAATCGCCGAAAGGCCTAGGCGCGCAACCAGCGCCTCATCTCCTCCCCGGGGCGCCATGCCCCGGGGAGGAAGGGTACCGTCAGATGAAACGGTTGATCAGGTTCTCGATCCGCTCCTGCCGGCCCGAGCGCGGCTTGGGATCGAGCGCCTTTGTTTCGGCGAGGTCGGCGATGCCGGCGAGGTCGAGGGTGCCGATCTGGCCGCCGAGTTCGCCGTCCCAGCCCGCATAGCGCTCCGCCTTGATCGCATCGAGGCGGCCGTCCTCGATCAGCGCGGCGGCGTTGAGCAGGCCGCGCGCGACCGTGTCGATGCCGCCGATATGGCCGTAGAACAGGTCCACCGCGTCCATCGACTGGCGGCGCACCTTGGCGTCGAAGTTGAAGCCGCCGGTGGTGAACCCGCCAGCGCGGATGATCTCGACCATCGCCAGCGTCAGTTCCTCGACCGAGTTCGGGAACTGGTCGGTATCCCAGCCATTCTGGTGGTCACCGCGATTGGCGTCGATCGACCCGAAGATGCCGAGCGCGCCGGCGGTGGCGATCTCATGCTCGAAGGTGTGCCCTGCCAGCGTCGCGTGGTTGGCTTCGATGTTGACGCAGACTTCGTTCTCGAGGCCGTAGCGCTTGAGGAAGCCGTACACCGTCGCGGTATCGAAATCATACTGATGCTTGGTCGGCTCGTGCGGCTTGGGCTCGATCAGGATCGTGCCCTTGAAGCCGATCTTGTGCTTGTGCTCGACGACCAGCGAGAGGAAGCGGCCGAAATTGTCGAGTTCGCGCTTGAGGTTGGTGTTGAGCAGGGTCTCATAGCCCTCGCGGCCGCCCCACAGCACATAGTTGGAACCGCCGAGGCGATGTGTCGCTTCCAGCGCGTCGCGGACCTGCATCGCACCGAACGCATAGACTTCCGGATCGGGGTTGGTCGCGCCGCCGGCGGCGAAGCGCGGGTGGCTGAACAGGTTGGCGGTACCCCACAGCAGCTTGCGGCCCGACGAGGCCTGCAGCGCTTCGAGATGGTCGACCGCTTCCGCGAAGAAACGGCGATGCTCGGCGACACCTTCGGCGGCGGCCATCACATCGACGTCGTGGAAGCAGTAATAGGGCACGTCGAGACGGGTGAAGAAGTCGAACGCCACCTCGCGCTTGGCCTTGGCGGCGGCGCTGTCATTGGCGCCCTGGTGCCACGGGCGGTTGAAGGTGCCGCCGCCGAACACGTCCGAGCCCGGCCACACGAAGGTGTGCCAGAAGCAGATCGCGAAGCGCAGATGGTCTTCCATCCGCTTGCCCAGGACCACCCGGTCCTTGTCATAGAAGCGGTAGGCGAGCTCGTTGTCGCTGTCGGGGCCTTCGTAACGGATCGTCGGGATATCAGCGAAGAAGTCGGACATCAGTGGTTCCTCGGAGTGATACGGGGATAGGCGTCGCGGAACGCGGCCCGCTTTGGGGCGAGCCGGTCCACCAGTTCGGGATCGGGGGCGATGCTGTGCGAGACCGGGGGGGCGGCGCAGACCTCGGCCGGAGTGCCGCCATCGACGGCAAGCTGGGCAAGCCGCGCGGCGCCGAGCGCCGGGCCGACCTCGCCGCCCTTGAGATAGACCAGCTCGACGCCGAGCGCGGCGGCAAGCGTCTCGCCCCAATAGCGCGAGCGCGCGCCGCCGCCGATCACCGACAGCCGCTCGACCTGCGTGCCGGCCTCGCGCAGCACGTCGAGCCCGTCGCCCAGCGCAAACGCCACGCCTTCGAGCACGCTCTGCGCGAGCTTCTCGGGGGTGGTGTCGTTGTCGAGGCGGAGGAAGGCGCCGCGCACCTCGGCATCGTTGTGCGGCGTGCGCTCGCCCGAGAGATAGGGCAGAAACAGCTCCGGCCCGCTGGCGGGGCCGGCGGCCTCGGCGCGGGCGAACAGGTCGGCGGCGCCTGCGGCACCGGTCAGCCGCGCGACCCAGTCGATACAGGCGGCAGCGGAAAGGTGGACCGACATCTGGTGCCAGAGGCCGGGCAGGCAGTGGCAGAAGGCATGGACCGCGCGCGCCGGATTGGGCCTGAAGCCGTCGGTCGCGACGAAGATCACGCCCGACGTGCCGAGCGACAGCAACGCATCGCCATCCTGCACCACGCCGACGCCCGCTGCGCCCGCCGCATTGTCTCCCGCGCCACCCACGACCGGCACCGCCGGCACGCCCCACAGCTCGGCGACGGCGTCGCGCAGCGTGCCGGTGATGTCGGTGCCCTCGACGACGCGGGGCATATGGTCGAGCGTGAGACCGGTGGCGGCGAGGAGCTCTTCGCTCCATGCGCGCGCGCCGGTATCCAGCCACAAGGTGCCGGCGGCGTCCGACATGTCGGACGCCTTCTCGCCCGTCATCCGAAGCCGCACATAATCCTTTGGCAGCAGCACGGTGCGGGTCGCCGCGAACAGCGCCGGCTCATGATCGCGCACCCACAGCAGCTTGGGCGCTGTGAAGCCGGGCATCGCGATGTTGCCGGAGATGCGGCGCAGCCCGGGGGCCGCCTGCTCCAGCGCCTCGCATTCGGCGAAGGAGCGGCCGTCGTTCCACAGGATCGCCGGACGCAACGGAGCATCGTCCGCGCCGAGCAGGGTGGCGCCATGCATCTGCCCGGCGATGCCGACGCCGCGCACCGCGCGCCGCACCGCGGGCGGGATCGCCTGGACCGCGGCGGTGGTCGCTGACCACCACGCTTCGGGATCCTGTTCCGACCACAAAGGTTGCGGGCGCTGGACGGTGAGCGCTGCGGTGCTCTGCGCGACGACGGTGCCATGCTCGTCCAGCACCACCGCCTTCACGCCGGAGGTGCCGATATCGATGCCGAGGAACATCAGCGGCCGCTCACTTGACGAACGGATCGATGGTGCGGATCGTGCCGTCCGCATTGTAGAACAGCTCGGTCACCTTCACGTTGCGCAGGCGGGTCTGTCCGGAAAGCTGGCTGTCGGCGTAGAACAGCCACCAGCGCCCGTCCTTCTCGACGATCGAATGGTGCGTGGTCCAGCCCTGCACCGGCTCGAGGACGCGGCCCTTGTAGGTGAAGGGGCCGTAGGGCGAATCGCCGATCGCGTAGACGAGATAGTGCGTGTCGCCGGTCGAGTAGCTCAGATAATATTTGCCCTTGTACTTGTGCATCCACGCCGCCTCGAAGAAGCGGCGGTCGGTGTCGCCGCCGAGCAACGGCTTGCCGGCCTCATCGACGATCAGCGCGTCGCGCGGCGTTTCGGCGAACTCCATCATGGTGCCGTCGAGCCGGGCGACCTTGGGCGTCAGTGCCGGCTTTTCAGGCGCCTCGAGATCGGTCTTGGAGCCGTTCGGGTCATAGTTGCCGGTGGTGTTGCGCTGGAGCTGTCCGCCCCAGATCCCGCCGAAATACATATAGCTCTTGCCGTCATCGTCGGTGAACACCGACGGATCGATCGAGAAGCTGCCCTTGATCGGCTGCGGATTGGCCTTGAACGGCCCGACCGGCGACTTGGAGGTGGCGACGCCGATGCGGAAGGCGCCCTGCCGGTCCTTCGCGGGAAAATAGAGATAGTAGGTGCCGTTGCGATGCGCGGCGTCGGGCGCCCACATCTGCTTTTCGGCCCAGGGCACCTGCTTCACGTCAAGCGCGACCGGATGCACCGTCACCTTGCCGCCGATCCGGTCCATGCTCAGGATGCGGTAATCCCGCATCTCGAAATGGCCGCCCAGATCGTCCTCGGCGGCGGGGCCGTCGATGTCGTGGCTGGGATATATGTAGATCTTGCCGTTCCACACATGGGCGGAAGGATCGGCGGTGTAGATCTCGCTGACCAATGGCTGCGAGAGATAGCGGCGGCCATCGGGCGCGCGCGGTTCTTCGGCCTGCGCATATACAATGGCGGGCATCATCCCGATCATGGCTGCCATGGGCAGCGCGATTCGGGCGCGTCGGCTCTTCATCATCCTCTCCTCGTCGGCTCCATCCACCGTGCGATGAACGGTAGCGCTACCATCTGTCTCCTGCAAGGACCATATGGCGCCACGGCAGCGAGGGGAAGAGGGAAGGGCGGGCGTATTCTCGCCACCCGCCCCGGTGCCGGTCAGGCGAGCTTGAGGCCTTCCTTGTTCATCCGGCTCGTCAGTTCGCGCGACGCAGCCTCGTCGAGCCGCGCATCGAGGAGGGGGAACAGATCCTCTTCCTCGGCCCGCATGTGCACCTCCAGGCTGCTGCGCAACGCGCGCAGCCGGGCGATGAAGGCCTCACCCTGGCGCGGCATCCGTTCCAGCTCGAACAGGGCGTGCTTCACCTCGCCATGGTCGCTGACCAGCCGCTCGGCTTCGGTGCCCTCGCCATGGTCGCGCAGGGCGGGGTAGATCACATTCTCTTCCTGGAAGGCATGCTTGCCCAACGCATGCTTGATCTGGGTGAGCAGGACGCTGCGGCGAGCGGTCTGGCTGTCATCGGTGGCTTCGATCAGTTCGAACAGCCGCAGCACCGCCTTGTGCTCGGCGGCCAGGGCGTCGCGCCAGCCGCCGGCAAGCACGGTGGGCGCCTGCACCGCGAGCTTGCGGCCGAAATTGGCGGCAAGGCCGGCAACGACGCCGAGTGCCGCGGCGCCGGCGATCTTGAAGACGTTGGACCGGTCGAAGCTGGCGCTGGGGCTGACGGGATCTTCCGCCGTAGCCGCGGCCGAGGCGCCTGTATCCGCGATCGGTTCGGCGGCCACGGCCTTTCGCCGGGTGCCGGGTTTGGGGGTGGACGTGCGCCTGGCCTGGTGCGCCGCGGCCTTGCTCTTCGTCGTGCTCGCCATGTTGACCTCCGGTTGGAACGCGCTCGCCGAATCAACAATGCGGCGGCGCCGGGGTTCCGGTCGGTCCTTGGAATGCGGTCGATCAGGTCGCCGGCGGTGTCTCGAAACGCTCGATCACCCAGGCTTCCTCCTGCGCCGCCGCCAGCCAGTCCTGCATATAGGGGTGGTTCAGAACCGCATCCATGTAGGGCGCCGCGAAGCGCGGGACGGGCACCGAATAGGTGACGAAGCGGGTGACAACGGGTGCGAACATGATATCCGCGGCGCCGAATGCGCCGAACAGGAAATCGCCGGTTCCGCCGTAGCGCGCACGTGCCTGCGCCCAAAGCGTAAGGACCCGGGTGACGTCGGCGAACACGTCCGGCGCCAGTGGCCGCGGCGGAAATTGCTGGCGGATGTTCATGCTGAGGGTGCGGCGCAGCGCCGCGAAGCTCGAATGCATCTCCGCCGCCATCGACCGCGCCATCGCGCGCGCGCCGTCATCCTCGGGCCAGAACCGGCTGCGTTCGGTCTTTTCCGCCAGCCATTCGATGATCGCCAGCGAATCCCAGACGACGATCTCGCCGTCCCACAGGATCGGCACCTTGCCGGAGGAGGGAGCGAACTCGTCGCCTTCGCGGCGCTTGTCCCAATCGGCGTCGTACAGCGGCACGACGACCTCTTCGAAGGACAGGCCCGATTGCTTGGCCGCGAGCCAGCCGCGGAGCGACCAGGAGGAATAGGCCTTGTTGCCGAGGATCAGCTTGAGCATGTGCCCGCCATAGCCGCTGCAAGGCAGACAAGTCGAGAAGCGCTGGCGCTAACCCGTGATCGATTCGAACACGGCCGCACGCAACTCTGCCATGCCGAGGCCGGTTTCGCTGGACGTGACGATGATCTCCGGATGCGCGGCGGGGCGGGTACGCGCTTCGGTTCCGGTCTGCTCCAGCACCGCCGTCAGTTCGGTCGCCTTGATCTTGTCCGCCTTGGTGAGCACCAGGCGATAGCTGACCGCAGCGTCGTCCAGCATCTTCATGATGTCGCGATCGACATCCTTGATGCCGTGACGCGAATCGATCAGCACCAGCGCGCGCTTCAGCACCTGCCGGCCGCGCAGATAGTCGTTCACCAGATAGCGCCACTTGCGGACCATGTCCTTGGGCGCCTTGGCGAAGCCATAGCCCGGCATGTCGACCAGCCGCATCACCGGCGGCGCGCCGACGTCGAAATAGTTGAGCTCCTGCGTGCGGCCCGGGGTGTTGGACGTGCGGGCGAGGCCGTTGCGGTTGGTGAGGCCGTTCAGCAGCGACGATTTGCCGACGTTGGAGCGGCCTGCGAACGCCACCTCGGGCACGTCCGGATCGGGGAGGAAGCGCAGCTCCGGGGCCGATTTCAGGAACTCGACCGGCCCCGCGAACAGCTTTCGCGCCGCCTCGACCAGTTCGGCCCGTGCGTCCGCCGCGCCCTCATCCGCTTCGTCGCTCACTTCGCTGCCGCCTCCTTCAGCGCGGGGTGGCGGCTGTACAGCCACTTCTGCTGCGCGATGGTGAGCAGGTTGGAGACCGTCCAATAGAGCTGCAGGCCCGCCGCGAACGGTGCCATCACGAACATGAACACCCACGGCATCAGGCTGAACACCTGCTTCTGCATCTCGTCCATCGGCTGCGGGTTCAGCTTGAACTGGAGATACATGGTGATGCCCAGCAGCACCGGCAGCACGCCGATCGCCAGGAAGTGCGGCGGCGTGAAGTTCAGATAGCCGAACAGGTTGAGCAGGGTCGCGGGATCGGGGGCCGACAGGTCCTTGATCCACAGGATGAAGGGCTGGTGGCGCATCTCGATCGTCAGCATCAGCACCTTGTAGAGCGCGTAGAAGATCGGAATCTGCAGCACCAGCGGCAGGCAGCCCGCGATCGGGTTCACCTTTTCCTCGCGGTACAGCTTCATCATCTCTTCCTGAAGCTTGGGCTTGTCGTCCTTGTGCCGCTCCTGCAGCGCCTTCATCTTCGGCTGCACCGCGCGCATGCCCGCCATCGAGGCGAACTGGCGCTGCGCGATCGGGAACATCAGGCCGCGCACCAGCACGGTCAGCAGGATGATCGCGACGCCGAAATTACCGGTGAACTTGAACAGCCAGTCGAGCACCCAGAAGATCGGGCGTTCGATCGGGGCGAACCAGCCCCAGTCGATCGCCTTGTCGAACTGCACGATCTTGAGATCATTCTCATAGGCCTGCAGCACGCCGACTTCCTTGGCGCCGGCGAAGAAGCGCGTTTCGGTGGTGAGCGCACGACCGGGCTGCACCACGGCCTGCGCGGCACGGAAATCGGCTTGATAGGCGCCGCCGCCGCCGATGCGGAACTTGGCGTTCACCGGCTTGCCCTGGTCGGGCACCAGCGCGGTCAGCCAATATTTGTCGTTGAAACCCAGCCAGCCGCCGGTGGTCGCGAAATCGAGGCCGTTGTTGCCGGCCGCATCGACATCGCTGAAATCGACATCATAGTTCGCGGCGCCGTTGAACACGCCGGTCGGGCCGGTGTGGATCGTCCAGCTATCCGGATCCTTGGAGACGCCGCGCTGCGAGACATAGCCATAGGGCTGCACCGCAACGGCGCTGCCGCTGCGGTTGGCCACGGACTGCCGGACGGTGAACATGTAATTCTCGTCGACCGCGATACGCATCGCGAAAACGAGACCGCGGCCGTTATTCCAGCTCAGCGTCACCGGCTTGCCCGGCACCAGTTCCGCGGCATCCGCGGTCCACACGGTGTCGGGGCCGGGTGTCGCGACGCCCTCGCCCGCCCAGCCGAAGCCGGCCAGGCGCGCATCCTTGGTGCCGGCGGGCGCCAGCAGCCGGATCGGCGGCGCGTTCTTCGCGATCGTCTCCCGATAATTGGTCAGCAGCAGGTCGTCGATACGGGCGCCCTTCAGCGCGATCGAACCCTGCAGCTTGGGGGTGCGCACCGGCAGGCGCGGCGAGGCGCCGAGCGCGGCAGCCACCGGGCGGATCGCGTCGGGCGCGTCGGCCGCCGGCGTCGAGGCGGTGGGCGAGGGAACCGGCACGGACTTGCCGTCGACCATCTTGGTCGCGGGCGGATTCGCGGTCGGGAAGAAATAGTCGGTGACGAACTGGCCGCCGAACAGCACCAGCGCCGCGATGAGCGCGAAAATGATCAGATTGCGCTTGTCGTCCACGCTAAACTCCCACCCCGTCCGAATGATCGCCCGTCAGGGCACCGGGTCATAGCCGCTGCCCCCGAACGGGTGACAGCGCGAAATCCGCCGGACAGCCAGCCAACTGCCCTTGAGCGCGCCATAGCGCTTCAATGCCTCGATCGCATAGGCAGAACAGCTTGGCTGGTAACGGCAGCTTGGCGGCAAAATCGCCGAGGGCCCGAGCTGCCATGCACGCGCGACGAGGATCAGCAACCGGGCGATCATCGCCTAGCCCGATCCAGTGCCTTGGCCAGTTCTTCGCCGAGCAGGCCGTAGTCGCGCTCGACGCCACCGGCACGTCCGATCAGCACATGATCCGCCCCGGCCACGCCGCGTTCCGGCAGGAGCGCGCGGGCCAATTCACGGAAACGGCGCTTCATGCGATTCCGCACGACAGCGCCGCCGATCTTCTTGGTGACGGTAATTCCCAGCCGCACGGCCGAATCGCCGTCATCGCGGCGATGGACCAGCAGCACGAAGCCGGGCATGGCGACCCGCTTGCCGCTGTTCGCCGCGAGATAATCCGTGCGGCGCGTGATCCGGTTCAGGCGGACAGCTTGTTGCGGCCGCGGGCGCGACGGGCGCGCAAAACCTTGCGGCCCCCGACAGTCGCGCTGCGCGACCGGAAGCCGTGACGGCGGGCCCGCACGAGCTTGCTGGGCTGAAAGGTGCGCTTCATCGCTCATTCCTCAAAGTGCAGAATAGAAAAGGGCCGCCTTGGCGGGCGGCCGTTGTGAAGGGCGCCGATAGGCAAAAGGCACCGCGAAGTCAATCCGTCTGCTCACCCGCGCCGACGGCGCTCGCGACAGATTTCGATCCGGCGGCGGGCGCTCGCGCGGCGCAGGCCCCAGTCCGCCCAATCGCCCCAACCGGGATGGCGCCGCTTGAATCGCACATAGCGGCGCTTTGCCCAAGCGGAATTGCGCAGGACGAGACCGAGCCCCGCGGCGAAGACGATGATCCCGCCAGGGCCGGGCAGGGGGCCGACGAGCGGTGTGAGTGCGATCAGCAGCCATCCCAACCCGCACAGCAGCACGCGAATCCGCGGGTCGTGCCCCAGCGCGCACCACTTCCTCTGCAATGTCACGCGCCAGGTCATGGAACCGAGGTGGGGTGGCCCCGCCGCGCGGACAAGCGTGCGCATCGTCGTTCGTCGCAAGGCGTCGGGCGCCCGTCGGTTCGTGCGCAGGGTGGCAATCAGATTTCGCTCGACTCTGCGCGGGGCGCCTCCCTACAAGCCGGCAAGGAACAAAGGGGGAATGTTCATGGTCTCGATCGTGTCGACCGTTGCCTATCTCGGGCTCGATGCGCGCGCGGTCGAGGCGCAGGTGCAACTCACGCCGGGGCTTCCCGCCTTCGTGGTCGTCGGGCTGCCGGACAAGGCGGTGGGGGAGAGCCGGGAACGGGTGCGCGGCGCGATCGCCGCGATCGGTCTCTCGCTGCCGCCCAAGCGAATCAGCGTGAACCTGTCACCCGCCGATCTGCCCAAGGAGGGATCGCATTATGATCTGCCGATCGCGCTGGCGCTGCTCGGCGCGATGGGGGTGATCGATGCCGAGACCTTGTCGTCCTACGTCTTCGTCGGCGAGCTGGGGCTCGACGGGCGGCTGGCGCCGTCCCCCGGCGTGCTGCTTGCGGCGCTGCACGCGGCCGAGGTCGGCAAGGGGCTGGTCTGCCCGGTCGCGCAAGGGCCGGAAGCGGCGTGGGCGAGCGGCATCGAGGTGCTCGCCGCGCCCGACCTGATCGCGCTGCTCAACCATTTTCGCGGCCGCGCGCTGCTGGCGCCGCCGGTGCCGGGCGAGGTGGAGGCCCGCGCGGCGGGGCCGGACCTCAAGCAGGTGAAGGGGCAGGAGACCGCACGCCGCGCGCTGGAGATCGCCGCGGCGGGTGGGCACAACCTTCTGATGGTCGGTCCACCGGGCGCCGGCAAGTCACTGCTCGCCGCCTGCCTGCCGGGCATCCTGCCCGATCTCACCCCCGCGGAGGCGCTGGAGGTGTCGATGATCGCCAGCGTCGCGGGCGAACTCAACGAGGGCCGGATGGTGCGCAGCCGGCCGTTCCGCAGCCCGCACCACAGCGCCTCGATGGCGGCGCTGGTCGGTGGCGGTATCCGCGTGCGGCCGGGCGAGGTGAGCCTCGCGCATCTCGGCGTGCTGTTCCTCGACGAACTGGCCGAGTTCCAGCGCGTCGGGCTCGATTCGCTGCGCCAGCCGCTGGAAACCGGCAAGGTCAGCGTCGCGCGCGCCAATGCCCATGTCACCTTTCCGGCGCGCGTCCAACTGATCGCGGCGATGAACCCATGCCGCTGCGGCCATCTCGGCGATCCCGCGCTCGCCTGCTCGCGCGCGCCGCGCTGCGCCGCCGACTATCAGGCGAAGGTGTCGGGGCCGCTGCTCGACCGGATCGATCTGCATGTCGAAATGGCTGCGGTCACCGCCGCCGATCTCGTGCTGCCGCCGCCAGCGGAAGGATCGGCGCAGGTCGCCGTGCGCGTCACCGCGGCGCGCGACGTGCAGACCGAACGCTATGCGGCGGTTCCGGTGAGGACGAATGCCGAAGCCGATGGCGAACTGCTCGACCGTGTGGCCACGCCCGACGATCCCGGCCGCGCGCTGCTGGCGCAAGCGGCGGAAGCGATGCGGCTGTCGGCGCGCGGCTACACCCGCATCCTGCGCGTCGGCCGCACCATCGCCGATCTCGACGGGTCGGACGGCGTCCACCGCGTTCATGTCGCCGAGGCGCTGAGCTACCGCAGGCGCGCCCCGACCGCGTAAGGCGGGACGGGGCAAAATGAAACAATCCTTGATCCTACAGTCATTTTGGGGGAGCGTCCGGCCCGCATTGGCCGGCGACAGACCGGCGTTCGGGCGCGCTTTTTGCTCACTGGAAGGGGAAGCTTCCATGGAATGGATGATTTTGCCGCTCAAGCGATATGCCGATTTTTCGGGCCGTTCGCGGCGGCTGGAGTTTTGGATGTGGTTTCTAGCGATGTTCGTCATCAACATCGTTTTCACAGTCTTGATTTTGATGGCTTTGGGCGGAGCCGCTGCATTTTCAGACCCGGAGAATATCGGTGCGAACATGACGGCAATTTTTGCAGGGGCCGGCGTGATCATGATTATATCGATCGTTGTCAGCCTGGGGCTGCTCATCCCGAGCCTCGCGGTAACTGTCCGGCGCCTGCATGATTCAGACAAGTCTGGCTGGTGGATCATGCTGTTCTGGGGCCCCTATCTGCTATCGGTGGTGTTTGGCTTCGCCGGTGCAGCGATGGGCTCGGGCGGCGTTGCGCTGATGCTCATCGGCGGCGTTTTCAACCTGCTGCTCCTTGTCGCTTGCGTCGTCATGCTCGTGTTTTGTGTTCTTGACGGCACGCGGGGATCGAATCGTTATGGCGAGGATCCGAAGCGACCGACGAACGCCGAAGTGTTTGCCTGAACCCGCGGTGGCCGGCTTGCCGGCCACGCAAGCGGGGAGATGCCGGTGGACTGGATGATACTGCCGCTCAAGCGGTATGCCGATTTCTCCGGGCGTTCGCGCAGGACAGAATTCTGGATGTTCTATCTGTTCCAGATCATCGTCATTGTGGCTGTCTTGTCGGTCGCGGCAATATTCGCTATCATCGCAAGCGCGAGGGGCAGCGATAGCACCCAAAGCATCGGCGTCGGCATCATCATCGGCAGCATTCTTTTTCTCATCGTGTTGGTGGCGTTGATCATCCCACAGTTAGCCGTTCTCGTGAGGCGATTGCACGATCAGGATCTCAGCGGGTGGATAGCGCTCATTGCCTTTGTTCCGCTGGTTGGATTGGTTGTACTCGTCATGATGTTCATCGAAGGCACGCGCGGACCCAACCGTTACGGGGAAGATCCCAAGGCGCCAGCGCACTCGCGCGTTTTCTCATGAGCGCCGGCGCAGGTCGCCGGTATCTCGGGTGACGAGCTTCTTATCTCCGCGTTGCGAGCCGTGTCACTGACGGGGCATAGCATTGCCATGCCCGATCCCGATCCGCTCGATCCCGATCCCGTCGCCCGGTTGACGCCGGGCGAGCGCGATTGCCTGCGGCTGGTGCTCGACCACAAGCCGTCGAAGGAGATCGCGATCCGGCTCGGCATCGGGCCCGATGCGGTCGACAAGCGGATCAAGCAGGCGATGCGCAAGCTGGGCGTCTCGACGCGGGTCGCGGCAGCGCGGCTGCTGGCGGATGCGGATGCGGATGCGGCGGGCGAGGCCCCCGACCGGTACCAGCGGCTGGTATACCAATCGGCAGCACTGGCCGGGGAGCCCGAACCCCGGGCATGGATCGATCCGCAGCCGGCAACGGAAGGGGCGGCAACCGGGTTCCGGGAAGAGCGCATGGCGTTCGATGTCCCGGAGGCGGATCCCGCTCTGCCGGCCGTGGGGATCGATGAAGACGCGATCGACGGGCGACGGATTCTCAGGGTCCTCGCGGCGATCATCGGCATCGCCATCCTTGCGGCGCTGGTTGCGGGCGGATTGCTCAGCGCCATCCTGGCGGGGCAGCAGGCTCTGGAAGCCGCGCTGACCTGACCCGGCGGCACGGGCACCCGCATCGTCAACGTCATGCCCGCCGACCAGGGCGGAAAAGGGGAATGCATGTCCGAAGCGTCAAACTCCGTCGTTCATCCGGATTTCCAGCGGTCGCGCAGCGGCCGCCTCGTCGCCGCCGAGCGGATCGCCGAGCCGCTGATCGGCACCGAAGCCGCATTCGATGCCGCGATCGGCCAGCTCTCGCTGCTCGGCGCCGCCATCGCCACCGCGCGCGTCGATGCCGGAATGGCCGCCGAATTCAGCCAGGGCAGCCTCGAGGATATCGCCGAGACGTTCACCGCCACGGTCGCGGCGCGGCGCGCGTTGATCAACACCCACCGCCGCCTGGGCGCGATGCAGCGCAAGGCGGGGCTGGAGGCGATCAATTTCGGCGCCGGCGACGGCAAGCCGCTGCCTGCCTTCACGGCCTGATCCTTTGGTTGGGATTGACCGGGCGATCGCTTGATGATCCGGTCAATCCCATGGCCCTCATATTGTTGCTCACCGCATACTGGACCTACCTCATTCTATGTTGTGGCTTTGCATTGTGGCGCGGCGGCCCGCCCGAACGGATCGCCGCATGGGGCATGATCGCGGCATCGGTACTGACGATCTTCGCCGCCGATCCCGACGGTTATGTACAGGTCGAATATGCGGTGCTGGCGATCGACGTCGCGCTGCTGGCGCTGCTCGTCGCGCTTGCAATCGTCGCTGACCGGCGCTGGACCCTATGGGCTGCAGGATTTCATCTGGTGGGGGTCTTGACCCCGATAGCGTTCATGCTGTCGCCGACGGCTATCCGCTTCGCCTACGCGTGGATGCAGGGTTTCTGGGCCTATCCGACACTGACGGCGCTGCTGGCGGGCACGATCGCATACCGGCGGCGCGTGAAGCGGGGAACGGCCGGCAGGTCCTGGCGGCCCTTCTCGCGCCGCTCGGCACGCACGCGGCCGGCCGTGCCGCCGGCCGGTTGATGGACGAGTTCGGCAGCGTCGCGGCGGTGATGGGCGCGCCGCCCGACCAATGGACGCGGCTGCTGGGCGCGGGGCATCCGGCGATCGACCAACTCGGCGCGACGCGCACCGCGATGCTGCACTGCCTGCGCGAGGAGGCGATCGCGGCGCCGATCTTCGCGAATTTCGACGCATTGCTCGACTATCTCCAGGCCGATATGGGCCGCCAGCGCGAGGAATGCCTGCGCGCGCTCTATCTCAACGCGCGCAACGAACTGATTCGTGACGACGTGCTGATCCAGGGCACGATCGATCAGGTGCCCGTCTTCCCGCGGGAAGTGGTGCGGCGTGCGATCGAACTCGGCGCCGCCGCGTTCATCCTCGTCCACAATCACCCCTCGGGCAATTCCGAACCCAGCGCGAAGGATGTCGAGGCGACGCTCAGACTGCGCAGCGCCGCCGCGTTGTTCGACATCAGCCTGCACGATCATATCATCGTCGCCCGCGACGGGGCGACCAGTCTGCGCCGAAGAGGATTGTTGTGACCCAATCGACCGATTTCGCCGTCGATCTGCCCGGCATCGCGCGTGCGCTGCTCGACGAGCGTCGCGCGCGGGACACACGGCTCGGCGACGGCATCTTCGCCGATCCCGCATGGGACCTGATGCTCGCTGTCTATCTCGGCGAGCGGGACGGGCGGCCGCTTTCGGCGGCGTCGCTGGAAGCGGCGAGCCCGGTGCCGCAGTCGACGGTAAGGCGCTGGGTGCGGCTGCTCGTGGAGCGGGGCATCCTCATCCCGTCGGGCGAGCGCGACGTCACCGTCACGCTCGGGGCGCCTGCGCTGGCGCGTCTGGAGGATCATCTCACCATGTTCGCGGGCGGCTTGCCGATGCGGACGCGCGCCGACGGCATATGACCGACCACCTGCCTGCCAGGAAGTGTCCGGCAGGTGCTGGAAATGTCCGATCGGCTCGCGTATAGCGCCGCTTCGGTCGGCGCTTCGCCGGCTTCACGTCATGCGGGCGTGGTGAAACTGGTAGACGCGCCGGACTCAAAATCCGGTTCCGCAAGGAGTGTCGGTTCGAGCCCGACCGCCCGCACCACCATAGAAACCGATGGGAAGACCGGGCGTCGCCAAGCCGGCTGAGCCGATTCGGTATGCGCGCGACCACCGTTTCGCGCCGATTCGCCCTGGCAGGCAATCTCGACGCCACCTGTGCGCATCTTTGGTGCGTTTGGATCGGACTTTACAAAATGTTGGGCGCAGATCGCCTATTTTGTTGCATCGATGTGACAAAAATTGGTGAGATTTCACACTCACTCTGGTGTAACGTCGCAGCAACGAATCAAAACGAGCCAATCAGCGGGGGCTGGTCGCAATGAACGTTCCAAAATTTCGATAAAAGTTAGAACAAACTGCGTCGTTTTTCGGCGTTTCGCGACGCATTTGTCTTCTTCGTGAACTATGCGGCTGTGTCCGCGCAATTGCGCCGATGCAGCTGCCAAGGTGGCGCGTCGAATTGACTGGCAGGCCGGAAAGTCGAACCGCCGGGTAGGGGGCGAAGAGCTCAAAGAATCTCGGGGTATCTGTAGTCCAGGGGGAATGGGATGCATTGGCCTGACGGGCGACTATGTGGCCTACACGCCGAAGTTCAGCGCGCAGGCGTCGGCAGGATGTCGCCGTCCGGTCATCGACGTCGGGCGGTCTCGCCCGCATCGATTTCGCGGACGTCGACGAATTCTGGGGCCATTTTCGCCGGACCAACTTCCGGACATGATGAAGGGCGCTTTCGAGCGCCCTCCTTTTTTCTCGCAGGGTCAGGGTTAAACAGGGGGACTGCATGCACAATGAGACCAAGCGCCGTTTGCGTCGCGCGCTGATCGCGGCCACCGCCGCGCTGGCCTTCGCCGCGCCGGCGGTCGCCAAGGATGTGGTGATCCACGCAGGCACGCTGATCGACGGCGCCTCGGCGACGCCGAAGACGCGGGTTTCGATCCTGATCAAGGATGATCGCATCACCGGCGTGCAGAACGGCTTCGTCACCCCCGCCGGTGCCGAGGTGATCGACCTCTCGCAGGCAACGGTGCTGCCCGGCCTGATCGAGACCCACGACCATATTTCCTCGTCCGGCGACCGCCGCCCGCTCAACCGCTTCACCCAGACCGAGGGCGACGCGGTGATCTCCGCCATGCTCAACGCGCGCCGTGAGATCGAACTGGGCTTCACCACCGTGCGCGACGTCGGCTCGGGCCCGCTGACCGCGCCCGCGCTGATCCGCGCGATCAATTCGGGCAAGATCGTCGGCCCGCGGCTGTGGACCGCGCTCGAGGCGCTCGGACCCACCGGCGGCCATTCCGATCGTGCCAACGGCGTCCGCCCCGACATCAGCTTCGCGGGCCGCGACGCCGCGATCATCGACGGGCCGGAGGAAGCCAGGATCAAGGTCCGCGAGCATCGCCGCCGCGGTGCGACCGTCATCAAGATCATGCCCAGCGGCGGCGTCGGTTCGATCGGTGACGATCCGCACCACATGACGATGGCCGACGACGAGATGAAGTCGGTGATCGATACCGCGCACGAACTGGGCCTGAAGGTCGCGGCGCACGCACACGGCAAGAAGGCGATCGACCATGTCATCATGGCCGGCGTCGATTCGATCGAGCACGGCACCTATGCCGATGCCGAGAGCTACAAGCTGATGAAGGAGCATGGCACCTTCCTCGTGCCGACCCTGCTCGTCGCCGACGCGATCTACCAGACCGCGATCAAGACCCCCGAACTGCTGCCGCCGACGGTCGCCGAAAAGGCGATCGCGGTGACGCCGACGATGATCGGCAATGCCGGTCGCGCCTATCGCGCCGGCGTGAAGATCGCCTTCGGCACCGATCAGGGCGCCACCTCCAACCGCAACAAGGGTGAGGAATTCGCGCTGCTGGTGAAGGCCGGGCTGACGCCGATGGACGCGATCTTCGCCGCCACCCGCAACGCCGCCGAACTGATCGGCACGCCCGAGGATATCGGCTCGGTGCAGGCCGGCCGTTATGCGGACATCGTCGCGGTCGAGGGCGATCCGATCGCCGACATCACCGAACTGCAGCGCGTGCGCTTCGTGATGAAGGGCGGCGAGGTGCTCAAGAAGGATGGGGCGATGCAGCGCTGATCGACCGGCGCTGCCCTTTCACCCCCCTTTTCGATCTTGCGGAGTTCCCCATGAACGCCAGGCGCACGCTTCTCTCGACCGCTTTCTCGTTCGTTCTGGCCGCCGCGGCGGCATCGCCCGCCGTCGCCAGGGATGTCGTCATCCATGCCGGCACCCTGATCGATGCCGTGTCCAAGGCACCGCGCAGCAAGGTTTCGATCGTCATCAAGGATGATCGGATCGTTGCGGTCGAACCCGGCTTCGTCACCCCCACCGGCGCGCAGGTGATCGATCTTTCGACCGCCACCGTGCTGCCGGGCTTCATCGACACCCACGACCATATCTCGATGGGCCGCGACTGGGGCGTGCTCGCGCGCTTCACCCAGAGCGATGGCGACGGCACGATCACCGCCGCGCTCAACGCTCGGCGCGAGATCGAAATGGGCTTCACCGCGGTCCGCGACGTCGGGTCGGGCCCGATCGAGGCACCCGCGCTGATCCGCGCGATCAACGCCGGCAAGCTGATCGGCCCGCGCATCTGGACCGCGCTCGAGCCGCTGGCGGCGACCGGCGGCCATTCGGACGCGGCCAACGGCATGCGGCCCGGCATCACGTTCGCCGGTCGCGACGCCGCGATCGTCGACGGCGCGATCGACGGCCGGGTGAAGGTGCGCGAGCATCAGCGCCGCGGCGCCACCGTCATCAAGATCATGCCGAGCGGCGGCGTCGCCTCGATCGGCGACGATCCCAACCACATGACGATGACCGACGAGGAGATGAAGAGCGTCATCGACACCGCGCATGAGCTGGGGATGACGGTTGCCGCGCACGCGCATGGCAAGAAGGCGATCGACCATGTCGTCGCCGCGGGCGTCGATTCGGTCGATCACGGCACCTATTCGGATGCCGAGAGCTACCGGCTGATGAAGGTGCATGGCACCTTCCTCGTGCCGACATTGCTCGTCGCCGACTGGATCTATCAGGTCGCGGTGAAGGCGCCGGACAAGCTGCCGCCGACGGTCGCCGAAAAGGCGATCGCGGTGACGCCGACGATGATCGGCAATGCCGGCCGTGCCTATCGCGCCGGCGTGAAGATCGCCTTCGGCACCGACGTCGCCGGTTCGTTCGATCGCAACAAGGCGGAGGAATTCGCGCTGCTGGTGAAGGCGGGGCTGACGCCGATGGACGCGATCCTCACCGCCACGCGCAACGCCGCCGATCTGCTGCACGCCGCCGACGATATCGGCTCGATCCAGGCCGGCCGCTACGCGGACATCGTCGCGGTGCAGGGCAATCCGCTCAGCGACATCACCGAATTGCAGCGCGTGCAGTTCGTGATGAAGGGCGGCGATGTGGTGAAGCAGGGCGGCGTGCTCGCGCCCTGGACGAGCAAATAGGGGTCGGCTTGAGCAAGAAGGGGTATCGCATGGGTTTCAGGAAATTGCTCGGACTGGGAACGCTTGCGGCGTTCTCCGGCGCGGCGCTGCCGCTTCCCGCACTGGCCCAGGCGGCCCCCGCTTCGGGGCGGCCCGAGATCAAGTTCACCACGACCGACGCCTTCTCGATGGCGGACATCCCGGCCTACAAGGGCGACAACAGGGATATCTACGCCCACATCGAGAAGAACAAGGCGGCGCACATCGCCAATCTGCAGCGCTGGGTTCGGCAACGCTCGATCAGCGCGCAGAATGACGGCGTGCGCGAGATGGCCGAACTGGCCGCCGCCGACTTCCGCAAGATCGGTTTCCAGGAGGTGGAGGTCGTCCCCACCGGCGGCCACCCCGGCGTGTTCGCGTATTACAATGCCGGCGCGAAGAAGACGCTCGTCGTCTACATGATGCTCGACGTCCAGCCGGTCGAGCCCGAGGACTGGAAGGTGCCGCCGTTCGAGGGTGCGATCGTCGAGGATCATCCGCTCGGCCGCGTGCTGATGGCGCGCGGCGCAACCAACACCAAGGGCCCCGAGCGGGCCTTCCTCAACACGATCGAATCGATCATCGCGGTGCGCGGCAAGCTGCCGGTGAACCTGATGATCGTCGCGGAGAGCGAGGAGGAACTCGGCTCCCCGCATTATCCGGAGATCATCGCCAAATATGCCGACCGGCTGAAAGCCGCGGCGGGATCGATCTATCCGGGCGGCGGCCAGTCGCCCGCGGACGGCGCCGTGTCGATGCAGCTCGGCAACAAGGGCATCCTCTATGTCGAGCTGGAAGCGAAGGGCAACCCGACCACCGGCGGCCCGCAGAAGGCGGAGATCCACAGCTCGTGGAAAGCGACCACCGATGCCCCCGCATGGCGGCTGACGCAGGCACTGGCGACGCTGACGTCGCCGGACGGCAACACGATCAATATTCCCGGCTATTACGACAGGATCCGCCAGCCGAGCGAGGAAGAGCAGCGCCTGTTCAACGGCACGCTCGCGGGGTGGGAGAAGCGCCAGCTTACCGTCCGCAAGGGCTTCAGCATCGATCATTGGTATGACGGGATGGAAGCGCGCCAGTCGCTGTCGCGCTATCTGTTCGATACCACGCTGAACATCGACGGCATTGCGACCGGCTATGACGGGCCGGGAATGAAGACCATCCTGCCGCACCGCGCCTATGCCAAGCTCGATTCCCGGCTGGTGCCGGATCAGACGCCGGACGAGATGCTGGCGCTGATGCGCAAGCATCTCGACGCGAAGGGCTTCGCCGACATCGAAATCCGCAAGCTGAGCGGCTATCCCGCCTCGCAGACCTCGGTCAGCGCGCCGCTCGTCCGCGCGGTGCTGGGCACCTACAACAAATATGGGCTGACGGTGGACGTCTCGCCGCGTTCGGGCGGCAGCCGGCCCTCCTACGTCTTCACCCAGACCTTGGGACTGCCGGACGTCACGCTGGCGATCGGCCATGGCGCCGACGCGCACGCGCCCAACGAATATCTCGTCATCGATCCCAAGCCGGGCTCGAAGATCTTCAGCCTGACCCAGATGGAGGGTTTCTACGCCGACGTGCTCTACGCGCTGGCGGCGACCAAGTGAGTGCCTGCCCGCGCCGGGAGCGGGGCGGGCCAGTGTTTCCCCAAGAGGATGACGTCATGACCACCAAGAGTTTGGGCAAAAGTTTCGGCAAGGCGTTCGGACGCCAGGCGATGTTCGCGGTCACCACCGCGATCGCATTCGGCGCTGCTTCGGCCGCGCATGCGAAGGATGTGGTGATCCACGCCGGCACCCTGATCGACGGCACCTCCACCGCCACGCGCAGCAAGGTCTCGATCATCGTCAAGGATGAACGGATCGTCGGCGTGCAGGACGGGTTCGTGACGCCCGCCGGCGCCGAGGTGATCGACCTGTCGGGCGCGACCGTGCTGCCCGGCATGATCGACATGCACAACCACGTCACCGGCGGCGGCTCGCGCGATCGGCTGCGGGGCACGGTCGAGCAGGCGGCCTACCAGTCGAGCTGGAACGTCAATGCCATCCTCAACGCCGGCTTCACCAGCGTGCGCGATGTCGGCGGCGCGACCGAACTGGTCGTGGCGCTGCGCGATTCGATCAATTCGGGCTTGATCCCCGGCCCGCGCCTGACCGTCTCGGGCAACGGCCTCAGCCCCACGGGCGGCCACGGCGATCCCACCAACCATATGGACCCCCGCTGGCAGCGCACCAACGACTGGAAGCTGGGCGTCGTCGATGGCCCGGTCAGCGCGATCCGCGCGGTGCGCGAACTGCACAAGCGCGGCGCCAACCTGATCAAGATCGCGGCCTCCGGCGGTGTCGCCAGCCCCGGCGACGATCCCGCGTTGCAGCTTCTCAACGACGAGGAACTCAAAGCCATCGTCGAAACCGCGCATTCGCTGGGCATGAAGGTCGCCAGCCACGCGCATGGCAAGGCCGGCATCGACGCTGCGGTGAAGGCCGGCGTCGATTCGATCGAGCATGGCACCTATGCCGATGCCGAGAGCTACAGGCTGATGAAGGAACGCGGCACCTATATGGTGCCGACGCTGTTCGCCGGCCAGGAAATCTACGACGTCGCCGTCTCGACGCCGGACAAGCTGCCGCCGACGGTGGCCGACAAGGCGATCTCGGTGACGCCGAAGATGCGCAAGAACGCAATCAACGCCTATCGCGCTGGCGTGAAGATGGCGATGGGCACCGACCAGCTCGGCTGGCGCCCGCATGGCGAGAACGCCAGGGAGCTGGAATATATGGTCGCCGTCGGCATCAAGCCGATCGACGCGATCCTGATGACGACCCGCAACGCCGCCGACCTGCTCGGCAAGTCCGGCGATGTCGGTTCGATCCAGGCCGGCCGCTTCGCGGACATCGTCGCGGTGGATGGCGATCCCACGCAGGACATCAAGCTGCTCCAGAGCGTCAGGTTCGTGATGAAGGGCGGCAAGGTCTACAAGGCGGATGGCAAGCCGCTGCCGCTCGACTGAGGCGCGGACGGCATTCCCGTCCCCTCGTCACCACGCACATCACAAAGGGTTTGAAGCCATGAAGAAGCGTTTCACGACGGCGGCACTCGCGCTCGGCGCGCTGCTGTCCACCACTGCGCCGGCGCTCGCCAAGGACGTCGTCATCCATGCCGGCACCCTGATCGACGGCATCTCCACCACGCCGCGCACGCAGGTGTCGATCGTCATCAAGGACGACAAGATCGTCGGCATCGAGAAGGGTTTCGTCACGCCCGCGGGCGCCGAAGTGGTCGATCTGGCGGGCAGCGTCGTGCTGCCGGGCCTGATCGACATGCACGACCATGTCAGCGGCGGCGGCTCGCGGCGCGACAAGCTGCGCGGCACGCCCGAGCAGCAGGCGTTCCAGGCGACCTGGAACGTCCGCCAGATCCTCAACGGCGGCTTCACCACCGTGCGCGACGTCGGCGGCAATATGGAGGTGATGGCGGGCCTCAAGAACGCGATCAACGCCGGCCTCATCCCGGGGCCGCGGCTGTGGATCTCGGGCCCGGCGATCAGCCCCACCGGCGGCCATTCCGATCCCAGCAATGGTATCGATCCGCGCTGGGAGCGCACCGACGACTGGAAGATGACCGTCGTCGACGGACCGGTCGAGGCGATGAAGGCCGTGCGTGAACTGCACAAGCGCGGCGCCGATCACATCAAGATCCACTCCAGCGGCGGCGTCGCCAGCGTCGGCGACGACCCCAACCTGCAGCTCCTGCGCGACGATGAGCTCAAGGCGATCGTCGATACCGCGCATTCGCTCAACATGAAGGTCGCCAGCCACGCGCACGGCAAGGCCGGGATCGAGGCGGCGGTGCGCGCGGGCGTCGATTCGATCGAGCATGGCACCTATTCGGATGCCGCGACCTACAAGCTGATGAAGGAACGCGGCACCTACATGGTTCCGACTCTGTTCGCCGGCAAGGAGATCTACGACGTCGCGGTGACCACGCCGGACAAGCTGCCGCCGACGGTTGCGGACAAGGCGATCGCGGTCACGCCGACGATGGTCCACAACGCGGTCGGCGCCTGGAAGGCCGGCGTGAAGGTGGCGCTCGGCACCGACCAGCTCGGCTGGCGCCCGCACGGCGAGAACGCCAAGGAGCTCGAATATATGGTCGCCGCCGGCATCCCGCCGATGGACGCCATCCTCGCCGGCACACGCAACGCCGCCGATCTGCTGGGCCGTTCCAACGAGGTCGGTTCGGTCCAGCCCGGCCGCTATGCCGATATCATCGCGGTGACCGGCGATCCCACCAGGGACATCACGATCCTGCAGAAGGTGCAGTTCGTGATGAAGGGCGGCAAGGTCTACAAGCAGGACGGCAAGCCGCTCGCCTTCAACTGATGACGGACTTCCCCTCCCGCTTGCGGGAGGGGAGAGGGGGAGGGCGTGTCACTCTTTGGCGGACCCGGCACGTCCTCCCCAAAATGATTGCCGCACGCGTCCCGCCTCAAACGTGAAACCCCCGCCGCCGCACGATCGATTTCAGCGACACGATCGAATTGACGTGCGCGATGCTGCGGATGGCGGTCAGCCGGCGCAGCACATGCTGATAATGGTCGAGATCGCGCACCACCACGCGCAGCAGGTAATCGGTGCTGCCGGTGGTCATGAAGCAGCTGATGACTTCGGGGAAGTCGTTGATCTCGCGCTCGAACTCACCCAGCATCTCGTCGGACTGGCGCTCCAGCGTCAGCATCACGAAGATGCTGAGCGACCCCGCCATCCGCTTTTCGTCGAGGATCGCGGCATAGCCCTCGATATAGCCGTCGCGCTCCAGCCGGCGCACGCGTCTCAGCGTCGGCGTCAGGGAAAGGCCGATGCCGTCCGCCAGGTCGCGCCAGCTGATCCGGCCGTCCGCCGCCAGCATCTGCAGGATCTTTCCGTCATAGGTATCGAGCTCGGCGCCTTGTTCCATCGTGGCGGGACGGAGCCGTTCCATGCCGGTCAACTCCCGGTGGCGAGGCTGGTGTCGTCCAGGCGGTAGAATATGCCACCGCGGTCTGCCTTCACCAGCCGCAGCGTTCCCTTGAGCACCAGCGGGCCATCGGTCACGCGCACCGGCGCGCTGGTGCGGACGTCGATGAAATGCGTCGGCCCCATCGCCATGTGGAACAGGCAATCGGGCTGATACTGGAACAGGATGAAGCGGCTCTGCTCGGCCTTGCCCTCTTCGGTCGGCATCATGAAGCCGGCGACGGTCACGCTCCTGTTGTCAAACGCGGCGGCTTCTGCCGAGAATTGCGGCTTGAGATACGTCCGCTGGGTGGCCGCGTCATGCCACTCCACGGCGTGGCTGCTTTCCAGTACGTCCCACGAAAGTCCGCCCTCGGGCGTCGGCGCGGTGATGCCATCGTCATGTGCGTGCGCCTGCGGAATGCCGGCCAGCATGGCGGCGGCAAATAGCGCGGTGATCGTGCGACCCTTCATCTTTTCCTGCTGCTCCGTCCTTGAATCGCAAGGTGCCGCGCCGCACCCCCCAATCGGCGACAGGGCGCTCGGCAGACAGGCAGCATGAGCGAGTTTCAGGGCATTGGGAAGATCGATTGCGCCAAAAATCACACATCATTTGGCGCGGCCGACGCAAATATGCGCCGGCCGGAGATGGTTATGCCTGTTTTCAGCGGATCATGTCGGCGGCAGGCACATAGGGCAGGTCGAGATCGCGCGCGACCGCCTCATAGGTGACATGGCCGTTGCAGACGTTGAGGCCCGCCAGCAGGTGCGGGTCGCGCGCCAGCGCAGCCTTCCAGCCGAGATCGGCGATGCGCAGCGCATGCGGCAGGGTCACGTTGTTGAGCGCATAGGTGCTGGTACGCGCGACGGCGCCGGGCATGTTGGCGACGCAATAATGGACGATGCCGTCGATGATGTAGGTCGGCTCGGCATGCGTGGTCGCGCGGCTGGTTTCGAAGCAGCCGCCCTGGTCGATCGCGACGTCGACGAGCACCGCGCCCTTCTTCATCGTCTTGAGCATGTCGGCGGTGACGAGCTTGGGGGCGGCGGCGCCCGGAATCAGCACGCCGCCGATTACCAGATCCGCTTCGGCCACCGCCGCGGCGAGGTTGGCGCGGTTGGAGAAGCGCGTCTTGGCACGCGCCTCGAAATAAATGCCCAGCCGCTCCAGTACCTCGGGCGAACGATCGAGGATGGTCACGTCTGCGCCCATGCCGGCGGCCATCTGTGCGGCGTTGAAGCCGACCACGCCGCCGCCGATGATCGCGACCTTCGCGGGCAGCACGCCCGGCACGCCGCCCAGCAGCACGCCGCGGCCGCCATGGGCCTTCTCCAGCGCGGTCGCGCCGGCCTGGATCGAGAGGCGGCCGGCGACCTGGCTCATCGGCTTGAGGAGCGGGAGGCCGCCCGAGGCGTCGGTCACGGTCTCATAGGCGATGCACACCGCCTTGGAGGCGATCAGGTCGCGGGTCTGCTCGGGGTCGGGCGCGAGGTGGAGATAGGTATAGAGGATCTGGCCCTCGCGCAGCATCGCGCGTTCGGCGGGCTGCGGTTCCTTCACCTTCACGATCATCTCGGCGCGCGCGAAGATCTCGGCGGCGGTCGCGACGATCGTCGCGCCGGCGGCGCGATAGGCGTCGTCACCCGAGCCGATGCCGTCACCCACGCCGGTTTCGGCCAGAACGTCGTGGCCATGTGCGACCAGTTCGGTGACGCTCTCGGGCGTCAGGCCGACGCGATATTCGTGATTCTTGATTTCCCGTACGGTGCCGACGATCATCGAAGCTCTCCCCTGCAAAGGTCGCGACAGTGTATCGCGGTTTGCGCGCAATTTTCTCCCTGATATGGCGCTGCCAAGCTGATCGGGCGGGATTCCATCCCGGTTTCGATCAAATGATGGGATGGAGCAAAAATGGACAAGGCCGATCGGATCCTGCTTGAGGCGTTGCAGGCCGACTCACGGCGACCCATCGTCGAACTGGCCGAATATGCCGGATTGTCGAGTTCGGCGTGCCATCGTCACATCCGGATGCTGGAAAGCGAAGGCTATATCGAGGGGTATGGCGCGCGGCTCGATCCGGAGCGGCTGGGCCTCGGCCTCCACGCGCTGGTCGAAATCTCGCTGACCCGCCAGAGCCGCGAGGCGATGGACGCGTTCGAGGAGGCCGTCGGCCGGTTCGACGATATCCTGTCCTGCGATCTCACCTCGGGCGCGGCCGACTATGTGATCCGCGTCGCCGCACCGGACCTAGCCGCGTTCGACGACATCCACCGCAACTGCCTCGCCCAGCTACCCGGCGTGTCGGCGATGCGGACCAGCTTCGTCATCCGCCAGATCAAGCCATGGCGCGGCTATCCGGTGCCGGAGCGCTGAGTCAGGCGCCGACCAGCGTCGCGAGACGGGCGGAAAGCACGGCAGGGTCGCCCTTCACCAGCAATTGCTTCGATCGCGCGGTCGTGCCCGACAGCAGGCTTGTATCGCGGCGTGGCACGTCGAGCGCCTTGGCGAGCAGGGCGATCACGGCGGTGTTGGCGCTGCCGTCGACCGGGGCGGCGGTGATGCGGACGCGCAGTTCGGGGCGGCCCGCCGCATCCGCTGCCACGCCCTCGATCGCGTCGCGCGATGCGCGCGGCGTCACCCGCACGGCGATGCGCAGGCCCTCCGCGTGCGGCGTCGCGGGCAGCATCACCCGATCGCGGCGGTGACGGCCTTGCGCCAGCCGGCGAGGCGGGTGTCGCGCAGCGTCGCGTTCGCCGCGGGTTGGAATTCGTCGACGGCCCCGCGCATCGTCGCTGCCTCGTCGAGCTTGCCGAACAGCCCGCAGCCGAGCCCGGCGAGCATCGCCGCGCCCACCGCGGTGGTCTCGATGAAGGCGGGCCGCTCGACCGGCACGTCGAGCATGTCGGCCAGATCCTGCGCGATCCAGTCGTTGGCGGCCATGCCGCCGTCGATCCGCAAGGTCGTCCAGTCGAAGCCATCGGCGGCGAAGGCAGCCTTGAGGTCGTAGGTCTGGTGCGCCATCGACTCCAGCGCGGCGCGCACGACATGCGCGCGGCTGGTCGCGAAGCCGAGCCCGGCGATCACGCCCTGCGCGCCCGGTTCCCAATGGGGCGCGCCCAGCCCCGACAGCGCGGGCACGAGGTAACAGCCGCCATTGTCGGTGACGGATCGCGCCAGCCCCTCGGTCTCGGCGGCGCTTTCGATCAGCTTCAGGCTGTCGCGCAGCCATTTGACGAGGCTGCCGGCGACGAACACCGACCCTTCCAGCGCATAGCTGCGCGCGCCGCCAAGCTGCCAGGCGACGGTGCCGAGCAGACGGTGGCGCGAGCGCGGCAACGTCGTGCCGGTGTGGGTCAAAACGAAGGCGCCGGTGCCATAGGTCGCCTTGGTGTCGCCGGGCGTCAGGCAGCGCTGGCCGATCGAGGCGGCCTGCTGGTCGCCCGCAAGCCCGCAGATCGGGATCGCGCGGCCGAACAATTCGGGCAGCGTCTCGCCGAAGCGGCCGGCGGAATCGACGATCTCGGGCAGCAGCCGGCGCGGCACGCGGAAGAGGTCGCACAGTCCGTCGTCCCAGCCGCCGCTGCCGATCGCCATCAGCGCGGTGCGCGAAGCGTTGGTGGCGTCGCTGATGTGGAGCCCGCCGGTCAGCCGGTGGACGAGATAGGACTCGACGGTGCCGATCGCGAGCCGGGTGCCTGCCTCGCGCAGTTGCGGCCAATGCTCCAGCGCCCAGCCGATCTTGCTGCCGGAGAAATAGGGATCCAGCAGCAGCCCGCTCAGCGCCCGCACCCCCGGTTCCTCGCCATCCTCCTTCAGGCGGCGGCAGATATCGGCGGTGCGGCGATCCTGCCAGACGATCGCCGGCGCAAGCGGCTCGCCGGTCTCGCGATCCCAGAACACCACCGTTTCGCGCTGGTTGGTGATGCCGATCGCGGCGATGCCATCCGCGTCGCCCGCTTGGGCGATCACCGCGCGGCAGGTTTCCAGCACCTTGTCCCAGATTTCGGCGGCGTCATGCTCGACGAGGCCGGGGCCGGGATAGCCCTGCGTCAGTTCCGCCTGTGCGCTCGCCAGAACGTTGCCCGATGCGTCGAACAGCATCGCACGGGTCGAGGTGGTGCCTTCGTCGATGACGAGGACGCGGTCGGCCATGGGCATCGTCGGCGCCAGGTCAGCGGCTGACCGCGAGCGCGGGCTGCCGGGTCTCGTCCGCTCCGCGCGGCAGACGGCCGCCGGAGAGGATGTCGCCGATGGAGGCAGGCAGGCGCCGCAGGATGATCGCGAGGAACAGCGTGAAGACCAGCACAAGCGCAGGCTGGAGCGTGAGATACGCCGGGTAGAGCGGCGCACCCAGAGCGCCGGTGAACTGCCCGATCAGCGGGCCGCCCAGCCACAGCACCACGAGGTGCGAGCAGAACAGCAGGAACATATAGGGTTCCAGCCGCCAGAAGATCGGCGAGAAGCGCGAGTCCGCGAGGCGCCATGCCGCCTGCCAGAAGGCGAGCGCGCCGGCGAAGCGCAGCACCAGATCGACGGCTGCCATCGACAGGGGCAGCGTGCCGAGTACGATCGGCCCTTCCAGCACCGTCCACAGCTTCACGCCGCCCAGCAACAGGAAGGCGGGCAGGACCAGCAACGGCGAGATCTGCGCGAGCTTCGGGCCGATCTTGGCGCGGCGCACGCCGATGCCGATCAGGAAGAACAACAGGATCGGCGGCCGCAGGAAGAGGATTGTGCGCCATTCGGTGAGGATCCATGCGAGCACAAGCGCTGCCGCGATCCCGAGCATCCAGCCGCGCGCGCGGACGAGCAGGGGGGCGGCCAGCATGCACAGGAACAGATCGCGCAGGAACGGCATCTGCACATTGATGTCGTTGGCGCGGGTGAGCGCGAACAGTTCGTCCGCGAACCATTGCGCGTCGCGCGGCACCGGCACCTGCATGCCGGCGAGCGTACCGATGGTGGGGATCGTGAGAATCGCGATCGCATTCCATGCGACCATCGGCGCCACGATCGCGCGCGCCTTGCCGCCGACGAAGCGGCCATAGCTGCGCTTCATCGCGGAGCCGACGACGAGATAGCCTGAAATCACGCTGAGCAGCGGCACCGACGACCGGCCGAGCAATTCGACCAGAACCGCGCGATAAACCGACTGGGTGCCGTGGCTCAGCGCCTTGGATTGATCGAGCGTCAGCCCCGTCCAGCTATGCACATAGACGATGCCGAGGATGCAGATAACCCGCGCAACCTTGATCGCGGTTTCGGTGCGGATCGCATCCGCGTTGCGCGCCACGGACGTGCCGGTCATCGCCCGCAACCCCCGTCCGCTGTTCGCCCGACCCGCTTCACGGTCATGCGTCGATCGCTTCCTCGTCGAGCCGTGCCGCATTTTCCTGGATGAACGTGAAACGATGCTCCGGGTTCCGGCCCATCAGCCGGTCGACAAGGTCGCGCACGCCGGCGCGCTCCTCATATTCCTGCGGCAGGGTGATGCGCAGCATGGAGCGCGTACGCACATCCATCGTCGTTTCGCGAAGCTGTTGCGGGTTCATCTCGCCGAGGCCCTTGAAGCGGCTGACCTCGACCTTCTTGCCCTTGAATTCGGTGCGTTCCAACTCGGCGCGGTGCGCTTCGTCGCGCGCATAGGCGCTCTTGCCGCCTGCGACCAACCTGTACAGCGGCGGCTGCGCGAGGTGGAGATGCCCGCGGCGGACGAGCTCGGGCATTTCCTGGAAGAAGAAGGTCATCAGCAATGTCGCGATATGCGCGCCGTCCACATCGGCGTCGGTCATGATGACGATCCGCTCGTAGCGCAGATTGTCGGGCACGCATTTGTCGCGCGTGCCGCAGCCGATCGCTTGGATCAGGTCGGCGATTTCCTGGTTGGCGAGGATCTTGGTGGTGTTCGCCGAGGCGACGTTGAGGATCTTGCCGCGAATCGGCAGGATCGCCTGCGTCTTGCGGTCACGTGCCTGCTTGGCGGAGCCACCGGCGCTGTCGCCCTCGACGATGAACAATTCGGTGCCCGCCGGATCGTCCGCCGAGCAGTCGGTCAGCTTGCCGGGCAGGCGCAGCTTGCGGCCCGCGGTCGCGGTCTTGCGCTTGACCTCGCGCTCCGCCCTGCGGCGCAGCCGTTCGTCCATGCGATCGAGGACGAAGCCCAGCAGCGCGCGGCCGCGCTCCATGTTCTCATTGAGGAAATGGTCGAAATGGTCGCGGACGGCGTTCTCCACGAGCCGCGCCGCCTCCGGGCTGGTCAGCCGGTCCTTGGTCTGGCTCTGGAACTGCGGATCGCGGATGAACACGCTCAGCATCAGTTCGCTACCGGTCATCACGTCTTCGGGGGCGATGTCCCTGGCCTTTTTCTGGCCGACCAGCTCACCGAACGCGCGAATGCCTTTCACCAGCGCCGCGCGCAGCCCGGTCTCGTGCGTTCCGCCATCGGGGGTGGGGATGGTGTTGCAATACCAGCTATAGCTGCCCTCCGACCACAGCGGCCAGGCCACCGCCCATTCGACGCGGCCCTGCTCGTCCGGAAACGGATGGCGACCGGCGAAGAATTCGGTGGTCGCGCACTCGCGCTGCTCGAGCTGCGCGCGCAGATGATCCGAAAGCCCGCCGGGGAACTGGAACACTGCCTCGGGCGGCGTGTCGTCGCCGATCAGTTCGGGCGCGCATTTCCAGCGGATCTCGACGCCCGCGAACAGATAGGCCTTGGATCGCACGAGCTTGTGCAGGCGCCCCGGCTTGAAATGCATCTCCCCGAAGATCTCCGTGTCGGGGACGAAGGTCACGCTGGTGCCGCGGCGGTTGGGGGTGCCGCCCAGCTTCTGCAGCGGGGTCATCACCGCACCGCGCGAGAAGCTCTGGCGGAAAAGTTCCTTGTTGCGCGCGACCTCGACCACCGTCTCGCTCGACAGCGCGTTGACCACGCTGACGCCCACGCCGTGGAGGCCGCCCGAGGTCGCATAGGCCTTGCCCGCGAACTTGCCGCCCGAATGGAGCGTGGTCATGATGACTTCGAGCGCCGACTTGCCCGGGAATTTCGGGTGCGGGTCGATCGGGATGCCGCGGCCATTGTCGACGATGGTCAGCCGGTTGCCGGGTTCGAGCAGCACCTCGATGCGGCTGGCGTGGCCGGCGACGGCCTCGTCCATCGCATTGTCGAGCACTTCGGCGGCGAGATGGTGGAAGGCGCGCTCGTCGGTGCCGCCGATATACATGCCGGGGCGGCGGCGCACCGGCTCAAGTCCCTCCAGCACCTCGATCGACGAGGCGTCGTAGGCGCCGGACGTGGGGATGGGGGCCGCGAACAGATCGTCGTCAGACATGGGCGAAGGCTATGGGGCCCCGAAGCGTTGCTGGCAAGGCATGGCCCCGCCGCGTAGCCGGATGGGCCTGTTGCATTCCGGCCACAGATGCGGCGCGAACGATCGGTGCCATGGATCGATCCCACGCCGTCTTTGTTCCTACCGGGCTTGAATGAGCGAGCATGGAGTAGCGTATGCGTATCAAATATCTGGCGTCGGTTGCGGCGCTTGGCCTGGTGTCGGTGGCGATGCCGGCTGCGGCGCAGGAAGCGGCCACGGACGGCTTTTCCGGCGTTTATGTCGGCGGATCGTTCGGTGCGACGCTGCAGCCCAATGATGGCGGCTCGCGCATCGATTTCGACACCGATCTGGACGGCGATTTCGGCGACACGGTCAACACCGCGTCAGGTGCCAACGCATTCTCACCGGGTTTCTGCGGTGGCCGCGCGCTGGGCTCGACCCGGGATGCAGGCTGCAGAAGCGATAAGGACGGCATCGAATATTACGGCCATGTCGGCTTCGACCGGCAGATGGGCTCCTTCGTCGTCGGCGTCGTCGGTGAATTCGGCAAGAGCGAGGCGGTGGACAGCGTCTCCGCGTTCAGCACGACGCCAGCCCGTTACACGATGACCCGCGAGTTCAAATATAATGCCGGCGCCCGCCTGCGTGCCGGTTATACGCCGAACGGCAGCACGCTCTTCTACGGCACGGGCGGCGGTGCCTGGGCCCGGATCAAGAACAGCTTCTCGACCAGCAACGGCGCCAATGCCTTTGCCGGCAGCGGCAATTCGGATGCCTGGGGCTGGAGCGCGGGCGGCGGTGTCGAGCAGAAGCTGGGCAGCCACTTCTCGGTGGGCCTGCAATATCTCTACACGAGCCTGAAGGACGATGATTATGTCGTCCGGGCGGGTCCCGGCACCGCGCCGCTGACCAACCCGTTCCGCCTCGTCAATGCGGACGGCACCGACTTCCAGCGGGGCGACGACAAGTTCAACACGCACAGCGTGCGCGCAACCGCTTCGTTCCGGTTCTGACGACCAGACCCGCTTCCGCTTCGGCGGGAGCGGGTCCGAACGAAAAAGGCCGGCGCCTTCGCGCCGGCCTTTTTTGTATCAGCGAACGCGCGGGCCGCCGAAGGGCAGCGGCGGCGGCGGGCGGCGGTCGCGCCGGGGCAGTTGCGCCTGATAGGCCTGCCCGCAATGCTCGACGCAATAGGGAAAGCCGGGGTTCACCTGCACGCCGCAGAAGTGGAAGTCCGGCTCGCCCGGATGGCCCAGCGGCCACTTGCAGATGCGGTCGTTCAGTTCGAGCAGGCTGGTCTTGCCGGCGATGTCGGCGCTGGGCTTCGCCGGCACGAGGCGGCGGGGCGGCGCGGGCGGGATCGGTGCCTGCTGGTCGCCGGGGCCCTGACGCAGGAAGCCGCCGGGGCCGACCGAGCGCATCGCCGGTTCGGCAGGGCGGGGCGCGGCTTCGGCCGGGGGTGACTGCGGTTCGGCGGCGGCAGCGGTGGTCGCCGGGGCAGGGCGAGGGGCCGCTGCCGGCACCGGCACCGGCACCGGGGCAGGCACGGGTTCGGCGGCACGCGGCGGCGGCGGCGCCGCGGCGCGACGCTCCTCGGCCTTCGCCTCGCTATCGTTCGCCTTCACCGGTGACGGGCGCGACTGCAGGCCAAGCCGGTGCGCCTTGCCGATCACGGCGTTGCGGCTCACACCGCCGAGTTCCTCGGCGATCTGGCTCGCGGTCATCCCCTGTTCCCACATCGTCTTGAGCTGGTTGATGCGCTCGTCCGTCCAGGCCATCGGTCGTCCTTGTTCAAATATCTCTGCGGCCAAACATGGCCTGCCGATCAGTTCGTCTTGCGGGTTGGGCCGAACGCCGATAGGCGATCCGGCAATGAACGGCCAGCCCGAATCCGGAGTCCGCAACCCACCTGGCGTCCCGACCATCAGGAACGTCAACTGGGCAGGGATGCGTGCGCTCTATATCAAGGAGGTGCGGCGTTTCTTCAAGGTGCAGCTCCAGACGATCTGGGCGCCCGCGCTGACGACGCTGCTTTTTCTCGTCATCTTCACCGTCGCGCTCGGCCGTGGCGGCACGACGGTGATGGGCGTGCCCTTCGCCGATTTCGTCGCCCCAGGCCTGATCATCATGGGGATGATGCAGGCCGCCTTCGCCAATGCCAGCTTCTCGCTGCTCGCCGGCAAGATCCAGGGCACCATCGTCGATTATCTGATGCCGCCGCTGTCCACCGCCGAACTGCTCGCGGCACTGGTCGGTGCCTCCACCACGCGCGCGGTGCTGGTCGGCCTCACCGTGTGGGTCGCGATGCTGCTGTGGCCGGGCGTCCACATTGTGCCCTCGCACCCGTTGAGCGTGCTGTGGTTCGGGCTGCTCGGCGCGGTGTTCCTGTCGACGCTCGGCGTGCTGACCTCGGTCTGGGCGGAAAAGTTCGACCATGCCGCCGCCGTCAGCAATTTCGTCGTCGGGCCGCTCTCGCTGCTGTCGGGCACCTTCTATTCGGTCGACCGGCTGAGCCCGGCCTTCCAGATGGTCAGCCACGCCAACCCGTTCTTCTACATCATCTCGGGCTTCCGCTACGGCTTCCTCCAGCGCGCGGATTCGCCGATCGTCGCGGGTGCGGTGCTGATCCTGCTGATCAACCTCGTCTTGCTCGGCATTACCTATGCGGTGATCGCGCGCGGCTGGAAGATCAAGAACTGACGCCGCGAGCGCCGGCGGCTCAGTCTGCCGCGGCGTTGCAGGTCAGGAGCGCGTCCGCCTCAAGTCCGGCGACGCCGACACGATAGCTGGCGACGGTGCCGACGCTGCGCGCCAGCGTCTTGCAGGCGCGCATCATCGCTACGCCGCAGGTCTCGCCCGGGCCGCTGCACTGGCGTTCGGCGCACCGCCACAGCCGGTCCTCCACCACCACCTTTTCGGGCACGGCGACGCCATCGGCGAAGCGGACTTCGCCGGCGGTGCCCGCCCAGGCCGGCATCGCCGCGGCGGCGAGGCAGCCGGCGGCTGCCAGGGATATCATGCGAACCATCACACTCTCCTTGCGGACTGTTGACAATGGTTGCATTGTGCTACTGGAATTTGAGACGATGAAGCGCTAGAACGCGCAAAACCTGTGTCGGTCGTCCAAATGTCCATCGATCCGCTTGATGACGTCTTTTCCGCCATGCGAACCCGTACCGCGCTTTACGCGCGGTTCGAAGGCAGCGCCCCATGGGGGGTGGAATTCATGCAGGGCCGCGCGGCGCGCTTCGGCCTTGTCGCGCAGGGCGGCTGCTGGCTGAGCGTCGACGGCGAGGCACCGGTCTGGCTCGAAACCGGTGACTGCTACGTGATCGCCTCGGGCCTGCGCTATGTGCTGCAGGACGATCCCGCCTCTCCCACCAAATTCTGCTTCGATGCCTTGCGCGAACATAAGCATCATGTCGTGCGGCACGGCGGCGGCGGGATCGCTGCGACCGTGATTACCGGCTGGTTCATGTTCGACGAGATCAGTGCCCGGCCGCTCATCGATCTGATGCCGCGGCTGATCCTGGCGCGCGTGGCCGAGGATCAGTCGCAGATGATCCAGGCGACGCTGCAACTGCTCGCGTTCGAAACCGGAGAGCGCAACCTCGGTACCTCGATCGTCGTCAGCCGGCTGGCCGACATTCTCTTCATCCAGGCGATCCGCGCCTACGCCGATCGGGCCGGTGAGGAAGCGGGCGGCTGGCTGGGTGCGCTCGGCGATCCCCGGCTGGCACCCGTGATCGGCGCAATCCACGGCGCGGTCGACCATGGCTGGACAGTCGACGAACTCGCGCGGCTCGCCGGGATGTCGCGATCTTCGTTCGCCGCCCGCTTTCGCGCCCGCGTCGGCTTGACGCCGCTCGACTATGTCACGCGCTGGCGGATGTATCGTGCCGGTACCATGCTGCGCCAGTCGGCGGAGCCGATCGCCGGCATCGCCTACCGCGTCGGCTATGACAATGAATCCGCTTTCTCGAAGGCTTTCCGCAGGGTGACGGGGGTGAGTCCGGGGCGGTATCGCCGCGCCTCGGGAGACAAGGCAGTGCCGGCGCCGCCCAGCACTGCGCTCAGGCAGGCGGAAGCGGCACTGGCGCGCTGATCGCCGTCACTTGCGGGGGGCGTCGCCCGAGAAGCTCAGCTGCAACTTGTTCGATGCGCGCGGCACATCCACCTCGGCGCTGTTGAACGCCATCGTCGCGCGCGGCGCGATCTCGCGGCTGGGCGGGGTGATCGTCCAGCCATAGACCACGCGGCCGCTGGTATCGCGCAGTTCGGCGAGGATGTCGGGCACGCGCTGCGGGCTGTCGGTCGGGTTGACGATCCGGCCGCTGATCGCGAGCAGTTCGTTGCCGCTTTCCATCTCACGCCGTTCGGTCGTGGGCGGCTCGATCAGCAGCACCACGCGCGGCGCCGGCACCGAGAAGCCGAGGCGGCTGGCGAGATCGGCGGCGAAGGTCGGCGTGCCGAAATAGAACAGCGCGAGCACGCCCGCGATCAGCGCGAGCACGCCGCACGCGGCGACCCCTATCCAGCGGCGCGAGCGTCGCGGCTTCGGCAACGCGGGCGGGCTGGCGGCGGGCGGGCTGGCGACGGTGTCGGCCACCGGCTCTTCCACCGCGACGGCTGCGGGTTCCTCAGCCGCGTCGCCTTGCGTGGCCGGGGCTTCGGGCACGGCATCGGCCGCTGCCGCATCGGCCGGGGTTTCGGCAGGAAGCGGGTCACCGGTTGGGTCTGCCGCCCCGTCCCCGTCGATGGGGGGCTGAAACCAGCTATGCTTGCACGCCGCGCACCGCACCGAGCGCCCTTCCGCGCCGATCGCGTCGTCGGGCACGGAGTAGCTCGTCCGGCATTCGGGGCACTGCAGGATCATCGTTCGCGGGCAGACTTTTCTGTCACTCTCGGGCGCCATCCACGCCGTCCGCTGCTTCTAAGCACCGTTGGCGCGCCGCTGGCAAGCGTCGAAGCATGGCCGCGGACGATCGCGGCCGCTTTACGCCGCACCTGCGGCTGTGCGATGGCGAGAGCGAATGGGCGAACCGGGAAGCGGCTTGGGCAGCATCGTACAATTCGAGGATGTCGGGCTACGCTATGGCGCCGGGGGCGATGTGCTTTCGGGGGTCAGTTTCGCGCTGGCACCCGGCAGCTTCTATTTCCTCACCGGTCCCTCGGGGGCGGGCAAGACCTCGCTGCTGAAGCTCCTCTATCTGGCGCTGAGGCCCACCACCGGCACGGTGCGGCTGTTCGGTGAGGATGTCGCGCATGTTCCGCGCGCGCGCCTGCCCGCGTTGCGTCGCCGGATCGGTGTGGTGTTCCAGGATTTCCGGCTGCTGCCGCACCTTTCGGTCTTCGACAATGTCGCGCTGCCGCTGCGCGTCGCCGGGGCGGCGGATAGCGAGATCGCCGGGCCCGTGGGGGAAATGCTCGACTGGGTCGGGCTGGGTGACCGCGCCGGGGCGCGGCCCGAAACGCTGTCGGGCGGCGAGCAGCAGCGGGTGGCGATCGCGCGCGCGGTGATCGGCCGACCGGAGCTGCTGATCGCGGATGAGCCGACCGGCAATGTCGATGCGGAAATGGCGGCGCGGCTGTTCCGCCTGTTCGACGGCCTCAACCGGCTGGGCACCACATTGGTGGTGGCGACGCACGACATCCACCTGCTGCAGGCGGTGGCCGATCCGCAGATCATGCGGCTCGACCGCGGTCGCCTCGCCGACCCCACCGGCGCGCTGCGCTTCCCGCCGCGGCGGCAATCCGAAACGGGGGCGGCGGCATGACGACCGCTGCGCGGATCGGTGACGTGATCGTCCGGTCGTTCGGCAGCGCGGCCGACCGCAAGCTGCTGCCCGAAGGCCGTTCGCTGGGGCCGATGCCCTGGGTGGTGGCGATCATGATGTTCCTGGCGGTGCTCGCGACTGCCGCCGGCATCGGCCTTTCCAACGCCGCCGGAGGGTTGCGTTCGGACCTTGCCGGCCGCGCGACGGTCCAGATCGTCGAGGCCGATCCTGTCCGCCGCGCGGCCGCGGCGAAGGCCGCAAGCGCCGCATTGCGCAGCATGCCCGGTATCGACGGCGTCCGTCGCGTGACCGATGCGGAGATCGCCGCGCTGCTCGAACCCTGGCTGGGCGCGGGCAGCATCGACGCCGATCTGCCGGTGCCCGTGCTGATCGATCTCGACTTCGCGCCGGCGGACGAGGCGGCGGTGCTGGCGCGGATCGAGGCGGTGCTGGCGCGTGTCGCGCCCGGCGCGCGGATCGATCGCCACGCCGCATGGCTCGCGCCACTCTCCGGGCTGCTCGGCGCGTTGACGTTGCTGGCGGGCGTGATCGTTGCGCTGGCCGCTGCCGCCACCGCCGCAACCGTTGTGCTGACGGCGCGGGGCGCGCTCGACGCGCATCGCCAGACCATTGCCACCCTCCATCTGCTTGGCGAGACCGACGGCCGCATCGCCGGCCTCTTCCAGCGGCGCATCGGGCTCGACGCGCTGTTCGGCGGCATCGCCGGGGCAGCCGCGGCGATCGTCACATTGCTGGCGATCGGCGCGCGGATCGCGGCGGTCGGCGCGGCCGCGCTCGCTGCGGGCTCGATCGGCTGGGGCGGATGGCTGCTGCTCGCCGGTCTGCCGGTCGCCGGTGGGGTGCTGGCGATGACTGCCGCCCGGCTCACCATCCTGCGCGCGCTGGAACGTCTGCCATGATCCGCCGTGCCGCTTCGCTGCTGCTGATCGTCTGGGCGCTGGGCTTCGCCCTGTTCGTGGTGCTGTTGCCGCAGCCGCTGCCGCCGGCGCGGTCCGACGCGATCGTGGTGCTGACCGGCGGTCCCGGCCGGATCGAGCGCGGGCTGGCGCTGATGCGCCGCGGCCTGGCCAAGCGGATGCTCGTTTCGGGCGTGGCGCCGGCGGTGAAGCCCCACGAACTGGCCGCGCGCACCCGCGCACCGCTCGCGCTGTTCGATTGCTGCGTCGATCTGGGCCATGAGGCCGTCGACACGCGCTCCAACGGCGAGGAGACCGCGCGCTGGATCGCGGCGCGGCGCTATCGCAGCGTCCGTCTGGTCACCACCGATTGGCACATGCCGCGCGCCGCGCTGGAACTCCGGCATTCGCTGCCGCGTGACGTGACCGTGGTCGGCGATGCCGTGAAGAGTGACCCCAATTTCGGGATGCTGCTGATGGAGTATAACAAATTCCTGCTGCGCCGCGCCGCCGTGCTCGTGGGGCTTTGAGCATGATCGCCGCATTGCGCTCGCTGCTGTTCACGCTCGTCTTCTATGTCGCGACGGTGCCCTTCGTCTTCATCGCGCTCCTGGTGGGATTGGTCGATCGGCGCTGGCTGATCGCCGTGGCCGATGCGTGGGGCCGGTTCTTCATCGGGTCTGCCTATTCGTTGCTCGGCATCCGGACCCGGATCGAGGGCGAACTTCCCGATGGGCCGGTGCTCATCGCGCTCAAGCATGAGGCGATGTACGAAACGCTGCGCGCGATTCCGATGTTCGATGCGCCCGCAGTGGTGATGAAGGCTGAACTCGCGCGCATTCCGCTGTGGGGCTGGGCGGCGCGCCGTTACGGCATCATCCCGGTCGACCGCGACGCCGGTGCCCGCGCAATGCGCGAAATGCTGACGGCGGCAAAGGCGGCGGCAAGGGAAGGGCGATCAGTGCTCATCTTCCCCGAGGGCACGCGGGTGCCGCCGGGCGAAACGCCGCCGATCCGCGCCGGGTTTGCCGGGCTCTACAAGGCGCTCGGGCTGCCGGTGGTGCCGATCGCGCTCGACAGCGGCCGGCTGTGGACGCGCGCGATGACCAAGCATCCCGGCACCATCACCTTCCGCGTCGGCGAGACGATTCCGCCCGGCCTGCCGCGCGCCGAAGTCGAGGCGCGGGTGCATCGGGCGATCAACGCCCTCAACGCCTGAGCGCGCTTCTTCGGTCTTCCCTTTTCACCGCAGCTCCTGCAGTTATACTCCGAGTAATCACGTCGATGCCGCGGCGATGGAGACGGCAATGGAGGCAGGGATGAATTGGAACGGCCACGATGTCATGGCGGGCGCCCCGCTGCGCCTGTCGCGTCGGCAGATGCTCGCCGGTACGGCCGCCGCCGCATTCGTCGGACCAGCCTTTGCCGCCACGCCCGCGGGCGTGACGATCCGCAAGGTCGAGCCCGTCGCGCTCCGGCATGTGCGGTTGAAGCCGTCGATCTTCGCCGACGCCGCCGCCGCCAACCGGCGTTACCTGCTGTCGCTCGATCCTGAGCGGCTGCTGCACAATTTCTATCTCTCGGCTGGTTTGCCTGCGCCGGCGCCGCGTTACGAGGGGTGGGAAGCGCAGGGCATTGCCGGCCATTCGCTCGGCCACTGGCTCTCCGCCTGCTCGCTCGCGATCGCCAATGGCGGTGACGCGGCGCTTGCCGCGCGGCTCGACCATGGCCTCGCGGAGATGGCGCGGATCCAGGCGGCGCATGGCGATGGCTATTGCGGCGGCACCACCGTCGATCGTGACGGCAAGACGGTGGACGGCAAGATCGTGTTCGAGGAGGTGCGCCGCGGCGAGATCCGCACGCAGGGCTTCGACCTCAACGGTGGCTGGGTGCCGCTCTACACCTGGCACAAGGTTCATGCCGGGTTGCTCGATGCGCACCGGCTGGCGGGCAACCGCCGGGCGCTCCCGATCGCCCTCGGTCTTTCCGCCTACCTCGCCGGCGTGCTGGAACCGCTCGACGATGCGCAGATGCAGCAGGTGCTGCGCGCGGAGCATGGCGGCCTCAACGACAGCTATGCCGAAACCTATGCGCTGACCGGCGATCCGCGCTGGCTGCGGATGGCGGAGAAGATCCGCCACAAGGCGGTGCTGGACCCGCTTGCGGCCGAGCAGGACAAACTCGCCGGGCTCCACGCCAACACCCAGATCCCCAAGCTGATCGGCCTCGCGCGGCTCTATGAACTCACCGGCGAGCCGCGGCAGGCCACCGCCGCCCGCTTCTTCCACAAGGCGGTGACCGGCCGCCACAGCTATGTGATCGGCGGCAATTCCGAGCGCGAGCATTTCGGCCCGCCCAATGCCATTGCCGGCGCCATCACCGAGGCGACCTGCGAGGCGTGCAACAGCTACAACATGATGAAGCTCACCCGGCACCTCTATGCATGGCAGCCGGACGCGGGCTGGTTCGACTATTTCGAACGCGTCCAGCTCAACCATATCATGGCGCACCAGCGGCCCTCGGATGGTGCCTTCGTCTATTTCATGCCGCTTTCGGCCGGTGCGCGCCGGAGCTATTCGACCGCGGAGGAAAGCTTCTGGTGCTGCGTCGGCTCTGGCATCGAGAGTCACGCCAAACATGCGGAATCGATCTACTGGCAGGCGCCGGGCACGCTCTACGTCAACCTGTTCATCCCCTCGTCGCTCGACCTGGGCGCGCAAGGCCTCGCGCTCGATCTCGACACGCGTTTTCCGATGGACGGGGTGGTCGATCTCACCATCCGCAAGGCACCGGCCGCACCCACCGCGCTCGCGCTGCGCCTGCCGGCATGGGCGCATGAGCCGCGCCTCAGCGTGGACGGCAAGGCAGTGTCGATCGAACGGCGCGATGGCTATGCCGTTCTCAGCCGCCGCTGGCGCGCCGGCCAGCGCATCCGCCTTGACCTGCCGATGGCGCTCGCTGCCGAGCCGACGCCCGACGATCCGACGCTGATCGCTTTCACGCATGGTCCGCTGGTGCTCGCCGCGGATCTCGGGCCGGCGGCCGCGCCGTTCGAAGGCGCCGGCCCCGCGCTCGTTGCCGCCGGCGATGCCGAAGCCACGCTTGCGCCGGCGGACGGCGCGCACCGCTTCACCGCACGGTCGGCGCTGGGCGAGCCGATCAGCCTCGCACCCTTTTTCAACCAGTATGACCGGCGTACCGCGGTCTATTTCCCGACCTTCACCCCCGAACGCTGGGCGATCGCACGTGATGGCTATGTCGCGGCCGAGGCCGAACGGCAGGCCTTGGCGAAACGCACCGTCGACACCGTCTATCTCGGCGAGATGCAGCCGGAACGCGACCACGCGTTCAAGGCGGCGGAAAGTGCCACCGTCCAGCTCCACGGCCGCAGCGCGCGCAAGCTGAAACCGGGGCAGAGCCTGTCGATCGACCTCGCGCGCAAGCCGGGGCCGGCTGTGCTGCGCGTGATCTACTGGGGCGGCGACATCGACCGGGAGATCGAGATCCGCGTCGACGGCACGCTGCTCGCGACCGAACGGCGGGTGGGGCCGAAGGTGGGCAAGTTCGTGGCGGTGGATTATCCGCTGGCCGCGGCAGATGCGGCCCGAGCCACCGTATCGTTCACCGCGCGGGCGGGTGAGGCGGATATCTATGAGGTCCGGATGATGACCAGCGAAGCAGCCGCGACCGTGTGAGGTCGCGTCGGGAGCGGTCGGGGTAGGTCCGCTCGTCGCGGGGTGGCGCGGCGCCACGCCGGAGACGGCGCGCTACCGCCGGTATGACGGCGCACACGGTCCGCAGATTGTCGGAGCGATCGCTCAGATATCGTGATTTCGCGAGCGGCCCGCGCCGCTCTTGCTTGCAGCCTGCGCACACAGATTTTCGGAGGATGGTTCCAACCCTCGGCTAGGAGGACGGCGCGGCAGGTCGGCTGCCACTGCCATTGGAAGGAACAGTCTTGGCCCGCAAGCGCGATCGAATTGGGTGGAAGGGATATCTTCCGGCGATCACGACGCCCTTCGACGCGAGCCGCAACCTCGATTTCGACGCGCTCGGCGACCTGCTCGAGTGGCAGCACGGCGAGGGGATGCACGGGTTGATCGTCGCGGGCACGACCGGCGAATGGTTCAGCCTCGACGCCGACGAACGTCATGCATTGTTCGAGGCCGCCGGCGCGCAGATGGCGACGCGTCTTCCCCTGATCGCGGGATGCAGCGCCTACACCCCGGCGGACGTCGTCGCGCACATCGACACGGCGCATGCTGCGGGTTTCGCGGGCGCGCTGGTCACGCCGCCGCCCTACATCCGGCCGGGGGACGAAGACATCCTCGCCTTCTATACGACCATCGCCCGGCACAGCCGCCTGCCGATCTGCGTCGACAACTGGCCGCCCGGCACCGGTATCGACATGTCGCTGCCACTGCTCGAGCGCATCGCGGCGCTCGACGCCGTCGTCGCGATCAAGCAGTCCACGGGCGACATGGTGCGCTTCATGGCGACGTTTTTCGCCCTCAATGACAGGGTGCGCGTGTTCGGTCTGCCGCTGGACGACGTCGGATTGATGATGGTGCAGAGGCATGATGCCGACGGCACCATCGGCGCGGGTGGCGTGCTCGGGAGGCACCAGCCGGATTTCTACAACCTGGCCTGGCAGGGTGACTTCGCCGGAGCGCTCGCCGCCGGTGCGAAGGATCGCGTCATCATGCGCGAATGGTTCACGCCCTCGCTGGTCGGGCGCTTCGGTTCCGCCGCTGCCATCCTGAAAGCCGCCCTCGATGCGCGCGGCGTTCCTGGTGGCCGCGTGCGGCCCCCGTTTCAGGACGTCAGCGCCGCGAACGCTTTTCGCATCGCCGCGACGCTCGCCAAGCTCGACTGCCTTGACGATCGCGCCCGCACGGCGCGCGCAACGGGATCGCCGGACTGGAAATCGGGGGCGGTTTCGCACGCTAATTTGCGTCTGCGACAATGAAACCGCAACGGCGATCTCATTGATCGCGGCGGGCCGAAATGGAAGCATCGCCCTCGGCCGCAGCGCCCATGAAGATCACAAGAGGACCGCGTCGAGACGAGCGCGGCGAGAGTGCAGGACCAGGAGGAAGACAGTGGCGCGCCTTCGCAGCGGCGGTGGCGTCCAGGCCTTTCAGCACAAAAGGGTTTAATCCATGAAAACACGTTACAGGACCGCCATTTCGACCAAGGCGCTGGTCTGCGCCGGGCTGGTTACCGGAGCGTTCTCCGCCTTCTCTCCGGCCGCCATCGCCCAGACGGTCGACGAGAACGCATCCAACGACATCACGGTTACCGCCCGCAAGCGCAGCGAGACCGCGCAGACGATCGCCGATCCGATCAGTGTCGTGACCGAGGCGAAGATCGCGGGTGCCGACCTGCGTACGCTGCAGGACGCGGTGCGGCTGACCCCGAACCTGGTCGTGCTCGACGGCCTCTATCCGGGCTACAAGACCATATCCTTCCGTGGCTTCACCACATTGGGCCGCGACGGCGAGTTCCCCTTCGCCACGGTCGTCGACGGCGTCGTGCAGCCGGGTCAGATGTTCTTCCAGCAGGACCTCGTCAACGTCCGGCAGATCGAGATCCTGCGGGGCCCCCAGGGCACGCTTTATGGCGGCGGCGCGATTGCGGGCGCGATCAATGTCGTGACGCGCAAGCCGACCGATACGTTCGCCGGTACGGCCTCGTTCCAATATCTCAACGGCGACGAGAAGCGTGGGCTCGTCGGTCTCTCCGGCCCGATCGTCAAGGACAAGCTGTACTTCTCGACCGGCGCCAGCGCCTACAAGACCGATGGCCTGATCGACAACCTCGCCAACGACAAGAACGCGGATTTCGGCGAGGGGCTGACCACGCGTAGCTCGCTCATTTTCACGCCGACCTCCGACATTTCCTTCGCGCTCAGCGCTTCGACCACGGACAGCAAGAATGGCGGCCTTTGGCTGGCACCCGTTCCCGACGAGGACTTCAAGGATGTCATCCCGCTCCCCAGCGAGAACCAGGCCGGCATCGTGCGGAGCAAGCTTCGCGCCTATTCGCTGAAGACGGACTGGGACATCCCGGGCTTCGCGACGCTGACGTCGGTTACCGCCTATTCGCGCGGTCGCGAATATACGACGGCGGACGCGGATTTCACTGCCGCCAACATCGCCTCGCAGACCGTGCGCTTTGTCGACACGACCTGGTCGCAGGAGCTCCGCCTCACCTCAGACAGCAGCGGCCCGTTGAAGTGGAACGCCGGCGGCTATTATCAGGATGAAAAGCGCGACTATCAGAGCAGCTACGATCCTGTCGGCGGCGTTTCCAGCCTCAACGACAACCTGCGCCACTACGAGACGTTCGCGCTGTTCGGCCAGCTTTCGTACGAGCTGACCGACCGGCTCGAGCTGACCGGCGGTTTCCGCTACGACTGGGAGAACCAGTCGTATCTCGATCGCCTGACCGGCCAGATCCTCAAGCAGAAGTTCAGCGAGCCGCAGGGCAAGGCGTCGGTTTCCTACAAGTGGAGCCCGGACCTGTTCACCTATGCGACCTATTCGCGTGGCTATCGCAAGGGCGGCTTCAACCCGAGCAGCAGCGCCGAAACCCTGCTGTTCTATGATCCCGAAACGGCTGACAACTATGAAGTGGGCTTCAAGAGCAACTTCGGCGGCAACCTGGTGACGCTGAATGGCGCGGCCTTCTACACCGACTTCAAGGGCCAGCAGTTCTCGACGTCACGCGTGATCGAGAATGTCGGCATCTTCACCGCCATCTCGAACATCGGCAAGACCCAGGTCGTCGGCGCCGAGGCGGAACTGTCGATCCGGCCGATGCGCGGCCTTAGTCTGAGCGGTTCGCTCGGATATTCCGACGTGAAGATCAAGGACTTCGTCCCGGAAAATCCCGACCTGTACCGCAACAACGTAATCCCGCAGATCTATCGCCTGACGGCGCAGGCCGGCGTCGATTACGAGGCATTCCTCGCGGACGACGCGTCCCTCCTCTTCCATGGCGACGTGTCGCACCGCGGCAACGTCTACTGGGATGTGCAGAACGAACTCGAGACGGGGCCGAAGACCTTCTTCAATGCGAAGCTCACGCTGCGCAAGGGGCCGTGGTCGATCTCGGCGATCGGCCGCAACCTCAGCAACGAGCGCACGCCGATGGCGGTCGGCCCCCACGCGCTGGGGAACGCGACGCTGGCCAGCTACAACCCCCCCCGCCAGTACGGCGTCGAGGTCGGCATGAAGTTCTGATCGGCCGGGACGGTCGCGAATGTCACGCGACCGTCCCGACCCCGCTGGACCCGCGAGGGCGAGTGCATGCCTTATGCGGAGAATCGTGCCACCTTTTCGGCGCAGAACCCGTCGCTGACCTATATGGCGCTCACCGCGCGCGCTGCCGTATTTGTGGCTGACCAGATGAAACGAGGAGTGCTGTGATGACCGACGCCGCCCTATCCCGCCGCGGGCTGCTCGGCGGCGCGGCCGCCCTGGCGGCAGGCACGATGCTGAACGGTGGGGGCGCCTTCGCACGCTCCCCCCGGCGACAGCTCGGCATCCAACTCTACACGCTGATGGCGCTGCTCGATGCCGATTTCGAGGGCACCGTCGCCGCGGTCGCGAAGATGGGGTATCGGGAGGTGGAGACGCTCGGCAGCTTCGGGCGCGATCCGGCGTTCGTCCGCGACGTGTTCGATCGCAACGGGCTTGTCTCTCCCTCGCAGCACATCATGCCGCCCGGCCTGTACGAAGTGTTCGACGATGGCGTGGCCGGCCGGATCGACCGGGCGACATTCGAGCGCAAGTTCATCGAGGCATTCGATTTCGACCATGTCGAAGGATTGATCGATGCCTGCGCCAGGCAGGCCGGCCCGTTGGGCCAGACCTACATCGTGTGGCAGATCAGCTGGCCATCGCAGTTGCAAACGCTGGCGCAGATCAAGCAGTTGATCGCCGCTCTCAACCGCGCGGCCGATGCCGCGCACGCGCGCGGCTTCCAGCTGGCCTATCACAATCATGATCAGGAATTCAAAAAGGTCGGTTCCGACGTGCCGTACGACCTGATCGTCAAGGAAACCGATCCGGACAAGCTGAAGTTCGAGCTCGATCTCGCCTGGTCGACCAAGGCCGGTGTCGATCCGGTCGGCTATTTCCAGCGCTACCCCGGCCGCTTCCGGATGCTCCACATGAAGGACGTTGCGGCCGATGGCAGCGTGCGCGATCCCGGCACCGGCCTCGTCGACTTCCGTCATATCATCCCGGCGGCCGAGAAGGCCGGAATCGCGCACTTCTTCGTGGAGTATGACGTGCCGACCGATCCGCTGCGCACTGCCGCGGATGCGCAGAAATATCTTGCTCCGCTGATGTGAACGCGCGGCGATCGAGAAGATGGGCCCGGCCGCCGGATGCGGCCGGGCCTTTTTGCATGCGCTCAGGCCGCCTCCGGGCGGCCCATGACCTCGAAGCGGGCTATCTTGCCGTCCCGGAAGCGCGCGTACGCCATGCAGACCTCGGATCCCGGCTTGCCGTTTACGGTGAAGGTGCAGCGATACTGCACGAAACCCTGGGCGTCGTCGCTCAGCGTCGCGATCACCGGCGTGACCAGCTCGACGGTTTCGCACGTGCTGCGGATGCGTGTGAAATGGGCGCAGATGCTTTCCGGTCCGGTGCCCCGCAGGCCGCCATCGACAATGAAGTCGGCGTCCCCGGTGAAATGCTGCGCGAACGCTTCGGGGGTGAAAGTGTCGGCGCGGAAGGCGCCGTTCCACCAGTCGAACATGCGGGTGATGGGGTTTGCAGGTGCGGTCATGGAAACTCCGTTCAGCTCAGCTCAGCTCAGGTCAGCTCAGGGCGGTTGCCGGGCGTGCCCCGGTCAGGCGGTCGGCGACGAAGAGAAAGAGCATCGCCGCGAGCAGCGCATCGACCGTGGGGGCGTGGGTGATCTCGAAAAGGCCGAGGCCGACATTGGCGCGCGGCAGCGTGGCGACGCCGATGACGATGCCGAACAGCCATGCGAGGAGCGGCGCGGTGCGAAATGCCGGGATGGACGCATCGGCATCGGTGTAGCGACGGCGCTTCATCAGGAAGTCTGCCACGTAGGCGCCCGACATCGGCGCGATCAGCAGGCCCATGAAGGTCAGCCAGACGATGAAATGGCCGAGAATGTCGGCAGCGGCCAGGCAGGTGCCGAGCACGCCGGCGACCACGGCCAGCTGCCATCGCTCCACCCTCGGGAACAGGGCCGAAAGCGCAAGACCCGATGCGTAGAGGTTCTTGTCGTTGCTCGTCCAGGTTGCCAGGATGACGATGAGGGTGCCGGGCAGCGCGATGCCGGCGGCCAGCATCGTGGCGACGAGGTCTGCATTGCCGTAGAGCGTGCCGAGCGCGGCGGCGAGGATCAGCAGCAATGGAAAGGCGACGGCGTAGTTGATCGTCATCGCCGTGGCATTGTCCCTTCCGGTCCTGAGGAAACGGCTGAGATCCGGATTGATCGAGCAGCCGAAGACTTCGGCACCGACCACGACCGACACGATCATGCCGAGACCCATCGGCTCAGCGATCGTGCGCGGGGCGAAAAGTCCGGCCAGGCCGTGGCGGTCGAGCCCGATCGCCAGCGGCACCAGCGTCGCGGTCAACAGCAGCGGCACACTGACCACGGCAACCTTGCCCATCGCCTTGACCCCGATGATCGCGGTCGAAGCGATCAACGCGCCGACGAGGACCACGCCGATCCTCTCGTCGAGTTCGAAAGCCAGCTGGGTACGCAGGATCGCGGCAAGGCTCTTGACGAGAATCTGGGTCTGCAGGCCGAACCAGCAAAGCGACGTCAGGACCATCATCGCCACGATCGCCATCGACCCGCGCTGCCCGAAGGTGCGCTGGATGATCATCGCGGTCGGCAGCCGAGCGACGATGCCGACATAGCCGGTCATCACGCCCCACAGACCCAGCAGCACGCTGCCGAGAATGACACCGATCGCGACGGTCGCGAAATCGGCATGCTGGCCCAGCTGACCGCCGAATGCGAAAAAGGGAACCGAGATCGAAACGCCGATCAGCACCATCGTCAGGAACGGCCAGCTGCGCAGTTCGCCAGCTTCGGGTGGGCGCTCGGGATTGCGTTCGACGGTGTCGGCGATCTTGCGCAGCAGCTTCATTATCGAAAAATTCTCCAATGCGCCGGACACCACGGGAGGCGCGGCGGGCGTTCGGCAATCCCGATGGTGTCAGACGGGGCGCACACGGCAAGCGGGGAGGGCGGGTCTTGCGCGTGATGCAATGACTTCGCGACGACTTGTGACGTTTGAACAATATCATCCGCGGCGAACTCACGGGATTCATATTCAAATCCGGGAACGCAGTGCATGAAGAGATTTCGCGTCGCCGTCGATATCGGCGGGACATTCGTCGACTCGATCCTGTTTGATTCCGAAACCGGCACCACCCGGCTCGCCAAGGCGTCGACGACGCCCGACGAGCCCGTCCGCGGCGTTCTGGCCGCTCTGGATCGCCTCGGCGTCTCGCTCGATGAGACCGAACTCTTCGTCCATGGCACGACGCTGGGCCTCAACGCCGTGATCGAACGTCGCGGCGTCGAGACGGGCATCATCACCAACGCCGGCTTCCGCGACATCTTCGAGATCGGCCGCGCCGATGTGCCTGCGGCCTCGATGTACGACTATCGCTACCAGCGCGAGGCGAGCCTGGTGAAGCGCCGCCACCGCTTCGGCGTCGGCGGCCGCATCGACGCACAGGGCAACGAGATCGTGCCGCTCGACGAAGCGGCCGTGCTGGATGCCGCGGGCAAGCTCGTCGAGGCCGGCATCCGTTCGGTCGCGATCTGCTTCCTGCACAGCTATCGCAATCCGGCGCACGAGACGCGCGCGGCAGACGTCATTCGCGCGGCCTATCCGCACCTCGCCATATCCGCATCGAGCGCGATCACGCGGGAATATCGCGAGTATGAGCGTACCGCGACGGCGGTGGTGGATGCCTACATCAACCCCATCTTCAACGATTATGTCGGGCAGCTCGAAAACGGGCTCGTCGATGCAGGATTCGGCGGCAAGCTGCTCATCATGCGCTCGGCCGGCGGCGCGATGACGGCCGAGACCGCGCGCCGCGCGCCGATCTATACGGTCCTGTCCGGCCCGGCGGGCGGACTGATCGGCGCGGGCCAGCTGGCGAAGGTGATCGGCCGCGACCGGCTGCTGACGCTCGACTATGGCGGCACCAGCCTGGACGCCGCGGTCATCGAGAACGGCGAGCCGCTGGTGATGCACGAAGCGCCGCTGGCGGATCTTCCGGCGCTGATCCCGATCTTCGACATCCGCTGCATCGGCGCGGGGGGCGGCTCGATCGCCTGGGTGCAGGAAGGATTGCTGCAGGTCGGCCCGCAGAGCGCCGGCTCGCAGCCCGGCCCGATCGCCTACGGCCGGGGCGGTACCGAACCGACCACGACCGACGCGGCGCTGATCCTGGGTTTCCTCGATCCCTCGACCTTCCTCGGCGGCACCGTGGACCTCGATGTTCCTGCAGCACGGCACGGGATGCACGATCGCGTCGCCGGTCCGCTCGGCATCGACATCGACCGCGCGGCAGCAGGCATTTTCGACGTTCTCGTGGCGCGGACCGCGGGCGCCATCCGCGAGATCACCGTGGAGCGCGGCCGCGACCCCCGCGATTTCTCGATGCTCGCCTTCGGCGGCGCAGGGCCGCTGATCGCGCCGCTGATCGCTCGCGAGGTGATGAACGCGGAACTGATCGTGCCGCAGGCGCCGGCCGTGTTCTCGGCGTGGGGCATGCTCATGTCCGACATCGTGACGGACGTCGCGCTGACCCAGCTGCGCCTGCTCGAACCGGCAGCCCAGGCTTCCGTCGATGCAGCATTCGCGACGCTCATCGAAGAGGCCCGGGCGCAGCTGGAAGGGCAGAGCGGCAGCGATACCGAGCGCCGTTTCCTGCGGCTCGTTGAATGCCGCTATGCCGGGCAGGAACATGCGCTGGAGATCGAACTGGCCGAAGGGGAGGCGCTTTCCGCACTTCGCGCCCGCTTCGATGGCCTGCACCGCGAACGCTACGGTCATGCCATCGACGCACCGGTGCAGATCGTGACGCTGCGCGTGCGCGCGAGCGCGGTGATGCCCAAGCCCACGCTGCCGATCCTGCCCGAGGCGAAGCGCCCGGCTTCCGATGCGCAGATGGGCTCGCGCGAGGCGTTCTGCTTCGCCCGCCGGGCGCGAACGCCCTTCGCCGTCTACGACCGCAAGCTGCTTGGCGCCGGCCATGGCTTCGATGGCCCCGCCATCGTCGAGGAAGGCACCACCACCACCGTGATCCATTCCGACCAAACCGTTTCGGTCGATCGCTATGGCCACCTCATCGTCCGCAGGAAGTCCGCATGACGCCCGAAACCAAGCTCGACGGCGCGACCGTCGAAGTCATTCGCAGCTATCTCGTCTCCGCTGCCGAGGAGATGCGCCGCACCCTCATCCGTACCGCCTTCAATCCGGTGATCTACGAGGTGCTCGATTTCGGCATCTCGATCTACGACGGTGACCTCGAACTGATCGCGGATGCGCCGGGCCTCGCCTTCTTCCTCGGCGCCAACGATTATGCGATCCGCAAGGGCGTGGCGTTCGCCGGCGCCGCGACGATGCGGCCCGGGGACATCTTCATCATGAACTATCCCTACTGGAACTCGGCGCATGCGCTGGACGCCACGCTGTTCGCGCCGGTCTTTGCGGAAGGCGCGGACGAGCCCTTCGCCTATACCTGCATTCGCGCGCACTGGATGGATCTGGGCGCGAAGGACCCGGGCTATGTGCTCGACTCCACCGACATGCACCAGGAAGGCCTGATCTTCCCGGGCACGCGCATCTACAAGGATGGCGCGCCGGTGAAGGACATCATCGACATCATCAAGTTCAACTCGCGGATGCCGGGGCCGGTGATGGGCGACCTCGACGCGCAGGTGGCGGCGACCCGTACCGGGGTAGAGCGTCTGAATGCCATCCTCGGCAAGTTCGGCCGCGGCGCGTTCGACGAGGCGGTGGCGCGCACCAAGCTGGCGAGCGACGCGCTGGTCCGCCGTGCGCTGTCGGATCTGCCGCGCGGCACCTGGGAAGCCGATGACGTGGTCGACGACGATGGCATCACCGACGATCCCGTGCCCATCCACGTCAAGGTCACCATCGACGACGATGGCCTGACGTGCGACTTTTCCGGTTCGTCCCCGGCGGTGCGCGGGCCGATCAACATCCCCATCGGCCTGACCGAGACGATCTGCAAGTTCGTGCTCAAGTCGCTGACATCGGCCGGACAGCGCAACAATGCCGGCTCGTTCCGCGCGCTCAAGGTGATCGCCCCCAAAGGCAATCTCTTCCACGCGGTCTACCCGTCTGCCACGTTCACTCAGTGGCCGGCGCACCTTGCGCTGGAGCTGGTCTACAAGGCGCTGGCGCAGGGCATGCCGGAGCGAATTGCGGCCTNCTCGGGCGGCGACACGCTCGGCTTCATGATGATCGGCACGGACCCGCAGACCAGGGCGATGTACGCCGTGTCCAACAACGAACCGGTTGGCTGGGGCGGCAGTTCCGCGTTCGACGGCATCAACGCCACCAATCATATTTCGGGCAGCCTCGTGCGCAACACGCCGATCGAGGTCATCGAGATGAAGACCGGCATGATGATGGAGCAGTTCGAGATCAAATCCGATTCGGGCGGGGCCGGCAGGCGCCGTGGCGGCGTGGGCACCGAGCGCGTGATCCGTTTCACGCAGGACGGCGAGTTTCTCTCGATCACGAAGCGATCGAAGGAAAAGCCATGGTCGCTCGGCGGCGGCGCGCAGCCCGAGGCGAACGAGATGATCGTGCGGCTGGGCACGGCCGAAGAGAAGCGGGTGGGCACCTATCGGATGCCGGTGGCGGTCGGCGACCGTGCCATCGCGCGCGGCGCTGGCGGCGCCGGCTATGGCCGCGCGGAGGAACGCGATCCGGCATCGGTTCTGAACGATGTGCTGGACGGTTACGTGTCGCTCGACGCGGCGCGCGACGTCTACAAGGTGGCGATCGGCAACGGCGCCGTGGATGAGGCGGCGACCGCGGCGCTGCGCGCAGGCTGAGATCGATTGCGAGCCGAAGGGAAGCCCGCCGGAACCCGCCGGCGGGCTTTTCCGCATCCCGCCGGCGGGGACGCTCGCACCGGCAAAACCCTGCGGTTTCCCGGTGCGACGAACGAAGGCTTCTTCAGGGCGGGCCGGCGGCCGTCACGCGGGACAGCGTGCCACCGGATAGAGCATATGACGCTCATCCCGGTACGGCGAACGCAGGTAGAACCATTTGAGTCGCGCCATCGGATCGGCCGCGAAGACATTGTCCCCGGCCAGTTTCGCTGCGAACTCCGCCCGCAGCTCGGGGTCGGTTGCCAGCATCTCGTCGGCCATCGGCGCGATGACATAGGCTTCGAGATATTCCACCGGATCCAGCATTCCGGAGACATAGCCCTGCGCGAACAGCGAATCGGCGCAGATCGGCTCGAGCATGTGAATGGCGAGATCGCCCAGGCGCTGGTCCGTGGGTACGAAGGCAGATCCCGGCGCAAAGCGCTCGACACGCCGCTCGACGGCGGCGATGTCGGATTTCAGCGCGATGCGGCGTTCCGAAACGCCGGCCGCGATCTCCAGATCGCGCAGGCGGAGCATGTCGACCTCCGCCTCGATCCAGGCGGTCGAAACGTCCATCGCGATGCCGTGGGCGCGCAGGCGATCGAGCACGTCGAACTCGCTCGCCGGTACCCAGTAGCCGGTCGGACGCGCGACGGTCCGTCCCGGCGTGGAACCGAACACCGGTGCCTCGATCGACGGCAGCGGCGTCCCAAGCCAACGCACTTCGTGTGCGCCGCTGGCGGGTGAATCGTAGAATTCGGAAGCGATCGGGTGGAACGTCATCGTCCGCACCGGTGCGGGAGCCATATCCCAGGTCAGCACCGGTTCCGCGACGCGGCGCTCCCGGTCCGCGCGGGAGGCGGCGCGCAGCGTGTCGGCATTGGCGGCGGCGGCACGCAGCGATGCCTCGAGCAGCGCATAGGTGCCGAGGACGCGTCGACGCACGGGTTTGAGCGAGTGGTTTTCCACCAGCACCGTGGCGATGTGGCAGATGTCGCCATAGCCGTGCGAAAAGCGCGGCGGGAAGGCCGGCAGCATCAAGCCCAGTTCCGGTTGCCGATCGTCGGCAGCCAGAATGAGCGGGCCGGGACGATGTCCCAGCGCCTGCATGTGCGCGTCGACGTGCGGGCGATACGCCTTTTCGAGCCAGGCGCTGAGTTCCGGCGATGCGGAATAGCCTGGATCCTGGAATCCGTAGGTGATGTCGTACTGGTAATCCAGTCCGTCGGTTACGTGCAGGTCGATGAACAGGTCGGGATCGACCTGCCTCAGCAGCTTGAGGATCGCGCGGATTTCCGGCGCGTGCGCCTTGACGAAATCGCGGTTGAGATTGAGGCCCTGCGCCGATGCCCGCCATCCCTGTTCGCGTGGACCGCGCTGGTTCGGCCGGCTGAAGACCGATCGGCGTTCATGCCCGTCGGGATTGAGCACCGGGACGAAGTACCAGTCGCAACCGGCAAGCAGATCCGCCTTCCCGCCCACCGCGATGTCGCGCAGAAGCATGAGACCCGCGTCCTTGCCGTCGATCTCCCCGGGATGGATGCCGCATTCGGCGAAGACCCGTATCGGACCGGCTTCCTCGGCAGCGGCCGCGGCGCGGTCATGATCGGTGCTGGCGATCGCGAGCGTGAGGGGGTGGCCTTCGGCGGACACGCCGTACTCGCAGAGCCGTATGAGCGGCGAGGTTTCGGCGAGGCGCAGCAGAAAGGCGCGGGTCTCGGCGTAGGTGGGTGTGGTCTCGAGACCATCGATCTCGGCCGGGGTGACCCAGGGCGCCGAAGCCTCACGGATCAGCGCCTCGCTGGCCCCGCTCCACGGCTGGACGGGGGGGAGGGGGGCACGGCGCTCCGGCGGCCAATAGGCGGGCTTCATCTTCGTCCTTTCCGATCACGCGATGCCGATGGTCGGACGGCAGGCTAAACCCCCTAGGTTGCGTGCGCAGTCCGATGATGTTGCGCGACGCCGGGTGACGCTTCAGTGCGTCCAGCTGCGCATCTTGGCTTCGAGCACGGTCAGCAGTTTCGAGGGGGCTCCCTCCAACTGACGACCGAGACGGGTGATCAGGTGGACCGACACCGGCTCCGGCTCGGTCTCTGCGAAGGGGATCGCGATCAGCCGGCGGCTGGCGATCTCTCCGAAGGCGGCAATCTGCGGAAGCACCGTGGCGAAGCGTCCTTCGGAGGCGAGATCGCGCATCATCACGATCGAGGTGGTGGTCTGCGCCGGCTCGAGGTGCGCACCCGCCATCGCTTCCATCTGGCTGAGGATCTGGCGGATCCGGAAGCTCTTGGGCGGGAGGCACAGGTCGTGCTGCGAAAGCTCGACGATCGACACCTGATTCTTGCGTGTCAGCGGGTGCGACGGGTGCACGAGCACCATCAGCGGCTGGGCGACGGAGAGGCGCACGCGCACCTTGGGTTCCGGCTCGATCTGCAGCACGAGGCCGAGGTGGACCTCGTCCTCTTCCACCATGCGCACGATCTCGCTGGTGGAGCCGACATGGGTATCGATGTGGAGGCCCGGGTTCTTCTTGTGGAAGGTGTCGATCGTCTGGAAGAACGCGCTGGTCAGGAAGCCTTCGCCCACGGCCAGCCGGACCGATCCCTTGCGCACGCCGCGCAGGTCCTGGATCTGCGAACGCAACGCGTCCAGCTCGGCGATATGCGTGCGGTGGAAGTCGTAGGTAAGCCGTCCCGCCTCCGTCAGCTTGACCGAGCGTCTCCCCTTCTCGATCAGATTGACGCCGAGATAGCCTTCCAGCTGGACGATCTGGCGGCTGATCGACGAGACCGCGACACCCAGCTTCTCGCTGGCGAGGCGCATCGAGCCCTGGCTCGCCGCCTCGTAGAAATAGCGCATCGCCACGTCCATCAACATCTTCGAAAGCCCTTCCACCGCCCCTGGAGAACGAGGGGGAGGATAGCCAAGGGCTGTCGGCCGGCACCGGTGAGAAATGGACAGGATCGTGCAGATTTGGCCAGTTGTGCTCTGACGATGGCTTGCGCGAGAAGGCTCAGGAGCGATAGCCTTCCGTTCATGCGAAGGCTGGCGCGTTTCCTCTGATGCCGCGGGCTCCACGAAATCGCTGGAGCGCTGGGGTACGCGACGGCATGACGGCCCTGCCGCGCGTCATGCCTCTACCCGCAACATATGACGGGTCCGCGACAGCAGAAACGGGCAATCGGCAAAGCGCGGCGTTTCGCGAATTCGATCTTTTCGCTCCGCCCGCACCCCTCACCGCCGATGTGCGTCTCGAGCGGCTGGCACGCCTGATCGAACCGATCGGGCCGCAACGGGTCTTGCAGGTCTACGGCCCGACCGGGCTCGGCAAGACGACGTTGCTCGCCAATCACGCCTCGGCCTGCCGCGCCTTGCAGCGGCAGGTTCGCTGGCTCGATCTGCGCAGCGTCCACATCCAGGATGAGGGCGCATTCAGGCGGGTGCTGTCCGCCGCGCTATGCGCGGGCGATGAAAGCCACGCCGATTTCGATCGTATCCGTGCTGCCGTTCGCCTGGACGCCGATCCGGTTCTCGTGATCGACGCCAATGCGCTGGACGTCGGACCGCTTGGTCGCGTGCTGGCGGAACTGGTGCACTGCACCGGTCCCGAACTGCAGCTGTGGGTGGTCTCGCGTCGTCCCGCCTCGGCGATGCTTGCCGAACTGCGCTCGCCGCATCTCGTTCGCACGCTCGATCCCGCCGCTCTGCTGTTCGACCATGATGAAACGGGGCGCAATGCGGCCGAAGGCGGCGCAGGCCATGTGGGCAGCGCCGCGGAAGGCTGGCCACTGGCCGAAGCCATAGTCGCTGCCCTCCCGCCCGAAGGCGCCGGCGCCGACCGATTGCTCGACCATGACGGGGGGCTGCTGGAGGCGGCGATCCGCGACGGCATCTGGCGGGATCTCCCGGCCGCGACCCGCGATCTGCTGGCGGAAACCGCTATGGTCGAATGGGTGGACGAGCGATACCTGTCCCGCGTCGCGGCCCCGCTCGCCGCATTTCCAATACTGGACGACATTGCCACGCTGGTGCCGCTCGTCAGGGTTCGTCGCGGGACGAGCGGCGGTTTCTCCATCCATCCCCTGCTACGGGCCTTTGCCTTGCGCCAGCTGGAACGCAGCGAGCCCGCTCACAGGAACCGGGCCTACAGGCAGGCGCTGCTCCATCATGCCGAGCGCCGCGAGCCCGAAGCGGCGATCGCCCTGGTCCGCGACACCGGCGATCAGGGGCTCGCGCGCATGGCTTTCGAGACGTTCACGAGCACCGAACTGCTGCGCAGTTCCGGTTATAACCGGCTGCGTTCCGCGATGGCGCAGTTGATACCGGAGGCGGCCGAGCAATCGGCACAGATCCGCATCACGCAGGCGGTCGTCGCGATGAAGGAGGGCCGTTTTCCCGAGGCCCGCAGGCTTCTCGAATCCGCGCGCGAAACGCTGAGCGAGGACTTGGCCTACCAGTCGCCGTCGCTGTCGCGGGTCTATGCGGATTTTATCATTTCCCAGCACACCCTGGCGTTCCACGCGCATACCGAGCTGACCGAATCGCAGCTATCGGAAGGCGCTTTCTGGTCGACCTACACCAATGATCTGACCAACGCGGCCTTCGTCTATGCCTTGCGGAGCCTGCACTACCTGCGCCGGGGAGAGATCGCGCTCGCGCAGGACCAGATCGAGATATCCCGCGACAAATATGAACGCGCGACGAGCTATTATGGTCTCGGCTCGGCGTTGCTCGTCGACGGCATGATCGCCCTTGCGGCCGGGCGGCTCGGCAGGGCGGAGACGCTGGCGACCGAGGCGCGGCTGCTGATCACGCGCGCCATGCCGGACGATGCGGGCCTGATGGCCGTAGCCGAATGCGTGCTGTGCGAGGTTGCGTTCGAGCGGGGCAATGCCGATGGCCTGTTCGAACGCGTGGATGCCGCGCTTCGCGACCTCGAGGCGTGTGACGGATGGCCCGACGCTTTCGTGATCGGCTATCGCGTGGGCGCACGCGCGGCCATGGCCACGGGCAGCGAGCAACGCGCGCTTGGCCTGCTGAACCGGGCGATCCGGCTCATGCGCGGCCGCGGCCTAAGCGATATCGAGCGCTACTGCCGCATCCTGCGCGCCGATGTCTCAGCGAAGAGCGGGGGCGGGATGCAAGGCTGGCGTACCGGGGAAATCGCGACCAACCTCCTGGCGCCAGACTGGATCGGATGGTGCGAGAGCGACGAGACGGAGCTGCTTGACGGACACGAGGCGCTGAAAGCCGGCGACCAAGGTCGCTTGGGCAACATCGTCAGGCGGCTGGAGGATGTCGCGGCCGAATCCGGACGGCGGATCACAGCGATCCGCGCTCTTCTCCTCTCGGCAGTGGGCGCGTTCGCCCGTGATCATATGAGCGAAGCCGTACAGCATCTCGAGAAAGCCGTCGGCCTCGCGGAGGCCGAGGCTATCGCGCAGCCCTTTATCGAGCATGGCCCGAAGATGCTTCTGATCCTGGAGGCGATGAAGGCGGACCCCAGCCGACTTAGAATGGGGCGCGGCACGCGGGGGTTCTGCGCGGGTCTGGCGCGCACGATTGCGGCGCGCAGCCAGGATGCCGACGGCGGCGCGGTTTTCGTTCCGCGTGAACTGCAAGTGATCCGCTTCCTGGCGCAGCGCCAATCCAACAAGGCGATTGCGCGTGAGCTGGGCTTGTCCGCGAGCGCGGTCAAATTCCATTTGAGCAACATATACCGTAAGTTGGGCGTCAATAAGCGCCATGAAGCGGTCATCGAGGCTCAGCGTATCGGCGTCTCCCTTTGAACCATGCGGCATCGCGGCGTACTTGCGCCAGATGGCCTCCGGGAAACCCGTGGCGGCTCATCTCGACCGGAAGGCCGGCATCGGCACGGGCCACACAAGCGGCAGGCGTGGGACGGTCACACCGACCCTGCATGGTCGGCGGGCGGCAGCACCAGATCGGACCTTGCCCGCTGGATGGCGCATTCGCTGGCGAGAAAGTCCACCAGCGCGCGCACGGAGGGAAGCAGCCCGCGTCGTGACGGGAAGACGGCGTGGACGATGCCCGGCCGGGGTCGCCATTCCGGAAGGATGTGGGCGAGGCGGCCTGTTCTGACGTCGTCCCAGATGAAGATCGTCGGCAGTTGCACCGCCCCCGCGCCCGCCATCGCGGCATTGCGCAGGACGGACATGTCGTCGGTGATCAGGCGCGGAGCATGCGGTACGGTCGCCACCTGGCCATCGGCGTGGTGCAATTCCCAGGCGTGGCCGCGATTTGGCCGCACCTGATCGAGGCTGGGCAGGCCCTGCAGATCGGCGGGCGATCGTGGCGCGTTGGCGATCAGCGCCGGTGCGGCGACGAGGCACTGGCTGCTTTCGTCGAGCCGGCGCATGACGAGATCGGTCGATTCCAGCGGCGGAAACCGCACGCGGATCGCCAGATCGAACCCTTCCGCAATCACGTCGACGCGCCGGTTGGTGCTGTCCAGATGCACCTGGATGCCGGGATTCAGCATCATGAAGCGCGCGATCAGTTCGCCGAACTGGAAGGAGAGCAGCGCCGTGGGGCAACTCATCCGCACCACGCCGCGCGGCGCGGCCTGCACCTCCGCGGCGATCTGCTCGGCTGCTTCCGCCTCGACCCGCATCGCCACGCAACGCTCGTAGAACTCGCGGCCGATGTCGGTCACCGAGAAGCGGCGCGAGGACCGGTTGAGGAGGCGCACGCCCAACCGCTCCTCCAGAAGAAGGACGCGGCGGCTCAACCGCGATTTCTGGATGCCGAGCGCGCGCCCCGCCGACGAGAAGCCGCCATGGTCGACCACGGCCGCGAAATAGTAAAGGTCGTTCAGGTCCTGCATCGTCCCGTCAGTAGGACGCTGCGTCGCCACGGGCAATCTTTTCGCAGGATCGTCGCGTGATTAGCTCCATTCCAAGCGTGGTCGCGCTGCGGCCCACGGAATCGGAGAACAGACATGGCCAAGAAGATACTCGGCCGGTACGGCAACGACCGGCAGCACTGGGTGGGCGACGGCTTCCCGGTCCGCTCGCTCTTCTCTTACAACATGCTGGGCGCGCATATCAGCCCGTTCCTGCTGCTCGATTATGCGGGGCCGCATATCTTCGCACCGACGAAGCAGCGGCGCGGCGTCGGCGAGCATCCGCACCGCGGCTTCGAGACCGTCACCATCGTCTATGACGGCGAGGTCGAGCATCGCGATTCCGCCGGCAATGGCGGGGTGATCGGTCCCGGCGATGTCCAGTGGATGACGGCGGCCGGCGGCATCGTTCACGAGGAATATCATTCGCCCGGTTTCGCCCGGACGGGCGGGCCCTTCCGCATGGTGCAGCTCTGGGTGAACCTGCCTGCCAAGGATAAGATGGCGCCCGCCGGCTATCAGGGCATATCGAAAGCCGACATTCCCGTCGTCTCGCTCCCCCGCGGCGCGGGCAAGGCGCGCATCATCGCCGGCGAGTATCGCGGAACGAAAGGGGCGGCGCGCACCTTCACCCCGATCAACCTGTGGGATCTGAGCCTGAAGGCCGACGCGGACCTGACGCTGGATCTGCCCGAAGGCCATACCGCGATGATCGTGGTGCTGACCGGCCATGTCACGGTGGGAGACGGGCATGGCGCAGGCGAGGCCGAAGTCCTGCTGCTCGATCGCGAGGGCAGCGACATCGCCGTCCACGCCGATGGCGACGCCAAGCTGCTGGTCCTGACCGGCGAGCCGATCGACGAGCCGATCGTGGGCTATGGGCCGTTCGTGATGAACAGCGAGGCGGAGATCCGCCAGGCTGCCGACGACTTCAACAACGGCCGCTTCGTCGCGGCCGCATCCTGATCGAGGGGCCGGATCCGGATTGCGGGTCCGGCCCCTTTTTCCTGCGGAAGGGCGCGTGCCACCCCTCCGCCTGATCGCGGGCTTCGGCCCGCCCCCGGCGCAGCATGTTCAATCAAGAAAAGGGACCCCAATGGCCAGTGAAGCGATCCGCAACGCGCAGACCGATGACCTTCTCACCCCCGAGAATTCGGCCTTCATCATCATCGACTATCAACCGATCCAGGTGTCCTCGATCCGCTCGATCCCGCGCGATGAACTGGTGTTCAACATCGTGAGCACCGCCAAGGCGGCGGTGAACTTCAACCTTCCGATCATCCACTCGACCGTCAACGTCGCGACCGGCCGCAACAAGCCGCCCATCCAGGAACTGCAGGACGTGCTCGGCCATCTGCCGACCTATGACCGGACGTCGATCAACAGCTGGGAGGACTCCGAATTCAAGCAGGCGGTCAAGGCGCTCGGCCGCCGCAAGCTGATCATGACCGCGCTGTGGACCGAGGCCTGCCTGACCTTCCCGGCGCTCGACGCGATCCGGGAAGGCTATGAGGTCTATGTGCCGGTCGATGCGGTCGGCGGCACGTCGCTCGCCGCGCACGAGGCCGCGCTGCGCCGCGTCGAACAGGCGGGCGCGAAGCTGATCAGCCGGGTTCAGATGTATTGCGAACTCCAGCGCGATTGGGCGCGCGAGGCGACCGTGCCCGGCTTCATGGATGTCTTCGAGAGTTTCGACGGCTTCAACCCCGAAAAGGCAGCGCAGAGCGCGGCGAACGGCTGATGTGGGCGATGGCGGCGGCGTGGAAACCGCCGCCATCCCCGCAACGGGCGGAAACGATGGCACGTCGTTCGATGGCGACGGACCGGAAAGGCCGGCTTTCGGCTTTTTCGTTTTTCGACGCAGATGACCGGGTTTGGCGCAAAACTGCCGTTGCCCATTGCCGATCAGTTCCCCGCTTCATCGATCTGGACCCTTGACTAAATCACATCAAGATATTTAAGCGGGGATGCGCCGATCGGATGCAGGATAGGCCAGCGTAGGGGAGGCATTCCTCCGGGAATGGCAGGGTAAAGCTCGTGATGGAGACACGCTTGCCAGCGGGCACTTTCGGACCCGCCGCATCTTCGCGGCTGCTGTTGTTCGGCGCGACCGGTGATCTTTCACAACGGATGTTGCTGACATCCCTCTTCGGACTTGACGAGGATGGACTGCTTGATCCCGATCTTCGGATCGTGGCGACGGCGATCGAGCCGCTATCTAGCGAAGAGTTCCGGCGGCTTGCTGAAGGGGCGCTCCTCAAATATCTGGATACCGCGCGAGCGACGGCGCCGGCGCTGAAGCGGTTCCTCGCCCGATTATCCTATGTGCGTGTGGACGCATCCGATCCGGCCCACTTCAGCCCGCTGGCCGACGCAGTCGGGCCGATCGGCGGCGGTCTCTCGATCTTCCTTTCAACCGCGCCCAGCCTGTTCGGGCCGACGATCGCGGGCCTCAGTCAAACAGGGCTGGCCGGCGAAACGGCACGGCTTGCGCTCGAAAAGCCGTTGGGCAGCGATCTCGCTTCAAGCCGGTTGATCAACGATGCCGTAGCGGCCGTCTTTCCGGAAAACCGGGTCTTTCGCCTTGATCATTACCTCGGAAAGGAGACGGTCCAGAACTTGCTCGCCCTTCGCTTCGGCAATGCCCTGTTCGAGCCACTCTGGAATGCGCAAGGCATAGAGCATGTTCAGATCAGCGTTGCAGAGACTGTCGGCCTGGAGGGGCGTGGTGCCTATTTCGACGGCATGGGATCGCTGCGGGACATGGTGCAAAACCACATGCTGCAGCTGCTGGCACTCGTCGCGATGGAGCCGCCATCATCGTTGAACCCGCAGTCGGTCCGGGACGAGAAGGTCAAGGTGTTGACCTCACTGCGACCGGTCGGCCAACGGGACAGCATCGCAGGGCAATATACCGCCGGCGCGATCGGCGGCGCTCTGGTGGGTGGCTATATCGACGAACTCGGCGGCCCATCCGACGCTGAGACATTCGTCGCGATCAAGGCGCATGTCGATAATTGGCGGTGGAAGGGCGTGCCCTTCTATCTGCGGACCGGCAAGCGCCTGCCGATTCGCCGCTCAGAGATCGTCATCCAGTTCAGGCCGGTGCACCATTCGATATTTGGGGCGCCCGGAGGAAGTCTCCAGCCCAACAAGCTTGTGATCGGCCTGCAACCTGAAGAGAATATCCGCCTGCTGTTGATGACCAAACAACCTGGTCTCTATCGCATGGGTCTCAGGCTGCGCGAAGTGCCGCTCGATCTCGGGATGGCCGATGCCTTCTCTGATGTCCGCAGGCGGATTGCTTATGAGCGATTGCTGCTCGACCTGATCGAGGGTGATCCGACTCTTTTCGTCCGAAGGGATGAAATCGAGGCGCAGTGGCGATGGATTGACGACATCCGCGCCGGATGGGCTTCCCGCGGAAGTGGACCGCGGCCGTATAGCGCCGGGACGTGGGGTCCTTCCGCCGCAATCGCGCTTGCCGAGCGGGACGGCGTCAGTTGGCATGAATGATCCTGTCATCGATGTCGACGATCCGGAGGTCGAGCGCCATCGTCAATCGGGATGCACGCATCCGTCGTCCTGCGCCATCGGATCAAAGGAGCGCGCCAGGCGGGCGGGTCCATTGCCGGCAATGACCGGGCTACCTACGCCAGAAGGGCCGATCTTCACCGGGAGAGAGCGTCAGGCCGACGTGGATGGGGTGTGTCCCTTCTGAAGGGACACAAGATTTGGCGTATAGGTAGAGAACAGAGGCAATAAGGCAGCGCCGATTGCCGGAGCGTTGCCGCAATTTTGTCCAATCCTCAGTTCCGGACAGAAGAAATCTTCCGGAGCAACGTGCCGGATTTTGTCATGGATGAGCGCCTGCATCGTCGTCAGCCGCTCGTTCGAAAGCGTGCCTCCGATCACGACCGCATCGAGATCGAGAAGGCTGTTGGCACCGATGATGGTGAAGACGAGCGCATCCGTGCATCGTGCCATCCAACCATCCCATGCAGCCTGAGACCCGTCCGTGCCGCCGGGCAGGTTATAAAGTGAAGCAGAGTGCAACAGGAAATCAATGCCGCCGACTTTCGGCACGGGCATGGAAGCAAGCGCGCCAGCATTGCCATTTTTTCCGCGCTTGATTTCGCCGTTAAGAATGAGCCCGCCGCCGACGAAGTTACCGATATGGATATAAAGAAAGTTCGTGAGACCTGCGCCTGTGCCGGACATAAGTTCCGCCAGCGCGCCCGCGTTGCCGTCATTCTCGAAAATGACAGTGTCATTGAGTTCATGCTGGAAAAAGGCCTCCAGACCGGGATCTGCCCAGGCTGCGGCCTGCTGGGACGCGATGCCAGCCTCTTCGCGCCACTCCCCGATGAACCAGGGCATGGCAACGCCATAGCCGAGAAAGCCGTTGCGCTGCTCCTGATGCAGTTCCGGCATGGATTGACGCGTAAAGGATTTGATATGCTCAACTGCGCTGGCCGGGCTCGGAAACGGTGTGTTCGTGCTCTCGGAGGTGATGATGCGACCATCAAAATCGAGCATGGTGCACACCAGCCGGTCACGGCCGATTTCTACGCCGATCGTACAACCACTGTCGCCGTTGATCCGATAGATGATCGAGGGTTGACCGATTCCCCCCGTCCGCTTTCCAGCCTTGACCAGGCGGCCCTCCTCCGCGAGGCTCTCGACAATGCGTACGGCCGCCTGGGGGGACAGGCCGGTGATTCTGGACAGATCGGCTTTTGAGGCGCCGTTGAGCCGCCTTACCGTCGCGAGGATGAGGCGCTCGTTGTAACGCCGCACTCCGACCGCGTTGCTGCCACGCTTGTTCACCCGCAACCCCGTTCATTTTCATCGGCAGCAGAATGATGCGCGATGGCTTCGGACGTTTGGAGCACGCGGCCGACGAATGGCAAGTCCACTCGTCCCTCACCCCGTGCGGAGCGCTCGATCGCCTCGCGAGGTTCAGCGGGCCGGATGCCGGGCTGGAGCCGGTCTATCGAACGACAGGAAGATGGCTCACCTGAATGGCGGATTCTGTACGCGCGGGAACGAGCACAGCCGCCGCTTCGATGGTGGAGACCTTGGAAGGGGAGGGGCGGGCCGCTCGACCCGAATGCCTCAACGTTCACGGCGAAGGGTTTCGCGGTCGAACAACGAAAACACAATTGACAGACTAAATCACATCGATAGATTTAGAGAAACAAAGCGGCGCGCCAGCACGGACAGGTGCCGCAGAGCAGGGAAGAGGATGGCGGTGGAGGCTGATCCACAGAACCGGATTGCAGCGTCTCAGAGGGCGCCTGGCCCGTTACGGATTTGCACGCCGGTTGCATTTCGTGCCGAGCGCGCGGCGCGGTGCCGGCCGTCATACGTCTTTCACTATTGCCCGACCCGACGCACAGCCGAGCGGTGTGGGCTTGTCGCGAGATCGATCCATGCAACATGAAAATCTTCTTCTCGGCGCAATCGAAGCTGGGGGAACAAAATTCCTTTGCGGAATAGCGGGCCGCGACGGCCGCATCATCCGGCAGCAGCGGATTCCGACGACACTGCCAGGAGAAACGCTCAACGCGGCGGGCGCGTTCTTCAAAGACGCTATAGCGGACATCGGGCAATTGTCGGCATTCTCGATCGGGAGCTTCGGACCGCTTTCCCTCAATCCGATTGCGCCGGATTATGGCTGCATCACATCCACCCCCAAGGCAGGTTGGGAAAACAATGACCTGCTCGGCCATTTCTCCCGCCTGATAGATGCGCCAATGGCGCTCGACACGGATGTCAACTGTGCGGCCGTCGGCGAGCGGCTGTTTGGCAGCGGCCGCGGGCTGGACACCTTCTGCTATGTAACGGTCGGCACCGGGATCGGCGTCGGTCTGCTCGTGGATGGCGCGCCCCATGGCGGTGCGAACCACCCCGAAGCGGGGCACATCCGGTTGCCACGCGCTGCAGGCGATGAGGTGTTTCCTGGCATCTGCCCTTTCCACGGGGACTGCCTCGAAGGTCTTGCGAGCGGGCCGGCCATGCGCGCGCGCTGGAACATGCCTGGCGAACACCTGCCGCCCGACCATCCGGGCTGGGAAATCGAGGCCGACTATCTCGCGGGCCTGTGCGCGACATTGACCTATATCGTGCGTCCGGACCGTATCATCATCGGCGGCGGCGTCATGGAATCTCCGGGCATGTACGGTCGCGTTCGACGGGCGCTGACTACCAAGCTGGCCGGCTACGACGCCAGCATGCGCACCCTGCAGATGGACGACTATATCGCGGCGCCGACAGCGGGCTCATCGGCGGGACTGACGGGGGCGCTCGCGCTCGCCTATCGAACCGCGACACGTCAGTGGCCGATGCATTGGTCGGTCAGGCTCCCGTCGTTCTCCAATCCAACTTCTTTGTCAGGAGCTGCTCTTGCATAGTCCCTCCATATCGGTTCGCGGGGGCCACGGCATGGCAGCTGCGGCTGATGCCCGGGTGACCACCGCCATCGTCCTGAGCGCGGCCGGTGCGGCGCTCGGCGGCCTTCTGTTCGGCTTCGACACCGCCGTGATCTCGGGAACGACCTCGGCCCTCGAGGAGCGTTTCGGGCTCACCGACGGCATGTTGGGCTTTACCGTGGCGTCCGCGCTCATCGGAACGGTGGTCGGCTCGCTGGTGGCCGGGGCGCCGGCCGACCGCTTCGGCCGGCGCGCGGTGATGTTGACCGTTGCCATCTGCTATGTCGTATCGTCCTTGGGCACGGGCCTTGCCGGCAGCTGGCTGACCCTGCTCGCGTTCCGCTTCCTGGGGGGGCTGGCGATCGGCGCGGCTTCGGTGGTGACGCCCATCTATATCGCGGAAGTGTCGCCCGCCCGATTCCGGGGGCGACTGGTTGCAATGAACCAGCTCAACATCGTGCTCGGCATCCTGATCGCCTTCCTGTCGAACTACGTCATTGCCAGGCTTGTGCCGGCCGATATCGCGTGGCGATGGATGTTCGGCATCGTCGCCCTGCCGTCGGCGCTTTTCCTCGTCGTCAGTCTATTGCTCCCGGAAAGCCCGCGCTGGCTGGCGATCAATGGCCGGGATGGGCAAGCGATCGGTGTCATGAAGAAACTGGGTTTTCTCGATCCCGACGGCGAACTTCATCATATCCAGGCAGCCGAGAGGCGTGTCGATCGGTCCGCGCCATCAGGGCTTTTCCAATCCGCCTACCTACGGCCTGTGGCGTGCGCCGTGGCAATCGCCATGTTCAACCAGCTCTCCGGGATCAACGCGCTTCTCTACTATGCGCCGCGCGTTTTCGAACTGGCCGGGGCCGGCGCCGACAGCGCGTTGCTGCAGTCCATCGCGATCGGTGGGACGAACCTGCTCTTCACGATTTGCGCGCTTTTTCTGATCGATCGCTTCGGCCGCAAGCCGCTGCTCTTCATGGGATCCCTTCTTTGTGCCGCCGCGCTGTTCCTCGTCGGCTATCAGCTCGAAAGCGCACGTCCGGATGGTACGCTTATCCTCGTCGGCCTGCTCGGCTTCATCGCCGCATTCGCCATGTCGCAAGGCGCCGTCATCTGGGTCTTCATCTCGGAGGTGTTCCCGAGTGCCGTGCGCGGCAAGGGGCAGGCGCTCGGCAGTACCACCCATTGGGTCATGGCAGCGGCGATTACCTGGGCCTTTCCGGTCTTCGCGGCCTCGGTCGGAGGTTGGGTTTTCGCCTTCTTCGGCGCGATGATGCTCCTCCAGTTCGTCTGGACGTGGAAGGCGATGCCTGAAACCAATGGGGTGGCGCTGGAAGACATGAACCTGGGGAGTGCGAAGGCATGATCAGGACGCTTCTCATGCTGACCGGCGCGGCCGTGATGATCCCTGCGGCCGCGGATGCGCAGCGGGCCGATCCTCGCCCCGCCTATCATTACGGGCCGAAGCGGAATTGGATGAACGATCCCAACGGCCTGGTCTATTTCGAGGGAGAGTATCATCTCTTCTATCAATATAATCCGCATGGCGATCGCTGGGGCCATATGAGCTGGGGTCATGCCGTCAGCCGAGACCTCGTGACGTGGGAGGAACTGCCGGTCGCGATCCCGGAGACAGCCGACGTCATGGCGTTTTCCGGCAGCGCTGTGATCGACTGGAAGAACAGCAGCGGTTTTGGCCGCGACGGCAGGCCACCGATGATTGCCATCTACACGGGGCATAATCCCAAGGCGAAGCTGCAATCCCAGTATCTCGCCTACAGCAATGATCGCGGGCGCACGTGGACCGTGCACGGCGAGGTTCTGAGCGTTGGTTCATCCGAATTCCGGGATCCCAAGGTTTTCTGGCATGAGCCGACAAGGTCTTGGGTGATGATCGCGGTCATGGCGGTCGAGAACCGCGCGGTGATCTTCACGTCCTCCGATCTCAAGCAGTGGCGCTACGCCAGCAGCTTTGGACCCGCCGGTGCGCGGGGAAAAAATTGGGAATGCCCGGATCTCAACCTGTTGCCGGTCGAAGGCGGCGCGCCGGGCGAACAGCGGTGGGTCCTCAGTATCAATCTTGGCGACCAGGCCGTCGGCGGAGGGTCGGGTGGCCAGTATTTCGTGGGCGATTTCGATGGCCGTCGCTTCACCCCCGTTGACGCGTGGGGCGGGGAACCGGTGTGGACCGACTATGGCGCCGACTTCTATGCGGCGGTAGCCTGGAACGACCTGCCCAAAGACGATCCGCGTCGGATCTGGATCGGGTGGGCCAATGACTGGCGATACGCCGAGGCCATCCCGACCTGGCCTTCCCGAGGCATCATGACTGTCCCGCGCAGCATCTCGCTTCGAAAGACGGCCCAGGGCTACCGCATGACGCAGAGGCCCGTCAGGGAACTGGAGCGCTTGCGAAGCAAGGTGCCGATTTCCCGTCAGTTGTCGCTGCGCGATGAACCGCTTGCCCTTCCCGTCGAAGGTGGCGCGGTGGATCTCACGGCGAACCTGGCGCTGGGGCAGAGCGAACAGGTGACACTCACGTTGAGCGACGGCGAGGGCTATCAGATGGTGATTGGCGTCAATCCGGCCGTGAACGAAGTTTTCATCGATCGCTCCCGCGCGGGTCCCCATTTTCATGACGGGTTTGAAAACCGCCACGTGGCGCCCGTCGATCTGAGACAGGGCAAGGTTTCCCTCAGGCTGCTTGTCGACGAGTCGATCGTGGAACTGTTCATCAACGATGGGGAGCAGACCATCACCGATCGCTTCTTCCGCGGTTCGGGGCCCTTGCGCTGGAGTGCTTCGGCACGGGGCGGGGCTGCGACGATGGATGTCACCGCCTGGTCGATCAGGCCGGGGGTGCGTCACTGACGATCGACCCAAAGAGCGGCTGAACCGCCGCATTCCGTCGGAAATTTCGTTGATTCCGCTGACACAGGCAGTCGGGAAACGGCCTTGTGCGGCCTGAAGAACCGTAAAAAAAGGGAGGATTATCATGAACTTCAAGGCAGCTGCATTGCTCGGGTCGACATCCCTTGCGTCTCTTCTGCTGGCCGTGCCCGCCAATGCGCAGGATAGCGGCAGCGACCGGCCGGCGCCGGTGCAAAAGGAGGACAGCATCGATTCGGTGCCGGTTTCCGATATCGTGGTGACGGGGTATCGTGCCGCGCTGGGATCCGCGCAGGACGCAAAGCGCCGGTCCGACGCAATCCTGGACGCAATCGTGTCGGAGGATATCGGCAAGCTGCCCGACAACAATGCCGCCGAAGCGATCTCCCGTGTCGTCGGTGTGCAAGTGCTTCGCTACAATGACGAAGCAGGGGTGGTATTGGTTCGCGGCCTGCCGGACGTGAACACGACCTTCAATAGCCGGGAATTCTTCACCGCAGACGACCGTGTCCTGCATCTGCAGGATTTTCCCGCCGGTGTCGCGGCTGGTTTCGAGGTTTTCAAATCGGGCACATCCGATCTCATCGAGCCCGGGCTTGCCGGTCTTATCAACCTGCGCTCGCGCCGCCCACTGGACGTGACCGATACCGAGATCGCGGGCGAAGTCCGCGGATCCTACAATGATCAGTCGAAGGCGTTTGATCCTTCCGGAAACCTGTTGCTGACCAAGCGGTGGGACACCCCGATCGGAGAGATTGGGGCACTGGTCAATTTCAGCTACGTCCGCACGACGTACCGCAATGCGGACCGCTACGCGGACTCCGCCATTATCAGTCCGCAGGGGTTCGGCGTCGACGATCCGTCCGACGACATGACGGTCACGACCCCGGGCGTCGGCAATTTCCGGTTCCCGGCCAATGCCGGCAACTTCTATGAGACCGGGGTTCGGCACCGGCCAGCGGTAAACGGCACGATCCAGTGGCGGCCAAACGCCGACCTGGAAATCTATGCGGAAGGCCTGTGGCAGGCCTATCGCGGGAGGGTCATGCGCGACGGGTTCAACGTCAATTTCGAACGTCGCAGCATCGACGGCGTACCACCAACGCTGAGCAACGTGGTGCTGGTCGAAGGGGAGCCGCTGAAGGCGGCCAGCTTCACCAAGACGGGCGGCTATGTGCCCGAATTCTTTCGCGCGACCCAGAATGACCAGACGGACACATATCAGGCAGCCCTCGGGTTTAAGTGGAAGACTGGACGGGCGACGCTGTCGGGCGATTTCGCCTACACCAACAGCAAATATGAAGCGAACGAAGACAGCCTTGACGCACAACTGGCGACCGCGCCGACCATCGATGTCGCCTGGGACGTAAAGGGCTCGGCGATATTCGACCTCGTCGACTTCGACAGAAACGACGCCGCCAACTATGTGTGGCGCGGATACTTCCAGCGGCGCTTCGTCACGAAGGGAGATGGCGTACAGGGGCGGCTCGACCTCGACCTCGAAACCGATGTCGGCTGGCTGCCGAGAATCCAGGTCGGCATCCGCGCGAGCGACCGGACCGCGCTGTCCCAGAACAACAACCGCTATGCCTACACCGCGGGTCTCGGCCTGCCATTGGCAAGCCTGCCCACCGGCGAACTGCAGCTCATAAAGGACGGCTTTCGTAACGACCCGCAGCCCTTCCAGAACTGGCTCATGCCGACACGCGGCGCGATACGCGACAATGTCGAAGCCCTGCGGCAGCTTTCCTATGCCGCAGTACAGGACCTGACGCTGCTATTTCCGAATGACAACGGAATTCGCGAGGCCGTGACGGAGTTTGCCAACGAAGAAATCCCTTTCGATCCCCTGGGCGGATTCACGGCAAAGGAAGCGAGCTATGCCGTGTATGGCCAGGGCAAATACGCGTTCTCCCTGGGAAGCGTCGAGGCCGATGGAACGTTCGGCGTGCGGGTCGTCAATACCGACGGGCGTTATTCCGGCTTTTCCCGCGTAAACAATGCCGATGGCACGTCGCAGATCGTTCCGCAGGTGTCGCGACAGAATTATCTGGACGTCTTGCCCTCGATTCAAACACGCTTCCGGTTGACGCCCGAGTTTCAGATCCGCCTTGCCTACAATCAGACGCGGACGCGTCCCGGGTTCGGTCAGCTGAATCCGTCGCTCAACATCACCCGCAACAGCCCAGGGCCGGACGGGTCACCGCCTCAATATGCGGCCTTCGGCAGTGGCGGAAATCCGGATCTGAAGCCGCTGACGTCCAAGAATTATGACGCAACGCTCGAGTATTATTTCTCGAAGAACGGATCAGCGACCGTGGCGGTTTTTTACCGGGATCTGAGGGGGTTCATCAGCAACTATACCCGCGACGTTATCGATCCCGATTATGGCCGCATTCAGATCAACCGCCCCGAAAACGCCGGGAAGGGGGAAATCAAGGGTGCCGAAGCGTCCTTCCAGACGTTCTTCGACTTCCTGCCCGGATATCTTTCCGGCTTCGGGGTACAGGCCAATGTGACCTATCTCGATGGCACCAACGCGCTGCCGACCGTTCTGGGAGAAGGTGCGCGGCAGGTCCGGATTACAGGGCTTTCGAAATGGGCTTATAATCTTACCGGCTTTTACGAAAAGGGGCCGGTGGCGGCGCGCCTATCCTACAATCACCGATCCGACTTCATAAATAGCTACAACCGCAATTCCAACGAGGAGCAATATGCCGGCGAAATCACGCGCGGCATCTCGCGCCTGGACTTTTCTGCTTCATATGAAGCAATCAAGGGCATCACGATCGTTGGCAACGTCAGCAATATCCTTGGCAAGCCATTCAATAATTATCGTTACTATAATGAAACGCAGTATTTCCCCCGGGACCTGCGTATTGAGGGCCGTTATTTCAGCCTCGGTGTCCGTTTCAAGATGTAAGGAATCTCCGGATTGAGGGCCGATACTTCGGCCCCGGTCTGCGCTTCGGAATGTAGGCAGTTGGTACGCCGCGAACGTCCGGATGCGGCGCCGTTCATCAAAACATGTTGCAGGAGGTCATGATGGTCGATTCTACGCCCTACTCGCGTCGTGCGACGCTGCGTCTCCTCGGCACCACGACATTATTCTTTCCCCTGTCAGCTTGCGGCGAAGGCGGGGCGGCCGGCATGCTTGCGGGTGCGACGTCCTCCCCCAACGCCACCCCCATACCGTTCCCAACGCCCATGCCTTCCCCAACGCCCATGCCGACCGCCACCCCCACGGCTGACCTGCGCCCGCGCTATCACATCGCCGCCCCTGGCGGTGGCTGGATCAACGATCCGCAGCGCCCGATCAGGACCGCGGACGGATGGACGCTGTGGGCACTCTTCAATCCGACCTACCCGAACGGGGGGACCTCGTGGCGGCGCTGGACGTCCACGGACCTCATCACATGGCGCGATCGCGACGTCGCCATCCCGCGCAATACGACCCCGTTCGGCGATGTCTGGACGGGCAGCACCGTCAGAGACACAGACAACACGTCCGGCTTCGGCGCGGGCGCCATCATCGCCCTAGCGACCATGCCGGCGAACGACGCTGCCGGACAGAACCAATCCTGCGCGCTGTGGTACTCCCTCGACGAGGGCGCAAGCTTCACCTTCCACGCCATCGTCCTTCCAAATTATCCAGGCAACAAGCCGTTCCGTGATCCGACGGTCTTCTGGCACGAGCCGACACGACGCTGGGTGCTGACCCTGTCGGAAGAAGGCAAGATCGGAATCTACACATCCTCCGATCTGAAGAGCTGGAGCTATGCCAGCGGCTTCTTTTCGGATCTCGTGGGCAGCGTCATGGAATGCTCGCACCTCTTCCAGCTGCACCTGTACGACGAGAATGGCGTGGTGGGCCCGGACAAGTGGGTGCTGCTGGTCGGTGGCAACGGCACGGCCCAGGGCTTCACCGTCGGCACATATTATTGGGTCGGCGACTTCGACGGGACGACCTTTACGGCCGACACCATGACGGGTCAGTGGCTCGACAGCGGTGCGGACTTCTATGCCGCGGTGGTCTGGGCCGATCCCCGCGCCGCCGATCCGCTCGCGAGCGCCTGCACGATCGGATGGATGAGCAATTGGGACTACGCCAATCAGCTCTCGACGAATGCGGGCTACCGTGGACAACTCAGCATCGTTCGTCAGCTACGGCTCCGACGGGCGGGCGGCATCACCCGTTTGTTGAGCACGCCGCTTGCCGAGCAGAATGGCGCGTTCGACCATATGGTCGCTGGAACCGACCAGGTCATCTCGGAAGGAGCAGACTATATGTGGCCCTCCGGCGCCGGCTTCTTCGCCGGTCGCATCGACCTGACGCTGACCCGCGTCGGAGATAGCTGGCCAACGGGGCTTTGGCTCTCGGTGCGGGGCGGCGGGGGCTATTTCACCCAGGTTGGACTCCAGCTCCGGGACAACGCCGTTTTCCTCAAGCGGGATCGGAGCGGTCCAAACGCACCCGACGTCGACGCCTGGACGAAGACCCGGACGGCAGGTTGCGACTTCACCGATGGAACCGCGACGATCAGCCTGCTTGTCGATGCGGGCTCGATCGAGGTTTTCGTCAACGAAGGGGCCGCGGTGCTGTCGGAGCTTATCACCGCGCCCTTGAACTCGACCGAGCTCCACCTCAACACGGCCGGGGGAAGCGTCGGGGTGAGCGACGTCACGATACGCAGCTGAGTTCGGAAAGTGGTGGCCTTGCTGGGCCCGGCAGCCACGGGTCACGCCAGAGCGTGTCGAGCCGGGTCCACCGTTCGCCGCGAGATTGATCCCGATGAGGTTTCGACTGGCTGGGGCGGCACGATTCGAACCTGCGAATGCCGGTACCAAAACCGGGACTTCATCCCGCCTTACCATTCGAAGGCCGCGGATTTCCGGGGCTTTGAGCACTCAACCGGAACTCAAGCGTCGACCCCGACCGGATCGGTCGGGGAAACTCGAACGACCAGATCCACTCATGTCTGCCTCCCAGACGCCCCTTTGGTCGCGCAGCAGCTTGACGGGCGCAGGAACGGGGCCGGCCGCGAAGATAGGGAAAATAGCCCAAGCCGCCGCGAGCGCGAGAGCGCCGAGGCCACCCATCGGCGTGGCGCGGCGCCGCGGATCATCGACATGCGCTGCCATGAAGGTGGAGGAATTGGTGCTGGATCGAGATCGTGCACCGTTCATCTCCAGAATGCTTGAGAACTGGTAAGCGGTGCGCCGACATACTTGTTGGTTTTCGACGATCTTGGCGGAATGGTGCGGGTTGTCGGCATTGTATTCCTATCGACGTTCCTCGATAATTCGGGCTGACGGCAAATCAGCTTTCGAGGAATTCCAAGGATGGATCGGATCGACGCGATGCGCTTGCTGCTCGATGTCTCGGAGGCCGGCAGCTTCTCGAGCGTCGCCCGGCAGCGCGCAATCGCCACCTCGACCGTTGCGCTCGCAATAAGCCAGCTCGAGGAAGAACTCGGCGTCAACCTGATGGTGCGCTCCACGCGGAAGCTCGTGTTCACGCATGAGGGCGAACTGATGCTTGCTGACGCCCGTCGTATCGTGTCCGAGTGGGATGCCGCACTGAGCGGCATGCGTGAGGACGGGCCCCTCAGCGGACCCATCCGGATCACGGCGACAAACGACTTCGGCCGGGTCAGACTGCGTCCGCTCCTCGACGCCTTCCAGGAGCGACATCCTGGCATCCAGGTGACCCTGCTCCTGAGCGACAGTTCGGTAGACCTGATCGAAGAGCACATCGACCTGGCGATCCGGAGCGGGCCACTGCCGGATTCCGCGATGCGTGCCCGGATGCTCATAAGGGGGCCGCGCATCGTCTGCGCGTCCCCGGAATATTGGAGCCGCGCGGGCGTACCCACGCATCCGCGCGATCTCGAGGACCACAACTGCATCGTGCTCGCTCGACCGGGCGCGCCGCTGTCCACATGGCCGTTTCGCGAGGCGGGCAAAATCCTCAACGTCAAGGTGCGGGGGGATCGTCAGGCAAGCGACGGCGATGTCCTGCGCGAGTGGGGCGCGGCGGGGGCTGGCGTCATCCTCAAGAACCAATGGGATGTGCGGCACGAGCTTGAAGCCGGCACGCTCACGACGGCTCTGGACGAGTTCGTGCCCTGGCAGGTCGATCTGTTCGCCGTGCACGCCGGGGCGCCGCCAAGCCGACGCGTGGCGGCGCTGATCGAGTTCCTCACCGCCGCCCTGCGCGACGGTTCCACCGCGGATTGACGCCGATCCCGATCTCACAGGTCCGTCGAGTGCTCGCCTCATCGTGCGGCTCCGTCGACGCGCCGTGCGCGATCGCCGGACCGGAGCGCCTTTGGTAGCTCGGCCGCCAGGAAGTCCAGCAGGGCGCGCACGCCCGGCGGCACGCCCAGTCGGTAGGGGATCACGACGGAGAAGGAAGCGTCCATCACCCGCCACTCGGGCAAAACCGGGACGAGCGTGCCGTCCTCGATCTCGCGGCGGCATATGTAGCAGGGTAGCGCCGCGATCCCCAGGTTGGCGCACGTGGCCATTTTCAGCGAAACCATGTTGTTCGTCCGAAAGCGTGGCGTCAGCGCTACCGACCGCGTCTCATGTCCCGTTCTGGTCAGCTGCCAGGTGGCCATCCCCGGTCGCGAGAGCGCGAGAGCAGTGTGCCGCTCGAGCTCGGCCAGGTCGGCAGGCGCGCCACTGACCTTCAGGTATGTGGCGCTTGCGAACAGCATCCACGGCGCCTTTGCGATGTGCCGCTGGATCAGTGACGAGTCGGCGAGTGCGGTGTTGTGGCCCCGTATCGCGACGTCGAAGCCTTCGGCGATGAGGTCGACGACCCGATCGGTAGCCTCCTCCGTTATCCGCACCTTGGGATGCCGCGCGAGGAACGTCGGCAGGAGGTCGCACAGGACGTACTGCGAGAGCTCGGTCGTCGTCGTGAGCCGGATCACGCCGCTGGGCTCCTTGAGGCCGCTCCGGATCGCCTCCTCGACCTGGGCAGCGCTGGCGATGAGATCCGTCGCGTGCCGATAGAACTCCTCTCCCGTCTGGGTAAGGGCGACCTGGCGTGATGTCCGGTTCAGCAGCCGGACGCCCAGCGCCAGCTCAAGCTCGCCCACTCTGTGGCTGAGCGTAGACTTCGGAAGGTCCAGCTTCCTCGCGGCCGATGCGAAGCCCCCCTGATCGACCACCTGGACGAAGTAGTAGGCGTCGGAAAGATTCAGCATCTTGTATCTCCACGCAGCCGGCAATGTTTTGACACTATATGTACGTGTCGTTCAGACTGGGACAGCGCCGCGACCCGATCCGGCAGATCTACCGAGTTGATCTAAACTTCAGCCGGACCACCTGCTGTGGCACAAGCCACGGCTGAACATGATCCGCAACAATTAGACGTCCATCTCCCTGGACGCAGCGTTCAACAATCTGCCGGAACGAGCCGCCTCGCCATGGGTCGTGCCGATGAATAGCGAAGAAATTGATGCCCGCGCTTCAACCATCGAGGCGCAATGCCGATCACCGGCGATCGTGTCGCTGGCGCCGGACACCAGGGGGGATACTGCAATGACACCGGCGTTCGCGCATCAATCCGGCCTCGCCGACGACCCGCTCTCGCAAGGCAAGCATCGTCTATCGCGCAGGACCGTTCTCGGCGCGGCCGTGGGAAGTGCCGTCACCCCCCGACTTGCCGATGCCGAGCACGCCGCGCGACAGCCTCAACAATGCAGCGATAGCGACACTATCGTGTCGTCCAGGATCGCGATACCGCAGGAAAAGCTCGACGGGTTGCGCGCCCGGCTGCGTTTGACGCGCCGGCCTGAGGCCGAGACGGTCCCGGACTGGTTTCTGAGTGTACCGACCAAGAGCGACGGAAGCGATACCGGTTGCGAACGTCTTTCGCCTCCGGTCCCAAGACAATGCCGCAAGAGTTTTCGACCTACTCGAAAGATGAATTCGAACCGGCCGGGATTATCTTTACATCGCCGCCGCCGCACATCGAACGGGCAACGATCGAGGTGACATCATGAACATCGACTTCACTCACAAGCGCGTCCTCGTTACGGGCTCCACGGCCGGTATCGGCTTCGCCGCCGCCAAGGTTTTTTTGGCTGCGGGCGCAAGCGTCATCATCAACGGTCGGACTGACGAGAGCGTCGAGCCCGCGGTCGCGAGCCTCCTAAAGGTAGCGCCGACTGTCGAGGGCTTCGTCGGCGACCTCGGGACGGCGGAGGCCTCTGCACGGCTTCTCGAACGGCATCCCGAAGTCGACATTCTGGTTAACAGCATCGGCGTCTATGGTCCCAAGGATTTCTTCGAGACACCGGATGACGAGTGGGAAAGGTTCTTTCAAACCAACGTCATGTCCGGCGTCCGGCTGTCGCGTGGCTACGCACCGGGCATGGTGGATCGCGGGTGGGGCCGCATCGTGTTCGTCTCGTCTGAGTCTGCGATCAACATCCCCGCCGACATGATCCACTACGGCTTCACCAAGACCAGCCAACTGGCAGTTTCCCGTGGTCTAGCCAAGCGGCTCGCGGGAACGGGCGTCACCGTCAACGCCGTCCTGCCGGGACCCACCCTGTCCGAAGGCGTCGCCGGCATGCTTACGGCCGGCAATGCGTCTGGCGACAGCGTCGAGAAGATCGCGGCCGACTTCATTGCCGAGCACCGGAGCTCATCGATCATCCGCCGTGCTTCCACGGTCGAGGAAGTGGCCAACATGATCGTTTACGTCAGCTCGGAGCAGGCATCCGCCACGACAGGGGCGGCGCTCCGGGTCGACGGCGGCGTGATCGACAGCATCGTGTGAGCCCCCGTCTCCGGGCCGGCCCGGCGAGACGCGCAGATGCCCGCAAGACCGAACCAAAAACCATCGCATGCAGAAGGAACACCAATGACCGACATCATCACAGCCATCGAAGAGCGCCGCACCACCGTGCTCTTCGATACCACGCGTGACATCAGCGACACGCAAGTTACCGAGCTCGTCCGCCTCGCCACCAAGGCGCCGACCTCGTTCAACCTTCAGAACTGGCGCTTCATCGCCGTGCGCACGCCCGAGGCGAAGGCACGGTTGCGCGCCATCGCCTGGGACCAGGCGAAGATCACCGAAGCTGCCGTGACCTTCATCATCATCGGCAAGCTGGCCGACGAGCAGACGCTGCCCGACCGGCTCGCGCCCGCGGTCGAGGCCGGTATCATGCCGGCGCAGATGGTCGATGGCTGGGTCGCAGGTGCCGGCAGCCTTTACAAGGACCAGCCCTGGCGTCAGCGCGACGAGGCGATCCGTACCGCAACGCTCGGGGCGACGACCCTCATGTTCGCGGCCCACGCCATGGGACTGGGTGCCGGACCGATGATCGGCTTCGACGCTGGGGCGGTTGCCAGCGAGTTCGGCCTGGCCGACGACGAAATCCCTGCGATGCTCGTTTCGGTGGGCTACGGAACGCCGGAGAACTGGCCGCAAAAGCCGCGTCGTCCGCTCCAGCAGGTCCTCAGCTTCGTCTAACGGGAGGGAATGATGCCGCACGTTATCGTGAAGTTCTACTCCGGCCGCAGCGACGAGGACAAGCGGGCCATGGCGGATGGCGTTGCCGCGGCTCTCCAGGAGACCATGGGCTACGAGGTCGCGAACATCTCCGTCTCGGTCGAGGAGGTCGAGAAGGCCGACTGGATGGAGGCGGTCTACGAGCCGGACATCGTCCGGCGCCAGCATCAGCTGGTGAAGCGGCCGGGCTACGGCCACCTGGCCGGGTAGCTTACAGGGCGGCGCGGCGTCTGCAGTCGCGCCGCCTGGCCCGAGAGGCGGCACGTCGGACCGCGTTTGCTTCAACCGATAGCTGAACGGCCACTCCAACACGAAGGAGAATGCAATGTTCGATAAATTCTCGAAGGGATTGTTTCTCGCCGTTGTCATGCTGCTAGCCGCCCCCTCATTGGCGGCGCCACCAACCTCGGAGGAAGAGTTTCCGGCACCGGCAGGGTTCACGCCGGCCTACCAGACCGTGGACGGCGTTAAGCTACACTATCTGAAGGGCGGAAAGGGACCGCTGGTGCTTCTCGTTCACGGGTTCGCACAGACCTGGTATGAATGGACCCAAATCATGCCCCTTCTGGCGAAGAACTATACCGTTGTGGCGATCGATCTACCCGGCCTTGGCCAATCGGAGGCGCCAAAGTCTTATCTGGGCCAAGACATTTCCAAGATTATCTATAAGTTTGCGAAATCACATAGCCAGGATGGCAAGATTAATCTCGTGTCGCACGACATAGGCAACTGGAACACGTTTCCGACGGTCGCGGAGCATCAGGCGGACTTCACGCACGTCGTGTTCATGGAAGCGCCGCTACCTGACGAAGGCCTCTATGCTTTCCCGTCCTTCACACCACAGGGCGAGTCACCCATGTGGCATTTCAGCTTTTTCGCGGCGCCTGGAAATTTCGCCGAAAAGATGGTCGCGGGCCGAGAGAGGATGTTTTTTGAACATTTTATCAAATCGCATGCGGTCAACAAGGCTGTCTTCACTCCGGAATTGCTTGATCGTTATTCACGCTCTTATGCCAAGACGCATTCGTTTAACGCCGCGATGGAGTATTACCGCGCGCTTCCTGAAACCCAACGGCGCAACATCCCGTTGTTCAAGAATAAGCTGACCATGAAAACGATGGCGATCGGCGGCGGCTCTCCAGTGTCGGTCGGCCGGTTCCAAATCGACCAGCTCGCGAAATACACGACTAACATGAAGGGTGTCGTGATTCCGAACTGCGGGCATTGGGTACCCGAGGAATGCGCTGCGTCTTTCCACACGACAATCATCGATTTTCTCGCGGACAAGTGAGTTTTTCTGGATCGGCGTTACGCCGGCAGTGCTGCGCGATCTCGACTATCTCATTGGGAGGATCTCCGCGTGAGACAATTCCTTTTCTCCCAGTGCGAAGCTCTTCATTCGACCGAGAGGGCAATGAAGCCTGATTGCATGCCGCGCTGCTCGCCTTGTCCAAGCCTGCGGAGGCGGGTCGGGCCTCGTCAAGCGCGGCGTCCCTTTACGAACGATCGACAAGGTGGTGGGGCGAACTGGCAGCGCCTCTTCCGTGAGACTTGGGCGTGAGGTGGTTTGACCCTGTCGAATCCAGCCCACCACAGGCCGTGAAAAAAATTGATCTCGATTATCGGACAATTAGAGGCCGAATCCGAGGGATTCGACTGGCTGGGGCGGCAGGATTCGAACCTGCGAATGCCGGTACCAAAAACCGGTGCCTTACCACTTGGCGACGCCCCACCATATCGGCAGGGGCAGGCCCTTAGCGCCTCGCGCGCGGCGGGGAAAGCCCCAAATCGGCTCAGCGGCTAAGCAGGAACACCGCATGGTCCGCACGGAAATTGGCGGCGGCGGCGGTGGTGAGCGATCCGCCGGAGAGGAACCAGGCCTGTTCCACCGCGATGCCGCGTTCCTTCACGAAGGCGCGGAAATCATCGACCGTCAGGTGATGGATGTTGGGCGTGTCGTACCAGCGCATCGGCAGGTTGCTCGTCACCGGCATCCGCCCGCCCCAGAGCAGCGACAGCCGCACCCGCCAATGCGCGAAATTGGGGAAGGAGACGAAAGCGTGGCGGCCGATGCGCAGCAGATGATCCATCACCTGGTCGGGCCGCCGCGTCGTCTGCAAGGTCTGGCTGAGGATCGCATAGTCGAAGCTGTCGTCGGGATAGGAGGCGAGGTCGGTATCGGCGTCGCCCTGCACCACCGACAGGCCGCGCGTCACCGCGCGCGACACATCGCCCGCGTCGAGTTCGAGCCCGCGCGCGTCGACCTGGCGTTCGTCGCGCAGCGCGACCATCAGCGCGCCATCCCCGCAGCCGATATCGAGCGCGCTGCTGCCCGGCGCGACATTGGCGGCGATGATGGCGAGGTCGGGACGAAGCGGGGTCATCGGCGGTACACATCCGGGTCGTGGCGCTGCATCATGAGCGTCGGGTCGGCAAGCGCGGTCCAGCCGAACGACGCGTAGAGCGGATGCGCATCGCGCGTCGCGAGCAGCCAGCGCCGCAGCCCCTGCAGCCGCGGATGAGTCTGGAGGTGCAAGACCATCGCCCGCGCCAACCCCCGTCCGCGCGCCTCCTCGAGCACGAACACGTCCGCGAGATAGGCGAAGGTGGCATGATCGGTGACGACGCGCGCGAAGCCCACCTGCCGATCGCCCGAGAACACGCCGACGACATGTGAGTCCGCCACCGCGCGCGCCACCGTCTCGCGCGGAATGCCTTCCGCCCAATAGCTCCGCGCCAGATAGGCATGGATCACGTCGATCTGCATCTCGGCATGATCTTCGGAGAGGCGATAGACATCGGGCAGCGCGCTCACGCCACGCCCGCCCGCAGGAAGCCGTCGGCGACCCGGTTCAGTTCGGGTACGTCGAGCAGGAAGGCGTCATGCCCATAAGGGCTCGACAACTCGACGAAGCTGCCCTGCGCGCCGGCGGCGTTGAGCGCCTGGACGATCGCGCGTGACTCGCGCGTCGGATAGAGCCAATCGGTGTCGAAGCTGACCAGGCAGAAGCGCGTGCGCGTCCCGCGAAACGCGTTGGCGAGCAGGCCGCCATGCTCCTCCGCGATGTCGAGATAGTCCATCGCGCGGGTGATATAGAGGTAGGAATTGGCATCGAACCGATCGACGAAGCTGATCCCCTGGTGGCGCAAATAGCTTTCAACCTGGAAATCGGCATCGAAACCGAAGCTCTTGGCGTCCCGGCCCTGCAGCCGGCGACCGAACTTCTCGGTCAGCCCCGCTTCGGAGAGATAGGTGATGTGCGCCGCCATCCGCGCCACCGCGAGCCCCGCGGCGGGCGGCTTCGCACCATAATAATTGCCGCCCGCCCAGTTGGGATCGGCCATGATCGCCTGCCGCCCGACCTCATGAAAGGCGATGTTCTGCGCGCTGTGCCGCGCGGCGGAGGCGATGATCAGCGCGGCGCGCACGCGGTCGGGATAGGTCGCCGCCCATTGCAGCGCCTGCATGCCGCCCATCGAGCCGCCGACCACCGCCTCCAGCACCGAAACCCCGAGATGATCGAGCAGCATCGCCTGCGCGCGCACCATGTCCCGGATGGTGATCACCGGAAAGCGCATCGCATAGGGCGCGCCCGACAGCGCGTTGATCGAGGCGGGGCCGGAGGAGCCCATGCAACTGCCGATCACATTGGCGCAGACGATGAAGTGCCGCGCCGGATCGATCGGCTTGCCGGGCCCCACCATGCGCGACCACCAGCCGGGCTTGCCGGTGATCGGATGGGTGGAGGCGACGTGATGATCGCCTGTCAGCGCATGGCAGATCAGGATCGCGTTGCCGCGATCCGCGTTGAGCGTGCCATAGGTTTCATAGGCGATCTCGACGGGCAGCAGGGTGCCGCCGCCATCCAGCGCGAGCGGCCCGGGGAGGATCGCGTGGCGCGCAAGGCCATAACGCTGGTCGTCGGACATTCGCGCGCCCTTAGGCGCGTGTGCGTCAGCGTTCAAGCGGCTCGGCAGGTCCGCCAACACCATTGCCGGTAAAGCCCAGCATGACCGCACCCGGAGGCGTGGCCGCAGCGACGACGTGCATCACGCATTCCACGCGTCCCCCGATGGCGGGATCGGTCATTGCGGCAGGGTCCAGCGTCACGACATCCGTGCCTTGGGCCTTCAACATCGTGCCCAGCCCGATGCCGCAATGCGACTCCACAGCGCGCGCATAATCATCCAGAGGCCTGCCTTCGGCGGGCTGCGGCAGCCCCTTGATCAGATCATGCTCGGTCAGCCAGCGCACTGCCATGTCATGCTGGCGCTGCTGCACCATCGGCCAATAGATGTCGCGATAGCGCGTTTCCAGCGCCGCATCCTCGAACAGCACCAGCATGTCGCTGCGCACGCTGGCTTCGGCGAGGCAGGTCAGCACCTTGTCGTTCAACGGATCGCTGCCCTTGGCGATCTGAATAGCCTCCTCGTCGAGATCCTTGTCGAACCCGATCGCGACGCGGCCGGGCGCGACGCCGCAGCCCGCCACCTCCTGGCTGCTGATCGTCGGCGGCGCGGCATCTTCGACCGCACTGGACGGTTCCGTGGACGCGAGCGCCAGCGCGAGCACGACTGCGCTCAGCACCAGCCGATCCTGACTTTGGGCGAACAGGACGCCGATCGCGCCTCTCTGCAACCGTTCATGACATCTCTCCTTTTGTTTCACCCTAGCATGAACAACGCATGACACCAGCGGCTTGCCATCGCCCCGCCGTTCCGCCATGCGCCGACACCATGTCCGAGCCCGCCACCGCCCCCGTTCCCAAGCCCTGGATCATGGACATCGCGCCCTATGTTCCGGGCCGTTCGACCACCGATGACGGCCGCAAGGTCGCCAAACTGTCGTCGAACGAGAACCCGCTGGGCACCAGCCGGGCGGTGGTGGAAGCGTTCGCACAGGGCAAAGCGAGCCTCAGCCGTTATCCGGATGCCGGCGCCGCGGCGCTGCGCGAAGCGATCGCCGCGCGCCACGGCCTCGATCCGGCGCGGGTCATCTACGGCACCGGATCGGACGAGGTCCTGCACCTCGCCGCCGGCGCCTATTCGGGGCCGGGCGACGAGGTGATCTACGTACGCTACGGCTTCTCGGTCTACGACATCGCCGCGCGGCGCTCCGGCGCGACGCCCGTGATCGCGCCCGACAAGGATTATGCGACCGACGTCGACGCGATCCTCGCCGCCGTCACCGAGCGCACGACGCTGGTGTTCATCGCCAACCCCAACAATCCCACCGGCACCTATACGCCGCGCGCGGACCTGCGCCGCCTCCACGCCGGGCTGCGGCCGGACATCATGCTGGTCGTCGACCAGGCCTATGCCGAATATCTCGAGGCAGACGAGCAGGACGGCGCGTTCGAACTGTCGCAGACCGAAGCCAACGTCATCGTCACGCGGACCTTCTCCAAGATCTATGGTCTCGCCGCCGAGCGGATCGGCTGGGGATATGGGTCGGCCGAGGCGGTGGCGGCGATGCATCGCATCCGCGCGCCGTTCAACGTGACCACCGCGGGCCAGATCGCCGCGATCGTCGCCGTCAACGATCTCGCCTGGGAAGAGGCCAGCCGCGCGCACAACCGCGAATGGCTCGCCTGGCTGGCCGGCGAGGTCGGCGCCCTGGGGAATCACGGTCTGCGCGCGGTGCCCAGCCGCGCCAATTTCCTGCTGGTGCTGTTCGAAGGCAATCTCTCCGCCGAGCAGGCCTATAAGGGGCTGATGGACGCGGGTTATATCGTCCGCTGGCTGCCCGGGCAGGGGTTGCCCCACGGGTTGCGCATCACCGTCGGCACGCCCGAGGAAACGCAGGGCCTCGCCAGGGCGCTGCGGGCGCTCTGCGAGGCGGCGGGCTGATGCTGCCCTTTGCGCGCGTCACCGTCATCGGGCTCGGACTGATCGGCTCCTCGATCGCGCGCGCGATCCGTCAGCACATGCCGACCGTACGGGTGACCGGGCATGATGCCGACCCGCAGGTGCGCGAGATCGCGCGCGCCATCGATCTGGCCGACGATATCACCGACACCCCGGGCGCGGCGGTGACCGACGCCGACTTCGTCATCCTGTGCGTGCCGGTGGGCGCGATGGGCGCGGCGGCGGCCGATATCGCCGCCGACCTGCCGCCCGAGGCGATCGTCAGCGACGTCGGTTCATGCAAGGCGAGCGTCGCGGCGGCGCTGGCGGCGGCGTTGCCGGGCGTGGCGATCGTGCCCGCGCACCCCGTGGCGGGCACCGAGAACAGCGGGCCGGAAGCGGGCTTCCCCAGCCTGTTCCACAAGCGCTGGTGCATCATCACCCCCGCCGCCGATGCCGATGCCACCGCGGTCGCGCGCGTCGAGGCGTTCTGGCAGGCGCTGGGCGCCGAGGTCGAGCGGATGGACGCGACGCACCATGATCTGGTGCTTGCCGTCACCAGCCATCTGCCGCACCTGATCGCTTATACCATCGTCGGCACGGCATCGGACCTCGAGACGGTGACCCGCGGCGAGGTGATCAAATATTCCGCCGGCGGCTTCCGCGACTTCACCCGCATCGCCGCGTCCGATCCGACCATGTGGCGGGATGTGTTCCTTTCCAACAAGGAAGCCGTGCTGGAGATGCTCCAGCGTTTCTCCGAGGATCTGACCGCGCTGCAGCGCGCGATCCGCTGGGGCGATGGCGATACGCTGTTCGACCTGTTCGCGCGAACGCGGGCAATCCGGCGCAGCATCATCGAAGAGGGGCAGGATGATGCGCGGCCCGACTTCGGCCGGTCGCACGAGTAGGGGGCTTCCTCCCCGGGCGCCAACCGACCGATACCGATCGGGCGGTCGCTATCGGGCTCGATCATCATCCCCGGCGCCCATCGAGCGACGTTGCGCGACAGATCGGCATGTCCGGCGTTCGATATCAGACCGGCAGGCGGTTGCCGGTCATCTGCGAAGACCGTCTCGGATTCTGTAGCGCAGATAGCGCTTCTTCAACCGAGCACCCGGGCCGCCGGCATCACCGCCCGGAGAACTTGCGCACGGCCGCGGCGCGCGCCGGATGAACCAACGACCCGGCCCGGACGCGTCGCGACCAAGCCGCTTCGCGCGGCGATCTGACCGCCATGACGGCGAACGCTATATCTCATAATTTTATCTGGTGCGGGGTCTCGTTCGGCCATATGCATGATGCAAGCGACTACAGTAGCGCTATCATCAAAATGGAGGGAGATGTCATGCTGAAACGGACAAGTTTCATTCCGGCAGGTAAAGTTGCGCGGCGGCAAGCTCTGATCGCGGGGATGCTCGGGCTCATCGCTGCGGTAACGCTCTCAGGGGCAGCGCGCGCCCAGACGGACAAGATGGAGCCGATCGCGGTTCCGGCCCAACCCGATGCGATAGAACTGGCAACCGGACCTCTTCCCGGCGCGGTCGCGCAGGAGTCCTGGCATAGCCAATATGGTAGCGTTTTCGCACGGAACGTCACCGTCGCAACGCTCACGCCGTTTTTGCCGGACCCGGCGAAGGCGACGGGCGCGGCCGTGATCGTCGCGCCCGGTGGCGGGTTCCGGACGCTTTCGATGCAGAACGAGGGATGGGATGTGGCCAAGGCGCTGGCCGACCGGGGTGTCGCCGCGTTCGTCCTGAAGTACCGCCTCAACCAGACACCGCAGGACATGGCTGCCTTCGAAAGGTCCATGCAGCAGATGTTCTCGGCCGCGGCGCGCCCGCGGCGGATGAATCCGGATGAAGCCATCAAGGGGCTCACACCGCAGATAGAAGATGCTCGCGCAGCGTTCGCGCTGGTGCGGCGTCGGGCCACCGAGTGGCGCATCGATCGGGATCGCATCGGAATGATCGGATTCTCCGCCGGAGCGATGCTGACGATGGCGACGACATTGGCGGGCCAGGACGCGAAGCCAGCCTTCATCGGAAACATCTATGGTCCGCTGGCGGCCATGACGGTTCCCACCGACGCGCCGCCGATGTTCGTCGCGCTTGCTGCGGACGATCCGCTGTTCGCGAACAATGGTTTCGGCCTGATCGAAAGCTGGCGGACCGCGAAACGGCCGGTCGAGTTTCATTTCTACGAGCGCGGTGGGCATGGGTTCGGGATGTACAAGAAGGCGACGACCAGCACGGACTGGTTCGAAGCGTTCGCACACTGGATCGGGATGCATGGCATGCTGAAGCCGGCAAGCTGATCGAGCACGCCACCGCGGTGGATCGGGCGTCACCGTCAGGCTCGAGCCTGGGGCGCTGTCCTGATCCGCCGCGGTGGCGGCCTCAACATGGTTCGAACGACGGTCACGCAATCCCGCCTGGGGCGCTTTCCTGCGCAGCGGCCGTCAATCGCGTAAAAAGGCGCGTTCCGCCTCGTCGCCTTCCCGATACCGGAACCATTCGAAATCGGCGGCCAGTCCGGTACCCGACAGATCCTGGCACGCCATGCCGACGAAGCAACCGGTAAAGTTGGGCAATCCCGGCAGCGTGGCTTCATCCGACAATATCGACGCATCGAGCGTCATCGGCAAAACCTGCCATTCGCGATCGCCGGCCGATCGCCAGGCAAAACGAAGCGCGGCGCCGTCGACATCGACGCGCAACTCGATCGCGCCGTCGGGAAGGGCAGGGACGACGACCACGTCCGTGCAGCCGGTGAGATCCGGGGCGGCGGACATGACGTGCAATTGGCGGACGCCATCATCGGACGTGATGTTGAGATAATGAAATTTCGTGCTGTTATAGTAGCACGCCAGTCCGGCGGCCTGCTGAAAATGATCCGGCGCGAACTCCACGCGCGTCGTCACCGTATATCGGTGGTCAGTCTGCCGGCGCGCGACCAGTGATTGCTGGAACAGGCTGCCGATCGTCTCGCGTCCGAACAGACGCAGATGACCCGGTCGAGCCGTCAGACTGAACAGGAATTCAGGACGAGGCGTTCGCAGCCACTGGAACGCGTCGGGCAGATCCGGGCCGTCGAACGTCCCGTCCCATGCCTGCTCGGGCCACGGATGGGGGGCGAGGGCGGGCTGCGGGGGCGTGGGATCCGGTTTGCCGGTGCCGTCGATCGTCCGCAGCCAGCCATCCGCATCCCACCGTACCGGCTGGATCGATGTCTCGCGCCCGAGCACGCAACGCTCCGTGCCTGGCGCGGGGCGGCCGCACAGAAAAGCCAGCCAGGTCGTTCCATCGGCCAGTTCTACCAGGTCGCCATGGCCCGCACGGGCAAGCGGAGCATCTGCGCGTCCGCCCGCGGTGAGCACGGCGCCGTCCGGGTGTACCTCATAAGGGCCGAGCAGCGATCTGGACCGTGCCATCACCACGGCGTGGTCCCAGCCGGTCCCGCCCTCCGCGACCAGCAGATGATACCAGCCATCCCGCTTGTAGAGGTGCGGGCCTTCGGTGAAGCCCCGCGCGGTCCCCGTGAAGATGAGCTTCGGGACGCCGATCAGCCGCAATGTTTCGCGGCAGAGCTGCTGCGCCACGATCCCCGCGAACCGACCGCGTCCCGGCCGGTGATCCCACAACATATTGAGCAGCCAGGTGCTGCCGTCGTCGTCGTGGAAGAGCGCCGGGTCGAAGCCGCTGCTGTTCAGATAGACAGGGTCGGACCAGGCGCCGTCTATCCGGTCGCAGGTCACCAGATAGTTGTGGAAGTCGCGCAGCGACGCGCCGGTGGCGCCGTCCACCGTGGTCTGCCCGTACCGCTTGACGTCGGTATACACCAGCCAGAAGCGCCCATCGGCATGGCTGAGATCGGGCGCCCACACGCCGCAGGAATCGGGATTGCCCCGCATATCGAGCTGCGCCGCGCGAGCCAGCGGTCGGGATGCCAGCCGCCAATTCGCCAGGTCGCGGGAGTGATGAATCTGCACGCCCGGATACCATTCGAACGTGGATGTCGCGATAAAGATATCCTCCCCGACGCGCACGATCGAAGGATCGGGGTTGAAGCCGCGAAGGATCGGATTGCAGATGTGAGTCATACGGGCTTGCGTACCAATGTCCAAAGGAGGGCGGCGCCGACAAGATCGAAGACGCCAAGCAAAACGAAGAACGGCTCGTAGCCGACCTGGTCGACAAGGCCCCCGATAAGGAGCGAAAAGATCAGCACGCCGAGATTGCCGGCCAATCCGGCAAAGCCTGTCGCCGTCGCGACCTCGTTGCGACGGAACAGGTCGGACGCCATGGTGATGACGGTGACCGAAAGCGTCTGGTGCGCGAAGCCGCCAAGGCAGAGCAACGCGATCGCCACATAGGGGTTGGTCACCCAGCCGACCAATGCCATTCCGGTCATCATGACCGCGCCCAGCGTAAAGGCGCTGCGCCGGGCATCGATGAGGTTGATGCCGCGGCGCTGCAGGAAGGCGACGACGGCAGGACCGAACAGGCAGCCGAGATCTGCGGCGAGGAACGGCAGCCAGGCAAAGATCGCGATCTGGGTCAGGTCGAACCCGCGTTCACGCGCCAGATAGAGCGGCATCCAGAATGACAGCATCCCCCACGTCGGGTCGGCGAGCAGCCGCGGCAAGGCGATGCCCCACAGGTCGCGCCGCTTCAGCAGCGGCAGGATCGCAGGTCGTGCCGTCGTCGCCGCGAGGCGCGCTTCCTGACCTTCGTTGATGTACCGCTGTTCCTCGGCGCGGATGTGGCGGTGGCGTGCCGGGGTTTCGTACCACCAGAGCCATATCAGCACCCACAGGATGCCGAGGCCGCCGGCAACGAGAAAGGCGAGGCGCCAGCTTTGGGTAAGCACCGCCCAAGCTACCAGCGGAGGCGCAAAAACGGCGCCGAACGAGGCGCCGATATTGTAGATGCCGCCGGCGACGCCGCGCTCGCGCGAGGGGAACCACTCCGCGATCAGCTTCTGGCCGGCCGGCTGCGCCGATCCCTCGGCCAGGCCGAGCGCTCCGCGCAACGCGGCAAAGCCCAGCCAGCCTTGCGCGAAGACATGGGCCATCGTGATGAGCGACCAGATCGCCACGCAGAAGGCAAAGCCGATCCGGAGACCGGCTCCGTCGAGCACGTAACCGATGAGCGGCTGAAACATGACGCCGATCTGGAACGCGCCGGTGATCCAGCCATATTGCTCGTTGCTGATGCCCTGTTCGGTCAGGATCACCGGTGCGGCGACGCCGAGAACGGAGCGGGACAGATAGTTGATGATCATCGCGCCGACGAACAGCGCGATGATGGTCCATCTGAGCTTGGGAATGCCAGCGATTCGCAACGACCCCTCCGGTAACGTGAACAGATCGGTCGATAGCGCTTTCACATGGCACCGAGCGAGCGATTCGGATTATTTTTGATTGCAGACGGCTTCGCGAACCGCCCACAGCCGCCAGAGCTAGCGCATTTGTCAGAGTATTGACAAGAGGAAGTCTGGAATTTATGCAGTAGATGATAACGTTACCAAGCCGGTGCGGTGGCACCGGAGGTGGCGAAGCCGAACGGGCGGGTGTGGTGTCCCAGCGACGTCGCGTACCGGCCGCTATCACAGGGGGGTGCGTGGGAAATCTTCGCTCGAATCGCTAAAAGATGCGCTGGCGCGCTTCGCTGTGACGGATCGCGCGAACAGATCGCGACGATCCGGGCAGCGGCCGTGGCGCGTTAATCATAATAGAAATCGAGTTTTGTTGCGATGATCCGTCACAACAGATGATCCGTTACAACATCAGTGCACGGTTCCAATAACGAATATGGCGTCAAGGTGCTTTTCCAATGTGCACCAGATCCATTTATCAAAGATCAGGGAGAGTGGGATGTTAAAGGACGTTTCGGTTTATTCGAAGCAGGGCATGCTCAATGCCTCTGCCAGCTTTCTGGCCATGATCGCGTGCATGGCGCCGGCGGTAGCCGCCGCGCAGGAGGTCGCACCTTCATCGCCTGCTGCTGCCGTGCCCGCCGAGGCGCCCGCTACGCCGCAGCAGAACGAAGCCACCGTGGAGCAGGCGGATGCGGCCGAAGCATCGCAGCGCGACATCGTCGTGACCGGGACGCGCATCGCCGCGGGCGGTTTCGATGCGCCGACGCCGACGACCGTGATTGGCGAGGCGGATATTGCCGCCAACGCCCAGCCCAACATCTTTACGACGATCGCGCAATTGCCTTCGCTTCAGGGATCGTCCGGTACGTCGGTCAATACCTTCAGCACGTCGAGCGGTCAGCAGGGGCTCAGCTCGTTCTCGCTGCGGGGGGTCGGGGCGATCCGCACGTTGACGCTGCTCGACGGGCAACGCATCGTCGGCGCCAATGTGACGGGCGTTCCCGACATCAGCCTGTTTCCCCAATTGCTGGTCCGGCGGGTGGACGTCGTCAATGGCGGCGCGTCCGCGTCCTACGGTTCCGACGCTGTCGGCGGTGTCGTGAACTTCATCACGGATACGCGTTTCGAGGGTATCAAGGGCAACGTCCAGGGCGGCATCACGCGCTACGGCGACGATGAGCAGGGGCTGGTCCAGCTTGCCGCGGGCAAGAGCTTTCTGGACGACCGGCTGCACGTCGTCGCCAGCGGGGAATATAGTCATGAGGATGGCGTCGGCGGCGGCGAGTTCGGGACGGAACTCGCAGGCGGCCGCGACTGGTTCCGGCAGACCACGATGATCAATCGCGGTGTGCTGAACGACGGATCGCCGCAGTATATCGTGCGCGATTTCGCGCAGTCGATCACATTCGCCAAATATGGTCTCATCACCGCAGGCCCGCTGCAGGGCATCGCATTCGACCAGAACGGCAGCCCCTTCCAGTTCCAGTACGGATCGAACGGGGTGCCGGCGCGCGATGCGTCGGGCGCGGTCTCCGGTTGCTTCCCGGGCTTCTGCCTGGGCGGCGATCTGAGCGGCAACGTGGATGCGGGGCGGTCGTTGAAGTCGAGCATCGAACGGCTGATCGGATATGGCCGGGTCGGTTTCGACTTCGCCGACAAGAACGAGATCTACGTCTCGTTCAACTTCGGGCAGGTCAAAACGAGCAACCAGCCGGTCAACGGCCAGAACCGGCCCAACCTGACGATGCAGTGCGAGAACCCGTTCGTGCCCGGTTTGGTGCAGGCCGCCTGCGCGGCGGCGGGGATCACCAGCTTCCAATACGGCACGAGCAACGCGGCGCTCGGCAACACCCAGGTCCATACGGATCGTCGGCAGTACAGGGGCGTGGCCGGTGTGAAGGGTGAGTTATCGCTTGCCGGATCGGCGTGGAACTATGACGCCTATTACCAGCACGGAACCAATTACACCGATATCGATGTCGACAACATCCTGCTGTCCAATCGTTTCAACCAGGCGATCGATGCGATCACGCTGGACGGCGCGATCGTGTGCCGCAGCGCGACCGCGCGCGCGAACGGCTGCCAACCGCTCAACATCTTCGGCGGCAACCCGTCCGAAGCGGCCCTGCGCTACATCATGCCCGAGAACGGACCCTATCAGCGGACGCGGCAGACGCAGGATGTCGTCAGCCTCAGCGTCTCGGGGTCGCCGGTCGATCTCTGGGCGGGCCCGTTGTCGATCGCATTCGGTGGCGAGTATCGCCATGAATTCTATACCGTCCGCGCCGACCCCTACGGCGCCGGCTTCGCCGCGACGCCCGAGAATGGCGACTATCCGGCCGATCCGGTGCTGATCCCCGGCGGCAACAATTGGTATGCGGGCAACTACAAGAACGGATCGGGCGCCTACAGCGTCAAGGAGGCGTTCTTCGAAGCCAATCTGCCGATCCTCGATTCCGAAAGCCTGGGTCGTGCGAACATCAATGGCGCGGTCCGCGTCACCGATTACACCACCTCGGGCACCGTCTGGGCGTGGAAGGTGGGTGGAACCTGGGATCTGCCGGTGGATGGGCTGCGCATCCGCGGCGTCACCTCGCGTGACGTGCGCGCGCCCAATTTGTCGGAGTTGTTCGCCGCGCCGGTCACCACCACGCTGCCGAACTTCTTCGATCCGTTCAACAATACCAATGTCCTGGTTATCCAGAATACGATCGGCAACACCGATCTGACGCCGGAACTGGCACGGAACACGACCGCCGGCATCGCCCTGGTCAGTCCATCCTGGCTGCCGGGCCTCAGCCTGTCGTTCGACTACTACACGCTCAAGATCAAGGACGTGATCTCGAGCATCGCGCCGGCCGATATCGTTCAGCTGTGCTTCCAGAACGTCCTTCCGGAAACCTGCAGCGCGTTCAACCTCAACAACACGAGCGGCCCCAACTTCATCAACGTGCAGGCGTTCAACCTCGCCTCGATCGACACCGATGGCTTCGACATCGAGGCGAGTTATCGGTGGCAGCGGCCGCTAGGATTGCCGGGCAACTTCACCGTCCGCGTGCTGGCCACCCACGTCCGCAAGTTCGTGACGGACACGGGCCTGCCGGGTACGATTCCGAACGACACCGCGGGCGTGAACAACGGCAACACGCCGGACTGGAAGTGGCTGGCGGTGCAGACCTACGAGAACGACGATTTCTCGCTGCTCGTGCAGGAGCGCTGGTTCACCGACGGCACCTTCGGCAACCAGTATGTCGTCTGCGAACCCGGCAGCTGCCCGGCGTCGACCGCCACTCAACCGACGATCGACGACAACTTCATGCCCGGCGCCTTCTATCTCGACATCGGCGGCACCTATAACCTGACCGACCAGGTCACCGCCTATTTCAAGGTGGACAATCTCTTCGACCGTGATCCCGCGCGGTCGACGATCTTCAGCAATCCGGCGCTCTACGATCAACTCGGCCGGACCTATCGCGCGGGTGTCCGCTTCAAGTTCTGATGGACGCGACGGCCGGGCGGGGTGACCCTCGTCCGGCCGAATCCGGACTGAGAGAAGAGGGAGGGGCGATCATGACATATGTCTTCCGTGGCGCGATGCTGACGACGCTGCTTTATGCGAGCGCGGCCACCGCCGCGCCGCCGCCCGCGAGCGTCACGGTCCGGATCGACGCCGCCCGGCGCGCGGCGGCGGTGACGCCCTATCAGTACGGCATGTTCATCGAACCGATCGGCGGCCTGGTGGCGCGGACGCTGTGGGCGGAAATGCTGGACGATCGGAAATTCTATTACGCGGTCGTTTCGCCGCAGCACGATGTGCCGCCGCCGCCCAACGTGGAAGGGCGCCCCGGCGTCAGCTATCGCAAGTGGCGCCCGATCGGGGGCGACGATGCGGTGGTCATGGATACCCGGGCCCCGTTCGTCGGGTCGCAGAGTCCGAGCGTCGGGGTCGCCGGGGATGCGCCGCGCGGTCTGAGCCAGGCCGGCATCGGGGTTGCGGCGGGAAAACGATATACCGGGCACCTGTGGCTGAGCGGCGATCCCGGTGCGAAGGTGGTGGTGACGCTGATCTGGGGCTCGCGCCCGCAGGATCGGCAGTCCGTGACGCTTCCGGCGGCAAGCGAGCCCTGGCAGCAGGCGGCGTTTGCGTTCACGCCGACGGCTGCCACGCTCGATGCGCGGCTGGAAATCACCGGTAGCGGCAGCGGTCGGTTCCGGATCGGCGCGATATCCTTGATGCCGGAGGACAATATCAACGGCTGGCGCGCCGACACGACGGCCATCGCGAGATCCTTGAAATCGGGATTCTGGCGGCTTCCGGGAGGCAATTTTCTGTCCAATTGGGATTGGCACGAGGCCCTCGGGCCCCGTGATCGGCGCTCGCCGATGTTCGACCATGCCTGGAGCGCGATGCAGACGAACGATCTTGGCATGGACGAATGGATGGAACTGACCCGAATCCTCGGGGTCGAGCCTTATGTGACCGTCAATGCGGGGCTCGGCGACGCGAATTCGGCGGCCGAGGAGGTCGAGTATCTGAACGGTCCGGTGACCAGCGAATGGGGGGCAAAGCGTGCCGCCAACGGTCATCCGGAGCCCTACGGGGTCCGGTGGTGGAACATCGGCAACGAGCCCTATGGCTGGTGGCAGATCGGCAAGACAAGCCTCGATTACTACATGATCAAGCACAATGAGTTTGCGCGGGCGATGAAGGCGAGGGATCCGTCGATCACCCTCATCGCGTCGGGCGCGATGCCTGACCAGCTCCATCCTGTCAACGGCGGAGCAAAACCCGGCCAGCGGGGCGGAGTAAAAGCAGGCCAGCGGTCGAGGCGTGATGACGATATGGAAAGGGCCCCGATCGGGGCCCTTTCCATATCGTCGCGACCGTTTTCTCCCGGCTATGGCGACGGGATCTCGCCGGTGTTCGGGTCGGCCGACACGGTGGCCTGGTTTTGCTCCGCCCTTCTGGCTGATCGCCGGCCGGCGGACTGTTTGAGGCGGTAGCTGTCGCCGTTCATGGTGAGGATGGAGACGTGGTGGGTGAGCCGGTCGAGCAGCGCGCCGGTAAGCCGTTCTGAGGCGAGGACCTGGGTCCAGTCCTCGAACGGCAAGTTCGACGTGATGATGGTCGAGCCGCGCTCGTAGCGCTGCGACAGCACCTCGAAGAGAAGTTCGGCGCCAGTCGCCGACAGCGGCACATAGCCGAGCTCGTCGACGATGAGCAGCTTCACGGCCGCCAGTTCCCGCTGGAGCTTGAGCAGGCGCCGCTCGTCGCGCGCCTCCATCAGCTGGTTGACCAGCGAAGCGGCGGTCGCGAAGGCGACGGTGAATCCCTTCTGGCAAGCAGCCAGGCCGAGCGCGAGAGCGACGTGCGTCTTGCCCGTGCCGCTGTTGCCCAGCGCAATGACGTTCTCCCGCCGAAGGATATACTCCGAGCGAGCGAGCTCGAGCACCAGCATCTTGTTGAGGCTGGGGATGGCTGTGAAGTCGAAGGTGTCGAGACTCTTCACCGCCGGGAAGCGGGCGGCGCGGATCCGCCGCTCGACCGTGCGCCGCTCCCTGTCGATGAGCTCAAGCTCGATGAGGCGCAGCAGGTAGCGTGGGTGGTCGACACCGTCGCGAGCGCATTCGCGCGCGACCTTCTCATATTCGCGCAGCACGGTCGGCAGCTTGAGCTGCTTGAGGTGGTGGGCGAGCAGCACCTGGGGTGTCCCGCCGGTCGTGCCGGTCGGCATCTTGTCGCCGGTCATGCCGCCAGCACCCCATAGTCCGCCGCCCGTGTCGTCTTCACGTCCGTCCGGGGCAGGTGCGGATAGGCGGCCAGATCGAGACGGGGCGGTCGCCGTTCGATACGCGCCAGCGCGATGAGCTTCACCGCGTCGAAGCCGATGGCGCCGAGCTGCACGGCCTGCGTCACCGCGTCGGTGACGACGGCGAGCGGCAGGGCTTCGAGCAGCCGCAGCACCTGGATGAACTCGCGCTTCCCCTTGGTGCCCATACGAGCTTCCAGAAGGTGGCGCAGATGCTGGAAGATCTCGGGCAGATCCCAGCCCTGCAAGGCGGCCGCCTGGTCGAGCGCGCCGGGCTTCTGCTCGATGAGCGCGAGATAATGCAGCGGGTTGGCGACGAATGCGCCCTCGCCATAGCTGCGCGGATGCCGGGCGATCTCCTCGCCGGCGATGCTGATGACCACCTCGTCGACGAACCCCTTCACCAGGACGTCGCGGAAGCCATAGACGGTTGGCACCGAATAGTCGTTGGTCCGATAGCGCACCAGCGCGGTCGACGATACGCGCGCCGACCGCTTCTCGCACGGCTCCAACGGCACCGCCGGCAAGGCCCGGAAGGCCTGCCGGTCGGCGACGAGGCGCTCGGCGATGGTGTCGGCATGGCGCCCGGCATGCCCGTTCTGTCGAGCCAGGCAATCCTTCGCCAGGCGCTCGTTCAACTCGTCGAAGCTGCGCGCTACCGGAATGGGCACCATGAACATCGCGCGGGCGTGCTTCACCAGCGCTTCGACCTTCCCCTTGTCGTTGCCCTTGCCGGGACGACCGAAGCGGTCGGCAAACAAATAGTGGCTGACCAGCTCGGTGAAGGCCCGCGTGCGCTCGCGCTTGCCGTCGCCGCAGATCCTCGCCACCGCGATCTTCAGATTGTCGTAGAGGATGGACAGCGGCACGCCGCCGAAAAAGGCGAAGGCCGAAACATGACCGTCGAGGAACGCCTCGGTCGTCTCGCGCGGATAGGCCTTCACGAAACACGCATCTGAGTGCGGCAGGTCCATGCAGAAATAATGGACCTTCTGCCGCATGCCGCCGATCTCTGCCCACGCCTCGCCGAAGTCGACCTGGGCATGGCCCGGCGGGTGTGCCAGCGGCACGAACGTCTCGCGGCTGCGTGCGCGGCTCTGCCGGACATAGTCCTTCACCACCGTGTAGCCGCCGCCATAGCCATGCTCGTCGCGCAGCCGCTCGAAGATCCGCTTGGCGGTGTGCTGCTGCTTGGCCGGCGACAGGCGATCCTCGCGCAGGATAGCGTCGATGACCGGCAACAGCGGACCTAGCTTCGGCTTCTCCGGCGGCTTCGTGCGCCGGTAGCCCGGCGGCAGCGAGAACGCGCACATCTTCGCCACCGTGTCCCGGCTCAGACCGAACGCCTTCGCCGCCTCCCGGCGGCTGTGACCTTCCACGAACACAAAACGCCGAACGGCCGCGTAACTCTCCAAGGCAAACATCCCCGCCGCCCCAAAACGAGCAGCTTACCACTGGCAGGATTTCTCTCCGCCGCACCGGCACCTATGCCGGCGCTCCCGTGGCCGGGTTTGTCACCGCCCTACACAGATCTTCTCGATCAGGTCGCGGTGGCGGGGCAGGCGACCGCGGAGCCGCTCCGTCTGAGCGGCATTTTCCTGCATCGCGCGGGTCGCGGCGCGCGCATCCTGCGCCAGCGCGGCCGGATCGACCTCGGTCCGGAAGCGCATGCCATACAACACATACTGATAGCTCGCGGGCGGAAACACCTCCTCGACGCGGTCGAACTCGTCGTGGAACCATGGCGAGTGGTGGCGCCAGAGCAGCATCAACTCGCGCAAGCGGTCGGGCATCGTTTCCGGGCGCTGATTGTCGCGCCAGAAGTCGCTGTCCTGGCGCTGGGTGAGCGCATAGTGCAGCTTGAGGAAGTCGATGATTCTGCCCCACCGATAGTGGGTGGTCGCATTGAAGCGCGACGCGATCACGTCCATCACTTCGCGGCACGCGGGCATCTGTTCGGCGATCAGCTTGGCCGACAGCTCGATGAGCACGATCGCCGACGCTTCGAGCGGCTCGAGGAATCCGGCGGCCAGCCCGACGGCGACGCAGTTGCCGCGCCAGAACGTTTCGCGATGCCCGGCATTGATCGCGATCTTCCGAACGTCCAGCCCGTCGGCGATCGGGCCGAGGTACGCGCGCAGCTCGCGCTCGGCGTCTTCGTCGCTGATATGCGCGCTCGAAAAGACGTAGCCGGTACCGCGGCGGGTCGGCAGACCGATATCCCAGATCCATCCGGCCGACTGCGCGGTCGAGATCGTGTGCGACGCGATCGGTGCGTGCGCATCTGCGTGCGGCACCTGGACCGCGAGCGCGGTGTCGCAGAACAGCGTGTCGCTCAGCGGCTTGAAGCGGACGCCCATGGTCTGCCCGATCAGCAGCGCCTTGAAGCCGGTACAGTCTACGAACAGATCGCCCGCGATCTCGCCGGCCTGCTCGGTGACGAGATGCGCGATGTCACCGGATTCCGTCTGGACCACGCGCTGGACATCCGCGAGCACATGGCGGACGCCGAGGACGTCGCAGCAATGGCGGCGCAGAAAATCGGCGAATTTCCCTGCATCCAGATGATAGGCGTAATTCGCGATCGCGTCGAATTCGGGGGTTGCGATCGTCTTGGGTGCCAGGCCGTCGTCGCAGATATGTCCTTGCGGGCACACCGCATCGCAGAAGCTCTTGCCGTCGTCCCCGGCCAGCCAGTGCGGCGCGAGGTTCACCTGGCCGAAGCCCTGCGGCAGCATCAGCGGGTGATAATAGCCATCGTCCACCGCGCCGGTGGTCCAGCGGGCGAACCGGGCGCCCTGCTTGAACGCAGCGTCGCACTCACGAAAGAAGTCGGTCTCGGAAACACCGATCTTGGAAAGCGTCGTCCTTAGCGTCGGCCAGGTGCCTTCGCCGACACCGATGATCGGTATGTTCGGCGATTCCACCAATGTCACCGTGAACCCGCCAGCGCCGATACGACCCTGATGCCTGGCGGCGATCACGCCGGCAGTCAGCCACCCGGCCGTGCCCCCGCCGACGATGACGATATTGCGAACGGGATTCACCATGCACATTCCCAGACCAAAAAAGTCCGGGGAAGTCGAGGCTTTCGACTTCCCCGGCAGAGGGGAAGCTAGAAGCGCACGCGCGCTCCCGCCGTCAGGCGTCGACCATATGCAAAGACGTCGAGCAATTGGTTGGCGAAGCGGCCATGCGTGCTCTGGGTTTCGTTGGTGATATTGAGAACTTCGAGAAATATGCTGTAATGCTCGTTAAAGTCGTAGCTGGTGCTGAAATCGACCTGGAGTGCGGAATTGACGAACGTCGGCTCCGCCCCGAACGCGGAATTATTCTGTGCCTGGCCGAACTGGGAAAGATATTTGTCGCGCCAGTTGACCGCTGCACGCGCCTGGAAGCCATTCTTGTCGTAGAAACCGACGAAGTTGGCGGAGTTGGCAAGGCCGGTGACGGCGAAGCCGCTCGTGGACAGGTCGGTCTCGTCATAGGGCTTGTTGGTGTTCACGAACGTGGCGTTTGCGTTGAAGCCGAAGCCGGTATCGCCAAAGACGTGCTGGAGTGCGAGTTCGATGCCGCGAACGGTCGCGTCCGGGCCGTTGACCCGTTGCGATACGGTAAACACGGCCGGCTGGCCGGTGCTTGGATCGCCGACATCGTTGATCGTCTGGCGCTGCGTACCCGCGACGACGAAGTTCGACACGTTCTTGAGGAACAGGTTGACCGACAAGTATGAATTGCGCTGATAATACCATTCCACCGCAGCATCGAAATTGTCGGCCAGATACGGCCGGAGCGCAGGGTTTCCGCCGGTTGCGGTCAACGCCCCGATGCGCTGGCCCGAGCCTACGTTGAGCACCGGCGTCAAGGTGTTCAGCGCCGGCCGGGTGAGGGTGCGGGAAGCATCGAAGCGAAGATGCAGCTTGTCGGTGACCTCCAGCTTCATGTCGATGCTGGGCAGGAGGTAGGAATAGCTGCTTTTGGTGGTGATCGGCTGGGTTTCGCCGAACACCACGGTAAGCAATGTCGGATCGGCGGAACTCGGCGTGATCGATAGCGGCAGACGCCCGAGACCGCTCGAGGAGATGTTCGTATTCTCCTGGCGCAATCCGGCATTGAACCGGAACGGCATGTCGGCGATCTCGGCATTGAAATCGACGCGCATATACGCCGCCCAGGTCTTCTCCCGAATGTCCTGGACCGAACCCGGGTCGAGCGCCAGGTCGAAGGTCCCGGCGAACGGCGGTGTGCAGCACCCGGTGTTGAAGCCGGGGATGGTCTGCGTCTGCGGATTGCCCAGGCCTTCGAGATATTCCTGATATTCGCGCGCGTCGTAGACCAGCAGCGGAGAGGGCAGCGATCCCGAGAAGCCCGGGATCCAGTCGTCGGTGTCGATCGTGCCCTGATAGAGGCTCGTCGGTATCGGAACGCCCGTCGTACGGCCCGATGGCAAGCCGTAGCCGGCATAGGCCTGCCAATAATTGTTGACGAAGGTGCTGCTGTTTTGAATCTTGAACCGGTCTTCCATGTACATGGCGCCGGCCTTGATCGTCAGATTGTCCTGCTCCCAGGCAGCGTTGAACCGGAGCTGCTTGATTTCGTCGCTATTCTTCTGCGCCTGCCTTACGGTCACGTGCGAACCGATGACGGTCGGATCGATCCAGCGCGATTGATCGCCGTTCGGCCCATAAGTCGTGAAGACCGGGAAGCTGTTCTTGCTGTTCCCGTTGACCTGCACGCCCAAAGTGGTGCCGAGATCGCCGCCATAGCCGATGTCGCCATTCTCGCTCGATACGCGCCCGTCGGGATTGAGTTGGCTTTTCGAATAATTTCCGTCCAGTTCGAACTTCAGGTTGCTCGTCGCATCCCATTTCAGGTTGAGGCCGACCTGATTGGTCTCGAGCAACGATCGGTCGGTTCCCGCGACGAAGTCGGTGGGCGTCCCCGCCTGCGTGAAGTCGACCGTCGTGCCGTTCTCGTCCAACTGGACGTTGCGCAGATCGCCCTGGTTGAACCACACGCCGAAGCCCGCGATGTCGGTACGGATCGTCTGGCGGGAATAGTTGTCGTCGATCGTCAGCAACACGTCGTCGGATGCTTGCCACTGCAAGGCCACCCGCCCGTCGATCCGCTCATCCTTCGTGTAGCGCTGATCCGCACCATATTGCTGCTGGTACCAGCCGGTCACCGATCGCCGGTTGGTCGGGGTCGCCCACGCCGCGGACGTCGCGTCGGCGGTCGGCGCGCAGCTTGCCGCCGTGCTGCCGGCGAGTTGGCACGGCGCGTAGAGGCCGCCCTGCCAGCCGGAGACGAATACGCGGTTCGTCTGCGTGTCGCGGCGCGTGTAGATCACGTCGGCGAGGATACCCATCGTATCGTCGGCGAACGTATGGCTGATCAATGCGCCGACCGTCGGCACGACCTTGCCCGCTTCATCCTGGATCGATCCGGCAGCCGTTGCCGCGATGCGCGTTCCGGGGCGGTCGAAAGGCTTGGGATACGAGATGTTGACGGTCGCGCCAATCGAACTGCTGGAAAGCGTGACATCGGGCGTCTTGAAGACGGCCAGCTGGCCGATGAAGTCGGAGCCGACGGTCGTAAAGTCGATCGATCGGCCGCCGGTCGCGGTCGACAATCTCCGGCCATCGATCAGCGTCTCGTTGAAATCGCCGCCGAATCCGCGAACGGTAATGCCCTGGGGTTCACCACGCGAACCGGATCGATTGATCGACACGCCGGGCAGGCGTTGCAACGAGGCCGCGACGTTCGAGTCCGGGAACTTGCCGATGTCTTCCGAGGAGATGACGTCTACGACGCCCGGGGACGTCCGCTTGATGTCGAGGTTGCGCTGGAGCGAGCCGCGAAGCCCGGTAACGATGATGTCTTCGGTGGACGTCGCCGTCGCTGCCGCCGGCGATTCTGCCCCCTCCTGGCCCGCGGTGCCCTGATCTGCCGAAGGTGCGCCGACCTGCGCCAGCGCGCCTGTGGACGCGCAAAGCGCAATCACACTGATGCTACCGGCGAATGCCTTGCGCAACTTCGTGGTATCGCTAACATTATCGGTCGAAAGCCACCACAGCATCATCTCTCTCCCATCGTTGCGGCGACATCACCGGCAGGTTGCCGATTTGCCCGCATTTTCCCAGCCGACTCTATGGTCGGTATCTCAGAACTAGCATGCTTGCCTGGAGCCGACAATTTCAATTTGTCGGTGTAGTAAACAATATTTGGCCTCTTCATCAGGCGATCACGGGCGGGAGCGGCGCCTCCCCGGCCGAATGGTTGCGCTCACGTGCCAGAATCCGCCGCGCGCAAAGCGCCGCGCAACCGCGCGGTGGGGGCTTTCGCGCGCGCACCCTGCTGCGGATGCTGGCGAGCCTTGACGCGTCGTGACGGGCAGGCGCGGCCGGTCAATCGTATGTCGTCGGGCCGCCTGTCGTGCCGGCGAAAACGGTCGCCGGATCAGGGTCGGGCCGGACAAGATTGTCCTTACCAATTGTTGGACAAGAAAGCCGGGGCCTCGACCGTCACTCGGCCGCTAATGCTGCCGCCGAATTGGCCAACTCCACATAGGCGGCACCGAGATCGACGACATACTCATTCTCTCCCCAGAAGAATGGCCAATCCTCGTGGTTCTCCGGAAAGTCCGGCTTCAGGATGAGCATGCCGGGGACCACGCCGCCGGCGATGTAGCTGAAATCGGCGCGATTGCTGCCGTACGCGACTTCTTTGGAGCGCGTCCCCACGCCGGACACGAACGAGATGTCGGATCCCGGATGATTGCCGTGCAGGAAGGCCAACGCATCGAACACATGCCTGGCCGGTACGACCTCCGGGAACGCGCGATGGAGCCGGTACGCGGTTATCCCGAAGCCGATGACTGCGCCGTTGCCGGCCCAGCCGCCCCGGGTGATGGGCACCCGATAGGGGTTTTCCGTTGCAAAGGCGGCTGCTGCGGCAGCCCATCGCCTGGCCATGGGCTCGAGAGCCGCGCGGTAACGCGGCGGCATATGGGGAATGGCATCGAGCGCCGTGATCGCGTCGCGGCCGAACGTCTCAGAAAGGCGCGGGAGCATCGCTTCGATCGCCTGCGCATATCGTGGATCCCGCGTCGCCGCGAGCAGTTCGACGGCAGCGCCGAAACGTTCGGATTCAAGCGGACCACCGGTGGTGTTGCCATGCTTGAACGTGTCGGGCGCGCGGCCATCCTCATCGGCCCAGACACGCTTCGCGATGTCGAGGCAGCGCGCCGCGAACGCATCGTCGGTCCCCTTGAGGGCTCGCGAGGCCGCCGCCAGCGCCGCGATCGAGCCATAGTTCAGTGCGGACGATTTGCTGGTGAATGCCCAGCGATCATCGGGCGTCCCGCTACGATCACCCTTCACGATGCCGGCGCTCAACGTCGCATCGTAGATCAGGCCGTCCGTCTTGCTCGCCGCATCGCCCAGGTGCGTGTATTGGCCGACATCGGGCTCGACGATGCCATGAATGGCATGCCCGACCGCATCGAACTGGGCGACCAGTTGAACGGCGCCGTGCCGGATCTGCTGCAGGATGTCCGGCGTCCCGTCCGGCACATGGATCTCCACGCGCCGTGCCTGGGGATCGATGCTGGTGGTGTCGCGCCGGATGCCGAACTGCTCCCAACTGCGGACCAGCGAGCGGACGACGGCATATTGCGTTTGCGTCCGGATGTCGAAGTCACCGGCATCCAGCCAGCCGCCCACGTTCAGGCCGGGGATATGCTCGCCCGGCGCGAAGCGCGTGTCGGTGGACGGCCCCTGCCGGTAAAGGTCGATATGCTCGTGATCGATCGGGGCCTGGCGGGCATCGTCGCGGTGGGAATCGCCATGCCACACGCGATAGGCTTCGTTCACGGCCATATGGTCCATCTGCACCGGCAGATAGACGCCCAGCGATGCGTGCCATGCATCGGCATAGATCCCGTCGTCGATGCGGAAGGGTGACGTGCGCGTGCCCCGATAGTCCAGAACGTAAAGCCCGGGCGCCCGAACCTGGGAGAAGTCGAACGTGCGGTAGCGGTACCTCAAGAAAGGTCCCCACATCGACGGCGTCGCCGATGCCGCGACGATTTCCCGACCGTCGGCGCCGATGCGCAGCAGCCTGGCCACGCCGGAACCGCGATCATGCTCGTCGAGTTCGATGGTGGCGATCTTGGCTTGTTCCGGCGCGTATCCGATTTGCGAATGGCCGATCACCGGCGGGCGGTGCCAACCCGGTGCTGCCGACAGCGTGACGGTCCAGTCCAGCACCCGTCCCGCGCGGCCGCCCGGCAGGACGCCGCGCAGGACGAACCAGCCATTCTGCGCCTGCGCACGACCGTCATAGAGCGCGATCGGTTCGCCGGCCGACGCGACGCTCACGCGCCGCGCGGCATCGGACGGCGCCAGGACGAAGCGCCGGGCGGTCGCGATCGGCAAGGGCTCCGCGCCGCCGCCATCGCTGCGGCCGCTCGCCGCGTTGCGCTGAACGGTGGCCTCCATGTCGCTTGTCGGATGGAGGGGGAAGATGCCCGCGGCCTCATCCGCGAGATAGCCCTGATGGAAGTAGGCCGAAGGGAGAAACTCAAGCGTAAAGCCCGCTTTGCCGACGAGGGCCGGCGACAGGCTTGCGGGAAGCAGCACCGAGACACGCACCGCGTCCGCGCCCGCCGGCTCGGTCCGCACGGTGTAGCGCAAGCCTTCGTCGGGATATTCCAGGTCGACCTCGATCACGCCCTTCGCACGGTCGACCCGCCGCGCGACCACCCGCGCCATTGGATCCCACTGGCCGGGCGTAGCGGACAGGCGAACATCGCCGTTGGTGGCGATGCGCTGATCGCGCTGAATGATCTCGACGCCGCTGATCTTCGCATCGGCGAACAGCCCGTCCGCCTGGTTGCTGAACACCAGGACGTTCACCGCTGGCGCTTCGTAATACTCCTTGGCGTTGATGGCGATGGCGCTGCCGTCGCGGGCTTGCTGCGCGGCAGCTGTGCCGGGCAGCGCCAGCAGGAGGCAGGTCGTTAGAAGCAGGCGCTGCATGGGTGTCCCTTCCGCCGTCAATCGATGGGTCGGTACCTTGGCGTAGATCGAAGTCATCGTTCGCTGCGCGGTTCGATGCCGAGTGCGAACGGCACGGCCGGCAGGCCGGCGTCATCGAAGAGGTTGACGATCGGTGCGTCCGCCCACGCGTAGCGCACCTGCTCAACGGCGGCGCCGTCACCGTTGAGACGGATGCGATCGCCTTCGATCCGCGCGCGCGCAAAACGGCACCGACCCGCGCCGCACAGTTCGAAGCCGATCGGGCCGGGCGCGCTCGATGCGTTCAGCCTGCCGGTGATGCCGACGAAGGAGATCAGGACATCGTCACCGTCGCGCACGGCGCGCACTGCCAGCGGCCCGGAGGCCGGCCGCTCGTCGCTATAGGCAAGCACGGCAGCGGCACGCGCCATGCGTTTCGCCAGCTCGTTCTTGTTCGCCGGGTGAATGTCCGTCCGCTCGCCGATGTTGACGGCGGTAACGATCGCCGCGTGCCCGTCGCCGGCCGCTGCCTTGCGCTGCTCGTCGCGGACCACGGCCCAGCCGCTATCGACCGGCGCCCCCGTGAGCGGCCCGAAGTTCGCAAGGCCGACGATCACGAAGGGAAGGGCGGGGGCGCGGAACTGCTGCCGCCAGCCGGCCATCAGCGCGGCCATGCGGCTATCATAGCCCGGCAGGCCGGCGTCGGATTCGCCCTGATACCACGCCACACCCTTGAGCCCGATCGGGCCCAGCGGGGCGATCATCCCGTTATACAGCGTCGACAGGCCTGCGTGGCTCTCCCACGGCATACGCGGCGCGCGTCCGAGATCGGGCTTCTGCACCGAGTAGCGCCAGCCATTCCCCAGCGCGATCGGCATTTCCCCGGCCGGGCGGATCTGCATGTCCTCGGCGGGGCCGAGCATGCCGCCCGTTGCCCAACTGTCGCTCACCGCGACGACGATCTCGTTGCGCCCGGCACGAAGGGCAGAAGCCGGTACGGTATAACGCCGGGCTGTTCCCCAGCCGAAGCTGGAACCCACCGGCACGCCGTTAACCCATGCCACGTCGAGTTCGTCGATGCCGCCAAGATCGAGCTCTGCGGCGCCTTTGGGGGCCTGCGGAAGATCGAATCCTTGGCGAAACCAGATCGTGCCGTTGAAATCGGCAGTTTCCGGCACGCCCCAGTCCTCCCACGCGGCAATGCGCGGAACGGGGTGCCATGAGCGCTTGTCCGGCGCGTTCCAAGGCTCGCTGCCGACGGCGTCGCCACTCTTGCCCCGCCACCAGGCGCCCCACCGCCGGGCGAACCGGGCCATCGCCGCCGGGGGATCGCGATGGTAGAGGCCGAGCAGATCCGCGTCCTCCGCCATGCCGGGCAGCGCGCGGGCTTGCTGCGCCGGAATCCAGGGCCGGATCTGGGTTCCGCCCCAACTCGCATCGATCGCACCCATGGGGACGCGCTGTTCCGCCTTGAGCGCCTTGACCATCAGGAAGCAGGCGGCCGAGAAATCCGCTGCGCTTTCCGGCGTCGCCGCCGACCATGAAGGCCGTTCCGGAAGAGGCGTGTCGGGCGAGAAGGCGACCCGTTGCGCCATGGTCAGCAGCCTCAGCTGCGGGTCTGCCGCGCTCTCGACGAGGGCGCTGCCGTTGAGCGCCGCCTTGAGGGGATATTCCATGTTCGACTGTCCCGAACACAGCCAGACATCACCGACCAGCAGGTCGCTGAGGGTCGTGGTTTCGCCACCGGCGCCGGTAACGTCCAGGCGGTAGGGGCCGCCCGCCTTGAGCGGCTTGAGTTCGGCACGCCACTGCCCCTGCGCATCGGCCGTCGCGTCAACCCGTTGCGCGCCGAGCTTTACGGCCAGACGCTCATGGGGAGCGGCACTCCCGGTAACGACGACGATCTGGTCGCGCTGGAGCACGGCATGATCGCCCAGCGGGACATCGATCCGCGGCGGTGCGGCCGCCAGAGGCGCAGCGACGCCGATCGCCGCACATGCCGACAGAAACGGCCGCCGCCGGCACAGGCTTCGCCAATGATGCCCCATGCGCCTCTCCCTATTTCGCTCTTATGGTGATAGCGCTATCACCTGCTAGGGTCCCGATGCAAGCGCCTTGGACGGTCTGGTCGCAAAGGCGGGTTGAAGGCGCCTGGCGGCGATGGCAGTGTCATCGCCTGCGCTGCCCGAAAGCCGTTCCAGGCACGGGTTGCGCGATATCGCATCGCTGAGCCGGCCACATTTTGTACCTGAATACAAGAAGCTGAATATTCGATAAGAAAAGGAGAGGCCTTGGCATGACGACAGCGCTTGAGCAGCCCGATCCGGGCCGGCACGGATCTTTGCGTGTCGGAGATCCTCTCGCTGCGCCCGTTCCGGTTCTCGTCCAGATCATCGCTGACGAGTTTGCGGCGGCGTCGGCATTGTGCCCGGTCATGCTGACCAAGCACCCCGAAACGGGGGGCTTCTACGTCGCGGCATTGCTCGGTCTCAAGCCGGATGAGCCGGCGCTGATTACGCGCGACGAACTTGCAGGCACCTTTCGGCCGCTCGACGTCGAGCGGCGGGGCTTCTATCTGGCGGATGACGGCATTGCGATCGATCCGCGCGATCCGCGGTTCGGCGATCAGAGCGGCGAACCGCTGTTCGCCGCGGATGGACGGCCCGGGGTGGCGCTCCAGCGGATGACGGCCATCGTCCGGAAACTTCGCGATGGGTTGCAGCATACCGATGATTTCATCGCTGCGATGATGACGCTGAAACTGGTCGAGCCGATCGACATCGAACTCGGCTTCGACGATGGCGACAAACTCACGCTGGCCGGGCTCTATACCATCAGCCTCGATGCGCTTGCGGATTTGGCGGACGACCAGATCGTTGCGCTGTTTCGCGCCGGGCATCTCCAACTCGCTTACGCGATGACCGGATCGATCCGCCAGTTTTCGCGACTGGCGCAACGTCGCAACGCCGGTTTGTCCGCGCCGGTGCGATGATCGACATCGAGGAGATCGTGCCCGCGGCGATCGGCAACGCCGCGGCGTTTCGCGAGCGCGTGATCGAACCTTGCCAGCCGGTGGTGCTGCGAGGCGCATGCCGGCACTGGGACATTGTCGAACAATCCGGCGCCACAATGCTGGATCGTCTGCTGCGGTTCGATTCCGGAAGGCCCGCCGAAATCTTCGTCGGCCCATCGACCATCGCAGGCCGCTACCGCTATGGCGAGCATCTCGTGGGGTTCAACTTCGACCGCGAATTTTCGCCCTTGCCCGCAGCGTTCGAACGGATGCTGCACGCGGCCGCCGATCCTCAGGCGCCGACCATCTACGCGGGATCCTTGCCGGCCGACACCTATTTTCCGGGCTTTGCCGACAGCCATCCGATGCCCTTGATCGGGCAGGGGGTGACCCCGCGCATCTGGATCGGCAATGCCTCGAACATCGCCTGCCATTATGACGCGTTCGACAACCTCGCCTGCTGCGTGGTCGGCCATCGGCGCTTCACCCTCTATCCGCCGGTAGCGATCGCCGACCTCTATGTCGGGCCGATCGATCATACGATGGCGGGTCAACCGATCGCGCTGGCAGCGGATGCGGCGGCCGACGAAGCGCGCTATCCGCGGCTTGCGCGGGCGCGCGCGGCGTCCGTCGTCGTCACGCTTGCGCCGGGCGACGCCTTGTACCTGCCCAAACTCTGGTGGCACCAGGTCGAGGCGCAAGACAGCCTCAACTGCCTCGTCAACTATTGGTGGGATGCCTTCAGCGCCGGTCCGGATGCACCGATGACGGCTATGATGCTGGCCATGATCGCCATCGCCGAGCGCCCCGCCGCCGAACGCGCGGCATGGAGCGCCTGGTTCGAGCATTATGTGTTCCGCCCCAACGGGCATCCGCTCGCACATCTGCCGCCGGAGCAGCATGGCGTACTCGGCCCGCTCTCCCAGGGGAATTACGGTCGCCTGCGCGCCATGGTCATGCAGCTTTTGCGAGGCCGCTAGCCGCCCATGACTGCGCGCGCCTTATTGCAGCAGGCGCGCGTCCGCCCAGACCACGGGCAGCATCTCGTTCGATATCCCCCCCGTCCGGGCGACGAGTTCGATCAATTTGGCGCCGCCAAGGCTGGCCATGATCTCGACGGCGGCGTCACCGCGCCGCAAAGCGCGCGACTGCGCGAGCAGCCGCCCGTCACCATAGACGAAGAAGGTCACGGCGCTGTCGCCGCTGATCGCCGCATCATCGATCCCGACCGTTGCGGCGAACCGCGCGTGGCCGCGATTGCGCACCTCGAACCGCGAGTTCACCAATACGCCGAGCCCGGTGTCGAAGCGTTTGCCCGCAACGCGCAGCGGTTCGCCGAACGGCGAGCGGTCGGCCTGCGCGCCGCCCCAGCCGGCATATTGCGGCTGTTCGCCCGGCCCGCGCGTGCCGGACCAGGGGATGACGGACCGGTGGATGGTCGGATCGGCCTGTGGAACGGTCACGCCGTCTTCAGCGGGGTTCACGTCGCCAGGCATCTCCGAGAGATACAGGCCGTCGGCGAGCCGTCGCTCACCGCGGACCCTGAACATCAGCGTTTCGCGCGGCGCGACCGCGAGTTTGACCTCCTTGGTGAAGCGGCGCTGCGTGCCCGTCCACAGGTCGGTCATCGCAACGTCGCGGTCGTCGCGCAGCTTGAGATGGTCGGCGGTCAGCACGGCTTCGAGCGGCGCCAGCCCCCGGTTGAACACCGCCACCGCCTTGTCGCCATTGGCCAGCGTCTTCACCAGGATCTGGACGTCTTCAGACAGATAAGCCGGGACGGCCTGGTTGCCCGCCGGATCCTGATTGATCGCGACGATCGCCTGGTTGCCGAACAGTGCCATCTGGGCCGGCGTCGCCTTGCGCAGGTCGAAGCCGATCAACAGCGGCGCATTGGTGATCGCCCAAAGGCCGAAATGCGACCGCGCCTCGGTCATGTGGTCGGCGTCGAAATCGCCCGATCCCACGAACAGCATGTCCGGGTCGTTCCAGGAACCGGGATGTGCATAGAGCGCGCGGGATATGGTGCTGTCGAAGTTCGTCAGCATCCGCGTCCAACTCGCGGTGATGTCGTCGCTGGTGCGCGAGACATTGCCGATCTCCTTCGCCCAGGAGCGGACGTCCGCAGATCCCCACAAGCAGAGCGCGAATATATAGTCGCCATCGGGATTGTGGCGCTTCAAGGCCCGCGCCACCTCCTCATAGAGCGTCCGTACGGCGGGAATGTCGGTGCGACTCAAGGCCGCCATGTCGATGAGCGGCGGCAATTCGCGGTAGTCGCCGTTGCGGACATGGTCGGTGTCGCGGCCCAGACCGCGGATCCCGCAGCCATCGACCTTGATATAGTCGAAGCCCCATTCGGCGAAATACAGGCCGATATCCTGATCGACATGGCCGTAGAGCCCGACCTCGCGCTCCGCGAGCGTCCCTTCGGGCTGGTTGGCGAACGTCGGCGTATAGATCTGCCCGCAGCTGTTGCGCCCGATATCCGAATAGATGCCGGCCTTCAGCCCCATCTTATGCAGGCGGTCGGTCAGCGGACGGAAACTGGTGCGCTGGTTCCTGCCCGCCGCGGCCGAGGGAAAGCGATCGGTGCGGATGACCATCCGGCCGTCCGGCTGACGGCGGCGCAGCCACCAGCCATCGTCGATGTTCACATAACGGTAGCCAAGTCGTGCCAGGGCGCTGTCGATGAGAAGCTGCGCGGAGGCCATGATCTTTTCTTCGTCGATGTCGCTATAGAACGCGTTCCAGCTGTTCCAACCCATAGGGGGCACCGGCGCGCGGCCATCCGCGTTCGCGCTCCAGCGGCCGGTGGGGGCCAACGCATCGCCGGCCGTCTGCGGAGGGTCGCTCGCGGCGGTCAGCAGAAACGCGGATGCGGCAATCAGCCACTTTTTATCGATGCGGGCATTCATCGCTTTTCGCTCCCTGTTGACGTTAACATTTGTCGGAGTAGAAAGCCATTGTCCAGCGCCGATCGGGCTCGGATGACCCGTGACCGCTTGCGCCGGCTTCGGGAACCATGAACGATCGAAGGCGCACCGATAAGCCGGCGGACGAAACGAGGGGATCGACATGAAATATTGCGTGCTGGCCATGGTCCTTGCTGGCTTCGCCGGCAGTTCGGCGGCGGTTGCCGCAGACCCGCCGCGGTTCAGCCGCTTCGCCTATGAAGGACAGGCGATCGAACGGGTGGAGGTCGGACCCGACTCTTATCGCAATCCGATCCTGTCAGGCTATTATCCCGATCCCTCGGTGACGCGTGTCGGCGACGATTATTATCTCGTTCTGTCCTCCTTCGCCCATTTCCCCGGCCTGCCGATCTTCACGTCCAAGGATCTCGTGAACTGGACGCAGATCGGCAACGCCATCGATCGGACCGAACAACTCGATTTCACCGGCATGCGGACCTCGCAGGCCGTGTTCGCGCCGGACATCTCCTACCATGACGGCACGTTCTACATCGTCAACACCTGCGTGGAGTGCAAAGGCAATTTCGTCATAACCGCGAAGGACCCTGCCGGGCCGTGGTCGAACCCGATCTGGCTGCCGTTCGAAGGCATCGATCCCTCGATCTACTGGGAGGGCGATCGCGCCTATATCGTCAACAATCGCGCACCTGCGGAACCGCCGCGCTACAGTGGCCATCGCGCGATCTGGATCCAGGAGTATGACTGGCGATCGGGCAAGATGATCGGCGAAAGCACGCAACTCGTGAATGGCGGGGTCGACATCAGCAAGAAGCCGGTGTGGATCGAAGGCCCGCACATCTTCCTGAAGGATGGCTGGTACTATCTGACCGCCGCCGAAGGCGGGACCAGCGTCAACCATTCGCAGGTGGTCCTTCGATCGCGCAAGCTGCGGGGGCCGTTCGTGCCATATGCCGGAAACCCGATCCTCACGCAGCGGGATCTGGATCCGGCACGGACCAATCCGATCACGTCGGCGGGGCATGCCAAGCTGGTTCAAACCCAGAAGGGGGACTGGTGGGCGACCTTCCTGGCGGTGCGACCCTACGAGGGCGACTATTACAACATCGGGCGGGAGACATTCCTGTTGCCTGTGACCTGGAAAGACGGTTGGCCGGTCATCCTGCCCAAGGGGCAGCCGATCCCTTTCACTGCGCCGGCGCCGAAGCTTCCCCGTCAGCAGCCCCCCAAGCTGCCGACCAGCGGGGATTTCGCCTATGTCGATGAATTCGATGGCCAGACGTTGGCGATGCAGTGGGTGGGGGTGCGCACGCCGAAGTCGCCCGTCTACCGGCTCGACGGCGGCGATCTCCTGCTCGAACGCGGTGCGCCCATGGGCGACCTGCAAAGGACGCCGGCCTTCGTGGGCCGCCGGCAGCAGCATCATCGCGCGACGATGAGCACGACGGTTCGGTTCGCCCCCGGGCAGGACGGGGAGCGTGCCGGATTGGCGGCGATGCAGAGCGACCTCAGCTATCTCTTCTTCGGGATAACGCGCATCGATGGTCGCCGCGTCGTCGCGCTCTACAGCAGGGAGGGCGGGCAGGAGCGTCTCGTCGCCTCCGCCCCGCTCGAGAGTGACGCGCCACTGACGCTGACGATCCGCGCGGATCGCGGCAAGATGGCATTCGACTATAGCGGGGCGGGGGGCAAGCAGACCCTGATACAGGATTTCGACGTCAAGTTCCTCAGCACGAAGGTCGCGACCGGGTTCGTGGGGACCATCGTCGGCCCCTATGCGTGGTTTCGGTGATGCGCGCCGCGCTGTCGATAGCCACGGTTGCCGCCCTGCTCGGCGGACCGGCTGCACCGGCACAGGTCTGGCGATCGGACCAGGGCGACGGCACCTACGTCAACCCGCCGCTGAATGCGGATTATCCCGACCCCGACATCATCCGCGTGGATGCCGACTTCTACTTTGTCAGCACCACCTTCGCGAATGTTCCCGGACTGACGATGCTTCATTCGCGCGATCTCGTGAACTGGGACATCGTGTCGCACCTCGTTTCACGGCTGGAAGGCCGGCCACATTATGATCTCGAAGCCGGCGGCGCCTATCGCCGCGGCATCTACGCCCCCAGCCTGCGGTATCGCGATGGCACATTCTATGTGGCCTTCACCCCGGTCGGACAACATACGCGCATCTACAGTGCCCGCGATCCCAAGGGGCCATGGTCCCATATCGAACTCGACCGGGAGGCCTTCGATCCGGCGCTGTTCTTCGACGATGATGGGCAGGCGTATCTCGCGTCGTCGATCGGCACCGATGGCACGGTCACGCTTCACACACTCGACAAAGGCCTGACCCGGATCGAGCGCTCCGCCGTGATCCATTACAACAAGGGTGCCGAAGGCACGAAGATCGTCAAGCGCCAAGGCTGGTACTATCTCTTCAACTCCATTCCCGGAAAGCTGGCGCTGACCGTGTCGCGCGCCCGATCGCTGCGCGGCCCGTGGGAGGTGCGCCCGCAGATCGACGACACCACCGGCGGCCATCAGGGGGCGATCGTCGATCTGCCAAACGGCGATTTTTACGGCTTCGTCATGCTCGATGCGGGCCCGATCGGCCGCGTGACGAATATCAGCCCGGTGTTCTGGCGCGATGACTGGCCGGTTTGGGGAACGCCCGAAGCCCCTGGGCGCGTGCCCCGGCGGGCGCCGAAGCCGATCCCCGGCGAGGCGTTCGTCGAGCCTCCGGCGTCGGATGCATTCGACGCGCAAGACCTGGGGCGTCAATGGCAGTGGAACCATAACCCCGTCCCGGCGCTCTGGTCGCTCAGCGAACGACCGGGTTGGTTGCGGCTGAAGGCCGCACCCGGTGATCAGCTCTGGTGGGCGCGCAACACATTGCTCCAAAAAGGGCAGGCCCCCCGCGGGCGCGGGGAGATCGAGGTCGATCCGCGCGGCATCCGGCCCGGCGACGTGTGCGGCTTCGGGACGTTCGGAAAATTTAGCGGGCAGATCGCGATCGTCGGTCTGCCCGATGGGACACGCGCGCTGACGATGCGGGTGACGGAGTCCACCGTCGATGGGCCGAGGGTGGATGTTCGGGTCGCCAGCCAGCCGGTTCGCGCTGATCGGCTCTGGCTTCGGGCGGACATGGATTTCCCCGCCGGACGGGCTATCCTCTCCTACAGCGAGGACGGCCGCCGCTTCACGACGCTGGGCGATGAGGTGCCGCTCGTCTATGATTGGAAAACCGGGACCTTCCAGGGCGTTCAGTTCGCCCTGTCCTGTTACAATCCGAACGGCGCCGGCGGACACCTCGACGTCGATCGCTTCACCCTGTCTCGCCCCTGAGAACGGGGGCACCCGTGCGGACGGTGTCCAACGCGGACACCGTCAACCGGATCGAAACGTTCAGGGGCGTGCCGGCGCGCTCACGCCGGCGTCGGTTTGAACGACCGGCTTCATCGTGCCGTCCGCATTATAGTGGAGATACTCCACGGTGACGGCGCGGCGGCCGATCGCGCCATTCTGGTCACCGATCGCCAGCGTGGCATTGTGGAGAAAGAGGTATGATTTGCCGTTGAACTCGGCGATGCCCGGATGGATGGTGAAGCTGTACTTTCCCGACCCGGTCAGCGTCCCGCGATAGGTCCACGGGCCCTGGATCGATGGTGCCGTCGAATAGGAAACGCGTTCGTCACGGTGCGTGGTTCGATCCAGCGACGCATATGTCAGATAATAGAGCGAGCCGCGCTTATGGAGCCATGGCCCTTCTTCGAAATGGGGCGGCGTGATTTCCCGGATCGGGCCATCGATATCGATCATGTTTGCACTGAGCTTGGCGATGTAGCAATTGCGATTGCCCCACGCGATCCACGTCGTCCCGTCATCGTCGGTAAAGACGGTGGGATCGATATCCTCCCAGCTGTGCGGCCCCTTCGGCGTCATCTCGTTGGTAATGAGCGCAGAGCCCTTGGCATCGACGAACGGACCCGTGGGCGTGTCGGATACGGCGACCGCGATCGCCTTGCCCGGGTGTGACGCGTCATGTTCGACCGCGGCGTAGAACCAGAACTTGCCGTTCCGCTCGATCACCTGCGAGGCCCACGCATCCTTCTTCGCCCACTTGAAGTCGGTGACGTTCATGATCGGCCCATGATCGGTCCAGGTCTTCATGTCCTTGGTGGAATAGACGAGCCACTCGCGCATGTTGAACATCTCATCGCGCTGCGCTTCGTCATGGCCGACATAAAGATAGAGCGTATCGCCCACGACGAGGGGGGCCGGATCGGCGGTGAATTTATCGCGGATCAATGGGTTCGAACCCGGGGCGGCTTGCTTCGCCTGAGCCTGTGCGGCTGTGGCGATGGTAAAGAAAAGCGCGACCGCGACGACGCCCGTTTTTTTCACGACCTGATCTCCCGTTCAAAGCTGCGAGCGTTATCATTCGCTTCATGTTGGCGATGTCTACTCCGACAAAAGGCGCGTCGTCGAGCTTTGAATGAACGGTCGTTGGATTGCCCGCCTTTTCGGTTGGGAAGCGAAGTGGCTGGTGTATTGCCAAGGGTGCTTTGCGCAGCGGGCGCAATGACGTAGGTCGGTCGATCGAAGGCTGCAACGGCAAGGAAGCAGAGTGACCAAGCCAGTTCGACCTGTCCGCGGGGCGACGATCATCGACGTCGCAATGCGCGCGGGGGTGTCGCCGATGACTGTTTCGCGCGTCATCAACGGACGCGATGGCGTGCGTCCACAGACACGCGAGGCTGTTCAAAAAGCAATCGATGCGCTCGCCTATACGCCGAATTTCGCGGCCCGAAGTCTCGTCAAGTCTTCCGAACTGCGCATCGGTGTCATCTATTCCAACCCCAGCGCGGCCTTCATGAGCGACTTCCTGACCGGCGTATTCGAGGAAGGTTCGACCCACGGTGCGCGATTCATTCTGCTGAAAGGCGATGGTGGCCGCCCGCCTTCGCCGGAAGCGTTGCACGAACTGGTGGCGTCGGGGATCTCAGGGGCGATTCTCACGCCGCCGCTGTGCGAGGCACAGGGCGTCCTGGACGTGCTGCAGGCCGCCGGTTTGCCGATCGCGGCGGTCGGCGCGCACAGGTGCAAAGATGCGGTTTGCGTTCGCGTCGATGACCGCCGCGCGGCTTACGAGATGTCCCGCCTGTTGCTCGATCTGGGCCACCGTCGCATCGGTTTCATCCTCGGCAATCCCGATCAGGCGGCGAGTGCCGAACGGATGGCAGGCTTTTTCGACGCGGTGCGCGAGGTCGGTGATGCCGATGTCAGGGTCGTGCAGGGGGATTTCAGCTACGCGTCGGGTTTGATCGCCGGTGAGCAACTGCTCAACGACCCCAGGCCGCCAACCGCCATCTTTGCCAGCAACGACGACATGGCGGCCGCGACGGTATCGGTTGCCCATCGCCGGCAGCTTGATGTTCCGAAGGAACTCACCGTTGTCGGCTTCGACGACACCCCTGCGGCGGTAATGCTGTGGCCGCCGCTGACGACGGTGCGCCAGCCTGTGCACAAGCTTGCCGCCGAAGCATTGGCCCTGCTGGTTTCCAACATCATGGCGGGTGGCCCACCGCAGCGCCGCGAGATCATCCTGGAACATGACATCGTCATGCGCCAATCGACGGCGCCGCCCCCGGCGGCCGAGGACGCCTGACGGCCCGGTTCTTTTCAGCCGCTCGCCGAGCTGCCGCCGCCGACCCCGCATCGATTGCATCATTGCGCTGCTCGATCGCCCGCTGTGCGCGCTCCCGTCATCACGGCGTCATCGCAAGTTGCTTGAGGCTTTCGTCTCTCGACTCACGCGATTCTGGAAAGCCAATTGATGATCGCTCGTTCGCTGCTTCCGTTCACGCTCCTCGCCGCCACGGGCGCGGCGGCGCAGACGCCCGCGCCCGCCGGTCAGCCGCTGGGTGGGCCGGTGATCCCGGGCGTCTGCCTGCTGTCCCGCGAGGCGATCTTCGCCAATGCCGCGGTCGGCAAGGCGGCGAGCACGCGGCTGCAGGAGCTGACCCGCGCGGCGCAGGCCGAGATCGACGCCGAACGCAAGCCTCTGGAAACCGAGGCGAAGGCGCTGGAGCCGCTGCCCGACAACGCCCAGAACAAGCCGAAGCGCGAGGCGCTGGCGACCCGCTGGCAGGCGCTGCAGGCGAAGGCCGCGCACAACAGCCGCGAGATCGAGGCGACGCGCGCCAAGGTGCTGGAGCGGATCGCCAATGACGCGCAGCCGGTGATCGCGCAGGTCTATGGCCAGAAGAAGTGCGGGTTGCTGTTCGATCGCAACACCGCGCTGGGTGGCAATTTCACCAACGATCTGACCGCGGATGTGGTTCGCACGCTCGATGCCAAGGTCACCACGATCAGCTTCGAGCGCGAACGCCTGCCCATGCCGGCGCGGTCGGGCACGCCCGCGCCCGCGCCGGCCAAGCGCTGACGGGGGCGCAGGAGTTGAGACAATCGGCTTCGATGCTGCGCACGCTGGTCGCGCGGATGGCGGCTGTGTCGGCCGCGCTCGCCGCGCTGCTGGGGCCGGCTGCGCCCGCTTTCGCGCAGGGCGTGGCTCCTTCGGCCGCGCCGGCGGAATGGGTGCGCTATGCCGAGACCGTGACCGGCACCATTTCCGGCTGGCTGAGCCAGGAGGAGGAGGCCGCCACCCGCTTCCGCGCCTATCTTCGGGAAACCGCGGCCGCGGCAGACCAGCCGCCGGCCGCGCTCGAAATCAAGCTGTGGATCGCACCCGACGGGCGGGTGGAGAAGATTGGCTTCACGCCCTTCGTCGACGAACAGGCCAATGGCGATCTGCGGGCGGCGATCGTCGGCCGCATGCTCGCCGCGCCGCCCGTCGGCATGCTCCAGCCGCTGCGGTTGCAGGTAGATATGAAGAGCGAAGCCATCGGCGAAGGCGCACGAGCCGGCGGCGATTGAGCGCTGCGCAGATGTGGGCGTGACGGTTGTGCTCCCGGCGCGGACGACGATATGATCCGCGCGATGAGAGCGAAGCCATTGTCGGCCCCCGGGGCCCATGTCGCGGCAGCCGGCACGATGCCGGACTTCGTCGTCGTCGATGTCGAAACCGCCTGCCAGCGCGTCAGCAGCATCTGCCAGATCGGCATCGTCGGCTTCAAGGATGGGGCGGAGATCTTCGAATATGAGACGTTCGTCGATCCGCTCGACGATTTCTCATCGTTCAACACGCGCATCCACGGCATCACCTGCGATCATGTCGCGGGCAAACCGAGCTTTGCCGTTCTTCATGCGACCATCGATGGTCATCTGTCGGGACGGGTCACCGTCGCGCATTCCTATTTCGACAAGGGCGCGCTGGGGGCGGCCTGCCACCTGCACGGGCGCGCGCCGATCGAGACGCGCTGGCTGGACAGTGTGCGGGTCGCGAAGCGCGCATGGCCGGAGCTTCAAAGCCATCGGCTGAACGTCCTGACCAAATTCCTGGGGATCCGGCATCGGCATCATGACGCGCTCAGCGACGCCCGCGCCGCCGGCATGGTGATCCTGCGCGCGATCGAACATACCGGGATCGACCTCGCCGGCTGGCTGGCGCCGGCGACGTCACGCGGCGCGGCGGTGCCGAAGCCCGCGTCGATCGGGCCGCTCAAGGGCGAACGGATCGCGCTGCTGGGCGCGCCGCGCGATGGCGCGCTGGCATGCAGCCTGGCGGCGGCAGGCGCCCGCATCATGGCCGCCGTGGGGACGACGACGACGATGCTCGTCATCGGCGACGACCAACCCTTCGGTCGCTATGTCACCGCCCATGAAGATCATCGCCGGGCCGAGGACATGCGGCGGCGCGGCGTCCCGATCGCGATTACGACCGAGGCGGACATCCGCGCGCGCATCGCGCTGCCGATCGCATCCTGATGCTTACAGCCGCTGCAGCTCCGGCCGGTCGGGCGTGACCTGATAGCCGACCAATGTGCGGATGGCCCCGCCCGGCTTTTCGACCTCGTCCATCACCTTCACTTGCGTCGTCCAGCGCCCGGGGGCGATGTCGAACAGCTGATAGCCCCGGCGATCCGTGTAGAGATCGAGGCTGGGGTTGTTCTCCAGCATATGCGCCAACCCCTCATCCCCGCGGCCGTTGCCGCCGGAGGAGATCGACGTCGCGAGGAACTCGACAGCGACCGGCTTGCCGTCCGGCACCGCGTCCGCCTCCGGCACGACGCCCGCGGCGTGCTTGTGATGGTCTCCGGTCGCGATGACCACGTTGGAGAGGCCGTTGCGGCGGATGCTCTCGACGAGCCGCGCCTTGGCGGGGCGATAGCCATCCCAAAGGTCGGTCTCGAACACCGGGCGATCCTGGCCCGGCGCGCGGACGTCGAGCGGCATCACGATGACCTGCTGGGCCAGCAGGTTCCATGTCCGCTGGTTGCCCAGCCCTTCGTCGAGCCATGCCTCCTGCACATGCCCCAGCATCTCGGGGCTGGCATGCGCCTCCGGCGTGCAGGTGTCGGCGCGGGCGATATCCTTGCAGGACTGGTCGGTGCGGTAGCTGCGGGTATCGAGCACATGCATGCGCAGCAGGCGGCCATAGTCCAGCCGGCGGAAGGCGCGGATGCCCTGCAGGCCGGGCATCTGCGCGCGCCGCACCGGCATATTTTCGTACCACGCCTGGTATCCCGCCAGTCGGCGCAGCAGGAAGGCTTCGGGCGGGGTGCCGTCCTGATCGAAATCGCCCGCCCAGTTGTTGTCGACCTCGTGATCGTCGAACGACGCCGCGAAGGCGCAGGACTGGTGCGCGGCCTGAAGCTGCGGGTCCGCCTTGTACTGGGCATAGCGGCGGCGATAATCGTCGAGGCTGTAGATTTCGTCGCCCGCATGGCTGCGCACGACATGCTCGCCCACCGGCCGCCCGGCACCCTCGTAGATATAATCGCCATAGTGGAAGACGAGATCGACGTCGGGCTCGCGCGCCAGCGCACCCCACGCGCCGTAAAGCCCGGCCTCCCAATTCTGGCACCCGGCGACGCCGATGCGCAACCGGTCAAGCACGGCGTCCGCAGCGGGCGCGGTGCGCGCGCGGCCGGCGGGGCTGATGTCGCTGCCGGTCACGGCGAAGCGATACCAGTAATGGCGGTGCGGGCTGAGGCCGCTCACCTCGACATGGACGGCATGGCCGAGTTCGGGCCGGGCCATCGCCTGGCCCTTGCGCACGACACGAGCGAAGCGCTCATCCTCGGCGACCTCCCAGCTGACGGGCACGGTCATTTGCGGCATGCCGCCATGGTCGTCGAGCGGGCGGGGAGCGAGGCGCGTCCAGATCACGAAGCCGTCGGGCCAGGGATCGCCCGACGCGACGCCGAGCGTGAACGGGTTCGCGCCGAGCGGACGGGTCAGCACCGCGGCGGCGGCGTGGGCGGGAAGGCCCGCGAACAGCAGCAACCCTGCTCCGGTCTTCATCAGCGTGCGGCGGTCGATGGTCATGGGGCTGGATATCCTGGGCAGCGGTGGGTGCTTCGGGGGCATGTCCACCCGAAAGCTGACAGCTTGATGTCGGCGACGAAGATTTGCGCCCGCGATCAGGGTGCGGGCGCGGTGCCCGTCTCTGGATCATAGTGCGGATTGGCCGGATCCTGCGGGCGCGGATCGCCCACCCCGGGCTTCGCGCTTTCCTTCCACGCGCGATAGAGCAGATCCCGCAGCATCGCCGCCCCGGCCGCGCTGCGGCGATGGACGAAGTCGCGCCCTTCCTTGCTCGACGGATCGGAGAGAATGCCGCGCCTGTCGAGATCGAAGATCGTCTCGACCTCGGCATTGCTCGCGTCGAGGAAGGCGAGGACCTGTTCGAACAGGTCGCCATCCTGCCGTTGAGGCGCGCCGATGCGGGCGGCGACGTCGGCGGGCTGCAGGTCGATGGCGTCGGCATAGCCGATCTCGAAATGGCCGTGGATGCCGCCGCTGCGGGTATAGCCCTTGCGGTTGTCGCCGACCCAGCCCTCGCAATGGATGCTGGCATGATGCGGGTTGGCCCCGTCACCGATATAGTGCGACATCCACGCGGTGTAGAAGGCGAGCGTTCGCTCGATATTGGCGGTCGGCTCCCCGCGCGAGCGCTTGGCGCGCAGGCTGCGCATCCCTGCGACGATGCGGCCATAGCCCTCCATCACCGCATAGGGCAAAGTGCCCGTCCAACGGACATTGAGGCGCTCCGCCGCCTTGGGGTCGATCTTCCGCACCCGCTCATGCTCGCGATAGAGCGCCAGCACGAAGGCGTAGCGCGAGCGCGGCACCGGATCGAGGAAGCGCAGCCGCTCGACGAACCAGCTGTGGTTGGGATCCTCGTCGATCTTGGAGAAGGGCTCGGAGGAGGAGCGCCACGTGTCGGGCGCACCCGCCTCCTCGCCGATAAATTCGGCATGGTCGCGCAGGAAGACCGGGCCGTCCTCCGGCAGCGCATCGAGCGCGGCATGGTCGATGACGGCATGGCCGCGCCCGCCCCAGGCGAAAGCGGCTGACGGCACGGTCGCGAGCAGCGACAGGGCGGCGAGGGCAAGTCTGCGCATTGGGATCGCTTTTCGTAGAGGCAAGCGGCCGGACGCGTCGTGCGTCCGGCCGGCTGGCCGGGTCAGAAGTTGTAGGACACGCCGACATAGGCGCGGCGACCCGAATAGATCGAGCTGGTCAGCCGGTCCTTGGTGTCGCTGCCGAGATATTGCCATTCGTGGGACTTGGTGAGGTTGATGATCGAGGCGGTCAGCATCAGCCCGTCCCACAGCTCGTAGGAGGCGTTGAGATCGACCTGCTCATAGGGCGCGGTATAGGTGTTGAGGCCGGAAGAGAGCCCGCCGACGACGGTGCCGCGGCGGTTGTAGGAGGCGCGCAGCAGCATGCGGCGCGTTTCGTAGAAGACGGAGGCGTTGAACTGCGTCTTGGCGCTGCCGACCAGCGGCGAGGTGCCGACCTTCTCGCCGTCGAGCGTCACGTCGGCGGTCGAGGTGTCGTTATAGGTGAAGTTGACCTGCGCGCCGAGGCCGAAGGGCAATGTGTGCTGGGCATAGAGTTCGACGCCCTGCGACACCGCGCTCGAACCGTTCGCCACCGTCGAATAGGATTCGATCAGCACCTGCTCGCCCGCCACGTCGCGGGTGACGTCCATCACCAGCGGCACGATGAAGTTGGAGACGTCCTTGCGGAACGCGGTCGCGCCCACCACCGAACCGGGCCGGAAATACCATTCGAGGCCGATGTCGTATTGCCAGGCCTTGAACGCCTTGAGCTGCGAGTTGCCGCCGCTGCCGGACCAGCCCGCAAACTCGCCGAACTGGTCGCGGTCGAACGCATAGGCCTCTGACTTGTAGGTCAGCGAGCGGGCACCGGCGAGGTCGGAGATCGACGGACGCGCCACCACCTTCGCCACGGCGCCGCGCAGCAGCAGCGTGGGGGTGACGTCATAGGCGAGGTTCAGGCTCGGCAACACGTCGGTATAGCTCTTGCGCTCGTGCAGCCGGATATTCTCGATGATCTCGCGCTGGGTCAGCGGCAGCACCTGGCAATTGCCGTCCGCGCCGAGCGGCCGGTTGGGATCGAACGGGCCGTTGGCGCCATCGACGCAATAGTCGACCAGATATTGCAGCCGGTCCGAGGTCTCGTCGCGCTGGATGGTCTTGACCACGCGCACGCCGATATTGCCGCGCAGCCCGCCGGTGGCGAAATTCGCCTGCGCATAGCCGCCCAGCGCCTCTTCGCTGAGGTTGTAGACATTGTTGGGCTCGGGCTCGCGCACCGACGGGCCGTAGCGCTCGTTGATGATTTCGAGATAGCGCTCGAAATTCACGCCGGGATAGAGGTTGGCGCTGAAGCCGCCATTGATGTTGCCCATCGGCGTATCATAGAAATATTCGGGCTGGGCGACGGCGCCCTGGGGCGTGTTCTGGTATCGGATCTTGTTGGCCGCGTCGGCATACCATTCGTTGCGGCCGGTCTCGCGATGGACTTCGAGCTTGCGCCACTTGCCGCCCAACTGGATCGAGCGCAGGAAGCCGCCGTCGAAGCTGCGCGTCAGGTCGAGCTGGACATAGGGCTGGTCGATCGCGCTGTTGGTGAAGCTGGAATTGGTGCCGCCGATGTCGATCTGGGCGATGCCGTTCATCAGATTCTCTTGCAGGTTGGGCGAGAACTCCATCGCCACGCCCTTGCTGCCGAGATCCCAGGCGCTGAGGAAATTGCCGTTCTGCTCCTGCCCGGTGACGGTGATGCGCGGCTTGGCGGCGACCTGGAAGCGCATCGAGGGGCCGCCGCGCGACGCCGTCTTGCCGACCTTGAGGATCGCGTCGAAGCGGTCGCGCTTGTAATGCGCCTCACCCTCGAAGGTCTGCGAGTGCTGCTTCTCCTTCGAATAATAGCCGGTCAGCCGCGGCGTCTCCATCGTGCACATCGGCGTCGCGTTCAGGCAGGGTGCGCCATCGACGGCGAAGGTGGCGGACTTCATCACCGTGCCGCTCCGGTCGAACGTGGCGTCGCTGAAGAACTTGCCATAGCCCCATTCGGGGATGGTCAACTGGTTCATGATATAGTCGCTGCTATATTCGAACCGGAAATAGTTCGCAGTCAGCGTCAGCGTGTCGGTCGGGCGGAACTGGGCGGTCGCCTGGATGCCGAAGCGCTCGCGATCCTGGTCGAAGACCTCGGCACGGACGGACTGCGGCGCCCAATAGCCGGTATAATGGTCGCCGCCGATCGTGCTCTGGCCGCCGCCGGTCCAGTAGGAGACCGCCGCGTCATTCGCGATCGGATTGCCGTTTACGTCGGTCGCGCGTTCGAGCACCTGACCGTCGGCACCGCGATCGCTCCACCAGCGCCACGTGCCCGCGGTCGAGCGCATCTCGCGGTTGGTGCGCTTCTGATAGACGCCACCGATCAGGAAGCCGATCGTCTCGTCCGCGTTCTTCCACGAATATTGCGCACCGATCTGCGGCTCGAACTTGTCGCTGTTGTCGGAATAGGTGCCTTCGGTCGAGATGAAGCCCGAGCCCGCGGGCACGTCGAACGGGCGGCGGGTGTTCAGGATGATGGTGCCGCCGATGGCGCCTTCCTCCAGCCGCGCCTCGGAGGATTTGTAGACCTCGGTGCTGGCGATGAAATTGGCCGGCAGCATCACATAGTTGAACGAGCGCTGCGGATCGCCGCTGTCGGCACCGGCGAGGAAATTGCCGTTGAGCAGCGTCTGGGTGAGGCCCGGCTGCAGGCCGCGGATGCTGACGCGCGAACCTTCGCCGCCATCGCGGGTGATGACCACCCCCGGCATGCGCTGCAGCGCGTCGGCGACGTTCTTGTCCGGAAATCTGCCGATATCCTCGGCGGTCACGACGTCGACGAAGGCATTGGCTTCGCGCTTCTGCTCGAGGCTTTCCTCGATCGACTGGCGATAGCCGGTGACGACGATCTCGGGATCGGCATCCGGCGCCGGCTCACTCGGCGCTGCAGCAGGCACGTTTCCCACCGCGCGAGCGCCACGACCTGTCCGTCATCGCCGACGACGCGCAGCCCCGAACCTGCGATCAGGCGGCCCAGCGCCTCCTGGCGCGTCATCGTGCCGCGCACCGAAGGGGCGGTCACGCCGCGGATCTTCGCCGCGGGATAGACGATCTTGACCTTGGCCTGCTTGGAAAAGGCGATCAGCGCCTGGCCGAGCGACTGGGCGGGAACATCGAAATAGATGGTGACCGCCTGCGCCGGGGCGGCGGCGAGCGCGGTCGAGGCGATCAGGGCAGCGGCAAGCGACGTGAACGTACGGACGGACATGAAATTCTTTCCCCCGACATGGCGCAACACCTGCGCCATTCACGGGGATGACGGGACGAGGGGGCGCTGCCTCCAAGTCGGCGGAAAAAAATTTCAGCGGGTCAGTTCGTAGCCGTCCGGGGTGGTGACGACACGGGCGTCGAGGCTCAGCGATACCGCTTTGAGGAACTGGTCGGGCCGGTCGAGATCGAAGCGGCCGCCGATCTTCTCGCGCGCGAGGTCGGGGTTGGTGACCTTGATCTTGCGGGTGAGGTGGCGGTTGAAATCCGCCGTGGCGTCGGCGACCGACTGGTCGAGGAAAACGATCTCGCCCGCGCGCCAGGCCATCAGCGACTGGACCTGTTCCGTGCTGCGCGCCATCAGCCGCGGCGCGCGATCCTCGTCGACGATGATCGCCATGTTGGGCTGCAGCATCATGCCCTTCGCGATGCCCGGAAGCTGCATGGCGGCACCGTCCACCAGGGTGAGCTCGGCCTGCCCGGCATCGACCCGCGCATCGAACAGCCCCGGTGCAAGCGGCAGCACGGCATCCTTCGCGTGCAGGAGGGCGGCGCCGCCATGGCGCAGGTCGAGCGCCATCTCGCCGCGATCGAGCCGCAACATCCTTTTCTCGGTGGTAAAGCGCCATGACAGCGAACTGTCCGTATTGAGATAGGCGACGCTGCCATCGGGCAGCGGCACGCGCCGCTTCTCGCCCACGCGCGTCGTCGCATTGTCCCAGGCATAGGCACGCTGGGCGATGAAGCCGGAGCCCAGCAGCATCACGGGGAGGCCGACCGCCGCAGCCTTCAACCACTGGCGGCGACCGGCGGTCGTGGGCACAGGTGCGGCCGCGACAGGCGCCTGCGTTGCGCCCGGTTGCGCGGCGGCGGTGCTCTCCCAGCTCGCCGCGACGCGCGCATAGGCGACCGCGCGCGCGGGATCGGCCCGGCGCCACGCTTCGAACTCGTCGGGCCGTGCACTTCCCGCGTCAAGCGCGGCAAGCCAGCGCGACGCTTCGGCAATAAGGGCATCCTGACCCAACGGGTCCTTCGAAATCGTCATCTGTAGCAAGTCTGCAAAAAGGGCGCGGTCATCGGGCATCGACCGCCCGCCATTCATCTATCAAGCGGCTTCCGGTCAGAGAAGCATCTTCTCCCGCGCTTGTTCCGGGGCCGCGTCGGCCGGCGGATCGTGCGGCGTCAGCGCGAGCGTCAGCAGTTCCACCGCGCGCGCCAGCCGCTTTTCGAAGGTCGAGATGCTGATGCCGAGATCGCTGGCGATCTCGCGCGGCGTATCTTCGGCGAGACGCCGGCGGACCAGCGCGATCCGGCACCGTTCGGGCAGTGCGGCGATCGCCCGCTGCACGCGCGCCATCTGCGATTGCGCCGCGACGATGCGGAAACTGTCCGGCGTGTCGTCGACGATTTCGATCAGCGCTGGCGCTGGCAGCGGCTGCATCGTCACGACCCGCGCCTGCCGGATCCGCTCGATCGACTGGTTGCGGATCATGCGCATCACATAGGCCGGCGGATTGGCGATCGCGCTCCAGCCGTCGAGCGTGAACAGCTTCGCATAAACATCCTGCACGATGTCGCCCGCCTCGTCGTGGTCGTGCACCGTGCGGCGCGCATAATCGAGATAGGCGCGTTCATGGGGCAGGACTTCGTCCATGAACCAGCGATCGATCGGACGGACGTAGGGGGCGGTCACGACGAGAAACCCGCAAGGCAAAAGGAACGGTGTGGGCGCGTCTAGGTATGAAAAAAGTAAGTTCGATTACAGGATGGCGGGATTCTTTTGCGGCGCAGCATCACTGGCCAAGGCCATCGCGCGGAAAGGGAACGGCGCGCGCGACGCCGGAATGCGGGCCGCACCGCGCAGGCCCAATCGCGCATGGCGATCGCACCGCGGTAACCGCTTTCTGATCGATCCTCGCCGGAGCGGATAAGGCGCGCACCGCGCCTCGGGACGATCCCCCCGGACCGCCCCGTGCGCACATGCGCCCTTATTCGGCCGCCTCGGTCAGCCGGCTTTCCAGAGCGTCCTGCTGGCGGGACAGGGCGGGCGGCAAGGTCGCGCCGAAGCTGTCCAGATAGGCGCGGCTGCGCCCGGCTTCGTCCTGCCAGGCAGCGGTATCGATCGACAGCAGTTGCGCGAGGTCGGCGGCGGCAATGTCGAGCCCGTCGACATCCAGTGCGCCGGCGCTCGGCACCAGCCCGATCGGGCTCGCATCGGCTGCGGCGCTGCCTTCGACTCGATCGACGATCCATTTCAGCACACGCGAATTCTCGCCGAAGCCGGGCCACATGAACCGCCCCGCATCATTCTTGCGGAACCAGTTCACCATGAACAGGCGCGGCAGCGCCGCCGGGTCGGGCGCGGTCGCGCCGATGTGCAGCCAGTGGCCGAAATAATCGGCGATGTTGTAGCCGCAGAACGGCAGCATCGCGAACGGGTCGCGGCGCAGTTCGCCGACCTTGTTTTCAGCGGCCGCCGTGCCCTCGGAGGCGATGTTGGCGGCCATGTAGACGCCATGTTCCCAATCATAGGCCTCGGCAACCAGCGGCACCACGCTCGCCCGCCGCCCGCCGAACAGGATCGCGGAGATCGGCACGCCTTCGGGCCGGTCCCATTCGGGCGCGATCGACGGGCATTGATCGGCCGGCGCCGCGAACCGCGCATTCGGATGCGCGGCGGGGGTGCCACTCTCGGGCGTCCAGGCGCGGCCCTGCCAGTCGGTCAGCGCCGCCGGCGGGGTTTTGGTCAGCCCCTCCCACCACACGTCGCCCTCGGGCGTCAGCGCGGTGTTGGTGAAGATGGTGTCGCGCGCCAGCGTGGCGATGGCGTTCGCGTTGGTGCTCGGCGAGGTGCCGGGTGCGACGCCGAAGAAGCCGGCTTCCGGGTTGATCGCGTAGAGCCGGCCGTCCGCACCGAAGCGCATCCACGCGATGTCGTCGCCCACCGTCTCGGCGGTCCAGCCGGGGATGGTCGGCTCCAGCATCGCGAGGTTGGTCTTGCCGCACGCGCTCGGGAACGCCGCTGCGACATAATGCACGGCGCCTTCCGGATTGGTCAGCTTCAGGATGAGCATATGCTCGGCCAGCCAGCCGCCGTCGCGTGCCATGATGCTGGCGATCCGCAGCGCGAGGCACTTCTTGCCGAGCAGGGCATTGCCGCCATAGCCCGAGCCGTACGACCAGATCTCCCGCGTCTCGGGGAAATGCACGATCCACTTCTCGTCGTTGCAGGGCCAGGCGACATCGGCCTCGCCAGCGGCCAGCGGCGCACCCACCGAATGCACGCACGGCACGAAGAATCCGTCGGCGCCGAGCATCTCGAGCGCAGGCGCACCCATTCGCGCCATAATGCCCATGGAAAGCACGACGTAGGGGCTGTCGGTAATCTCGACGCCGATCACGCTCTTGTCGGAACCGAGCGGCCCCATGCAGAAGGGCACCACATACATCGTCCGGCCGCGCATGCAGCCGGCGAACAGCGAATCGAGGTTCTGGCGCATCGCCTGGGGCTCGAACCAGTTGTTGGTCGGCCCGGCGTCGGATTCCTTCTCGGAGCAGATGAAGGTGCGGCTCTCGACCCGCGCGACGTCACGGGGATCCGAGCGCGCGTAGAAGGAATTGGGCCGGAGGTCCGGATTGAGGGGGATAAGCGTGCCGATATCGACAAGCTGTTGCGTGAGATGCTCGCGCTCTTCCGCGGAGCCGTCGCACCAGTGAACCGCGTCGGGCCGGGTGAGTGCGGCGATCTGCGCGACCCATTCGAGGAGACCCTGATGGGTGACCGGATGCGCCGCCGCGGCTGGCGCGATTGTGCTATCGAACAGCATCCCGGACCTTCTCCCTCCAAACATCTATCTGCCGTGATGGATAGAACCATCGGGGCAGCGGCCCAAATATGATTAGCGGAAGGGTATAAGCCTGGGTTAAAGGTGAAGCGTGGGCCAGCTGTTCGACCTCAACCTCCGCCACCTCGGCCTGCTTGAAACCATGCATGCCAGCGGTAGCCTGAGCACCGCTGCGCGCGAGGCGGCGATCTCGCAGCCGGCGCTTACCCAGGCGCTCGCCAAGCTGGAAACCGCGTTCGGCACCCAGCTTTTCGAGCGCACCCCGCTCGGAATCGTCGCCACGCCGGTCGGCCGCCGCATTTTGCGGCGCGTCGGCCGCGGGCTCGACCAGTTCGGCAAGGCGCTCCGCACCGGGCGCATCGATGCGCAGCGCAAGGGCGCGGAGCGCTATCTGACGATGGCGCATGTGCGCGGATTGCTGGGGCTGTCGGAAGGCGGAAGCTTCGTTCGCGGTGCCGAGATCGCGGGCGTCTCGGTGCCGGCGCTGCATCGATCGGTCCGCGACCTCGAGCAGCTGTACGGCGCGCCGCTCGTGGAACGCCGCGGCCGCGGCGTCGGCCTGACACGCTCGGGGGCCAGGCTGGCGCAAGGCTTCACGCTCGGCGTCTCGGAATTGCGCACCGCACTCGACGAGCCCGTGCAGAGCGGCGGCCGGCTTGCCATCGGCGCGATGGCGCTGTCGCGCTCGCTGCTGCTTCCGGCGACGCTCGCAGATCTGCTGCGCCACGCGCCCGAGGCGCATGTCGATGTCGTCGAAGGCGCCTATCTCGAACTCGTCGAATTGCTGCGCAGCGGCAAGATCGACGTCATTGTCGGCGCGCTGCGCGAACATCCGCCCAGAGACCTCCATCAGGAGGCGCTGTTCGTCGACTGGCTGACGATCATCGGCCGTGCCGATCATCCGCTCGCGGCGCGGGTGGCGGGGTTCGAGGATCTTGCGGCCTTCCCCTGGATCATCGCGCGCCGCGCGTCCGGCCTGCTGGAACGGTGGCAGCAATTGTTCGATCGGGCGGGCAAGCCGCGGCCGAGGGCGCCGATCCAGTGCGGCTCGGTCGCCCTCATCCGCGGCGTGCTCGGCCGCAGCGACTTCCTGACCCTGCTGTCGGTCGATCAGGTGCCGTCGGAAATCGAAACCGGCGCGCTCGTCCGCATCCGATCCGAAATACCCGATACCGAACGCACGATCGGGGTCATCACGAGGCGGGACTGGTATCCGACCTCGCTGCAGGAAGCGTTCATGGCGGCGCTGAAGCGTAATGTGCCCGCGGCGGACGCCGCGGGAGAGGATGTGTGAGACCCTCCCCCGGCCCGGTGGATGCGTGGGGCAGGGGAGGCGCCATGCATCCAGCCGGACGTCAGCCGACGTCCGCCGCGAACGCCACATCGCGCTGCGCGCGCAGCTCCGCCAGCCGCTGCACCAGCGCGCGTTCGATGCTCTCATAGGCGGTGCTGCCCAGCGCCACGCGCCGCGCCGGCCGTTCAGCGTCGCCCGCCGCGATCATCGCATCGACGGTGCGGTCGGCGTCGCCCCTGATCACAAAGCTGCCATCGGCCACCGCGCGGCGCACCGCGCCCGCCGGCGTCGCGTCATAGACCGCGCTTTCGGGCGCGCGATCCAGCGCGGCGCCGAAATTGGTGCCGGTGGGGCCGGGTTCGATCAGCGTGAACTCGATCCCGAACGGTGCCACTTCCTGCGCCACGCCCTCGACGAAGCCCTCGATCCCCCATTTGGTCGCATGATAGGCGCTGAAGTTCGGATAGGCGATCTGCCCGCCTTCCGAGGAGACCTGCAATATCCGCCCGCCGCCCTGCGCGCGCAGGTGCGGCAGCACCGCGCGGATAAGCTGGATTGATCCGGTGAGGTTGGTCGCGATCTGCCGGTCGAGCTGGTCGTCGGTCAGTTCCTCCGCGGCGCCGAACAGGCCGTAGCCGGCGTTGGAGACGATGCGATCGATCCGCCCGAACGCGGCGAAAGCCGCTGCCACCGCGGCGCGGATCGCGTCGCGATCGGTGATGTCGAGCGCGACCACCCGCAGCCGGTCGCCGTGCGCGGCGGCGAGGCCGTCCAGCGCCTCCACCCGCCGGGCGGTTGCGACGACGCGGTCGCCGCGGTCGAGCAATTTGCGTGTCATGCCGAGGCCGAGGCCAGAGGAAGCGCCGGTAATGAGCCAGTTTGTCATGATGATGATCTCCTTCTGGAACGCGATTTAGGCTCTCCCGATTGTTGTGATAAGAAAGCCTAATCAGCATGACCTGTTGAGAGATTTGCACGAATGAACGACGTCAGCCTTAGCGACCTCAACGCTTTCGCGGCGGTGGCTCAACAGCGCAGCTTCCGCCGCGCGGCGGATGCGCTGGGCGTGTCGCGCTCCGCGCTCAGCCATTCGGTGCGCGCGCTGGAAACACGGCTCGGCGCGCGGCTGCTCCATCGCACGACGCGCAGCGTCGCGCCGACCGAGGCGGGGGAAGCACTGCTCGCCCGCCTCGTTCCCGCCTTGCGCGATCTCGACGAGATGCTCGACGCGGTCGGCCAATCCGACGCCGAGCTGACCAGCACGTTGCGGATCAACGCCAATGAGGGCGGCGCCGGCTGGCTGCTGCAGCACGTCGTGCCCGCCTTCCTCCTACGCCACCCGCGCGCGTCGATCGACCTCGTCACCGAGGGCCGGCTCGTCGACATCATCGCCGATGGCTTCGACGCCGGCGTGCGGCTGCGCGAGGCCGTGCCGCAGGACATGATCGCGGTGCCCTTCACCGGCGCGATCCGCTTCCTGCCCGTCGCTGCACCCGCCTATGTCGCCGCGCACGGCCGTCCCCAGACACCCGAGGATCTGCGCCGCCACCGCTGCATCCGCCAGCGCCTGCCCAGCGGCAAACCCTATCGCTGGGAATTCGCGAAGGCCTCGGACGAAGTCACGGTGGAGGTGCCGGGCAGCATCAGCCTCGACCATAGCCGCCTGATGGTGGACGCGGCGGTGCTCGGCCTCGGTATCGCCTTCGTTCCCGAACCCTACGCCGCGGATGCGCTGGCAGACGGCCGGTTGGTCGTGCTGCTCGAGGATTGGTGCCCGCCGCTGGAGGGGCTGTGCTTGTACTATGCGGGCAATCGGCACGTGCCGGCGGTGCTGCGGGCATTCATCGATGTGCTGCGGGGGCTGGCAGGATGATGGGAATATTGCGCCAAAATCCCGCCTGTCGCCCGGCGGACCGCTGCTACGCCGCCTCGTTGATCCGCACCGCATCCGCCGCGGCGAGCCAGCCGAAGGTCATCGCAGGCCCCAGCGTCGCACCCGCGCCGGGATAGGAATAGCCCATCACCGACGCTGCGAGGTTGCCGACCGCATAGAGGCCGGGGATGGCGCCGCCGTCTTCGCGCAGCACGCGGCCGCGGCCGTCGGTCACCAGCCCGCCGTTGGTGCCGATATCGCCGAGGTGGAGCGGGATCGCATAGAAGGGCGCCTGCTCGACGGTACCCAGCGTCGGGTTGGGGGAGACGCGCGGGTCGCCATAGAGCCGGTCATAGGCGGCATCGCCGCGACCGAAATCCTCGTCGCGGCCCTTGGCGACCAGCGTGTTGAAGCGCGTGACGGTCGCCTCGAGCACCGCGGGGCTGAGCTTCGTCTTCGCCGCGAGTTCGGCGATCGTCGCGGCCTTGTGCAATATCTGGCGCACGTCCTTGGGCAGCATCGCATCGGGCATGCCGGGGATCACCGGACCCGCGGGGTAGCGGCTGCGATAGCGGCTGTCGAAGATCAGCCAGCTCGGATCGGTGGCCGCGCCCGGCTTGTGCCGCGCCATCATCGCCTCGCCGAAGCGGTGATAGGACAGCGCCTCATTGGCATAGCGCCGCCCCGCCTGATTGACGATGATCGAATAGGGAAGCGCGCGCTCCACGGTGGAGAGCCGTGCGCGATCCTCGCCGGGCACGCGGAAGACAGGCGCCCACCAGGCGGAATCGAGGTTGCGCACCGCGGCGCCGACCTGCTGCGCGGCGACCAGCGCGTCGCCCTGGTTGTTGACCTGCGATCCGCTGGCTTCGGGCTGGGAAGAACTGGGCAGATGTTCCTCGCGCAGCGCCGGGTTGCGCTCGAACCCGCCGGCGGCGAGCACCACACCCTGACGCGCGCCGATCCGGAGGTCGCGGCCTTCATGGCGGATCACCGCCCCCACGATCCGTCCCTGTTCCTCGATCAGCGACACCAGCGGGCTTTCCAGCCACAGCGGCGTGCCGGTGGCGTCGATCGCCTTGCGCAACTGCCCCAGCAGCGCGGTACCGAGCGTGAGGCGGCGGTCGCGCGGGCTGCGCAGCCGCTGGGGCACGTCCAGCCAATAGCTGCCCATCACCTTCGCCACCGTCTTGATCCAGCCATTGGGCCGGAACAGCACGATGTGGGTCTCGTCCAGCTTCCAGTTGATCCGGCCCCACAGGCTGGCTGCAGGCGAGGCGCGCTGCATCGTGTCGAACGCGTCGCGGCCCAGTGTGCGGGCGTCGATCGATCCCGGCATCAGGTGGGTGCGGAAGCCCTCGCGGCTGCCTTTGGTCTCTGGATAATAGTCCGGATAGGGCAGTGCAGCATATTGCACATCGGCCTCGCGCTCGATCCAGGCGAGCATGCGATGGGCATTGTCGATGAAGGCGTGGATCTGGTCGTCCGCGACGTTGGGCGCGGTCAACCGGCGCACATAGGCGAAGGCCTCGTCGAGATCGTCGGGATGGCCCGCAGCTTCGGCGAGATGGCTCCCGGGGATCCAGATGCCGCCGCCCGAGGTCGCGGAGGTGCCACCCCAAAGCTTGCCTTTCTCGACGATCAGCACCCCGGCGCCGGCCTTCGCGGCGCGCAACGCAGCGACCAGCGCGCCCGCCCCCGAGCCGACGACCAGCACGTCCACGTCCATGTCGAAAGCCATACCCTCTCCCGTCCGGCGCATTTTTAACGTTATGCGAACTTATGAGGCTTCATATCAACGCATATCGAACGTATCCAGCGCTAAAATCAGCGAGTGCGTCATGTCGTCGATCCTGTCGACTATGGATCGATGTTGCACGGGCGGGGTTCCGTTCGGGGCAACCGGGCGTATAGTCTTCCCTCATCCGGGTTCATGAGGAAAGTGCAGGTTTGCGTCGTCAGCGCGCGTCGGACGGGCCGGAGGATCGGTCGGATTTTCTGACGGATGTGTTTCTTGGCGCGCGTTACCGCGACGAGATCGCGCGCGCCCACATGCCGGTGACGCGCGCCTTCTTCGCGATCGGCGGCATCTATTTCGCGGCGATGACCATTGCCGGGCTGGCGGTGCGGGAGGGGATGGAGCGGCTGATCCTCGCCTCCTCCACGGGCACGCTGGCGCTGGGCGGGCTGCTCGGTTGGCTGCTGTGCCGCCGGCCGCGAAGCTATCGCATGCAGGAACGGCTCGGGCTGCTCGCCAATCTCGCGATCCTGGCGAACCTCATGCTCGTGCTCGCGCTCACCTTCGATCAGAGCAAGATCGTTTACTTCATCATCCTGATCACGGTCTATGCCGCGGTGGGCATCAGCCTCAGGCTCATCCTGTCCAGCGCGGCGCTGGCGGTGCTGGGCATGGTCTTCCACCTCCATGCCCGCCCGCCTGACCTCGGCCTGCTTTACGGTTTCGTCCTGTTCGGTGCGGGCCTGGCGGCGATCGGCGGCTGGATGCTCGGCCGGCGCGCGCTGATCGAGGCGATCGATGCGCGCCATGATGCAGAGGCGCTGGCCGCCGAGGCGCACGCGCAGGCGGCGACGGACAGCCTGACCGGCGTCAGCAACCGCCGCGCCTTCCTCGACGCGCTGGAGGAGGCGATCGACCGGCTGCGCCGCGAGGGGCGGCGTTTCGCGCTGGCGCTGCTGGACCTCGACGGGTTCAAGGCCGTCAACGAATATCATGGCCACCAGGTGGGCGACATGATCCTGACCGACGCCGGCTACCGGATATCCCGGCGCTGCGGTGAGGACGGCTTCGCGGCGCGGCTGGGCGGCGACGAGTTCGCGCTGATCGTCACGGCGCCGGCGCGGCTGGCGGATCCAGCGCGGCTCGCCGCCGAGGTTGCGGCGGACATGAACGATCCGTTCGGCTGCGAGGGGCGGTCGATCCGCATCTCGGCCTCGGTCGGCTGCCTGGTCTGCGACGAACCCGATTTGTCGGTGGACACGGCGATGGAGCGTGCCGACTTCGCTTTGCGCTTCGCCAAGCGCAACCGCACCGGCGAGGCGATGGTGTTCGACCAGCGGCTCGAACGCGAGATGGACAATCTGTTCGTCATCGATCAGGCGCTCAGGAGCTGCGATCCGGAGGAGGAGTTCCACCTCGTCTACCAGCCGCAGTACGACATGATTTCCGGCCGCACGATCGGCTTCGAGGCGCTCGCGCGCTGGCGGAGCCCGACCATCGGTATCGTCGCGCCCGATGTGTTCATCAAGGTGGCCGAACAATCGAGCCGGATCTCGACGCTGGGCGCCGTGCTACTGCGCAAGGCGCTGGCGGATCGGCGCGACTGGCCGGCCGGCATCACGACCGCGTTCAACCTGTCGGCGCGCGACATCCTGTCGGACGCCGCGATCGACACCTTCCTGGCTATCGTCGCGGCTTCGGGCGTGCCGCCGCAATGCATCGAGTTCGAGGTTACGGAGACCGCGATGATGCCCGATTTCGCGACGGCGACCGGCAATATCCGCCGGTTGCGCGAGGCGGGGCACCGCATCGTCCTCGACGATTTCGGCGTGGGCTATTCCAATCTCGGCCGCGTCCAGCAGTTCCGCTTCGACAAGATCAAGGTCGACCGTTCGTTCGTGCGCGACATCGCCGAGTTTCCGAACTCGGTCGCGCTGATCCGGTCGATCTTCGACCTGACGGTCAATCTCGGACTCGATTGCGTGGTGGAAGGCGTGGAGACGCCCGAGGAGATGGCGGCGCTGCGCGGGATCGGCGTGGGGGTTGTGCAGGGCTACATGATCAGCCGGCCCATGGCCGCGGCGGCGGTGATGGAATTTCTGTTTCGAGAGGATCGGTCGGGTACGGGTGCGCGTATCGGCAATGGATTGTCCTGATATTGGTATTTGCGTAGGTTGAATGCCCGATGTAGTCGCATGTCGTAGAACGAGTGGCACGCGGGAGAGCGCTGATGGACGGAGAGGTGCTGCGCCGGCTGGACCGGCTGGAATCGATCGACGCGATCCGCCAGCTCGCCGCGAAATACAGCCTGGCGCTCGACATGCGCGATGCAGATGCGTGGGTGGGGCTGTTTCCCGAGGATGTGAAGGTGGGCGGCGGCGCGGTCGGTCGGGCGGCGTTGCGAGACTGGTTCGACGAGACGATGCGCGTCCAGTTCACCGGCACGTCGCACCATATCGGCGGCCATATCATCGAGTTCGACGATCCCGACCGGGCGCAGGGCGTGGTCTATTCGAAGAACGAGCATGAGACCGGCGACGAATGGGTGATCATGCAGATGATGTATGTCGATCGCTATGAGCGGATCGCCGGACGCTGGTTCTTCCGCCGCAGACTCCCCCTTTATTGGTACGCAACTGACCTCAACAAACCCCCGATCGGCCCCCAGAAAATCCGCTGGCCCGATCGCGAGCGCTATGATGGCGGCTTCCACGACTATTTCCCGTCATGGCAGGCGTTCTGGACGCGCACGGGTCCGGACGACGCACCGGTGGCGGAGCCGGCGCCGCTCGATCGATTCATCGCCACGATGCGCGGCGATGCCGCTGCGCCGAAGGTGAAGGTGCGCTGATGGCCGGGCTGTTCGATCCGGTCCGTCTCGGCGCGCTCGACCTCGCCAACCGCATCGTCATGGCGCCGATGACGCGCAGCCGCGCGGATGACGATGGCCGCCCCAACGCGCTGCTGGTCGACTATTATCGACAGCGCGCGACCGCCGGGCTGATCGTGAGCGAGGGGATCCAGCCGAGCATCGCCGGCAAGGGCTATGCGCGGACGCCGGGGCTGCACGAGGCGGGGCAGGTGGCGGCGTGGCAACCGGTGACCGCGGCGGTGCATGGCGCGGGCGGTCTGATCGCCGCGCAGCTGATGCATGTCGGCCGGATCGCGGCCGCGGCCAACCGGCTGTGGGGAACGGAGACGATCGCACCCTCGGCGATCGCCGCACGGGTGAAGCTGTGGACGCCGGAGGGGATGCGCGCCACCGAGACGCCCCGCGCGCTCGAAACCGCGGAGATCGCAGGGGTGATCGGCGATTATGCCGCGGCGGCGCGCAACGCCGTCGCCGCCGGGTTCGACGCTGTCGAACTGCACTGCACCTCGGGCTATCTGCCCGCGCAGTTCATGGCGAGCGGCAGCAATGTGCGCAGCGACGGCTATGGCGGCGCGGCCATCAATCGCATCCGCTTCGTCGTCGAGACGCTGGAGGCGCTGGCGGAGGCGGTGGGGGCCGACCGCGTCGGCTTCCGCATCTGCCCGGGCAACCCGTTCAACGATCTGTTCGACGAGGATCCTGCCGCGACGCACGGGGCGCTGCTCGACGCGGTGGACGGGCTCGGCCTCGCCTATTGCCACCTGATCGACATGACGGTGCCGCAGGTAGTCGACCAGCGCGCGCTCGCCGCAGCGCACTGGCACGGGCCGCTGATCCTCAACGAAAGCATCGACCAGCCGCGCGCGGAGGCGCTGCTGACGACCGGCGCAGCGGACGCGATCGCGTTCGGCCGGCTGTTCGTCGCCAATCCCGATCTCGTCCGCCGCTTCCGCGAGGGGCTGGCGCTGGCGCCGTTCGATGCGGCGACGCTCTATGCGCCCGGTGCGGCGGGCTATACCGACTATCCCGCCTGGGGACCGGCGCCGGTCAGGCGTTGAACCGCACCGTGGCGTAGATGGATGCGATAGGGATCTTGGGACACCCAGCGCGCGTCACAGAGCGACCCGGCTGGCAGCCCCAGGCCGGCGTTGAAATAGGGCGCCGCTAACCAGTCGTAGCGCGCGATCTTCGCGACGGCGCCGCCGCTCGGCACGGAGGCGAGGAAGGCGCCGCCAACCCTATCGCGGATGGTCTGCGATCAAGGCGTTTCCATGCGGATTCCGATCGTTGCGGTGCGCGGCGTCTGCGGCACGAACTGGGTGGTGCCGGCCGCCTGGGCGATCGATCCCAGCGCGAAGCGGTTGCCCGCTGAATCGAGCAGGTTGGTGACCCGCGCGAAGACGGTCGCTCGGCCCACCGCCACCGAAGCATCGGCTTCCCATTCGACATAATCGCCCTGGTCGCGCGCCAGCGAGGGCCCGATGCCGAGGCTCGATCCGCCGAAATAGACGAGCCGCGACGAGAGCCGGTAGGGCAATGGCTCGCCCGGAGGCGCTTGCCACGCGGCGGTCATCTGCGCGTGCAGGCGCGGCACGTTGGGTAAGCGTGCCCTGGGGCTGATGATGATCCCGAAATCGTCGGACCGGATCGTGGCGCGGTTGAAGGTCGCGCCGCCGCTCAGCCGGAATTGAGGAAAGGCCTGCCAGCCCGCCACCGCCTCCACCGTCATGAGACGCGCATCGCCGATATTGGTGGTGAGCAGGAAGCCGGCGCTGTCGATGGTATCCGCCTGCACATCGCGCCAGCGGCCGAGCGAGACGCCGAGCGAGCCGGTGAACGCCCGATCCGCGGCAGGCGGCACGCGGATCGCCGCCTCCCACGCCGCGAATTTGTCGCCATCGACGAAGCGCTTGCTGGTGGCGGCGACAGACGCGCTGTCCGGCCGGTAGCTTTGGGCATAGCGCAGCAGCAGTTGCGCCGCGCCGGTCACCGGCGCCGTCGCCGCGACCGACGGCAGGCTGCGCCATCCGTCGTTCCCATGCCGCGATGCATCGGGCAACGGCCCCGCAGCGGCGGCGCTGCTTCGCCAGCGGACGAGGCGCAGCCCCACCGCGAGATCGACGGGGCCGACCCTCTGCGTGCCTTCCCCGAACAGCGTGCGCTCGCTGACCGCGGCGCGGGTGGCGCGCGCGAAGATGCCGTGGGGCTCATGGGAGAGGGTGGCGAAGATCGCGCTGCTTTCCACGGAGGCGATGCCCGCGAGCCATCCCCCGCCCGACGCCGTCTTGTGGCTGATCCGCGCCTCGCCGGCGGTCACCGTTGCGGTGTTGCTGCGATCGAAGAACAGGATGTCGGGGGATGGACGCCCGCTGTCGAAGCGGTCGCGCAGCCGCGCGTGGGAGCGCGAGAGGTTGGCGACGATCGTGAGAGGGCCGGCATCGTGGTGCAGCGTGGCGGAGGCGAGGCGATAGCGCTTGGAAAAGGGTTCGCCGACGATGGCGGCACGCGCGAGCGGCCCGACCTGGCCGTCGGCATAGCCTGCATCACGGGCGTCGACATCCTGCGCGACGGCGGCGAAGTCGACCGTCCAGCCCGCCGCCGGGCTGATGGCCAACGCAATCCGCCCCCCGAGCGTATCGAGCCGGTTGCTATCGGCGATGCCGCGCCCGACATCGTCGATGAAGCCGCCGTCGCGAATGCGATAGCCGACCATCCGGATCGCGGCCCGGCCGTTCGACAGCGGCAGGTTGAGCATCGCGGCGGCCTCCGCCCCCGGCGCGCCGTGACGGGTCAGCGAACGCGACAGGGTCAGCGCGCCGCCGATGCCGCCGGCATCGGGCGCGCGGGGCTCGATGCGGATGATGCCGCCAAGCGAGCCGGCGCCGTAGAGCGCGCCCTGGGGGCCTAGCAGCAGTTCGACGCGGGCGATGTCGTAGAGCCTGAGGTCGGGATCGGGACCGGCATAGTTGAGCCGCGCCTCACCGAAATATTGACCGACCGTTGCCTGCGCCTGCCCGCTGTAGCTCGAATCGCCGACGCCGCGCAGGAACAGTTTGTCGCGGCCGGAGCCCAGATGCGTCGAACTGAGCGAGGTCGCGACGCGCTCGATCGCGCCGGTGCCGTCGCGCTCGGCGAAAGCGAAAGCTGCGGCGCCCACGATCTGCGCCGTCGCCGGATAATGGGCGAGGCTGCCGTCGCGCTTGGTGGCGGTAACGACGATGTCGGCGGCGCGCGGGGCCGGCATATCGATCGTTCCGGCGGCGTGGGAAGCGGTGGGCGCCGACGCGGGCGCGCGGACGATGCGGAAGGCGGCGGCATCGATCGCGACCACCCGCACCGGCAGGCCGCGGACCATGCGGCGCAGCGCTTCGGCGGCGGAGAAGCGGCCGGACAGGCGGCGGACGGGCAGCGCCGCCAGCGCGGGATCGGCAAGGGCGATGCTGCTGTGGGTGTTCTGGGCAAGGGCGTCGGCGGCGTCGCCGAGCGTGCCGGCGGCGATCTCGATCCGGGGATAGGGCTGTGCCGGTGCCGGGGCCGCGGCAACGACTGCCGCCGCGACGATCGCGAGGCTCAGGGCGCCGCTTCGAGGATCCACTTGCCCTCCCGATGGACCACGCGGACCGCGAGCAGCGGCGCCAGCCGCGCCATGCTGCGATCCACGTCGAGGTCGAGTTGGATCGTCGCGGTCACGCGCATCTCGGCGAGCGCAGGGTCGGCCTCCACCGGCACCTGCAATGCGCGCGACAGGTCCGCTGCGACGTCGCTCAGCCGTGCATCGCGGTAGCGCAGCAATGGCGTGGCCCACGCGCCGATGGTGCCGGCGGCGACGCGATCGACCTGCGCATCCGCATTGCGCGCGATCAGCCGCTGGCCCGGGCGCAGCATGACGGTGGACTTGCCGCCGGCCCGATAGGCGACCGCGCCCTCGGCGACTGCCACCTCGATCCGCTGCGGCGCGAGCGCGATGGTGAAGCGCGTGCCGAGATCCTCCACCGTGCCGCCGGCGAAGGTCACGCGGAACGGCGCGTCGCGATCATGGACGATGTCGAACAATGCCTCGCCGCGCACGAGTTGCGCGGTGCGCGGCGCATCGCGATCGAGCCTTAGCCGCGCGCCACCGTTGAGGACGATATGGCTGCCGTCGTCCAGCCGAATGTGGCGATGCTCGCCTGCTGCGGTGGCGATCTCGTAGGTCGAGGCCGGCCGCGTCGTGACGAAGGCGACCAGCGCTGCCGCCGCCGCGGAGATCCCGATCAGCGGCGTGAGGATGCGCCGTACGCGGCCGGGCCGGTAGGCCGGGCGAGGGCCGGCGGGTACCGAAGCCGGCGGTTGGGACGGTGCCAGTGACGGCGGATCGCGCCGCAGATCGTCCGTCACGCCGGCGTCGAGCGCGGCAAGCCGGTCATAGGCGCGGGCATGCTCCGGATCCGCCTCGAGCCAGGTGGTGAAGCCCATCCAGTCGTCGAAAGCGGGATCGCGCTGGCGGATCAGCCAGTCGATCGCACGCTCCGCCGGATCCCGATCGCGGCGTTCAACCATGTGTTTCGTCCTTCAACGCCGCCAGCGCGCGATAGCCGCGCTGGATATCCTTTTCGACCGCGCTCACGCTCAGGCCGTAGCGCGCCGCGATCTCGCGCTGGGTGAGCCCTTCGGCCCGGAACAGAAAGAAGATATCCAGCACGCGCTGCCCTGCCGCCTGCAGCCGCTGGCGCGCGAGGGCGATTTCCTGGCGGGCGACGATCGCACCCCAGGCATCGCTCTCGTGCCCGGCCGTCATGTCGCCCCAGGCATCGTTGCGCGCCTCGTGCCGGGTTTCGCCGCGATACGCATTGACCATCAGATTGTTCGCCGCGCGGAAGAGATAGTTCAAAGGATCGACGATCGGGGCCCTGGGGGGTGCGGCGATGCGCAGCCACAGTTCCTGCACCAGGTCTTCCGCGCGCGCGCCGGCACCGCGGGCGCGCAGGAAGCGCAGCAGCGCCGGGCGGTTGGAGAGATAGACCGCTTCCAGTCCGGACACGGTCTCCCCGGTGGCCCGCGTCCGCCGATCGATGTCAGGCGGCATCGCCGCCCTCATATGCCTTACACACCAACCGTCTTCGACTCCCCGTCCACGCGCTGGGAAGACGGCGGGGGCGGAGCGCATCCGCACCTCGGCCTCGATCGCGTGCGGCTGTGGCAACGCTGCTTCCGCGCCATGGTCCATGTCGCTGCGCTGGTGGACGCCGGGTGGCTGGGGGGAGCACCCGGCGTCCGGCCAGTTCAGAAGCCGATGCGAACGCCGACGCGCCCGGCAAGCGCGTCGTAGCCGCCACCGACTTCGCCCTGGCTTTCGGCAAAGGCCTCGAACCCGGATGTCGCGCGATAGGAAAGGCCGAAGCGGCCCTCGCCATAGGTGCCGAGGCGATCGGCGCCGATCGTCTCACGCGCCCCCGCGATCAGTTCCAGGCCGTAATCGTCGCCGAAGCGGTGGACGGCATGACCGCTGGCATAGAGCGTCAGCGCCGCTCCTTCGGAGAAGGGCATGGTGCCGCCGATGCGGCCGCCGATGCGCCCCTTCACGCCGGTGGAATCGTCGAACGCGATCTGCTGGCGTCCGGCGTGCAGCGTGTCGACGGAGGTGCGCGTCCAGGCGAGCCCGACGGTGGGTTCGACGAACAGGCCGGTGTTGCCGAAGCGCACGCCGATCTCGCCATCCGCACCCCAGGTCGAACCGTCGATCTTGGCGGCGCTGTCGAGCGCGTCGGTCTTCAGCTTGATGTCGTGCCGGTCGTATTTGACGAGCAGGTTGGCGAACAGCGCCTGTCCGACATAGCCGGCATAGAGGCCGATATTGCCGGTGGAGAGCGCGATGCCGTCGCGCGTGTGGCGATAGTCGAGGTCGGACCGGGTGTAGCCCGCGGTCACGCCGAAGCGCAGCGCGCCGCCTTCTCCATCGCCGCCCAGCAGGTCGAGGCCGATCTGCCCGCCCTGGCGCGTCTGGCGATAGGAGAGGTCGGTGGTGCCGCCTTCGCCCGCGCCGGTCCAGTCGCGCGACACGCGGCCGCCCTGCATCGCACCCCACAGCCGCCGGGCGGTGGATGCCCGACCGCCGAGCTGTGCGTCGCGCTGGCCGAGGCCGTTCTGCCGCCACAGGTCGGCGCTGGCATCCCACACATTGTCCGCCGCCTGGATCGCGCCGAGCTGGCGATAGGCGGCATTGCCCGCGCGGCCGACCAGCGCATATTCGCCGCCATCCTGCGCGAGCGTGTAGCGGACGAAGCCGATCTCGAGGCTGGAGGGGGCGATGCGGAAGGCATCGGCCGCCGAACCCGCGCCGGTGCTGACGACGACGATGCCGTCCGGCCCGGTCAGCACCGCGTCCGACGCGTCGATGGCGAGGTCGACGAGCGTCGATCCGGTCGCCGTACCCGCCACCACGAGACGGTCGGCGATGCCCTTTTCCGTGTCGAGATCGACGAACAGTCTGGCGCCGCCGGTCCCGCGATAGTCGCCCGAGAGCGTGAGCGTGTCACCGATCGCGCCGTTGCGCAGATCGATCGCACCACCGTTCTCGAACCGCTCGAGCCCTGCCAACGCATATCGGCCCGCGGCGCGCGCGGTGGCGAGCTTGACGATGCCGCTGTTGCGCAGCGTATCGACGCCGGCGCCGAAATCGCTGTCCTTCGAGACCAGGAAGGTGCCGCGATTGTCGAACAGGTCGTCGCCCGCGGCGACCTTCACCGCGCCTTCGATCCGGCCATGGTTGGTCAGCGCGACGGCGCCGGTTTCGGCGCGGACGGCATAGCCTGCGCCGGCCGCGATGGTGCCGCGATTGACGATCGTCGCGGCGCCCGCGAGCGCGCGCGGATCGGCCGTCACGGTCGCGGTTGCGCCGATGCCGATGCCGCCGCCACCACCGGCGCTGCTGCCGGGGACGGGGCAGGGGTTGGGAGAGCCGTCCGCCGGATCCTCCAGCGCGCAGCGTTTGCCGACGGCGTTGACCAGGATGCCATCCTGCCCGCCGAACACGCTGCCGCCGGCGGCAATGTCGATCGCGACATCCTCACCCTGCGCGAAGATCGCGGTCGCCGCGTCGGACCGGACGGCGCCGCGCAGGTCGAGCGCCACGGTGCCGATCATGTCGGTCTCGATCGCATGGCCGGCGGTCGCGTGGACTCTGCCGGCAAGGATCGTCGCAGTGCCGAGGCCCATCGCGCTGATGCCGGTCGCGCCGGCTCCGGCGACGCTGACATTGGCGGCACGAATGTCGATGTCGCCGGCGCGCGCCACGAGCGGGCCGGATGCCGTGCCGATGAAAAAGCCGGGAAATCTGGTCCGGGCATGGATGCCGGCGCTGTCGGCGCCGGTCGTCCTGACGTCCTGCGCGTCGATCCGCAGGTCGGTGCCTTCGCCGACCGCCTGGATCGCGTTCGCGCCGTCACCGGCGACATCGATCGCCCCGGCCGTACGGATCGTCCCGCCGCCATAGCGCGCGACCATCGCGATGCCGATCGCGTCCGCGCCCGTCGCGGTGAGCGTGCCGGCGCCGATCACCTGGCCTTCGCCGCCCGTCGTGATGCTCTGGATGCCCTTCGCACCGTCGCCGTCGATCAGCAGCGGCCCCGCCAGCTGGACCAGGCTGGATTGGCCGCTGGCCCACAGCCCGACGTTGTTCTGGCCCTTCATTGTCACGCTGCCGGCGCGGACGCGCGCGGTTGCTTCCTGCGCCGTCGCGGATGCGGCAACGGAATAGTCGCCGTCGATGTCGATGGTGTCGACGTCGATCGATGCCGAAGCGAACGCGGAGGATGCGATGATGCCGGCGCCGCCATCGCCCGTCAGTACGCCGACGTCCACGCTTGCGGACCCGGCGACCGAGAAGGCCTGGATGCTGCCGCCCTCGCCGGTGAAACTGGCCGTGTCGATGATCACGTTCAGGCCGCCCAGCGCCTGCGCGGCGACGCCGGTCGACGCAAAGCCGTCGAGCGCGAGGTCACGGATGTGGATATAGCCGTTGCTGTCGGTGATCAGCGAGACGCCGGTGGCGCTGTCGCCGCTGAGCTTGATCGTGTCGACGTCGATATAGACGTCTCCCACCCCCAGCGCGCTGACGCCGATATTGTTGTTGCCGCCGATGTCGATGCTGCCGATGGCGATGTAGGACGAACCGCCGACCACCTGCTCGTCGACGATCGCGCCGTTGAGAAGGTTGATGCCCCACACATAGTCGCCCGAGGATTCGATCCGGTCGATGGCGATATCGACCGCGCCGGCGGTGACCACCTTGACCGTATCCGCGGCGAAACCGCTGGTGGAGACCAGCCCTACGTCGATGATGACATCGCCGGTCGTGCTTTCGGCGATGATCGCGAAGGAATCGTCGCCGACGCTGCGGACCTCGTCGACGGTGATGCGGGTCGTGCCCGTGGCGGTGAAGGTGTTGATGCCCCACGCGAGTTCGCCGGGAATGGCCTGCGACGTGACGGTGCCGAGGTCGATGCTGACGTCTCCCTTGGCGAAGGCCACCGCGCCGGTCGCGCCGCGCGTGCCGATGTGGGTGCCGGCGCCGTTGATGGTGACGCCGCCCTCTTCCGAAACGATCAGCAGACCGGGCGCGCGTGGATCGGGCGTGATCGACAGGCCGGGCTCCAGATCCACGGTGATGTCGCCGGGCGCGTCATAGCCGATGCCCTCGTCGAAGGGCTGATCGCTGGGCGTGCAGGAGACCTGGCCGTCGACCAGCGCACCGCACTCATCCTGCGCATAGGCGGCGGGGGCGGTCGAGCAGAGCAGGGCGGCGGCAAAGCCGATGCCGGTGGCCGAGAGGAGATGCTTCGGTGACGGAGATTTGGTCATCGGCGGGTCCCTTTTGCGCTGTGCCTTTTGGCGTTGCGCGGCGAAGACACCGCCGGTGCGGAAATCCCGCACGGCGATCGAAATTTGTTGTGGGGATGTTTGGAGGGGCGACCGGATCGGTGCGCCGTCGGGCAAGGGGGGGGCGGTGCGCGACGGCGACGGGGTGGGGGGCTGCTTCACCGATCCGGTCAGCCCCTTGATGCGCCGATCGATCGGCGAAAACCATTATACGCAGGTGTAGTCGCGGCCGTCCTTGGCACAGGGCCTGTGCGCTGCCGCGCCCAGGTGGCGATAGACGATGGTATCATCCGGCATGTTGACGCTCGACGCTGGCAGCGCGCTTCGCCATGATCGGGGATTGGTAAAAAATCGGGTAACGGGGTGATCGTGCGGCCGGGGGCGTATCGGTGGATGACGGGGGCCGCGGCGCTGTGCGCGGCAGCGGCGGTGTTCGCCGTAGACATGGTTGCCGGGTTCGACGTGTCGGTCGCCATCCTCTACGCCGTCGTGCTGGCGATCGCCGCGCTCGGGCAGAGCGAACGCGGCATCGTGCTGGCGGCGGCGGGATGCATGTTCCTGGCGGGACTGGGCTGGGCGGCGGTGCATGGATCGTCGCCCGATCTGGCCAGCGTGCTGCGGCTCCTGTTCGCGGCGACCGTGATCTGCCTGACCTGCGCGTTGCTGGTCGGCCGGAAGAATTTGCAGGCGCTGCGCGAGGCGCTGGAGCGCAGCCGCGCCGAACTGCTCGATTTCAACGCGACGCTCGAGCATCGCGTCGAGGAGCGGACCGCCGATCTGCTGCGCACCGAGGCGCGCTATGCCAGCCTGTTCGAGGTCAGCAGCATCACCTTCGCCGAGCAGGATCCGGGCGAGGCGATCGCGATCGTCGCCGATCTGAAGCGTCAGGGTGTCACCGATCTCGCCGTCCATTTCGCAAAGCATCCGGCACTGCTCGACCGTTGCGTGGCGGCGTTCCGCACCGTGCGCGTCAACAGCGCCTGCGCGCGGATGCTGGGCTATGACAGCGTCGAGGAACTGGTCGCGGTGCCGACCGCGTCGCTCTCCGACGACATCGCCAGCGTCGTCCTCCGCCAGCTCGAGATGGTGTTCTACGGCCGCGCGCATATCGAGGGCCGCACCGTGCTCAACGCGCGCGACGGGCGCTGCGTGCCGATCTTCTACACGGTCAACCGCCTGCCCGACGAGCGCCAGCTTTCGAGCCATCTCGACCTGACCGGCCAGGAACGCATCGAGGAGATGCGGCTTGCCGCGCAGGATGAACTGGCGCGCGCCAACCGCGTCGCCACCGTCGGCGCCTTTTCCGCGTCGATCGCGCATGAGCTCAACCAGCCGATCACCTCGATGGTGATGGACGCGCAGACCGGGCTGCGCTGGCTGCGGCGGGCCGAGCCCGATCCGGACGCGGCGATCCGCATCCTCGAACGGCTCGCCCGCACCGCCCAGCGGATGGCCGCGATCGTCGAGCGCACGCGCGACAGCGTCGCCAACGGGGGCAATCGGCGCGCGGTGCCGGTCGATCTCGGCGCGCTCGCCGCCGACACGCGCGACCTGCTGGAACGCGATGCGCGGCGCCGGGATGCGGTGATCGTGCTGGCCTGCGATGCCGAACTTCCCGCGGTGTCCGCCGATCCCGTCGTGCTGCAGCAGGTGCTCGTCAACCTGCTGACCAACGCGATGGACGCCATGCTCGACACCGTGGGGGAGCGCGTGGCGACGCTGTCGATCGCCATGGTCGACGGCCGGGTCGAGGTTTCGGTCGCCGACCGTGGCACCGGCATCGCCGAGGCGGACATGGACCGGCTGTTCCAGCCCTTCTTCACCACCAAGCCCGACGGGGTCGGCATGGGGTTGCAGATCTGCCGATCGCTGATCGAGGGCTATGGCGGCACGCTCACCGCGTCCAATCGGCCCGAAGGCGGCGCACTCTTCACGTTCGCGCTGCCGGTGGGAGCACCGGCCGGCGATATCGGCCGATCATCCGCCGATCGGCATCCGATTGTTTCCGCACGATGTTCAGATCAGCCGTAAAAAGCTAAAACGTAGCCGTTAAATTCTGCTTTAAAGATCCTCTTCCCTTCGGTCCTTCGAGATGCGGCAAGTGTCTCGATGTGTAATGGCGTTCGAACATTGAAGGTGGAGGGTTGCCGACGACTGCTCGTTCGGCGGGAATCAGTCGAAAATCACGCGACTCTGCGCGGGGTGCGGGCAAATCGCGCTGCGGGATTGATTCGACGCACCGTGCCATTTAGGAATCGATGTTCCGGTGGATTTGTGGCCGGCGCCGCCTCGACATGCGCCTGCCGCCAGTTCCTCGTCGCATAGGGGGTCGGGCGGTTTCGGTGTCTCCGGCAAGCACCGTGCCCGCCGGACCTTCGGCAACCCGGTTGCCCTTGCGCGGTCGATAGGCCGGAACCGACGAGTCGTATGGCGTATCCGGCGCGCGTTCCTGCGCCGGGCCTTGAGGATCAGCGACATCTCCATGACCAAAGCGCGTATGAGCCCGCCGGCAATTGGCCCCCTTCTCCAGAAACTGCGAAAGGAAAGAAGCCTTACCCTCGACAAGCTGGCCGCGGCGTCGGGCGTCTCGCGATCGATGCTCTCGCAGATCGAGCGGGGCGAGGCGAACCCAACGCTGGCGACGGTCTGGCACCTCTCGCAGGCGCTGGGCGTGGAGATCGTCGATTTCGTCGGCGGCCAGTCTGCCGAGCGGCGATCGAACATCGAGGTGACGGCCGCCTCGTTCGTGCCCGAAATCCGCAGCGATGACGGCAAATGCGTGATGCGCATCCTGAGCCCGGCCAACGAGGTGGGGCGCACCGAACTCTATCTGCTCAAGGTGGCGCCGGGCGGCACCTTGCAATCCAGCGCGCATGCGCGCGGCGCGTTCGAGCATCTCTCGGTGCTGGAGGGCGAACTCGTCATCGGATCGGGAGATGCGATGGCGGTGATTGGCGTGGGCGGCATCGCGCGCTATCCCGCGGATGTGCCCCATGTGATCCGCAACACCGGAATCGCGGACGCCCAGGCGCTGCTCGTCGTCACCTTGCCGGCCTGACCGGGCGACGCGGTGCAGCCAGGGCTTCCCGACCAGTTGGCGCGCGCGAGCGCGCTGTTGAACGCGCGGCGTTTCGCCGAGGCGGCGGCGCTGCTCGCGCCGCTCGCCCGTCTGCATGCGCGCGTCGGCGCGGTGCGGCACCTCAACGGCGCGGCGCACGCGGCGCTGGGGGATATGGCGGGTGCCGAGCGTGAACTGCGCGCCGCAATGACGCTCGAACCGGCGCGGCATGAGGCGGTGCTGCTGCTGGCGCAACTGCTCGGCGCAGCCGGCCGGCATGAAGACCTGGTGGCATTGACCGATGCGCTGGCGGCGCTGCCACAAGCGCCGGCCGGCGTGTTCGATCTGCGCGCGCGCGCGTTCGAGGCGCTGCACATGCAGGATGCGCGCGTCGCTGCCCGACGCCGGATCGTGGCGCTGCAGCCGGGGCGATCGGTACCCGAGCATAATCTGGCGGCGGCGCTCGGCGACGCCGGCGATGCCGAGGAGGCGGTGCTGCTCGCAAGGCGCGCACTGGGCGCCGCCGACCGGCCGGAAACCTGGCTGGTGCTGGGGCGGGCGCTGCAATCGATGGGCCGGTTCGACGAGGCGGAGCAGGCGCTGCGCGCCGCTGCCCAGCGCCGCCCGGGCTATGTCGATGCGCTGCGCGACCTGGCGCAACTGATCTGGATGCGCGGCGGCGACCTGGCGACGGCGCGGGCGGTGCTGGCGCGCGACGGTTGCGCGCCCGCGGTCGCGGCGCGGCTGCGCGCGGTGGAGGCGCGGCTCATCGAAACCGCGGGCGACGGCGTGGCCGCCTATGCGCTCCTCGCGCGCGAGGGCACGGGCGGCGATGCGGTGGCCGAACTCACCGCTGCGCATCTCGCCATGGCGTTCGATCCCGGGCAGGCGCTCGTTCACGGCCGCCGCGCCGAAGCTGCGGCGCCGGACGATCCCGCGGTCGAGCGCAAGATGATCGAACTCGAACTCGCCGCCGCGCGCCCCGAGGCGGCACTCGCGCGGCTCGATCGCGCGATCGTCCGCCAGCCGCTCGACCAGGGGCTGGTGGCGCTGCAATGGATCGGCTGGCGCCTGCTGGGGGATTCCCGCGCTGCGCTGCTCTATGATTATCGGGCGTTCGTCGGCGCCGCCATGCTCGATTGCCCGCCGGGCTGGACGCGGCTTGAGGATTATATCCGCGATCTGGCGGTGGCGCTGCGCGCCGCCCACGGGCTCCAGCGCCATCCGCTCGATCAGTCGCTGCGCCACGGCACGCAGACCACCGCCGAACTCACCCGATCGCGCGACCCCGCGATCCGGGCGTTCACGATCGCGATCGATGGGCCGATCCGCCGCTATATCGAGGCACTCGGCGCCGGGACCGATCTCGTGCGCCGCCGCCGCGCCCGCGATTATCGGCTGAACGGGCTGTGGTCCGTCCGGCTGCAACCCGGGGGCCATCATGTCAGCCATGTCCATCCGCGCGGCTGGATATCCTCGGCCTGTCATCTCGAACTGCCCGAGACCGATCCGGGATGCGAAGACGGCTGGCTGACCTTCGGGGAACCCGGCATCCCGGTGCGTCCGGCGCTGCCGGCCGAGCATCGCGTGCGGCCGGTTTCCGGCCAGCTCGTCCTCTTCCCTTCCTATATGTGGCACGCGACCGTGCCGTTCCGCTGCCCCGGCAGCCGGCTGACGATCGCGTTCGACGTCGTTCCGGCCTGATACAGGGAATGTTCCGCGGCTCGGCCGCGCCTGGAGGGCACGGATTCAGGCTCCGAGTCGCGCGTGATTCGTTTCATGCAGTTGTAATTTTATTGCGCTGCGGCGCGGGAGAGCATCGTTCGCGAACGCAAAAGGCGCGTCCTCCTGTTTCCTGTGGAGAAATTTCCAATATTTCGGACACGGACCGCGGAAAACAGTGGACAAGACGTTTTTTTGAGACAAGCTTGGGTTGTGAGGAGCGAAACCAGTCGGGGTTATGACTGGCAGTGCGCTCCCAAGTGAAACCTGTTCTGTGTCGATAAACATTCAATGATGTTGTCCAACGGGGTTGGTCGGCAAGCGATGAAATTCGCGCCGGTGAAATCATAAATCAAAAAAGTTCTTCGAGAGGAGGGCTGTTGTGGGCGCACCTTTAAGGGGGAGCTGTGCCATGATCACGATATCTTCTGATACTTGCCGTTTGTCTGCAAAAAATCTTGGCAAGATGAAACTGCTCAAGTCAGTCAGCGGCATTGCCTTTGCCGTTTGCGCCGTTCCGGCGGTTGCGCAGCAGGCCGTCCCGGCAACGGAGGCGCCACAGGACTCGCTCGGAGCGCCCTCCACTATGTCGGAACAGGGGCCGATCGACCCGGGTGCGGAGCCCGCGCGCGAGGAGAGCGGGGACATCATCGTCACAGGGTCGCTGATCGCGCGCCCCGACTATAAATCCAACAGCCCGATCGTCTCGGTCGGCCGGGAATCGCTGGAGGCGACCGGCGAAATCACGGTGGAACGCGCGCTTTCGCAGTTGCCGCAGTTTACCGGCGGCTTCGGTCAGTCGAACACGTCGAGCACCGGCACCGGCCTCAATGGCGGCCAGAGCTATGCGACGCTGCGCGGTCTCGGATCCAAGCGGACCCTGCTGCTGCTCGACGGCAAAAGGCTGCAGCCTTCGAACCCCGATGGTTCGGTCGATCTCAACATCATTCCCGAAGCCTTGATCGGCAATATCGAGGTGATCACCGGCGGTGCTTCCACGGCTTATGGTTCGGATGCGACCGCGGGCGTGGTGAACTTCCGGCTCAAGAACAATTTCACCGGGCTGACGCTGGGCGCGCAGACCGGCATCTCCAACTATGGCGATGGCGCCACCTACCGCCTCACCGCCACCGCCGGCGGCAAGTTCGACGATGGCCGCGGCCGCGTGCTGCTGTCGCTCGACTATTCCAAGCGCGATCGCGCCAAGCGCATCGACCGCCCCTGGTATTCCAACCGCCTGCCACAGACCGGCAACGCCGCCAGCTACCATGGTTCCGCGGTGTTCGCGGGCAATGAGCCGACGCTGGCGGCGGTCAACGATATCTTCGCGGGGCGCTATGGCCTGAATCCGCTGACCACCAGCAATGGCAGCCTGCTCTATTCGGGCGGTGCGCAGATCGGCTTCAACACCGACGGCACCTTGTTCACCGCCAATGGCGTGCCGGCGCTGAATTTCCGCGAACCGGAAACCGACGATGCCTATCTGGTGAACTCGGGCAACACGATCTACGGCCCCTCGCAGCAGATGAAGTTCGGCTTCACCGGTGGCGACGTCAGCAGCAACATGGAACGCTACCAGGCGTTCGGCCGGTTCGATTATGAACTGACCGACGCGATCAAGGCGTTCGGGCAGTTCAGCTATACGACATATGAACAGAATGCGATCGTCAACACGACATTGTCCAACAATGTCTATCTGCAGTCGATGCCCTACAACAACCCGTTCGTGCCCGACGATCTCGCCTATATCCTGGCATCGCGCGCGAACCCGACGGGCGATTTCCAGTTCCACAAGGCGTTCAACGCGGTGGGCAATCGCGGCCAGATCTACGAATATGATGTCTGGCAGTTCATGGGCGGGTTCTCTGGGGAATTCGGCTTCAGGGACTGGACCTGGGAGGTCTATGGCAGCACATCGCGCTCCATCTTCAAGAACACGCAGACCGGCGGCATCAGCCAGAGCCGCCTGACCGACCTTACCTACAGCCCGACCGGCGGCACGGACATCTGCGAGGGCGGTCTCAACCTGTTCGGCAACCTGCCGATCTCGCAATCCTGCATCGACTATATCACCCGCGACACCTTCAACGAGACGGAGATGAAGCAGCATATCGCTTCGGCGACGATGCAGGGCGGCCTGTTCGACCTGCCCGCCGGCGAGATGCGCTTCGCGCTGGGCGCCAGCTATCGCAAGAACAGCTTCTCCTACGATCCCGACGACGCGCTCGACCAGCCCGATGGCACCAGCGACATCATCGGTTTCTCGGTGCTGCGGGCATCGGCGGGCGAAGTGACGGTGAAGGAGGTGTTCGCGGAACTGCTGGTCCCGGTGCTGCACGATCTGCCGCTGATCCAGTCGCTCAACCTCGACCTCGGCTATCGCTATTCGGACTATAATTCGATCGGTGGCGCCAGCACCTACAAGGCCGACATCGACTGGACGGTGTTCGACTGGGTCCGCGTGCGCGGCGGCTATAACCGCGCGATCCGCGCGCCGAGCGTCGGCGAACTGTTCGCGCCGGTTTCGACCGGCAGCATCAGCATCGGCAACCCCGGCGCCAATGTCGTCAGCGGCGACCCGTGCGACATCCGGTCCTCGTTCCGCCTCGGACCGAACGGGGCGCAGGTGCGCAACCTCTGCCTTCAGCAGGGGGTGTCGCCGGCGATCATCGACGGCTTCATCGGAACGCAGCAGATCTTCCCGCTGACCGGCGGCAATCCCAATCTGGAAGAGGAGACGGCGGATACCTTTTCGGCGGGCGTCGTACTCAGTTCTCCATCGGACCATCCGCTGCTGAGCGGGCTGCAACTCTCGGTCGACTGGTACAAGATCGACGTGAAGGACGCGATCGGCGTGCTATCGGTCGTCCAGTCCGTGCAATACTGCTTCAACGTCGGCGGCGCGAATCCCACCTATGATCCCAACAACTATTATTGCTCGCTGCTCGCCCGCTCGCCGCAGGGGCCGCTGGAGCCGCCGACAACCCAGCCCTTGCTGAACCTCGCCACTTTCGGCGTCAGCGGCGTCGACGTCCAGTTCGACTGGACCGCGCGGCTCAGCGATTTCGGGCTTCCCGAAGATGCCGGCCGTATCGGCTTCCGCACCGTCGTCTCCTATCTCGACAGCTTCAAGATCCAGGCGCTGCCGGGCGCACCCACCTATGACTATGCCGGCACGATCGGTGCGTCGGTGGAAACCAATGCCGGCATCACCCACCCGCGCTGGAAGGCGAACACCTCGCTCAACTACGGCAATGACGATTTCAGCATGACCTTCACCTGGCGCTTCATCGACAAGATGAAGAACAGCACCTTCGTGACGTCGCCCACGACCGCGCCGCCGGGGATCAAGAGCTACAACGCCTTCGATCTCAACGCATCGATCAACCTGCCGGAGGAGTTCGCGATGCGGATGGGCGTGACCAACCTCTTCAACAAGGCGCCGCCGTCCTACGGCAACACGCCGCAGACCTATGACGGGAGTTCGTACGACATCGCCGGGCGCTTCTTCTTCGCGTCGGTCACCAAGAAGTTCTGACGAGACGTCGCAAATTGCCGGCCGGTGGCCCGGCGCATCCAACGAAAAGGGACAGGATATGGGCAACAGAAAGAGCCGGGCGACCCATCGCCTGATGGTGACGGTGTCGGCGTTCAGGATGTGCGCGGGTCCGCTGGCCGCTGCCGCGGGGCTGGGGGCTGCGGTCGCGCCGCAGGCGGTGCTGGCACAGGCCGCGGCGCCGACGCCTGAAAGCTTCTTCGGGCACCGCATGGGCGCCGACCGCAAGCTGCTCGATTACGACAAGCTGATGGCCTATTACCGGCAACTCGCAGCGACCAGCGATCGCATCAAGATGGTCGAGATCGGCAAGTCCGTCGAAGGCAAGCCCTTCGTCGCCCTGTTCATCTCCGCCCCCGAGAATCTCGCCCGGCTCGAAGAGTATCGGCAGATGAACGCCAAGCTCTCCGACCCCCGCGGGGTCGCGCAGAGCGAACTGGATCAGATCGTGCGCGACGGCAAGGCGATCATCGTCCAGTCCTATGATCTTCACTCCAGCGAGATCGGTTCCTCGCTGACCGCGGTCGAATATACCTATGACATGGTGACGCGCACCGATGCGGTGGCGATGGGGGTGATGAACAACGTCATCACCATCGTCTTGCCGTCGATCAATCCCGACGGTCACCAGATGATCTACGACTGGTACACCAAGTCGCTCGGCACGCCGTTCGAAGGCGGGCCGATGCCGTGGATGTACCAGAAATATATCGGCCACGATAATAACCGCGACGCCTTCATGCTCAACATGCCGGAATCCCAGAACCTTGCGAAGATCCTGTTCCGGGACTGGATTCCGCAGGCCTATATCGATCATCATCAGATGGGCGCCTATTCGGCGCGCATCTCGATCCCTCCTTATGCCGATCCGGTCCGACCGGGCGCCGATCCGCTCGTGTGGCGCGAGATGATCTGGTTCGGTTCGCAGATGGGTTACGACCTGTCGGCGGCGAAGCTTTCGGGGGCGGCGGGCGATGCGATCTATTCCGGCTGGGGCCATTTCGGGTTCCACTGGATCACGCCGTTCCACAATACCGCGGGCATGCTGACGGAATCCGCCAGCCTCAATCTGGCGACGCCGCTCTACGTCCATCCGGACCAGCTGCAAGGTGGCCAGCGCAACATGCCGGACAATTCGCCGCAGATAAACATGCCCGATCCCTGGCCGGGCGGATGGTGGCGCGCGCGGGACATCGTCGATCGCCAGAAAGTCGCGTCGTGGTCGCTGGTCGAACTCGCTTCGAAGAACCGCGAGACGGTGCTGCGCAACGCCTATCTCAAGGCACAGCGCCAGACGCAGCGCGGGCTGGAGGGTGAGGTCAAAGCCTATGCGATCAGCATCGACCAGCATGATCCGCTGACGATCGGCAAGATGGTCAACGCGCTGCGGCTGCAACAGGTGGATGTGCTGCAGGCGCCGGAGGCGTTCGTCGCCGACGGCCGTTACTATCCGGCGGGCAGCTATGTCGTGCCGATGAACCAGCCCAATCAGGGGCTCGTCCGCTACCTGCTCGGCGAGACGCATTATCCCGACAACGGCTACACCCGTGACAAGGATGGCGCGCCGATCCGGCCGTACGACATGTCGACCGATGCGCTGACCGAATTCATGGGCATCGCGTCCGATCCGATCGGCACGCCGATCACCGCCGCGCTGACGCCGGTGGGCGGCAATGCGATCAAGCCGGGAACGGTCGCTTCGGCGGGCACCTATCGGCTCGACGGCGCGCTCAACGACAGTTTCCACGCCGCCAACCTGCTGATGCGCGCCGGCGCGACGGTGAAGCGTGTCACTGCGGCGAGCGCCACCGCCAAGCCGGGGGACTTCCTCGTCACCGGCGCGACGACGGCCACGGCGCAATCGATCGCGGCGCGCACCGGCGTCAGCTTCGCATCGGGCGACGGCGTGGCGGCCACCGACGCCCCGCTCAAGGCACCCCGCATCGGCTTGTTCAACCGCTATCGCGGCGGCAATATCGACGAGGGCTGGACGCGCTTCCTGCTCGAACAATATGGCTACAACCAGAAGCAGTTGATGGACGCCGAGATCAAGGCTGGCGGCCTCATCAAGAAATATGACGTCATCATCCTGCCGGCGGACGCCACGCATCTGATGACGGGCGAAGCGCCGCCGCCGGGCGGCCGATCCGAATATATGCCCGATCAGAACATGATCCCGCCCGCCTATCGCAGCGGTTTCGGCGACGAGGGCGTCAAGGCGCTGGAGGATTTCGTGAAGGCCGGGGGCCGGCTGATAACGTTCGGCGAGGCGGGCGACCTGCCGATCAAGAAGTTCAAGCTGCCGATCAAGAATATCGTTGCCGGCAGATCGACCAAGGAATTCTGGTCGCCGGGCTCGACGCTGAAGATCAAGGTCAATGACGCCGATCCGCTCGCCTATGGCATGCCGAAGGATGCGCTCGCCATCTTCATCATGGGCAGCCAGGTCTATGAAGTCGCGCCGACGCCGAAGAATGATCAGGTCGATATCGTCGCGACCTATGCAGACGGCAATGTGCTCCGCAGCGGCTGGCTGGACGGCGAGAAGCTGATTGCGGGCAAGGCGGCGATGGTCTCGGTGAAGCATGGTGCGGGCGAGGTTGTGCTGATCGGCTTCAGGCCCCAGCATCGCGCCCAGGCGCATGGCACCTTCAAGCTCCTGTTCGACAGCCTGATCAAACCCGCAGGCTGATCGGACCGGCGCGGCGACACTGTCGCCGGAAAGTGTCGCCGCGCCGGCAATATGTCGTGTTCCCCGGGGGAGTATCCATGATGACGTCGTTTCGTTTCTGCCGCGCCGCCGGCGTGGCCTTGACCGCGCTGGCTCTCGTATCGGTGGCGCCGGTTCATGCGCAGGAAATCACGCCGGAGAAGCTCGCCGCGCTCAAGATCGATGCCGCCGCACGCGTCGACGGCAAGGCCAAGCTGATCCAGGAGATGGTGGATTCGATCTTCAGCTTCGGCGAACTGGCGATGCAGGAGGTGGAGACCTCCCGCTACGTCACCGAGATCCTCGAGAAGAACGGCTTCAAGGTCACCCGCGGCGTCGCCGGCATGCCGACGGCGTGGACGGCGGTATGGAGCAACGGCACCGGCGGCCCGACGATCGCGGTCGGTTCAGACATCGACGGCATCCCCAAGGCCAACCAGAAGCCCGGCATCGCATGGCGCGAGCCGATGGTGCCCGGCGCCCCCGGGCATGGCGAGGGGCATAATTCGGGGCAGGCGGTGAATGTCGCCGCCGCACTCGCGGTCAAGGAGATCATGACGCGCGAGAAGATCGCCGGCACATTGATGCTGTGGCCGGGCGTGGCGGAGGAGCCCGTCGCTGCCAAGGCGTTTTTCGTGCGTGACGGCGTCTTCGCCAATGTCGATGCGGTGTTGTTCACCCATGTCGGCTCCAACCTGCAGACCAGCTATGGCCAGCCGAGCGGCACCGGCGGCGTTTCCGTGCTCTACACCTTCAACGGCGAGTCCGCGCACAGCGCCGGTGCGCCATGGCGCGGGCGCAGCGCGCTCGACGCGGTCGAGCTGATGGATGCGGGCTGGAACTTTCGCCGCGAGCATCTGCGCCCTGAACAGCGCTCGCACTATGTCATCAAGGACGGCGGCGATTTCCCCAACGTCGTGCCTTCGGTCGCAACCGTCTGGTATTATTTCCGCGAGCAGACCTTCGAGAATATCCGCAAGAACTACGAGATCGGCAGCAAGATCGCGCAAGCCGCGGCGATGATGACGGATACGACCGTCACCAGCCGCATCATCGGCACCGCGGCGCCGCAGCATATGAACAAGCCGATGGCGGAGGCGGCTTATGAGAATATCAAGCGCATCGGCCTGCCGACCTGGACGCCCGAGGAACAGACCTTCGCCAAGGCGGTGCAGAAGCTGGTCGGCGGCAAGGAAACCGGGCTCGACACCGAACTGAAGCCGTTGACCCCGCCCGATCCGGAGCCCAAGAGCGGCGGCTCCGACGATATCGGCGACGTTTCCTGGACCAAGCCGACGATCACGATCCGCTTCCCTTCGAACATCCCCGAATTGCCCGGTCACAACTGGTCCAACGCGATCGCGATGGCGACGCCGATCGCGCACAAGGGCGCCGTGGCGGGATCGAAGGCGATGGCGATGACGATCCTCGATCTGATGACGACGCCCAGGCTGCTGGCGGAGGCCAAGGCCTATTATACCGACGTGCAGACCAAGGACGTGAAGTATCAGCCGATCCTGACCAACGAAAAGCCCTATATCGAGATGAACGGCGATATCATGGGAGAATTTCGCGAACGCATGCGGCCGCTTTATTATAATCCGAAGAAGTACAAGACCTATCTCGAGCAGATCGGCGTGACCTGGCCGACGATCGTCAAGCCGAACTGATGCGATGATCCAGCCCATCCCCTTCAGGGAACGGGCTGGGGTGGGGGGAATTGATCACTGGCTCCGTCCTTTGTCGGACGGCCCCCACCCCCGATCGCTTCCTGAAGCGGAGGGGAGACTGGCTGGAGCAGCAATCCGATGAGCGTATCGATCTCCGATGTCCGTCGGGCGCGCGTGCGGCTTGGCGATGCGATTGCGCGGACTCCGTTTCTGCTCTCGCACACCTTGTCCGAACTGGTCGGTGCCGAAATCTGGCTGAAGTTCGAAAACCTCCAGTTCACCGGATCGTTCAAGGAACGCGGCGCGCTCAACAAATTGCTGACGCTCGACGATCATGCCCGCACCCATGGCGTGGTCGCGGTGTCCGCTGGAAATCATGCGCAGGGCGTTGCGCTTCACGCCCGTCGCCTCGGCATCCCGGCGACCATCATCATGCCCTCCACCACGCCGACGGTGAAGGTCTCGCGCACCGAGAGCTTCGGCGCGCGCGTCGAACTGATCGGCCGCAGCTTCGACGAGGCGAGCGCGGAGGTGGCGCGCTTCGTCGCGCGTGGGCTGACCTTCATCCACCCGTTCGACGATCCCGATGTGATGGCGGGGCAGGGGACGGTCGCGCTGGAGATGATCGAGCAGGGGCCGCCGCTCGACATGGTTGTGGCCGCGGTCGGCGGCGGCGGGCTCATCGGCGGCGTCGCAACGGCTTTCAAGAGCGAGGCGCCGGCGACGCAGGTGGTGGGCGTCGAGACCGAACTCTATCCCTCGATGGCACGGGCGATGGGGCGGCATGACGGCCCGGTGCCCGGCGGCGCCACGATCGCCGAGGGCATCGCCGTTACCGAGCCCGGGCACCTGACCCGGCTCGTCGCGCGCGAACGGGTCGACGGCATCGTCGTCGTGCGCGAGGCGCAGATCGAGGAGGCGGTGGCGCTGCTGCTCCAGATCGAGAAGACCCTGTGCGAGGGCGCCGGTGCCGCGCCGCTCGCCGCGCTGCTGACCGATCCGGCGCGTTTCCGCGGCCGGCGCGTCGGGCTGATCCTGGGTGGCGGCAATATCGATGTGCGGCTGCTGACCGCGATGCTCCAGCGCCACCTCGTCCGCGCCGGCCAGCTCGTCCGCTTCCGCGTCGTCACGCCCGACAATGCGGGCTTTCTGGGCACCGTCGCGACGCGGATCGGGCAGCTGGGCGGCACCATATTGGAGGTCGACCATGATCGCGTGTTCGAGGACGGCTCCGCTCAGTCCGCCAGCATGATCTTCACGGTCGAACTGCCCGATCGCGCGCGCGGCGGACGGATCCTGCGCGTGCTGAACGGAGAGGGGTTCCGCGCCAGCCTCGTCGAGACGCACACCCCATATCCGATGAGCGCCGTCGCATGATGACGCGTGCCGCCGCGATAACGATGCTGGCACTGCTCGCCTTGATCCTGCTGTTGACCCTGTCGGGCGGCAAGGATGCGGACGACGGCACCAGGAAGAGCGGGCCGGCGGCGACGACCGCCGTTCAGCCCGCCACCACCGCCGACGGTCCCTCCGTCAGCGCCACCGTGTAGACCCGCCGCGCGACGCGCCATCCGGCGTCCGTCCGCACCAGATCGTCGGCATATTGGCCCCACATCGAATAGAGCGCGCCTTCATGCGCGCCGCGGCCGCGGTGGACGGCGTAGTAATGGACTCTTGCCGTCGCGCTGTCGCCGTCGGTGCGGATGCGGAAGTTGAGCACATTGTGGTGCGTCGCGCCGCAGCTCGATTGCGGGCCGAGATTGGCGTGCATCGAGGCGATCAGGCTGGCCCGGTTGGGGCTGATCACGCCCGGCCCCAGCGCCTGCGTGTAATCGCCCACGGCATCCTCGGTGAACACCTCGTCCATGCGGTCGAAATCCTTGGAATCGACGATCTCGCAGTAGCGCACATAGACTTGGGCAATCGCATCCTTCTCGATCAGGTCGGCCGACGACATTCGATTCTCTCCCGTTCTGATTGCGTAGTGTTTGGCGGCATTGCTTGCCGTTGCGGCGGATCGGGTTCACCTGATATGTGATTCTGCGTCGCCAGATGATCCCATTGGCTGCGCATCATGGGCCGCTTTCTTGCCGCTTGTCCAGCCGGGGGATAGCCTGATCGCGATCGGAAAACGGGCGGTGGGATCGGCGAAGCGCATGCCGGGCCGCGCAAGTCGGCCCGTGCCGGCAGCAGGATCACAGGAGAGAGCAATGGCAGCCATGTTAATCAAGGGCGGTACCATCATCGACGGAACGGGTGCGGATCGCCGGGCGGGCGATGTGCGCGTGGTCGATGGATGGATTGCCGAGGTGGGCGAGGATCTGGCCGCGCAGGCGGGCGACGAAATTTTCGACGCCAGCGGCTGCATCGTCTCGCCCGGCTTCATCGAGGGGCATACCCATTATGATGCGACGATGTGGTGGCAGCCCGATCTCGATCCGCTGCCCGGCGTCGGCGCCACCACCGTGATCACCGGCAATTGCGGCTTCACCGCCGCGCCGATGTCCGACGACAGGGATGCGCAGCTGGAGATGGTCAAGATCTTCAGCTTCTTCGAGGATATCCCGCTGGAGCCGTTCCTCAAGCATGTGCCGTGGGATTGGCGCACCTGGTCCGAATACAAGGCGTCGGTCAAGCAGCGGGTGAAGCTGCCGCTCAACAACGCCGCCTTCGTCGGCCACATCGCGATCCGCATGGCGGCGCTGGGTCTCGAAGCCTGGGAGCGGCCGGCGACCGCCGAGGAGCGGCAGGTGATGGCGGCGATGCTGGACAATGCGCTTGCGAATGGCGCGCTCGGCCTGTCGACCAACCTGCTCGACCATGATGGCGACAACCGGCCGATCCCGACGCTGGTGGCGGACGATGCCGAGTTCGAGGCGCTGTTCGACGTGCTGGAACGCTATCCCGCCACCACCTTCCAGTGCATCATCGACGTGGCGCTGATGCGTGATACCGGCCCGGCACAGACCGACCGGATGGCGAAGCTGCTCAAGGGCCGCAACGTGCGCACCCAGCTCACCGGCGCGATCCCGACCGTCGCCTACCAGAAATATCTGTTGCAGCCGATGCGCGACCGGGTCGAGCAGATGCGCGCCGACGGCATCGATGTGTGGCCGGGCTATGCGCATGTGCCGCTGACCGGCCAGCTCAGCCTCTACAAGTCGCTGATCTTCGCCCAATCCAACGATTATGTCTGGCACGAGGTGGTGAAGGCCGACGGCGCCGAGGCCAAGGAAGCGCTGTTGCGCGATCCCGCTTGGCGGGCGCGGGCGCGCGAGAGCTGGGATACGCAATGCTATCCGCAGTCGCCGATGAACAACCCCAAGATGCTGCTGCTGACCAAGCTCGGCTCCGACAATGGCGAAGGGCCGTTCTGCACCTTGCAGGATTATGCCGAGGAACTGGGCCTGCACCGTTCCGACGCGATGGCCGAATGGCTGCTGAAGAATGGCGTGCTCTCCACGGTGCGCATGGCACCGTTCGACATGGACGACGAGGTGGTCGTCGACATGATCCGCGACCCGAGGACGGTGGGCAACATCACCGATGCGGGCGCGCACCTGCAGATGCTGTGCGGCGGCGGCGAGAACCTCGTCTACCTCACCAAATATGTCCGCGATCAAAAGGCGATCAGCCTCGAGGAGGCGGTGCATTCGATGACCGGCAAGCTCGCGGGCCATTTCCACCTGACCGACATCGGCGAGATCAAGCCGGGCAAGCGCGCGGACATCGTCGTGTTCGATTTCGACGAGATCGAGCAGCACGACATGGAGAAGGTCTACGACGTCACCGACGGCAAGGGCGGCATCACCTGGCGCTACACGCGCAAGGCAGCGCCGATGAAGCTGACGATGGTCAACGGCGAGCCGATCTTCCGCGACGGTGCCTATACCGGCGCCAAGCCCGGTGCCTTCCTGGAACCCGCCAACGACAGCCAGCCGACCGCCATCGCGGCGGAATGACCGGACACAACAGAAACGGAGAGTGATTATGACGGATATGCTCATTCGCGGAGGCCGCGTCATCGACGGCACCGGATCGGCTGCCTATGATGCCGACGTCCGCATCGCCGGCGACCGCATCGTCGAGATCGGCAGCGGCCTGCAGCCGGCGGCGGGCGAGGAGGTGTTCGATGCGGCGGGATGCTATGTCACCCCCGGCTTCATCGAGAGCCACACCCACTACGACGCGACGATGTGGTGGCAGCCCGACCTCGATCCGCTGCCCGGCAACGGCGCGACCACGGTGATCCTGGGCAATTGCGGCTTCACCGCGGCACCGCTTTCGAAGGACAAGGCGGCGCAGCTGGAGATGATCAAGATCTTCAGCTTCTTCGAGGATATCCCGCTGAAGCCGTTCCTCGAGCATGTGCCGTGGGACTGGGAGACGTGGTCCGAGTATCGCCAGTCGATGGCGCGCAACATCAAGGTGCCCGCCAATTATTCGGCATTCGTCGGCCATATCGCGCTGCGCCTCGCGGCGATGGGCGTCGAGGCGTGGGAGCGGGCGGCGACGCCCCAGGAAATCGCGCGGATGGCCGAACTGCTGGAGGATGCGCTGGCCGCCGGCGCGCTGGGCATGTCCGACAATCTCCACGACCATGACGGCGACGACCGCGCCATCCCGACCTTGATTGCGGACGATGCCGAGTTCGAGGCGCTGTTCGCGGTGATGGAGCGCTATCCGGGCACCACCTACCAGTGCATCATCGACACCTTCATGCGGAAGACCGGGCCCGCCAGCCTCGAACGGCTGGGGCGGCTGACCAAGGGCCGCGGCATCCGCATGCAGATCGCGGGCGCGGTGCCGACGCTGGAGTTCCAGAAGGATATCCTGCCGGCGCTGACCGAAACGCTGACGCGCCTCAAGGCGGAAGGCGCCGACATCTGGCCGGGCTATGCGCATGTCTCGCCCACCAGCACGCTCAGCCTGATCAAGTCGCTGATCTTCGCGCAGTCCAACGACTATATCTGGCACGAGGTGGTGCTGGCCGAAACGCATGAGGAAAAGGCGCGGCTGCTCGCCGATCCGGACTGGCGCGCGCGCGCGCGCGAAAGCTGGGACACCAAGGCCTGGCCGCATTCGCCGATGAACAACCCGCAGGATCTCTACCTGCTGGATTCGGAGAATGGGGCGGGGCCCGTCGGCGGCACGCTCAAGGAATTCGCCGAAAGCCGCGGGCTGCACCGGTCGGACGCGATGGCGCAGTGGATCATCGAGAACGGCACGCGCTCGACCGTGCACATGGCGCCCTTCCCCAAGGATGAGGAGCTGACGCTCAAGCTGATGATGGACCCAAAGTCGGTCGGCAACATCTCCGATGCGGGCGCGCATCTGCAGATGCTGTGCGGCGGCGGCGAGAATATCCTGCTGTTCACCAAATATGTGAAGGATGGGCTGCTGAGCCTGGAGCAGGCGATCCACATCAAGACCGGCAAGCTGGCCAATTTCTTCGGCCTGCACGAAACCGGCGAGATCAAGGAAGGCCGCCGTGCCGACGTGGTGGTCTTCGACCTCAGCGAGATCCGCTATCGGGCGATGGAAAAGGCCTATGACGTGCCGGACGGCGAGGGCGGCACCACCTGGCGCTTCACCCGCCAGGCCGCGCCGATGCGGCTGACCTTGGTCAACGGCGTGAAGACCTTCGCGGACGGCGCCTATACCGGCAACAAGCCGGGCGAATATCTGGCACCCACCGCGGCGCCGGTCGAGACGCGGCAGCTGGAGGAAGCGGCCGAATAAGCCCGCTTACGGGAGACTGCGGGGCAGGGCGGCGAGAGCCGCCCTGCCTTTTGCTTTTTTCGGACTGGGGTAGCGGGGCGCTACGCGTCCTCGGCCCGCGCCCCACCGGCAGTCTTGAAACGCGTCGCCGCCTCTCCCCATCGCCGCGCATGTCACGCGTTGCGGTCAACACACTGGACACGCAGAAACCCTTATCGCCGCCGGTCTCCCCGCTAGTGTCGGGATCAGACCGCGACAGCGGCGCCGGAAAGGAAGGGGCATTCCTTCCATCCAGGAGGGGAAGAACATTGCAGACCATGATCCAGCACAGTGCAGGCGTATTGGCGTTGGGGATCGCCATCGCGGCAACCCCCGCCCAGGCGCAGGATAGCGCGCCGACCAGCGGCAGCAGCGCCGGCGCCGAAGACATCATCGTCACCGCGCAGCGGCGCGAGGAGCGGCTGGTCGATGTGCCGATCGCGGTCAGCGCGGTCAGCGCACCGGCGCTGGAGCGGGCGGAGGTGACCTCGGTCGCGAACATCGCCGCGATCGTGCCCAACATCCAGATTAACCAGACGGTCGGCAACAATTTCGGGCCGCTCATTTCCATTCGCGGTCTTGCACCCTCGGCCGACACCAGCCTCGCGCGCGACCAGCCGGTGGGGCTCTACATCGATGGCGTGCCGATCGGCAAATCGACCGGCGCGGCGTTCGATACGGTCGATCTCCAGCGGGTCGAGGTGCTGCGCGGGCCGCAGGGCACGCTCTATGGCAAGAACACGATCGGCGGCGCGGTCAATCTGATCACGCGCGCACCGACCGGGGACTTCGGCGGATCGCTGGTGCTGGGCGCGGGCGAGTTCGGCCGCTTCACCCAGCGGTTGACGGTGGACCTGCCCGCGATCGGCGATTTCAAGGCGAAGGTCGCGGTGGCGGCGCGGCAGAACCGCGGCTATTTCCGCAACACCTTCAACGACACCCATTTCGGCAAGGAAGAGATGGTCGCCGCGCGCGCCGATCTCGTCTGGGAACCGTCACCCAATTTCAGCGCCGCCTATGCCTATGACATCACCGACAGTAAGGGGCTGCCCGCGATCCTGGCGATCAGCGCCGGCGGCTCGGTGCCCGCGACCAGTCCGCTGATCGCGCCCTATATCTACCCCAGCCGGCCCGACGACGGCATCTCCGCGCAGAGCGCGCTCGCCAGCAACTTCCGCGTCAACGGCCATGCGCTGACCTTGCAGTTCGATGCCGGGGAGAGCCCGCTGGGCGATCTGCTGTTCAAGTCGATCACGGCGCGACGGACGATGCACAGCTATTCCGCCAGCGACTTCGACGGTACGCCCAACGACCTGCTGCGTATCATCCTGCAGAATGATTATGAGCAGTTTACCCAGGAAGTGCAGATCATCGGCACGGGGTCGCAATTCCGCTTCACCTTGGGTGGGTTCTATCTCGACGACAATTATGACGTTTTCAATCCGCGCTGGAACTTCCAGTTCGGCGGCGACCGTTTCGATCTGAGCGAGCGCGGCGGCGAATCGAAATCCTATGCGGCCTATGGCCAGCTCACCTGGACGCCGGCCTTTGCCGACGGGAAGCTGGACGTCACCGTCGGCGGGCGCTGGACGCGCGAGGAAAAGCGTGCGCGCGAACTGCTGCTGTCCAACACCAACTATGCCGCCAATCCGCGCGGGGCGACCTCGGGTGTGTTCCAGCGCGGGCCCGACGGCACGCCGATCACCCGCAGCGGCCAGCCCGCGGCCGGCGCGCGGCCGGGCGCGGGCGGGATCGGCCCCAGCGACCTCATCCCGCTGGAGAACGAGGATAGCTGGTCGCAGTTCAATCCCGAGTTCAACATCGTCTACAAGCTGCGGCCGGACTGGTCGTTCTACGGGCGCGTCGCGACCGGCTTCAAGAGCGGCGGCATCAACGACACCGCCGCGACCAACGCCGCCTTCCTGACACCCTACGATCCCGAAGACCTGCTGTCGTTCGAACTCGGCACCAAGATGACCGCCTTCGATCGCCGGGTGTCGCTCAACCTCTCAGTCTATCATTCGATCTACAAGGATTTCCAGGCGGGCGTGTTCGTGCCCGAACTGGTGACCACCAACATCATCAACGCCGGCGAGGCCAAGTTCACCGGTGTCGAGGTGGAGGGCGCGGTGCGGCCGTTCGACGCGCTGACGGTCAATTTCGGCTTCGGCTATGTCGACGCGCGCTATACCGATTTCGTGCTGCCCAACGGTACGGACGTAACCGACAGCTACACCATCCCGCTCTCGCCCAAATACAACTATCTGATCGGCGCGCTGCACCGCCTGCCGCTGGGCTTCGCGACGTTGGAGACCAACCTCAACTATAGCTGGCGCAGTTCGCAATGGGCGACGATCACCGCCGATCCGCTGTCGAAGCGCAAGGCCTATGGCCTGCTCGACGGCCGCATCGCGCTGACCGACATCGAACTCGGCCGCGGCAGCACGCTCGAACTCGCGGTGTGGGGGCGCAACCTGGCCGACGAGAAATATTGGATCAGCGGCATCAATCTTTCCACCTTCACCGTGCGGCAATGGGGCGATCCACGCAGCTTCGGCGCCGAGGCGCGGATCCGGTTCTGAGCGGTTCAGGCGCGCAGACGGGGCGGGCGATGCGACCGACGCTCGATCGCAACGCCTATCTGTGCCTGCTGGCGATCACCTTCGTCACCGCGATCGGCAACACCGGGCTGATCTCGATCATGCCGGCGATCGGCCGGGTGATCGGCATCACCGATGCATTGGTGGCGAGCATCTTCTCGCTTTCCGCGCTGGTCTGGGCGATGGCGTCGCCCTGGTGGGCGGGTATCGCCGACCGGCGCGGGCGCAAGCCGCTGATCCTGCTGGGGCTTGTCGGCTTCGCCGGATCGATGGCGGGGTGCGGGCTGGCGATATTCGCCGGGCTCCAGGGCCTGCTTGCCCCAGCCGTGACATTCGCCTGCTTCTTCATCGTGCGCGCCAGCTACGGCCTGTTCGGGTCCGCGTCTGCGACTGCGGCGCAGGCCTATGTCGCCGATCGTACCGCGGGGTTCAGCCGGGTGCGGGCGCTGACCGGGCAGGCGGGGGCGCTCAGCCTGGGAACGATCGTCGGCCCGGCGCTGGCGCCCTTCCTGATCCTGCCGCCGCTCGCGCTGGCGATGCCGATGTTCCTGTTCGGCGCTGCCGGACTCGTCGTGCTGGCGATGAGCGCGTGGACGATCCCGTCCGAAGTGCGGAAACCGGCGGCCCGCGCGAAAGGCGGAGACGCCGCGGCGCCGCGGATGTGGCGCGACGCGCAGGTCGCGCCCTTCTTCCGGTTCGGCATCATTCTCGCCTCGGCGCAGGCGATGAACCTCTATACTTTGGGCTTCGTGGTGATCGACCGGCTGGGCGGCGGCCCGATCGCCGCACAGAAGGCGGTGGGCCTCGCGATGGTCGGTGGCGCGCTCGCCAGCCTGGTCGCGCAATGGGCGGTGGTCGGCTGGCTGCGGCTGACGCCGACCGCGATGACGCAATGGGGCGGAGCGCTGGCGGCGGCGGGCAATCTGCTGATGATGGCGGGCAGCGACTATGCCAGCCTCGCCGCCGGTTTCGCCATCGCCAGCTTCGGCTATGGGCTGGGCCGACCGGGCTTCGCCGCCGGCGCATCGCTGGCGGCGGGGCCGACGCACCAAGCGCGGGTGGCCGGCACCGTCTCGTCGATCGCCGGCGCCTCGATCGTGGCGCCGCCGATCATCGCGGTGCTGCTGTATGAATGGTGGTCGCCCGCGCCCTTCGTGCTGGCGGGCGCGGCGCTGGTCGCGATCACCGTCTACAGCCTCAGAAATCCGGCGATTTCGGCCGTGCGGGCGAATGTTTCCTGAGGGCGATAATGCGTCCACGGCCTGCGCCTTGTGCCGGCGCGAGCGCGCCACATAACCAGATCATCCGGCGGCCGCGATGCCGCCCATCGAGAGAATCCGCTGGGAGAGTGATTGTGGACAGATATCTCGTGATCTCGTCGGACGGCCATGTCGGCCTGCCGCCGGAGCGCTATCGCACCTATCTGGAGAGCCAATATCATGCGGCGTTCGATGAGGCGATCGAGCGCGAGATCAGGATGCGCGAGGAGCATGAGAAGCGCTTCCTGATCGACGACTTCAACACCAAGTGGCGCGCGCGCGTGGGCGACGGGCTGGAAGGCGCATGGGACGGCACGATCCGCAACCGCGTGCTCGACCAGGATGGCGTCGCCGCCGAGGTGCTGTTTCCGGACGGCATAACCGAACGCAATGCGCCGCCTTTCGGCGCCGACATCGGCCTCAAGCCTTTCGGCACCAGGCCCGAACTGCAGTGGGCGGGCGCCCGCGCACACAATCGCTGGCTCGCCGAGTTCTGCATCGAGGACCCCGCGCGGCGGATCGGCCTCGCCGTCATCCCCGCGCTCTACGACCTCGACGAGACCTTGAAGGAAATCCGCTGGGCGCACGAACATGGCCTGAAAGGTGTGTTCTTCCCGTCGATCACCGATGGCTACGACATGTACAACCACACCAAATATTATCCGGTGTGGGATCTGCTGCAGCAGACGAAGATGCCGCTGCATTTTCATTCGGGCGGCGCGCCCGCTTACGACACGACCCAGCCGGGCTGGATCGGCACCTATCTGTGCGAGTTCGCCTTCTGGATGACGCGGCCGCTGTGGTCGATGACCTTCGGCGGCGTGTTCGAGGAATATCCGCAGCTCAAGGTGCTGTTCACCGAGGCTGGCGGCGAGTTCTGGTTTCCGTGGGTCATGCAGTTGATGGACATCCGTGCCTCCGCCAAGCACACCAGCGGCAAGCTGGGCGACTACAACGCGAACATGACGATGAAGCCGAGCGACTATTTCGCGCGCAACGTGTGGGTCGGCTGCTCGGCATTGCCCGACGAGGAGACCACCGAGAGCTATTACCAGATCGGTATCGACCGCATCCTGTGGGGCACCGACTATCCGCACCCCGAAGGCACATGGCCCTCGACATTGGAGAAGATGGTGCTGAGCCTGGGCGGGCTGCCGGAGGCGGACATCCAGAAGATGCTGGGGGGCAATGCGCTGGACGTTTATGATGTCGACCACGACGCGCTGGCGGAGATCGCCGCGCGGATCGGCCCGGCCAAGTCGCATTTCTACAAACAGGCGGCCGAATAGGCGGCGCCCGTTCTCGACCGACACGCACGAAGCCCGCCCTTCGATCGAAGGGCGGGCTTTGCCAATTCGCGGGGGCACCGATAGGCTCATGCCGGATACGATCAGAAGGGTGGCTGAGATGTCGGCTTGGCGCGGAGTCGAGGAGTTTCTGGCGGTGGTCTCCGCAGGGAGCTTCACGGGCGCGGCCGAGGAACTGGGCGTTTCCAAATCGTTCGTCAGCAAGACGGTGAACGAACTGGAGGCGCGGCTGGGCACGCAATTGCTGATCCGCACCACCCGCCGCCTGTCGCTGACCGCGGCCGGCGAGATCTTCCACGAACAATGCCATGCGCTGCAGGAACGGCTCGTCGAGATCGAGCAGCGCGTCACCCAGTTCCAGTCGGCGCCGGTCGGGCGGTTGCGGATCGGGCTCAGCGACATCTTCGGCACCGACTATATGTCCGCGCTGCTCGCCGATTTCAGCGCGCTGCATCCCGATATCGTCATCGAGCCGGTCGCCTATCTCCACGAATCGGATGTGCAGCAGGAGCGGTTCGACGTCGTCATCCGCTATGGCCGGCTGCCCGATTCGGCTGCCAAGGCGCGGCTGTTCGGCTATCTTTCCTACTGCCTGTGCGCCTCGCCCGACTATGTCCGCGAGCATGGCTGGCCGTCCTCGGCGGAGGAGGTCTCGCAGCACCAGTGCCTGACCGACGCGACCGGTGCGTTCGAGTTCAACGGCGGCGATCGCGTACGGCTGAAGGGGCGGTGGAAGAGCAACAGCGGCGTCGCGCTGCGCTGGGCGGCGCGGCGCGGGCTTGGGCTGGCGCATCTTCCGGTCAGCGTGATCCGCGCCGATCTGGCAGGCGGCAACATCCTCGCCTGCGATGCCGAATGGAGCTTTCACGACAAGGAAGTTTGGGTCGTGTTCTCGCCGGGGATCATGCCGGCGGCGACGCGATCCTTCATCGATTTCCTCGCCGCACGCTTCACCAAGCAGAAGATCCGCCCATGGGATTGGCCGCGCATGTCCCCCACAAACTATCCGCACGGGATTGTCCACGAGCAGGCATGATGCGTTTGCCGCGATGGGCTTTCTCTTTCCGGAGCGCGGTCTAAGCTTCCCAGGACGGCCGCAGCAGACGGCCCCAGCGTAAGGAGGCGAGGTTGCCGCAGGTCGAGCGTTTTCCGATGGGCATTCCCTTCGGCTGGTTCTTCGTCGGCTATTCCGACGAACTCGCGGTCGGTGAGGTGAAGCCGCTCCATTATTTCGGCCGCGATCTGGTGCTGTTCCGCAACGAAGCCGGCGCGCCCGGGCTGCTCGACGCCTATTGCCCGCATCTGGGCGCGCATCTCGGCCATGGCGGAACCGTGGATGGCGAGAGCATCCGCTGCCCGTTCCACGCCTGGGCATTCAAGCCCGACGGCTTCTGCAGCGACATCCCTTATGCCAAGGCCTTTCCGCCGATCGCGAAGCGTGAGCCGATCGCGCGGCCCTATCCGATCCGCGAGGCCAATGGCGTGGTCTGGACGTGGTATCATCCGCTGGGTTCGGCCCCGCAGTATGGCGTGATCGTACATGACGAATTCACCCAGCCCGGCTGGGCGAAGCCGCGCCGCTTCGACTGGCGGTTCGCGAGCAACCCGCAGGAAATCGCCGAGAATGGCGTCGACGTCGCCCATTTCGAGTTTGTCCACAAGATGGACGCGGTGCCCGAGGGCACGACCAGCTATGATGGCCATATCCGCCACAGCCACGCCGCCGGCGAACGCGCCGTGAAGCTGCCGGACGGCACGACGAAGGTCATTCCTTCGAGCGTCACGACGATCCAGAACGGCGCGGGGCAGAAATTCACCCAGCTCACCGGTGTCGTCACCTTGTCGCTGATGGTGCTGGCGACGCCGGTGGAGGCGGACGCGGTGGAACTGCGCTTCTGCTTCACCCATCCCGAGGTGGAGCCCGACAGTTTCGAAGCGCGCGCGATCGACGCGGCGATCGCCAACACCTGTGGCCAGACCGGCGTCGCGGGCGACATTCCGATCTGGCACCACAAGATTCACCGGAAGCGGCCTCTGCTGTGCGACGGCGACGGGCCGATCCTGCGGTTCCGCCGCTATTTCGAGCAATTCTACGCGGATGCGGACACGCCCGGCAGCGTCGCCGCGGCGTGACACGAACAGGGCCGGCGTTCGGACGCGGAAGAAACGCCTTCCGCGAACGGCCGATCGTGCCCGCAAAGACGAGGAGAGAGGATATGAGCCGACTTCGTTATCTTCAGGGGCCTGCTGCGACGCGCTCGGCGGGCGCGCTGCGCAACACCGTGCGCAGCGTCCGCGCGATCTACGAGACCGATGAGGCGGTGGCGCGGGCATTGCTGCCGCAGCCGCTGGTCGGAATCGAGCGGCCCGAGGTCTGGCTGCAGATCGCGCATGTCGCGATGCATGTCGCCGACGACCGCACCGTCGAGATCGGCGCGCTGACGATGGGCATCAACTGCACCTACGAGGGCACGCCCGGCGCCTATTGTTTCCACATGGCGATGGAGGGCGAGACCGTCGTCACCTCAGGCCGCGAGCGCTTCGGGGAGCCCAAGAAGGTCGCCGAGACCAGCTTCGAGCGTCAGGGCGACCATGTCCGCGCGACCTGCAGCCGCCACGGCATCACCTATTTCGCGCTCGAGGGGCGGATCGGGGGGGAGAATGACGCGCCGCGCGCGTTCGAGGAATATCTGTTCTGCTACAAGGCGCTGCCGTCGATCGACACGCCCGGCCAGTTCGATGGCGACGTGTTCCTGACGCGCCTGAACTGGAAGCGCAACTACACCACCCGACGCGACATGACCGGCGAGATCCGGCTGACGGAATCGCCCTATGATCCGCTTATCGACATCCCCGTGCGCCGGCTGGTCGCGATGGAATATGTCGAGGGTGCGACGCAGACCAGCGGGCAGATCCTCCGCACCGTGCCCGGCGACTGGATCGCCCCGCACTGGATCGGCCGTTACGACGAGCCGACCAATAGCGGCATCGATCTTGCCCAGCCGGCGGAGAAGGCGGCCTGATGGAGTCGTTCGCGGGGCGGGTGGCGGTCGTCACCGGGGGCGCCAGCGGGGTCGGCCGCGCGCTTGCCGAGCAGCTTGCGGCGGCCGGCGCGCGCGTCGTGGTCGCCGATATCGATGCGGCGAAGCTCGATACGGTGGCCGCCGAACTGCCCGGAGCGGTGACGGGCATCGCGGTGGACGTCACCAAGGAGGCGTCGGTTGAGGCTCTCGCCGATCAGGTCTTCGACCGTTTCGGCGCGGTGCATCTGCTGTTCAACAATGCCGGCGTCGGGCTGGGCGAGGCGAAGAAGACGATCTGGTCGCTGCCCGCGAACGACTGGCACTGGGGCATCGACGTCAACGTGATGGGTGTCGTCCACGGCATCAAGGCGTTCGTGCCGCGGATGCTGGCCTCGGGCGAGGAGGGGGTGGTGATCAACACCTCCTCCACCAACGGCGGGCTGCGGTCGCTGCCCAACACGCCGATCTACGCTGCGACCAAGGCGGCGGTGACGAGCATATCGGAGGTGCTCCACCAGCAATTGCTGCGTGAGGGCGGGGCTGTGCGTGCCGCGGTGCTGTTTCCGGGGCCGCACACGGTGAACACCGCGATCATGGCTTCGCGGCTCGTGCGCCCGCGCGACTATGCCGGCGCCGAGCCCGAGGAGCCGGTCGCCTATCGCACGATGCAGGACCTGCTGAAGACGACCGGGCTGCAGATGCAGTTGACCGAGCCCGAGGAGGTTGCCAGCTTCGCGCTGGAGGGGGTGCGGAACGGCAGATTCTGGCTGCTCCCCGAAAGCGAGGAGGGGGACAGGATGATCCGTTCGCGTACGGAGACGCTGCTCGCGCGCGCCAATCCGGCATCGGCCTGGTGACGGCGCCGACGATGGCTTCGATCGTGGAAAAGGCGGGCGTCGACCAGGCCGCCCCGGCAAGCGATGTGCGCACGGGCGGCGCCTATCGCTGGTATGTCGTGTTCGTCTTGTTCCTCGCCTACAGCTTCAGCGCGATCGATGCGCGGGTGCTGACCCTGCTGGTGGTGCCGATCAAGCGCGACCTGCAGTTGAGCGATTTCGAGATCAGCCTGCTGCAGGGCTTCGCCTTCGCGATCCTCTACAGCCTGGCGGCAATCCCGATCGGCCGTTTCGTCGATACCAGCCTCAAGCGGACGCGGCTTGTGGTGGGCGGCGTGCTGTTCTGGTCGGCGATGACGATGGTGTGCGGCATGGTGCGCAGCTTCGGCGCGCTGTTCGCCGCACGCGTCGGCGTGGGGGTGGGGGAGGCGACGCTGAGCCCTTCCGCCTACTCGCTGATCAGCGACTATTTCGATCGCGGCCGCCGCGCGCTGGCGATCAGTTTCTACGCGATCGGCTATCCGATCGGCAGTGGTCTCGCGCTGATCCTTGGTGCCGCGCTGCTCGACCATTTCACCGCGCGCGGCCCCATCGAGATGTTCGGCCTGGGTGCGCACCAGCCGTGGCAGATGGTGTTCATCGCCGTCGGCCTGCCCGGTCTGCTGATCGCTGCGCTGGTGATGACGATCCGCGAACCCGAGCGCCGCGAACTGACCGCGACGCATGGCACGCGGATGCCGCTCTCCGCCGTATTCGTCTATCTGGGCGCGCGCTGGCAACTCTATGGCATGCTGCTGGGTTCGACCGCGCTGATCGCCCTGCTCGCGATCGGCACCAGCGTCTGGTACCCCACCTTCCTGATCCGCACCTATGGGATGAGCACCGCCGAGGTCGGCTTCTATTTCGGAACGGTGATGCTGGTGTGCGGAACGATCGGCACATTGACCGGCGGCTGGTTCGCCGGGCGCCTCGTGCGCCGCGGGCAGGCCGACGCCAATATGCGCATCGTGCTGGTCGCGACGATCCTGAAAGGCGTGCCGCTGGTGATCGGCCCCTTGATGCCGACACCACAACTTGCGCTGGCCTTCATCGCGCTGGGCACGTTGGTCGGACAGGCTTCGCAGGGCGTGCTGCTCGCGGCGATCCAGGATGTGACCCCCAACCAGCTTCGCGGCCAGGTGACGGCACTGACGTTGCTCGGCGTCAACCTCGTCGGCATGGGGTTGGGCGGATCGGTGATCGCGGCGATCACCCAGTTCGGGTTCGCCGATGAGGGCGCGCTGCGCTACTCGATCGCGATCACCGGCGCGGTGGTGCTGCCGCTGATCGTGCTGCTGATTGTCGCAGGGATGCCGGCCTATCGGCGCGGGCTCCAGGAGATGATGGGCGCATCCACGGAATAGGCGAATTGCGACGTACGTGCCGTTGCGCCGGCACGCAAACAAAAGGGGCCGGTCCTGCGACCGGCCCCATACCCCCTTCTGCCTGCTTGCTTACTCCGCGGCCGCGGCCATCGCGTGGTCGTCGTTGGCGGAGCGGGGATCTTCGCTGACGGCGGTGGTCCATTCCCATTCGCCCGGCGGCGGCGGGTTGGTGATGCCGAATTCCTCGCGCAGATCCTTGATCTGCCAGTCGAGATAGTCACGGTAGGGGATCAGGAACAGCGGGTGCTTCCACGACCTGCCCTGCGCGGCGCCGATATCTTCGGCGTCCAGTTCGACCTTGAACGCTTCCGGATAGAAGAGGCCGCTCTTCAGCGTCGTCTTGGCCTTCAGGTAGGAACTGACGCGGTTGAAGAAGGCCGCCAGCTCGGGCACGAAATATTGGTACAGCGCGCGCGAATTGGCGGCGAGCAGCGCGACTTCACCAGCATGGTTGGTCTCGAAGCCGGTGATCATATGCTCGATATCGTGGGTGTGCGTCCGCTCTTTCATGTAGAAGTCGAAGTCGGTCTTGATCTCCATTCCCTGGAAGAAATGGTCCATATTGTAGCCGCTGTTGACGACGAAGTCGTAGATCACCGAGCGCAGCGTGCCGGGCTCGGCGCCGGCAAGCTCCTCGGTCTTGAACAGCGAGACCTTGCGGCCGTCGAGCCATTGCTTGAACATCGGCAGCCGCGCTTTTTCTTCCTCGAACAGCTGGAAGATGCGCGGCCAGTTCTCGAGCTCCATCAGGATCTTGACGACATTGGGGATGAAGGCCGTATTGGGCAGGTCCGGCCCGTTCCGGCGCAGCATTTCCTGCGCGATCAGCGTGCGAAGCTCGCCATGGTTGAGATAGGGTGACGAACTGATCAGCGTCGAACTCTCGGTCGTGAATTTCTGGCCGCTGCCGTTGTAATAGGCGAAGTCGGCGTCGCTGACCCGCGACGAGATTTCATTGTCCATGCGCTCTCTCCCAATGGCTGGGGCGCCAGGCAGTCGCTCGTATGCCGCCGGCATCCATTTCGGAACCTAATTCCTTAATTGGTTGACGGCAAGCGAAATGGCGGCGAGATGCTGGCCGTCCGCCGCATTTTGCGTATCATCGGGCGCAGCAGGATAACGCAGGAGGCGGTGATGGAAGCGGATAGGCTGGCGATTGCAAATCAGCTCGGGCGCTTCGCCCGCATCCTCGACGCGCGCGACTGGGCGGCGGTGGGCGAGGTGTTCGCGGAGGATGTCGCGTTCGACTATGGCGACGGGCGCGAGCAGGCCGGCATCGCCGCGATGCGCGAGCAGTTCAGCAGCCATCTCGACGGCTGCGGACCCTCGCAGCACCTGATCGGCAGCGTGATGATCGACTTCGACGATGCCGGCGCAACGAGCCGTGCCTATGTGCAGGCGCGGCATCAGGGGCGGGCGGACCGCAGCGAGCGCATCTTCGATACGCATGGCGACTATGTCGATCGCTGGGAAAAGCGCGCGTCGGGCTGGCGGATCGTGCGGCGCGACGCGCACTGGTCGATGCATATCGGCGATGCCGGCATACTCGGGCCGGGCTGACCGGGACGATCGTCGCCGAGACGTTTCGGATGCGGGCGCGGGGCGGCGGCCTGGCGCTGGCACGGCGGAGACCGGCACGCTAATCGCAGGGCAGAAAGGGAGAGAAGGTTCATGGGGAGCATCATCGTCACCGGCGCGTTCGGCGCGCTCGGCCGTGCGGTCGTGGCGGAACTCGGCGCGCGCGGGTTGGAGGTGGTCGCGGTGGATATCGCACCGGCACCCGATGGTTTCGCGGCGCGGCTGGCGCTGGGTGGGATCGATCTTGCCGACGAGCAGGCGGTGGAGGCCGCCTATGCGACGGCGGCGGCCGAGACCGGCGGCATCGACGGCCTCGTCAACATCGCCGGCGGTTTCGTGTGGCAGCCGGTCGAGGGTGGCGCGCTGGAAAATTGGGACCGGATGTACCGCATGAACCTGCGCACCGCGGCGGTCTCGTCGCGCGCGGCGCTCGCGCATCTTGCGGCACCCGGCGGCGCGATCGTCAATATCGGCGCGGCGGGCGCGGCCCAGCCGGGGATGGGCATGGCGCCCTATGCCGCGTCCAAGGCCGGCGTGCGCGCGCTGACCGAGAGCCTGGCGGAGGAACTGCGCGGGCGCGGTATCCGCGTCAACGCGATCCTGCCGACGATCATCGACACCCCCACCAACCGCGCCGACATGCCCGATGCGGATGTTTCCGCCTGGGTGCAGCCGATCGGTGTCGCCCGGGCGGTCGCCTTCCTGCTCTCCGCCGAGGCGGGCGCGATCACCGGCGCAAGCATCCCGCTGTCGCTGCCGGGCTGAGCCCCACTTGCACATGCGCAGAGGATGGCACGCAAGGGCTGGCATCGGCTCTTGCGCTTGCGGTCGCTCGGGTGGCACGGCGGCCGGGACACGCAAAGGGAGATTGCCGATGGATGTCGTTGGGGTGATTGGCGCCGGCCAGATGGGCTCGGGCATTGCGCAGGTGGCCGCTCAGGCCGGCATCAAGGTGCTGCTCGCGGACATCTCGCTGGACATCGCCAACAAGGGCAAGGCCGGCATCGTCAAGATGCTCGACCGCGCGGTCGATAAGGGCAAGCTGGAGGGCAGCGCACGCGACGCCGCCGCTTCCGCGATCGAGCCGGTCGGCGATCTCGATGCGCTGGCAGGCGCCAAGCTGGTGATCGAGGCCGCGACCGAGCGCGAGGACCTCAAGCGCACGATCTTCGGCAATGTCGGCAAGCTGCTCGGCCCGGATGCGGTGCTGGCGACCAACACCTCGTCGATTTCGATCACCCGGCTTGCGCAGGCGGCGCCTGATCCGGCGCGCTTCATCGGCCTGCATTTCTTCAACCCGGTGCCGCTGATGCCGTTGCTGGAGATCATCCGCGGCCTCGGCACCGCCGATACCACGGTCGCCGTCGCCGAGGCGTTCGGCAAGAAAGTGGGCAAGACGACGATCATCGCCGCGGACAGCCCCGGCTTCGTCGTCAACCGCATCCTGCTGCCGTTGATCAACGAAGCCTGCTTCGCCGTGGGCGAGCGACTGGCCTCGATCCCGGACATCGATGCCGGCGTGAAGCTGGGGCTGGGGCACCCGATGGGCCCGCTGACCCTGGCCGACCTGATCGGGCTCGACACGGTGCTGGAAATCCTGCGCGTGTTCCAGGCGGACTTCGGCGACCCCAAATATCGGCCCGCGCCGATCCTGATGAAGCTGGTCGAGGCCGGCTGGCTCGGGCGCAAGAGCAAGCGGGGTTTCTACGATTATTCGGGCGCGGAGCCGGTGCCTTCGCTGAGCTAGGGTCTCAGCGAGGCGCCGCCGTCGACCGCGATCACCTGGCCGTTGATCCATTCGCCGTCGGGCGAGAAGAGCATGGCCACCATCGCCGCGATGTCCTCGCTTTCGCCCAGCCGCCAGTGGCGGTGGGCGGCGAGCACCCGGTCCTGGAATTCCTGCGGCATCGACTGCTTGATCTGTGCGGTCAGCACCATGCCCGGCGCAATAGCATTGGCGCGGACGCCTTCCTTGCCCCAGCGGCTGGCGATGTGGCGGACCAGCGCGTTCACCGCCGCCTTGGTCATCGCATAGGCGACGCGCTCGGGCTCGCCCATGTGCGCCGCCGAAGAGGAGGTGACGACGAAGGCGCCGCGATTGGCGACGAGGTGCGGCAAGGCGTGGCGCGCGCAACTGAGCGTGCCGCGCATATTGACCGCGACGGTGGCGTCGAACGTGTCGAGCGACAGCGTCATCGCATCGCCATCCTCGCGGATCGCGCGCATGTTAGCGGCGTTGGCGTGCATGAAATCGAGCCGGCCGAACCGATCGACCGCAGCGGCGACCAGCCCCGCCACCGCATCGTCGTCGGCGGCATCATAGGCCATGCCCGCGCACGGGCTGCCGGTTGTCTCGATGGCGGCGGCAGCCGTCACGGCCGAGGCGCCATCGAGGTCGCCCAGCATCACTGCGCAACCTTCGGCGGCCAGCCGCTCCGCGGTCGCAGTGCCGATGCCGCCGGCACCGGCGACGACGGCGACCTTGCCCTCCAGCCGACGCATCAGGCCCATTCCGCCAGTGCGACGATGCCGGGGTGCGACAGCGCGGGCGGCTCGGCGGGCGCCAGCGTTTCGCGCGCGTCGAGCGAGCGCACGGTCAGCTCATGATCGTGCGGCCATTGCATCGAATAGGCGATGCGGCCGGTGCGCGTGGCCGCGGGCAGATGGCACATGGCGAGCACCGTCTCGGCGAGATAGGCGACATCCTCGGTCGGATAGCCCTCCGGGATCAGCTGCGCCGCCCCCGGCGTGCGGATCGCGGTTGACGGCGCGACCACGTTGACGGCGATATTGGCGTCGACCAGTTCGGCGGCGAGGCCCTGGCTGAAGCGGTTGAGCGCCGCCTTGACTGCCGCATAGACGGTGTCGCCACCGGCGCGGGCGTAATCGAGATAGGGACGGATCGGCGGAAGCGCGGTGACCGACCCGATATTGACGATCCAGCCGCCGCCCGCTGCGCGCAGGCGCGGCACGGCGGCGCGGCTGAGCGCGAACGGCACCTCCAGATAGTGCAGCATCGTGCGCGCGAAAGTGTCGTCGGTCATGTCCTCGACCCGCGCATAATCGGCGAAGCCGGCATTGTTGACGAGGATGTCGAGCCCGCCCGCAGCCCCGGCGGCGCGCTCGATCAGCGCCTCGCGCTGTGCGCGGTCCTCGATGTCGGCGGGAAGCGCGATCGCCTTGCCCCCGGCCGCCGCGATCAGCGCCACGGTTTCGTCGAGCGTGCCGGCGACGCGGTGCTCGGCACCGAAGCGCAGCAACGCCGCCGGCGCCGCGACCGAGCGCGCGGTGACCACCACCGTCGCGCCGGCCGCAGCCAGCCGCTGGGCGATCGCGCGCCCGATGCCGCGGCTCGCCCCGGTGACGAGCGCGACGCGCCCGTCGAGCCGGGGAGCGTCAGAAGGCGAAGCCGAGTTCGACGCCATAGGTCCGTCCCCTCTCATAGGTGCCCACCAGCGACAGGACCGGCGCGCCGAAAGCGATATAGTCCTTGTCGAGGAGGTTCTGGCCGAACGCCGAGATCGAGATCTTGCTGCCGCCGATCGGCAGATCGACGAGGCCGACGCGAGCATCGACCAACCAGTAGCCGGGCTGGCGGTTGAGATCCTCCAGGGCCTCCTGGCCGGTGGCGATGTTGATGAACGGCGTGGAGGTCAAATAATAAGCGCTGCGATAGCGGCCTTCGACAAGGCCTTGCAGATGGCTGCCGTTTGAGAATTCCGGCGCGTCATATTGCGCCGCTGCCCGGGCGGTCCACCGCGAGTTGTAGGTCGTGCGGGCCACGTCGGCGACCTCGACGCCGTTCAGGATGAAGGTCTTATAGTTCAGATCGGCGAGGCCGACATTGCCGCTGAGCGTGAGGCCGGGCAGCGGGATCAGGTCGGCCTCGATTTCGAAGCCCTTGATCGATGCCTTGCCGGCATTGTCGAAGAACTGGCGGCCGTTGATGAAGTTCTGCGTCTGCAGATCCTTGTAGTCGCTGTAGAAAGCGGCGACGTTGAGCCGCAGACGGTTGTCGAACAGCTGTGTCTTGGCGCCGACTTCATAGGCGATCAGCGTTTCGGGATCGTAGGGGATGCCGCTGAGGATGCCGCCCGCCACATAGCCGCTGGAGATCTTGCCATAGAGCGTGGCGGAGTTGGTCGGCCGCCAGGTCACGATTCCGGTATAGTTGAGCTTCTCGAAGGAGACCTTGTATTTGCCGATGCCGAGCTGGCCGCCCTGGCCGCCGGCAATGTTGAAGATTTCCAGCTGGCGATCGTCGATCGTGTAGCGCAGCCCCGCGGCGATATCGATCGTATCGCCGATGTGCAGCGTGCCCTGCGCATAGCCCGCCATCGAATCGTTGATCGACAGCGTGTCGGTGGTGCCGCTGCCGAACGCGGCGTCGAGCGGGCTCGGCACCACCCGGCCGCCGGGGATCGGCGAGAGAATGCCGAGCAAATCGACCGCCGGCGAATTCTCGTGGAAGTAGAAGAGACCGGCAGTGAGATCGAAATTGTCGGTCTGCACCTGGAACTGGAGTTCCTGGCTGAACTGCTTCTGCCGCGTGTCACGCGACGTGAGCAGCGAATAGAAATAATCGTTGGGCCCCGGCGCATTGGCCGGGTTGAACAGGATCCCCTGGATCTGCTCCGGCGTCAGCCCCGGCGTGATGAACGCCGCGAACTGGGCGAAGGTGAAGCGCAGGCCGCCGGTCGCCGCAAGATCGTAGATATTGGGATCCTGGCGGAACTTGCGGAAGGCGGTGATGCTCTTCAGCGTCAGCACGTCGTTCGCTTCCAACGTCAAGCTCAGGCTGTGGCCCTGCGTCACGACATGCTCGGTGCTGGTGCCGTTGGCGACCGCATCGAGCCGCTCGTCGGGCGCATAATTGGTGATGCCCCCGAAGAAGGGCTGGAGGTTGACGATCGGCTGGAGCAACTGGCCCGACTGGTCGGGAATCACGCCCAGGCTCTGGATCGCGCGGCCGGTGGTGCGCGCATCGGTATAGTCGAAGCGATAGTCGGCCGTGAGGTTGCCGAACTCACCGCGCACCGCGACCTGCCCGCCGTCGATGTTGCGCATGCCCAGCTTGCGCGCGAAGGTCAGCGTGCCGAAGCGCGGGTCGCGCGCCGACAGGTCGATCGTCTGGCCGCCCAGCAGATTGGTCGCGTCGCCGTCGATCTGGTCGTGCAGATAGGCGAGCTTGATCGAGAAGGGGCCGAACTGCGGCAGGTTGATCACCACCTTGCCGCGCATCGCGTCATAATTGCCGTAGGAGACGTTGCCGCGCACCTCGAACTCGCCGGTGGGCGGTGCGCTGACGAGGCTGATCGCGCCGCTGGTCGCGTTGCGGCCGAACAATGTGCCCTGCGGACCGCGCAGCACCTCGACGCGCTGGATGTCGGCAAGGTCGAAGATCGAACCCACCGTGCGGCCGATATAGACGCCGTCCAGATAGATGCCGACCTTGGGATCGACGGCGTTGTTCGACACGCCCGAGGCGACGCCGCGGATCGCGATCGACGGGTTGCTCTGGAGGCCCTGCGTCTGGATCTGCAGGCTGGGCGCCAGGCCGGCGAGGTTCTTGACGTTGGTGACACGCAACGTGTCCAGCGCCTCCGCCCCGATCGCGGTGACCGCGACGGGCACCCTCTGAAGGCTTTCCTCGCGCCGCTGCGCGGTGACGACGATGTCGGTGAGCGTGGTCTCGCTGACCGGGTCCGCCTGGGGTGCCGGGCCTTGGGCGGCATCCTGCGCGTATGCGACGGTCGAAAACGTGGAAACGCCGGCAAGTGCCAGCGCGACGATTGTGAAGCGCATTAATCCTCTCCTGGATCGACGCCGTTTCTGGACGGCCGCATGTGCGGCCAACCCGGTCAACACGCCCGTATCGGGTTCGCGCTGAACGGGTTTTTGATCATCTCGCCATCCGCGCCGGCTGGTCGCTCTTTGCGCGGTCGGGCGCGGCATTCGCTACGCGGAAAATCCCTTGGCCATCAGCTTGCCCCTCTCATTTGTCTTTATGACTTGCGCTTTATAACACGACGCTCTTTACGCAAACAGTGAAGCGAGTGCTGATTGACTGGCTAAACCAATCAAGCGGGGCGTCAAGAGGGTGATCGACCAAAAGCCCACGCATTGGTGTTTTTATGATCGGGAGAGGCGGGATCATGGGCGATATGGACGGGCGCGTGGCGATCGTGACGGGGGGCAGCGACGGCATCGGCCGCGCGACCGCGGCGCTGCTGGCGCGGGAGGGCGCGCACGTCGTCATCTGCGCGCGGCGGCCAGAGGTGCTGTACGCGGCGCACGATGAGATCGCGGCGCATGGGTCGGTCGAGTCGCATGTGCTCGATGTGGGGGATGCCGCTGCCTTTGCCGCACTCGTCGCCGAGGTTGCGGCGCGCCACGGCCGGCTCGATGCCATGGTCAACAATGCGATGGCGGTCACCTACAAGGATGTGCTCGACCTCGACATCACCGAATGGCGATCCGATTTCCGGGTGAATGCGGACGCGGTGTTCATCGGCACGCAGGCGGCGATGCGGGTGATGATCCCGCGGGGGGCGGGCGCGATCGTCAACATCTCCTCGTTGAACGGGCTGCGCGCGATGCCGGGCATGGCGAGCTATTCGGCGTCGAAGGCCGCGCTGGTCCATTTCAGCGCGGTCGCGGCGGCGGAGGCGGCGCCGCATGGCGTGCGGATCAATGTCGTGGCGCCGGGGCAGGTGATGACGCCCGCGACGATGGCGTTCGCCGCCGCCGATCCGGAGCGCAATGCGCGGGTATCGGAGACGATCCCGATGCGGCGCGGCGGGCGGCCCGAGGAGGTTGCCGAGGCGATCCTGTTCCTGCTGTCGGACCGGGCATCGTTCATCACCGGCGCGTGCCTGCCGGTCGATGGGGGGAAGGTGGGGCAATTGTTCGTGCCGGGGTAGGGGGGGCTGCGCGCGACCGTGCTACGGCCCGATCAATGTCTTCATCGATCGCGCCACCGCCAGCACGGCGTGCCATTCCCCAGGCAACGCCGCCGTGCGCCGATCATCCAGTTCGATCGCACGCAGATCGGCGCGGAACGCCTCGATCCGCTCGCGCATCCGCGCCACGCCAAGCGGTGACAGCTTCACCGTCTCCGCACCGAAAATGGTCTGCGGATCGGCATAGTCGATCGACGAGAAGAACTGCTTGAGGTTGCGCTCGAAATGGCGGCGCATGGGCACGCGCTGCCATGCATGCGCCGGACTCAACCGGGCGCGGACGCGGCCGCCCGGCAGCCGATCGACCAGCGCCAGCCGTTCCAGCTTGGCGACATGGCGTTCGACCACGTCGGGCGGGATGTGGAAGCCTTCGGTCGCCTCGCTCAGCGGCCAGCCCTTCACGATGAGGAAGAAGATCGTCGACAGGTTCGGATCCTGGGTCAGCGCTTCTTCCTGTGCTAGCGTCAGATGATCATTCTCCTGCGCGGCCAGCCGGCTCTCGTCGGTCAGTTCGGCAAGGTTGGTGCCGGCGAGCGTGGCGAGGCGGCCGAGCGTGTTCAGGCTGAGCCCGCGGCCGTGCAGCCAGCGCTTCACCGTCGCGCTCCCCACGCCCAGCTCCGCGGCAAGGCGCGACTGCGTCCATCCCGCGCTGCGGAGTGCGCGGCGGAGCGCGCCGAGCAGTGCGGCGGTCTCGCCGGTCGCTGGATCATCGGAGGACGTGTCGGGGATCGTCGCATGATCCGTCATGGCAGAGTTCGCACGACGCGCGGATGGGGCATGGCTTAGTCTCTCCCTCGCGATGTCCGGGCCGTTGTTCGACGCCAGCGGTCCGGCGTCCAACCCTTGACTGATCCGGCCGCAGGCATTGCCCGCGGCCGGATCTCTTATTTCGCGCTACTCTCGGATTGTTTGAGGCCAAAGGTCAACGACCGATGGATCAGCGACCGCCGTTGGCGGGAATGTCGATGCCGTTGATGAAGCCCGCGCGCGGATCGGCCAGGAAGGCGACGACATGCGCGATATCGGCCGGCTCGCCGATGCGGCCGGCAAAGTTGGAGATCATTCCGTCCTGCACATGGGCGGTGATGGAAGCCCAGTCGTCGTCCCAGCCCTGCGCCTTGGCCATGGATTTCAGCCAGCGGTCCGGCCCGTCCGAATGGGTGAGGCCGGGGCTGATGCTGTTGCTGGTGATGCCGGTGCGCGAGAGCGCCATCGCCAGGCTGCGGGTGAGCGAGCGGATCGCCAGCTTCGCTGCCTGATAATCGGGGATCACCGTCATCGGAAAATCGGCGCTCTCGCTCGAAAGCTGGATGATCCGCCCCCAGCCGCGCTCACGCATGCCGGGCACCGCCAGCCGAACCAGCCGGACGATCGATCCGACATTGGAGTTGTAGGCCTTGTTCCACAACGCCGCATCGACATCGAACCACGGCATCGTGCCGGTGCCTGCCGATTCGCCGCCGGCATTGTTGACGAGGATGTCGATGCCGCCCAGCGCCGCATGGGCGCCGGCGAACACGCCGGCGGCACTCTCGTCGTCGGAGAGAGAACCGCTGACCGCGTGGACCTCGCCGCCGGCCTGGGCGACGCGCTCGCGCGCCGCCGCCAGCCGTTCCTCGTTGCGTCCGTGCAGGCAGACCGCGGCGCCCTCCTGCGCGAGCCGCAACGCGATGCCCTCGCCAAGCCCGGAACTCGAGCCGGTGACGAGCGCGCGCTTGCCGTCGAGCGGGGCGTTCTCGAAGGGACCGGGCATCAGCTATATTCCAGCTTGATGCGGGTCAGCCGCGTCGCCGACATCAGCCAGCGATCGCCGACTTTCGCGTAGCGGTCCTCATAATGGCCCCAGCCATGCATCCGCCCGGCGGGCAGCACCGGATGCCCCTCGGGCACCCAGAGCCAGTCCTCCATCGACCAGATCGCCCTGGCCTCGGTGTCCGAGACGATGTCGATGCGCGGCATATAGCCGAAATGCGCGGTCTTCACCTGGCCGAGCACGAAGGCGTTGTTCTGCGCGAACGCCTTGGGATCGTGCGACAGCAGGTCCGGATTGTGCGGCTCCACTGCCTCGCGCATGTCGGTCTCGGCATCGGCGGTGAAGTTGGCGACCAGCGCCTCCCAGTCCTGCTCGTCGATGCAGCGGAAATATTCCGCCTTGCAGCGCTTGACGCCCTCGATCGCGAGCAGCGTGTCGAGCGGGCTCATGCCGGCACCTTTTCGCCGAGGAAGGCGGCGCGATAGTCGGCGAAATCCTGCTCCACCTGATCGCGGGTGAGGCCGAAATCCTCCAGCGCATAACGGTGCGGCGCGCGCCCCTCGCGCTTGTTGGCCTCGACCCATTCGGCCATGCCCGCGACGATCTCCGGCGTCACCTCGATGCCCGCCTCGGTCAGCACGCGCGTGCCTTCCTCGATCGGCCTGGTGGTGGTGTCGGTGTAGCGGACGTCGATGAAGCTCTCCGGTCCCGCCTTGCTGCGCACCGACATGAACAGGTCGAGCAGTTCGGCGAGGCGCTTTTCCCAGAACGCGCCGATCCGCTCGCGATCGACGGTGGAGGCCATGTGATAGAGCGTCGTCATCATCGAGCAGTAGGAGGGCACGGTCTGCACCGGATCGCGGTGCGTCATCACGATCTTGGCCTCCGGGAAGGTTTCCAGCACGCCGTCCAGCGCCATCAGATGGCCGGGCGTCTTCAACACCCATTTCGCCCCCTTGCGCCCCTTGTCCTGCCACTGGAGCGACTGCAGGATCTCCTTCAGATCCGCATAGCAGCGCGTGCGGCTGTTCTCGACCAGCCAGCGCGCGTAGCTGGGGACATAATACATCCCCTCGATCATCGTCGACGAGAAGAGCAGGCCGAGGATGATCAGTTCCTCGTCCGACTGGTCGATGCTCATCGGATGGATCGACATCAGGTCGGGCGCGTGCTCGAGCATGTAATCGAGATAATATTTGGCGGCGACGCGGCGCGGCTCCGGATCGCCCGCCGCCTCGCCCTCGAACGGCGCGTAGTTCTGCGCTTCCCACCATTTCACGCCGGTCATGCCCGGCGCGGAGGAGAGCATGCGGTGGAGCATCGTGCTGCCGGTGCGCGGCAGGCCGACGACGACGGCCGCGACGTCGATCTCCTCGTCGAGGATCTCGGGATGATCCTTGATGAGCTGGACATGGCGCAGCCGGTTCGAGAGCGCGGTGACGATCATCGTCTCCGCGCCCGCGACGCCGACCTCGGTCAGTTCGGATTCACTGTTGAGCACCGGGATCAGCGTATCGAGATTCTCGAAGATCCACGGATCGCCGAAATCGCTCAATCCGGTCGCTGCCTCGGCGCGCGCGGCGAGCGTTGCGCGGTCGCTTACCTGGCTCATGTTCATTCCCCTCCGCTCGATCAGATGCCGTAGCCACCCGCCACGGCAAGTTGTTGTCCGGTGGTGTAGCCGGCGCGGTTCGAGGCGAGAAAGGAGACGGCGTGGCCGATCTCTTCCGCCTGGCCCCAGCGGCCGAGCGGAAGCTGTGCCTTCACCTCCGCCACCCACTTGTCGTCGAACTGGCCCTGCGCCAGCAGTTCATGGAACATGCCGGCGTCGATCACGCCGACCAGCACCGTGTTGGCGCGAATGCCGTAGCTGCCTTCCTCGCGCGCGATGCCGCGCACGAGCGACTCGTTGGCAGCCTTGGGCGCGACCGACAGCCCGTCCCGCGGCGGCCAGGCGAGATCGCCCGCCGAGCCGAGATGGACGAAGGAGCCGCCGCCCTGCTCGCGGAAATGCGGGATCAGCGCCTGGGTGGCGGCAAAGAAGCCATGGACCTCGACGTCGATCGCGCGCTTCCATTTTTCGAGAGGCGTCTGCGAGAGATAGAGCTGGTCGACCAGCGGCCCCGCCGCCCACACCATCGTGTGGATGCGGTCATGCGCCGCGACCGCGGCGTCGCGCGCGGCATCGATCGTTGCGGGATCGGTCGCATCGACCGCGTGCAGCGAGACGCTGCGGCCCAAGCCGCGCAGTTCATCGGCGATGGCTTCGGCGGCGTCGCGCTTGGAACGGAAGCACAGGGCGATGTCGCTGCCGTCCCGCGCCAGCGCACGCGCCGCAGCCGCACCGAGACCGCCGGTGCCGCCCATCACCATGGCGGCGCCCTGGGGGAAATTCGTTTCCGTCATGCCTGATCCTCTCCGGCTGGCGTCCGCTTCGCATTATGGCGGACTGCTCGTTTCGGCTCGTTAAATTGCAGAATGATGATGGCAAATCAACACGCAAAGCTTGACATATTGCAGTGATATGCCGAGTCTTGCGTAGCAGAGCCGGTGTCAGCCGGCCGACAGGAGGATGCGGATGGGACGACTCGCCGGCAAGGTAGCGATCATCAGTGGCGCGGCACAGGGGATGGGCGCGGCAACCGCGCGACTCTTCGCTTCGGAAGGCGCGAAAGTGGTGCTGGGCGACGTTCTGGAGGAGAAGGGTCGCGTGGTCGCCGCGGAGATCGGCGACGCCGCGTCCTTCCAGAAGCTGGACGTGCGCGAGGAGGCGGATTGGGCTGCGATCGTGGCGCATGCCGGAGAGCGGTTCGGCAAGCTCGACATCCTCGTCAACAACGCCGCGGTGACCCATTTCGGCGCCGCCGAGGAATTGCGCAAGGCGGATGTCGAGCGCGTGCTGGGGATCAACCTGATCGGCACGATGATGGGGGTGAAGCATGCGGTGCCGGCGCTCAAGGCGAACGGCAAGGGCGTGATCGTCAACATCTCTTCGGTGGATGGCCTGCGCGGCTGCAACGGGCTCGTCGCCTATACCGCCAGCAAATGGGCGGTGCGCGGCATCAGCAAATCCTACGCCTATGAATTCGGGCCGTTCGGTATCCGCGTCGTCTCGATCCATCCCGGCGGGGTGAATACGGAGATGGGCAATCCCGCGGGCGAAGCTGCCGAGGCGGTCAATGCGCGCCACTTCCGCCGCGTGCCGCTGCAGCGCATCGGCGAGCCCGAGGAGATCGCGCGGGCGACCCTGTTCGTGTGCAGCGACGAGGCGAGCTACATCAGCGGCGCCGAGATCGCGGTCGATGGCGGCTGGACGGCCGGCCATTACGAGCCGGCGCTGCCCGGTTGCGCACCCAGCCTGCTGGCCTGAGCGATGGGGGCGCTCGACGGCAAGGTGGCCTTGGTCACGGGGGCGGGCCAGGGCGTCGGCCGCGGCATCGCGCTTGCGATGGCCACGGCTGGCGCCCGGGTCGCGGTGGTCGGCCGCACGCAGGCCAAGGTGGAGAGCGTCGCCGCCGAGATCGCCAGTGCTGGCGGGCAGGCGGAGGCGTTCGCCTGCGACGTGAAGGACGCGGCGTCGATCGCCGGGCTGGTCGACGCGGTGGCGGCGACCTTCGGTAGCATCGATATCCTCGTCAACAATGCGCAGGAGGTGCCGCTCGGCCCGCTCACCGACGTGACCGACGAGGCGTTCCAGGCCGGCTTCGCCTCGGGCCCGCTCGCCAGCTTCCGGCTGATGAAGGCGTGCCATCCGCACCTCGCCCGCGCCGCGGGCGGCGTGATCGTGAACCTCGCCACCTCGGCGGCGCGGCGGTGGGACATGAGCGGCTATGGCGCCTATGCGGCGGTCAAGGAGGCGACGCGCGTGCTGACCCGCGCCGCCGCCGCCGAATGGGGCCCGGACGGCATCCGCGCGCTGACGATCGCGCCGCATGCCGATTCGCCGGGGCTCAAGGCATGGATCGAGGCGCGGCCGGATGAAGCGGAGGCGTTTTTCCGGACGATCCCGCTACGCAGGGTGGGGCGCTGCGAGGAGGATATCGGGCGTGCGGTCGCGGCGCTGTGCGGGCCGGAGTTCGGCTACCTGACGGGGGCGACGGTGCCGCTGGATGGCGGTCAGGCGAATTTCGACTGATGGGCGGGGGGATGGTCACAGGCTGGCGAGCAAGCGCACGCTTCTCCTCCTCGAGCGACGTTCGCGCAGGAGATTTTCAGCCGCGCGCAATCCAATGTTTGAATTCGGTCGCGCCCACCCGCCCTGCTGAAGCGGACGGGCTGAGAAGGGAGCCATGCGAATGAGCATCGCCTTCACGCCGGTCAAAGTCGGGCCGGTCACGCTTCCAAACCGCTTCATCCGCTCCGGCGCGAACGAGATGATGACGCGCAACTCGGTGCCCACCCGCGCACTGCTCGAATTCCACCGCCGCCTTGCGGCCGGCGGTGTCGGCATGACCACGCTCGCCTATATCGCGGTCTCGCCCGACGGGCGCACCTTCGCCGGCCAGGGCGTGATGAACGCGACCAGCGTGCCGCACTATCGCGCGATCGCCGATGCGGTGCATGCCGAAGGCGCGCTGATCTCGGCGCAGATCACCCATGGCGGCAGCTTCGTGCAGCACAAGGAATTGTCGACGCCGCGGGCGATGTCGTCCTCGGGCGGCATCGACAAGATGGGCGTGATGATGGGGCGCTTTTTCCAGCGTCAGATGAACCGCGCGGACATGGATCAGGTGCGCGACGAGTTCGTTGCGGCGGCGCGGCTGGCGGCGGAGGCCGGGTTCGATGCGGTCGAACTGCATATGGGCCATGGCTATCTGCTCAACCAATATATCTCGCCGCTCTCCAACAAGCGGCGCGACGAATATGGCGGCACCGCCGAGAAGCGCGTGCGCTTCCCGGCCGAGGTGCTGGCGGCGGTGAAATATGCCGTGGGCGATCGCATCGCGGTGCTTGCCAAGATGAACCTCTACGATGGCGCCAAGGGCGGTGCCACGGTGGAGGACGGCATCGTTACCGCGCGCGCGCTGGAGGCGGCTGGCGCCGACATGCTGGTGCTCTCGGGCGGGCGCAACATCGAATCCAGCTATGTGATGTTTTCCAGCCCGCTGCCCTATGACGATCTGGCGGCGATGCAGCCGGGGTTGCTCGCCAAGCTGCAGTTCAAGCTGCTCAAGATGGCGACGCCCAAGACGGTGCGCTTCTCCGAACTCTACTTCCTCGAAGCGGCGCGGCAGGTGCGCGCGGCGGTGACATGCGGTCTCGGCTACCTGGGGGGCGTGCTTTCGCTGCCGGCGGCCGAACTGGCGCTGTCGGAAGGGTTCGAGGCGGTGGTGATGGCGCGCTCGCTGGTCCATGATCCGGATCTGGTTGCGCGCTGGCGCGAGAACGCCGGGCACCGTTCGGGCTGCACCGCATGCAACCGCTGCGTCGCGCTGATGTATGGCCCGTCGGGCACGCACTGCCCGGTGACGGCGAATGAGATCGACCCAAAACTCAACAGGATATGGGCGGGAGAGGAGATAGCTGATGCTGCTTAAGGACAAGGTAATCGTCGTCAGTGGCGTAGGCCCCGGCATGGGGCAGTCGCTTGCGAAGATCGCGGCCGCGGAGGGGGCGAAGGTCGGCCTCGGCGCGCGCAACAAGGCGTTCCTCGATGAGGTGGTCGCCGACATCAAGGCGAAGGGCGGGGAGGCGATCGCCTTGCCGACCGACGTGACCAACGCCGATCAGTGCCGCGCGCTCGCCAAGGCGACCGAGGATGCGTTCGGTAAGATCGACGGGCTGATCAATTCCGCCTATATGCACGGCGAATGGCTGCCGACCGACATCGCCGATGTCGAGGAATATGCCTCCGTCTTCAACGTCAACTGCGCCGGCGCGCTGCGCATGGGGCAGGCCTGCCTCGAGGCGCTGAAGGCGTCGAAGGGCGCGATCGTCAACGTCTCGACGATGTCGACGGTCAATCCCTTCCCGGGCGAAGGCGCCTATTCCGCCGGCAAGGGCGGCATGAACGCGCTGACCCGGCATATGGCGAAGGATTTCGGCAAATACGGCATTCGGGTGAACGTCACGCGGATGGGCTGGATCGGCGGCGCGCCGGTGTGGGGCCATATCGATCGCGAGGTGGCGGGCGGCCGCGACCGCGACGAGGTGATCGGCGAGATCACCGCGCGCATCCCGATCGGCATCATTCCGCCAGAAGAGGATTGCGCCAAGGCGGTGCTGTTCATGGTTTCCGACTATGCCAAGGTGGTCTCCGGCGCGTCGCTCGACGTCAACGGTGGCCAGTATATGGCGCCATGAGCGGAAATGGGGATCGCGTCGCGCCGGGTGAAGCCTGGCGCGACTTCTGCCGCCGGTTGGAGAAGACCGGCGAGTTGGTGTTCAACGCCGAGGTCGCCGGCACGCCGATCGATCAGGCGGAGGGCTATCGCTATCTCTCGCGCCTGCTGCGCATCGCCCTCGACATGCATATGGAGAATGCGGACACCGACTTTCCGTCGTTCTACCAGGCCTCGCATCCGACCGCGAAGATCGGTGCCGACAATCCGGACAATCTCTACCTCAACGCCTCGATCGACGGCGCGCGGCGCTATCGCATCACCGGCAAGCGCGGCACCGTGCCGATCCTCAGCTTCGGCACCAAGGCCAATCGCTATGCCGTGGACGGAACGATGGCCTCGACCGGCGAGATCGATTCCGCCGACATGCATTTTGAGGCGGACGGCAGCTTCGAGATCATCGCCTCGAAGGATCATGCCAATGGCAACTGGCTGAAGCTGGCCGACGACAGTTCGATGCTGCTCGTCCGCCAGACCTTCCTCGATCGCGACAGCGAGGTGCCGGCGACGGTGAAGATCGAGGCGATCGATCCGCCGCGCGCGACGCCCGAGCCGCTGACGCTCGGCAAGCTCGAACAGGGCTTCACCAAGGCGATCGCCTTCGTCGAGGGCACGGCCAAGACCTTCCTGCGCTGGACCGACATGTTCAAGGCGGAGCAACTCAACCAGCTCGCCACCACCGACCAGACGATGTTCTTCAAGGCCGGCGGCGATCCGACGATCTTCTACCTGCACGGCTATTGGAAGCTGGAACCGGGCGAGGCGCTGGTGATCGAGACGCCGGTACCGGAGTGCAGCTTCTGGAACTTCCAGCTCGATAATATCTGGATGGAATCGCTCGATTACCGCTTCCACCGCGTCCATGTGAACAAGCATAGCGCGACGCCCAATGCGGACGGATCGGTGACGATCGTCGTCGCCGAGCGTGATCCTGGACATGGCAATTGGGTGGATACGGCGGGGCATGACCAGGGCACGATGCTGCTGCGCTGGACCGGCGCCAGCGAACATCCCGTACCCCAGACCAAGGTGGTGAAACTCGATGGCTGATCTGGAAACCCGCATCGCGCGGCTGGAGGCGGAGAGCGAGATCCGCAAGCTCAAGGCGCGCTATCTCAACGCCTGCGATGCCAAGGATGTCGAGGCGATCCGCGCCTGCTTCACCCCTGACGCGGAACTGGACTATCAGCCGGTCGGCAAGTTCGGGCCGGACGGGCTGATCGAGGCGTTCACCCAGATCGCGGTCAACAGCCCGATCGTCGATGTCCACCAGATCCACAATGGCGAGATCGAGATCGTCGATGCCGACACCGCGACGGCGCGGTGGAGCCTGGGCTTTTCCACCTATGATCCGCGTGCGGGCAGCTTCCGGTTGATCGGCAGCTTCTATCACGACGAATATGTCCGCACGCCCGAGGGCTGGCGCGTTTCCAAGTCGACCCATGAGCCGCGCACGATCGTTGACGGCACGATCGGCGAGGGGGGCGTCTCCGCGCGGTCGATCCTGGGATGAGCGGCCTGCTCGATGAGGCACGGGCATGGCTGACCGCCGCGCTCGACGGGCCGTTCGCGGACGTCCGCGGCGTCGCCGATCTTTCCAGCGCCTATGATCGGCGCAAGCAGTGGGAACGGGCGCTGGGCGAGGCGGGGCTCGGCGCGGTCGGCTGGCCGACCGACCATGGCGGGCGGGGGGCGACGATCGCCGAGCAGGTCGCGTTCGCCGAACTCTATGCGCGGCTGCGCGCGCCCTCGCGGCTCAGCCATATCGGCGTCGAGCTTGCAGGGCCGACGATCATCGCCTTTGGCACCGAGGCGCAGAAGCAGCGCTTTCTGCCCGGCATCGCTTCGGGCCGCGAACTTTGGGCGCAGGGCTATTCCGAGCCCAATGCGGGATCCGACCTCGCCAATGTCCGCACCCGCGCGCGGCTGGTCGATGGGCGCTGGGTGATCGACGGGCAGAAGATCTGGACGTCGCTGGGAATGATTTCCGACTGGGCGTTCGTCGTCGCGCGGACCGAGGAGGGAAGCAAGGGCCCCAAGGGGCTCTCCTATCTGCTGGTGCCGCTCGATCAACCGGGCATCGTCCGCCGTCCGATCCGGCAGATGACGGGCGAAGCGGAATTCGCCGAGCTCTTCTTCGACGGCGCGGTGACCGATGCCGACAACATCGTCGGCAGCGCGGGCCAGGGCTGGGGGATCGCGATGGCGACATTGGGGTTCGAGCGCGGCGTCTCCACGGTCGTCCAGCAGATGCAGTTCGGCAACGAGCTCGCTGCGCTGATCGCCACCGCGCGCGCCAATGGCGCCGATCGCGATGCAGGCCTGCGCCGCCGCATCGCCGATGCCTGGATCGGGCTGGAGGTGATGCGCCACGGCCTCGTCCGCACATTGTCCGACGAGTCGACCGAGGAACTGGGCGAGGAGGCGCTGACGTCCAAGCTCTATTGGTCGCGCTGGCACCGCGACCTCGGCGATCTCGCGATGGACGTGCAGGGGCTGGCGGGGCAGGTCTCCGACAGCGACGAGTATCGCTTCGACGCGCTCACCCACATGTATCTCGCGAGCCGCGCGGACACGATCTACGCGGGATCGAGCCAGATCCAGCGCAACCTGATCGCGGAGCGCGGACTGGGGCTGCCGCGGGAGCCGCGCGGGAACCGGTAGGAAGGGCAGAACATGGAAAAACTGATCTACGCCCTCTGGCGCGACGATGCCGAGCCGCGCGATGCGTTCAACGCCCGCCTGCTCGGTGCCGTCGCCGACGAACTCGCGCCGCACACGCACGCGCTGCGCATCAATGTGCAGGACGAAAGCGTCGCCGCCGGCACCAGCCCGCATTTCATCGTCACCCAGCCGCAGATGGAGGCGGTGGTGCAGATGTGGGTCGATACCGCCTATCCGCCCGCGCGTGCGCCGATCGAGGCGGCATTGGGGCGGGTGGCGTCGCGGATCGAGGGGTGGCTGGTCAGCGAGTCGGTGCCCTTGCCCAATCGCGCCTGCCCACCGGGCCTGCCGACCGACGGCTTCGCGCAGGTGGTGTTCATCGAGAAGCCTGCGGCGCTGGATCATGAGACGTGGCGGCGCAACTGGCAGGATGGCCACACCGGCGTCGCGGTCGAGACGCAGAGCAATTTCGAATATGTCCAGAACCTCGTGGTGCGGCCGCTGACGGACGGTGCGGCGCCCTGTGCCGCGGTGGTCGAGGAATGTTTCCCGCTGGCGGCGCGCGCCGACAGGGCGCTGTTCTACGACGCGGTGGGCGAGCCGGCGAAGCTGGAGGCCAACGAGGCGCGGATGATGGCGAGTTGCGCCAACTTCATCGGCGAGAAGGGGTGCGACTGCATCCCGATGCGGCAATATCAGATCAAATCACTTGCGTAGATGGACTTGCGGCCGCGTTACGCAAAGCGTTGACGCGTAACGCGGATGGTCTGACGATCGAGCGAAAGGCCGGCACAAGCCGGCGTGGCGAGGAGATGATGCACATGGCCGACGATCTGAACCTGCCCGATTATCCCGAAGACAGCACCGTCCGCTCCGACGTGGTGACGATCGATGCGCCCGCCTCGGTGGTGTGGGAGGTGCTGACCGACATGCCCAACTATGGCGCGTGGAACCCGTTCTGCATCGCGGCGGAATCGACGCTGGAATTGGGCGCGCCGGTGAAGATGACGCTGGCGAACTATACGATGCCGGGCGAGACCGCGCTGAACGTCGAATATGTCTGCGCGAAGATCCCCGAGCGGCTGATCTCGTGGGAATTGCAGGACGATCCCGCGTGGCCCTATCCGGCGCGCCGCGACCAGATCATCGAGGCGCTGGGGCCCGATCGCTGCCGCTACTGGTCGACCGACGCCTTTTTCGGCCCCAACGGCATCCATGTGATGCGGTTCTGCGGCCCCTGGGTGACCCGCGCGTTCAACGACACGGCGCGGGCGCTGAAGGCGCGCGCCGAGGCGATCCATGCCGAGCGGCGGGCCGCGGCATGAGCCTGCGGCTGGAGGATATCGAGCTCATCCGCCGGCTGAAATGCACCTATTCGCGGGCGATCGACACCGGCGACATGGCGACGGTGGAGCGCCTGTTCACCGAGAATGCGACGATCGACTATCGCGGCGGCAGCTATCATGTGCAGCTTTCCGGCCGGGCGGCGATCGTCGAGGCGCTGCGCGGCATGTTCGTGCCGAGCTTCGTCGGGTCGCACACCGTCCATATGCCGGTGATCGACGTTTATGACGACGATACCGCAGACGGCACGTGGACGCTGATCGACTATGCGCTGAACCTGGCGGAGGGCAACAAGACCACCGTCGGCACCGCCATTTATCGCGATCGCTATGCAAAGCAGGATGGCCGCTGGCTGATCGCGCACAGCGAATATGACCGGGTCTACGAGCGCGTCTATACCGACCCCGCGCCCGGCCTGACCGCGCATTTTCTGGGGGAGCACGTATGAGCCCCGATCCCGCCGCGCTGCAGGACCTGATCGACCGCGAGGCGATCCGGCAATTGATCACCACGTATTGCAACGCCGCCGACCGGCACGACCATGTGAAGATGCGCAGCCTCTATCATGAGGACGCGATCGACGAGCATGGCCATATGTCGAAGGGGCCGGCGATGGATTTCATCGACAAGCTGCCCGAGATCCAGGCGCCGATGGAGATCCTCCACCACAACGTCACCACCATCAACATCGCGCTGGATGGGGATCGCGCCGAGGGCGAGGTCTATCTGATCGCGCTTCATCGGGTGAAGGGCGCGGACGGGCCGTTCGACGTGCTGGTCGGCGGACGCTATTTCGACAAATATGAGCGGCGCGACGGCCGCTGGAAGTTCGCGCACCGCGCGATCGTGGCCGACTGGGCGAATATCCACTCGCCCTCGATCGTCGATCTGGAGCATCCGTTCCTGCACGGTGCCTATATCGGCAAGCCGGGGCCCGAGGATCCCTCCTACGCCTTCTTCGGGCTGCTGGGGCGCGGCGCGTGATCAAGTCGATCGCGCTGCTGCGCCGCCGCGCCGACCTCAGCCGCGAGGCGTTCGTCGATTATTATGAGCGGCACCACGCGCCCTTGATCCTCTCGCTGATGCCCGGAATCGTCGATTATCGCCGCAACTTCGCGGTGTTCGACGGCGCGTTCGTCAATGAGGGCGCGGCGCCGTTCGACTTCGATGTGGTAACGGAATTGTGGTTCGCCGATCGGGCCGCCTATGACGCCGCGATCGCGGTGGCGACCGCGCCGGACGTGGCGGCGCGGATCGCCGCGGACGAGGAGAATTTCCTCGACCGCACGGGCACGCGGATGTTCGTGGTGGAGGAGCGGCGGAGCGCGACGGCGCCAGCCATGCCGGCCTCCTGTCACCCCTGAGCGGCGAGAGGGAAGCGGTGCCGCGTTGTTCCAAAGCGGAGCAACAATATTCTTCACAGACGCAATTTCGTCGCTAGGCTACCCGACATGCACCGGCCGGAAAAAGGCCGGAAACAATGGAATTCGGGAGTCGCCACTACATGGCAGAAACGAAAGGGGGGGCAGGTACGCCTCCGGTCGAGTTGTCCGCTGTTCCTCTGGACGGCGGGCGGACCTGGTTCGGCCACCCGCCGCAGCTTGCCCGCCTGTTCACGATCGAGATGTGGGAGCGGTTCGGCTTCTACGGCATGCGCGCGCTGCTGACGCTCTATCTCGCCAACCACTTCCTCTTCTCGCAGGGCACCTCCAACGGCCTTTATGGCGCCTATACCAGCCTCGTTTATCTCACCCCGCTGATCGGCGGCTGGGTGGCGGACCGCTATCTCGGCTCCAAGGGCGCGGTGAAGCTGGGCGCTGTGCTGATGTCGATCGGCTATTTCACGCTGTGCTTCGGCGGCGAGCAGGCCAAGCCGCACGCGATCATCGACGGCCAGCGTTACGAGGTGGTGATCGGTGGCGAGCGCGGCCAGGAAACGCCGCCGCAATATGCGGTGATCGACGGCCGGCAGCTCCAGATCCGCGGCAATGATGACAAGACGGTGTCGCTGCTGGCGGCGGACGGCAGCGAGGCACGCAAGGTTGCGGCCGGCAGTTTCCGCTCGGACGCGGATCGCTCGCCCTTGTTCGTGCTGGTGATGCTGCTCGGCCTGTCGGCGGTGTCGATCGGCAACGGCTTCTTCAAGCCCAACATCTCGACGGTGGTCGGCACGCTCTATGCCCCCGGCGACCGGCGACGCGATGCCGGTTTTACGATCTTCTACATGGGCATCAACGTCGGCTCGCTGCTCTCGCAATTCGCCTGCCCGCTGCTTGCGGTCTATGTCGGCTGGTGGGCGGGCTTCCTGCTCGCGGCGGTCGGCATGGTGTGCAGCTGGGCGCTGGTGCAGTTCGATGGCGGCAAGCTCGACGGCTATGGCGAGCCGCCGGCGGGCGTCGCGGATCGGCGGCTGCTGATCATCATCCTCGCGGTGCTCGCGATCCCGCTGATGTACCTGCTGTTCTCCAACGTGCTGGCGAGCGGCGATGCCGCGACCAAGGCGGCGCGGGAAGGCGCGGGCGTGCTCGGCTATATCGCCTCGCTGCCGGTGCTGGGGCAGCTGATGTTCGGCAGCTTCCTGCTCGCGGTGATCGGCATCCCGGTCTGGGCGTGGCGGATCGGCAACCGCCAGGAATTCCAGATGATGATGGTCGCGATCATCCTGGTCGTGTTCAACGTCGTCTTCTGGACATTGTTCGAGCAGGCCGGATCCTCGCTGACCTTCTTCGCGCAGAGCAATACCGAGCTCGACATCGGCGCCTACACCATGCCGGCGGCGCAGGTGCAGGTGTTCAACCCGCTGTTCATCGTGATGTTCGCGCCGGTGATGGGCTGGCTGTGGGGCGTGCTCGGCCGCAAGCGGCTCGAACCCTCGATCCCGGTCAAGTTCGCGCTGGCGCTGGTCGGCGCCGGCGCCGGCTTCCTCGTGCTGGTGTTCGGCACGCAGTTCGCCGGCGACAACTTCAAGGTGGCGCTGGTGTGGGTCGCTGCCACCTACCTGATCCACTCGATCGCCGAACTGTGCATCTCGCCGGTGGGGCTCTCGATGATCACCAAGCTGTCGATCGCCCGCGTCGTCGGGCTGATGATGGGCACCTGGTTCCTGTCGATCGCGGTTGCGCAATATGTCGCCGGCATCGTCGCCCAGTTCGCCAGCGTCGAGACGGTCGGCGGGCAGGTGACGAACCTCAAGGTCTCGCTTGATACCTACACCGGCGTGTTCCAGACGATCGGGCTGATTTCGGTCGGCATCGGCGTCGTCCTCCTCATCCTCTCGCCGCTGATCAAGAAGTGGATGCACGGTGTCCAATAAGCTCACCACCTTTCTGGCGATCGCCCTGCTGGTCGGCGGTCCGGCGACGGCCGCGAAGAAGAAGGACGACTCCTCAAGCCGCGCCGAGCGCGAGGCACGGGTGCCCAACCCCGATCCGTTCCCGTCGACCTACAAGCGCTATCCCAACGCGCCGACATTGGTCACCAACGTCAAGATCTTCGACGGCGAGGGCGGGCGGATCGACAACGGATCGGTGCTGTTCGCCGACGGCAGGATCGTCGCGATCGGTGCCGACGTGACGGCGCCGGCCGGCGCCACGGTGATCGACGGGCGCGGCAAGGTGCTGACGCCTGGCATCATCGACGTCCACAGCCATCTCGGCGACTATCCCTCGCCGGGCGTCGAGGCGCTGTCGGACGGCAACGAGGCGACCGGGCCGGTCACCGCCGACGTGTGGGCCGAACATAGCGTGTGGCCGCAGGATCCCGGATTCAGCCGCGCGCTCGCCAATGGCGGCGTCACCACGCTGCAGATCCTGCCCGGCTCGGCGAACCTGTTCGGCGGCCGTTCGGTCACGCTCAAGAATGTGCCTGCGCGCACGATGCAGGGGATGAAATTCCCCGGCGCGCCCTATGGCCTCAAGATGGCGTGCGGCGAGAACCCCAAACGCGTCTACGGCGCCAAGGGACGCCAGCCCTCCACGCGGATGGGCAATGTCGCGGTCGACCGGCAGACCTGGGCGAAGGCGGCCGAATATAAGCGCAAGTGGGACAAATATCTCGATGAGGGCGGCGATCCGCCGAGCCGCGACATCGCGATGGATACGCTCGCGGGCGTCCTCGCGGGGGACATCCTCGTCCATAACCATTGCTACCGCGCCGACGAGATGGCCATCGTCATGGATATGGCCAAGGAGTTCGGCTACCGCGTCACCGCGTTCCACCACGCGGTGGAGGCCTACAAGATCGCCGATCTGCTCAGGGCCAACGAGGCCTGCGCGGCGGTGTGGGCCGACTGGTATGGCTTCAAGATGGAAAGCTATGACGGCATCCGCGAAAATCTCGCGCTGCTGCAGAACCAGGGCGCCTGCGCCATGATCCATTCGGACGATCAGGACGGTATCCAGCGCCTGAATCAGGAGGTCGCAAAGGCGCTGTTCGCCGGGCGCCGCATGGGCATCGACATTTCCGACGAACTGGCCTGGACGTGGCTGGCGATCGCCCCGGCGAAGGCGCTGGGCATCGCCGACCGCACCGGCAGCCTCAAGGCGGGCAAGATGGCGGACGTCGTGCTATGGAACGGCGATCCGTTCAGCGTCTACAGCCGTCCCGAAAAGGTCTGGGTCGATGGTGCGCTGCTCTATGACAGCAGCGATCCCAAGCGCCGTCCGGTTTCCGACTTCGAACTCGGCATGCCCGGTGAGGGAGATGTGAAATGAAGCCCGCGCTTCTCGCCGCCGCCGCGGCGCTGACCGTCGTCGCCAGCGCCGCCACGATCGTCCCCGCCGCCGCGCAGACCATCGCCTTCACCGGCGGCACGGTGGCCGTGGGCGATGGCTCCGCGCCGATCGAGGGCGGCACCGTCGTCATCAGCAACGGCAAGGTCGTCGCCGCGGGCAAGGATGTGCCGGTGCCCGCCGGCGCGAAGGTGATCGACGCTACCGGCAAATGGGTAGCGGCAGGCATCGTCGCGGGGATGAGCACGCTCGGCATCTCAGAGGGCTATGGCGTCGACACGATCAACGATGCCGTCGCGGCCAAATCGCCGTTCAGCGCGGCGATCGACGTGGTGCCCGCGATCAACCCGGCCTCGCCGCCGATCGGCAACGAACGCGCCGGCGGCGTGACCCGCGCGATCATCGCACCGGCCACGGCCAGCTCGATCTTCGCGGGCATGGGCGCGGTGATCGACCTGGGGGCGGACAGCGATCCGGTGACCCGCGGCCGCGCCTTCCAATATGTCGAGCTCGGCGAGACCGGCAAGGAGGCCGCCGGCGGCAGCCGCGCCGCCGCGCATGTGCTGTTCCGATCCGTGCTGCAGGAGGTGCAGGACTATCGCCGCGCGCCCGCCGCGTTCGGGCAGAACGGCCAGATGCTCAAGCGCGCCGACGCCGCGGCGCTGGTGCCGGTGCTGGATGGCACGATGCCGTTGCTCGTCCATGTCGAGCGTGCCAGCGACATCCGCCAGACATTGGCGCTGAAGAAGGCGTTTCCGACGCTCAAGCTGGTGCTGGTCGGCGCCACCGAGGCCTGGCTGGTCGCATCCGAGATCGCGGCGGCGCGCGTGCCGGTGATCGCCGCTGCGCTCGCCGACCTGCCGGCGTCGTTCGAGATGCTGGCGGCAACGGAATCCAATGTCGGCCGCCTGACCCGCGCCGGTGTGGTGACAGGCATCTCCACGCTCGACATCGGGCCGCCGCCACAGCAGCGCAACCTCACCCAATATGCCGGCAACCTCGTCGCGATCACGCGGGTGCCGGGGGCCACCGGGCTGGATTGGGGCGCCGCCTTCGCGTCGATCACGTCGAAGCCGGCGGCGGCGGTGGGCCTCGATGGCGAGATCGGCTCGCTGCGTCCCGGCCGCCGCGCGGACGTGGTGGTGTGGAGCGGCGATCCGCTGGAATTCTCGTCCGAGGCCGAAGCCGTGTTCATCGACGGCGTCCAGCAGCCATTGAACAGCCGCCAGCACAAGCTGCGCGATCGCTATCGCAGCGCCACGGAAGGCGATCTGCCCAAGGCCTATGAGCGCTAGAAGACGCAACCTCTTTTAACGTCACCGGCCGGGCGAATGGCGTACAACGCCGCGGGGTTGCCCGGCAGGTGACGCATGCAGGCCTTGGATGTCGCGCCATCCTTCGGGATGGCGCCAGCGCTTTCGATCCTTGCGGCGCTCGGCGCCTTGCTGTGCCCGGCGCAAGCCGGCGCGCAGACGGTGGACAGCGACGCGCAGGCCTGGCCGTCGCTGACGGTGATCGTGCCGATTGCGAGAGGGCTCGATCTCAGGGCCGACGCGGTCCTGCAACTCACGGACGATGGATCGCATCTCGGCCGGCAGCTCTATCGCGCTGTGCTGCTGGCGAAGCTCGATGACGATCTGTCGATCGGCGGCGGCTACACCTGGACGCGCATCGACCCCGGGACGGCGCCGGCGCAGGTGGAACATCGCGCGGTGCAGGACATCGTGTTCCGCAAGGCGGTGGCACCGGGCGGACTGACGTTGATGCTGCGCACGCGGCTCGAAACGCGGGTGCGCGAGGCGCGCAATGGCGTGTCGTGGCGGCTGCGGCAACTGACCAGGCTAGAATTGCCGGTGACGGCGGGCGGCGTGAGTGCGGTCGCGTGGAACGAATATTTCCATGGCTTCAACACCACCGAATGGTCGGGGCCGTCCGGCTCGGCGCTGATGCTGACCTTCATCGGCGTGCAGGTGCCGGCGGGGCGGCGGATCGTCGTGGAGCCGGGCTATCTCAACCAGACCGGCTTCGATGCCGGGCGCAACAGCGTGCGTCATGTCGCATCCTTAACCATGGTTCTGCGCCTGTGACGATCGTTGTTCCGTTCGTCCGCGTGAAGCCGAAGGGCGGACGGCCGCAAGCGGGTATCCGATGCAGGCGGGATCGCACATCTTCCTTCATCGCGCGGCTTCGCTCGGCGCGGACGGAGGTTGGGGATGGGCAGGGGCGCACCAGCCCACCGCCCGCTCACACCGCGTCGCAACATCGCGATTGACTCGAATCATGCGCCGGGCCAAGCGTCGGCGCGTCGCCATCGGGCAACCGGTGGATGGACGCGCGGGAGAGCGTGGTGCCGGTTCGCCGGTATCGCCGCCGAAGGAGCAACCGCCCCGGAATCTCTCAGGTCAAAGGACCGCGCGGACAGTCGACACTCTGGAAAGCGTCCGGTGAAAACCGGGCCACCGAAGGGGTAAGCCCGGCACGTCCGGGTCAAAGCTCTCAGGTCCCGTGACAGAGGGGGTATCGGATCGTTCGGACGGCTCGGCCGTCCTGTGTCCGGTGACCTGCTGACATGGAGACGCACGTGGCGGACGTAGCCGAAGACGATATCGAACAGCCGATCCTGCCGCTCGACGGCTGGCACCGTGCGCAGGGCGCGCGGATGGTGGATTTCGCGGGCTATCAGATGCCGATCCAGTATGAGGGCATCCTCGCCGAGCATCTGTGGACCCGCGCGCATGCCGGCCTGTTCGACGTCAGCCATATGGGCCAGCTCTTCCTTTCCGGCGAAGGGCTGGACGCGGCTCTCGAGGCGCTGCTCCCCGCCGATGTCGCCGGACTGAAGCTCGGCCGGATGCGCTATTCGCTGCTGCTCGACGAGAGCGGCGGCATCCTCGACGATCTCATGCTCAGCCGCTGGGCCGATGGCGTCTACATCGTCGTCAACGGCGCGGTGAAGCATGAGGATATCGGCTGGCTGCGCGAATATCTGCCCGACGAGATCAACATCAACCATCTCGAAGACCGTGCGCTGCTCGCGCTGCAGGGCCCCGAGGCGGCGGCGGCGCTCGCCCGCCACGTCACCGGCGACCATGATCTGGACGCGCTCAGCTTCATGACGGGCGGCCGCTACACGATCGCCGGCGTCGATGCCTGGATCAGCCGCTCGGGCTATACCGGCGAGGACGGGTTCGAGATTTCGATCCCCGCCGAGGCAGCCGAAGCCGTCGCGACGCTGCTGACCGGCGAGCCCGAAGTGAAGCCGATCGGCCTCGGCGCGCGGGATTCGCTGCGCCTCGAAGCCGGGTTGCCGCTCTACGGCCATGACCTCGACCCCGGAACGACGCCGATCGCCGCCGATCTCGGCTTCGCGATCTCGAAGCGCCGCCGCGAGGAAGGCGGCTTCATGGGTGCGGATCGCGTGCTCGCCGAGCTGGCCGATGGCGCAACCCTGAAGCGCGTCGGCCTGTTCGTCGACGGGCGCCAGCCGGTGCGCGAGGGCGCCGCGGTGGTCGACGCGGAGGGCAGCGAGGTTGGCCGCGTCACCAGCGGGGGCCATTCGCCCAGCCTCGGCCGGCCGATCGCGATGGCCTATGTACCCATTGCCAGCGCCGTGCCCGGCGCCACGATCCGCGTCAGCCAGCGCGGCAAGCTTCATGATTGCACGGTCACCCCGATGCCGTTCGTCCCGCATAATTATCGCCGCAAGGGAGCAGCCAAATGAGCCGTTATTTCACTGATGAGCATGAGTGGATCGACGTCGACGGCGAGGTCGCGACCGTAGGCATCACCGATTATGCCCAGAGCCAGCTCGGCGACATCGTGTTCGTCGACGTGCCCGAAGCCGGCAAGACCGTCGCCAAGGGCGACGACGCTGCGGTGGTGGAATCGGTGAAGGCCGCGTCAGACGTCTATGCGCCGGTTTCCGGCACGGTGATCGAGGGCAATGCGGCGCTCGCCGACGAACCGGCGCTGGTCAATTCCGATCCCGAGGGCGATGGCTGGTTCTTCAAGCTGACGCTGGCGGATGCCAGCGAGCTCGACGGGCTGATGGACGAGGCCGCCTACCAGGCGTTCGTCGAGAAGCTCTGATCGATGCGTTACCTTCCCCTCCAGCAGGCCGATCGCCAGGCGATGCTCGCCAAGGTCGGCGCCGCCTCGATCGAAGACCTGTTCATGGACGTGCCCGAAGAGGCGCGGCTCGACGGCCCGGTGCCGGGCCTGCCGAACCATGCCAGCGAGATGGCGGTCGAACGCCACATGTCCGCGCTCGCGGCGAAAAACCTGTCGGCGGGGCAGGCGCCCTTCTTTCTGGGGGCCGGCGCGTATCGCCACCATGTGCCGGCGACCGCCGACCACATCATCCAGCGCGGCGAGTTCCTGACCGCCTACACGCCCTACCAGCCGGAAATCGCGCAGGGCACCTTGCAGGTGCTGTTCGAGTTCCAGACGCAGGTCGCGCGGCTGTTCGGTTGCGACGTCGCCAACGCCTCGATGTATGACGGGTCGACCGCCTGCTGGGAGGCGATCACGATGGCCCGCCGCGTCACCAAGCGCGGCAAGGCGATCCTCTCCACCGGCCTGCACCCCCATTATGTGTCGGTCGCGAACACGATGGCGCGCTTCACCGGCGATGAGCTGGTCACCGGCGCGCCGAGCCTGACCGCCGAGACCGACACGCAGGCGCTGTTCGACGCGATCGACGGCGGGACGAGCTGTGTCGTCGTCCAGTATCCCGACATTCTCGGCCGCATCACCGACCTCGCGCCGATCGCGGCGCGCGCGCACGAGAAGGGCGCGCTGCTGGTCGCGGTGGTCACCGAGCCGCTGGCGCTGGGCGCGATCCGGTCGCCGGGCGAGATGGGTGCCGACATCGTCGTCGGCGAGGGCCAGTCGCTCGGCGTCGGCCTGCAGTTCGGCGGGCCCTATGTCGGGCTTTTCGCGTGCAAGGAGAAGTTCGTCCGCCAGATGCCCGGTCGCCTGACCGGCGAGACGGTGGATGCGGAAGGCAAGCGCGGCTTCGTGCTGACGCTCTCCACCCGCGAACAGCATATCCGCCGCGAGAAGGCGACCTCGAACATCTGCACCTCCAGCGTGCTGTGTGCGCTGGCGTTCAGCGTCCACCTGACCCTGCTCGGCGAGAAGGGGCTGCGCGCCCTTGCGCTGCTCAACCATGGCCTCGCGGTGCAGGCGGCGGAACGGCTGGCGAAGGTGCCGGGCGTGACCCTGGTCAACGAGACCTTCTTCAACGAGTTCACCGTGCGGCTCGGCAAGGAAGCGCGCCCGATCGTCCGCAAGCTCGCGGACGAGGGCGTGCTGGCGGGCGTCTCGCTCGGCCGGCTCTATCCCAAGGAGTCGGGGCTGGCCGACGGCCTGATCGTCGCGGTCACCGAAACCGTCACCCCTGAAGATATCGAAGCCCTGGCCGCTGGCCTTGAGGAGGCGCTGGCATGACGATCAACCAGAGCGGCTGGCGTCCCGAAATGGGCAACGCCGAGGGCGGTGGCATCGCCGGCACCTTCACCGGCAATCGCGGGCTGATGCTGGAAGAGGCGCTGATCTTCGAGATCGGCGACACCGCGACTACTGGCGTCGATCTGGCGGATGCGCCCACGGTGGCGTCGCGTCTCGGCGGGCTCGATCGCAATCGCGAGATCGGGCTGCCGGGCCTCACCGAGCCGGAGGCGATGCGGCATTATCCCCGCCTCAGCCGGCAGAATTATGCGATAGACCTCGGCCTGTTCCCGCTCGGCTCGTGCACGATGAAGCACAACCCGCGGCTGAACGAGAAGGTCGCGCGACTGCCCGGCTTCGCCGATCTCCACCCGATGCAGCCGATCGACACGATCCAGGGCGCGCTCGGCGTGATCGACCAGCTCGCGCACTGGCTGAAGACGCTGACCGGCATGCCGGCAGTGTCGATGAGCCCGAAGGCCGGCGCGCATGGCGAACTGTGCGGCCTGCTCGCGATCCGCTCCGCGCTCGAAGCGCGCGGCGATCCGCGCGCGGTGATCCTGGTGCCGGAAAGCGCGCATGGCACCAACCCGGCGACCGCGGCCTTCTGCGGCTACAAGGTCGAGAATATCCCGGCGACCGCCGCGGGCCGCGTCGATCTCGCCGCGCTCGAGGCGCGGCTGGGGCCGGACGTGGCGGCGGTGATGATCACCAACCCGAACACCTGCGGCCTGTTCGAGCCGGACATGAAGAAGATCGCCGACGCCGTGCATGCGGTGGGCGCGTTCGTCTATTGCGATGGTGCCAACTTCAACGCGATCGTCGGCCGGGTGCGGCCAGGCGATCTCGGCATCGACGCGATGCACATCAACCTGCACAAGACCTTCTCGACGCCGCATGGCGGCGGCGGGCCGGGCGCCGGGCCGGTGGTGTTCTCCGAAGCGCTGGCGCCGTTCGCGCCGCTGCCCTTCGTCGAACAGACGGATCATGGTCTCGTGCTGGTCGAGGAAGAGACGGCGGGGGAGCATCATGCGCAGAGCTTCGGCCGCATGGTCGCCTTCCACGGCCAGATGGGCATGTTCACGCGCGCGCTGACCTACATCCTCAGCCATGGTGCGGATGGCCTGCGCCAGGTGGCGGAGGATGCGGTGCTCAACGCCAATTACATCCTGCGCAGCCTCGACGATCTGCTCGACGCGCCGTTCGGCGAGAGCGGCCCGTGCATGCACGAGGCGCTGTTCAGCGATAACGGCTTCGCCGAGGGCTTCTCGACGCTGGATGTCGCCAAGGGGCTGATCGACGAGGGCTTCCACCCGATGACGGTCTATTTCCCGCTCGTCATCCACGGCGCGATGCTGGTCGAACCGGCCGAGACCGAGAGCAAGGCCTCGCTCGACCAGTTCATCGGTGCGTTCCGCAGCGTCGTGGAACGCGCGAAGGCGGGCGATCAGGCGCTCAAGAGCGCGCCGCACTTCGCCCCGCGCCGCCGCCTCGACGAAACGCTCGCCGCGCGCAAGCCGGTGCTGGTGTGGAAGGAAACGCAGGTGGCCGCGGCGGCGGAATGACCGCCCGGCTGGAACCGCTGACGCCGGCGGACTTCGCGTCGGCCGGCGCGCTGGCGCGGACCATCTGGCACGCGCATTACGGCCCGCTGATCGGTGCAGCCCAGGTCGATTACATGCTCGACCGGCGCTTCACCGCGGCGGGGCTCGCCGCCTATGTCGGCGCCGCGGATCGCGGCTTCGACCTGCTGCGCGATGGCGATGCGCTGATCGGCTATTGCAGCTATGGTCCTGGTGGCGAGCCCGGCGAACTGAAGCTGGAACAGCTCTATCTGCTGCCCGACCGGCACGGGCAGGGGCTGGGCCGGCTGATGCTGGGCCATGTCGAAGCCCGGGCGCGGGCGCTGGGCTGCGACCGGATGATGCTGATGGTCGCGAAGGCCAACACGAAATCGAAGGCGGTCTATGAACGCGCGGGCTTCACCGTACGCGGACCGGTGACGGTGGATATCGGCGGCGGGTTCGTGATGGATGATTATGTGATGGAGAAACGGCTGGCGTAGAGGGGGCTCCACGCGACCCGTACCCTTGTTCCGTTCGTCCCGAACGGAGGTTCGGGAGCGCTTTGAACGCCCCCATCGCCTTCAGAAATCCATGCTCGCCGAGAATCTTACCTGCCGCGCCAGTCCGACGTAGAACACGCTGCCACCCGTCGACCAGTAGCGCTTGTTGGTGATGTTGTCGCCATTCACCCGGAAGGTGATCGCCCGCTCTCCGTCCAGCCGCAGCTTGTAATTCGCGCCCAGGCTGTAGGTCGTATAGGCGGGCAGTTCGAATGTGTTCAGCGCATCGGCATAGCGCAGGCCGGTGTAGTAGACACCGCCGTTGATCCCGAAATCGGGAAGCGCCTCGGGCCGATATTCCGCGAACACCGATCCGCCCCAGCGCGGCGTATTGTCCACGCGCAGGCCGTTCTGCGCGGCGACGCCGGTGTCGCGCTGGGTCGCCTTCAGATACTGGCCGGCGATCGCGACCGAGAGTTGCGGGGTGAGGTTGCCCTGCAGCGAGGCCTCGACGCCTTCATGGATGGCGGTGCCATCGACAACATAGAGATTGTCGGCGTCGATATAGCCGAGTGCGCGGTCGATGCGGAAATAGGCGAGCGACGCCAGCGCGCCCAGCACCTCGATGCGCCCGCCTGCCTCGATCTGCTTGGAGACCACGGGGCGCAGGATGTCGCCCTCATTCTCGGTGCCGGCGGGCGCGGTGCCCGCGCTTTCGAGGCCCTCGATATAGGTGAAATAGAGGCTGGTCTTCGGCGTCGGGCGGAAGACGATGCCCGCGGTCGGCGTCCACGTCTTGATCGTGTAATCCTCGCCGGCTTCCTCGGTGTCGTAGATCACCCGGCGTACGCCGCCGATCAGCAGGATCTTCTCGCCGACATGCGCGATATCGAGCGCGTAGAGGCCGGTATCGATATTGACGCTGCCGGGCTGCAGCCGGGTAGTGGTGAAGACGAGATCGTCGAACGAGATCCTGACCGGATCATAGATGTTCTGCGCCACCGCGGCATAGCTGCGCTGGTTCTGATCCTTTTGGATCTGGCGGTTGCGGGCGACGCCGAACAGCAGTTCATGTTCGATGCCGAACGTGTCCAGCTTGCCGGCCAGTTCGGCGCGCAGATACTCGTTCCGATATTCCTGGTCGGGCGTGTAATTGCCGCTGATCCGGCCGATGCCGGTGGTCGGTCCCGTAGTAGTGGACGTGAAGCTGAAATCGGCGCGGCTGCGCTGGCGGCGCGACGTGGCCAGCCCGGCTTCGGCGCGCAGCGACCAGCTTCCGCCCAGAACATAGTCGGCGCGGCCGAGAATGTTGGTGGACCAAGTGCGATAGGGCGCGTCGGCCGGCGCATAGCGGTGGTGCGGATCGGGGATCTCCGTCAGCAGCCGCGCCGCGGCGAGTGCGATGCCGCCGGGTTCGTCGGTCGCGCGCCGATAATGCTCCACGTCGAGCTTCAGCGACAGCCGCTCGCTGACCTGCCAGTCGAACGCGCCGCTGGCGAGGTAGCGATAGCCGTCGACGCCGTCGATCGGCGTTTCGACATGACTGGCATAGCCGTTGAGGCGCACGCCGAACTGGCCGTCCGGCCCGAAGGTGCGGCCGATGTCGAGGCCGCCGCCGACGCTGCCCTCGGCATCGCCGTTGACGTAGACATTGGTCACCGGCCGGTCGCCCGCGCGCTTGGCGACGACGTTGACGATGCCCGACGGCGTCGAGAGGCCATAATAGAGCGCGGACACGCCCTTGAGCAGTTCCACGCGCTGCTTGTTCTCGATCGGCACCGGGCTGAGGTTGATGATCTGCAGCGCGCCGTTGAGGCGATAATTGGTTCGGGCGTTCATCAGCACGCCGCGATTGACGAAATTGTTGCTCGTCGTCGGGCTGGTCGCCTGCTGGGTGACGCCGGGCGTGTTGCGCAGCGCCTCCTCGAGGCCGGTCGCGCCCTGCGCGTCGAGCAGCGCCCGCGAGATCACCGCGATGCTCGACGGCGTATCGAGGATCGACTGGTTGCGGAACGCGCCGACCTGGACGACCTCGGTCTTGAAGGAAGGGCGCTGGCCGATGACGACGATCTCCTCGTCGAGCTTGCGCTCTACGGTTTCGCCGCCCGCGCCCTGTTCGGATGCTGGCTCGGGGGCGGGGGCTGCGGACGGCGCGGCGACGGCAGCGGCGATAAGGAGAATATTCATTGGATCCCCGAAACGATTTTGATTCTGCGTTGCGGCGCCCATAGGATTAATGATAATGGATCGCAATTGCGTTCTTTAATATTTTCATACAAAAAGGACGGCATGGGAGAGGGTGCCGAGCCTGCGGGGGTCGCGTGACGAGACAGATCTTCTTCCAGATTCACTGGTTCCTCGGGATCAGCGCCGGGATCGTGCTGGCGCTGATGGGCATCACCGGTGCCACGATGAGCTTCGAGGACGAGATCGGCGAGGCGCTGTCGCCGCGCATCTACGTCCCCGGCGTGCCCGCCGGGCCCGACCTCTCGCCCGACCGGCTGATCGCGAAGCTGGAGGCGGACAATCCCGGCTATTATGTCGCGCGGCTCGATTGGGAAGCGGATCGCGCGCGCTCGTTTCGCGTGCGGATGAATGCCGGCGAGGGGCGGGGCCGCAAGCAGGGGCAGGTCGACCGCGCGACCGGTGCATGGCTCGGCGATTCGAGCGCCGAGGGCTTTTTCCGCACGATGGACGAATTGCACCGGTGGCTGGCGCTGCCCGGCGGCAGCAACGGCATCGGCCGCAAGATCACCGGCTTCAGCGCGATCTCGTTGATCTTCTTCGCGCTTTCCGGCCTTTATCTGCGCTGGCCGCGCAAGGCGCTCGACTGGCGTTCATGGCTGGTGCTCGACCTGCGCAAGACCGGGCGCAACCTGTGGCGCGCGCTGCACGTCAGCATCGGCACCTGGGTGCTGTGCTTCTACCTGATCAGCGCGTTCACCGGGCTGTGGTGGTCCTATGACTGGTATCGGAGCGGTGTCACCTACGCGCTGACCGGCAAGGTGACGAGTGAGGGCGAGGGGCGGCGCAAGCGCGGCGGCAAGCCCGCGCCGCGCCCGCCGATCGCCCCGAGTTGGGCGACCTTCATCCGCGACAACGGCCAGGATTATGCCTGGGCGCGCCTGACCCGCCCTGCGCCGGGTGCGCCGATGAAGACGGTCAACGTCGATGCGCGTCCCCAGGGCGCGCGCCACCTGCGCCAGACCGACAGGTTCAGCTATGATCCTAGGACGGGAGCGCTCAAGAAGACCGACCTCTATGATCGCCGGCCGCTAGGGCAGGTGATTACGCAGAGCATGTTCGAAATCCACCGCGGCGCGTTCTTCGGCTTGCCCGGGCGGATCATCATGCTGATAACCAGCCTCACCATGCCGATGTTCACCATCACCGGCTTCATGCGTTACCTGTCGCGCCGCAAACGCAAGCGAGAGGCGAAGGCGCTCGCCGCCGAGGCCGAGGCCGGTGCCGGGACGGGGCCGGGCACTGGCAGCGGCGATGGCGGCTTCCTGATCGTCTACGCGACGCAGACCGGCAATGCCGAGCTCAGCGCGCGCGGCGCAGCGCGGGCGCTTGGCGCAGGCGGCGTATCGGTGGAGGTCGTCGCGATCGCGGCGTTGACGCAGGAGATGCTGCGCCGCGCCAACCGCGCGCTGTTCGTCGTCAGCACCTATGGCGAGGGCGATCCGCCCGATGTTGCGCGTGGTTTCGCCCGCGCGATGATGCGCAAGCGGTTGAAGCTCGGGCATCTCGACTATGGCGTGCTGGGGCTCGGCGACCGCCAATATCCCGATTTCTGCAATTTCGGCGTCGAACTCGATGCATGGCTGGCGCAGTCCGGTGCGCAGCGGCTGTTCCCGCTGATCAAGACGGATGGCAGTGACAGCCGTGCCTATGCCGCGTGGCGCCGGGAACTGGTTCGCCTCGGCGCGGCCGAGAAGGGCAATGAACCCGCCGCGGATGCCTTCCGCCGTTGCCGGCTCGTCACGCGTAAGGTGCTGAACGGTGCCAGCGGCCATGCCAAGGCGTTCCACCTCAGGCTGGAGCCGCTCGATGGCGGTGCCATGGCTTGGGAGGCGGGCGACATCGTCGAGATCCAGCCGCGTAACGCCCCGGCGGATGTCGAGGCGCTGCTGCAGCAGGCCACGCCCGACGGCGAATTGCTGGAGGATCTGTCGGCGCTGCGCGAGCAACTCGCCGCGGCAGTGCTGCCCGAGGACGGCATGTTCGCGCGCGACGGAGCGGTGACGCTGCGCCCGCTGTCGACGCGCGAATATTCCGCCGCCTCGATCGCGGCGGATGGTGCGATCGACCTCGTCGTGCGGCAGGTGCGTCGCGACGATGGCCGCTTCGGTATCGGATCTGGCTGGCTGACCGCGCATGTGTCGCCCGGCGAAACGGTGATGCTGCGCGTGCGGCCCAATCCCGGCTTCCGCCTCTCCGGTTTCGGCGGGCGGCTGATCCTGATCGGCAACGGCACCGGCATTGCCGGGCTGCGCGCGCATCTGCGCGCGCAGGCGCATACCGGACGCCAGGGGCATTGGCTGTTGTTCGGCGAGCGCGAGCGCGCGCACGCCTTCTTCGACGCCGAACTGGAGGGCTGGCTGGACGATGGCACGCTCACCCGCCTCGATCGAGCCTTCTCGCGCGATGCCGATTGCGGTCGCTACGTTCAGCATCTGCTGCAGGCGGCGCGTGCGGACGTGCTGCGCTGGGTGGATGATGGCGCCGCGATCCTCGTCTGCGGCAGCCTTGCCGGCATGGCGCAGGATGTCCACGCGACGCTGGGGGAGATCATCGGGGAAGAGCGGCTCGAGGCGCTGATCGAAAGCGGCCGTTACAAGCGCGACGTCTATTGATGGCGGCGCGGGCGGGCGTCAGGGCTCAATCTGCTTGACGAAGACATGGCCGGTCATGTGGAAGCCTTCGCGCTCGAAGAATTGATGTGCGCGTTCGTTGCGCAGGCCGCTTTCGAGGAAGAGCCACGCGACGCCGCGCTCCTTCACCCTTTCCTCGACCAGACGGACAAGCTGACCGCCGACCCCGCTTGAACGGTTGAGCGGCGCGACCACCATATCTTCCAGCACGGCGAAGCGCCGCCGGCTGCTTTCCTCCCACGCCAGGATTGCAATGCCGGCAATGCTCCCGTCCGGGGTGCGGGCGATCAGAAGATCGCGCTCCTCGCCGAAGTCGGCGAAATCGCTGGCATAGAGGCGGGCGAGATCCGGCGCCCAATGCGCACCATCGATGCTGAGCCCGGTCTGGATCTCGCCATGGCTGATATAGGCGGTATCCTGTCCGATTATCGCCGCAGCGAAGGATGCCGCCGCCGCGGCGCTGGCGGGCGACTTGTCCCATGCGAATGTCAGGTCGGTCTGCATGGGCGCACCTTGTTTCGGATCGGGCAGCGGGTCAATCAGCCGGTTCGCCGGGTGCCTCGGTGGGCAGGTCGTCAATGAAGGTGTCCTGATAATATTTGGCGCATTCCTCGATATAGCCATAAGTCTCAATGCTGTAATATTCGAGGATATAGGTTTTGAAAACGTCCTGCGCGTGGGCGTCGAACTTGCGCTGGCCATTTTTCGGGTTGATGATGCGATGGCAGTAAAAAGTCAGATCTCCGAATAATTTTTTGTCTATATTTGTCGATCTTAGATCGGTTACGGTCTGCTGGATGATCGAGAGGAAGACGTCGAAGCATGTCCGGTAGGTGTAGAGGTCGGCATCTTCCCAATTGGCATTCTTCACGATCGGCAGCGCTTCCACGAAACGCTCCCAGTTGATCCGCATGATCTCGGGCGAGATCTGGTCTGGCATCGGGTTCGCGGCGAAGAAGGGTTTCAGATCCGCCGGGATCAGCGCCGGCCCGTCACGCCAGTCGAGAATGCGGAAGATCAGCGCGACCTTGGGGTCGTTCGACATGTCGGACAGCAGCTTGCGGACGAACTCGGACCGACGCCACGCCGTTTCTTCCTCATGGCGTTCCGCCGTCTGCTGGAGTTGCTTTCGCGCATGCCTGAGTTGTGAGAAGGCAAAATAGAATCCTCCGCCCGCGACCGTCGCGCTGACGAGCGATCCAATGAATGTCGGGCTGTTGATGAGCGCAACGGCCCATTCTCCCAGCGTTGTGGCATGTTGCACGGCATCGCTCATTCATACCCCCATATGTGAGCGTTGATTCGCTTCATACTATCTGGCCTTTACATGTCAGCGTCTTGACGGCTGGCGCATGGGCCGCGCAGCGGATCGAAAATTTTCAGATCGCGGCAAATGGTTGCTGTTGCTAGTGGAAGAAGGTCGGCACGATGCCGGCAGGAGGGGGAGTGCGATGATGAAGGGCTTTATCGCAGGCGTGGCACTGCTTGCGGCCACCGGTGCGTGGGCGCAGGCCGCGGCACCGGGCGCGGCATGTCCGGCCGGCACGCGCTATGGAACGATCCGGCACAGCCTGATCAAACCGGGAAAGCTGGCCGTGTTCGAGAAGGCCGTGGCCGCGCACAACGCCTGGTATGTCGACAAGAAGAACGCCACGAGGACGCGCCTGATGCGGTTGGTCGACAAGCGCGCGCTGATGGAGAGCGAGGCCGCGACGATTACGCTCTATGCCGATACGCCGATGCCCGAGCGCGATGCCGCCTTCGAGGCGTTCACCGCGCTCTATCGTGACAGTTCGACGTTGAAGGATGAAATGCGCGGCTGTTTGCCGGCGCTGTGATCGGCTTTGCGGCTGCACGCCCAACCGCCGCCGATCGGCGGCGGTTGGGTACGCCGGTTCAGTCAGCGGCAGGAATGCGCGCGACCACCTTGATCTCGAAATCGAATCCGGCCAGCCAGGTTACGCCCACCGCGGTCCAGCTTGGGTAGGGCGCTTCGCTGAAGACCTTGTCCTTCGCTGCCAGCACCGTTTCGAACTGCTGCTCGGGGTCGGTGTGGAACGTGGTCACGTCGATGACGTCGTCGAAGCCGGCACCCGCCGCTTTCAGCACCGCGCCGAGATTGGCGAAGGCGCGTTCCACCTGCTGCGCGAAGTCCGGCTCGGGCGATCCATCCTCGCGGCTGCCGACCTGCCCGGAAACGAACAACAGGTCGCCCGAACGGATCGCCGCCGAGTAACGGTGGATGTCGTACAGCGCCTGGCGGCCCGCGGGGAAGATTGCGTCACGCTTTGCCATGATGTCACTCCATTGATGTGGTGGGCGCTCGGTCATTGATATACGCGCCGTATGTCCGCATATTGGAGCGTACGAGGCGTATGTCAATTAGCATACGCAGCGTATGTAGATGTGAGGAGATGAGTGGTGGCCGCGCGACGTCGAGCAGACATGGTGGAGGAGACGCGCGCCAAGCTGATCGCTGCCGCGCGCCGCGCATTCGCGACCAAGGGGTATGCAGCGGCATCGATGGACGAACTCACCGCCGAAGCGGGGCTCACGCGAGGCGCGCTGTACCATAATTTCGGGGACAAGAAGGGACTGCTTCAGGCGGTGATCGGCCAGATCGATGCCGAGATGCTCGCCCGCCAGCACGCGGTGCAGGCCCGTGCGCCGACGCGCTGGCAGGGGCTGCTCGACGAGGGTGTCGCCTATATCGAGATGTCGCTCGATCCGGAGATCCAGCGGATCGTCCATCTCGATGGGCCCGCTGTGCTGGGCGATCCCTCGCGCTGGCCCAACCAGACCGCCTGCCTGCGTGCCACCACCGATACGGTCCAGGCGTTGATCGATGAGGGTGTCGTCCAGCCGGTGGATGCGGAGGCGGCGGCGCGGCTGCTCAATGGCGCGGCGCTGAATGCGGCTTTGTGGATCGCCGCGGCGGAGGATCCGGCGGCGGTAATGGTGCGCGCGGTCGATGCGTTTCTGCGTCTCGCGGCGGGGCTGCTGCGCGCGGAAGATCCCGGCACCGGGGCGCTTATGTCATTGCCGCGATCATGATCCTTCGATCTCTCCCGATCGCCTCGACTTGCCGGCGGCGATATGGTGTCGTCGATGATGGCCGCCGTGCCGGGCAGGCCGGTCCGCAGGAGACGATATCTTGACCCGATCCCTCGACGATTTCGCGATCACGCGACGCTGGCCGGCGCAGCACCCCGATCGGCTGCAACTCTATTCGCTGCCGACGCCCAACGGCGTGAAGGTCTGTGCGCCGTGCCAAGGCGGCGCTTTCCAGTGGGTGAAAGCCCCACCCGGCAACATGCTCCAGCCGGAAGCAACCGGGGCAGGCATGGAGGTGACGAAATGTCTGAAGCCCCCGGATGACGGTCACATAGGTGACCGTGCGAGTGTGCAGGCCGCAACGTGAGTGAACGCTGAGCAAACCTCGAAAATGCCGATGTGTGGGCCGACCCGGCCGGACTTCCGGGGAAGGCTGATACGGATGGGGGAGTTTGAGCGACGCTGAACCCATCCGCCACACCGGGGTAGTGGCGGCAGCATGTACACAAGGAAAGCGCACGCAACACGGGAAGCCCCATCACGTGCTCGGGGACGAGCAACCGGACGCCCGCGAGGGATGGGACGGGCGCGGTGGGGTGGCGGAGAGGCCCGTAGTACCGGGGAAGCCGGGTAATGCCGGTGGAGGGAAGGAGCCTCAGTTCAAGGCGAACGCACCAAGTAGTGAGGGACCGCGAGATTGGGAAACCTATCAACTCCGAAAAGCGTCCAGAAACTGCAGACGGCGTTGCACGCGAAAGCGAAGGTGGAAGCCGGCTACCGCTTCTACGCGCTGTACGACAAGATCAGCCGCGACGACATTCTGGCTCATGCCTATGCCCAGTGTCGCTCCAATAAGGGCGCACCGGGGATCGACGGTCAGGACTTCGCGGATATCGAGGCGTACGGCGTCGAGCGGTGGCTGGCGGAACTGACGCTTGCCATCAGAGAGGAGACGTATCGACCGGAACCGATCAGACGGGTCCATATACCGAAAGCCAACGGCAAACTCAGGCCGCTGGGCATTTCCACCGTGCGGGATCGGGTCTGCATGACAGCAGCGATGCTGGTGCTGGAGCCGATCTTCGAAGCCGACCTTCCGCCAGAGATCTATGCCTACCGAACTGGGCGTAACGCCCAGCAGGCCGTGATCGAGGTGGAAGACCAGCTGTTTCATGGCCGTCCCGATGTCGTGGACGCCGACCTCGCCGACTATTTTGGCAGCATTCCCCATCCCGAACTGATGAAGTCCGTCGCCCGCCGGATCGTCGATCCGCGCGTGCTGCACCTGATCAGGTTGTGGCTGGACTGTGCTGTCGAGGAAACCGACGACAAAGGCCGGAAGACACGAACGACGGCGGCCAAGGATCAGCGACGCGGCATCCCGCAAGGCTCACCCATCTCACCCTTGCTGGCAAATCTTTACATGCGCCGGTTCGTGCTGGGATGGCGGAAGCTCGGTCTTGGGCAACGCCTCGGCGCTCGGCTCGTCACTTACGCTGATGACCTCGTCATCCTATGCCAGAAGGGCAACGCGGAAGCCGCGCTCGATCATATGCGCAGGTTGATGGGCAAGCTGAAGCTGACCGTGAACGAGGAAAAGACCCGCATCTGCAAGGTGCCGGACGAGACGTTCGACTTTCTGGGATACACCTTCGGTCGGATGTACTCTCCGACGACAGGAAGGGCCCGCATGGGCTACCGACCGTCGAAGAAGAGCATCAAGCGCACCGTGGATAAAATCCACGCGCTGACCGAGATGACGTCGACATGGCAGGATCCCGCAGTACTGATAGCGAAGATTAACCGGGCGCTACGCGGTTGGGCCAACTACTTTTCGGTCGGCACAACAAGCAAGGCGTACCGGGCCGTCGACAGCTACACGTTGGTGCGGGTGCGTCGGTGGCTGCGTATCAAACATCGAGGCAAGCGACGCAGGGCTCGGGTTTATCCAGACGAGTACCTCTACGAGACCATTGGACTCGTACGCCTGACCAGACTTGGACGTAGCTCGCCATGGGCGAAGGCGTGATGTCTTGTTCGAGAGCCGGGTGCGGGAAATCTGCACGCCCGGTTCGCCGAGCGGGGGGTGAAAACGGAACGTCTGGTAAGCCCTACAGGCGCACCGCACGTCACCGCGTCACCTCCCGACTCTACCGATCATGATGGAAGAGACCGGGTTGCCCTACGAGGTCCACCGTATCGATTTCGGGAAGGGCGAGCAGCGCACGCCCGAATTCCTCAGCCTCAACCCCAACGGCAAGATCCCCGCGATCCTCGACCCGAACGGGCCGGGCGGTGAGCCCCTGGCGCTGTTCGAGTCCGGCGCGATCCTGCATTATCTCGCGGAGAAGACCGGCAAGCTGCTGCCCGCCGATCCGACCGGGCGCTGGGAGACGATCCAGTGGGTCTATTTCCAGGTCGGCGGCGTCGGGCCGATGTTCGGGCAACTCGGCTTCTTCCACAAGTTCGAAGGCCGTAGCTGGAACGACAAGCGTGCGCTCGACCGCTACGTGGCCGAGAGCCAGCGGCTGCTGGGGGTGATGGACGCGCATCTGGCGAGCCGCGACTGGTTCGTCGGCGGCGCCTTCAGCATCGCCGACGTCTCGATGCTGGGCATGGTGCGCAACCTGATCGGCTTCTACGATGCCGCCGCGCTGGTCGGCTTCGATCGCTATACGCACGTTGCGCGCTGGCTGGATCGCGGGCTGGCGCGCCCGGCGGTCCAGCGCGGCGTGACGATCCCGGGCGCCGCGGGGTAGGGCGCCGCGCCCCTGGGGCGGGGTTATTCCGGCACGCGCGGCCCGTCCTTCACCGAATTCCACACATCGAACCGAAAGGTCCGCGGCGGGCGTTCGGGGCGGACCTCTAAGATCAAGGTCTCGCGCGCGGACGAACCCTGGGGTCGTGCCACCCGCACGGTCGCGGTGTGCATCCCGGGTGCCAATGTCGCGGGCAGAGCGAAGCGCCAAAGGTGGGCGCTATGATCCGCCACCGACCCCTGCGGCTGCGGGGGGGCGGGCGGGGTGCGGGTCTGGCGGCCCTGGATGAAGCCCTGCGCCTCGGCATCGCCCGAACCGCTCTCGAACGCGGTTCGCGCCACGCTCAACTGGCGCTGCAGTGCGAACGGATCGGCATGTTCGGGGCCGTTGCGGCTGGGCTCGCCACGCGCCTCCTGCGTGTGCGTCATCGCCACGGGCGCCGTGCCGTCGATCGAGACAGTGACCTGCGTCGCGCTGTCGCCCAGCCAGACATTGGCGGTCAGCCAGCTTCCTGCGCCCAGGTCCGCCGGGGTGAGCAGTTTCTCGTCGGGCAGATCCTGCACGCTCAGCGGCGGCACGCGGCCGCGCGTCGCCGGATCGGCGTTGCGCCAGTCGAGCAGCTTCGCTGCCCAGCCGCGGAAGGCCGGCGTGCTGACCGATAGCCACATCGCCCGGTCCGCGGGCTCGCCGGTCGCGCGATAGTCGAGATCATAGTCGGTGCCGCTGACCCGCATGTCGACATAGCCGCGCGGCGAGCCATCGCCCTGCAGGCTCATCGGAATACCCTCGACATCGAAGTCTCCGCCCCACCAGTCGCCCGCCACCGCGCCCGCGACGACATGGCGGAAGGGAATGCTGGTCACGCCCACCGCGTCCTTCCACCCCTCATAGGAATCGCCCGGCGCCAGATTTTCCAGCGTGTGACTGTGGCCGGACAGGTCGAGCGCCTTGCGCCCCTCGAGCAGGGCATAGACCTCCGGCGCATTGTCGGTCTGGTGCGCCCATTCCTTGCGATTGTCGAAGCCGACCAGCGGGATGTGGTGGCCGAGCACGATCAGCTTCGCCGGATCGGTGTTGGCGATCAGATTCTTGAGGAACGCCATCTGATCGTCGGTGAAGCGGCCGTTGTAGCTTTTCTGCGGATATTCGACGCAGAAGGGACGGGCACCCTTGCGATTGTCCGCCTCGCCACACGGATAGACGACATTGTCGAGGCCGACGAACAGCACATTGCCCATCTCGAACGCGTAGGTGGCGGGGCCATAGGTACGCCGCCAGGTGTCCGAAGCGTCGGCGTCGCGATCGGCGTCCGAATCATAGTCGTGATTGCCCTGCACCCACCATTGCGGGATCCTGAGCGCCCCCAGCACCTCTTCCAGCCGCGGGATCAGCCCGAGGTCGTCGCCCACGAGATCGCCCAGCGCGAACAGGCAGGCGGGCGGGGGACCCTTGCGGTCGGCGAGTTCGCGCACGATCGAGTCGCGCGCATAGCCGATCTCGTCACCCGAATAGACCTGCACGTCGCCCAGCACCGCGCAGTTGAAGTCCGGCCCGACCGTGCTCGGCGCGAGCGGGAAGTTGATCGCCGCGGGCAACGGCCCGGTATCCGGCAGCCCGCCGAAGCGCAGCTTGCGCGGCGAGCCGCCAAGTTTGTGCTCATAGGCGAAGCGGGGGACGAAGTTGCGATCGGTCGGCACGCGCCAGCCGCTCGGCTGGACCACCGACACGCTCATATCCCTGCGCGCGGGCAGCACATAGCGGCCGTCAGCGCCGGTCTTCACCACCTCGCGCCCGTTGGAGACGTTGACCCCGGCGAGGCCGTGCTCGCCGGCGTCGAGCCGGCCGTTGCGGTTGGCGTCATCGAACACGATGCCGCGCACGGTCTTCGCGTCGCGCGCCTTGCCCTTCACCACTTCGATGTCGGCGAACCAGGGCGCATCCGCCGGCGCCCCCGCCCGGGCGATGCCGCCGGCCAGCGCGGCGGCGCACGCCGCCGTCAGCCACAGGGACTGCGAAACCTTGGTCATAAAGCCCTCCCGCATCGAACCGCGCGCCGGCGCCCGGTTGGCGGCCGCACGCAATTCAACAAAAAATCCACAAACCATTCGCCACATGGCGAGCGTTGATGACAGATTGATGTAAGCTGGGATCCGACCATGAATCTGCATGAGCCGCCGCATTGTCGAGAATATGGTGGCGTAACCGCCCGTATTGCCCGGATCTCTGGGGCTATCCAACAGTATCAGCATTAACGAGATGTTGTATCATTCAGTTCGAATTTATGCTGGTTTGTTGTTTTGTTGACCGATTGTCACAAAAAATCCACGCAGCCCGCCTAGGCGCCAGATCGCACCGGGCTGGCCGCAGGGAGGCCCGGCACCGCCAGCCCAAACCATAATCGGGGGACTTATCGTGACGAGCCTTTCGCGAACCGCGCGGCGTGCCGCGTTCATCCGTGCTGCGCTGCTGCTCGGCGCCGCGCTGCCCGCAACCGTCGCGCTCGCGCCGGCCGCGCATGCGCAGGATTATACCAACATCACCGCTTCCGGCCGCGTGACCAACGAAAACGGCGCGCCGATCGCCGGCGCGACGGTGACGATCAAATCGTCCGACCGCGGCATCGAGCGCACGACGACGACCAACGACGCCGGCTCCTACAGCTTCGACCAGCTCACCCCGGGCGCCTATGATTTCAGCGTCAGCGCCACCGGCTTCGCTGCCTATACCGAACAGCGCGTGCTACTGACCGCAGCCAATGGCGGCGGCAACAGCTTCCGCCTCGTGCCCGACCAGCGCGACGGCGACATCGTCGTGCAGGGCCAGCGCATCGTCACTGCCGACTTCAACGATGCGACCACCGGCGCGGTGATCGAGCTGGCGGATATCGACAAGCGTCTTCCCGTCGCGCGTACCTTGCAGGATGTGGTGATGCTGGCGCCGGGCGTGACCCGCGGGTCCAGCACCAACGGCACCTTCGCCAACCAGGTGACGATCAACGGCTCCACCTTCACCGAAAACGCCTATTTCGTGAACGGCCTCGCCATCACCAACTTCCGCATCGGCCTGGCGCCGGTGGAGGTGCCCTATGACTTCTACGAGACGATCGAGGTCAAGACCGGCGGCTATCCGGCAGAATTCGGCCGTGCCACCGGCGGCGTGATCAACGCCGTCACCAAATCCGGTTCCAACGACTATCATGCCAGCGTGCTCGGCACGTGGGAGCCCAACGGCCTGCGTTCCAACTCGCCCGGCACCGTCGAGCTCGACAATGAGGATGCCACCCGCACCCGGCGCGAACTGGTGCTGCAGGCGAGCGGCCCGATCATCAAGGACCATCTGTTCGTCTACGGCCTCTACAATTTCCGCGAGTTCGAGAGCTTCACGCCGGATGCCGACCAGGACAATGCGACCCGCGTCCGCAACACCAGCCCGTTCTGGGGCGTGAAGGTCGACGGCTATGTCACCGACGACCAGCACCTCGAATTCACCTATTTCGACAGCAGCAACGACACCCACACCCGCAGCCTGGTCTATGATCGCGCGACGGGCGAGAAGGGCGCCGAGACCGGCGGCACCGACCAGCGCGCCGGCGGCGAGAATTTCGTCGGCCGCTACACCGGCACCTTCGCGCCCTGGCTCACCGTTTCCGCCGCCTATGGCCAGAACAAGCTGCGCGACGGCACCCTGCCGCTCGACATCACCAATGAACGCGTCCTCGACTATCGCGAGAATCCGGCGGGCACCGACATCGGCCTCAACCGCATCACCGATGCCTATGGCCTGACCAACGACAAGCGTGAATTCTACCGCGCCGATGTCGATTTCAACTTCGAGATCTTCGGCGCGCACCACCTGCGCGTGGGCTATGATCATGAAACCGACACGTCCAGCCAGATCCACCAGACGATGGGTGGCGGCTTCTACAAGATCTTCACCGCCGGCACGCAGGATTCCGCCGACCTCGGCATCCCGCTGGGCACCGACTATTACACCACCCGCGTGTATCGCAACAATGGCGAGACCACGGTCAAGAACGAAGCCTTCTATATCGAGGATGACTGGTCGCTGTTCGACGACCGTGTGAAGTTGCAGCTCGGGCTGCGCAACGACCGGTTCAGCAACCAGGGGGTCGACGGCAAATCCTATTACAAGTCCGGCAACCAGTGGGCGCCGCGCCTCGGCGCCTCGTTCGACGTGTTCGGCGATCGCCGCACGAAGCTCTACGGCTTCTTCGGCAGATATTTCCTGCCGATGTCGGGCGATATCAACCTGAACGTCGCCGGCGGCACCGTCACCTACACGCGCTACAACCTGCTCAACGGCATCAACAGCGCCGATGGCACGCCGAATGCCGGCGCGCCGATCCTCGGCGGCCTTGGCCTCACCGCCTGCCCCGATACCGGCGTCGCCAACTGCATCGTCAGCCGGGACGGCAGCACCGCCGATTACTCCTCGTCGATCGCGCACAACCTCAAGCCGCAATCGATCGACGAGTTCATCTTCGGCGGCGAGCATCGGCTCGGCGACGGCATCAAGCTGGGCCTCTATTACACCCATCGCAGCCTCAACGACGCGATCGAGGATATCTCGGCGGATTATGGCGCGCGCGCCTATTGCGTCCGCGCTGGGTTCAGCGAGGCTGATTGCACCGCCCAATTCCCCGGCGGCTCGATCTGGCCGATCGCCAATCCCGGGCGTGACACGGTGATCAACATCACCTTGCCGGACGGCACCAACGAAGTCGCCACCTTGCGCGCCGAGGATCTGCGTTACCCGAAGCCCAAGCGCAATTTCGACTCCGTCACGCTCACCTTCGATCGCGCGTTCGACGGCGTGTGGGGGCTCTCCGGCTCCTACACCTGGGCGATGAACAAGGGCAATTATGAGGGCGGCGTGCGCTCGGAGAACGGCCAGCTCGCGGTCAACCGCTCGGCCGACTTCGACTCGCCCGGCTTCCTCAGCGGCGCCTATGGCTATCTGCCCAACGATCGCCGCCACACGCTCAAGCTCTATGGCAGCTATCGACCGCTGAGCTTCCTCGATCTCGGCGCCAACCTGCTGGTGCAGTCACCGAAGCATTACAGCTGCATCGGCACCGTGCCGTTCGACGTGGACCCGACCGCCTACGGCTATCATGGCTATAGCTATTATTGCGGCGGCGAGGTCGTGCCACGCGGCTCCGCCTTCAAGGGCGACTGGCTGAAGTCGATCGACGTCAGCGCGGTGGTCAACATGCCCAAGACCTGGGGTATCGACGCCTCGCTGCGCTTCGACGTGTTCAACCTGTTCAACAGCAAGTCGGTGACCGCCTTCAACGAAGCCGGCGAACTTGGCAACGGCACCCCGAACCCGCTCTATCGCACCCCGCAGGCGTATCAGACGCCCCGCTACGTGCGCATGCAGTTCCGCGTCGGGTTCTAAAGGACGGAGCATGTTTCCTCCCCGAGCTCTGCTCGGGGAGGACGAAAGGAGCCACCGCGGGTATCTGCCGATCCGCCCGCAATTGACCATTCCACCACACACAGGGCACCCTCAGCCCTCACCGCCGCCCAAGGAGATCCACCATTTTCAAACGATCCGAGCGTCAGCGCGAAATCGTCGCGCGGTTGCGCGGGGGTGTGGCGTTGTCGGTGAACGGCCTCGCCGCCGACCTCAACGTGTCCGACGAAACGATCCGCCGCGAACTGCGCATCCTCGAGGAACAGGGGGCGATCATCCGCGAACATGGCGGTGCGCGCCTCGCCGCTCCCGTCTACGAAGGCCCGCTCGTCCAGCGGATGGAGGAGCATGCCGACGCCAAGCTGCGCATCGCCCGCGCCGCCGCCGAGTTCGTGCCCGACGGCGCGATCCTCTTCATCGATAGCGGCACCACCTCCTGCTATGTCGCGCGGCAGCTCGTCGACCGGCGGTCGCTGACGGTGATCACCAATTCGCTGCAGGTGGCGAACGACCTCGGCAGCATCAACAACAACCGCCTGTTCCTCGCCGCCGGGCAAATGGATCCGGATTATCGCGCCTTCTCCGATCACACCGCGCAAGCCTATGTCGCCGGCTTCACGCCGCATCTGGCGATATTGTCGGTCGGCGCGATCAGCCTCGATCGCGGGCTGATGGATTATCATCCGGGCGAGGCCGCGATGAGCCGCATCGCCTACGCCACGTCGGAAAAGGTGTTGCTCGGCGCCGATTCCTCGAAATTCGGCCGCTACGGCCTGATGCACACCGCCGCGCTCACCGATGTCGACCTGCTGGTTACCGAGGCGCCGCTCGACGAGGAATTCGCCCGCGCCTTCGACCATGCCGAGGTGGTGATCGCCTGACCCACGCACCGGCGCCCGCCGCTGCCAGCGCCACGCCGGCGCCGGCCGCGGCGAGCAGCGCGTGCAGCGCCCAGAATTGCGCGGGCGCCATCCGCTCGTAGAAGGCGCCGCCGAAGCCGACCCACAAATTGGCGAAGAAGCCGTGGAGGTAGAAGATGCCCACCCAGAGCCCGGTGAAGCGCGCCGGCGCGGAGGCAGTGACGAGGCTGAGCCCCGCCGGCCAGACGAGGACGATCGCAACGTCGATCAGCAGCAGATAGGCGAGCGGCGCCACGATCGGCACCGCGCCGGTGCCGATCGTGGCCGATGCCGCCAGCACCAGATTGCCGAGCGCGCAGGCCGCGCAACCCAATGCGATCTGCCCCAATGCGCCCAGCGCCAGCCCGCGGCGGGCCAGCGCCTTGAGCCCGATCTGCGTCAACGGCACGAGCGCGAGCGTGAACAGCCCGTCGAGCGAGAGCAGCCAGGGCACCGGCAGCCGCCAGCCGAACGCCTCCAGCGCCACCTGCGTCCGCGCCCAGACCAGGAACATGTTGCCGATCTGTTCATAGGCACCAAAGCACAGGAACACTGCGAGCAGCGCCGCGACGACGCGCGCCAGGTCTCCCGCGCCCGCAGGGTCGCGCGCGTCGGCGGGAGAGGGGGCGGGTGACCGCTTCGCCGGCGCCGCCACCGCGATCCGCCGGGCCGCCAGATGATAGCCTGCCAGCCCGATCGAGACCGCAACCGCCGCCGCCATCATGCTCCAGCGCCAGCCGCCCACCACCGCGAGCGCACCGCAGACGAAGGGGCCGCAGATCACGCCGGCGTTGAGGACGCCCAGATAGCAGGCAAAGCCGCGCCTTCGCGCCGCATCGTCGTTGAACAAGGTGCCGACGACGGTCGAGAGATTGCCCTTCAGCGTCCCCGCGCCTGTTGCGAACAATATGAGCCCCGGCAGGAAGAACAGCCGCGTCGGCATCAGCAACAGCCCCGCGACCATCGCCCCGCCGCCGAGATAGACGGCGCCCCGCGGCCCCGCGACCCGATCCCCCAGCAACCCGCCCAGCGGCACCGAAAGATACAGCAAGGCGTTGGCCATGCCATAGATCTGCGAAGCGAAGCCGGCGGCCGAAAGCGGCCCGAACCAACCCTCCAGCGCCCGCTCCGCCGCGCCGGACCCGAACACGTCTGCCCGCCCCACGACATGATCGATCAGCACGAGGGTGAGCATCGACTTCACCCCGGCGAGGGCAAACCGCTCCCAGAACTCCGTCCCCGCGAGCGCCAGAAACCCCTCGGGCAGCCCGAACCGCCGCCTCACCGACTTCATCACGCCCGTCATTCGTTCCGCCTCGCCGCCGACGGGGCTTATCCGCGGCATTGGTGGCAGGGCGATGACAGGGGATGGGCGCGCACCGGCGGGGCCGGCCAAATCCCTTGGGTGGCTTTCGATGTGTTGCCGGTCGTCAGGGGCGATGCTTCTCCATCGAGGAATGGACCCGCAGCTTGTTCAACCGGCGCCGGACGGCACCGCGATCCGGCGCATTGTCAACGCTTGCGGACGAACTCCGCCCGCAGCACCAGCCCCTTGATACCATCGAACTTGCAGTCGATCTCCTGCGCGTCGCCGGTCAGGCGGATCGATTTGATCAGCGTGCCACGCTTGAGCGTCTGCCCCGCGCCCTTGACGTCGAGATCCTTGATGAGGGTGACCTGGTCGCCGTCCGACAGGAGATTGCCGACCGCATCGCGGACTTCGGGCTGCGCGGCGCGGCGCTGCCGCTCGGCGCGTTCGGAAGCGGGCAGCCATTCGCCGCTCTCCTCGTCATACACATAATCGTCGTCGCTGTCCGTCATCTGCCCCTGTCCGTCATCTGCCCTTGTCCGTTCACTGTCTCAACCGCACGCCGCGTCCGCCGCCCGGGCTGGGAAGATTCTCCCCGATCAACTCGATGCCTTCGCGCTCCAGGGCCGAGATGACCTTGACCAGCGTCTCGACGACGCCGCGCACCTGCCCGTCCGACGTTTCCATCCGCTGGATCGTCGGCAACGATACACCCGCCAGCGCCGCAAGGCGCTTCTGGTCGATCCCCAGCAGGGCGCGCGCTGCCCGCAGTTGCTGAGAGGTGATCATATGGGTTCCTATGATGTACAGAACATCATAATTCAATCCTGAAATGCCGTTATCGATGTCCAGGCTACCACTTAGGCCAACGATAACCGCTATGCCGTTCGGGCTGGCGACAGTCCGATATGTCTGGCTGATCGGCGGGCGATGCCCTAGGAGGGATCATTATCGGCGCGGGTTCCGCAGGCTGCCGATGACTGAGAGACCGGCTCGTGCTCCCGCTTGCGACAGGAGCGCCGCCATGACCGTTGCGGCCGGTGAGTCCGACCATATCCTTCGTACATGGCATGAGTGGGAGATCAACGGTCGCGAACGATCGGTGATCCTCGTGATCGAGACCGACGCAGAGATGTGCGCCGGTGAGCCAGGCTATGATGCAATGCTGCTCGAACAGATCCGCAGCGCCGCCGTCAGCCGATTGAATGCGAGCGCGACAGCGATCGACCGGATCCGCATCGTGCCGGTTCGGTACTGAGGCGGTGTCGCCTGCAGGTGCGAATGGCGCGGCGGATTTCTACCGCCGCTGGTCGTCGCGCGCGGCCGATCTCGCGCTCGCCGAGACGCAGCCCAACATCAAGCGCCGCTGCGCGCGTTCGGCGGGCATTTGGGCGCAGATCGCCGACGCGATCGAAGCGGGCGACAGGGCTGGCGTGGCGCGGCTGACCGCCAACATCATCTATATGGAGAACGCGCCGGCCGTGGGCTGAGCGCCGCCGCGGGGCTTCGCGCGGTTCCGCGCAGAGAACTGCCCGGCATGGCGCGGATCGGCGAATCGCGAACGGCGAAGGCAGACATCCGGCCGAAATCGTGGCTAATGAAGCCGGGATGAGCGGGCGAATGACCTTCTATTTCGATGGTGGCTGCCGGCCCAATCCTGGGCCGATGGAGGCCGCTGTGGTGGTCGGGGGCTCCGTCCATCTGCGCGACGGGCTGGGTATCGGCGACAATAATCAGGCCGAGTGGCTGGCGCTGCTGTTCGCGGCCGAACTCGCGGTCGCCGCAGGGGCGACCGATGTGCTGTTCGTGGGCGATTCGACGCTCGTCGTCGAGCAGGCACGCGGACGGTGGCGGTGCCGCAGCGCACAGCTGCAGCCCTATGTCGCGGCGTTCGGCGTCGCGGCCGCAGGCATATCGCGGGTGCGGCTGAAACAGGTGCCGCGGTCGAAGAACCTCGCCGGAATCGCGCTTGCGCGGCGGTGGGAACGGGCGCCCCTATAAGGAGAAGAAGGTCGGGAACCGCTTCAACAATTCGGCGATCTCATTGTCGGAGATGTTGAATTCGAACCCCTCCTCATCGCCCTTGCGGCGATAGCCATAGATGTTGAGCCACGACCAGCCGGGCGTGCCATCCTGGGGGAACACCTCCCAGGTCAGGTGGCACAGCGCCGCATCGTTGGAGACAGGGACGACCTTGTAGTCCTTGAGCCGGATATCGGTGCCGACACCGGAGCGGCCGAAGCGTGCGACCTGCTGCGTGCAGGCCTCGTCCGCGGTGGCGCGGTCTTCGAAGCTGTGGACACCGCCCAGCGTGAAGGAGATGTAGGGAAAGAGATAGTGGCCCGCGATCGCGCGGCCATCCTTGTCGAGCATGGCCTGGCCGTAGCTCTCGCAGAGTTGGTCTGGTCCCTTCATGCGATTCTCCCATGTCTTGTTCTCAGCCCGTCCCCTTCGGGGGCGGGCGCGGTTTCCGACGTGGTCGGAAGTGCGCTGCGCTCGCCTCCACCCCGACCCGGCATCGGGTTGGACTGCCCCGGGCAGTCCAGGTCCAGTCCGGGGGACTGGATGATCCCGATGCCCCGAAGATGAGGTGCTAGAGGGTCACCCCTTGAACTCCTGGAATACCCAGTCCCAATATCCCGGCTCGGGTCCGTCCTCGAACCCGAATTCGGCGCGGATTTCCGCCAGCGGGCGGTTGAGATGGTCTTCCCAGCGGATCATGAACAGCGGCTTTTCCTGCCGCGCGCCCAGCGCATAGCCCCGCGAAATGCCTTCCAGCAGCGCGGGCAATGTTTTTGGGTAATGCAGCCCCGACCGGCTGAGCGAGGTGGCCATCAGCACGGTGCCGTAGAGGTTGAGCTCATGCGCGAAGTCGACCGAGAAATAATTGGTGTTGGCCATGGTGTTGGCCGCGATCAGCGCGATTTCCCCGACCTGGCTGGGGCAGAGGCCGGTGACCATATGCTCGATGTCATGGTTCTGCGCGCGGCGCTTGATCAGGAATTCATAGTCGGTGCGGGGCGCCTCCTTGAACAGGAAGTCGATCGCATAGCCGCTGTCGGCGATGAAGGCGCGGATGCGCGCGCCGAGCGTGCCTTCGGCGCAATGCGCGACCTGCTCGACGGTGAAGTCCGAGATGAAGCGCTCGTCCAGCCAGGCGGCGAATTCCGGCAGGCGCTCGCGCTCCGCCGCCAGCAATGCGTCGATGCGCGCTGGATCGGTCACCTCGCCCATCGCGCGTGATAAGGTGGGGATCAGATAGGCGTCGGGCAGGTCGTGCCCGTCGCGCTTCAGCCCCATCTGCGCATAGACGTCGCGAAACAGCGGGCTGTTGAGATATTTGGAATTGCTGATCAGCACGCTCGAGGTCGCAGGTTCTGCGCCGCCCATCAGATAGGCGGCCTCGTCTGGCGCCAGCTTGGTTTCGGCATTCATGCCACGCTCTCCCTTTTGTCCGTTGTCGCGGCGCCGAGAAAGGCGGGCGTCTTCACGTCCAGCACCGTCCAGCATCGGCCCACCAGATCCATCGCATTGCCGACACCGGCGTTCGCCATCACTGCGCGCGCCTCGTCCGCGGCGATCTGCACGTTGGACCGGCCGCCATTGGCGAAGCGGAGGCCGATCACCAGCGCCGCCTCGCCATCATGCGTCGGCGTCAGCCGCACGGTGTCGATGACGGCGCCGTTCGCGCTCATCGTGTCCGCGGCGGCTCGACGAACATCACGTCCGAAGGCGTGATCACGCTCACCGGACGAAAGGCGAGGTGGAGGTTCCAGCTCTTGAGCTGGGCGATCGCCTCATCAGGGTCGGCATCGGGCATCAGCCGGTCGGCGATGCTCGCCCAGTCGTCGCCCGACAGCGGCTGGATGAAGCGGCGGACGGGGGGCAGCGCGGACGCGCTCATGCCGCGATCCGCTCGGCAACCATGCCCGAGCGAGCCGGCGCGTAACCGGTGGCGCGGCTGTAGGCGAGCGCGCCGTTGACGAACACGCGCATCACGCCCTTGGCGCGGCGGATATAGCGGAAGCCGGGGGCGGGGAGGTCGTCCACCGCGATCTCGGGTCCACGATCGATCTTCTCGGCATCGAACAGCACGATGTCCGCAGCATAGCCGGGGCGCAGCAGACCGCGATCCTTGAGGCCCCAGACGGTCGCGACATCATGCGTCAGCTTGCGCACCGCATGCTCCAGCGGCATCGCGCCGAACCCGCGGACGTAGCGGCTGAACAGATAGCCCGTATCGCCATAGGTCGCGAAGTTGGTGACATGCGCGCCGCCGTCGCCCGCGCCGATGCCGATCAGCGGATCGGCGAGGAGACCGGCGATCTTCGCGGCATCGTCATGCCCGATCGCGTCGAGCCCGAACGCGGTCTCCAGATCGTCGGCGAGCGAGATGTCGATGATGGCCTCGGCGATGTGGCAGCCGCGTTCGGCGGCGATATCGCCCACGCGGCGGCCCATCAGCGCCGGATCGGGGCGGCCCATCCGCTTCACATAGGCATCGGCGAAATCGATCTTGAGGCCGATCGGCATCATGAAATGATCCATCTCCCCCGCCAGCACGCGGCGCCGCTCCGGATCGGCGAGCAGCACCAGCTTCTCGTCGCGCGGCAGCAAGGTCATCGCCCACCAGGCGGGCAGGGTGGCGAAGGTGGACATCGGCGCGGTCAGGTCGAACGAGAGGTCGATCGGCCGCGTCTGCATCTGCGGCGTCACCCGCGCGCCATGCGCAGTCTGCAGCCGGATGCGATCGAGCGCGATGCCGACGAGTTCGGGCGCTGCATTGCTGTCGAACAGCGGCGAGAAGGTGGTGGCGATGCCGTGGCGGCGCGAGAGGTCTGCGAGCAGGTCGATGCGTGCGCAAAGAAGGTCTGCGTCCCAGAACTCGGGGACGATCTGGAGGATGCCGCCATGCGCGCCCAATGTGGCGCACAGCGCGTCCAGTTCCTTCGGTTCGGCGAGCCGGGCGGCGACCGGGCGGTTCTCATGATCGATATCGACCCAGGATCCGCTCATCCCCACCGCGCCAGCATCGAGGCATTCGGCCAGCAGTCCCTGCATCGCGACGATCTCGTCATCGGTCGCGGCGCGTTCGCGCGCCGCCTCGCCCATCACCCACAGCCGCACGAGGCTGTGGCCGACCAGCGGCGCGACGTTGACGCCAAGCTGGCCGCGAATCGCCGCGAGATACTCGGCGAAGCTCTCCCACGTCCAGGACAAGCCCGCGTCGAACGCGTTCTTGGGCATTTCCTCGATCTTGCGGAAGGTGGCGCCCAGCAGTTCGCGATGCTCGGCACGCAGCGGCGCGAGGCTCAGCGAGCAATTGCCCGGCATGATCGTGGTGATGCCATGTTCGAGGCTGGGCTGCGCCAGCCCGTCCCACACCAGTTGCGCGTCATAATGGGTGTGCGGATCGATGAAACCGGGGGCGATCACCAGCCCGGTGGCATCGACCGACTCGCGCGCACGGCCTGCAACCTCGCCGATCGCGACGATCTTGCCATCGCGCATGCCGACGTCGCCGCGAAACGGCGGCGCGCCGCTTCCGTCGCAAATCAACCCGTTACGGATCACCAGATCGAGCATCCATCCCCTCCATCGCCGCCGGTGGCCTCTGCGGGCCGTCCGTGCGGCTAAAAAGGTACAGTCTGTTCCGAAAACTGCAAGCGGCAATCATGAGGGTCTGGACAGGCGCTGGCGCGGCGGGCCACCAAGCGCCATGGCAGCGAGCATCAGGAAAGCGCGGGGCCGCCCGCGCGACGCCGACATCGATCGCCGGATCCTCGATGCCGCGCGCAGCCTGCTTGCCGAAGGCGGCTTCCGCGCGCTCTCTTTCGATGCGATTTCGCAGATGGCGGAGGTTCCGCGCTCGATGATCTACCGGCGCTGGCCGACCAAGGTGCACATCGCCAATGCCATCGCGACGGGCGGCGAGGGGCGTTTGCCGGACGTGATCGATACGGAGGGGCTCGAGGCACAGGTGCTGGCGCTGGTCGAGCAATTGCTCGATCGCTACCAGCGGCCGGACATCGGCGCCGCGGCGGTCGGCGTAATCGCGGTGACGCAGGGCGACCGCGCGTTGCAGCGGGAATTGCAGGCGGAGTCCGAAACCGCCGCGCGCGCGACCTTGGCGGATATCGTCGCGCGGGGTCAGCGCGCCGGGCTGATCGCGGATGGGGCGAGCGCGGATGCGTTGTTCGATCTGGTGATCGGCAGCCTGATCTATCGCGTGCTGTTCAGCCTCGAACCGCTGCCGGAAGGCTATGCGGCAAGCGTGACGCGGTTGCTCGTGGACGGACTGGCGCGGCGTTGACCCGTCGACGATTGCATTCTGAAGGCCTTCTCCCGCCCGCGCGAAATTAGGGCCGATAATGAATGCCTATCGGGCTCGACTCAGGATGCTGCGAAGAGAACCACCTTGCCCGAAGCTTGCCTTTTCCACGGCAGGATCCAACGGTTGTTGCAGTGGAGACGGCGATAGTCTGGGCCGCGCAATTAATGCATGCTCCACGGGGCGATCCGTATATCGAACATCTATCGTGAAAGCAATTTGGCTTTCTGTTGGTCGAACTCAGTTTGTGTAATTAGACCACTATCCTTAAGTTTGGCTAGCTTTTCAATTTCGTCCGCGACGGAGAGAGTAGACGCCGCATTCACAATGCTCACTGCCATCGGCGCGACGACTGCTGGTGTTACGGTTTCGGTGTACGCTGCGCGAAATACCCGAGCCACATCCAATTTGACTGCTTTTCCAGCGCGCATCACTTCGATCTGATAGACTGGCGTTTTTGCTGCCTTCGCAGTCGCATCCAGCAAATCGTCTCCATCCTTAAAGCGCTTCTGGGCTATAGAGTTGATAACATCGCCGACTTGAACACCTGCCTTTGCAGCAGCCGAATCGTCCGTGACCGACGTGACACGCATTTGTGTGTATTTGCCGTTTGCAACCGGGTCTAATTGGAGTCCGAGCACGACGTGGTTAGGAAACGTTGTTCCGACCGGCGGCTTTCCTCCCATACTGCCGAGAATGTTCATTGCGCTGTTGTGAAAGGGCGCACCGGCAAAATCTGTCCGGCGCATCTGTCCAAAAGCCATTTGAAGTTCCATCCAGCCAGACGCTTGGACACGAGACACGTTATTGACGCTCGCAACGCTATATTTGAAGAATCGTCGTGGAGGTGTGGAGTAACTATTTCCCATGAGTAACTGTCCCATGAGGGACTGCCCAAAATTCATCGGAGCTTCGCAAATGACATCGTTGGCCGTTGATGACGCAATGCTCCAGCCCATGTCGATACATTTCGCGGATAGCTTGCCGACCACTTCGGAAGGCGGCTCTGCAAAAATCATTTCGGTTGCGCCCGATGGCGTAACGGCGAAAAACTCATCTGCACGCGCCGGCACAGATGTGAGTGCTGCGGCAAAGGCAGTCGCAATCAGAAATTTTCTCATTGAAGACCCATGCACACCGTTGATGGCCCCGTCGGCGCCCATGTTAAACATTTGCGGATATCGCGATGGAATCTCCTGCCGACGGATGTCCGTTGATCTCTGTAGCGCGAAATCATTAAAAATGTGATTACACCGGTTACGGAAATGCACAAATTGGCGAATACCTACTTCTGACAGAAGATGGGATGTTGGACGTTCTTGCTTTCTCGAACCAATAATCCGGCTAGTGCCCCTGCTCGCCACTCTGCTATTCCTCTCCCCATGACAGAAGGCCCCTGGATCGCCGCTGAAGCTGGCCCCGAAGATCGTCGCCACGCGCCGGCGACCTTGCGCAACCGCGACGCGATCCTCGCGGTGTTGCGCGAGGTGTTGCCTCCGCAGGGGCTGGTGCTCGAGATCGCCAGCGGCAGCGGCGAGCATGTCGCCTGGTTTGCCGGCCAGTTCCACCGCCTCGTCTGGCAGCCGAGCGATCCCGACGAGGCGGCGTTGCGGTCGATCGCATCCTGGTCGGCGGAGGCGGGGCATGTCAATTTGCGGCCGCCGGTGCGGATCGATGCCGCGGCGGCGGACTGGCCGGTGGAGGCGGCGGACGCGTTATTGTGCATCAACATGATCCACATCAGCCCGTGGACCGCGACCGAGGGACTGTTCGCGGGCGCGGCGCGGCTGCTGCCGGCGGGGGCTCCGCTTTATATCTACGGGCCGTTCGTGCAGGCCGACGTGCCGACCGCGCCGAGCAACCTCGCCTTCGACGAGTCGCTGAAGGCGCGCGATCCTGCCTGGGGGCTGCGCGCGGTGGAGGATGTCTCCGCGCTGGCCGCCGGGCATGGCTTCGCGCTCGACCGGATCGTGCCGATGCCGGCCAACAATCTGTCGCTGGTCTATCGCCGCGCCGCACAGGGCTGATGCGGATCGGCGCTGTCCACAGGACCAACGGCGATGCGGGGCGGTAGCGCTCGTCATGCGCACAACCGGAGAGGAACGGATCGATGGCCGACAGGAAGGAACGCGTGGTCGCCACGCCCGCGGCGCTGGCGCTGATCGAGGAGATCCGGGCGGAGCATGGCGACGTCCTGTTCCACCAGTCCGGCGGCTGCTGCGACGGATCGGTGCCGATGTGCTATCCCGCCGGTGAATTCCGCATCGGCGACAATGACATATTGCTCGGCATGGCCGGCGGTGTTCCGGTCTATATCGGCGCGGCGCAGGGCGAATTGTGGGCGCACACGCAACTCATCCTCGATGCGGCGCCGGGCCGGGGCGGAACGTTCAGCCTCGACAATGGCCGCGGCACCCGCTTCGTGACGCGCGGCCGCGTGTTTACCGATTGACGGCGTAACTCCCTCTCCGCCAAGGCAACAGGGCCAGTAGGAAGAAGGCTAGCAATGCTTTGACCGCCTATCGCGTCGACCTTGCCGGCACCCGCCATGTCTTCCGTGACCTCGGCCATGTGCTCGCCGCGTCATCGCCGCTGCGGTCGGGCGATGTGCTCGCCGGCATCGCAGCCGAAAGCGCCGAGCAGCGGGTCGCCGCGCGCTATGTGCTGGCGGACCTGCCGCTCGCGCATTTCCTCAATACGGCGGTCATTCCCTATGAGGCGGACGAGGTCACCCGGCTGATCGTCGACCGCCACGACGTGCAGGCCTTCGCGCCGATCCGCCATCTCACCGTCGGCGGCTTCCGTGAATGGCTGCTCGATCCCGCCACCGACGACGCGGCGATCGCTGCCGCCGCGCCCGGCATCACCCCCGAAATGGCGGCGGCGGTCTCGCGGCTGATGCGCAATCAGGATCTGGTCGCGGCGGCGCGGCGGATCCGTGTGGTGACCGCCTTCCGCACCACGATCGGGCTGCCCGGGCGGCTCTCGGTGCGGCTGCAACCCAATCATCCCACCGACGACCCCGCCGGTATCGCCGCCTCGATCCTCGACGGGCTGCTGCTGGGCAGCGGCGATGCGGTGATCGGCATCAACCCGGCGGGCGACAGCGTCGATCAGGCGGCGCGGCTGCTGACCTTGCTCGACGAGGTGCGGCAGGGCTGGCGCATTCCAGCGCAAAGCTGCGTTCTCACCCACGTCACCAACACGCTCGCGCTGGTGCAGCGCGGTGCCCCGGTCGACCTCTGCTTTCAGTCGATCGCCGGCACCGAAGGCGCCAATCGCGGTTTCGGCATCGATATCGCGCTGCTGGCGGAGGCGCATGCCGCGACCGCGGCGCTGAAGCGCGGCACGGTCGGCAGCAATGTCATGTATTTCGAGACCGGGCAGGGATCGGCGCTCTCGGCCGATGCGCATCACGGCATCGACCAGCAGACGCTGGAGGCGCGCGCCTATGCCGTCGCGCGGGCGTTCGATCCGCTGCTGGTCAATTCGGTGGTCGGTTTCATCGGCCCCGAATATCTCTATGATGGCAAGCAGATCCTGCGCGCGGCGCTGGAGGATCATTTCTGCGGCAAATTGCTCGGCCTGCCGATGGGGCTGGACATCTGCTACACCAACCATGCCGAAGCCGATCAGGACGATATGGACATGATCCTGACGATGCTGGGCGTGGCCGGCATCAACTTCGTGATGGGCGTACCCGGCGCCGACGACGTTATGCTCAACTATCAGTCGACCAGTTTTCATGATGCACTCTACCTGCGCGAGGTGCTGGGGTTGCGGCCGGCGCCCGAGTTCGAGGCATGGCTGGCCGATGTCGGGCTGATCGGCGCCGACGGCCGTATCGCCGATGCGCCGGCGGCGCTGCCGCTGCGCGCGGTGCCGGCGCTGGCGCAACTCGATGGCTGACCTCCCCGATCGCGCCGCGCGGCTGCGTGCGCTGACGCAGGCGCGGGTGGCGCTGGGGCGGGTCGGGCATGCGCTGCCGACCACGCCGATGCTCGATTTCCAGCTTGCGCACGCCCGCGCGCGCGACGCGGTGCATGCCGAGCTGACGGTGGAGGGCTTTGCCGAGGCGATCGGCCGGCCGGTGGTGGAGGTGCGCAGCCGCGCCCCCGATCGCGCGACCTATCTGGCGCGGCCCGATCTCGGCCGCCTGCTCGACGAGGCGGATATGGAGGCGCTGCAGCCGGCGGAGGCCGATCTCGCGATCGTCGTGGCGGACGGGCTGTCGGCAGCGGCGGTGCATGCCCATGCGGCGTCGCTGGTGGTGGCGCTGGTCGAGCGGCTGCGGGGCTGGCGGATCGCGCCGGTGGTGCTGGCCCATCAGGCGCGCGTCGCGCTGGGCGACGAGGTGGGCGCGGCGCTGGGCGTCGATCTGGTCGCGGTGCTGATCGGCGAGCGGCCCGGCCTTTCCGCGGCCGACAGCCTCGGCGCCTATCTCACCTGGGCACCGAAGTGCGGGCGGCTCGACAGCGAGCGCAACTGCGTTTCCAACATCCGCCCGCCGCATGGCCTCTCCTACGATCACGCGTCGGCGCGGATCGCCTGGCTGCTGAAGGCCGCGCGGGAACGGCGTCTGACGGGCATCGGTCTGAAGGATGAGGCCGCGCTGGGCCATGGCGGCTGAGGCCCGCGCCCCGGATCGGTATGAACGGGCCTGGCGCTTTCGCAAAGGTCGGCCTCTCGCCCGCCTGGCGGGAGATGGACGTCGTGACCGATCGATGACTCTCTGTATTCGGCCTGTCACGAAAAAAGTGGAATTGGCGCTGGTGCGGCCGGCGGGGGCCGGCGAGCGGGGAGACCGGCCATTTATCACAGTGGTCCACTGGTGGCGGCAGGCGAAGAGCGGCGGCTGAGCGAGATATTGATCCATCTGCTGGCGGCACTGCTGTTGTTCACGCTGCTGCGCCAGGGAACGGATTTCGTGGCCGATGCGTCGCCCGGACATATCTGGCTGTGGGCGGGGATCGTGGCCGCGCCCGCGCTCGGCTTCGGCTGGGTCGGCTATCGCGCGCTGCCGGCGTTCGCGGTCAGGGCGATGCGGGGCGCCGCCTGCTTCCTCACGCTCTACTTCCTCGCCGAGCCCTTCGCGATTCCCTATGCTGCGCTCGGGCCGGAACATCCTGCCAGCCTGTTCCACGCGCATGCGCGCTGGGTCGGCGCCGCGCTCGCGCTGGTCGGCTTCTGGCGGCCTTCCGCGATCTTCGCGGCGGCGATGATCCTGTGGATGATGCGCGAGCTGCAGACCGGCATCACCGGCTTCTATTTCTCCACGCTCGATATCCGCAACGTCGCCGAGGTGATCGCCTTCTGGGCGATCGGGTTCGTCGTGATCGGATCGGCGCGGGCGATCCCGCGGGTTCGTGCCGCGCTGGGCGTCGACGAGGCGGTGCTGGGGCGCGCGGCACTGACCATCTTCGCGGCGGGCGTCGGCGCGCATCTCGCCAATTATTTCTGGTCGGGGCTTGCCAAGCTCACGCTCGACGGCGGGCCGCTCTCATGGCCGCTCGGCAACCGGCTGGCGGATGGCGTACCGGCGGCGCTCGAGAAGGGGACGATGCCCTTCGCCGCCTGGCCCGGCGCGGTGCAACTGATCCACGACGTGCTGGTGTGGACCGCGATCCCGGTCAACCTGCTCGCGCTCGGCGTGCAGCTGATCGCGATCGCGGCACCGCTGCGCCGGCGCTGGCTGCTGCTCGCGACCCTGTCGTTCGACCTGTTCCACATCATCGTCTGGGCGAGCCTCGGCCTGCTCTTCTGGAAGTGGATCGCGCTCAACCTGATCATCGTCGCGGCACTCACCCGCGTCGACGAGCGCGACTGGACCGCGCTGCCGCGCTGGACCTGCATCGCCTTCGTCATTGCCGGCATGGCGATGTTCCGCACCGCGACGCTCGCCTGGTACGAGACGCCCGGCTTCGCCACGCCGCATTTCGAAGCGGTGATGGACGATGGCACGCGCCACCGCATCCCCAACGCCTATTTCAACTCATCCTCCTACCAGGTCTCGCAGGGGCGGTTGTGGTGGCCGGGCGGAAAGGATCATTTCAACCCGTCGATCTGGGGATCGGTGCTCCATTGGGACGATGCGCTCGCCGGCCGCAATTGTCGTGTGCCGGAGCGGGCCGCGCCCGCCGCGCCCGAGTGGGGCCCGACCGACGCGCTCGCGCGCTTCGTGCAGGCGCATCACCGCCAGATGCTGCCGCGCCTCGATGCGGCGGGGCGCAGCAACTATTATCTCGTGCCGCACCATCATGTGCCGTCGGCGTTCGTCGCGGATCGCTTCTCCGCACTCGATAAGCGCCGCATCGCCACCTACATCTACGTCATGGATTCGGTCTGCCTCGGCCTCGATCATGGACGGCTCACCCGCCGGGTGGTCGCGCATACCGAATTGCCGCTCTACGACGCGAAGCATGATCGGGTGCTGCCATGAGCCGGCCCGGGATCGACATCGTCTATGACGGCGAATGCCCGTTCTGTTCCGCCTATGTGAAGATGGTGCGGCTGCGCGAGGCAGCGGGGCCGGTGCGGCTGGTCGATGCGCGCAGCGATGATCCGCTGGTGGGCGAGATGCGCCGGCGCGGCTTCGACCTCGACCAGGGCATGGGGATGCGCATCGGCGACGATTATGTCCATGGCGATCAGGTGATGCAGCGCATCGCGATGATGAGCAGCGCGTCCGGCGCGCTCAACCGGCTGCACGCCTGGATCTTCCGCGATGCTCGCCGCGCGCGGCTGCTCTATCCGGGGTTGCGCGCCTGTCGCAACGCGACGTTGCGGCTGCTCGGCCGCAAGCCGATCGGGGCGGGAGCGGGATAGGCCACGCTCACTCCACCGCGGCGGCGGCCTCGGTCACTTCCCTGTTCCGGCGATGCTCGCGCCAGACGATGTAGAGGCCGCTGGCGATGATCAGCGGGGCGCCCCACCAGGTGCTTTCCACCGGCAGCATGCCGAACACCAGCCAGCCGAACACCGTCGCCCACAGCAGGTTGATGTAATCGAACGGCACCACCAGCGAGACCGGGGCCCAGCGCAGAGAGGCGGTGAGGGCGATCTGGCCCATGCCGCCCAGCGTGCCCATCGCCAGCAGCAGCGCCCAGGTGCCGCCGTCGTGCCAGCGGCCGGTGAACGGCAGCAGCATTCCCAGCGGCAACACGGATAGAAAGCTGAACCAGAAAACGGTGGTAAGCGCCGATTCGGTCTTGCCGATCTGCCGCAACAGCACCGAGATCAGCGAGATCATGAAGGCGGAGGCGAGTGCCACGAGAGCGCCGACCATCGGGATATGGCTCTGGCCCGGCTGCACGACGACGAGCACGCCGATGAACCCCAGCAACACCGCCCCCCAGCGATGGATGCCGGCATGCTCCTTCAGCAGCAGCACCGACAGGACCGTCGCGAAGATCGGCACGGTGAAGCCGATCGTCGTCGCTTCGGCGAGCGGCAGCAGCAACACCGCGCCGAACGTGGCTGACATGCCGATCAGCCCCAGCACCGCGCGCGAAAGATGCGCGCCGAAGCGCTGCGTGCGGATCGTACCGAGCCCGGGGCCGAGCATGATCGCGCCGACGACCACGGGCAGCGCGAAGAACTGGCGGTAGAACATCGCCTCGGGCAAGGAGACGCCGCGATCGCCGGTCAGCTTCACCATGGCGGACATCGAAGCGAGGCACAGCGTCGCCAGCAGTCTCAGGCCGATCGCGTATAAGCGCCGTTCGCCTGCCCCATAGCCGTCCGATCCGCTCACGCCGTCTCCGCCCGGTTACCCTCGGACGTGCGGTTGGAGCGCGTCCGGCGGCGCGTCAAGCCATTCGACTTGCCGATGGCTGTCTGCGGGATATCGTCGCAGCGGCGCAAGCGGGCAGCGGAGACATGGCCTCGGGCGATCAGGCTGGCTATGGAGGCGTCCACGGTTCGGCGCCGGACGGGTTGGACCCGTCCCGACCGCGGAGCGCGAGGGGCGTGTCCTTCCGCGTTTCGGGCGCCCGAATGCAATGGAGAGGAAGCCGGCGGAATGACCGCACTATTCGACCTGACCGACGAACAGCGCGAGATTCAGGACCTCGCACGGCGCTTCACCGCCGATGCCATCACCCCGCACGCCGCGGCGTGGGACGAGAAGCATATCTTCCCGCGCGACACGATCCGCGCCGCCGCCGAACTCGGCTTCGGTTCGATCTACGTGTCCGAGGCGTCGGGCGGCATCGGGCTGGGCCGCCTGGAATCGGCGCTGATCATGGAGGCGATGGCCTATGGCTGCCCTTCGACGAGCGCCTTCATCTCGATCCACAACATGGCGTCCTGGATGATCGATCGCTTCGGCGGCGAGGCGGTGAAGGCGCGTTACCTGCCGTCGATGGTGACGATGGAGCGGATCGCGTCCTATTGCCTGACCGAACCCGGATCGGGATCCGACGCGGCAGCGCTCAAGACAAGGGCGGTGCGCGACGGCGACGATTATGTCGTCACCGGCACCAAGGCGTTCATTTCGGGCGGCGGCGAGAACGACATCTACGTGGTGATGGTCCGCACCGGCGAGGATGGCCCCAGGGGGATCAGTTGCCTGGTGATCGAGAAGGACATGCCTGGCGTGTCCTTCGGTGCGCAGGAGCGCAAGCTCGGCTGGCACTCGCAGCCGACCGCGCAGGTCAATTTCGATGCTGTGCGTGTTCCTGTGGATAATCTTGTGGGCAGCCTGGGGGAAGGCTTCCGCATCGCGATGATGGGGCTGGACGGCGGGCGGCTGAACATCGGCGCCTGCTCGCTGGGCGGGGCGCAGCGCTGCCTCGACGAGGCGATCAACTACACCAGGGAGCGCAAGCAGTTCGGCCAGGCGATCGCCGATTTCCAGAACACCCAATTCATGCTGGCGGATATGGAAACCGAGCTGCAGGCGGCGCGCTGCCTGCTCTACACCGCCGCCGCGAAGGTGACCGCCGACGCGCCGGACAAAACGCGCTTCGCGGCAATGGCCAAGCGCTTCGCGACCGACACCGGATCCAGGGTGGCCAACGATGCGCTGCAGCTCCATGGCGGCTATGGCTATCTGATGGATTATCCGATCGAGCGCTTCTGGCGCGACCTGCGCGTCCATTCGATCCTCGAAGGAACGAACCAGGTGATGCGGATGATCATCGGGCGCGAACTGACCCGCCAGTGAGCGTAGCGATCCTGCCAGGAGGACATGTGACAGACGCGTTGATCATCCGGACCGAAGGCGGCGCCGGCCGCATCCGCCTCAACCGGCCCAAGGCGATCCATGCGCTGACCGCCGGCATGGCCGAGGGCATATTGCATGCCCTGGAAAGCTGGCGCGGCGACGGCGCGGTCGAGGTGGTGATGTTCGATCACGCCGAGGGGCGCGGATTCTGCGCGGGCGGCGACATCCGCCTGATCGCGGAGAGCGGAGCGGGGGACGGCGTGGCGGCGCGGCGCTTCTTCCACCTCGAATATCAGATGAACCACCGGCTGTTCACTTATGCCAAGCCGACCGTGGCGTTCATGGACGGCATCACGATGGGCGGCGGCGTCGGCATCTCGCTGCCCTGCAAGTATCGCGTCGCGACCGAGAACACCCGCTTCGCGATGCCCGAAACCGGGATCGGCCTGTTCCCCGATGTGGGTGCAGGCTGGTATCTGTCGCGCCTGCCCGGGCGGGTGGGGCAATATCTGGCGCTGACCGGCGCGCGCATCGACGGTGCGGACTGCCTCGCGCTGGGCCTCGCGACCCATTATCTGCCCACCGCCGCGCTCGACGAGGCCAAGGCGCGGATCGCGTCGGACCCGCGCGCGATCGAGGAGATCCTCGCGTCGCTCGCCGTCGCGGCGCCGCCCGCGGCGATCGAGGGGCAGCGCGCGGACATCGCCCGGCTGTTCGCGTCGGACGTCCTGGAGGATGTCTATGCCGCGCTGGAGGCCGATGGCGGCGAATGGGCGGCCGCGCAGCGCGCGACGCTCGACGGCAAGTCGCCGCAGACGATGAAGGTATCGCTCAGGCTGCTCGCGAACGGCGCGCTGTTCCAGGATTTCGCCGACGAGATGCGGCAGGAATATGCCGTCGCCTGCCATGTCGTGCAGCGTCACGACTTCATCGAGGGCGTCCGCGCGGTGATCATCGACAAGGACAATGCGCCGAAATGGAACCCGGCGACGCCCGAGCAGGTGAGCGATCATCTGATCGACACGATCTTCGCGCCGCTGCCCGAACATGAGGCGTGGCAGCCGGCGCGGGCGGGCTGACCGGCAAGCGAGATCAACGATATGGGCATGAAGGAGCAGCGCGTTAGATGAGCTACGAGACTTTGCTGGTCGAGACCCGCGGGGCGGTGACCCTGGTGACGGTGAACCGGCCGCAGGCGCTGAACGCGCTCAATTCGCAGGTGCTGGCGGATCTGATCGCCGCTTTCGCCGCCTATGATGCCGATCCGGCGCAGCGCTGCCTGGTGCTTACCGGCAGCGAGAAGGCGTTCGCGGCGGGTGCCGACATCAAGGAGATGCAGGCGAAGGGCTTCGCGCAGATGTTCGGCGAGAATTTCTTCGCCGGGTTCGAGCGGGTGACGGCCACGCGCAAGCCGTGGATCGCCGCGGTCTCGGGCTATGCGCTGGGCGGCGGCTGCGAACTGGCGATGATGGCCGATTTCATCATCGCCGCCGACACCGCGAAGTTCGGCCAGCCCGAGATCAAGCTTGGCGTCGCGCCGGGGATGGGCGGATCGCAGCGCCTGACCCGCGCGGTGGGCAAGGCGAAGGCAATGGACATGTGCCTGACCGGGCGGATGATGGATGCCGCCGAAGCGGAGCGCGCCAGCCTGGTCAGCCGGATCGTGCCCGCGGCGGATCTGGTGGCCGAGGCGCTGAAGGCGGCCGAAGCGATTGCGGGCATGCCGCCGCTCGCCGCCATCGCCAACAAGGAAATGGTCAACACCGCGTTCGAGACGGGGCTCGCCACCGGCATCCTGTTCGAGCGCCGCCTGTTCCACGGCCTGTGCGCGACCGCGGACAAGGCGGAAGGCATGGCCGCGTTCGTCGAGAAGCGGCCGGGCAACTGGACGGGGAAATAAAGCAACCCGCGCGACAAGGAGAGGATATGGCACGTATCGGTTTCATCGGGCTCGGCAATATGGGCGGCGGCATGGCGGCCAACCTCGCGCGGGCGGGGCACGCCGTCCGTGCGTTCGACCTTTCGGATGCGGCGCTGGCGCGTGCTGGGGAAGCCGGGTGCGCGATTGCCGCCTCCGCCGCCGCGGCGGCCGAAGGCGCCGAGGCGATCGTCACGATGCTGCCGGCCGGCAAGCATGTCGAACAGGTCTATGGCGATGCGCTGTTCGGGGCGGCGGCGGTCGGCACGCTCCTGATCGATTGCTCGACCATCGACGTGGCGACCGCGCGGCGTGTGGCGGATGCCGCGGGCATCGTCGGGCTGGTCGCGGTCGATGCGCCGGTCTCGGGCGGCATCGCCGCCGCCAATGCCGGCACCCTGACCTTCATGGTCGGGGGGACCGACGCGGCGTTCGGCCGCGCCGAACCGATCCTCGCGCGCATGGGCAAGGCGGTGATCCGCGCCGGCGGCAACGGCGCCGGGCAGGCGGCGAAGATCGCCAACAACATGCTGCTCGGCGCGACGATGGTCGCGACCTGCGAGGCCTTCCTGCTTGCCGACAAGCTGGGGCTCGATCTCCAGACCTTCTACGACATCTCGTCCAAGGCCTCCGGACAGAGCTGGTCGATGACGAGCTATTGCCCGGTGCCGGGCGTGGGGCCGCAGACGCCCGCCGACAATGGTTACAAGGGCGGCTTCGCGGCCGGGCTGATGCTGAAGGATCTGAAGCTTGCGGTCGAGGCCGCGAGCGACGTCAATGCCAGCGTGCCGATGGGGGCGAATGCGCTGGCGCTGTACCAGGCGCTGCAGAATGCCGGCGGCGGCGGGTTCGACTTCTCGTCGATCATCAGACTGCTGAACGGGGACGCGGTGCCGGAGTAAGGGCGTTGCGGTTTGGTGCCTGGCAGGGCATGTGCGCCAACACGCCCAAGCCCTCCCCCGACCCCTCCCGAAAACAGGAGGGGAGAAGAAGAAGATCATGAAGCACGCCCTTTCCGTTACCCGTGAGCAGGATTTCGCCGCCTGGTATCAGGCCGTCGTCTCGGAAGCCGACATGGCCGAGGAATCGGGGGTGCGCGGCTGCATGGTCATCCGGCCGTGGGGCTATGGCGTTTGGGAACGCATGCAGGCGCTGCTCGACAAGGCGATCAAGGAAACCGGCCACGAGAACTGCTATTTCCCGCTGTTCATTCCGCTCAGCTATTTCGCGAAGGAAGCCGAGCATGTCGAAGGCTTCGCCAAGGAGATGGCGGTCGTCACCCATCACCGGCTGAAGGCCGAGAACGGCACCCTGGTGCCCGATCCCGAGGCGAAGCTGGAAGAGCCGCTGGTCGTGCGCCCCACTTCGGAGACGGTGATCGGCACCGCCTTCTCGCGTTGGACCCAGTCATGGCGCGATCTGCCGCTGCTGATCAACCAGTGGGCCAATGTCGTGCGCTGGGAGATGCGCACGCGCATGTTCCTGCGCACCACCGAGTTCCTCTGGCAGGAAGGCCACACCGCGCATGCGACGCGCGGCGAGGCGGTGGAAGAGACGCTCAAGATGCTCGAAGTCTATCGCCGCTTCGCGGTGGACGCGCTCGCGCTGCCGGTGATCGCGGGCGAGAAGCCCGAGAACGAACGCTTCCCGGGTGCCGACGCGACCTATTCGATCGAAGCGATGATGCAGGACGGCAAGGCGCTGCAGGCCGGCACCTCGCACTTCCTGGGCCAGAATTTCGCGCACGCGCAGAACATCCGCTTCCAGGATCGCGATGGCGAACTCGCTTATGCCTGGACGACGAGCTGGGGGGTTTCCACGCGCATGATCGGCGGCGTCATCATGACGCATGGCGATGATGACGGGCTGCGCCTGCCGCCGGTGGTCGCGCCGCAGCAGGTGGTGATCATCCCGATGCTGCGCGACACCGAAGAGGATGACGCGGTTCTTGCGCATTGCCGCGCGCTTGCCGCCGAACTGCGCCAGCAGAGCGCTTTCGGCGAGGCGCTGCGCGTGCAGGTCGATGCCAAGGATATCAAGGCCTCGAACAAGCGCTGGGCGTGGGTGAAGAAGGGGCCGCCGCTGATCGTCGAGGTCGGCCCGCGCGATATCGCCAATGGCGCGGTCTCGGTGGTCCGCCGTGACCGGCTCTATGGCGACAACGGCAAGCTCGCCTCGGCGGCGACGCCGCGCGGCGACTTCGTCGCGGGTGCGGCGGCGCTGCTGGAAGAGATCCAGGCCGGCCTGCTTGCGGAGGCAACCGCGCGGCGCGACGCGAATATCCACGATGGCATCACCACCGTCGAGCAGCTCACCGCCTTCTACGAGAAGGGTGGCAAGTTTCCCGGGTGGGTCTCGGTCGGCTGGTCGCGCCCGACCGGGGCGGCGCTCGAGAAGGTGGTCGAGACGCTGAAGGGGCTGAGGCTGTCCATCCGCAACGCGCCGACCGGGGCGGCGCCGGCGGAGGGCAACTGCCTGTTCACCGGTGAGCCGGCGGTCGAGCGCGTGCTGATCGGGCGCGCCTACTGAGCCCTGGCTATCGCGGTGCGGCGCGGCCGGCCACGCGTTGAACGGCCCCGCTCAACGCCGCCGCCGGTCGCCCAGCCACAGCGCCACGGCAACCAGCACGCCGAGGCAGATGCCGCCCAGCAGCCCCGCCGAGGGCTGGCCGAGCACAGCGCCCAGGACCGCGCCGGAAATGGTGAGCAGCGCGATCGCGGCACCGGCGCCGCGCGGTTCGGGGGGGCGTGAATTGATCATTGCCAGCGCATAGACGATGCTCCGCGCCAAGCGAACGGGTTTTCGATCGTGGCGGCGGCACGGCCCGCCGACGATCGGCGACTTGGTGGCCGGCGGGAGCGAAGGCCGCTGGCGGTGCTCGCAACGAGCGGCTAAGCGACGGAAATGTGTCGCGTCCCATCCGCGGGCAAGGGAAATGCTGCGGCGGCCTTTCTGATCTTGGCGGCTTCGCTTGCGTCGATGGCGCGCGCGCAGGAGCAAACGCCGGCTGCCCAATCGCCCTCGGCCGGCACCGGCACGCTCGATCCATCGTCGCCGCTCGACGAGATGCCCGATATCGGCGTCGATTGGCCCGATCTGTCGCGCGACGATGGCCAGACTGCCGGCGCGCCCGTGCCGGAGCGCGCGCAGCAGGCGACCGAAATCGCTGCCGAGCAACGCTATAGCCTGGCCGTGGAAGGGCTGGACGATCTCGCGCCCGATGATGTCATGCGGTTGCGGCAGCGCTTCGATGCGCTTTCGACGCTGAAGGCCGGAGAGAACAAGCCCGCGAACGTCGCGCAGATCGACCGGCGCGCGCGCGAGGATGCGGAGCTGATGGCGCAATTGCTGCGCGCCGACGGCTATTATAGCGCGAGCGTCGAGCCCGTCGTCGCCGCAGACGCGGCGCGTCAGCAGATCATCGTCACGCTCGATGTCAGGCCCGGGGACGTCTACACGCTGCAGACGGTCGACCTGCCGGGGCTGGATGCGGCCGGAGAGAAGAGTGAAGGTTTGCGCGACGCCTTCGGCGTTAAGCCCGGCGCACCGGCGGATGCAGACGATATCGTGAAGGGCGAGGATGCGTTGCGCGCGCGGATCGGCGCCGATGGCTTCCCCTTCGCCCAGGTTTCCGAACCGGAATTGATCGTCGATCACGAAACGCGCACCGCGCGGCTCAAGATGGACGTGGAACCCGGCGAGGCGAAACGGTTCGGAACGATCCGCATGGCCGATCGCCGCATCTTCGGGCCGCGTCATGTGATGCGGATCGCGCGGTTCGAGACCGGTCAGCCCTATGACGCGCGGATGATCGAGGATCTGCGGCGCGCCCTGATCGCAACCGGGCTGGTATCGTCGGTCAGGATCGAGGCCGTGCCGACCGGCGAGGATGTCGTGGACATCGCCGTTGCAGTCGAACCCGCGCCACCGCGAACCGTCGCCGCCGAGGCCGGCTATGGCACGGGGCAGGGCATCCGCGCGGAATTGAGCTGGCAGCACCGCAACCTCATCCGCCCCGAAGGTGCGGTCACCTTCCGCGGCGTCGCCGGCACGCAGGAACAGTTGATCGGCGCCAGCCTGCGGCGCAGCAATTTCCGCGCGCGCGACCAGGTGCTGACCGCACAGGCGAGCCTCGCCAACATCAACCGCGATGCCTATGACGCGCGCACCTTCAGCGTCGGGGCGGGCATCGAGCGGCAGACCAACATCATCTGGCAGAAGACCTGGACATGGTCGGCGGGCGTCGAACTGCTCGCGTCCGACGAGCGCGACACGGTGGGGCAGGAGGCGGCGCCGCGCCGGCGCACCTTCCTGATCGGCGCGCTGCCGGGCATGCTCGCCTATGACGGCACCGACGATCTGTTGAACCCGCAGCGCGGCTTCCGCCTGTCAGGCCGGTTGTCGCCCGAATTGTCGTTGCAGTCGGGCGTGTTCGGCTATGCGCGCGCGCAGATCGATGCCAGCGCGTATCAGCCCGTCAGCGAGCGGGTGGTGGTCGCCGGGCGGGTCCGGCTGGGCACCATCCTGGGCGCGGGGCGGGACCGGATCGCGCCGTCGCGGCGCTTCTATGCCGGCGGCGGCGGTTCGGTGCGCGGCTATGGCTATCAGGATATCGGCCCGGTCGATCCCAACGGCGATCCGATCGGCGGCCGCAGCCTCACCGAATTCTCGCTGGAGGCGCGGGTGCGCGTCGGCGATTTCGGCATCGTCCCCTTCGTCGATGCGGGCAACATCTATACCTCGCCGCTGCCGAGGGCGAACGACCTGCGCTACGGCGCCGGTATCGGCGCGCGCTACTATACCAGTTTCGGACCGATCCGCGTCGATGTCGGCACGCCGCTCAACCGCCGGTCGGGTGATCCGCGCATCGCGGTCTATGTTTCGCTGGGGCAGGCCTTTTGAGCGGGGAGGACCTGCTGCCACCGCCCGATCCGGCACCGGCGCAGCGCAGCCGGCGCGGGCTGTTCGGCTGGCTGTGGCGGCTGCTGCTGATCCTCGTCGGTTTCGTCGCCATATCGCTGTGGCTGATCGATACCGGCCCGGGGCATCGGCTGATCATCGACGGCATCGCGCGCATCGAGACGCCCACCGGCCTGCGCTTTCGCGTCGGCCGGATCGACGGATCGATCTATCGCCGCGCGACGCTGCGCGAGGTGAAGATCCTCGATCCCAAGGGCGTCGTGTTCAGCACGCCGGAGGCGCGGCTCGACTGGCGGCCGACCAAATGGCTCGCCAACCGGCTCGAGATCCGCAGCCTGACGATGGCGCAGGCGACGCTGCACAAGCTGCCGGAGCTCCGCCGCACCGGGCGCGCGGGGCCCATCCTGCCCGGCTTCGACATCCGCATCGGCGCGTTGCGCGTCGACCGGCTTCGCATCGCCGCCGGCGTCGCCGGGCCGGCGCGAACCGGGCGGCTGGCCGGCACGGCGGACGTCCGCAGCGGCCGCGCGATGGTGCGTCTCAACGCCACCATCGGCCGCGGTGACCGGCTCAACCTCGTGCTCGACGCCGAGCCGGATCGTGACCGCTTCGACCTCGATGCGCGGCTGGCGGCGGAGGCGGGCGGCGTCTTCGGCAAGCTGCTCGGGACCGACCGAACGGTCGCGGCGCGGATCGTCGGCGACGGGCGCTGGACGGCTTGGCAGGGGCGTGCGCTGGTCGATATGTCGGCGATGCGCGTCATCGACCTGTCGCTGGGCGTGCGCGAGGGCGCATATAGCCTGTCCGGCAGCCTCTATCCGTCACGCGTCAGTCAGGGCAAGCTGATGCGGCTGTCGGCACCGCGCATCCTCGTCGATGGTATGGCGACGCTGGCCGCGCGGCGGCTCGACGGGCGCCTCGCGCTGCGGTCGCAGGCGGTGGTGGTGGAGACCGAAGGGCGCGTCGATCTCGGCGCCGGCGCCTATGACGATCTGCGGATCGATATCCGCCTGCTGCGGCCGTCCGCCCTTTTCCCGAACATGACCGGGCGCGACGTGCGCGGCCGCCTGCGCCTCGACGGCCCGTTCGCGACCGCGCGGTTCGATTATCTGCTCACGGCGCCGCGGCTGGCATTCGACAACACCGGCTTCGAGACGGTGCGCGCCGAAGGCCGCGGCCGGCTTTCGCCGGCGCCGATCGCGGTGCCCATCAAGCTCAGCGCCCGGCGCGTGACCGGCGTCGGCGACGTGGCGGGCGGCATCCTTGCCAATCTGCGCGTCGAGGGTCTGCTCAAGCTGACCGCCAAGGCGTTGACCGGGGATGGGCTGCGCGTCCGTTCGGACAAGCTGAACGGCAAGCTTTCGCTGTTCGTCGACCTTATCACCGGCCGCTACGATGTCGGGCTGGCGGGCGGGCTTACCTCTTATCTGATCCCCGGGCTGGGCGTGGTCGACGTCAAGACCGAGCTGAAGGTCGTTCCCGGGCCGGGCGGGCGCGGCACGATGGTCGTCGGGCGCGGACAGGCATGGGTGCGGCGCTTCGACAATATGTTTCTTCGCTCGCTTGCCGGCGGGCTGCCCTATCTCGATACGCGGTTGGAGCGTGGGCCCGATCGCGTGCTGCACTTCAAGGGGTTGAAGCTCACCGCACCGGAACTGCGCCTGACGGGCAACGGCTATCGTCGCGTCGATGGCAGCTTCTTCTTCGAGGGCGGCGGCGAGCAGGCCAGATATGGCCCGGTCAAACTGACGCTCGACGGGCGGATCGAACGCCCCAAGCTGGATATCTTCCTGCCCAAACCGCTCGACGCGCTCGGCCTGGCGGACGTGCGGCTGTTGCTCGATCCGACCGCGCAGGGGTTCGACTATCGCGCCGCCGGCGGATCGACGCTGGGGCCGTTCACCAGCAATGGCCAGATCCTGCTGCCCAGCGGCGAGCCCGCGGTGATCCGCGTCGCCGACGTCACCGTGTCGGGCACGCATGGGCGCGGCGACATCCGCTCCGATCCGGGCGGCTTCACCGGCCGCATCGACCTGACGGGCGGTGGCGTATCCGGACCGTTGCTGTTCGGGGTCGAGCGCGAACTGCAGCGCATCGAGATGCAGTTGCGCGTCGAGGATGCGCGCTTCGCGGGGCCGCCGGCGATCAGCATCCGCCGCGGCAATGCGAATATTGTGTTCCTGCTCGATCCGGACGGCATCTCGATCAAGGGCAGCGCGACCGCGCGCGGGCTGCGGCGCGGCGGCGTCAGCCTCGCGCGGTTCGCAGGCACCGCCGACCTCAAGGGTGGCAGCGGCACCGTGACCGCCGCCTTCGCCGGATCGCGGGGTCGCGCGTTCGACATCCAGACCAGCGCGCGCGTCTCCCCCGATCGGATCGAACTCAGCGGGCAGGGGACCGTCGATCGCCGGCCGATCGCGCTCAAGCGCCCAGCGGTGCTGACCCCGGAAGATGGCGGCTGGCGGGTGGCGGAGGCGGCGCTGGCCTTCTCGGGCGGCGATGCGACGCTTTCCGGCCTGTTCGGCGCGACGCGCACCGAGGTGGAGGCGAAGCTTACCCGCATGCCGATGACGGTGCTGGACATCGGCTATCCCGGCCTCGGGCTCGGCGGCTATGCTTCCGGTTCGCTCAGTTACCGCCAGGCGGAGGGCGGGCAGCCATCGGGGCGGGCGGACCTCACGATCCGCGGGCTCAACCGGTCCGGGCTGGTGCTGTCGTCACGGCCGATCGACGTGGGCGTGGCGGCGGTGCTGACCGGCGGTTCGGCCGGCGTCCGCGCAGTCGCGGCGAGCGGCGGGCGCACGATCGGGCGCGCGCAGGCGCGGCTGGCACCGCTGCCGGGAAGCGGCGATCTCTTCACCCGCCTTTCGAGCGCGCCGCTGTTCGCACAGCTCCGCTATGACGGCGCCGCCGACACGCTGTGGCGGCTGACCGGTGTCGAGAGCTTCGACCTGTCCGGCCCGGTCGCGGTCGCTGCCGACGTGCACGGTACGTTCGACAATCCGCGCATCGACGGATCGGTGCGGACGACGGGGGCGCGGCTGGAAAGTCCGGTCACCGGCACGGTCGTCAGCAACATCCAGGCGACGGGGCGCTTCAACGGCTCGCAATTGGTGCTGGATCGCTTCACCGGCGTGGCAGGGCAGGGCGGGACCGTGACGGGCACCGGCGCGTTCGATTTCGCAGCGGCCAATGGCCTCGGCATCGCGCTCGACCTGCAGGCGAACCATGCAGTGCTGCTCAATCGCGACGATATCGGCGCGACCATCACCGGGCCGCTGCGCATCCTCTCCGATGGCGCCGGCGGCACGGTCAGCGGCAATGTTGCGATCGATCGCGGCCGCTTCCGGCTGGGGCGTGCCGTCGCCGCCGAAGCGGTGCCGCGTCTCAAGGTGACGGAACTCAATCGTGCGGGCGAGGAGATCGAGCGTGCGGCGCCGCCGGCGCCCTGGAACCTCGATGTCCATGCCACCGCGCGCAACCGGCTGATGGTGACGGGGCTCGGGCTGGACAGCGAATGGCGCGCCGACCTCGACATCAAGGGCGAAGCGACGGCGCCGGCGATCGGCGGGCGCGCCGACCTGGTCGAGGGCGGCTATGAATTTTCGGGGCGCCGCTTCGACCTCGAGCGCGGTTCGATCCGCTTCACCGGCAGCGTGCCCGCCGACCCGGTGCTGGACATCGTCGCGATCGCCGACATCCAGGGGCTGAATGCGTCGATCCGGGTCTCGGGCACCGGGCAGAAACCGGATATCGCCTTCACCAGCACGCCGGCGCTGCCGGAGGACGAACTGCTTTCACGCCTGCTGTTCGGCACCTCCATCACCAATCTTTCGGCGCCCGAGGCGCTGCAACTTGCCGCGGCGGTCGCCTCGCTGCAGGGCGGCGGCACGGGGCTGAACCCGATCAACGCGGTGCGGCAGGCGGTGGGGCTCGATCGGCTGCGCATCCTGCCCGCCGACGTGACGACGGGGCAGGGCACATCGGTGGCGGCGGGCAAATATTTGACGCGGCGGACCTTCGTGGAGGTGATTACCGACGGACAGGGCTATTCCGCGACGCGGGTGGAGTTTCAGGTGACGCGCTGGCTGTCGCTGCTGTCGAGCATCTCGACGATCGGCCGGCAGAGCGTCAACGTCCGCGTCTCGAAGGATTATTGAGCCCGGCTGTGATCGGTTCCACACGGGCGATCGATTCATCTCACCCGCTCAACCATTCGCCGCAATGCAGCACCGGCCCCCTATCCAGAGGCCGAACCTGCCGCCAGACATAGCCTCGACAAAGGGTCGAACGGGGGTTTCTTCATGGTCCGGACTGTACGCGCTGCGTTTGCGGCGGCGGCTTTCTGCGCTCTGGCGATCGCGATGCCTGCGCAGGCACGCTTCTGGCAGTGCGCTCCGTTCGCCCGTGAAGTTTCCGGTATCCAGATCTTCGGCAATGCCGGCACCTGGTGGGACCAGGCAGCGGGCCGCTACGATCGCGGCCATGAACCGGAAATCGGTTCGGTCCTGGTGTTTCGCCCGCACGGCAAGATGCGCATCGGCCATGTCGCGATGGTCAGCCAGATCGTCGACGCCCGCCACGTGAAGCTCACCCACGCCAACTGGTCGCGCCGCGGCGGCGTGGAGACCGATGTCGAGGCGGTCGACGTCTCGGAAGCCGGTGACTGGAGCAAGGTGAAGGTGTGGTACGCCTCGCAGCAGGGCCTGGGCCTCACCAGCTACCCCACCTTCGGCTTCATCTATGCCGTGCCCGGTGCGCCCGCGCTGCCCGCGATCGACATCAGCCCGGCCCCCGCGCCGGTCATCCTCGCTGATGCCGGCGCGGCGATGACGGCGCTTCGCCGCTGATCGACGGCGGGCGCGCACGGCACTCCGGCCAATCTCAATCGACGTCGCAATAGATCTGCCGGATCGTCCCGTTCGCCAGCCAGCGTTCGAAGCGCTGGATCGCATCACCGGGACCCGCGATCGGGCGCGCAGCCCCGCCAGCGCTTCCGGCCAGCATCCTCAGCGCATCGGGGCGCGTGGTCAACACGCGGCCCCGCCGGTCGCTTCCGGCTGAATTGACCCCGACGACGCGGCCATCCGCATCGAGCGTCGGGCCGCCGCTGATGCCCGACAGCGTCGTATCGAATTCGGGGAAGCGCGCTTCTTCCGCCCAGGCGAGCGTCGGTTCGGCGCGCCCGCCTTCGCCGCGCAGCGCGTTTGCCGAGCCGATCAGGCGGCTCTCGACGACCGCGGGCCGACCGCCGGGGAAGCCCATATGATAGCCGACCGATCCCACCGGCGGCACGCGCGACGCGAGCGGCAGCGCTTCGGGAGCGGGCAGGCCGTCCTCGATCAACGCCGCGTCGGCGCTGGCGCTCTCGACGACGCGGAAGCTCTGTTCGGCCTGTCCGGGGCCGAGCGCGAGGCCCAGGCGGTCGCAGCCGTCGACGACATGCTGGGCGGTCAGCCAGCGGCCGCGGCGATCGACCGCGAACCCGGTCCCGAAGCTGTCCTGCACGCGGCCGGTCTGGTCGATCACATATTCGGGAAGGTCGCCGTCCGCTGGCGGGCGGCGGGGATTGCCGCCATCGATCACGCTGCGTTCGATCCGGCGCTGGCCGCCGGTACCGCCCTGGAACTGCGTGTAGAGCGCGACGAAGATGGTGAGCAGCACCAGCGGCAGGCAGCCGCAGCCGCCGCGCGGCGAAGATCGTGCCATGGGTTCAGCCGGCGAACGCCGCGGCGGCGAACAGGCCGACTGCGAGCTTGATCGACGCCAGGAACAGCGCCGGGCCGATCTCGTCACGTTCGATCCGCTTGGGCAATTCGCGCAGGAACAGGTCGGTGGCGCGGAAGGCGGCGACCTGAACGATCAGGATCGCGACACCCCAGATGATGATGTCGATCAGGTTGACCGACGCGTGGAGCGAGGCGGCCATCGGCATCGCCAGCCCCACCGCGGCGCCGCCCAGCGAGATCGCCGCCGCGCGATTGCCCGCGCGGATCAACGCCATCTCGTCATGCGGTGTCGTCCACATATAGATGGCCAGCGCCGCGACGAACACGGCGAGCGCCGCGGCAAGCTGGACCAGCAGTACGGGCAGGCCGTTGAGCAGGCTGTTGACGATCGGTTCCATCAATCCCCCTTGTGACGCATCCGTAGGCTCCATGCCGCCGGCGCGTCGGGCTGGCAAACGCGCAGTGTCGCGACGCGTTGCAGCGGTGGGCCGACGGACATATTGCCGCAACATCCCGAAATATGGTGGCAAGCGCGGGCGGCGATGCCGTGGTTCCATGCCAGAAGGAACCAGAGCCGAATGAGCATTCGCAGCCAGCCCCCCATTGCCGTCGAGCCGCACGATCGCGGCCTCGCCTTCGACCTTGCCACGATCGAGCGCCGCCGCATCGATCGCCGCCGCGCGCTCGGCCTGTTCGCCAGTGCCGGCAGCTTCGCGCTGGTCGGTTGTGGCGGCGACGGGAGCACGGAGGCGGACGGTACGGTGGTCGTCACGCCCACCCCGACGCCGACGCCCACACCAACCCCGACACCAACCTCGACACCCACGCCATCGGGCACCTGCACCGCCTATGCGACCGAGACCAACGGCCCCTATCCGGCGGACGGCACCAACACCTCGAGCGGCGCGACTTCGAACGTGCTGACGCTGAGCGGCGCGGTGCGCAGCGACATCCGCTCCAGCTTCCTGTCGTCGACGGCGACCGCCGCCGGCGTCCCCGTCACGCTGACGATCACCGTCGTCGATGCGAACAACGGCTGCACCCCGCTCGGCGGCTACGCGCTCTATCTGTGGCACTGCGACCGCGACGGCAATTATTCGCTCTACGACCTGCCGGCAGAATCCTGGCTGCGCGGCATCCAGGTGACCGACGCCAACGGGCAGGTGACCTTCACCACGATCTTCCCCGGCTGCTATGCGGGGCGCTTCCCGCACATCCATTTCGAACTCTTCACCAGCCTCGCCAACGCGACCGGCGGCCGTTACGCGCGGCTGATCTCGCAATTCGCGATGCCGTCGGCGGCGTGCACCACCGTCTATGCGACCGCGACCGGCTATACGAGCAGCGCCAGCCGGTTCGCCGCGGCCTCGATCGCCAGCGACAATGTGTTCGGCGACAACAGCAGCGCGCAGATCAGCGCGATGACCTTGACGATGAGCGGCAGCGTCGCGGCGGGCTATACCGCGACAGCGACGGTAGGCGTGGCGACGTAGATCCTGCGCATTGTCGCGCTAAGCGGGGCGAAAGTGACACATGTTACAGTGGAACGCGGCTTTTCCAGTCCGCGAATTGGTGGCGTGCGGGCTGTCAGTTGCTGATTCGCCATGGGCTGGCGCCTGTGCCTGACCGAGCAATGCGCCGGCGTGAATCGAGGACGGCGGGGTTCGCCGCGGCCGAAAAGCGCCGATTGCGACCGCGCTTGCCCAAGCGATCTCCCTGCGCGGACAAGAAGGCTTTGCGCCGCGCTTTCCTCAAACCATCGCCATTCCGTCACGCTCCTGTAAGACAGCGACCCTAGCCCCCGCGCGAAACCCGGCGGTTCCAGCCGGTAGCAACGACCGCAGGGGAAACCATGAAATTCACCACCGCCGGCGCGCTCGTCGCGCTGACTTTCGCTTGCGCGCCTGTCATGGCGCAGACCGTCGAACAGGCGCCGGCGCCCGATGCTGCCGATGCCGGCGACGCGATCGTCGTCACCGGCACCCGTGAGCGGTCGCGCACGCAGTTCGAGACGATCGCGCCGGTCGATGTGTTGCCTGCGGCGATCGTCAAGTCGAGCGTCTCGGGCGATCTCACCGACAATCTCGCGCAGCTTCTCCCCTCGTTCAACGTCCAGCGGCTGCCCGCCGCCGACGGCCAGGCCTTCGTCCGGCCGGCAACGCTGCGCGGCCTCTCGTCCGACCAGACGCTCGTACTGGTCAACGGCAAGCGCTATCACCGTTCTGCGCTGCTCGGCACGCGCGGCGCGCAGGCGCCCGACCTCGCCAGCATTCCGACCCTGGCGATCAAGCGCATCGAGGTGCTGCGCGACGGCGCGTCCGCGCAATATGGTTCGGATGCGATCGCGGGCGTGATCAACATCATTCTCGAAGACCAGCCGGGGATGGAAGCGTTCGCGCAATTCTCGCAATATTACGAGGGCGACGGCGAAGAGTATCGCGGCGGCGCGCGCGGCGGCGTGCCGCTGGGGGACCGCGGCAGCATCGTCTTCACCGCGCAGTACGACCATAGCGATGCGACCTCGCGCACCCGCCAGCGGCCGGACGCGATCGCCTTTCAGGATGCCAACCCCAATCTCGTCGTGCCCAACCCCGTCCAGCGCTGGGGCCAGCCCGATGAGGAGCGGATCCGCGGCGCCATCGACGCGCGCTACGAACTGGCGGAGGGCGCGACGCTCTACGCGTTCGGCACCACCCAGTCGGGCGAGGGTGTGACGGACTTCAACTGGCGCAACCCGGTCGGCACCGGCAGCGTCTACAACCCGAGCAGCGCCTTTCCGGGCTTCTCGTTCAACACGCTGTATCCGGTCGGTTTCACCCCGCGCTTCGGCACCCGCTTCAGCGACCTGCAGGCCAATGGCGGGGTGCGCGGCGATATCGGCGAGAATTTCAGCTACGATCTGAGCGGGTCGTTCGGCCGCAGCCGCATCGCCTATGAAATGAGCGAGAGCCTCAATGCCTCGCTGGGGCCGGACAGCCCGACCAGCTTCTATATCGGCGAACTGGAACAGCGCGAGTTCAACCTCAACGCCGATTTCGTCTACCGCCTGCCGGTCGGCACGGCCGAGCCGATCAACATCGCCTTCGGTGGCGAGCGCCGGCGCGAGACCTATCAGGTGTCGGAGGGCGATCCGGCATCCTACGCGATCGGGCCGGGCGCGGCGACTGGGCTTGCCCCCAATTCCAACGGCTTTCCGGGGTTCAGCCCGGATATCGCCGGCACCTTCGCACAGACCAGCTATGCCGGCTATGTCGACGTCGAGTGGCAGCCGGTGACGATCCTGACGCTCGGCGCCGCGGGCCGGTACGAGGATTTCTCGGCGTTCGGCGACACCTTCAACTACAAGCTTTCGGCGCGGCTGGAGCCGGTGCGGGGCATCGCGGTGCGCGGTACCTATTCCACCGGTTTCCGCGCGCCGACGCCGGCGCAGCTCAACACGCGCCAGACGACGCAGGGCCTCGATACCACCACATTGACCATCTTCAACCAGGGCCGGCTGTCGCCCAGCGATCCGCTTGCCATCGCGTTCGGCGCCAAGCCGCTGACCCCCGAGGAATCGACCAGCGCCACTGCCGGGCTGACCTTCCAGACCGGCATCGGCTTCAGCGGCAGCATCGATCTCTACCAGATCGACGTCGATGACCGGTTCAGCCAGTCGCGCACCTTCGCGGTGCCGGCAAGCGTGCCCAACCCGCAGCGTTTCACCTCGATCAGCTATTTCACCAATGATTTCGATACGCGCACGCGCGGGATCGATGCGGTGCTGAGCTATACCCATCCGCTGGCCGGCGGCCGGGTGAACGCCAGCATCGCCTACAACTACAACCAGACCGAGGTGCGCAGCGGCACCACCGCTGCGATCCCCAACGAGACGCAGCGGCGGGTGTTCGAGGATCGACTGCCGCAGCACAATGGCACCGCGACGCTCGGCTATGACATCGGCGGCCTCTCGCTGCTCGTGCGTGGCCGCTATTACGGGTCGTGGACCGACGTGTCGGGCAATGCCACGGGCGAACTGTTCCAGGATTTCGGCGGCATCGCGCTGTTCGACGTTGCGGCCTCCTACCGCTTCGACGATCATTTCACGATCCGCGTGGGGGCCGAGAACGTGTTCGATACCTATCCCGACGAAGCGACCAACCAGGCGGTGCGCGGCCTGATCTATTCGCGCAACGCGCCCTATGACACCGATGGGGGCCAATATTATGTCCGCCTGGGCGTGAATTTCTGATGGCGCCGCCCGTCGTCGATCGCCGTACCGTGCTGGCGGGTGCCGCGGCGCTCGCGCTGCCGGCCGGTGCCGCGACGGCTGGCGCCTCCGCCGATGACGACGCCTATTGGCGCGGCCTCGCCGCCCAATATGACGTGACCCGTGACGTCATCCAGCTCGAGAACGGCAATTGGGGGATGATGGCGCGGCCGGTGCTCGCCGCCTATGAGGCGCATCTCGCGCGGGTCAATCGCGACACGAGCTATTACACGCGGCGCGGTTTCGGCGCGGACTGGATGGCGGCGCGCGCGGCGCTGGCGGCGGAACTGCGTGTGCCGGCCGACGAGATCGCCTTCACCCGCAACGCCACCGAGGCGCTCAAGGCGCTGATCCTCGGCTATAACCGCATCGAACGCGGCGATGCGGTGCTTTACGCCGATCTCGATTATGACAGCATGCAGGCCTGCATGGAAAGCCTCGCGAAGCGGCACGGCGCCCGGGTCGTCCGCATCGCATTGCCCGAGCCGGCGTCGCGCGAGTCGTTGATCGCCGCTTACACGCAGGCATTCGACGCCAATCCGCGGTTGCGGCTGGTGTTGCTGACCCATCTCAGCCACCGCACCGGGCTGGTGCTGCCGGTGCGCGAAATCGCCGCGCTGGCGCGGGCGCGGGGGATCGATGCGATCGTCGACGCGGCGCACAGCTGGTGCCAGATCGAGACATCGCTGGCCGATCTCGATTGCGATTTCGTCGGCCTGAACTGCCACAAATGGCTGGGCGCGCCGCTGGGCGTCGGCGCGATCCACATCCGCAAGGCGGCGCTCGGCCGCATCGATTATGATCCGGCGAACCTCGAGGGCGACCGCGACACGGTGATGGCGCGCATCCACACCGGCACGAGCGATTTCGCTGCGATCCTCAGCGTGCCGGCGGCGCTGGCGTTCCAGCAGGCGATCGGTGCCGAGCGCCGCGCGGCGCGGTTGCGCGCGCTGCGCGATCGCTGGGTGGGCCAGGTGCGGGATGTCCCCGGGATCGAGGTGCTGACGCCCGACGATCCGGCGCTGCACGGCGGCATCACCGCGTTCCGCCTCACCGGGCAGACGAGTGACGAAGCCAATGGCGCGCTGGCCAAGCGATTGCTCGATCGCCACCGCATCTTCACCGTCGCGCGCGATGGCGTGGCGAAGGGCGCTTGCGTGCGGGTGACGCCGGCGCTGTTCACGACGATGGCGGAAGTGGACCGGCTGGCGGCGGTGTTGAAGGCGGAAGTGGCGTAGGGCGGCTGGTTTTCCCTCCCCGACGCGCAGCGTCGGGGAGGACAATGGCTTACAGATCTATCCCGTTCTGCGCGCGCACGCCGGCGCGAAAGGCATGTTTTTCGTCCTTGATCACGCTCACCGTATCCGCCGCCGCGATCAGCGCATCGTCGGCGGCGCGACCGGTGATGACGACGTGCTGCATCGCCGGGCGGGCGAGGATCGGCGGGAGGATCTCGTCGAGTGCGAGATAGCGGTAGCGGATCAGATAGGTCAACTCATCGAGGACGACGAGGTGGATGGCAGGATCGGCGAGTGCGGCGCGGGCCTTGTCCCAGCCGGCGCGGGCGGAGGCGATGTCGCGTTCGCGGTTCTGGGTTTCCCAGGTGAAGCCTTCGCCGCATTTCTCCCAGATGACATCCGGGTGGTTGGCGAAGAAGGCATGCTCGCCCACGTCCATCGCGCCCTTGATGAACTGGAACACCGCCGCCTTGCGGCCATGGCCCAACGTGCGCGCGACCATGCCGAAGGCGCTGGAAGACTTGCCCTTGCCGTTGCCGGTGAGGACCAGCAGCAGCCCCTTGTCGATCTGCGCCGCGGCGATGCGCGCATCGACCACTTGCTTGTGCTTCACCGCGCGGGCTTTGTGCCGGGTCTCGCGGTCGTCGGTTTCGGTGGTCACGCTCTTGGTCCTCCCGAGCCCGATTAGGTTCGGCGGGGAGGGCGCGCAAGCCGGCACGGCAGCGTGCCGCGCCGGCTGCACTTCGGCTTATTGTTCGCTCTTCTCGCGCTGCTCGCGTTGCGCAGTGCGGCGGGCCGCGGTGGCGGCCACGTCGGCCGCAGTGATCGTGCCGTCCTTGTCGGCATCCTGTTCGGCGAAGCTGCGTTCGGCGATCGCGTCATATTCGGCGCGGTCGATCTTGCCGTCCTTGCTGGTGTCGATGACGCCGAAGCGCACGCGCGTCTGGCGGATCTGGCGCTGGCGCGCCTCGGCCTTCTTCTCCTCGCCGCGATCGAAGCTGGCGAGTTCGCGTTCGAGCCGGTCCGAATATTCGGCGACATATTCCGCTTCGGTGATCGTGCCGTCGCCATCGGCGTCGGTCGCCTTGAAGCGTGCATCGCGGCCGGCATCATATTCGGTGCGGGTCAGGCTACCGTTCTTGTCGGCATCATAGGCGGCGACGAAGGCGTTGCCGGCGTGCTGGGCGAAGGCGGGCGTTGCGGCGGCACCGGCGGCGAGCAGGCCGGTGGCGAGGATGATGCGCAGGGTCATGGGCTGATCTCCGTTCAGGCGGCGTCGAAGGCGAGGGTGTAGGTGTAGCTGCGATAGGGCGTCTCGCTGCCCGCTGGTGCCGTCGTCCGATGGCGGACGAGGATCAGATAGAGGCCGGCATCCCTGGGCCGCAGTGCGAAGCTGCCGTCGGCACCGCTGTCGATCTGCGCGGCGACCTTCTGCCCGTCATAATTGCCCGCCGCGCGGAACATTGTGATGCGGGTGCCGGCGAGCGGCTTGCCGTCGAACAGCAGGCGGAAGCGGGCATCGGTGCCGCTGGCGATCTCGGCCGGATGGGTGATCGGCTCGATCTCAAGCGCGGTGCCGACAGGCTTGAGCGCGCCACGCGTCGCCTGGCCGCGGGTGACGAAGGCTTCGGCGCGCGTGGTGCTCTGCACGTCCACCTCGCGCGCGCCGACGGGCGGATTGCCGTCCTCGCCGCGCATCAGCCACTGCCCGTTCGCTTCGAACATCTTGCCCTTGCGGCCGAGCCGCTGGCCGGTGGTCAGACGATAGGTGCCCTCTGTCTTGAGGTCCGCCTCGAAGATCGAAAGGTCGCGCAGATAGGTGGCGGGGCCGACGCTGCCCTTGCGGCCATCCGGCCCGACCAGATGGAAGGGCGCGTCGCGCATCGCGACTTCGGGCACGAACGCATCCTCGCCGAACGAGGATTGCAAGGTGACATGGTCGGCGCGGCCCACGTCGAACGCGGTCGGCAGCAGATAGGGCATGTGTGCCTGCGCACCGGCGCCGATCAGCAGCGCCGCCGCGGTGCCGACAGCCGCCCAGGAACGAAATCGCATCGTTGGTCCCCCGTGATTGATGGGTGGCAGCTATAGCTGTTGAGACTCACTTGCAATATCATTTTCATTCGGTATGTCCGCTTTCACGCGGTTCGCCGCGACAATCGACATTGCGAATTCCGGGGGATCGAATGAAAAAGACGACGGGTCTGCTGTGCGGCGTTGCGCTGCTGTTCGTGCCGGGGGTGGCGCTGGCGCAGGCGAGCGGCGCGCCGCAACCGGCGGCCGACGCGCAGGCGAAGAAGGACGAGGAGGCCGATGGCGCCGAAACCATCCTGACGCTCGATCGCCTCGTGGTCTCGGCGGGCGCCGACAAGGTCGCGATCGATACCCCACAGGCGGTGACCGCGCTGGACCAGGAGGATATCGACCGGACCCAGGCAACGACGATCGGCGAACTGCTGGAGGGAATTCCCGGCGTCAGCGTGCAGGGCGGCGTCAGCGCGCTGGGTCAGGGGTTCAACATCCGCGGCCTCGGCACCGGCCTTGCCGATTCCGACAGCCGCATCCTGATGACGGTCGATGGCGTCACCAAATTCTTCGAGCAATACCGTATGGGCGCGTTCTTCAGCGAGCCCGAACTCTACAAGCGCGTCGAGGTCCTGCGCGGCCCAGCGTCGTCGACGCTATACGGCGCCGGTGTGCTCGCGGGCGTGGTCAACTTCACCACCAAGGATGCGTCGGATTTCCTGTCGGACGGCGATCGCATCGCGGTGCGGCTGAAGGGCAGCACCGAAACCAATGCCGAGGGCCATCTGTTGTCGGGCATCGTCGCGACCGAGCCGGTCGCGGGCGTCGAACTGCTCGGCAGCTATAATTATCGCCGTTCGGAAAATTATGAGGACGGCCATGGCGACGAGGTGAACCCGTCCAACGCGCTGTCTGACAGCTGGCTGGTCAAGGCGCGCGTCTCGATCGGCGGCAACCGCAAGCATGCGATCTGGGCATCGTATCAGGACTGGATCAGCGACAGCGCACAGATCTACGATCAGGCCGGGGCGCTCGCGGTGCTGCCGGTGCGCCGCCGCGTCCACGACAAGACGGGCGTGCTCGGCTACGTCAATGATTTCGGCGGCAGCAAGCTCTTCAACGTCGAGGCGCAGGTCTCCTATGCAGACTCGGTCATCCACCAGACCGAGACCGCGTTCCTCGGTGCGCTCGACTATTCCGAATTCTCCTATGAGACCAAGCAGGCGCGGTTGCAGAACACGTCCAACCTCGAACTGGGCGGCGACTGGAACCTCGTCTTCATCCTCGGCGGCCAGTGGAGCGAGCAGAAGCGCCGCAACCCTCGCAAGAGCGCGACCACCGGCGTGATCGCGCCGGGTGCCGCGACCCACCCCGAAGGCGACATGACGAAGTACGGCCTCTACGCGCAGGCCGAACTGATGTGGTCGGACAAGCTGACGATCATCCCCGGCGCGCGCATCGACTGGACCGACATGAAACCGGGCAACGCGATCGTGAACGGGGTGGAGACGGTGATCCCCGGCGCGCGCGCGGTGCACAACAATGGTGTCTCGCCCAAGCTGGCGGCGATCTACGCGCTGACCGACTGGGTTTCGGTGTTCGGCTCGATCGCGCACACCGTGCGCATGCCCGTGCTCGACGAGCTTTACAGCCGCACCAGCGCCACCGCGGCCAATGTGGCGCTCGATCTGAAACCCGAGAAGTCGGACAATTACGAGCTTGGCTTCACCCTGTCGTTCGACGGCATCGCCTCTCCCCGCGATCGCTTCCGGCTGAAGACCACCGCCTTCCGCAACAATGTGAAGGATCTCATCACCCGCGGCACCGCGACCTCGCCCTATTTCATCAATGTCGGCGAATCGCGTTTCGAGGGCATCGAGGTGGAGGCCGAATATGGCCTGCGCGGCTTCTTCGCGCGCGGCAGCCTGGCGATCATCGACGGCAAGGATCGGCTGAACGACCTTTATCTGAACACGATCCCCGCCAACCAGTATAATCTGACGCTGGGTTATGCCGATCCGGTCAGCGGGCTTTCGGGCGGCTGGCGTGGCGAGTTTGCCGAGAAGCAGGACAAGGTGACGACCGCCGCGCTCGCCACGCCGGGCTATTCGGTCCACGACCTGTTCTTCGCGTTCAAGCCGCAGCGCGGCGCCGCCAGAGGCTTCGAGTTCCGCATCGGCGCGGAGAACCTGTTCGACAAGTATTTCGAACGGCACCTCTCGTCGCTGCCGGCGCAAGGGCGCACCTTCCGTTTCACCGTCGCCGCCGGCTTCTGACGACCCGCACGATGCAACCCGCTTCCCGCACGGTCGCGGCGGCGCTCTCGCTGGCGATGACGGCGGCGACCTTCGCCGGCCTGATCACCATCGGGCTCGCCTCGACCGTGCGGAAGCCGCATCGCGAGCGTGCGCTGACCGTTCTCGATCTCGCGGCTCTCAAGGGCAGCGAGACGGCGGATGCGGATGCGCCCGCCGAGGCGATGCCGCAGCCTCCCGTCGAAGCGACCCCGCCGGTCGAGCCGCCGCCGCCGCCGCCGCCGCCGGTACCGACCCAGGCACCGCTGCCGATCGTGCCGATGCCGGCGCGCGCGGTGCCGGTTGTGGTCGCGCTGCCGCCGCCTGTCGCCGCAGCGCCTTCCCCCGCACGTGCACAGGCGCCGGCTGCGCCTGCCGCTCCCGCACCTGCGGTTCGACGGCGCGATGCGGCGGCATCGCAGCGCGAGGGGGTGCGCGACGGGATGGATGTCGACGCGCCACCGGGAAACAGCCGGGCCTATGCCGCCCGCGTGCGATCCTGGCTGCTCGCGCACCAGGTCTATCCGCGTTACGCGCGGATGCGGCGGCTGGAGGGCAGCGTCGGCGTGCGCTTCGTGCTCGATCGCAGCGGCAGGCTGATCGAAGGCGCGCTGACCGGCACGTCGGGGCAGGCAACGCTCGATACCGAAGGGGCGGCGATGCTGCGCCGTGCTTCACCCTATCCGGCGGCGCCAGCCGAAGTGCCGGGGGAACGCATCACCTTCAACGTCGCGATCGATTTCCGCCTTCGCGATTGAAACCCGGGCCGGTCAGGTCCGGACGCCGGCGATCAGCACATCGACCAGCCGTCGTGCCTCCGCCTGCCAGCCATCGCTCGAGCTCATCTTGGCGACGCCGCCCAGCGCCCACAGCAAGGTCAGCGGATCCATGTCGACGCGCAGCTCGCCGCTCGCGGTACCGCGCTCGACAAGCCTTCCGGTTGCTTCCTTCACATGCGCGCTCGACGCGGCGAACAGATCGGATGCGCCGCCCGCGATCGAATTGAGCGCGTCCATCATGCCATATTTGGTCGACATGAAATCGACGAACAGCAGCAGCCATTCGCGCAGCGCCTCTACGGGCGGCAGCGTCTCGGCAAAGCGCGTGGCGGCGGCGACGATCTGATCGGTCTCGTTGCGATAGACGTCGGCGATCAGCGCGTCGCGGGTCGGGAAGTGGCGGTAGAGCGTGCCGATGCCGACGCCTGCGCCGCGCGCAATCTCTTCCAGGCTCGCCGCCGCGCCTTTTTCCGCAAAGGCCGCCTTGGCTGCTTCCAGAAGCTGCGCGCGGTTGCGCAATGCATCGGCTCGCGGCTTTCGGCTGCTCTGCACTTCGGTCTCGACGGCCACGACAATTCGCCCTTGCTAAACGGAGGGAACCTCCGTATATAAGCGGAGGCGTCCTCCTATTTATACCTTCCAGCTTCGGCAGACAAGTCGTCAGAGGCGGAAAGGGGCGGGCGATCGGGTAAGGAGATTGATGATGTCCATTGTGTTCGGAGCGACGTCGACGACTGATGACGTGCTCGCCGGTATCGATCTGTCGGGCAAGCGCGTGTTGGTGACGGGCGTTTCCGCCGGCCTCGGCGTCGAGACCGCGCGTGCGCTGGCGGCGCATGGCGCTGCGGTGGTCGGGGCGGCGCGTGATCTGGCGAAGGCCGGGCGGGCGACTGCGGTGGTGCGTGAAGATGCCGCCCGCGGCGGCAGCCTCGAACTGATCGAACTCGACCTCGCCTCGCTTGCCAGCGTGCGCGCGGCGGCGGATGCGCTGGTGGCGGATGGCCGCCCGTTCGACGTGGTGATCGCCAATGCCGGCGTGATGGCGGCGCCGTTCGGCCACACCGCCGACGGTTTCGAGACGCAGTTCGGCACAAATCACCTTGGTCACTTCGTCTTCGTCAACCGCATCGCCGGGCTGATCGCGCCGGGCGGCCGGCTGGTGAATGTCGCTTCGTCGGGCCATCGCTATGCCGATGTCGACCTTGACGATCCCGGCTTCGAGCGGACGGAATATGATCCCTGGATGGCCTATGGCCGGTCGAAGACCGCCAACATCCTGTTCGCCGTCGAGTTCGATCGCCGCCACCGCGACCGCGGCGTCCGCGCCACTGCGCTGCATCCCGGCGGCATCCACACCGAGCTCGGCCGTCATGTCAGCGATGACCGGTTCGAGGTCATGATCGCGCAGATCAACGCCGAACTCGCGGCAGAGGGCAAGCCGCCCTTCGACTGGAAAACGGTGCCGCAGGGCGCTGCCACCTCGGTCTGGGCGGGCTTCGTCGCGTCGGCGGACGAGGTCGGCGGCAAATATTGCGAAAATTGCCATGTGTCGGCGGTGACCGACGGGCTGATCAACCCGGTGGCGGAAGGGGTGCGCTCCTACGCGCTCGATCCGGCCAATGCCCGGGCCTTGTGGGAAAAGAGCGAGGCGATGGTCGGCGAGCGCTTCTGAGCGCACCGGCCACCCCGCAATCGGAGGAACGGATGATGACGAGAACCTGGCTGATCACGGGTATCGGCAGCGGCTTCGGCCGCATCATGGCCGAGCGCCTCCTCGGCCGTGGCGATCGCGTTGCCGGCACGGTGCGCGATCGTGCGGCGGTGGCCGATCTGGCCGCGGCTTATGGCAGCCGGCTGTGGCTGGATGTGCTGGACGTTGCGGAAACCGATGCGATCGCCGGCACCGTCGATCGCGCCTGGGCGGCGCTGGGCCGCATCGACGTGGTCGTCAGCAATGCCGGCTACGGGCTGATGGGCGCCGCCGAGGAAGTGAGCGACGCGATGATCCGGCACCAGATCGATACCAACCTGCTGGGATCGATCATGCTGATCCGCGCGGCGCTGCCCCATCTGCGCGCGCAGGGCGGCGGCCGCATCCTGCAGCTTTCGAGCATGGCGGGGCAGGCGGCGTTCGCCGGCGGTGCGCTCTACCATGCGACCAAATGGGGCATCGAAGGCTTTGTCGAGGCGGTAGCGCAGGAGGTCGGCGTGTTCGGCATCGGCTGCACGATCGTGCAGCCGGGCGGCGCGCGCACCGACTTCAGCCGCCGCAGCGCGCAGGTGGCGCCGATGTCGGCGGCCTATGATGCCTCGCCGTCGCGCATGGTCAACCATCTGATCGCCGACACCGCCCATCCGCCTGCCGGCGATCCGGTGAAGATGGTGGAGGCGATGATCGCCAGCGTCGAGCAGGAACCGGCCCCGCTGCGGCTGGCGCTGGGCAGCGACGCCTATCGCGTGATGCGCGCACGCTACGCCGAACGGCTGATCTGCCTCGAAGCGCAGCGCGATGTTGCGCTTGGGACAGATGCGGAAGAGCGCGCGGAGGGTGACGCGGCGTGGTTCGAGCGCCACCGTAAGGTGGCGCCGGCACCGGCGCTGCAGCGCGCGTGAAGGGAGGCTTTTTTCCCCTCCCCTTCAGGGGAGGGGTTGGGGTGGGGGCGAGCGGAGCGAGCTTCCGGCAACACCGGAAAACAGCGCCGCCAGGGGCATTGAGCCCCTGCCGCGCTACCCCACCCCTGGCCCCTCTCCCCTGAAGAGGAGGGGATAATTCAGCCCCCTCAAATCGCCTTGTCCAACCGCGGAAGCGGCAGGCGCAGCATGAAGATCGATCCGCTTTCGGCACCGGGTTCGTACACGATGTCTCCACCCATCGCGGTCACCAGCGCGCGGGCGATGTAGAGCCCCAGCCCCGATCCCCGCTCACCATGCAGCGGCTGGCGCGAGCCGCGTTTGAACTTGCCGAACAGGTCCTCGCGCTCTTCGGGCGGGACGCCGGTGCCCTGGTCGATCACGGCGATCTGCGCGCGGCCGTTCGCACGGCGGCAGCGCAACGTCACCGCGGCGCCCTCGGGCGAGAAGCGGATCGCGTTCGAGACGAGATTGTCGATCGCGCGCTCCATCGCATAGGGTTCGAACGCGGCGAGCAGCGGGGAGAAGGGCTGGTCGATCTCGATCGTCACTCCCGCGGCGGCGGCAAGCGCCGCGTTGCGGTGGCGCGCGGCGATCGCCACCGTCCGGATGTCGTCGATCGCCAGGTCAAGCTCGGCCATCGTCTCCAGTTCGTGCGCCTCGAGGATGCGCGCGATCAGTGCCAGCATCGCGGTGACGCTGCCGCTGCCCTCGTCGAGCACGCGGCGGTAGAAGGCGGCGTCGGCACCGCTGCGGTCCGCGGCGAGCTGCAGCAGGTTGCGCAGCCCGAACAGCGGGCTGCGCAGGTCGTGCGCGGCGACCGCCATCAACTCGTTGAGTTCGTGGATGTGCGTGGCCAGATCGGCATTGGCCAGTTCCAGCGCAGCGTTCTGGTCGGCGATGATCTCCCGCTGATGGCGATCGCGCTGGCGCAATTGGTAGAGCGCGACCCGGACGATGATCGCCATCGTGCACGCCAGCACGGTGTTGAAGATCGCCATGACCCGGTGGAGCACCGTGTGTTCGAACGAGATCGCGGCGAGCAGCGAATGGATCAGGCAGGTTCCCAGGATGATCGCCGCGAACGGCCGCGGCGGCATCATGAAGATCGCCGCGAACGCCAGCACCACCATCGAATAGCCGTAAGGCATCGCGCCGGTCCTGGAGATCAGATAGCCGGCACTGATCGACAGCAGCATCGCCGAGATGATGAACGCAGTGGGCAATGTGGCGCTGGTGTCCGCGGCGCGCGGCTGCCGCTGCGCGATGCGAGCGGCGATGATGAAGCCGATCATCACCAAAGCGGCCACTGCCGACAGGATTTTCAGCGCATCGCTGGGGCGGAGGAAGGCGAACACGAACTCGAAGGCGGCGTCGATCAGGCCGAGGATGCCGACGATCTCCACCCGCGTATAATCGATGCGGATCGCGGCCTCGTCTTCCACGCTCCGCGTCGAACGGATCAGTTCGCGCAGCCCGGCCACCGCCCGCCGCGCCGTCGCCCGGGGGCTGATCACCCCGCGCCCCCGGACTGGACGAATTCGCGCGCCGCCTCTTCCAGCGCCCGCGCGCGATCGAGACCGAGCTTGATCTTGATCCGGTCGCGATAGGTGCCCACCGTCTTCACCGAAAGGCTGAGGTCGTTGGCGATCTCCTGCGAGGAAAGGCCGATGCCGATCATCCGCAGCACCTGCACCTCGCGATCGGAAAGCTCCTCATAGCGCGAACGGCCGAGCGCGACGCCGCGCGCGAAGTCGGCGACCAGCATCTGCTGCACGGCGGCGCTGACGAACAGGTCGCCGGCGACGACCGCGGTGACCGCATCGGCGACGATCGAGAGATGCTCCCCCTTGGCGACATAGCCGCGTGCGCCGGCGCGCAGCACCCGGCGCGCGAAATGACGTTCGTCCTGACTGGAATAGACGATGATCCGCGCCATCGGATGCAACCGGACGAGCTCCGCGATCATCTCGATGCCGTCGCGGCCGCCGAGCACGAGATCGAGGATGATGACGTCGGGCCTGAGCGCTTCCGCCGCTCGATAGGCGCCCTGCACGTCGCGCGCCTCGCCAACGACCTCCATCTCGTCATGCGCGTCGAACTGGAGGTGCAGGCCGAACAGCACGACCGGATGGTCGTCGACGATGAGGATGCGGACGCGCTCGGCTGCCATGGAAAGATCGATGATGCCCCAGTTGCCGCCAGCAAGGAATGGCGAACATGCGGCGCTGCCATCTACAGCATAGGGCGTTCACCATGTGTAGGTTTCGTCCCTACGGTCCTGTAGGAACGCGGTGCTTACAGGCGCGTGCCGCAACCGGATTAAGCCTTGGCTGCGATCCGCGATCCGGTGGCCGGGGGGCGCCGGAAAGCGACGGCAGAGGATGCCGGGATCGGGTGCGCACGCCGCCGCTGGATCGGCACGGGCCGACTTCGCCGGCGTGCGCACGATTTCCTTCGAAGCCAAATGTCGGGCGCGTTGCGGACAGCCGGTCGCGCGCCAGCGCATCGTCGCGGCCGTTTCGGGCCGGCTCGCGGCTGCGGCGACGAGCGGAAGGCCGGCGCCGTCCAGGTCGGTCGCGCGGTCGGGGGGGGCGCGGCAGATCGGCTTTGCCTGTTGCGCAGCGGGCAACACCCGTCGCCCGATGATCAATACCGCCCCGGCAGCGCGCCTCGCTATGCGGCCCGCGACCGACCAGGGGGAATCATATGCGACACAAGCTGCTGACCGGAATGAGCGCCATTGCCTGTGCCACGGGCTATGCCCATGCGCAGGTGCCGGAAGAGAGAGGCGCGGACGCGATCATCGTCACCGGAACGCGCAGCGCATGCCGGGCCGCGCTCGACTCATCGGCGCCGATCGACGTGATCGATGCCAAGGCGCTCGCCGACACCGGCTATCCCGATCTCGGCCGCGCGCTCAACTTCCTCCAGCCCTCGATCAACTTCGCCCGTGCCGCCACCACCGCCTCGGCCGCCAACACCCGGCCGGTCACGCTGCGCGGCCTCTCGCCGGACCAGACGCTGGTGCTGGTCAACGGCAAGCGCCGCCACGCTAACGCCGTGCTCAACGTCAACAACAGCATCGGCCGCGGCTCGGCGGCGGTCGATCTCGACACCATCCCCGAAAGCGCGATCGAGCGGATCGAGATCCTGCGCGATGGCGCGGCGGCCCAATATGGCTCGGATGCGATCGCTGGCGTGGTCAATATCATCCTCAAGTCCAACGGCAGCGGCGGCAGCGGCGAACTGATGGCCGGCATCACCGAGGAGGGCGATGGCGAGAACGGCCTTGCGAGCATCAGCGGCGGGCTGGCGCTGGGCGCGGGCGGGCATCTGACGATCAGCGCCTCCGCGCGCCACCAGCAGGCGACCAACCGCGCCTATGTCGACCAGCGCTTCGGCCGGGTGACCTACCGGATCGGCGATCCCAAGGCGACCGTCGCCAGCCTTGCGCTCGATGGCGCGCTGCCGCTGGGCGACGCCGAACTCTATGCTTTCGGCACGCTGACCCGGAAAATCTCCAACAATGCCGCGGGTTTTCGCGTGCCCGGCTTCTCGCCGGTGCATCCGCAGGGCTTCCTGCCGATCATCGAGCCGCGCATCTGGGATGTCGGCGCCACCGTCGGCCTGCGCGGCGAATTCGGCGCGGTGAAGGCGGATCTCAGCCAGGGCTTCGGCTCGAACAAGGCCGATTTCCGGGTGTCCGACACCGCCAATGCGTCGCTGGGGGCTGACAGCCCGACGCGGTTCGACGCGGGCAGCGTGACCTACCGCCAATATGTCAGCGACCTCACCGTCTCGATGCCGCTCGATGGGGTGCTCGCCGGCGGCAATATCGCGGCGGGCGGCCAATATCGCCACGAGACCTACGCGATCGGCAATGGCGAGCCTCTCGCCTATTTCGGCCTCGGTGCCGATGGCTTCGCCGGTTTCAATCCGCGCAACCCGACCGACGCGAAGCGCGATGCCTATGCCGCGTTCCTCGATGTCGAACTGCGCCCGATCGAACCACTGCTGCTCGGCGCCGCGGTGCGCTATGACGATTATGACGATTTCGGCGGCCGCACGACGTGGCGGGCCACTGCGCGCCTCGACATCATCGAAGGTGCTGCGCTGCGCGGTACCGTCGGCACCGGCTTCAAGGCGCCCTCGCTCCAGCAGCAATATTTCAGCGCCGTGCAGGGCGCGACCAGCGCCGGCCGGCTGGTGACGGTGGGCACATTGCCGGTCTCCGACGCCGTCGCGCGGGCGCTGGGTGCCAGCGACCTCAAGGCCGAACGCGCGCGCAACCTGACCGCGGGCGTGGTGTTCGGCCCGTTCGACGGCTTCTCCTTCACTGCGGACTATTTCCGTATCCGCATCCGTGATCGCATCGCGCTCAGCGAGCAACTGGGCGGGGCGGCAGTCGTTTCGATCCTGCAGGCGGCGGGGATCACCAATTTCCAGCAGGTGCGCTTTTTCACCAACGCGGTCGATACGACGACGCGCGGCGTGGAGGCGGTGGCGCGCTGGCAGGGCCAGGTGGGCGCGGAAACGCGGCTGTCCTTCGCGGCCGGCTATGGCTGGTTCGACAACCGGCTGGATCGGCTGCGCGCCAACCCGGTGCTGCCGGCGCTGCCGCTGCTCAACACCAAGTCGATCCTGTTCCTCACCGAGGCGCAGCCGCGCAGCAAATTCACCTTTCAGGGCACGGTCGACCATGGTCCGTTCGATGCGCAGCTCAGCCTCACCGCCTTCGGCACCTATACCTCGGCACCCCTCGTCGCGACGCAGACCTTCGACGGCAAGGAGTCGGTCGATCTCGCGCTCGGCTATGACGTGTTGCCCGGCGCACGGCTGGGGATGGGCGTTCAGAACCTGTTCGATGCGCGGCCCGACGGCATCATCGATCAGGGTACCGCGATCGCCGCGACCGGCGGCAGCTTCCCGACCGGCGAGGAAACCCCGCTCGGCCTCAACGGGCGGAGTTGGTACGCGCGGCTGTCGGTGCGCTTCTGATGCTCTCGCGCCGGAACGTGCTGGCGGGTGCCGCGGCGCTGGCGGCGAGCCGCTTCGCCGCGGCTGGCCAGGTGGTGGCGGCACCGCCGCGGCCGCGGCTGACCGAGGATCCGTTCGCGCTCGGCGTCGCCTCGGGCGAGCCCGCACGCGATGGCTTCGTGATCTGGACGCGCATTGCCGGCTTGCAGCAGGACGCGATCGTCGCCTGGGAAGTGGCGGCGGACGAGCGCTTCCGACGGATCGTGCGGACGGGGCGGGCGGCCGCACCCGTCGCGCGCGGCGGCGCGGTGCATGTCCGCGTGCGCGGGCTCGCGCCGGGGCGGCGCTGGTTCTACCGCTTCCACCTCGCCGGCGCGGTCAGCCGCATCGGGCGCGTTTCGACCATTGCTGATCGGCCCGACAGGCTGCGGCTGGCGCTCACCTCCTGCCAGCATTGGGAACAGGGCTGGTTCACCGGCTATCGGGACATGATCGCCGCCGATGTCGCCGCGGTGCTGCAGATGGGCGACTATATCTACGAGAAGTCGTTCGGGGCGGGAACTGACGTCCGCTCCTTCGGTGCGCCCGATCCGGTGACGCTGGAGGACTATCGTGCGCGTCACGCACTCTATCGAAGCGACCGCGACCTTGCGGACGCGCATGCCGCGCTGCCCTTCATCGTCGCGTTCGACGATCATGAGGTGGAGAATGACTATGCCGGCGTCCATGGCGCCATCACCGCCGATTCCGGCGCTTTCATGAAGCGACGCGCAGCGGCCTATCAGGCCTATTTCGAACATATGCCGCTCGATCCCGCGGCGCTGGCAGCGGATGGCGGTATCCAGCTCTACCGCCGCTTCCGCTGGGGCGATCTGGCGAGCGTGCATGTGCTCGATACCCGCCAGCACCGCAGCGCCCATGCCTGCGCGACGGCAGAGGAGCGGGGCGGCCGCGTCCTCGGCAACTGCGCCGCGCTCGACGATCCGGCGCGGACGATGCTCGGCCATGCGCAAGAGGCATGGCTCGATGACGGGTTTCGCCGCGAACAGGCGCGCTGGACCTTGATCGCGCAACAGACCCTGTTTGCGCCGCTCGCGCTGCCGCAGGGGCCCGGCGCGCGTTATTCCGATATCTGGGATGGCTATGGCGCAGCGCGTGGACGGCTGCTCGATGCGCTCGCGCGGCCGTCGGTGGAGAACGCGCTGATGCTCGGCGGCGATGTCCACAGCTTCTGGCTCAACGACGTCGCCCGCATCCCGGGCGGGACGCCCGTCGCCACCGAGATCGTGACGAGTTGCCTCGCCTCGCGCAACGGGCCGGAAGCGCTGTTTGCGCCGGCAAAGGCGTTGAACCCGCATGTGCGGCTGCTCGACAATCATCATGCCGGCTATGTGCTGCTGGACGTGACGCTGTCGCGGACGGAGATCGATCTGCGGGCGGTGGAGAGTCTGGCGGATCCGGACAGCGCCACGCGGTCGCTGGCCCGGCGCACGGTGGCGGCGGGGAAGGCGGGCGTGGCCTGATTCCCCTCGCGCGAGCGGGAGGGGAATGATGTCTCAATTCTGTGACATCGCGGGTGCAGGGTGGCCCTCATGCTCCGCAACGCCCCGCCACTGGAATCGATCGAGATCTTCGTGGCCGCCGCGCATGGCCAGAGCTTCCGCGCTGTCGCGCGCAAGCTGGCGCTGAGTCCGTCCGCGGTCAGTCGCCGCATTGCCGGGCTGGAGGTGTTCCTCGGCACCGCCCTGTTCGACCGCTCGGCGCCCGCGCCGGTGCTGAGCGCCGAGGGCAGGCGCTATCTCGCGCTCGTCGAACCGGCGATCGCGACGATCCGGGGCGCCACCGTCGCGTTGCGCGAGGGCGAGCCGGAGCGGTTGCGGATCGCGACCTCGCACAGCCTCGCCGCCACCTGGCTGATGCCCCGTGCGGCGGCGCTGCGCCGCGATCATGGTCTCGACATCGACGTGCTGCCGACGCGATCCTTCGATGCGCTGCGCGCTGACGAGGCGCACCTTGCGATCTGGGGCGGGCTCGAAGTCCCCGACGACATGATCGCCGACCATCTCTTCGAGGCGCAATTGATGCCGGTCGCCGCGCCGCGGCTCGCCGACGGCCGCCTGCCGCCCACCAGCGAAGCCGAGCTCGGCGACTTCCCGTTGCTCGCGGTGTCGACGCCGGAGCGGATCTGGGAGCGGTTCCTGGCCGGCGCCGGGCTGTTCCCCGCGCGGCTCGACCTGCGCCGCCACGCCACGCTGCAACTCATGTATGAGGCGGCGGTGGCGGGCGCCGGCGTCGGCCTTGCCATGCCGCTGGTCGCCGAGCCCTTCCTGAACTCGGGGCGACTGGTGCCCTGCGCGGCGATGACGCCGCGTTCGATCGGTGAGATTTACCGCATCTATCGCCCCGCGCGCCGCGCGGCGCGTTCGTCCGCCGAGCATCGCTTCGCCGGCTGGCTGGCCGCGGAGGTCCGGCATTCGCTCGACGGGTTCGCGGCGCTGGCGGCCATGCGCCCGGTCGATGCGGCGAACCGAGCCGTCTCTGTGCCGCCGGGCACTGCGGCGGATGCAGGGAAGGCGTAGACAGAAGAAAAGCAACGGGCCGCATGTCAGTCATCATCGATGAGGTAAGACGATGAAGCGCGGCCTGTTCCTGACGATACGCATCCTTGCCGGCGCGATTGCCGCGCCGCTTCCGCTGATCGCCCCACCGGCGGCGATCGCTGCCAATCCCGTGCAGAAGAAGCTGGATCTCGCCGACCGCGTGGCAGGCACCTATGAGGGCGCGGTGACATCGGACTCGCGCGGCTCGTCGCGCAACAATATCACGATCACCATCACCAAGATCGGCCGCAACATGATCGAGATCAGTTGTGATTATGCGCGTATCCCGTCGCGCCGCGTCCAGTTGGAACAGGTTGCCGATTCGATCCAGGCGGTCAGCGGATCCGACATCACCTTCCTCGTCGAGTTGCAGCGCGATCCCAATCGTATCGATCTCTACATCGATGGCGCCGCACTTCTGGTCAGGCGCGCATGAACATCGGTTGAGCGCGGCGATCAAACGCCGTTCGTCGATTAGGGCTTCACCGCAGGCCGGTCAGGGTTAGGCTCGTTGCGTCGCACAACGAGGACTTGCCGATGCTCGAGCTTGCCAATCTCGTCCATGTCTATCCGAACGGCACGCGCGCCCTCGATGACGTGACCCTGTCGATCCCCAAGGGCATGTACGGCCTGCTCGGCCCCAATGGCGCGGGCAAGTCGACCTTGATGCGAACGATCGCGACGTTGCAGACGCCGACATCCGGCAGCATCCGCTTCGGCGATATCGACGTGATCGCCCAGCCCGAGCGACTGCGCGAGACATTGGGCTATCTGCCGCAGGATTTCGGCGTCTACCCGCGCGTCTCGGCCTACGACATGCTCGATCATATGGCGGTGCTGAAGGGCGTCGCCTCCGCGCGCGAGCGCAAGGAGACCGTCGAGACACTGCTCAGCCAGACCAATCTCTGGACCGTGCGCAAGAAGGCGATCGCCGGCTTTTCCGGCGGCATGCGCCAGCGCTTCGGCATCGCGCAGGCGCTGATCGGCAATCCGCAACTGATCATCGTCGACGAGCCGACCGCGGGCCTCGATCCGGAGGAGCGGAACCGCTTCCTCAACCTGCTCGCCGAGATCGGCGAGACGGTCGTCATCATCCTTTCCACCCACATCGTCGAGGATGTCGCTGACCTTTGCCCGCGCATGGCGGTGCTGGCGGCAGGGCGCATCCAGCTCGAAGGCGCCCCGCTCGATCTGATCGCCCGGACGCACGGCACGGTGTGGAAGAAGACGATCGCGCGCGAGGAACTCGAAGCCTATCGCGAACGCTACAAGGTGATCGCGACGCGGCTGTTCGCGGGGCGCACGATCATCCATGTTTTGTCGGACAGCGATCCCGGCGATGGCTTCGGGCCGGTCGAGGGCGGGCTGGAAGACGTCTATTTCGCGACGATCGACACCAGCCGCCGCGGCACCGCCGCCGCGGCGGCCTGAGGCGCCGCCCATGTTCGCGCGCATCGCGGCGTTCGAGCTGCGCTACCAGCTTCGCAACCCGGTGTTCTGGGTGGTGCTCGTGCTGTTCTTCCTGCTCACCTTCGGCGGCACCACCGTCGAGCAGATCCAGATCGGCGGGGGCGGCAACGTCCACAAGAACAGCCCGGCGGCGATCGCCGAAGTCCACCTGATCTTTTCGATGTTCTACATGTTCGTGACGACCGCGTTCGTCGCCAACGTGATCGTGCGGGATGATGAAAGCGGGTTCGGATCGATGGTCCGCTCTACCCGCGTGCGCAAGTTCGACTATCTGTTCGCGCGTTTCCTGGGGGCCTTCGCTGCCGCCGCGATCTCGTTCATCGCGGTGCCGGTCGCGATCTGGGTCGGATCGCTGATGCCGTGGCTGGACAGCGAGACGCTGGGCCCCAACAAGCTGGCCGACTATCTCTATGCGTTCGGCGTGCTGGCGCTGCCCAATCTGTTCATGACCTCGGCGGTGTTCTTCGCGGTTGCGACGATGACGCGATCGATGCTCTATTCCTATGTCGGCGTCGTCGTCTTCCTCGTTCTCTACATCGTGCTCGTTTCCTTCACCGCGTCCAAGCCGGAATATCGCGAGACTGCCGGCTTCATCGAGCCCTTCGCCAATGCGGCGGTGGCGAACGCGACGCGCTACTGGACGGCCGCCGAGGCGAACAGCCTGACGCCGCCCGTTACCGGCACGCTGCTATGGAACCGGCTGATCTGGTTCGGTATCGGGTTGGCGGCGCTGGTGCTTGCCTATGCCCGGTTCAGCTTCGCCGAGCGCGGCGTGTCGGCCCGCGCGTTGCGGCGGCAGGAGCGAAAGGCGGCGAAGCTCGCCGCGCAGTCGCCTCTGATCGTGGCGCAACTGCCGCCGGTCCGCCCGGCCGCGGCGGGGTGGACGCAATTGTGGGCGCGGTGCCGCTTCGAAATGGCGCTCGTCTTTCGCAGCCCCGCCTTTGCGGTGCTGCTGTTGCTGGGCCTGTTCAATTCGATCGGCGGGCTGTTGTTCGGCAACGAGATCTACGGCACGCCGGCGATCCCGCGCACCTTCTCGCTGATCGGCCTGCTGATGGGCACGTTCGGCATCTTCCCGATCATCATCGCGATCTATTATGCGGGTGAACTGGTGTGGCGCGATCGGGACCGCAAGTTCCACGAGATCATCGATGCAACCGCGCTGCCCAACTGGGCCTGTATGGTGCCCAAGACGCTGGCGGTGACCGGCGTGCTGTTCGCGACGCTCGCCATCTCGGTGGTCGCGGCTATCCTCGTCCAACTCGGCCGCGGCCTCACCGATCTTTCCCTGGGCCAATATATCGGCTGGTACCTGCTGCCGCAGACCATCGAAATGGCCATCCTCGCCGTGCTTGCGGTGTTCGTGCAGGCGGTGAGCCCCAACAAATATGTCGGCTGGGGGGTTATGCTCGTCTACCTCGTCGGCACCATCACGCTCGTCAACATGGGCTTCGAGCATCCGCTCTATAATTATCGCTATACCGGCGAGCCGCGCTTCTCGGACATGAACGGCAGCCAGATCGGCGGGGCGCTGGGCTGGTGGCTGCGGCTCTATTGGGGGTCGGTGGCGATCGTCCTGGCGGTGCTCGCCCATCTCCTTTGGCGGCGTGGCACGGAGACGCGGCTGCGGCCAAGGCTGGCGCGGATGCCGGCGCGGCTCAAGGGGCCGGCGGGGGCCGTCCTGGGCGCCGCGGTGCTCGTCGCGCTGCTCACCGGCGGTTGGCTGTTCTACAACATGAACATCCTCAACCGCTACGAAACGCGCGAGGATCGCGAGAAGCAGCTCGCGGAATTCGAGAAGACATATCTGAAGAATGAGAAGATCCTGCAGCCGTCGGTGACCGATGTGACGCTGAACGTCGCACTCTTCCCGAAAGAACGGCGGATGGAGGCGAGCGGGACCTATCGTTTCGTCAACGATACCGGCGCGCCGCTGCCCTTGCTGCATGTGCGCCTGACGGAGCGCGATACGCGGCTGGTTTCGGTCGATCTTCCCGGCGCGACGCTCCAGTCGAACGATGCGGACGCGCAATACCGCATCTATCGGTTCGCGACGCCGCTGCCGCCGGGCGCCACCGGCACGCTGGGTTTCAGGACCGAGCGTCTCCAGAAGGGGCTGCGCGCCAATGGCGACGATATCCGCCTTGTCGGCAATGGCAGCTTTCTCAACAATTTCGAGTTCGCGCCGCAGATCGGCATGAGCCGCTTCGGGCTGCTCACCGATCGCGTCAAGCGCCGCAAATATGGACTGCCCGCCGAGCTGCGCCCGGCGAAGCTCGAGGACCTGTCGGCGACGCGGCGCAACTATATCGGCGACGCGGATTGGGTGCATGCAGACATCACGCTCTCCACCGATGCGGACCAGACGCCGATCGCGCCCGGCCGGCGCGTGTCGGATGTCATCAGGGGCGGGCGGCGCACGGCGCATTTCGTGTCCGGCGCGCCGATCCTTGCTTTCTTTTCGGTGCAATCGGCGGCCTATGCCGAGAAAACCATGGATGCGGACGGCGTGAAGCTGACGGTCTATTATGATCCCAAGCATGCCACCAACGTCGATCGCATGCTGAAGGCAATGAAACAGTCGCTCGCCTATTATCGCAAGAATTTCGGACCCTATCAGTTCGATTATGCGCGGATCATCGAGTTTCCTGGTTATGAAACGTTCGCGCAGGCCTTCGCCGGGACCGTACCCTATTCGGAACAGATCGGTTTCCTTGCGAACGCCACCGATCCCGACGCGATCGATTATGTCACCTATGTCACCGCGCACGAACTGGGCCACCAATATTGGGCACACCAACTGATCAGCGCCGATATGCAGGGCGGCACGATCATGGTCGAGACGCTCGCGCAATATTCCGCGCTGATGGTGATGAAGCATCTCTATGGCGAGGAGAAGATCCGCCGCTTCCTGAAATATGAGCTCGACAACTACCTGCGTTCGCGCGGATCCGAAAAGATCGAGGAACTGCCGCTCAACCGGGTCGAGGATCAGGGCTATATCCATTATCGCAAGGGATCGGTGGTGATGTACCTGCTGCAGGATCGGCTGGGTGAGGCGCGCGTCGATGCGATGCTCGCCGGGTTGCTCGATCGCTATCGCTTCAAGAGCCAGCCCTATGCCCGCTCGACCGATCTGGTCGACGGCTTCATGAGCCTCGCCCGCACCCCCGCCGAGCGCCAGCTCGTCGCCGACCTGCTGACGCGGATCACGATCTACGATCTCAAGACCGAGACGGCGGTCGCCCGCAAACTGCCCGACGGCAATTATGAGACGCTGCTGACGGTGAAGGCGGGCAAGGCCTATGTGGACGGCAAGGGCAAGGAGAGCAAAGCGGCGCTGGCGGACGATATCGACATCGGCCTGTTCGACAAGCGGCCGGGGCTGGGCGAGTTCGACCGCAAGGATGTGATCCTGATGGAACGCCGGCCGATCCGGTCGGGAACCCAGCAGATCCGGGTCGTGACCAGGCGGCGGCCGCTGTTCGCGGGCGTCGATCCCTACAACAAATATGTCGACCGCAACTCGGACGACAATGTCGCGGACGTGACGGGGAACTGACCGCGCCGCCGGCGCTCAGCGGCTGGCCGCGGCGATCACCGTGGCCAGCCCCGCGCTCATCCCGCGGACGCTTTCCTCGATCTCGACATCGATCCATTCGTCGGGCGAATGTTCGGCGCCGCCGCTGCCGCCCGAGCCGATCGCGATCGCCGGAATGCCGAGGTTCATCGGCACATTGGCGTCGGTGGAAACGGGGATGAAGCGTGTCTTGTAGCCGAACGCGCGCGAGGCGGCGAAGGCGAGGGCGCCGAGCCCCGCTTTCTCGTCGGTCTGCCCGGCCGGGCGTTCGCCGATGCGCTCGAAGGTGACGCTGACGGTGCCGCGCGACGTATCCCGCGTCGCATTCTCCTCGGCGACTGCCCGGTCGACGATCGCGCGCAGTTCGCCGTCGACCCGCTCGACCTCCGCCGGCGAGACCGAGCGGATATCGACATCGAGGAAGACACGCGGCGGGATGGTGTTGACCGAGGTGCCGCCGCCGACGACGCTGGCCGAATAGGTCGTCCGCGGATCGCCCGGCACGGTGATGGTGTAGAGGCCGGTCACCGTCTTCGCGAGCGGCACCATCGGGTTGACGATGCCGAACTTGTCGAAGCTGTGCCCGCCCGGGCCGTTGAAGATGATGTGGTGACGCCGCGAGCCGACCCCGCGGGTCACGATCGTCTCGGCGCCGCTGCTGTCGATCGAGATGAACGCCGCCGCCTTTCGGCCGGGCTGACCCTCGCCGAACAGATGGCGCATGCCGCGCAGATCGCCGGGGCCTTCCTCGCCGACATTGCCGACGAACATGATGTCGCGATCGGTTTCGATCCCCGCCTTGTCCAGCGCGCGATGGAAGGCGAGGAGCACGGCGAGGCCGCGGCTGTCGTCGCCGATGCCCGGCGCCATCAGCCGCGTGCCCTCACGTTTCACCGTCACGTCGGTGCCCTTGGGGAACACGGTGTCGAGATGCGCGGCGACGATCAGCGGACCGAGCTTGCGGTTTCTGCCGGGGCGGTTGGCGACGACATTGCCCACCGCGTCGGTCGTCACGTCGGCGAAGCCGCTCTTGCGCATCAGATCGGCAAAGGCGCGGCCCCGCTCGGATTCGCCGAAGGGCGGTGCCGGGATTTCGGTGAGGGCGATGATCTCGTCGACCAGCCGCGCATGATCCGCGCGCAGCGCTGCCTTCGCCGTCTCGAAACGATCCGATGCCAGCAGCTTGACCAGCACGGGCGGCGCAGCGGGTTCCTGCGGGGCGGGCGGCGACGCGGTGGCGGCGGCCGCGAGCAGGAACAGGCTTGCACTCATGATGATGGTCTCCGTGGGCGATGGCTTGCGGCGTCGCCTCAGACCATATCCGCGGACGGCGGTAAACCGTGAGCACTCTCCCGTCCCCCGGCCGGCAGCCGCGGGACGGGAGGATAGGATCTCAGCTCAGCGCAAGCCGCAGATCGCTCAACTGCGCATTGGTTTCGGAACTGCTGCGCACGCGGGCCTGCTGCGCCGCATTGTTGCCGGCGACCGCGCTGGCGACCTGCTTCTTCGGCGTGGTCTTGTCCGCCGCGGGCTTCTGCACCACGATCTTGCGCACGCCCTTCTTCTTGGGCGCCGGGGCGGGCGGGGGTGGCGGAGGCGGCGGTGAACCATCGAACAGCGAGGCGAGCGCGTAGCCCTTCTGGCCGTTCAATTCGACCTCATACCAGCCCTGCGTCGGGCTCTGGCGCACCTGCACGGGCTTGCGCGCGGGGATCGTGTCGAGCTTGGCACCGGTCTGGCTCGCTTCGGCGCGCAGGTTCACGGCCGAGCGCGGATAGACGGTGGTCGTCGGCAGCGGCGCCGGGGGCGGGGGCGGCGCCGGCTCGCTGCCATCGGCCGACTGGGAGACGTAGATCGCCGGCTGGAGCGTCGCATCCTGATAATAGGTCGAATTGGTGTCGTAATTCTCGGTTTCCTCGGGCTTCGCGCCCTCGGCCAGCCGCTGCGCGCGAACATAGTCGGCAACCTGCGAGGTCTGCTGGTTGGCCGCGCCCGAAATCGCCTCGTCGTCCTTGACCACCCAGGTTTCAAGCAGCTTCAGCCGTTCCAGCGCCACCTTGGAATCGATCGCCTGGCTCTCGAAATCGGATTGGACGCTGTAGATCTGGGTGCGCCGGCAATTGCCGAGATCGGCGATCTTCTGCGCGAGCGGATCATAATTGTCGACGGTGCCGGCATAGTCGGTGGCGATCGCGCGCTGCACCTCCTCGCGGTCCTTGGCCTGTTCCGCCTTGGCGGCGACATAGGCGACGACACCGCCGGTCGCGGCACCCGCGAGCACATAGGGCAGCACCGAGCCTTTGTTCTGCCTGCCGGAATTCGCCGCCAGGCCGACGCCCAGGCCCAATATGCCGCCGATCAGCGCGCCCTTGAGCGCCTGGTTGGTCTTGTAATTCTTGATGCGGGTGAAGGGCTTGCGATATTCGGCGCACTGGTCGGCGAACTTGGCTTTCTTCGCCGCGAATGCCGGGGCGGGCGCGACGACGCCGGTCATCAGTGTCGCCACTGCTCCGGCGGCCAGCAGCCCCTGCCGGAACCTTCGAAATGCAGACATGTGCGTTCTCCACAGCGATTAGAGCGATTAGAGCGACGCGACCTCGATTTGACTTATCCATTTATCACGATCTGCCTTGCCCGCGCGTGAATCGCGGATCTGGCCGACGATCACCGGCAGCAATGCCTTCAGCCGCTTGAGCCCGGCACCGTCGAGGCGCTTGGTCAACGCATCGACGGCCGCATCGACATCGTCCGCGGGAGTCTTGCCCAAGCGCTCGACCTCCGCGGCGCAATCGTTGAAGGCAGCGCGGCGCTCGACCTCGTTATTCTGCATCCGCGCCTCGATTTCGGCAATCTCCCGCGCCATCGCCGGGCTCGATGCCTCGTCGCGCTGGCGGATTGCCTCGATCTGGCGGTTGACCGACAGGATCTTGTCCGAAATCTCACGCGCATAAGCGGCGCGCAACAGCGTCGCGAACAGCCGTTCCTCGATCATCGCCGGGCTGTCCGCACCCGATCCGCCCGCGCCGAACAGCGTATCGCGCATCGCATAGGTGCCGATGCCGCCGCCGATGAGCAGCACCACCAGCAGCGACAGCAGGATGATCGCGGTCGAGGAGCCACGCCGCTCGGGTTCCGGCGCCGGCGGCGGCGGGGGCGGCGAACGGTCTCCCGAGGCATATTCGGTCTCGCGGTCGCGCGGGCTGTACTCGGTCTCCCGCTCCTGCGGGGCGAAGGCGGTTTCCTCATAGGAGCCCGAGCGTTCGAGCCCCCAGCCGCCCGCGACAGTGGGCGCGGTCTGTGATCGCGAGGGTTCGGCGGCGGGGAGCTCACGCGCACGGCAGGGGACGCCGATCGACGAGGTCGTGCGCTGGCACGAGAAGCTATAGTCGAACGACTGCCCGCGATTGTACAGGACGCAATTCGGATCGTCGCATGTATAGAGCGCCACTTTACCCCCGACTCCCTTCCGTCAGTGCGTACCGTGCCCGGCGCGGCCGCGCAACGCGCTCCGCGCGTTCACGCTGGACGGCGGCGGGATGTGTCGCCATTCCGAACGGCGAAGGAGATTTTGGTGAGCGTTGCATTTCGCCGCGAGAGCGATGACGAGCATAAGGAACCGCGATTCGAACTGCCGCTGCCGCCGGGCCCCAACCTGGTGACGGCGCGCGGGCTGGCGGCGATCGGGGACATGGTCGAGCGGCTGGAGCGGGCGGTGGCCGCGCATGGCGAGCCCACCGACGATGCGGCGCGTGCGGCGCGCGACGACGACCAGCGCAGCCTGCGCTACTGGCGCACGCGCCTCGCGACCGCGCGGCTCACCGCGGCGCCGGCGGAAGGCGTGGCGGGATTTGGCGCGCGCGTGCGCTTCAGCCTCGCCGGGCGCGAACGGATGATCGATATCGTCGGCGGTGACGAGGCCGATCCGGCGGCCGACCGCATCGCCTTCTTCGCCCCGCTCGCACGTGCAATGATGGGCGCGGAGGTCGGCGAGCGCGTCGACTTCAACGGCAAGGTCGAGGCGATCGAAGTCCTCGCCGCGGAACCGATCCCGGAATGATTGCCGCACCTGCGAATTGACGGCCCGCCCCGCGCCGCATAGTTTCGGTGGGGGAACCGGGCGCTGGGATACGGATGCCGCTGAGTGGGGTAGTGGCCGTTTGCGCATAACGACGAATGCTTATCCGAAGGAACAGCGGCGCGATGCCTGGCGCTTCGCGCTGCAACGCCTGTCGCTCACGCTCGACGCGGTCGACGAGGGCGCGCTTTATGGCGAGCTGATCCAGTTCCGGTCGAGTACCTCGATCGACTTCATCCGCGTGACGGGCACCCCGCAATCCTGGTCGATCGACTTTCGTGAGCAGCCGGGCTGCTTCTGGCTGGCGATGATCCTCGATGGCGCCGCGACGATGCGCGACGCCGAACAGACCCTGGAACTCGCCGATGGCGAGATGCTGTGCGGGCGCGGAGACAGCGTTGCCCACCTCGCCTTTCCCGGCGAGAACCGCACATTGGTGGTCCGTGTTCCGCAGAGTGTGCTGAGCATGCGGCTGAAGACGCCGATCTCCGGCCCGCCGCGCAAGATCGCGACCGATGGTGGCGCGGCCCGCGTCTTTTCGGGCATGCTACGCTCGCTCGCCGATACGATCCCGGAGATCACCACCGATCAGGCGCGGCCGGTGGAACTGGCCTTTCCCGAATTCCTCGTCACCAGCCTGCTCGACAATGCGCCGGCCAAGGCGCTGGGCGGCGCCGCGGGCATGCGTGCCGCGCTTCTCGAACGGATCTTCCAGACGATCGAGATCCGGCTGAGCGACCCCAACCTGAATTATCAGCAGGTCGCCGCCGAACACGGCATCTCGCCGCGCTATCTCCAGAAGCTGTTCGAATCGATCGACGACAGTTTCGGCCATTATGTGAAGGTGCGCCGGCTGGAACGGTGCCGGCTCGACCTGCGCAGCCCGCTGCATGTGCAGAAGTCGATCTCGGACATTCTCTTCCAGTGGGGCTTCAACGACTCGGCGTCGTTCAGCCGCGCCTTTCGCGAGCAATATGGCGTGTCGCCGCGCGAGTATCGCAAGGCGCCGGCGCGCGACGGCGACGAGATGGAGCAGCTTCGCCGCGGCCGGCCGAGCAAGCGCGAGAAGCTCGCCCTCGATCCCGAGGCCGGCGCGCATGGCGAGGATGAGGATGGCGAGACCGAGGTCGATGGCCTCGTCTCGCCGCCGGAAGCGATCGACGGCCAGCCGGTGCGGCACCACCATCTGCCGGTCAGCCCCGAAACGGTGCACTGGGGCTATTTCAGCCGCGCGCTGAAGCCGGTGCTCAACGTGCGCTCCGGCGATTTCGTGACGATCGAGACGCTGACCCACCACGCCAACGACGATCCCGAGCGGATGGTGGAGGGCGATGGCGGCGCCGAGAGCGTCTATCGGTGGGACGAGACCGGCAAGGCGATCGACCGTCGCGGCGCCGGGCCGATGGATGCGAAGGCGTTCGGGCGTGGCCCCGGCGAGGGGTTCGGAGTCCACATCTGCACCGGCCCGATCGCGATCGAGGGCGCGATGCCGGGGGACGTCGTCGAGGTGCGCATCCTCGATCTGAAGCCACGGCCAAGCGGAAATGCCCGCTTCGCCGGCAAGAGCTTCGGCAGCAATGCCGCGACCTATTGGGGCTTCCATTTCCAGGATCTGCTGACCGAGCCGCGCCAGCGCGAGGTGATCACGATCTACGAGGTGGAGACCGGCAGCGGGCGCACGCCCACCGCGCACGCGGTCTACAGCTTCCGCTGGACCGAGCAGGTCGATCCGTCCGGCGTGCGGCACAGCCGCTACGACTATCCCGGCGTACCGGTCGACCCCGCCACGATCGAGCGCAACTATGACGTGCTGCGCAACGTCGAGATCCCCATCCGCCCGCATTTCGGCGTGATTGCTGTGGCTCCGGCGCATTCGGGGCTGGTCGATTCGGTGCCGCCCGGGGCGTTCGGCGGCAATCTCGACAATTGGCGTACCGGCCCCGGATCGCGCGTGTTCCTGCCGGTGCAGGTGCCGGGCGCGCTGCTGTCCCTCGGCGATCCGCATGCCTCGCAGGGCGATTCCGAATTATGCGGTACCGCGATCGAATGCTCGATGACCGCGCTGATCCAGATCATCCATCATCGCGCCGGATCGCTGCACGACCAGTTGCGCGACCTCGATTATCCGCTGATCGAGACCGATGGCGAATGGGTGATCATGGGGTTCAGCCATCCGGACTATCTGAAGGAACTGGGCGAGGATGCGCAGAGCGAGGTCTACAAGCGCTCTTCGATCGATGCGGCGATGCGCGATGCCTTCCGCAAGGCGCGCCGCTTTCTGATGACGACCAAGCAACTCAGCGAGGATGAGGCGATCTCGCTGCTGTCGGTGGGGGTCGATTTCGGCGTGTCGCAGGTCGCAAACGGCAATTGGGGCGTCCACGCCATCATCCGCAAGGCGCTGTTCACCGGGTGACCGGTAGCGCCAGGGCTCGACGGGGCGCGCGAACGCCGCCGCCGAGTCCGATGCCGCCGGCGTTTCGTGACGCCGGCGAAGAGGGTTATGCCTTGGTCGGTGCCGCTGCCTTGTCGGCCATCCGCTTGGCCGGGCTCAGGTCCTGCAGCACGCGCGCGTCGCGACCATAGGGATCCTCCAGCAGCGTCAACTGGCCGTTCGCGTCCACGTCGGCGGTGAAATAGACGAGGTAGACGGGCAGCTTGCGATCAAGCGTCACGGTGCGCGTGGTGGCGCCCGCCGCGGCGCGTTCCAGGGTCGCCTCGGCACCATCGTCAGTCGCGACGAGTTCGGCGGCGAGGCGGTCGATGTCCTTCACGCGGATGCAGCCATGGCTGAACGCCCGCGAGTCCCGTGCGAACAGCGCCTTGGAGGGCGTATCGTGCAGGTAGATCGCATGCGGGTTGGGCATGTCGATCTTGAACTTGCCGAGCGCGTTGCGGGGGCCTGGCGCCTGCACATAGCGGGTGTAGCCGCCGGTGCTGATCCGCTGGAAGCCAGCGCCCATCCCCTTGCGGGCGATGCTTTCCGGCACCGTCCACGACGGGTTGACGACGATCGCGCTGGCCTGCAGCGCCAATTGCGGGGTCGGCGTGCGCGGCGATCCGACGACGACGGTGTATTGCGATACCGCCTGCCCGTTATCGACCACCGCCAGCGTATAGCTCGGCACGTTCACATAGATATGGTCCTCGCCCAGCGTGCGCGGCATCCAGCGCCAGCGCTCGAGGTTGACGCGCAGACGGTCGCGCACCGCGGCATCGCCGCTGGTCGCATAGGCGTGGCGCAGCGCGACATAGCGCGGATCCTGCGGCAGCAGGCTGCGCAGCCAGGGGCGGACGCCGCCCACGGCGACCGCATGGCGCAGGCCGCCAGCAAGCTGCATGCGATCCATCGCCGGTGCTTCGATATGCCAGTCATAGCGGGAGCGCTGGCGGATCAGGCCATTGGCATAGTCGTCGGCCAGCGCGAGCGCGAGCGCATTGGCGCGGCGGTCGATCTCGGTGGTGTCGGTGCCGTCGGCGACCGCGAGCAGACCGGCGATGTCGTAGGCGGCGGGGTCCATGCCCTCGCCCAGCGATGCATGCGCTTCGGCCACGAGATCCTGCACCGCCGTCTGCGACCAGGCACCGCGGGGGGCGGGATCGACCGGGGTGACCGCGGGAAGCGGATTGGTGCCCGCCGCCGACGACGACATCAGCGCAAACGGGGCGGCGACGACGAAGGCGCTGACGCTGGTCGCGAGAGCGGCCGCAAGGGTTTTCGCACTGAAACGCATGGGACGAACTCCAGTCGAGACGAAGCATCTGCCCAGGGCATTACGGCCGGACGGCACATGATCCGAAGTTGAGCGCTCGTCTGAGTCACGCGGTTCGCGATGATCATCCAAGCGCGGCTGATGACGCCTGATAGGATGATTCGTTTTTCCGCGCTGTTGATTGGGTCACATTCCAGTTGTGACGCAGGTCTCCCCCGGCGGGGTTCAGGGCATCAGCCGCTTGCGGCCCTGCGAGAGGTGCCAGCGCATCGCCAGCGCAGCGCCGTCCGCATCCTGCGCGCGGATCGCATCGACGATCACGTCATGCTCGTTCAGCATCGCCGCGATCGCCTCCGGCGGGCGCGAACGGGAGATGTCGACGCCCGCGCGCATGATGCGGTCGATCTCTTCGTGCATATGGTCGAACGCGGTGAGGAAGGCGGGGTTCGCCGTCCCCTGCAGGATCGCGCGGTGCAGCGCCATATCCTCGGCATGGGCCGGGCCGCTGGCGAGCAAGGCTCCGCGCAGCCGCGCCATCGCGCGGTCGATGTCGTCCATCTGCTCGGTCGAGCGGCGCATGGCCGCCAGCCGGGCCGCTTCGGCTTCCAGCACGAAGCGGACCTCGTAGCTGCCCAGCGTCGCCGAGAGCCCGTCCATCGGCACATGTTCGGCAAGCCGTTCGGACGGGCGGCGCTTGACGAAGGATCCGGCACCGCGCCGTGCGCCGGTGATGCCGTCCGCTGCCAGGCGCACCAGCGCCTCGCGGATCACGGTGCGCGACATGCCGAAGGTCTCGGCGAGCCGCGCCTCGGAGGGAAGCCGGTCTCCCACTTCGAGATGATTGCCGTTGATGATGCCGACGATGCCCGCATAGGCGCGGTCTGCCAGCCGCTCGTCATTGGCCATCGTCGTCGCGGAACCGCTCATGTCCATAGCATAAACGCCGCGCTGCGCCCGCGCAAAGCGCCACCTTGGTCGCCTGCCACCGGTAGTCTGTAGGACAGGTTAACGTTATCGCCGCTCAGAAATGCGGAGTTGACTGACTAATTCGGGCGATATAGCCTGAATCTGTCCAACTGATTCAAATGATCTGTCGTACGGGTTGGTGTGCAGAGGATGGCCTCGCCGGCAGGGCGGCGGGGTGCGTTGCGCAAGGGAGAGCGATGTCATGGAACAAGTCTCGCAAGCGGTTGCAGGGCAGGACGATCGTGTGGTGGCGTTCGGCAAGCTCACGCCGACCCAGCTCAAGGTCATGCGGGGCGTATGCTCCGGTCTTGCCAACAAGCAGATCGCCTACGATCTCGGCATCGCCGAGGCGACGGTGAAGGCACACATGACCGCGCTGATGCGCAAGCTGAACCTGCGTAACCGCACGCAGGTGGCGATCGCTGCGCAGTCGGCGCTGGATCGGGCTGCCTGAGCGGTACGCGCGTCGATTTTATCGCCGATCCCGACGATCGCGTGCCGCCTTCTGGAACGCCTGCGTTCCGTGCTCGTTCAACGCCGTAGCGGCTGATGATGGAGGCGGGAATGAGCGATGATCGCGAGCGCAGGGTGCGCGACCGGGCCTATGCGCTTTGGGAAAGGGAAGGGCGCCCCGCCGGGCGGCAGGACGAGCACTGGTTCCGCGCAAGCCGCGAGATCGAGGCGGAGACGCTTTCGGCAGAGCCCGCACCGGCGGCAGTCGAACCCGCTGCGGCCAAGGCGGAAGCGGCCAAGCCGGTCCGTCGTGGCCGCGCCGCGAAGCCGGCTTTTCCCAAGGCGGCCGAACCCTGGCCGAAGGATACCGGCGCTGACGATATGGAAACGGCCGCTACCCCGCCCAAGGTCGCGTTGCCGCGCAAGCGTGGTGCGGTTCGTGCCGCACCTGCAAAGGTTGCGGAACCGTCGGCACGCGTCGGCGAAAAGGCCGCGGGCACGCAGCGCAAGGCGATCAAGCCGAAGCCTGCTTCCTGACGAGATTGCGGAACAGCGCGGCATATTGGGAGGCTGCCTGTTCCCACGATACGTCGGATAGGAGACCGTTGCGCCGCACCGCAGCCCACAGCCGCTGGTCGCTATAGAGTTCGCCCGCGCGATGCAGCGCGTCGATCAGCGCCGCCGACGATCCTGCGGTGAATTGCAGCCCCGTCGCGGCACGCGCAGCCAGGGCTGCGGGATTGGCATCGATGACGGTATCGGCGAGCCCACCCACACGCGCGACGATCGGCACCGCGCCATAGCGCAACGCGCAGAGCTGGGTGAGGCCGCAGGGCTCGAAGCGCGACGGCACGACGAGCGCGTCCGAGCCTGCCTGGATCAGATGCGCGATGCTTTCGTCATAGCCGATGCGGCACGCGAGACGATCGGGATAGGCGGTCGCCATCGCGCGGCACGCATCCTCGAACGGTGCGTCGCCGCTGCCCAGCAGCACGAACTGCCCGCCCATCTCCAGCAATGTCGGCAGCGCCTCGATCAGCAGATCGAGGCCCTTCTGCTCGGTCAGCCGGCCCACCGAACCCAGCAGAAATGGTTCTGGCGCCTGGGGCAGGCCGAAGGCCGCCTGCAGCGCCAATTTGTTGACCGCGCGGGCGCCGGGCTTCTTCGCGGTGTAGGGTGCCGCGATCAGCGTGTCGGTGGACGGATCCCAGACGCGCGTGTCGATGCCGTTGAGGATGCCGCTGACCTGTCCCGCGCGCGTCGCCAGCACCCCGTCCAGCCCCATGCCGCCTTCGGGCGTCAGGATCTCGCGCGCATAGGTCGGCGACACCGTGGTAACGTGATCGGCATAGACGAGGCCGGCCTTCAGGAAACCGATCGAACCATGATATTCGAGGCCGTCCATCGCATAGGCTGCGGCGGGGAGGCCGAGCGTCTCCAGCAGATAGGCGGGGAAGATGCCCTGGAAGGCGAGGTTGTGGATCGTCATCACCACCGGCGGCCGCCGTTCGGGGCGATCGAAGTGGAGATAGGCGGCGGTCAGCGCGGACTGCCAGTCATGCGTCTGGACGATGTCCGGCCGCCACGCGGCGATGCGGCCCTGCGCGATGTCCGCCGCGACCCGCGAGAGGGCTGCGAAGCGGACCGGGTTGTCGGGCCAGTCCCTGCCGTCCGGCCCCAGATAGGGATTGCCCTCGCGAAGATAGAGGTGCGGCGCGTCGAGCACGAACATGCCGAGCCCGGCTGCGGAGCCGCGGCGAACGACCGCCGGACCGCCCATCAGCGCGGGATAGTCCGCCACCACCTCACCGCCACGCAGTGCGTCGAGCACCGGGCGATAGCCGGGGACGAGCGAGGTGACGCCCACCCCCTGCCGGGCGAGCGCCGCCGGCAGCGCCCCCGCCACATCGGCGAGGCCACCTGTTTTGATGAGCGGGAAGATTTCGGGTGCGACGGACAGCAGTCTGAGTGGCGTCAGTGGCCAAGGGCTGCGATCATCTCTTCGGTTATCAGGCAGATTCCGTTCTCCGTACGGCGGAAGCGACGGGCATCCTCCACCGGATCCTCGCCGACGACAAGTCCGGACGGAATCTGGATGCCGCGATCGACGATGACATTCTTGAGCCGCACCGATCGGCCGATGTTCACGCGCGGCAGCAGCACCGCATTCTCGATGGACGAGAAACTGTTGACGTGAACCCCGGTGAACAACAGCGCATGGCGCAGTGCGGCGCCGGATACGATGCAGTCGCCGGAAACGAGCGAAGCAATCGCCTCGCCGCGGCGGCCATCCTCGTCGTGCACGAACTTGGCCGGCGCCGTCATTTCCGAATAGGTCCAGATCGGCCACTCGCGATCATAGAGATCGAGGTCCGGCACCGTCGTCGTCAGGTCGATATTGGCGGAGAAATAGGCGTCGATCGTGCCGACGTCACGCCAATAGGGTTCGGCTTCCGGGCCCGAACGCAGCGCGGACTTGCTGTAATGATGCGCGCGCGCGTTTCCGCCCGCCACCAGCTGCGGGATGATGTCCTTGCCGAAATCGTGCGAGGAATTGGGGTCCGCGGCGTTGGCTCGCAGCACCTCGGTCAGCAGTTTCGTCTCGAACACATAGATGCCCATGCTGGCCAGCGCCACGTCCGGGCGGCCGGGCATCGCCGGCGGATCCTTCGGCTTTTCGAGGAAGTCGATGATGCGGTCATTCTCGTCGATGTGCATCACGCCGAAGGCGGTCGCCTCCATGCGCGGCACCTCGACGCAGCCCACAGTCACGCTGGCGCCGCTTTCGCTATGTTCCTCGAGCATGACGCCATAATCTTGCTTGTAGACATGGTCTCCTGCCAGGATCAGCAAATATTTCGGCGCATAGCTCTCGATGATGTCGAGGTTCTGATAGATCGCATCCGCCGTGCCCATATACCAGTTATCTTCCGATATACGCTGGCTGGCCGGCAGTATATCGAAGCTTTCATTGCGCTCAGGGCGAAAAAAGCTCCAGCCGTGCTGGAGATGGCGGATCAGCGAGTGAGCCTTGTATTGCGTGGCGACGCCGATACGCGGAATGCCCGAATTAAGCGCGTTGGAGAGCGCGAAGTCGATGATCCGCGTCTTGCCGCCGAAATAGACTGCGGGCTTGGCGCGTTTATCGGTAAGCTCCATCAACCGGCTGCCGCGGCCGCCGGCAAGGACGATGGCCATGGCCTGCCGGGTGACAAGGCCTCGCAACGTAGCGCTAGGCGGCATGCATGAATATCCGTTCAGAAATGTTGCCCTGCATGCAAGCGTTCATGAGGGCATTTCGGTTCCATAGAATTTGTGAGGCATGGACACTTTTCGTTGCTACGTCGTTCGGTGCGCGGTGACGCTGAAGGGGGACCATGGTGGAGCAGGGCGCTAGGCGCGTATCGGAATGGCTGTCGGATCCGTTCGGCTATCTGGGGCCGCACGACGGGATCGTCCGCACCTTCCAGCCCGGTGCGATCGGCGCTTGGCTCGTGACGACGCAGGGCCGGCTACGCATGCGCGAGACCGCGACGCGCGGGCTGTTCGAGGGGCGGTTGCCTGCGGATGGCGCATACAGCTTTCACATCGAATGGCCCGATGGCAGCGCCGACGCCGAGGATCCCTATCGTTTCCCGCCGCTGCTGGGCGAGTTCGACCTCCATCTGATGGGGGAGGGGGCGCACTGGGATCTGCCGCTGCGGCTTGGCGCCAATCCCTGCACGCTCGACGGTGTCGAAGGCACCGGCTTCGCGGTCTGGGCGCCCAACGCGCGGGCGGTGAGCGTGATCGGCGACTTTACCGGCTGGAATGCGGAAAAGCTGCCGATGCGGCTACGCCATGGCGCCGGTGTGTGGGAATTGTTCGTGCCGGGCGTGACGCCGGGCGCGCGCTACAAGTTCGCGGTGACGGGTGCCGATGGCGTGCGGCGCGAGAAGGCGGACCCGCTCGCGCGCGCGACCGAACTTCCGCCCGCCACCGCCTCGATCGTCGCGGCGGCGCCGGATTTCGCATGGAACGACGCGGCCTGGATGGCCGGCCGTGCCGCGCGCCAGCATGCCGGCGCGCCGATCTCGATCTACGAGCTTCACGCGGGATCCTGGCGGCGCCCCTGGCAGGGTGGCGAGCATGACTGGGACCTGCTCGGCGACCAGTTGATCCCCTATCTGTCCGATCTCGGCTTTACCCATGTCGAACTGATGCCGATCATGGAGCATCCGTTCGGCGGCTCCTGGGGCTATCAGCCGCTGTCGCAGTTCGCGCCTTCCGCGCGCTATGGCAGTGCCGAACAGTTCGCGCGCTTCGTCGATCGCTGCCATGCCGCCAATATCGGCGTGATCCTCGATTGGGTGCCCGCGCACTTCCCCACCGATGCGCACGGCCTGGCCTTCTTCGACGGCACGGCGCTCTACGAACATGCCGACCCGCGCGAAGGCTTCCATCCCGACTGGAACACCGCGATCTACAATCTCGGCCGCGCCGAGGTGGCGGGGATGCTGATCGCCTCTGCCCTGTGGTGGCTGGAGCGCTTCCATGTCGATGGCCTCAGGGTCGATGCGGTCGCGTCGATGCTGTACCGGGACTATAGCCGCAAGGCGGGGGAATGGATTCCCAATCGCTACGGTGGCCGCGAGAACCTGGAATCGATCGGCTTCCTCCAGCGCATGAACCGCGTCGTCGCCGAACGCTGCCCGGGCGCCATCACCATCGCCGAGGAATCGACCGCCTTTCCCGGCGTCACCGCCTCCCCCGACAGCGGGGGGCTCGGCTTCGCGTTCAAGTGGAACATGGGCTGGATGAACGACACGCTCCGCTACATGGAGCTCGAGGCCGTCCACCGCCGCTGGCACCATAGCGACATGACCTTCGGGCTGGTCTACGCCTTCTCCGAGCGTTTCATATTGCCGCTCAGCCATGACGAGGTCGTGCATGGCAAGAAGGCGCTGATCGACAAGATGCCGGGTGACGACTGGCAGAAATTCGCCAATCTGCGCGCCTATCTCGGCTTCATGTGGGCCCATCCGGGCAAGAAGCTGCTGTTCATGGGCGACGAGATCGCACAGTGGCGTGAATGGGATCATGATGGCCAGCTCGACTGGCAGGCGCTCGCTCGGCCGGACCACGCCGGGGTGCAGGCGCTGGTGCGCGATCTCAACGCCATCTACGTCGCCGAGGCCGCGCTCCACGCGTCCGACGCCGACGCGCGCGGCTTTGCGTGGATCATCGGTGACGATGTCGACAACAGCGTTTTTGCGTTCCTGCGCAGCGACCCGGCGGGTGGCGCCGCGCCGTTGCTGGTCGTCGTCAACATGACGCCGGTGCCGCGTCACGCTTATCGCATCGGGGTGCCGTTGGCGGGCGAATGGCAGGAGGTCATCAGCACCGACGCCGCCGGTTATGGCGGCAGCGGCCTCGGCAATGGCGGTCCGCTGATCGCCGATGGCGCCGCCGGCCATGGTCAGGACCAATCGCTGTCGCTCACCCTGCCGCCGCTTTCGACCCTTATCCTGCGTCATGGAGGACCTGCCGCTTGAGCCCCATTCCCGTTCGCCTGGAAAGCGGATCGCCTTATCCGCTGGGTGCGACTTTCGACGGCCTTGGCGTCAACTTCGCGGTCTTCTCGGCGCATGCCGAAAAGATCGAGCTTTGCCTGTTCGACGAGGCGGGCCGGCAGGAGATCGCACGGCTCGAACTGCCCGAATGGACCGACGAGATCTGGCATGGTTATCTGCCCGATGCGCGGCCAGGCCTGCTCTACGGCTTCCGCGCCTATGGGCCCTATGAGCCTGAGGCAGGCCATCGTTTCAATCACAACAAGCTGCTGCTCGATCCCTATACGCGCAAGACCTTCGGCCGCATTCGCTGGAGCGACACGCTGCACGGCTATCGCGTCCACTCGCCCAGAGCCGATCTCAGCTTCGACCGGCGGGACAGCGCGCCGGCGATGCCCAAATCGGTGGTGGTGACCGACGCGTTCGACTGGGGCGACGATCGCCGGCCGAACGTGCCATGGTCCGAAACGATCATCTACGAAGCGCACGTCAAGGGGCTGACCCAGTTGATGGAAGGCGTGCCGTACCGCGAGCGCGGCACCTATCGCGCACTCAGCCATCCCCACGTGATCGCGCACCTCCAGCGGCTTGGCATTACCGCAGTGGAACTGCTGCCGATCCACGGCTTCGTGCAGGATCGTTTCCTGCAGGAAAAAGGGCTGACCAACTATTGGGGCTATAACAGCCTGGCCTTTTTCGCGCCCGAGGCGCGCTACCTTGGCGTGGGCGACGCCGACGATCTGCGGCTGGCCGTGCGCCGGCTGCACGCCGCCGGCATCGAGGTCATCCTCGATGTCGTCTACAACCATACCGCGGAGGGGAGCGAACTCGGCCAAACGCTCTCGTTCCGCGGGCTCGACAACGCCACCTACTATCGTCTGCAGAAGGATAATCCGCGCTACTGCGTGAACGACACCGGCACCGGCAACACCTTCAACCTCGATCAGCCGCGCGTGCTGCAGTTGGTGACGGATTCGCTGCGCCACTGGGCCGAATCCTATCGCATCGACGGCTTCCGCTTCGATCTCGGCGTGACCCTGGGCCGCACCGGCGATGGCGGCTTCGACCCCGGCGCCTCCTTCTTCGACACGCTCCGGCAGGATCCGGTGCTCGGCCGGGTCAAGCTGATCTCCGAACCGTGGGACATCGGGCCCGGCGGCTACCAGCTCGGCAACCATCCGCCGGGCTTCGCCGAATGGAACGACAAGTTCCGCGATTCCACCCGCCGCTTCTGGCGCGGTGACGCCGGGGTCCGTCCCGAATTCGCCGCCCGGCTGTCCGGATCGGGCGATCTGTTCGATCGCCGCGCGCGGCGTCCCTGGGCCAGCATCAACTACGTCGCCAGTCATGACGGGCAGCCGCTGGCCGACATCGCCAGCTACGAACAGCGCCATAACGAGGCCAATGGCGAGGACAATCGCGACGGCCACAGTGACAATCATTCCTGCAACTGGGGTGTCGAGGGGCCGACCGACGATCCGGCGATCAAGGCATTGCGCGCGCGCGTGCAGCGATCGATGCTGGTCACCGTGCTTTCCGCGCTCGGCACGCCGATGCTGCTCGCCGGTGACGAGTTCGGTCGCACCCAGCAGGGCAACAACAATGCCTATTGCCAGGACAACGAGATCAGCTGGCTCGACTGGGCGGCGGCGGACAAACCCGAGGGGCAGCAGCTCATCCACTTCGTCCGCCGGCTGGTGCTGATCCGCAAGCATTACCCGCTCGTCCGCTCCGGCGCCTTCCTCTACGGCGAGGAGATCGCGCCGGGCCTGCGCAACATCGACTGGTTCGACGAGCGCGGCTTCAACCTCTCGCCCGAGGATTGGCAGAACCCCGAAGGCAAGGCGCTGGCGATGCGCCGCGCGCGGATCGTGGGGGACAATTATTTCGAGGCGATCAACCTGCTGATGAACGGATCGCAGGTTCCGCTCGAATTCCAGCTTCCCGAGCCGCATGACTATCGCCGCCTGCTGGTCGACAGTTCGGATCCCGGCATCGGCGAGCGCGAGCTGACCGAAACGGCGATCACCGTGCAGGATCGTTCGGCGCTGCTGATCTACGCGACCGGGCCGGTGGAATGAACTGGGGCGCGACGCTGATCGCGGCGGCGCGCACGCGCTTCCGCTTGTGGGCCCCCGCGCTCGATGCGCTGACGCTGGAGATCGACGGGCAGGACGGCATCGCGATGGCGCCCGCCGGCGATGGCTGGTTCGAAGCGGAGGCGCCGTGCGGTCCCGGCACGCGCTATCGCTTTCGTCTGCCCAGCGGCATCGCGGTGCCCGATCCGGCGTCGCGCGCGCAGCAGGACGACGTGCACGGCTGGAGCATCGTCGTCGATCCGGGCGCCTATCTCTGGACCGAGGCGGCGTGGCGTGGGCGGCCCTGGCGTGAGACGGTGATCCAGGAATGTCATACCGGCGTCGGCGGCGGTTTCCTGGGCATGATCGACCTGCTGCCGGAGATCGCCGCCACGGGCTTCACCGCGATCGAACTGATGCCGGTCGCGGCGTTCGGCGGCACGCGCAACTGGGGCTATGACGGCGTTCTGCCCTATGCGCCCGCCGCCGCCTATGGGGCGCCGGACGAGCTGCGCCGGCTGGTCGATGCCGCCCATGCGCAGGGGCTGATGATCTTCCTCGACGTGGTCTACAATCATTTCGGACCGGACGGGAATTACCTCTCCGCCTATGCGCCCGATTTCTTCCGGCAGGATATCGCCACGCCCTGGGGCGGGGCGATCGACTTCGGCAAGGAACCGGTCGCGCGCTTCTTCATCGAAAATGCGCTTTACTGGCTGCGCGACTTTCGCTTCGATGGGCTGCGTTTCGATGCCGTCCATGCGATCGGCGACACCGGCTTTCTCCACCGCCTCGCCGCCGAGATCCGGGAGGCGATCCCCGATCGCCATATCCATCTCGTGCTCGAGAACGAGCATAACGACGCGCCTTTGCTCGAAGCCAGCTATGACGCGCAGTGGAACGACGATTTCCACAATGTGATGCATGTGCTGCTGACGGGCGAGGAGTATGGCTATTATCGCGATTTCGCCGGGGAGCCGACCGCGAAGCTCGTCCGCTGCCTGTCCGAAGGCTTCATCTATCAGGGGCAGGGATCGCCGAACCAGCAGGGCAAGCCGCGTGGCTCATCGAGCGGCCATCTGCCGCCGCTGCGCTTCGTGAGCTTCCTTCAGAATCACGACCAGATCGGCAATCGCGCGCTCGGCGAGCGGCTCACCGTGCTGGCCGACCCCGCCCGGCTGCGCGCCGCGATCGGACTGCTGCTGCTGTGTCCGCAGATCCCGCTGACGTTCGCCGGCGACAGCATCGGATCGCGATCACCTTTCCTCTTCTTCACCGACTTCCATGACGACCTCGCCGATGCCGTGCGTGAGGGCCGGCGCGGCGAATTCTCGCACTTCCCCGGCTTCACCGATCCCGAACTGCGCGCGCGCATCCCCGATCCCAACGCGCCGGCCACCTTTGCCGCCTCGCGGCCGCAGCCGGGTGCGGACGCGGCGGACTGGCAGGCGCTCTACACCGATCTTCTCGCGCTGCGCCGCGCGCATATCGTCCCCGGCCTCGACCACGCCCGTGCGCTCGGCGCCGAGGCGATCGGCGACAAGGCGGTGGCGGCGCGCTGGCAGTTCCCTGAAGGCGCGTTGACCCTTGCGATCAACCTCGGCGACGGGCCCGCGGCCTTCACCGCGCCGGATGCGGTGCCGCTGACCATCATCGGCACCGGCGTCTCCGACGCGGGGCTCGCCCCGGCGAGCTTCGCGGCCTGGTTCGTCCGATGAGCGACGCGAAGATCGTCGCGCTCGCCGAGGCTGCGGGCATCCTGATCGATTGGGAAGATGCCGGCGGCGTCGCCCGGCGCGTCACCGTGGAGACCTTGCGCCTCGTCCTCACCGGCCTCGGCCTCGCCTGCGGCAGCGACGCGCAATGCGCCGAGAGCATGGCGTGGCTGCGCGATGCGGAAGCCTCGCCCTGCCGCATCGTCGATGCCGGAGGGCGGATCGAGGGGCTGGTGGGGAAGGGGAAGCTGTTCCTCGAGGATGGCAGCGCGCGCGACGTCGATCTCGATGCTGCACCGATGATGACCGCGCCGGGCTATCACCGGCTCGAATGGAGCGGCGGCGAACTGGCGATCATCGTCGCGCCGCGCGCCTGCCATGGCCTGGCGCCGGGCAGCCGCGAATGGGGCGTGGGGGCGCAGATCTATGCGCTGCGCGATGGCAATCCGTTCGGCGACTTCGCCACGCTCACCGATTTCGCACGCAGCGCGGCGGACGTCGGCGCCGATGCGGTGATGCTGAGCCCGGTCCACGCGCTCTTCACCAGCGATCCGAGCCGCTACAGCCCCTATTCGCCCTCCACACGCCAGTTCCTCAACCCATGGTTCGCGGCGGTGGGCGAGGGCTGGGGCGGGGATCTGCCAACCGGCCCGTTGATCGACTGGACTGCCGCGGTCGCCGCCAAGCTGCTCGCGTTGCGCGAGGTCTATGCCGAGCGCGGGAGCGATCCGGCCTTCGGTGCCTATGTCGCCGCTGCCGATCCGGCGCTGATCGGCCACGCCCGTTTCGAGGCGCTCCATGCGCATTTCCTCGGCCTCCACGGCGCGCGCGGCTGGCAGGATTGGCCCGAACCCTATCGCCGTCCCGATTCCCCCGCGGTGACCGCCTTCGCCGAGACCCGCGCGGAGGACGTCCGCTTCCATCTTTTCCTGCAATGGCTTGCCGATCGTTCGCTGGCTCAGGCCGCGGACGCCGCCACGGACATGCGCATCGGCCTCGTCGCCGATCTTGCCGTCGGGCTCGACGCGGGCGGCAGCCATGCATGGAGCCGGGGCGACGAACTGATGCTGGGCATCGGCATCGGCGCGCCCCCTGACGCGTTCCAGGCCGCCGGGCAGAATTGGGGCATCACCAGCTTTTCGCCCTTTGCGCTCAAGCGGCTTGGCTATCAGCCCTTCATCGATCTGCTGCGCGGCACGATGCGCCATATGGGCGGGCTGCGCATCGATCATGCGCTGGGGCTGCGCCGCCTGTGGGTCGTGCCCACCGGCGCCAGCCCGCTCGACGGTGCCTATCTGCGCTTTCCCGAGCAGGATCTGTTGCGGCTGATCGCGCTGGAATCGCAACGCAACCAGGCGATCGTCGTCGGCGAGGATCTGGGCGTGGTGCCGCCGGGCTTCCGCGACATGATCGCCGAGCGCGGCCTGCTCGGCATGCGCGTTCTGCCCTTCGAGCGCGATCGCAAGGGCCACTTCACCGCCTCGGCGACATGGGATGCGGCGGCGGTCGCGATGACCAGCACCCACGATCTGCCACCCATCGCCGGCTGGTGGCGTGAGCGCGACATCGACTGGCGCGCGCAGCTGGGCGCCGCGGGCGACCGTATTGCCGAGCGCGCGGACCGCGCCCGTGACCGAGCCGACCTGTGGCGCGCCTGCGTCGAGGCGGGGGCAGGAGAGGGCGACGAGCCTGCCGCGGACGAACCCGCCCGCGCGGTCGACGCCGCCATCGCCTTCGCCGCCGCCGCGCCCAGCGCGGTGCTGGTGGTGCCGGTCGAGGATCTGTCCGGGCTGGACGAGGCGCCCAATCTGCCCGGCACGGTCGACGAGCATCCGAATTGGCGCCGCCGCCTGCCGGCCGACGCCGATACCCTGTTCGCGCAGCCCGACGTGGCCGCGCGCATCGCCGCTATCCTCACCGCGAGACCCGAATGATCCCCAGCGCGACCTATCGCATCCAGTTCCACAAGGGCTTCCCGTTCGGCGCGGCCGCCGAACTGGCGGACTATCTGGCGGATCTGGGCATCAGCCATCTCTATGCCTCGCCGATCGGCACCGCGCGCGCGGGATCGACGCATGGCTATGATGTGGTCGATCCCACCGCGATCAATCCCGAACTCGGCGGCGAGGCGGGCTTCCGCGCGCTCGCGGCGGCGTTGCGCACGCGCGGCATCGGCATCATCCTGGATATCGTCCCCAACCATATGGCGGTGGGCGGCACCGACAATCGCTGGTGGCTCGATGTGCTCGAAAAGGGCCGGAAGAGCGCCTATGCGCGCTTCTTCGACATCGACTGGGAACCGACCGGAACGCTGCTCGCGCCTTTCCTCGGCCTGCCCTATTGGGACGCCCTGACCAGCGGCGCCCTGACGCTCGAACCCGCCGGCACCGCGGTGGTCGCGCACGATACGCACCGTTTCCCGCTCCGCCCCGAGGACCAGATTGCGTTGCGCGGCGAGGAGGATCTCGCCGGCGGTTATGACGGCCGCACCGCGGAGGGCGCCGAACGCCTCCATGCGCTGCTCGAACGCCAGCATTATCGCCTTGCCTGGTGGCGCACCGCCGCGGACGAGATCAACTGGCGCCGCTTCTTCGACATCACCGAGCTTGCTGGCCTGCGGGTGGAGGATGAGGCGGTGTTCGAGGCGGTCCACGCGCTGCCCTTGCGCCTTTTTGCAGAGGGGCTGATCGACGGCGTCCGCGTCGACCATGTCGATGGCCTCGCCGATCCCGGCGCCTATTGCCGGCGCCTCCGCGCCGCGCTCGAGGCGGCGCGGCCAGATCCCGGCTATTTCGTCGTCGAAAAGATATTGGGCATGCATGAAGCGCTGCCCGCCGACTGGGTGACCGACGGCACCAGCGGCTATGACTTCATGGATCAGGTCTCGGCGCTGCTCCACGCCCCCGCCGCAGAGGTGCCGCTGGCGACGCACTGGGCCGCGCTCAGCGGGCGCTCCGCCGACTTCGCCGACGAGGAGCATCAGGCGCGTCACGAGATCCTCGAACGCACCTTCCCGGGCCAGTTGGACGCGGCGGTGGCGGCGTTCCACCGCCTCGCCCGCGCCGCCCCCGCGACGCGCGACGTCACTGCGGGAATGATCCGCCGCGCGATGATCGGCCTGCTCGTCCACTTCCCGGCCTATCGCGCCTATGGTCAAAAGCATCGGCTGGCCCGCGTCGCCGATGCCGCGCGCACCGAAGCCGCGCCGGGCGAGGGCGCCTTGATCGACCAACTCGTCGACTGGATGACCAGCGACGTTCCGGAAGCCGCCGACGCGCTCCGCCGCTTCGAGCAACTCAGCGCCCCGCTCGCCGCCAAGGCGGTGGAGGATACCGCCTTCTACCGCTACGGTCGGCTGCTTTCGCGCAACGACGTCGGCTTCCACGCCGCACGGCTGTCGCTGGAGCCCGCCGAATTCCTCGCCGACGCCACCGCCCGCCAGCGCCTTTTCCCCGTGGCGATGCTCACCACCGCGACGCATGATCACAAGCGCGGCGAGGATGTCCGCGCCCGCCTCGCCGCGATCAGCGAGCGGCCCGAAGCATGGATCGCCGCCGCGTCGGACTGGTTGCGCCACCCGCTCGCTGCCGAGATCGATCCCGCCGATGCCTATCAGATCCTCCAGACCGTCGTCGGTGCCTGGCCGCTCGACGAGACGCAGTCGGACGATTTCGGCCCGCGCGTATCCGCCTGGTCGATGAAGGCGTTGCGCGAAGCCAAGCTGCGGTCCTCATGGAGTGCGCCCGACGAAGCCTATGAGGCGGCCTGCGCTGCCTACATCACCGGCCTGCTGGAAGACCCCGCGCTTCGGGCCGACCTTGCCGGCTTCGTCGATCGGATCGCACCGGCGGGCGCGCTCAACGGCATCGTTCAGGCGATCCTGCGCTGCACGGCGCCGGGCGTGCCCGATTGCTACCAGGGCACCGACCTGTGGGATTTCAGCCTCGTCGACCCCGACAATCGCCGCCCTGTCGACTATGCGGCGCGCCGGCCCGTCGCCGCTTTCGCGGATATGCCCGCGCATCTTGCGGACTGGCGCAGCGGCCGCGCCAAACAAGCGTTGATCGCGCATCTGCTGAACCTGCGCCGCCGTCGTCCGCCGCTGTTCACCACCGGCGCGCTCGAACCCCTGCCGGTTTCCGGCGAGCGTGCCGACCATATACTGGCGTTCGCACGGAGGGACGGTGAGGCGCATCTGCTCGTCGCCGTGCCCATCCGCAGTGCCGCCGCCGTGCGCGCCGATCCAGCGCTCGCGATCGACCCCGCATGGTGGGGCGATACCGCGATCGTGGCCGACGGGGAGCCGCTGCCGGTGAACGCCCTGTTCGCCGAAACGCCGTTCGCGATTCGCGCGATCGGTTTCTGACCCTGCGGTGGGCCGTCCACCACCGCAAAATGCAGGAATTTCGGCGCTAAATGGCCGTTTTTCGGCATCCCCAAGCTGGACATCGCCGCCCGACGAACCTAGAGCGCCCGCCTCGATACTAAGGAGGATCAAACATCATGAACAATGCCGATCTCGCCGAGCGCCTTGCCGCGGACCATGGCCTGACCAAGGCTGATGCCCGCAAGTATGTTGACGGCATCCTCGCTGCCATCGTCGATGCGGCTGCCGCTGGCCAGGAAGTCTCGCTGAACGGCTTCGGCAAGTTCAAGCTCAAGGAAACCGCCGCCCGTGAAGGCCGCAACCCGGCCACCGGCGCGACGATCCAGATCGCGGCCGCCAAGAAGCTGACCTTCGCCCCCGCCAAGGCGGTCAAGGACAAGCTGAACGGCTGACGCGCCGTGCGCCGTGCCGCCCCCCGCGGCCGGCGCGCACGCTCCCCGTCGCCGTGCCGGACCGGATCCGGCATGGCGGCGCAAGGGGGAAGCCCGGCGCGGCCCGCCTTCCCGACATCCTTCCGTCCGCTGACGGACGCGCCGCGACTGCATTAAACGCCCCCGTGAAACGCCCGCCCGCTTCGTTCGGCACGATGGGGTTCGTGGCGCTTTCATCCGCCGCTCGCCTGCCCTGCAGCGCCGGCATGCCCTGCGAGATTTCCGCCTTCGCCCTCATGTCATTGATCTGGGGGTCGATCTGCGTCCGAGGGGTTGAAAAAGGACCGTTCTGGGCCGAAACCATCGCATTGCGTCACCGGAGGGAGCCCTATGGCATTTGATCCGTTGCAGCTTTTGTGATCGACAGTTCCCCACTTCCCGATCGCGTGGCCGGCGATATTGCACTCGATCTGGCTAACACGATCCACCGCCGTGGCACGCCGTGCGTGGTCGATCATCTCGGTGATGCCGATGCGATCCTGCGCTGGGCGGCGGCGGCGGGAGTCGTCGATCCCGGCTTTTCGGTGGCACCGCTCAAGCGCCAGGCGCTGCTTGCCACCGTCCACCGTTTGCGCGGCGCGGTGATCAGCGCGGGCACCGCCATCGCCGACGGCAATCCGCCGCCCGCACCGGCGCTCGACGCCATCCGGGAGATCGCCGCGCGCAGCCTCGCCGGCGCCACCTTGGAAGGCTCGCCCGCGCGCCTCGGCTTCATCGGCGCGGACCGCTTGCTGGGGCCGCTCGCCTGGGCCGCGCTCGACCTGCTGCGCGGCGACGAACTCGGCCGGCTGAAGCGATGCGAGGCGGAGGACTGCCGCTGGCTGTTTCTCGACCGCAGCCGCAACGGATCCCGCCGCTGGTGCGACACCGCTACCTGCGGCGCTGCCCACGCCAAGCGCGCCAACGCCGACGATGCCCTCGTACAAACGCCCCCGGAAGCCGGCGATGCGACCCATCAGGAACGCGCCGCCGACACCGGTCGCTGGCAACCCCGCTGGAGCCGCGCCGCCCGCAAACGGCGCTGAACGACAGGGCCCTTCCATCGGGGCGAGGGGTGGTGGGGGGCGCCAGCGAAGCGAGCGTCGAGCGCTTGATCGTGGGTACGCTCGACGCACGAAAACGGCATGATCGCCGATCAATACCGCAGATTGAACGGCATGCTCGCATGTTCCATATATGTTCCATGCCGCACTCGAACCCCTCGCCCACGCTTCCCGACCTGTTCAACACCCCCGTCATCGCCGGCTTGACCAGCTATGCCGCCTTCCTCGACCCGTCCGAGGAACGCGCCCTGATCCGCGCGATCGACGACGCCCGCCTCACCCCGTTCCGTTTCCAGCAATGGACCGGCAAGCGCCTGACCCGGAGCTACGGCCCCTCCTACGATTTCCAGACCGGCCGCCTTGATCCCGCTGACCCTGTCCCGGACTGGCTCCGGCCCTTCGCCGACCGCGCCGCCGACATTTGCGGCCTGCCGCGCGCATCGATCGAGCAGGCGCTGCTGATCCGGTACGACCCCGGCGCCGGCATCGGCTGGCACAAGGATCGCCCGGCCTATGAGCATGTCATCGGCCTCTCCCTGGGCGCGCCAGCGACGATGCGCCTGCGTCGCCGCGACGGTGCGGGCTGGCAGCGCCGGACGTTAGAGTTGGTGCCGCGAGGCTTGTATCGACTCTCCGGTGAGGCGCGCCACATGTGGGAACATAGCATCGCCGGGGTGGGGGAGAGGCGGTATGCGGTGACGTTGCGCAGTTTGGCAGGGGACATGATTCCCACGCGATCGACGGAAACGCGGCCGTGACAGTGATCGGCCATGTACGGCACATTGCTTGGCGTTACGGGGTCAAGGCTCCAGTCCCAAAGCCAGTCGATCGGCGGTTGCGGCCGCAAGTTCGGCACGCGCCGCTGCGATCCGTGCTTGCGCATCGATGAGCCGGACCCGCGCATCCGTTGCCGTCTCTTCACGCTGATTGACCAGGAAGAAGTCGCTGGAGCCCAGCTCGAACCGGCGACGTTCGGCGGCGGCAAGGCGTTCGGCGAGTTGGCGTTCCTGTTCGGCGATGGTTGCCAGGCGCTCGGCCGCGCCGACGCCGATGGTGATGCCATCGACCTCCACTGCGATCTGGTCACGCAAAAAGCGGCTGCGCGCCTGGAGTGCGTCGATTTCGGCGCGGGCCTCCGCAACTTTGCCGCGCGCGGCACGGTTCTGGAGCGGCACCGAAAAACGAAACCCGACGATGGCCTCGAGTTCGTTGCGCGACCGGCCGCCGGGGGCCTCTTCGCCCACATCCTTGCCCACCTCGCCGCGAAGGTCGAGCCGTGGCCGGAGTTCGTTCTCGGCCAGCGCCAGGCGCGCGGCGCCCTGATCGATGCGGGCGAGGAGCGTCTGGAGATCGGGCCGCCGCTGGGCGAACCCGTCTTGCGCTGCGGCGGTTACGCCGGCCAGGGCGTCGAGCCTGCTTGGGAGGCGATCGGGCCCGACAATCACCGGTTCACCGGCCTCATTGCGATAATAGAGCGACAGCGCGTTGGCCGCGGCCTGAAAGTCACCCTCGGCGCGGACCACCAGCGCGCGGCGGCGCACGAGATTCTGGTCGTTTTCCGCCAGAAGGATTTCCGGACGCGCGCCGAGTTCCACCTGGCGGGACAGTCCGCTCCGGCGTCTTTCGGACAGTTCCAGCAGGTCGCGATAGGCACGCAGGCGCAATCCAGCCGCCACCCAGTTCTGGTAGGCATCCACAGCCCGACGCTGGACGCCGATCGCCACCGCCTCGCGCTCGAACCGGGCGATGTCGATGTCGCCGGCCGCCAGCGTACGCCGGGTGCGGCGTTCGTCGACCAGCCGATCGCGGAGGAGCGCGTAGAGCGCGCCGACCTTCATTTCGCCGAGGCGGCTGGTGTAGTTCTCTTCCTCATAGACGGGGAAGCTGCCGCGGCTCGCGCGGTAGCCGCCATAGAGATAGCCACCATTGTCACCCAAGGGCCGGGTCGCGCGTCCGCCGAGGTTGGTGCCGTCATAATAGCCAAGCGTGCGCGAGCGACCCTCCACCTCGAACACCGTGTCGAATGCGCCGGCGGCGGTCAGGGCGCGGCCCTCTGCCACGCGAACGCGCGCCAAAGCCTCGACGATCTGGGGCGCGGCGCGGGCGGACGCGCGCAACACCTCGTCCAACGTCAGCGGCGCGGTCGTCGGCGCCGGGGCAAGCTGCGCCACCTGTTGGCCGGCCGCGGGGACCGATGCGGACCCGAGCAGCAGCGAAAGCAGGACAAGGTGTCGGATCATTTCGGCTTTCCTGCCTTGGCGGCCACCTTGTCCTCATCCTCCGCCGGCATGCCGTCCTTCCCCGCCGCAACCTGGCCGAACTCGAGCGGGAAATCGTTCAACTGGCGCCAAAGCTCATAGCCGACCGCCACGGTCTCGCCCTGCACCCAGCCCTGCACCTTGCCGCCGAGCCGGACATAGCGGCGGTCCGGCCAGGCGGGCTTGCCGGGTGCGGGCTCGATCAGGATACGGATCAGGCCCTGCGCATTGGCAGCGGCGTCGATGGTCCGCACGCGCCCGTCGAAGTAGCCGTAGGCGATGGATGGCCATCCGCTGAACTGGATTGCCGGCCAGCCTTCGAATTCCAGCCGCACGGGCCGCCCCGGCCGCAGCAACGGCACGTCGCGGCCATCGATCAGCAGTTCCACCGCGCGCTCGACGCGTTCCGGCGCGATCACCGCCAACGTCGTGCCGGCCGAGACCAGTGCGCCGCCCGCGGCCGCATTGAGGCTTTGGACACGCCCGTCACGCGGCGCCCGCACCAACTGCGCCGACTGGCGATTGAGCTGAACGTCGATGCGATTGAGCTTCGCGCGCGATTCCGCCAGCTTCGCGGCGGCCTCGGCGACCTTGATCTGCGCCTGCTCATAGTCGCGCCGCGCCGCAAGCCCTTCGGCAAGGAGCTGGCGCGTGCGGCCGACGTCGATCCCGGCGACGGCCTGCGCCTGGCGCACCGCCGCGATCTCGGCTTCGACCTGCGCGCGCTCGGCTGCGAGGCGTGACAGGAGGTTCGGGTCGAGATCGACCACCCGCGCGATCGGGTCACCTTTGTTCACATGCTGGCCATCCTGAACATACCAGCGCTCGACGCGCCCGGGCACCAGCGCGGTAATTTCCTGGGCGCGGTCCCCCGGATCGAGCGCGACGACCTGGCCTTGCCCCTGCGCTGTCTGGAGCCATGGCACGAAGAACAGGATCGCGACGGCGGCGGCGACGCCCAAGGCGACGAGCCACGCGATGCCGATGCCGACGCGCGGCGGCTTGAGCGACGCGAGCGTGCGGAAGTGCGCCAGATGTTCAGGCCGGTACGGCATTGTCGTCCTCCTCGTGCCGAGTAGCGGTCCGAAGATCGGCAAGGGATGCGAAGCGGCGCTGCCCGGACAGCCCGAGGTAGAGGAAGCCGTCGAGGTGCAGGTCCTCCGGACGTCTGGTACAGAGCAGCACCGTGGTGCCTTTTGGCTTGAGAATGCGCAGCGCCGCCACCAGGCGTTCCGGGGCCATCAGATCGAAAAGTTGCCCGAGCAGCAGCAGCTTCGGCTGGACCAGCACCGCGTTGGCAAGCTTCAGTGCCATCGTCTCGCCGACGCTGAGCGGATAGCCTGAGGAGGCGAGCGGCGTGTCGAGCCCCCGGGGCAGGTTGGCAATGCGCCGTTCCAGCCCGACGGCGGCAAGCGCCGCCATCGCTTCGCCGGCATCATGGCCCGAGGCCAGCCGCAGATAGTCGCGGATGGTCATCTCGACGATGGTCGGTCGATCGATCACCATGACGTCCGAGCGCAGATCATACATGTCGAGCGCACCCAATTCGGTGCCGCCGATGCGGATCAGCCCGCGTTCCGGCTGGGCGTGCCGCTTCAGCAGAAGCGCGAGGCGGTGCTCGGCTCCGGCCTCGGCGACCGCGACCAGTTGTTCGCCGGCGCTGAACGACAGGTCGAACCGGGCGCCGTCAAATGCCACGTCGGTCAGCCTGACGGCGCCATCGCGCGGCCCGCTTTCACCCCGGACCAGCGGCTCCTGCGGAATGTCGAACAGCAGCGACAACTCTTCCGAGCTCGCCACCAGGTCATAGAAGGTGTCGAGGTACCAACCGAGCTGGGAGATGCCATAGAACACGCCGGACAGGATCAGTTCGGCCGCGACCAATTGACCGAGCGACAGCTGGCCGCGCAGGATCAGCATTCCTCCCAGCAGCAGCAACGCGGCACTCGCGATCGCATAGATCAGCAGGAACGCAACCGTCTGGGCGAAATGGTACCTGAAGTAGCGTCGGTGCGCGTCGACATAGGTGGCGGTCAATGCCTCCGAACGATCCATCGCGAAGTCGAGGTGCCGCGCCGACTTGTAGAAGCCGTTGGAGCCGCCGACGCTTTCCAGCCAGCGGGCCGCGTTGTGCTTCGCGTGGCTGAGCCCGACGGCGCCGGTGATCGCCCCGCGCCGTCCGAGCAGCCAGGTCAACAGCACCGCCATGACGAGGACGATGTTGAAGGCGAGAAAGAAGGGGTGATAGAAGCTCGTGATCGTCAGCCCGACGACCGCCTGCAGCATGATGGTGAAGCCGCCGATGACCAGGCTGGGCACCGCCTTCTGGACGATCACCAGGTCGAAGAAGCGGTTGAAGATCGCATCGCGACTGCCGTCCGCGAAGAACGGATTCTGGGCATGCACCGCGCGGATCGTGACCTCCGCCACGACGCGCGCGAACACGCGGCGCTCGAACGCCGCCATGATCCATACGCGCAGCCCGCTGAGCCCCGCCACCATCAGCAGCAACAGCAGCAACACCATCGACAGCGCCCACAGCGGCGCCGGCTTGGCGGTGTTGGCAACGCTGTTGATGAGCAGCTGCACCGAGATCGGTGTCGCCAGCGCGAGGAGGCTGATGGCCAAAGTATATACGAGGCCAAGCCGTACGTAGGCGGCGTCGGGACCGATGACCTGAGCCAGCCATGCAGCGGCGTCCCGAAATCCCAACCGTTGCGCAGCCAAGACTGAGTTTCCTTCCTACCCTTGAGAGCCGATCGTTCGGTTGACGGCGGTTTGATTGGATCGTGAGACCCGTCGGCGATCGACAGGTGCGTTCGTCCGACCGATCATCGGTCGGTGATGTTTGAGGACGGATCGAGCGGTCATCGCACTCTCGCCAGAGACGCTCCTGTCGGGCCGCGAACGAGCAGGGTCCATCGCGAGACGAGGGTCGCCACGGCCATATGGCGCCGGCGACGAGGCGGCGTGGCGGCGGCAGCAGGCATGGATGCGCTTTCTCCACGGCGGGTTGAGGGAAACCCACAGCTAGTGACGATGCCGGCTGTGGCCCAATCGAAACCGTTGCTCCGGCGCCATAGGCTGTGATTATATCCTGGCATGCCGACCCTGCGACAACTCGAGTATCTCGTGACGATCGCGGATACGCAGTCGTTCGTCGAAGCGGCGCGCATCACCAACGTGTCGCAACCCACGCTCAGCCAGCAGGTTCGCGCGCTGGAGGAGCGCCTCGGCGTCAGGTTGCTCGACCGGGGCCCCACGGGCGCCGTGCTGACGCCGATCGGCCGCAGCATCGTGGTGACGGCACGCCGCATGCTGAGCGATGCGCGCGATATCGTGGCGTTGGCTGCGCGCTCTTCGAACAGCGTCACGGGGACGCTGAAACTCGGCACCACGCCGACGCTCGGCCCCTATCTACTGTCGCCGATCATCGCCGAGCTGCACCGCGTTGCGCCGGGGCTGAGGCTGCACGTGCGCGAGGGCATACCCGACGATCAGATCCTTGAGCTGTCGCGCGGCAATGTCGATGTCGTCCTGGGGCCTATGCCGATCGCCGGCGATGGCCTGACCATCGAGCCCTTGTTTCGTGAGCCGCTGCATCTGGTCGCGGCTCTCGATCACCGCCTCGCCGCGGACGATCTGCTCACGCGCGATGCGCTTGCGGACTATTCGCTGCTGTCGCTCGACCCACGGCATCACTTCGCCAAGCAGGCAGCCGAGATCGCGGAGGCCTACGGCATGAAGATCGCCCCAGACTATTACGGCACGAGTCTCGACAGCCTGCACCAGATGGTCGCAAGCGGCCTGGGCTTGAGCGTCTTGCCCAGCCTGTACCTCAAGTCGGACGTGGGCGGGTCGGTCGGGCTCAAGGTGTTAAGCGTGCGCGGCTGGCGCCGGCACCGCTCCATCGCCATGGCCTGGCGGAAGCAGTCGTCGATGGACGCGGCATTTCGGTTGATTGCGGACTATGTGCAAAGCTGCGCACACCGGATTCTCGATCCAATCGCGTCGCTCTGAGGGGCGGCCTCGCGCTGACTGCGCTATTCCTGCCGCGTCATCCCCAAAGCCGCCTTGTTCACCAACGCCCGCAGCTCATAGGTCCGTTTCGCCATCGGCCCCGGCGTCAGCATGTTGGTCATCAGGATCGCAACCAGCTTGCGGTCGGGGTCGGCGAAGAAATAGGTGTTGCCGGATCCGGCCCAGCTTCCCGCACCCCTGGGCAGGCCGCCCTTCGCCTCCGTTTCGGCGTCGCCCAGAGCGAGGCCGTAGCCGAACATGCTGTCTTCCTCAGGCGCCCCGCCGGTGCGCAGGCGGGGGGTGAACATCGCATCGACCGTCTCGGGCTTCAGCAGGCGGCGGCCGTGCCAGGTGCCGCGGTTGGCGAGCATCTCGGCGAAGTGGCGATAATCCTCGATCGTGCCGGCGAGACCGCCGCCGGCGTCGCGCAGGCGGGTGGGGTCGCGATATTCGGAGGTGGCGGCGCTTTCCTGCGGCTTGAGGCCGCTCGGGGTGGCGAGGGTGTTGGCAACCAGCCGGGGCACGCGCGCATCGTCGATCACGAAACGGGTGTCGCGCATCTCCAGCGGATCGAAGATGCGGCGCTGGTAGAAATCGTCCAGCGTCTCGCCGGACACCCGCTCGATCACCGCGCCGAGTACCGTCGTCGAGAAGCCGTAGCTGAAGCGTTCGCCCGGCTGGTGGAGCAGGGGCGCCTTGCCCAGCCGTGCGACCAGGTCGGCCAGGGTGGCGGCAGGCGGCGCCTGATCGCGGCCGCTCGTCGCCGCGGTCGCGCGGCTGACGCCGTGGCGGCGGTAGTACCGGTGCACCGGCGTGTCGCCCATGAACTCATAGGTGATGCCGGAGGCGTGGAACAGCAGATCCTCGATCGTCACCGCGCGCGCGGGCGGGACGGTTCGCACCGGATCGGCATCCGGCGCGGCGGCTGCTGCCGCGGGGTCGTAGACGCGCAGGCCGGCGAGGTCGGGGAGGTATTGGCCGACCGGATCCTCGAGGCTCAGCCGGCCTTCCTCCGCCAGCATCATGATCGCCACCGACGTGATCGGCTTGGTCATCGAATAGAGGCGAAAGATCGCGTCCTCGGGGAGCGGGGCCTTGCTGGCGATGTCGCTGTAGCCGAGGCGAAAGGCGGCGAGGGGCGCGCCGTTTTGGGTGATCAGGATCTGGGCGTTGGGGATCTCGCCGGCATCCACCATGGCGGTGAGGCGGGCGCGGAGGGTGGCGATGGCGCCGGACTCAGCTCCCTCCCCCCGCGGGGGGAGGGTTGGGGAGAGGGGGAAGTCGCGCCAAGCGCAAGGGTCTTGAGGGATTAGCGCAGGAATGTCTGTCGGGGCGGGGGCTTTGGTCGTGACAAGGCTGTACGCCAGGCGCGACTCCCCCCTCTCCCCGTCCCTCTCCCCAAGGGGCGAGGGGGCGCGGCGGGCGCTCCTTTCGAGGGGGGCTGCTTGGGTTTGCGTAGCCAGTCCCAGTGCACAGACCAGTGCCAGCCGTGGCCTCACCCTCAAAACGGCTTGTCGCCCGCCACCGTGACCCGGAACCCCGACCGCGTGTCCGGGAAATAATCCCACACCGCGAAATGCTGGGTGCAGCGATTGTCCCAGAAGGCGACCGAATTTTTCTGCCAGCGGAAGCGCACCTGGAAGTTGGCGTTGTTGATGTGCTTGAACAGGAATTGCAGCACCGCGTCGCTCTCGTCCTTGCCTAGCTCGTTGATGCGGGTGGTGTAGGATGAGTTGACGAACAGCAGCTTGCGCCCTGTCACCGGGTGCGTGCGGATCACTGGGTGGCTGCTGATGTTGTACTTCTTGGTCGAATCCGGGAAGATCGCCTTGTAGACATGATCGCCGTCATGCACCGCGGTGAGCGGATCGAGGAAGGCCTTCATCGCGGGCGAGAGCGCGTCGTAGGCGGCATACATGCTGGCGAACAGCGTGTCGCCGCCATGGTCGGGCAGGGTGTGCATGTAGAGGATGCTGCCCATCGGCGGTTCGGGATCGCAGCTCAGGTCCGAATGCCACTTCTCGCCGGCGACGAACTTGCTGGTCTCGTCCGCATGGATCACCACCACCTCGGGATGCTCCTCCAGCCCTGCCACGCCCGAATGGATGTGGAGGTCGCCGAAGGCGCGGCCGAACGTCTTGTGCGCGTCGTGGGTGAGGGTCTGGTCGCGAAAGAAGACAACCTGGTGCTTCATCAGCGCATCGTGGATCTCGCTGAACGCCTGGTTGCCGAGCGGCTCGCTGAGATCGACGCCGAAGATCTCGGCGCCGATGCGCTTGGTCATCGGGCGGACGTCGATCAGGTCATAGGCCATCGCGATAATCCTTCATGGGGCAGGTCTCGTGTGAGCGGGGCGCCCCGCGCCCGGTTCGGCGCGCCGACCGCCGGTCTGCCGGCGGCGGTCGGGGCGTCGAAGTCTCCGGGCGCGGAACATAGGGTCTGGATCTCCGGGCGTCAGCCGATATCGAGCACGCTGCCCTTGTCGGGGAAGATGCGGCGTTCGATGCGGCAGTGGATGCCCTGGGTGCCGTCCACCACCTGAGTCACGCCGAAATCGGCAGCGACGCTCATCAGCGAATAGCCGTCGACGCGGGAGAGGCCCTGATGCTCGGTCAGCAGATGGAGCATGTCGGTGGAGGCGCCCTTCATCGCCTCGTCCAGATCGGCGCCGAAGCCATGGACGATCCAGCAATCGTCGGTCTGCAGCAGCGGCGAGGGGAACTGGAAATCCTTGCGCAGCACGATCTGGAACAGCACGTCGAGCGAGGCCTCGATCGCGGTGCCGCTGATCTCGCCGTCGCCCTGGCTCACATGCGGGTCGCCGATCGAGAACAGGCCACCCTTCACCTGCACCGGGTAGAACATCGTCGCGCCCGCGCCGATCCGCCAATTGTCGATATTGCCGCCGTGGAGGCCGGGCGGAATGGTGCTGACCGGCGCGTCGACCGCGGGGGCGACGCCGGCGGTGCCCAGATGCGGGCGCGCGGGGATGGTGATGCCGGGAAGGGCGGGGTGGCGATCGCATTCCGGGCAGTTGGTCATGCGACCGGGCAGGCCATAATCGCCCTCGATGTCATAGGCGTAGAGTGCGCTGGCGGTGTTGGCGTTGCGATCCAGCTTGTAGATCGTCACCCGCTCCTTCTCGCCGAATTCCTTGTAGAGATGGCCCCAGCTTGCCGACAGGTTCGATCCGTAATTGAAGCGCGGCTTCATCTGGAAATAGCGCACCTCCAGCATGTCGCCGGGCTCGGCACCCTCGACGTAGATCGGGCCGGTCATGATGTGGCAGCCGGGGGCGCGGGTTTCCGGGGCGATCTCGGTGAAGATGCGGCGGATGTCGCAATCCATCATCAGGCTGGGATCGTCGCCGGCATGGTGCGTCACCGCCTGCGCCTGGATCAGGTCGCCGCTCTTCACCACCAGCGCCGGCTTGATCTCGGGCGAGAAATAGCCCCAGTGAACGGTCTCGGGCGTCGCCCGCAGATAATGGAGCGCGCTCGGCTGGATATCCTCACGGACCGCGGCGGTTTGGGCGCTGATCAGGGCCATCGAAACTCCTCTGGGCAAAAATACGCTGAGACTGTGGGCAGGAGACGCGGGTCAGGCGCCGATGAGCACGCTCGTCATGCTGAGCGACTTGTGGTGGATGAAGTTGGGCTGGAACTCGGCCGCCTCGCCTTCATGACGGGCGCCGAGCACATAGAGCAAAGGCCAGAAATGGTCGGGCGTCGGCACCGAAAGCTTCGCTGCTTCCCCCATCGCCGCGAAGTCGATCACGACCTCGGGCCGGTCTTCGGCGATCGCGTCGACCATCGTCGTGTTGAAGCGCTCGGCCCAGGGGTAGGCAGGGGCGTCCGGGTTCCCCCAGTCCATTGCCGGCAGGTTGTGCACTATATTGCCGGTGCCGATGATCAGCACGCCCTCGTCGCGCAGCGGGCGCAGCAGGCGGCCGACCGCCCAATGGTCGGCGGGGGATTTGCCGACGTCCATGCCCAGTTGGACGACGGGGACGTCGGCTTCGGGATAGGCGTGGACGAGGACGGACCAGGTTCCGTGATCGAGCCCCCAGCCCTGATCGATGGTGACGGACATCGGGCTCAGCAACGCGCGCACGCGGCCGGCAAGCTCGGGATCGCCCGGTGCAGGATATTGCACATCGAACAGAGCCTGCGGAAAGGCACCGAAATCATGGATGGTGCGCGGCTGCGGCATCGCGGTAACGGCGGTGCCGCGCGTCAGCCAGTGCGCTGAGATGCACAGGATCGCCTTCGGCTTGCCTACGCGCCCGGCGATCGCATTCCAGGTCCGTGTGACCGCGCTCTTCTCGAGCGCGACCATCGGGCTGCCATGGCCGAAGAAAATGACGGGTAGGCGGCTCATCCGCTGAAACTCCACTTCACCTGATTGTCGTGCATCGCGCGCGTTCCCCTTGTCGCGCGCCGTGCGGCCCCTGTTCTTGTCGCTGACGCTAGGAACGGGCGGGGTTCGGGGTCTTGCGGCGCGACGCACAAGAATTTGTCGCGCCGCCGCCCAGGCCGGTTATTCGCGGGTGAAGTCCGCCGGAATCTGCGGATTTTCCCCGGCCTTGCCCCACAGCACGATCTCATTGCCCCACGGATCGACGAACGCATGGTTGTAGCCGTTGAACTCTTTCCAGTAATGATTGCGCCACAGGATGGTCGCCCCCAGCGTCTGCGCAGTCGCGAGGATGCGATCGGCGCTGTCGTCGTCGCTGATCAGGACCCAGATGCGCGGCTTGCGGCCGGTGGTGGAGAGCGTCCGCGGCTCGACGCCGGCGGGTTCGGGATGCGGGCGGGCATTGCCCGCGTCGAAGATGCCCAGGTGCAGGTTGCCGATCTGGCTGTCGCTGCCATCCTTGTTCTTGAAGAATCCGCCCGGCACCATGCGGTGATAGATGCCCTCCGGCCGCGCATCATTCTCCCAGCCGAACACCTCGGCATAGAAGGCGCCGGCCGCGGCAGGATCGTCGGAAGCGAGGTCGACGAAGATCAGGGTGTTGGTCATTCTTTGCTCCTGTGCAGGTATCGCCGGAGGTATCAGCGGCGGCGGCACAGGCTCGGCGGCGCGCGCACAAAAGCTTGATCGCTATCCCCTTCCCGCGCGCGGGAAGGGCGCGATGCTGCGGAAAAGAAGGCGGCACCGATCCCAGGGGACCGGTGCCGCAAGTCCCTTCCCGCACCGCGGGAAGGGGCAGGAGGGCGTTGATCAGGCGGCGCCGCTGCGGCGCAACTGGGTGACGGGCGCGGAAGGGCCGCGGCGGCGGTTCCATTCGCCCCAGTAGCGATCGACCAGCCACAGGTTGAACTGGCGCTGCGCGCCTTCCTGCCAGCTATAGCGGCCGCGCGGCGCGAACTTGGATTGCAGGCCCTGCTGGACCAGCAGATCGACATGCAGATCCTGCTCGACGATTTCGTACACCGCCTCGTCGTTCATCTTCATCTTGAGGGCATAGAGCGGGTCGGACATCGCATCGGGATGGAGCAATGTGCCCATCGTCAGCGCATGGGAACTTCCACTGTGGGCATCGAGGATCAGGAACAGCACCATGTCGCTCATGATCACCATCGACAGGCTGGGCGGCAGGTTGACGAACAGCAGCCGGTGGCGTTCCTCGTCGGTCAGCTTGGGAAAGACCGGGAAGACCGCCTTCTGCGTCGCGTTGAAGCTGGCATCGGGGTGGAGCGAGCCGTTGAGCCGGTAATAGCCGGCGGTGTTCTCGGGCAGGTCCGGGAAGCTGGCGAGGGCGCTCGGCACGAAATCGTGCAGCGGGCCCTGGTGCAGACGGTTGGCGTGGTAACCGTCATTGTTGTTCTCGAACATCACCTTCCAGTTCCACGCATAATGCGTGGGCGCCTGCGGACGGGGGCCGCGCAGCGAGGCGAAGTCGTAATTGGCGACGACTTCTTCCAGTCCCGCCAGCCGCGGCTTGAGCGGTGCCGCGTCAGCGTCGAAGTTGATGAAGACGAAGCCGTGCCAGCTTTCGATGCGCAGCTTGGGCAGGCTGGCCGACTTCTTGTCGAAGTTGCAGGTCTTGTTCATCGCCGGCGCGCCGACCAGCGTGCCGTCGAGGTCATAGGTCCAGTGATGATAGGGGCAGACGAAGGCGCGGGTGTTGCCGGCGCCCTCCGCCACCAGCATCGCGCGGTGCTGGCAGACCGCCGACATCGCGTTGAGCTGGCCGTTGCGGTCGCGCGCCACGATCACCGGTTCGCCGGCATGGGTGGCGGTGAAGAAGTCGCCCGGCTTTTCCGCCCATTCCTCGCGGCCCACGCACAGCCATTCGCGATAGAAGATCGCCTCGCGCTCGAAGCGGAAGAATTCCTCGTCCGTGTAGCAGGCCGGCGGCAGGGTATCGGCTTCCAGCGTGTCACGGATCGAACTCGAGAAGCTGTCGAAGAACTGGTCGGTCAGAATCGTCATTCAATTGGTCCCGTCGGCTGTGTCGGCCCGGCGATGCGCACCAGGATGGCGCCGCCGGACCTCTCACGGATGGTGGATGGTTTAGCGCCGCCTTTTGCCGGCGGCTTTGCGCTCCGCGCCGTCTCTTTTGGCAGCGACGGTGTGGAGAGTGGGATGCGCGGGGATTATTCCGCGGGCATCAGTTCCGCGCTCTCGGCCAGCGCATCCCCGGGCCGGCGCGGTGCGCGCAGCAGGAAGGCGGTGGAGAAGAAGGCGAGGGCAAGCAGCGCGGCGAAGGCGAGGAAGGCGGTGGCGAAGCTGCCGGTCGTGTCGGCGATGTTGCCGGCGAAGGGCGGGCCGAGGACCGCGAAGGTGGTCGCCATGGTCGCCATCGCCGTCATGTCGCCCGCGATCGCCGCGCCGAAGTAGCGAAGCAGCAGGATGTGGGCGCTCAGCCACGAAAGCCCCCAGCCGATGCCGAACAGCACCGCAGCGCCGTAGACTGCCGGTTCGACGCGCACGAGGTAGAGCATCAGCATCGCCCCGCACTGCAGCGCGAGCCCGCCGACCAGCAGGTGCTTGGGCGCCACCTTCTCGCTCAGCGCGCCGGTCACGCCCTTGGCGACGGTGCCGGCGAACGCCAGCAGGCTCATCGCGAAGGCGCCGGCGGTGGCGCCGACACCAAGGCTGGCGACATGCGCGACCAGCGCGGAGTGCATCGTGGTGACCACGGTCTGCACCACCATCATCGCGAAGGCGAGGATCAGGAACGAGGGGGTGAGCAGCGCCTGCCGCACTGTCCACGGCGAGGCGCCGGTTGCGCCATGGCCGCTTGCGCCGGCGTTGGTCACCTGCTCCACGCTTTCCACCTTCATCGCATCGCGGATGCCGACAAGGCAGATCAGTCCATAGATGAGCGCGAAGATCGCCATCACGATCCAGTGCATCCGCCAGCTGCCGCTGGCGCCGACGATCGTCTCGACGATCAGCGGCCCCGCGATGCCGCCGGCCGCCCCCGCCATGAAGTAGATGCCGATCATCCGCGCCGAGGTGTTGGGAAACCAGGTGGCGAGCAGATAGACCGCGGGGGAGGGGGCGATCAGCGAGAAGCCGATGCCCATCAGCGAGGTCGCGACGAAGAAGAAGCCGAGCGCCTGAATGCCCGAGGCGATGAAGAAGCCCACCGCCAGCACCAGCGCGCCGAACGCCATCGTCAGCCGCGTGCCGAACATCTTCATCATCATCGGCGGCAGCGGGCTGCTGAGCCCGCAGGCGAGGCCGAGCAGCGAGAAGCTGAAGCCCGCCGCTGCCTGCGACCAGCCCAGTTCGGCCACCATCGTGTAGAGCACATAGCCGAGCGACGTGAACGTCGTGGCCGTCACGAAGAAGAAGCCGAGCGACGAGATGATCATGACGAGTAGGTTGCGCGGCATAGCTCGCTCCAGAAGTGGCGCCCGTTCCGCCGGGATGCAAGCCCCGACGATTGCGGTGAAGCTGACACAGCGGTGCCACGCCGCTCTTGATGATCCGCGCAAGAAGAATTGACGGGCACGGCGCAATGCGTCCGCCGGGCTCAGCCCTTGCGCTGCAGCGCCTCCACGCGGGGGCGCTCCGCCGGCGGGATCAGCCCCTCCAGCACCCCCCAGAAGCCCGAGACCGAATCCTGCCCCGCCGCCGCATAGGCCACCGACATCCGCTCCCGCAGAGCCTCGAACAATTCGGCCTCCAGCGCGACGCCCGCAGGCGTCAGCCGCAGCAGCCGCTGGCGGCGGTCGGTGGGTCCGGGGCGGCTTTCCACCAATCCGCGCTCGGCGAGTTCGTTGAGCACGCGGCCAAGCGACTGCTTGGTGATCGCGAGCAGCCCCAGCAGTTCGCTGACCGACAAGTTGGGGCTGCGCGCGATGAAATAGAGCGTGCGGTGGTGCGCGCGGCCCAGCCCCTGCTTCGCCAGCCCCTCATCGATGCCGCGATAGAGGTGGCTGTAGCCGAAATAGAGAAGCTCCACGCCCCGGCGGATTTCCGCTTCGCGGAGGAAGAGCGCGGATGCGCCTTGATTTATGACAGCCATATTGACCTATTTTTCCGCGAACTTTACATCCGCTCAAGCCCGAAACGGGCGCGCATTCGGATTCGGTAAGGATGGACGATGGTCGATACCCGCACCTATGACGACCGTGATGGTTGGATCTGGTTCGACGGCAAGCTCGTGCCGTGGCGGGAGGCGAACATCCACGTACTGACGCATGGGCTGCATTATGCCTCCTCGGTATTCGAGGGGCAACGCGCGTATGGCGGCACCATCTTCGCGCTGGCCAGGCATAGCGAGCGGCTGGTGAATTCGGCGCGCATCCTGGGGTTCGACCTGCCGTGGAGCGTCGCCGAGATCGATGCGGCCTGCATCGCGGTGATGCAGGCGAACGACCTGACCGACTGCTATCTGCGCCCGGTGGCGTGGCGCGGATCGGAGCAGTTGGGCGTCGCCGCGCAGGCGACGAAGCCGCATCTCGCGATCGCAGCGTGGCCATGGGGCGCCTATTTCGGCGAGGATGCGTTGGCGAAGGGGCTGCGGCTCGACATCGCCCCCTGGCGCCGCCCGGCGCCGCACACCGCCCCGGTTCATGCCAAGGCGTCGGGCCTCTACATGATCGCCACCATGTCCAAGCATCATGCCGAGGCGCGCGGCTTCAACGACGCGCTGATGCTCGACTGGCGCGGGCAGGTGGCGGAGGCGACCGGCGCCAACGCCTTCTTCATCCGCGACAATGTGATCCACACGCCGACACCCGATTGTTTTCTGGATGGCATCACCCGCCAGACCGTGATCGAGATCGCGAGGAAGCGGGGCATCGCAGTGCAGGAACGCGCGATCTGGCCGGAGGAACTCGAGACGTTCGAGCAATTCTTCCTGACCGGCAGCGCCGCCGAAATCGCTCCGGTGGGGTCGGCAGGGCCATGGACGTTCGAAGTCGGCGCGCTGACCCGGCAGATCCAGAAGGACTATTCGGATCTCGTCAACGGCCGCGTCTCGAACGGGTAAGCGGGGCACAATCGAAGATGTCGGCCGTTATCGGGTGGATGACCGATGCTCTCGTCCATGTGCCGATCGCGGTCGGCGTGCAGCTTGCAAGCTGGGGCATCGGCCGCGCGATGGGCGTGCCCACCCGCGCCGGGCTGTGGCTCGGCGCCTTTGCCGGTGGCGCGGTGTGCGTCATGCGCGAAATCACCCAGCACGAATATCGCTGGATCGAGGCGTTCGGTGACGGGCGCCGCGCGAACATGGCGGGCTATGAGGGGTTGAAGGTCTGGGACTGGAACCGTCACTCGATCGAGGAGACGGTGCTGGCGGTCGCGGCCGTCGCCGCGGTGGCGCTGGTGGCCGGTCGCGGGCGCTGAGCGGCGCGCGCGGAACAACCGGCCGCTCATTCCCGTTATCCTCGTTCCCGCGCCAAGCAGTCGCGGCAGCCCAGCGAGGATCATGTCGGACCTGCCAGCCCCCATCGACTGCAGCATTTTCGATCCGCCCGAAGACGCCGTCGCATTCTACGCCGAAAGCCTCCGCCTGCTGAACGGCTGGGATGTGCCGTTCCTGCTGTCCGGCACATATGCGCTCACCTGCCACACCGGCGTGATCCGGCCGACCAAGGATATCGACATCTTCTGCAAGGCGGGCGATGCGCCGCGCCTGCTCGCCCATTTCAAGGAAGCCGGTTACCGCATCACCGTCGAGGACGACCGCTGGATCGGCAAGGTGTGGGACGGCGAGAATTTCTTCGACGTCATCTACAACATCTCCTCCGCCTCGATCCCGGTCACCGACAGCTGGTTCACCGAGGTCTATGAGGCGGACGTCTATGATCAGCGCGTGCGGATCACGCCGCCCACCGAATTCATCCTCTCCAAGCTCTTCATCCAGGATCGCTACCGCTATGACGGCGCGGACGTCGCGCATGTGATCCTGCGCAAGCACGACGAGATCGATTGGCAGCGGCTGCTCTCGGCGATGGAGTTGCACTGGGAGGTGCTGCTGATCCATTTGCTGAACTTCCGCTTCATCTACCCCACCGAACGCGATCTGGTGCCGCGCTGGCTGTTCGACACGTTGATCGAGCGCGTCCGCGCGCAGGCGGAATTGCCGCCGGCCAATGTGAAGGTCTGCCGCGGCCGTCTGCTGTCGCCGCGCGACTATGTGGTCGACATCACCAATTGGGGTTTCGCCGATGTCGTCGGCAAGGGCCTGGAGGAAAAGCATGAGCGACATTTCTGAGCCGCTCCGCCTCGCGGCGATCGGCGACCTGCACGTGACCGAGGACTCGCACCAGCGTTATCGCGCGCTGTTCGAGGAGATCTCGGAGAAGGCCGATGTGCTTGCGCTGTGCGGCGATCTCACGAATTTCGGCAAGGCGAGCGAGGCGGAGGTGCTCGCCGAGGATTTGCGCGGCTGCACCATCCCCACCGTGGGCGTCCTCGGCAATCATGATTATGAATGCGGCGCGCCGGAAGAGGTCGTCCGTATCCTCCGGCAGGCGGGCGTGACCATTCTCGACGAGCAGGCGGTCGAGATCCAGGGTGTCGGCTTTGCCGGCGTGAAGGGGTTCGTCGGTGGCTTCGGCCGCGGCGAACTGGGCGGGTTCGGCGAGCGCGCGATCAAGGCGTTCGTCGAGGAATCGGTCAACGAAGCGCGCAAGCTGGAAAACGGCCTGCGCTCGCTGCGCACCGATCGCGCGGTGGCGGTGCTGCATTATGCGCCGATTCCGGAAACCGTGGCGGGCGAGCCGGCGGAGATCTTCCCCTTCCTCGGCTCCTCGCGCCTGGCCGACGCCGTCGATCGGTTCGACAATGTGAAGGCGGTGGTCCACGGCCATGCGCATCGCGGCACCTATGAGGGGCGTACGCGGCGCGGCGTGCCGGTGTTCAACTGCGCGCAGTTCGTGGTGAACGAGCGGTTCGACCGTCCCTACGCGCTGCTGGAAATCTAGGCGACGACCAGCCGGCGGTGCAACGCCGCCAGCGCATCGTCCGCCGCCACCGGCAGTGCGAGCAGCGCAAGGCCGTGCGCAGTGACGGCGCGCCAGCCTTGCGCGTCGATGCGCTGTTCCGACCAGTCGAGCATTGCCCCCGTCAGCAGGTGGACGAAGCAGCGCGCGAACGTCGCGACATTGGCATCCGCGCGGAACCGGCCGCTGGCGTCAGCCGCCGCAACCGCAGTGCGCCAGAAATCGATGCCGGGGTCGGCGTCCGGCTCGGCGTCTCTCTCGTCGGCCGAGGAACGATAGACCGCACCATAAAGCGCGCGATGGAAATGCGGATGGCGATCGAGGTCATCCGCCAGCAGGTCGACCGCGTCGAACAGCCTCAGCAGCGGATCCGCCGACCCGTGCGCGCGCAACCGCGACTCGAAACTCTCGCGCTGGTCCGCATAGAGCGCGGCGATCACACCGCGCTTCGATCCGAACAGATTATAGGGCGTGGCTTCCGCCACGCCCGCCTCTTCGGCCAGCCGCCGCATCGAAATGTCCGACGTCGCGAGGATCCGCCGCGCCGCATCGAGCAATGCCGCCCGCCGCTCGCTCTTCGCCTGTTCGCGCCGGCCCTGATTCATCTGAGTTGCCACGTGGCAACTTTACCCAATCATCGCGCCTTGCAAAATATTATAGCGCGCTATAAAAATATGACGATGCCGGCACAGACCGGCCGCAGGTGGAGAGGGCAGATGAAATTCTCGGCATGTTTCGAGGCGCAGATGGTCGATACCTCGCGTGAGAGCGAGCAACGGACCTTTCATGAAGCAGTGGAGCAGGCGGTCTATGCCGAGGACATGGGCTTGGATGGCATCTGGGCCGTCGAGCACCACGCGCTCACCCAATATTCGCACATGTCCTCGCCGGAGACGTTCCTGGCGTTCGTCGCGGGCAAGACCGATCGGATCCGCATCGGTCATGGCGTGATCTGCCTGCCGCCCGCGATGAACCATCCTGTGAAGGTGGCCGAACGCGTCGCGACGCTGGACATATTGTCGCGCGGACGCGTCAATTTCGGGATCGGCAAGGGCGGCACCCAGCAGGAGGCGGGTACCTTCGGCTATGACTTCGCCGAGCTCCAGCCGATGATCGACGAGGCGATGTATCTGATCCCCAAGATCATGGTCGAGGACGAGATCGAGCATCACGGCAAATATATCGATATTCCGCGCCGGCCGATCCATCCCAAGCCGTGGCAGCAGCCGCACCCGCCGATGTTCATGGCGGCGACCCGCGAGGAATCGTTGATCAACGCCGCGTCGCGCGGGTTGGGCGGCATGATCCTGGGGTTCAGCAAGCCCGACGACACGGCGCGGCTCAACGCCGCCTATCGCGCCGCCTTCGCGCGCCGCGATCCGGCGCAGCAGGTGCCCTATGTCCCCAACGAATATCTCGCGGTCGGCTGCCCGATCATAGTCAGCGACGATCGCGAGAAGGCGCGCCGCATCGGCTTCCGCGGCCAGCGCTTCTTCGCTCAGGCGATCCATTACTGGTATGGCGGCGGCACCAAGCCCGAGGTCGAGGAACTCAGTTCGGAGGAACATGCCGCCGAAGTGAAGAGGGTGGAGGCGGCGACGATCGCCTATCTCAACGAGGCGCAGATCCCGGTCACCCCGGCCGCGACCGACATGTACAATCTCGACCATGCCTATGGCACGCCCGCCGACGCGATCGCGCATATCGAGCGGCTGGAAGCAGCGGGGGCGGACGAGGTGCTGATGCTGATGCAGATGGGCACCGTGCCGCACGAGGCGATCATGGAGACGCTGCGCCACCTGGGCGAGACGATCATTCCGCACTTCAGGGCGAAAGAAGCGCGGGCGAAGGCGGCCTGACGGAGCGCGGCGCGATGTCGCTCACCCCCGCCGCACGCGCGATGCTGGACCAACTCACCGCGCAGAAGATCGACTGGAGCCGGATCGGCGCGGTCGAGTTCCGCCAGATGTCGGCGGCGATGGCCCAGCCAGCCGACCCGGCCGATGGCGTCGAGACGCGGGATCTGGAAGCGGACGGCGTTCCCGTCCGCCTCTATCGCCGAACCGAGGCCGGCGATGCGCCCGAACCCGTGCTGCTGTTCCTCCACGGCGGCGGCTACATCGCCTGCTCGATCGACAGCCATGAGCGGCTGTGCAGCCGGCTTGCGCGGCTGGCGGGCTGCACGATCGTCTCGGTCGAGTATCGGCTCGCGCCCGAGCATGTGTTCCCGGCGGCGGTCGACGATGCGTGGACGGCGCTGAACTGGCTGGCGCGAGAGGCGGTTGCGCTCGGCGTTGATCCGGCGCGCATCGCAGTGGGCGGTGACAGCGCCGGCGGCACCCTGGCGACGGTCGCGGCGATCCGCGCGCGCGACGCGGGCGGGCCGGGACTGGTCCATCAGTTGCTGATCTATCCGGGGGCCGATCTCGTCGAGCAAACCGAATCGCGCCGCGCCTTCGCCGAGGGCTATTTTCTCGACGCCGATTTTTCCGAACTCTGCCTCAACGCGTATCTGCCTCGGCGCGAGGACCGCGCGCACCCCTGGGTGTCGCCGTCACGCACGGCATCGCTCGCCGGGCTGCCGCCGGCGACGATCCTCACCGCCGAATGCGATCCGCTCCGCGACGAAGGGCGGGACTATGGGTTGCGGCTGCGCGCCGCCGGCGTCGCAGTGGATGGCCGGACCTATCCCGGCATGTTCCACGGCTTCGTCAGCATGTTCGGCGTGTTGCCGGAAGCGGATGCGGCGGTGGCCGATGCCGCCGCGGCGCTGGCCCAGGCCTTTGGAGACCGCGCATGACCGTCCGGCCGTTCCGCATCGACATGCCGCAGCAGCGGCTGGACTGGATCACCCGTCGGATCGACGAGGCGGCCTGGCCCGACGAAGCGGCGGGCGATCCGTGGGCGTATGGCACCAGCCCCGCTGCGCTGCGCGACCTCGTCTCCTATTGGCGCGATCATTATGACTGGCGCGCACGCGAGGCGGCGATCAACCGCTTCGATCAGGTGTTGGTCGATGTCGAGGTCGATGGCGAACGCTATAGCGTCCACCTGATCCATGCGGTGGGGAAGGGCCCCGCACCGAAGACCGTGGTGGTCAGCCATGGCTGGCCCGGCTCCTTCGTCGAATTCCTCGACATCATCGGCCCGCTCACCGACCCCGCCGCTTATGGCGGCGATCCTGCGGACGCGATGACGGTGCTGGTGCCGTCGCTGCTCGGCTATGGCTTTTCGTCCAAGCCCAGCCGACCGATCGGCCCGCGCACCATTGCCAGGGCCTTCGACCGCGCCGTCGCCGCGCTCGGCTATACCGATTATGTCGCGCAGGGCGGGGACTGGGGATCGTCGGTCTCGGGCTGGCTCGGCTATGAGGGCGCGGGCTGCTCGGCCATCCACATCAACTTCGCCTTCGGCTGGACCAATCCGGATGCGCAGCCCGAAACCCCCGGAGAGATCGCCGCGATGCAGTCGCTCGGCGAGGTGTGGCGCACCGAGGGCGGCTATATGGTGGTGCAGTCGACCAAGCCGGTCTCGCTGTCCTACGCGATGGCGGACAGTCCGCTGGGCGTGGCGGCGTGGATCCTCGAGAAGTTCCACGGCTGGTCGCAACTGCCCGATGGCGACCTCTGGGCAGTCCATTCGCGCGAACGCATCCTCGACAACATCATGGTCTATCTGGTGACGGACACGTTCGGCACCGCATCCTGGCTTTATCGCGGCGTGCTCGACGAACCGGTGCCGGCGGGTGCGCGCGTGGAAAAACCGGTGTCGGTCGCGAACTTTCCGGGTGAAGGCGCGCTGTTCCCGCGGTCCTGGGTCGAGAAGAGCTACAACGTCGTGCGCTGGACCGAATTGCCGCGCGGCGGCCATTTCGCGGCGATGGAGCAGCCGGGGCTGTTCGTGGAGGATCTGCGGGGGTTCGTGCGAACGCTGCGCTGAACGCCGAACGCGCCGCCTGCTTCTCTCCCTTCCGCTCCCGCACGGCTCCGCCTAGAAGCCGGGCGATGCAAACGACGATGCGGGCGACATGGGCGGAATGACGGCGGAAGTGGCGGCGGTAATCGGTGCCGTCCTGGCCCTGTGGCTTGGGCTCGCGGGCTGGGCGATGTTCAGCGGCATGCGGATGCGCGCGCGGGCACGCGCCGCGGCGTCGCAGGCGGATCGGCTGAAGCTGTTGCTCGACAGCGCGCCGGCGCTGCCGCTGGTGGTGCGTGCCGATGGCCGCGTCGAGGCGCCCGAGCGGCTCGCCGACTGGCTCGGGCTGCCGCGCCTGCCCAGCTTCATCGGCGATATTGCCGGCGACGAGGTCGGCCTCAGCGCCGACGATGCGGCGCTGCTCGTCAAGGATATCTCCACGGCCCAGCGATCGGCGGGCAGCTTCGTGCGCACCGTGCGCGCGCAGGGCTCGACGCGCACCCTGATGATCCGCGGCGCCGCGGCGGGTGCCGGGCTGTCGGCTGCCGGCGGCGTGATATTGTGGTTCTTCGACGCCACCGAGAGCGAGACCGAGATCGGCCGGCTGGGGCGCGAGGCGGCGCGGCTGGCAAGCGCGTTCGACGCCTTGTCAGCGCTGATCGACACCGCGCCGATGCCGATGTGGCACCGTGGCGAGGGGCTGGGGCTGACCCTGGTCAATCAGGCCTATGTCCGCGCCGTCGAGGGCGGCAGCGTCGCCGCGGTGGTCGAACGCGGCATCGAACTGGTCGACAGTGCCGCCGAACTCAGCCCGACCGCGACCGCGGCGACCGCGCGCGACGAGAATCGCACGATCGTCCGCACCGCGCCGGCCACGATCAACGGCGAACGGCGGATGCTGCGCATCGTCGATGTGCCGCTGGGCGACCTCGGCGTTGCCGGCTACGCGATCGACATCGAGGATGAGGAGCAGGCGCGCGGCGCGATGCGGCGCTTTGCCGCGACCCAGCGCGACATGCTCGACCGGCTGTCCGGCGGCGTCGCGCAGTTCGGCCCCGATCGCGCGCTGGTGTTCTCCAACCAGCCGTTCCGCCGCATGTTCAACATGAAGTCCGAATGGCTGGCCGACGCGCCCGAATTCGATCGCGTGCTCGAACGGATGCGCGAGGGCGGGCGCCTGCCCGAAGTGCGCGACTTCCCCGGCTGGAAGGCCGAGCGGCGCGACTGGTTCCGTGCCGCCGACGGCGCGATCGAGGAGAATTGGCTGCTGCCGGCGGGCGCGCATATGCGCGTCGTCGGCCACCCGCTGCCCGATGGCGGGCTGCTGCTGATCTTCGAGGATCGCACCGAGCAGATCCAGCTCGCCAGCGCGCGCGACACGCTGCTGCGGGTACGCGCCGCGACCTTCGACAATCTGTTCGAGGGCGTGGCGGTGTTCGCCGCCGACGGCCGGCTGCAGCTGTGGAACAACCGTTTTCGCGCGATCTGGGGCTTCGACGAACGGCTGCTCGACGCGCATCCGCGGATCGACCAGCTTGCCGATGCGGCGGGGCAGGCACTTGCCAACCCGTCGCGCGCCGGGCTGATCCGCGAACTGGTCCGCGTCGCGACCGTCGAGCGCGGCCAGCGCAGCGGGCGCGTGGCGTTCGCCGATGGACGGCATTTCGATTTCGCCGCGGTGCCGCTGCCCGACGGCAACGCGCTGTTCACGATGCTCGACATCTCCGACAGCCGCCGCATCGAGCAGGCGCTGCGCGACAAGAATGAGGCGCTGGAGGCGGCGGGCAGGGAAAGCGCCGGCTTCATGGGCAATATGAGCTATGAGTTGCGCACCCCGCTGACCGCGATCGCCGGCTTCGCCGAGATGCTCGCGGGCGGCTTCGCCGGCGATCTGCCCGAGGCGGCAGAACCCTATGTCGTCTCGATCCGCTCCGAGGTCGCGCGGCTCGGTACGCTGATCGACAATATGCTCGATCTCGCGCAGCGCGGCGCCGGCGGCATCGCCATCGACAAGGCACCTTTCGATCTCGCGACCGCGATGCAGGCTGTCGCCGAGACGCTCGACATGTCGGCGCGCGCCCGCGCGATCGACCTTGCGGTGCAGACCGAGGAGTCGCTCGGCAGCATCGAGGGGGACGACCGGCGCATCCGCCAGGCGCTCGACCATCTCGTGCGGCTTGCCATCGCGAGCATGCCCGAGGGCGGGCGCGTGCTGCTGCATGGCGATGGCACCCTTGCCGGCGCGCGGCTGATCGTTTCCGACGACGGTCCGGGCATGGACGAGGCCGCGCAGGCGCGCGCGTTCGAACGGCCGGAGGATAACGGCGCGGCCGGCGAGGGTCAGCCCGCGAGCGCGCTGCTGATCGCGCGCGACATCGTCGAGGCGCATGGCGGCACACTCAACCTCGTGTCCGAACCGGGCGAGGGTACAATGATCACGATCGTGCTGCCACGCCGATGAGGCTTGTCGACGCCGAGGCGACCGCGGCGGCGGGGGCGGCGCTCGCCGCGCTGCTGCGCCCGGGCGACATCGTCGCGCTCAGTGGCGGTCTGGGCGCGGGCAAGACCACCTTCGCGCGCGGGCTTTTGTCAGCGCTCGGGCTCGAGGAAGAAGCGCCGAGCCCCAGCTTCGCGATCATCCAGCCCTATGAGCCGCCCGAAGTGCGGCTGCCGGTGCTCCATGTCGACCTTTATCGCCTCGACGCGCCCGAGGAAGCCGAGGAGCTTGGGCTCGACGACGCCCTGCTCGATGGTGCGCTGCTGATCGAGTGGCCCGAGCGGCTGGGGGATCGGCTGTGGCCTGAAACCTTGCGCCTGAGCTTTGCCGTGGAGCCCGATGGCGCGCGACGCTTGACAGCGGAAGTGCCCGGGGCTTGGGAGACGCGATGGCCGCCATCATGACTCCGCCCCCAGCCGCACCCGATTTCCTCCACCGTCATGGCTGGGGAGGGGCGGATATTCGCCCGCTCGCCGGCGATGCCTCGTTCCGGCGCTACTTCCGGGTGATCGAGCCCGGCCGCCAGAGCGTGCTGATGGATGCGCCGCCGCCCAACGAGGATCCGCGCCCCTTCCTGGCGGTTGCCGATCATCTGTTGTCGCTGGGATTCTCGGCGCCGCGCCCGCTCGCGATCGATCTCGACCACGGCCTCGTCCTGCTCGAGGATTTCGGTGATGCGCGGATGCGCGAAGTCGTCGATGCCGCGCCCGAAAGCGAGGCGCGCGTCTACAGCCAGGCGGTCGATCTGCTCGCCGCCCTCCACAGCCACCCGGCCGCGGGCGGCCTGCGCGCCTATGACCGCACCGAGCTGCAGCGCGAAGCCGGGCTGTTGACCGAATGGTTCTGCCCCGCCGCGGGGCTCACCGTCGACATCGACGGCTATCGCGCGGCGTGGGACGAAGTACTCCGGCCGATGCTCGCGGACGGTCATCTGCCCGTCACCGTGCTGCGCGACTACCATGCCGAGAATATCATGCTGCTCGAAGGGCATCAGGGCGTGGCAGGGCTTGGATTGCTGGACTTTCAGGACGCGCTGGCCGGTCACCCCGCCTATGATCTCGTCTCGCTGCTGCAGGATGCGCGGCGTGACGTCGCGCCCGATCTCGAGGCGGCGATGCTGGAGCGCTATCGCGCGGCCGCCAGGCCGATCGCCGGGTTCGACACCGCCTATGCGGTGCTCGGGGCGCAGCGCAACGCCAAGATCGTCGGCATCTTCACCCGGCTGTGGAAGCGCGACGGCAAGCCGCGCTACCTCGCCTTCCTCCCGCGCGTGTGGACCTATCTGGAGCGCGATCTCGCGCATCCGGCGCTGGCGCCCGTCGCACGCTGGTTCGCCGGGAATGTGCCGGCCAAAGCGCGCTGGACGGCGCTTCGCGATTCGGCCGGCGCATGACCCGCAATGCCAAGCCGCTCAGCCTGCGGCCAAACGCCGGTGGGCCGCCGCTGAAGACGGCGATGGTGATGGCCGCCGGGCTCGGCAAGCGCATGCGCCCGCTGACCGCGACGCGCCCAAAACCGCTCGTCGAGGTGGCCGGCCAGCCGCTGATCGATCATGCGCTCGACCGCCTGCGTGCGGCCGGCATCGAACGCGCCATCGTCAACGTCCATTATCGCGCCGACGCGCTCGAGGCGCACCTCAGGGCAAAGGCCGGCGGGCTGGAGATCATCATTTCCGACGAGCGCGACCTGTTGCTGGAAACCGGCGGCGGGCTGGTGAAGGCCGGCCCGCTGATCGAGGACGATCCCTTCCTCGTCGTCAACAGCGACAATCTGTGGGTGGACGGGCCGACCGACGCGATCCGGTTGCTCGCCGCGCGCTGGAACGACGCCGAGATGGATGCGCTGCTGCTGCTGGTGCCGCTGGCGCGCGCGCATTGCCACAACGGCCGCGGCGATTTCCACATGGACGCGCTCGGCAAGATCCGCCGCCGCGCGCATGGCCGCGTCGCGCCCTTCGTCTACACCGGCATCCAGCTGATCAGCCACCGCCTGCTTGCGGATGCGCCGGCCGGGCCCTTTTCCACCAACCTGTTGTGGGACAAGGCGATCGAGGCGGGCCGCTGCTATGGCTTCGTCCATCAGGGGCTGTGGTTCGACGTCGGCACGCCGCCGGCGATCGCGCGGACCGAAACGCTCCTTGCCGACGGCTGAGCAACTTCCCCTCGCATTGAGTGCCGCGGCTCGCCCCGCGGTCTTCACCATCCCCGCGTATCGCGCCTTTGCCGATGCGCTGGCGGCGGGAATCATTGCGCGGTGGGGCGGTTCCCCGCTGGAACTGGCGCGGGGCATCGTCATCCTGCCGAACAACCGCGCGCAGCGGGCGTTGACCGACGCCTTCGTGCGTCGCGCGGAGGGCGGGTTGCTTTTGCCGCGGCTGATCGCGATCGGCGACGATGATCTCGACGAGCGGATCGGGCCGCTGTTCGATCCGGCCGAGGGCGAATCGCCACCGCCGCCGGCGATCGAGCCGCTCGATCGGCAGATGCGCCTGGCGCGGCTGGTGCAGGTGGCGCGACGCGACGCCGGCGTGCCCGTCGATGCGGCAGAGGCGGTGCGCCTCGCCGCCGATCTCGCGCGCACGCTCGACCAACTGATCATCGAGGAGGTCGATCCGCGCCGTCTCCGCGAATTGGAGATCGCGCCCGAACTTTCGGCGCACTGGGCGCGCGCGCTCGATCTGCTGGCGGTCATCCTCGATCGCTGGCCGCGCGAACTTGCGGAGATCGGCCGGATCGACCGCGCGACCCGCCGCAATCTGCTGCTGCGCCAGACCGCCGAGCGCTGGAAGCGGGAAGCGCCGCCGGGTTTCGTCGTGGCCGCGGGCGTGACGGTGGCGGCGCCCGCGGTCGCGGCGCTGCTCAAGAGCATCGCCTGGCTGAAACGGGGCATGGTCGTGCTGCCCGGTTTCGATCAGGCGATGCCCGCGGACGAATGGGAGGCGCTGGGGCCTTTCCCCGCGGACAGCGGCCGCCGCGCGGTGGAGACACACCCGCAGTTCAACCTCAAGCTGCTGCTCGATCGCATGGATATCGCCCCCGGCGAGGTCGAGCGTTGGCGCTGGGGCGGCGGCCATGATGCCAGCGCCGCGCGGGGGCGCGCGGTCAATAACGCGCTCAAGCCCGCGCGCTTCACCGGCAAGTGGCACGAGCTCGAGGCGCCGGAGCGGCTGCTGACCGGGGTGCGCACGCTGGAAGCCGCCACCCCAGCGGAGGAAGCGCAGGCGATTGCCATCGCTTTGCGCGAGGCGCTGGAAACACCCGAACGCACGGCTGCCCTGGTAACGCCCGATCGCGGTCTCGCGCGGCGGGTGTCGGCGCTGCTGCGCCGCTGGGAGATCGCCGCCGACGACAGTGCCGGCGTGCCGCTGTCGATGACGCCGCCGGGCGCCTTGCTGCTCGGTCTGGCGGATGCCGCCGCCCAGCGCCTCGCGCCGCCCGCCTTGCTGGCCGTGCTCAAACATCCGCTGGTGCGCGCGGGAGAGGGGCGGCTCGCTTGGCTGGAGGGCGTGCGCGCGCTCGATCTCGCGCTCCGCGGGCCGCGGCCGGCGGAAGGGAGCGCCGGCCTTGCCGCTTTCCTGCTCGAAGGGGACGCGCGCACGGCGATGCTGCGCGAAAGTGCGCGCCCGTTCTGGGATGAGGCCGCGCCCTTGCTGGCGCCGCTGGAGGCCACGTTCCGCGACGCCGACGGCGGCCGGCTCGAACCGCTGCTCGCGGCGCTGCGCGATGTCGCGACCGCCCTGTGCGGCGACGCGATCTGGTCGGGGCCCGCCGGCCGCGCCGCCGCGGATCTGCTCGCCGACGCCGAGCGCTGCGCCGCCAACGGCCCCCGCGACGTCAGCGCCGAGGGCATCGGTCCCTTGCTTCGCCGGCTGATGGACGATGTCGCGGTGCGTCCGCCACAGGGCGGCCATCCGCGCATCGCGATCTGGGGGCTTATCGAGGCGCGGCTGCAGCAGGCGGACCTGGTGATCCTCGGCGGGCTCAACGAGGGCACCTGGCCCTCGGTGCCGCCGCCGGACCCCTGGTTGGCGCCGCGCATCCGCAGCGAGCTCGGTCTGCCCGGACTCGACCGCCGCATCGGCCTTGCCGCGCACGACTTCGCCGGCGCGCTCGGCGCGCCCGATGTGATCGTCACCCGGGCGCATCGCGACACTGCGCCCACCGTCGCCTCGCGCTTCTGGCTGCGCCTCGCGGCGATCGATCCACCCGACCGCGAGCATCGCCGCGCCGACCGCTTCGTGGCGCTCGCCCGCCGGCTCGACCGCGCATTGCATGAGCCCGCCCGGCGACCCGCCCCGGTGCCCCCGGTCGCCGAGCGGCCGACGCGGATCAGCGTGACCGAGGTCGATCGGCTGAAAGCGGACCCTTACGCGTTCTACGCGCGGCGGATGCTGCGCTTGTTGCCGCTCGACATGATCGATGCCGATCCCACACCGGCTTGGCGCGGCACCGCGATCCACGCGGTGCTCGAAGCCTGGGCGCGTGACGATGCCTGCGCGCCCGAAAAGCTGCGCGACCGCGCCCTGGCGATGCTCGCCGGCCCCGGATCGCATCCGCTGGTCCGCGCGCTCTGGGAACCGCGGCTGATGGAGGCGGTCGGCTGGATCGCGGAGACCATCGTCGAGATGCGAAGCGAGGGGCGCATCGTTGCGACGGTCGAGGCGAAGGGCGCGGTCGAGATCGGCGGCATCACGCTCGACGGCCGTGTGGATCGTATAGACCGGCTCCCCGACGGCAGCCTTGCGATCGTCGACTATAAGACGGGTACGCCACCCAGCGCGCGCGCGGTGCGTGCCGGCTATTCGCTGCAACTGGGGCTGCTCGGGTTGATCGCGGAACGCAGCGGCTTCGGGGAGGTCGGCGGCAAAGCGGGTGCGTTCGAATATTGGTCGATGGCGCGACGCAAGAAGGGGCAAGGGTTCGGCTACATCGAAACCCCCGTCGCGCCCGATGGCGCGCGCGGCAAGATCCCCACCGACCAGTTCGTCGGCATCGCCGCTGCCAATTTCATCGAGGCGGCGGAAAAATGGCTGACGGGCGAGGCGGCCTTCACCGCCAAGCTCCACCCCGAATTCGCGCCCTATGCCGAATATGACCAGTTGATGCGACTGGACGAATGGTATGGCCGCGATGGCTAGATCGATCACCCCGCTCAGCGAACTCAAGGATGCGCAGAAGCTCGCCTCCGATCCACGCGAGCATATCTGGCTCTCCGCCTCGGCGGGCACGGGCAAGACGCACGTGCTTTCCGCGCGCGTGCTGCGGCTGCTGCTGGGCGGCGCGCGGCCCGAATCGATCCTGTGCCTCACCTTCACCAAGGCGGGCGCCGCCGAAATGGCGGAGCGCATCCACGCCCGGCTCGCCTATTGGGTGCGGCTGAGCGAGAAGGAGCTGCGCAAGGAATTGTTCGCGCTGGGCGAGAATCCGCGCGACGACGTGCTCGTCGCCCATGCCCGCACCCTGTTCGCCAGCGTGATCGATGCGCAGGGCGGCGGCCTGCGCATCCAGACGATCCACGCCTTTGCGCAGGCGCTGCTTGCCGGCTTCCCGTTGGAAGCCGGGCTGATCCCCGGCTTCCGGCCGATGGAGGGGCGTGAGGAAGCGGTTCTCCAGCGCCGCGTGCTCGCCGAACTGCTCGTCGAGGCGGAGGCGGGCGTGCTCCCCGGCTTCGTCGCCGCGATCCAGGCGCTGAGCCTGCGGCTGGGCGAGGGCGGGGCGGAGGGTTTCCTCCAGCAATGCGCGCGCGCCCCAGATGCGCTCGAACAACTGCCCACCGGAATCTCCCCCTTCGTCCGACGCGCATTCGAGGTACCGGAAGGCGATATCGAGGCGGCGCTGGCCGAGGCGTGCAGCGACACCATGTTCGACCTTGTCGGATTGCGCCGAATCTCCGCCGCCAATGCGGCCTGGGGCACCAAGACCGCGCTTGCCCATACGGATATCATCGCGGCATGGCTGGGCGCCGCTCCGCCCGGACGCGTCGCCATGCTGCCCGATCTGATGTCGGTGCCCTTCACCGCGAAGGGCGAGCCCCGCAAATATAGCGACAAGCTCATTGCCGCCGAGCCCGACTATTCGGGGCTGGCGCAGCGGCTGGGCGAAGCGTGCCGCGACCTGATCGACCTCAGGACGCGCGCCGCCTTCGTCGCGCTGCTCGGCCCCGCGCTGGAGGCTGGACGCAGCTATGCGCGCGCCTATGCCGAGGCGAAGCGGCGCAGCGGGCTGCTCGATTTCGACGATCTGATCCGTCGCACCGTCGCCCTGCTCCAGACCGAGGGCATGGGGGAATGGATCCGCTACAAGCTCGATCTTTCGACAGACCATGTGCTGGTCGACGAGGCGCAGGATACCAATGCGCAGCAATGGGCGATCGTCCGCGCGCTCGCCGACGAGTTCTTCGCCGGCGAGGGCACGCGCGACGGGCGCATCCGGACGTTGTTCGCGGTGGGCGACTTCAAGCAGGCGATCTACGGTTTCCAGGGCACCAATCCGCTGATGTTCGAGGCGGCGGCGCAGCATTTCGCCCGGCAGGCGGCGGATCCCGCGCATGTCGCGCGGCTGGAGGCGGAGGGCTATCGCCCGCGCCCGCTGCATCGCCTGTCGCTCAACCAGTCCTTCCGTTCGACCGCGCCGGTGCTCGAACTGGTCGACATGCTGATCGACCAGCTCGGCCATGATCAACTCGGCCTGCTCGATCCCGCCGAACCGCACAAGTCTGCCGTTACGGGACCGGGCATCGTCACGCTCTGGCAGCCGATCGCGCCGGCGATCGACAGTGGCGAGGAAGGGGAGGACGCCGAGGGCGAGGAGGAATGGCTGGCGGACAGCACCCGTGCCTTCGCCACGCGCCTCGCCCGCCAGATCCGCGAATGGCTGGCCGAGCCGCTCTGGCTGGAAAGCAAGGGCCGGCCGCTTCGCCCCGAGGACATCATGATCCTCGTGCGCAAGCGCGGTGACCTCGCCTCGCTGATCGTCGCGCGGCTCTATGCGGAGAATGTGCCCGTCGCCGGCGTCGACCGGCTGCGGCTCGATGCGCCGCTTGGTGTCCAGGATCTGCTCGCCGCCGTCCGCTTCGCGCTCCAGCCCGGCGACGATCTCAACCTCGCAGCCTTGCTGGTCTCGCCCCTGATCGGATGGACGCAGGACCAACTCTACGATCATGGCCGTCGCCAGGCGGGCACGACCTTGTTCGAGCGCCTGCGTCAGCAGCAGGCGATGATCGGCGATACGCTCGCGGCGTTATCCGCGATCCTCAACGCCGCCGACTTTTCGACGCCCTATCGCTTTCTCGAGGATATGCTGTCGGGGCCGCTCGATGGGCGCCGCAAGCTGCTCGGGCGGCTGGGCGAGGAGGCGCGCGATCCGATCGAGGAATTGCTCAGCACCGCGCTGGCGTTCGAGGCGGATGCGGTGCCCTCGCTGCAGACCTTCATCGACTGGTTCGATCGCGGCGAGGTGGAGATCAAGCGCGATCCGGCGCAACCGCAGGCTGCGGTGCGGGTGATGACCGCGCATGGCGCCAAGGGCCTGCAGGCGCCGCTGGTCATCCTGGCGGATGCCGCCACCGATCCCGACGCCGCGCCCGCGCGCGCGCTGGCATGGAATGCGGTGGAGGGCGGCGATCCCGTGCCGGTATTCCGCGCGCGCAAGGACGAGATGTGGGGTGGGCTCAAGGCCGATGCCGAGGAACTCGCGAAGCGCGATCGCGAGGAGCATTGGCGGCTGCTCTATGTGGCGCTGACCCGCGCCGAGGAGCGACTGGTGATCGGCGGTGCGCTCGGCCGGCGGGCGAAGAACGGGCCGCCCGAACGGAGCTGGCACGCCGCGGTCGCCGCGGCCATGGATGGGCTCGGCATCGAGCCGGTCGAAGACGTGCTCTGGGGCGGTGCCCAGCATTTCCGAGGCACGAAGCCGGTCGACGCTGCGCGTCGCGCGCCGGACGTGTCCGAGGATTCCAGGGCCGCCGAGGGTCTGCTGCCAGACTGGCTGCTGCGCCCCGCGCCGGAGGAAGCGCGCCCGCCGCGGCCGCTCGCGCCCTCGTCGATCGGCGAGGATCGCGATGCCGATCCGCCGCCCGGCCCGGCGATGCGCGCCGCTGCCGAGCGCGGTCGCCTGCTTCATGCACTGTTCGAGCGGCTGCCAGCGCTGCCGCAGGCGCGGCGAGAGGCGGCGGGGCTCGACTGGCTCGAGGGGGCCGCAGGCGTCGCCGATGCGGACGACCGCAGGAAGCTGGTCGGCGATGTGCTCGCGGTGATCGGCGATCCGCGCTTCGCCCCGCTGTTCGTGCCGGAGGCACTGGCCGAAGCGCCGGTGGCGGCGGTGGTGGATGGCGAGGTGATCGCCGGCACCGTCGACCGGCTGCTGGTCACCGACGCCGATGTGCTGATCGTCGATTTCAAGACCGGTCGGCGCGCGCCCGCGACGGTCGACTCTGCGCCGGTGCATCATCTGCGCCAGATTTCAGCCTATGCCGCGGCGTTGAAAGTGATCTTTCCCGATCGCCAGATCCGCGCCGGCCTGCTCTACACGGCAGCACCCGTGCTGCTGGAACTTACCCCAGCGCTCATTGCGGCGCACAAGCCGCGCTTCGCAGGCACGGAGCAAAGCTTGATCGAGCCCCGTTGAGGCGGAGCGGCGCACATCCTAGATACGTCCCGAAACAAGGAGATTCCCCCATGGCGACCAAGGCGATCAGCGATACCTCGTTCGACAGCGACGTCCTGTCTTCGGACAAGCCGGTGCTCGTCGATTTCTGGGCGGAGTGGTGCGGCCCATGTAAGATGATCGGGCCTGCGCTCGAGGAGATTTCGGAAGAATTGGGCGAACAGGTGACCATCGCCAAACTCAACATCGACGACAATCCCGATGCCCCGGCCAAATATGGCGTACGCGGCATCCCGACGATGATCCTGTTCAAGAATGGCGAACCGGCAGCGACCAAGGTCGGTGCGGCGCCGAAGAGCGTCCTCAAGGGTTGGCTGCAGGGCGAGCTCTGATCCGGTTCGTCGCAACAGGCAGAACGCCCGTAGCGGAAACGCTACGGGCTTTTTTTGGTCAACACGGACGACCGTACCGCGGCCCGCACTGGTTATCGTTGCGATAGTCGCGCTTCGTCTTGCGCAGATCGCGCCGGGCGTCGCGCTGGTCGCGGCGGTCGCCATAGCGCTGGGCATCGCGGACATCGCGGCGTGCCTCGCGCACATCGCCGCGCGAGGTGGTGGCGCAGGCCGAGGTCATCATCGTGGCCGCGGCGAGGCTGGCGAACAGCAGGGCATGTCTCATCGTGCGATCCTTTCTGGTCTGGTTGAGTGCGATGAACGCCTCGAGGCGGCGTAAGGCTCCCCGCCACGGTCAAACGACTTGATCCGACGGGTTTTTGCGGCGCATGCCGCGCCGATGCCCTCGTCCGATCCCCTTATCGTCACCGCGCTGTTCGGCGATCGCGATTTCGCGTGGCTGGATGGTCTGCGCCGGCAACATTTCCCGCCCGAGCGCAACCAGGTGCCCGCGCATCTCACGCTGTTCCATCAGTTGCCACCGATGCTGGCCGAGGAGGTGGCGGCCGTGTTGAAGACGATGGTGCGCACGCACCCGCGTCCGCCCGCGCAGGTCTCGGCGGTGATGCATCTCGGCGGCGGCGTCGCCTTCCGTGTCGAGAGCGATGCGCTGGCCGCGATCCGGGAGGATATCGCCGAGCGCTTCCACGGCCTGCTCACCACGCAGGACCAGCAGGGCTGGCGCGCGCACGTCACCATCCAGAACAAGGTGACCGCAGCCGAGGCGAAACGACTTCAAGCGACGCTGGCGGCGGACTTCGCGCCGCGCCCGCTGGTGATCGCCGGGCTTGCCGCCTGGTGGTATCGCGGCGGACCGTGGGAGAAGCTCAGCGAGGCGCGGTTTCGCTAGGTGCCGAGGCGCATGACGGGCATAGGGCAGCCAGAACAGATAGAGCCCGCTTGCCAATAACAGCGCCAGCGGCAGGAGTGGGGCGTAGACCATCGCCGGCGGCGGTGGTCCGAACGCCATCGCCACGAAGTTGGCGACGACACTCAGCGTCAGGATCATGCCAAGCCAGCGATGCCCCTGCCGGATCCGGTTCGGAAAATTCATAGCGGCCTCCTTCGAAGAACAGCCAGGACGGGATCTGGCACATCGCCGGCCTCAGCGGGCCTGAACCAGCTTCCAGCCATTGCCGGAGGGATCGCGGAAGCTCGCATCGACCGAGCCGTAGCGCGCGATCGGTATCTGGGTGAATTCCACGCCGCGTGCTTGCATCGCGTGATACGCCGCCTGGCAATCATCCACGACAAGCACGAGCGGCGGCATCGAACCCTTGGCGACAGCTTCGAGCAGCGTCTTCGCCGTAACCTCGTCAACTGTCGGCGGCTGGGGTCGGAACAGGCCCAGTTGAAAGCCCGGCTGATCGGGATGCTGCACGGTCAGCCAGCGATAGTCGCCGTTGCGCGCGTCGGTATGGACGCCGAACCCCAGACCGTTGACGTAGAATTGCAGTGCTTCGTCCTGATCGTGGACGTAGATGCCGATGACTTGAACAGCCTGCGTCATGGAACCTCCGTTTCGGTTGGTCCGCTGGTATCGCCATTCTTTCGGCGCCGCTTCTCCGAAACTGCCATTCTGAGGTCGGGACGCTGCGCCGCGCGGATGAAGCAATGCGGTACGCGATCCAGTTCGGCCGGCGTGGCCTGCGTTCTCTGCCGCAGCTCTCCGGGGCTTTCGCCGGTCACGTCCCGAAAGGTCCGTCCGAACGTACCCAGACTGTTCCAGCCCGTCTGAAATGCGATGTCGATTATGGGCAGATCCGTGTCGCGCAACAGCGCGGCGGCGCGTTCGACGCGGCGAGTGAGCAGATAGCGATGAGGCGGGATGCCGAACGCGTCTCGAAACGAGCGGGCGAAATAGGCCGGGGACGTGCCGCTGACCTGTGCCAGCCGCGATACCGGCCATTCCTCATGCGGCGCGGCGTCCATCCGATCCTTGGCGCGCAGGAGGCGGCGGAGCCGCTTCAGGTCCCGATCTGCCGCGCCCATGGCTGTCTTGCTGGCGATGCTCATCGATCCTGCGCCCTCTATCCAGCAATGCCTGGTTCTACGCCTCAAGCGCGAGCAGTGCGAAACTGCACAGCCAGTGGCTGCCCATATAATCATCCGCGACGTGCGGCAGGCTCGCGGTGATATGGCGCACGGCGGCCTCTTCGGCGATCGCGGTCACGCCATGGTCCGCGCCCAGCGCGGCGGCGATGCCGCGCCAGCACCATGCACGCGCGAAATTGAGACCGTCGAGATGGGCGATCTTGCCGTCGGTGCGGTCGGAAACGTGCGCGGGGACGAACAGGGTTTCGGGCTGTCCCGATGCGGCTTCGGGCAGGAACGCATCGAACCAGGCGCGAAAATCGGCCTTGTGCAATATAGTGCTCATCAGCAGCGCCTCGGTCAGTGCCGGTGACAGAAACTCGTCGCCGCAGGGCTCCCAGGCCTGGCAGGCGCGGTCATCGGCGAACCAGCCGATCGCGGTGCGATCGATGAGGCCGGTCAGCGCCGTGTCGCGCGTGAGCGCCCAGCGGCGCGCGTGGAACAGCGAAAAGGCGCTGTTGGCATGGGTGCCGACGCGGATCGGATAGGTGAGGCGGGGGAGATAGTCGGCGAGCCGGTCAGCAAAGGCGCGCGCGAGCGGTGCCAGCGCCTCGGCCCAGCGCTGCTCGTCGTGGCGGGCGAGTTCGTCGTGCAGCGCCAGCAGCCACGCCCAGCCATAAGGGCGCTCGAACCCGCCGGTCATCGGCCGATCGAGATAGGCGCGTTCGCCGGCCACCTTCTCGGGCACCAGCATGGCGTCTGCACGTGCCCGGGCCTGCGCGGCATAAGGCGCGTCGGGGAAGAGGCGGGCGAGGCGCATCACTTGCCACCAGCCATGGACGCAGCTGTGCCAGTCGAAGCTGCCGTGGAAGATCGGGTGAAGGTCGATCGGTGCGGCGACATCGGCGGGGCCGGTCAGCACCTGATCGAGCTTGTACGGCCATTGCCGGCCGAGGTGGCTCAACGTCACCTCGGCAAAACCGGCGGCGATATGTTGCGTAAGATGGGTCATGAACGAAAGCCCAGCACGTAGATCATCAGGATGTTGAAAGCGAGCAGCGGCAGCGCGGTGCCCACCTGCTGGCGGATCACGGCGTTGCGATCGCGCAGTTCGAGCAGCGCCGCCGGCACGAGGTTGAAGTTCGCCGCCATCGGCGTCATCAGCGTGCCGCAGAAGCCGGCAAGCATGCCGATCGCGGCGATCACCGCCGGATCGCCGCCATAATGGCGGATCAGCAGCGGCACGCCGATCGCCGAAGCCATCACCGGGAAGGCGGCGAAGGCATTGCCCATCACGATCGTGAACAGCGCCATGCCGAGGCCATAGACCAGCACCGCCCCGACCAGGCTGCCCTCGGGGATCGCGTGGCCCGCGATGATCCCGACCGCCTCGCCGACGCCGGCAAGTGCGAAGACCGCGCCCAGCGCCGCGAGCATCTGTGGCAGCAGCAGCGCCCAGCCGACCCCGTCGATCAGCCTCCGCCCCTCGTCGTGGGGACGGGCGAGGGACGGGCGCAGCCAGGTGAACAGCACCCCAAGCGCAAGCAATACGCCCAATGTCAGCGCAACCAACGTCGCCTGCTTCGGATCGACGATCGCCGGGATTTCGCGGAAGATCAGCGCGCCGGCGAGCGCCGTTGCCGGAATGATCAGCGCGGGCAGGAACAGCCGGTTGCCGCGCCGCTCCGCCTCGATCCGGCGTTCGTCACCGGTGGTCGTGGCCGCGGCACCACGTCCCATCAGGCCGGTGCCGGCGATGGCGACCAGCGCCAGGACCAGCATGCCATTGCCGAGATTGCCGAGACGATCGCCGGCGAGGAAGCTCAGCGCGATCAACCCGTGGAAGGCGGCGTTGCCGAAGCGCTTCGGGTTGCTGCGATCGCGCAGGCCGAGCAACGCATAGGCAAGGAACGTCAGCCCGGCGATGGCGTAGACGAAATTCAACCCGATCATCGGTGGCGGCCGATCCGGCGGTCCATCAGCCACAGCCGCGTGCCATGGATGAGGAAGGCGGCGATGGCCGTCGGGATCGCCCACATCGACAGGTGGAGCGGCTCGATGATGATCCCATAGCCTTCGAGTACGCCCTTCATCAGCAGGATCGAACCGATCGCGATGAAGATGTCCTCGCCGAAGAACAGGCCGATATTGTCGGTGGCCGCCGCCATAGCCGGCACGCGCTCATCCGCGCGGTCGCGGTCTGGTGCCTGCGCGTCGGCAGCAGCCTCCGCCATGGGGGCGACCAGCGGCCGCACCGTCTGCGCGGGCCCGGCGATCGAGTGCAGGCCAAGCGCCGCGGTGATCTGGCGGAACAGCAGATAGGCGATCAACAGCCGGCCTACAGTGGCCCCGCGCAGCCGCGCGATCATCGTGCGCGCGCGTTCCTGCAGGCCATGGCGTTCCAGCAGCCCGATCACGGGCAGCACGATATAGATCGCGGTGACATAGCGGCTATCGTTGAACGCCTTGCCGAACGCCGCGGTCAGCACGATCGGGTCGATGCCGGCCGCCAGTCCGGTCACGAGTGCGGCGGTGACGACAACGAGCAGCGGATTGAAGCGCAGCAGGAAGCCGGCGACGATCACGCCGATACCGGCCAGCACGAGCATCAGTGGGGCCGGCCGGACGTGGCGCGCGCAGGCGTCTGGATGGTGTGGGGCATCGCCCGATCCTTAGAGGCGCCGCGTGGCCGGAATCAAGCGGTCGAAGGCGGGTTTCGGTCAGTTGGACGAAGGGAAATGCGGCGGCGACGGCGGCGGTTGCTGGCGGCGCGCGATCTCGTCGATCAGCGCATGGATCAACTGGTCGAGTTCGCGCATGCGCGCCTCGCCTGCCGCGAGCATGGCATGCAGCGCGCCATCGTCCTGCTGCCGGAGCAGTTCCCTGAACGTCGCGATCGTCGCAGGATCCATGGGCGGTCCTCCCCGCGCAGATCATAGCAGCGGGGATCGGGCGCCGCGCCGGAAAGGTCCACGATGGAGCAATCTGCCTGATCCGGGTGGATCGGCCGATTGTTACGCCGTGTTCATGTTGGCAACAATGCCGCCGAAGAACATGGCCCGGGTCATGATCGAAGCCGCGGCTTCTGTGGGGCGGTCGAATGGCGGAACGGGTTTACTGGATCAGTTTCAGACTGGCGGATGATGGTGCGGCTGGCGTGCGAGAAGAAGCGCTCGTCGGCGTCGTGCGCAAGCTTGCCGCAACCAGCGGACCTTGCTGGCAGAGCAACCCTTCGTTCCTGATGTTTCGATCGGCCTATCCGTTGGGTACCGTCGCCTCGCGCGTCGCCGGCGCGATCGATCCGTCGCGGGATACGGCAGTGGTCGGCATTGTCGATCAACGCGGCGGCTGGGCGATCGGCGTGCTCGAGGATCGCGACATCCTCGAACTGGTGCCCGGCATGAAGCGCGCGGCGGGCGCCATCAACTGATACGCCCCGGCCAGCAGCGCGGATCTGCTTTCCGGTATCCGCGTTGCGTGCCAGTAGCGTGCAATGCCGTATCTGATCTACTTTGCTGCAGCCTTGGCCGAAATCGGCGGTTGCTTCGCTTTCTGGGCGTGGTTGCGCCTCGGCCGGTCGATCCTGTGGATCCTGCCCGGCATGGTCTGCCTGACGCTGTTCGCGTGGCTGCTGACATTGGTGGACACGCCGGCGGCGGGACGCGCTTATGCAGCCTATGGCGGGATTTATGTGTGTACCGCGCTGCTCTGGATGTGGAGTGTCGAACGGATCCTGCCCGATCGCTGGGATCTAGCCGGCGGTCTTCTGTGCCTTGCGGGCATGTCGCTGATCCTCTTGGCCCCGCGTTCGGCCGGCGCCTGAAGAAAAATCATCGAATGGTGAAAGGCGTGATCTGCAGCACAGCGCTCCGCCTGCGCCGCGGCTAACAAGGCGATGCGACCCGACGGTGGCTTAGCCACCATCCACTAGCGGCCGGAGCTTCCCGCTCCGGCCGCTATTTTTTTAGCAATCGCAACTCTTTGAACGATGTATGCGATATCGATGATTATGGCTGGCACCGGCCCGCACGACAACTCCATCGCACTATTTTATAAAGCGCGATTTCATGGACATACCACGGAAACAAACATGGTTTCGCGCATTGGTTCTGTGCTGATTCAGGAGGGCGCTATTATCGGCAAATCGGGGTTGGTCGCGGCGACCACCGCGAGCCTCTGCCGCGACCGATTCTCACCGTTTGGGTAAGGAATATTCATCCAATGCTAATCCGAAAAAGGGCATTGTAAGATGCTTTATTGATTTCTATCAGGACATTTGGCATTTGGATGTCAAAATGGATCTACTTATTGGAGGAATTGCGTGTCCGACACCTCGACCCTGACCCAACTCACAGCCGACATCGCGGCGGCATTCGTTTCAAACAACCGGGTTGCGGTGGGCGAGATCGGCGGCCTCATCGGCTCGGTGCACGATGCGCTTTCGAAGCTCGGCGGCGAGTCCGCGCCGGCGGAACCGGAATATGTTCCGGCCGTCACCGCCCGCAAGTCGCTCGCTGATCCCACCCGGATCATCAGCATGATCGACGGCAAGCCCTATAGTTCGCTCAAGCGCCATCTGAGCAGCCACGGTCTGACGCCGGAACAGTATCGTCAGCGCTATGCTCTGCCGCCGACCTATCCGATGGTTGCGCCGGCCTATTCGGAACTGCGCAAGACTCTGGCCAAGAAGCTCGGCCTCGGCCGCAAGCCGAAGGCGGTGGAAGCGGCCCCGGCCGAGGTGACGGCGCCTGCGCCGGCTGCCAAGCGCACGCGCAAGCCGCGCGCGGTTGCGGCCGAAGCCGCTGCCACGCCCGCGATCGAGGCGCCTGTGGCGCCGAAGAGCACCCGCAAGCCGCGCGCGAAGAAGGCCGACTAAGCCAGATATCGCGTAAGTATCGGTGCGAATGTGCCGGCACTTTCCAGCCTTCCCCGGAAAGCTGAAAGGTGCCGGCCTTTTCCTTTGCGATGTCGTGTGGGGCGTTGTCGAGTGAGCGTCGCCGCGCCGACATCGCTTTCTATGCAACGATCATGGGGTCAGCACGCCGGCCAGCGCGCGCGACAATGTTTCCCGGCTATAGGGCTTGGCGAGGATGTCGAAGCCGTCCGCATTGCCGCCGGCGATCTCTGCGCTATAGCCCGTCGCAAGCAGGATCGGCAGGTTCGGCCAATGATGCCGCGCCATTCGCGCAAGTGCGATGCCGCCGAGCCCGGGCATGACGATATCGGAGAACAGGAGGTCGGGGCGGGTGCTTTGCATCTGTTCCCAGCCATCTTCGCCGTTCGACGCACGCGTGGTGCGAAAACCCATATGTTCGAGCAGGTCGGCAGCGAAATCGCGCACCTGGTCATTGTCTTCGACGATGAGGATATGTCGCCCGGCGGGCAGCAGTTGGCGTTCGTCGCCAGACGTTGCGATCTCGCTGGTCCGGCCGGTCGAGCGCGGCAGGATAAGGCGTACTGTGGTGCCGATGCCCGCCTGCGAATCGATCTCCGCGCGTCCGCCGGACTGGGCGGCAAAGCCGTGAATTTGCGACAGGCCCAGCCCGGTGCCCTTGCCAATCGCCTTGGTGGTGAAGAAGGGTTCGAACGCGCGTGCGAGCACGTCCGGCGACATGCCGGATCCGGTATCGCTGATCGACAGGCTGACGTTGTCGCCGATACCGTCATCGCCGGGGCGGTTGGCGGTGGCAAGCGTCAATACGCCCCCCTCGGGCATGGCATCACGCGCGTTGAATGCCGCGTTGAGCAACGCGGTTTCGAGTTGCGCGTCGTCGACGTCGATCGCCCAGAGACCATCGGCGAGATCCAGGCGGACGGCGATCCGCGGGTCGAGCGTCCGTGACAGCACCTCGCCTAGCGCGTCGAGCCGGAGGTTGAGATCGATGCGGCGCGGATTGAGCGATTGCCGCCGGCCGAAGGCGAGCAGATGCCCGGTCAGGTCGGACGCGCGATCGACCGTTTCCATGATGGCATCGAGATAGCGCTGACGCTTCGTTGCTGGCAGGTCGACTGTCGACAGCAATTCGGCGGACCCACGGATCACCGTCATCAGATTGTTGAAGTCATGTGCGATGCCACCGGTCAACTCGCCCAGTGCCTGCAGCTTTTGCGCCTGAAACAGGCTGATGCGCGCCTGCTCCAATGCTTCCTGGGCCTCTCGACGTTCGGTGATGTCGCGCGTGATCTTTGCGAAACCGGCGAAACGACCCTCATCGTCGAGGATCGGATCGATGATGACATGCGCGAAGAAGCGAGTGCCATCCTTGCGGACGCGCCACGCCTCGGTTTCATATTTTCCTTCCGACAGCGCCGTGGCGAGCGCGCGGGCGGGCTCGCCCGCGGCGCGATCCTCTTCGGTATAGAAGCGTGAGAAAAGGCTGCCGACGACTTCCTCGGCGCGATAGCCCTTGATCGCTTCGGCACCCGCATTCCAGTTGGTGATGCGGCCCTCGGCGTCGAGCATGTAGATCGCATAGTCACGCACGCCCTGAACGAGCAGGCGGAAGCGCTGCTCGCTCTGATACAGCGCGCGCCCGGCGGCGCGGCGATCGGTGATGTCGCGGGTGACCTTGGCGAAGCCGAGCAACGCGCCATCATCGGCGCGGATCGCGTCGAGAACGGCATTGGCCCAGAAGCGCGTGCCATCCTTGCGCATTCGCCACCCCTCGACCTCGAACCGTCCTTCGGCGGCAGCGGTCGCCAGCGCGCGGGCTGGGGCCGCCGCCGCGCGATCCTCTTCGGTGAAGAACATCTCGAAATGGCGGCCGACGACCTCGCCTGCCTCATAGCCCTTGAAGCGCTGCGCACCGGGGTTCCAACTGGCGATGATGCCGGCCGGATCGAGCATGTAGATCGCATAATCGGTGATCGCGTTGACGAGCAGCCCGAATCGCTGCTCCGCAAGGTCCGTCTGCGGTTGCGCGCCGTCCGCCATTCCCACCCTGCAAATATCGCGTCCCCACGCCGAGACCGCCGATCCTAGCGCCGGACGGGGCAGGCGCAAGCGCGGTGTGATCCGCCGCGGCTGCATCGCAGCGCGGGAAGGCGTCTGCCGAGCGACAGGTATAGCACTGGAAAGCCCTAAAAACTTCATTCGGTGACGCGCAGCACAGCGGCGGACGAGTCGGCCGGCTAATCCGGCTTCGCGACCCGAGGGTGGCTTCGGCCACCGTCCACCTGGGCGGCCGGAGCTTGCTCCGGCCGCCGCTTTGTTCAGAAGATGGCGGCGGTCCGGACGAGCATTCCGACACCCAGGATAAGGAAGGATGCGGCCGCGACGATGCGGATCGCTGCCATCGGTACGCGGCGCAGCACGGCCTCACCCAGCAGGACGGCGGGGACATTCGCAACCATCATGCCGATCGTCGTGCCGACCGTGACCCAAAGCAGGGTGCGAAACTGCGCCGCGAGCACCACCGTGGCGATCTGCGTCTTGTCGCCCATTTCGACGATGAAGAAGGCGATCAGGGTCGTGGCGAACGCGCCGGCGCGGCGGTCCGGCCGGTCGATGCCCTCGTCGCTGTCCGGCACGAGCGTCCAAGCCGCCATGATGACGAACGAGATGGCGATGGCATAACGGAACCAGTCCGCGTCGATCAGCGCGGCCATTTTGCTGCCGACGAGCGCGGCGAGGGCGTGGTTGGCAAGCGTCGCGACGAAGATGCCCGCGATGATCGGCCAAGGGCGCTTGAAGCGGGTGGCAAGCAGGATCGCGAGCAGCTGCGTCTTGTCGCCGATCTCGGCCAACGAGACGACCATCGCGGAGGTGAGCAGAGCTTCCAAAAAACGGTCTCCGGGCCGGGCGACAGCGAATCCAACGACATCGCAAATCCCGCCCGGCCCGAGCGGAGATGCGATGTCATTGGTCTCGCCCGAACGGTGCCCCCGTTCCCGCTGCGCCACGGCCTCTCGACCGAGTATGTTGACGCGGCAGCCCGGCGTGATGCGCCGGTCGGCTACTCCCCAGATGACCTGGCGGGGGTAGGCAAGGCGGCCCGGGTTGGCAAGCGCCTTATGGTTGCGCCGCTGCTTCCTGCGGACCGCGGTCGGTAACGGTGAGCAGCGCATCGCCGCCCAGCGCGCGATAGAGTGCGACGCGGTTGCTGGCGCCGGTCAGCCGCACATTCGCCAGCGCCTGCCGCGCCGAATAGAGCGTGCGCTGGGCATCGAGGCTCTGGAGGAAGGAGTCGATGCCGCCGCGATAGCGGGCATCGGCCAATATGTAGGTGTCGGACGCCGCCGCTACCTGACGCTCATTGGCACCGACCTGCGCCTCGATGGTGCCGCGCCGCGCGAGCGCATCAGAGACTTCGCGAAACGCGATCTGGATCGCGCGCTCATAGGCGGCGAGCGCGGCGTCGCGCTGCGCCTTGCTCAGTGCGACGCCCGCACGGCCGGCGCCGGCGCGGAAGATCGGGTAGTTGGCATCGGCGCCTGCGGACCAGGCGAAGGAGCCGCTGTCGAACAGCGAGGAGAGCGCGTTGCTCGCGAAACCGAGCAGGCCGGTCAGCGAGATCGTCGGGAACAGGGCTGCGCGCGCCGCGCCGATCTCGGCATTGGCGGCGCGCAGTTCATATTCGGCCTGAACGACGTCGGGCCGGCGCAGCAGGATATGCGAATCGAGCCCCGCCGGCAGAACGCCGATCGTCGTCGCGGCTTCCTCGATCGACTTCGGCAGAAGAGCCGGATCGATCGGCGCGCCGATGAGAAGTTGCAGCGCATTGACGTCCTGCGCGAGTGCAGTGGTCTGCTGCGCGATATCCGCGCGGGCGGTTTCGAGTATCTGTTCGGCCTGCCGCACGTCCGATCGCGGGGCAATGCCGCCCTGCAGCCGCGCGCGGGTCAGCCCCACGCTGCGCTCCGCATTGGCGGCGGTATCCGTCGCGATCGCGAGCAGGCTGGCGTCGGCGCCATAGGCCAGCCAGGCGTCGGCGATATCTCCGACCAGGGTCAGCCGCGTCGCGCGCGCTGCCGCTTCGGTCGCGAAATAGCGGTTCTGCTCGGCGCGGCTCAGCGAAGCGAGGCGGCCGAACAGGTCGACCTCGAACGCATTGATGCCGGCATTGGCCGAATAGCTGCTGCGCGGGCCGCTGTTGACCTGAATATTGTTGTTGCCGCCATTGTCGCTGCGCGTCACCCCGCCGCCGACATCCAGCTGTGGAAAGCGCGCGGCGCGCTGGATGCGATACTGCGCGCGTGCGGCGGCAATGTTGGCGGCAGCGATGCGCAGGTCGCGATTGTTGATCAGCGCCTGTTCGACAAGGCCCTGCAAGCGCGTGTCGGTGAAGATCTGGCGATAGCTGATGGTGGGCAGTGCCGCCTCGCTCTCGCGCAGATACGCGTCGCCTGCGGGCCATGACGGCGGGACCGGCGCTTCGGGCGTTACATAATGTGGCGCCATCGAGCAGCCGGCTGCGAGCAGGGCAGCGGCGAGGGCGAACGAACGGCGGATCATGCCGACGCCTCCGCGGCGGGCTTTCTGCGCCAGCGCGCGAATGCATCTCGTGCGGTGCGGCGTACGATCACGAAGAAGAGCGGGATGTAGAAAATGGCGAGCAGGGTCGCGGTCAGCATGCCGCCGATCACCGCAGTGCCGATCGCGACGCGGCTGTTGGCACCGGCGCCGGTGGAGATCGCCAGCGGCAGGACGCCGAAGATGAAGGCCAGGCTCGTCATCAGGATCGGGCGCAAGCGGATCCGCGCCGCCGCGATCGCAGCCTCGATCACCCGCTTGCCCTTGCGTTCCTCTTGCTCGGCGAATTCGATCATCAGGATCGCATTTTTGGCGGCGAGACCCATCGTCGTCAGCAGGCCGATCTGCAGATAGACGTCGTTTTCCAACCCACGCAGCGTGACCGCGAAGATCGCGCCGACCAGGCCGAGCGGAATGATCAGCAGCACCGCGATCGGGATGCTCCAGCTTTCATAGAGCGCGGCAAGGCACAGGAAGACGACGAGGATCGAGAGGCCGTAGAGCAGGGGCGCCTGACCCGAGGACAGCCGCTCCTGATAGGAAAGGCCGGACCAGGCGACGCTGGTGCCTGGTATCTCGGCAGCGAGTTGCGCCATCCGGTCCATGGCGTCACCCGAGCTGTAACCGTCCGCCGCCTGCCCCTGGAATTCGAACGAGGGCAGGCCCTGGAAGCGCGAAAGCGTGCTGGGCGCGGTCGACCAGGAGGTGCGCGCGAACGCGGAGAAAGGAGCCATGCCGCCGCTGCTATTGCGCACGAACCACTGGTCGATGTCCGAAGGCTCGTTGCGATAGGGCGCGTCCCCTTGCACGAACACGCGCTTCACGCGACCGCGATCGACGAAATCATTCACGTAGCGGCCGCCCCAGGCGGTTGAGAGCGTGGAGTTGACGTCCCCCTGCGCGAGGCCGAGCACCGCCAGCTTCTGATGATCGACATCGACCTTCAGCGTCGGATTGTCCGGCAGTTCGCTGAGACGGACATTGCTGAGCATCGGATCGCGCGAGGCGGCGGCGAGCAGCTTTTCGCGCGCTGCGATGAAATCCTCGGTGGACATGGAACTGGCATTTTGCAGCTGCATCGAGAAGCCGTTGGACTGGCCGAGGCCGCGGATCGCCGGCGGCACCAGCGCGAAGACCTGCGCATCGCGGAAGCCGCGGAACGCCGCCGAGGCGCGCGCGACGATCGCGTCCGCGCCGTTCTTCGCGCCCTTGCGCTCGGCCCAGTCAGTGAAGTTGATGAAGCCCTGGCCGGTGTTCTGGCCGGCCGCGGCACCGCCGCCGCCGCCCGAGACGGTGAACAGCGTCTGGATATTCTTCGCTTCATTCTCGCTGAAATAATTCTCGACCTGGCGCGCGACCTCGTTGGTGCGGCCCAGCGTCGAGCCCGGTGGCAGGCGGATCTGCAGCGAGGCTGCGCCCTGGTCCTCGGTGGGCAGGAAGCCGGTGGGCAGCCGCAGGAACAGAACCACCAGAAGCGCGACGATCGCTGCATAGACGAGCAGGAACAGCCATTTGCGCTCGACGGTGACGGCGACCGCGCGGGTATAGCGCGCGACGCCCTGATCGAAGCGGTGGTTGAAGCCGTCGCGCAGGCGCGTCGTCCACTGGCCGACGCGGGGGAAACGGCGTTCTATCCAGCCGTCGCCGGTCTCGCCTTCCTTCACGCGGCGCTTGAGCATCGTCGCGGTCAGCGCCGGGCTGAGGATCAGCGCAACGAGCACGGACAGCACCATCGCCGCAACGATCGTCAACGAAAATTGCTTGTAGATGACGCCCGTCGAGCCGCCGAAGAAGGCCATCGGCATAAACACCGCCGACAGCACCAGCGCGATCGCGACCAGCGCCACCTGGATTTCCTTCATCGATTCGATCGTCGCCTCGCGCGGCGTCATCTCGGGATTTTCGTCGAGAAGCCGCTCGACATTCTCGACGACGACGATCGCGTCGTCGACGAGCAGGCCGATCGCCAGCACCAGCCCGAACAGGGTCAGCGTGTTGATCGAGAAGCCCACGAGATAGAAGATCGCGAAGGTGCCGAGGAGCACCACCGGGACCGCGATCGCCGGGATCAAGGTCGCGCGCCAGCTTTGCAGGAAGATGAACATCACGATCACGACGAGGATGATCGCCTCGATCAGCGTGTGCACGACCTCATCGATGGAGAGGCGGATGAAGGCGGTGGTGTCGTTGGCGTAGCCGTGCTTGAGGCCCGGCGGGAAATTCTTGGAGAAACGGTCGATCTCGGCCTTCACCAACTCCGACGTCGCAAGGGCGTCGGCACCCGGCGCGGTCGAAATGGCGATGCCGGCGCCAGGGTGGCGGTTGAAGCGGGTGAAGGTCGAGTAATTCTCCGCGCCGAGCTCGACATTGGAAACATCCTTCAGCTTCACGACGGCGCCATCGCTCTGCGATTTGAGGACGATGTTCGCAAATTGATCGGGCGTCTGGAGCCGCGACTGCGCGGTCACCGTCGCGTTGAGCATCTGTTCCAGAGGCTGCGGCTGGCCGCCGACCTCGCCCGCCGCGACCTCGGTGTTCTGGTTCTGGATCGCGGTGATCACGTCCGACGGCATCAATGCATAGCTCGCGAGCCGATCGGGGTTCAGCCAGATGCGCATCGCATAGGGCGCGCCGAACACGTTGGTATCGCCCACGCCCGGAATGCGGGCGAGCGAATCCTGCAGGTTCGACGAGAGATAGTCCGACACGTCCCGATTGGTCATCGTGTCGGTCTCGTCATACACCGACACGATCATCAGGAAGTCAGGGTTGGACTTGGTGACGCGCAGCCCTTGCTGCTGCACCTGCTGCGGCAGGCGGGTCAGCGACTGCTGCACCTGGTTCTGGACCTGCACCTGCGCGATGTCGGGGTCGGTACCCTTCTCGAAGGTGGCGCTGATCGTCACCTGGCCGCGCGAGCTGGACGTCGAACTGAAATAAAGCAGCCCGTCGATGCCGGTCAGCGTCTGCTCGATGATCTGGGTGACGCTGTTCTGGATGGTTTCGGCCGACGCGCCCGGATAGGTCGCACGGATATTGACCTGCGGCGGCGCGACGTCCGGATATTGTGCCTTGGGCAACAGCATCAGCGCGCCGATGCCGGCAAGCATCACGATGATCGCCAGCACCCAGGCGAAGATCGGCCGATCGATGAAAATGCGTGACATCGCTCCGTCAGCCGCCCTGTGCCCGGCCGCCGGCGGCCTTTGCGCCATCGCCTTTCGGTGGGGCGATGCGCTGCGGCGCCGATGCCGGCACCGGCTTGATCGGCGCGTTGGGACGCAGCTTGTTGATGCCCTGCGTGATCACCTTGTCGCCGGGGTTCAGGCCGCTGGTCACGACCCAGTCGGTGCCCTGGGTCTGCACGGCCTTCACCAGCTTTTGCGTCGCGACATTGTTCGGACCGACGACATAGACCGTGGCCTGGCCTTTGGCATCGCGCGCGAGCGCCTGTTGCGGCACGAGGAAGGCGCGGGTGTCGATCGACTGCGCGAAGCGTGCGCGCACGAACATGCCGGGCAGGAGCAATCCATCCGGATTGGGGAAGCGCGCGCGCAGCGTGACGGTGCCGGTGTCGGGATCGACCATCACCTCGGTGAATTCGACCGTGCCCGGGCGCGAATATTGGCTGCCGTCTTCCAGCGAGATCGTTACCTGCGCACTCCCCGGTGCGGTGCCGCCATCCGCGAGCGAGCGGCGCAGCGCGACCAGTTCTGCGCTCGACTGCTGGATGTCGACGAAGATCGGATCGAGCTGCTGGATGACCGCGAGCGGATCGGCCTGGTTCGCGGTGACGAGCGCCCCGACCGTGAACAGCGACCGCCCGATGCGGCCGGTGATCGGCGCAGGGACGGTGGTGAAGCCGAGATTGACGTTGGCAGTGGCGAGCTGTGCCGATGTCTGCGCGACCGAGGCCTGCGCCTGCCGTGCGGCAGCTGCGGCATCGGTATAATCCTGCGCCGCGACGGCCTCCATCTCTGCAAGCGGCTTCAGCCGCTCGGCGCGTAGCCGGGTCGCGTCCGCATTGGCGCGCGCGCTCTGCACATTGGCGCGCGCTTCATCCGCCGCGGCGCGATAGAGCCGCTGGTCGATCTGGTAGAGCGTCTGCCCGGCACGCACGATGGTGCCTTCGGTAAACAAGCGGCGCTGCAGCACGCCCGAGACCTGCGGACGGACCTGCGAGACCTGAAACGGATTGACACGGCCGGTCAGTTCGGTGGTGAGCGGCACGCTCGTCGGCTGGATGGTGACGAAGCCGACTTCGACCGGCCCGCCGGCGTCGCGCCGCTGATCCTCCTGCTCGCCACCGCTGGAGCAGGCGGAAAGGCAAAGCGCGGCGATGAGAACCCGCCAACGGACGCGGCGGCTGCACGGCAGACAGCGATGATTCATCAATTCCCTACGACCGGTCTAGGAGCCGGTCGAATACGCCGGCGGTTGGATCTGATCGCTGCCATGATCCGCCGTGCCCCCAGCGTCGATCCATGGTGCGCTGCAACGGCTTAGACCAGATTTTCGTGCAAGCCAATCGCAGCGTGCATCAAAGGGATATGGAAATGTCGGCGTTGCAATAAGCCATCCTGCAGATGCGAAATAGCAAGGCGTTCCGGTCGCATCACCGATGCGCTAGGGGCGGGTTTATGCTCGATGGCTATCGTGAGATCATAATCTGGATCAAACATGGATCAGGACTCAGCGATCCGGTCCTGCATTTTCATGCCGGGATGCTGGTTCTTGTCGCCGCGCGCGTCTTCTGGCGACGGCCGCTTGCCAGCTTCGTGCCATTAGCGGTGACGATCGCGGCGGCGCTGGCCAATGAGGCGCTCGATCGCATCATCCTGGGGTCGTGGCGCTGGACGGACACGCGCGGCGACCTGTTCCATACGCTGGTCTGGCCTGCGCTGCTGAGCCTCGGCGCGTGGTTGAAGTCACGCTGGCCCGCGCTTGGCCGGCCCCGCCGCAGGCGACGCTGACCCGCGGGCGGGTTGGGCGTGGCCGCGCTCAGCGCGCAGGAGGGTCGCTTGCGGGGAAGGATTCATCGGAGGCTTCGTCGGCGGCGTCCCAATCGCCGACATCGCCGTCGCGCATCGCGGCCGGGCCGGCGTTGCGCGTCTGATCGAGATTCTCGGCGTCAGTCTCGCCATCGGCGAAGGCCGCGCCATGCTCGCCCCGTTTCGGCGCGCGGCGCAACAGGCCCTTGGCCGCGCCGACGATGCGGCCGCCATACCAGGCCAGCGCAATGCCCGCGCCGATGCCCGCCGCGATGCCGGCGGCGGTACCGATGCCGATCCGCGTCCTGGCGTCCGCCTCGTCCGAGGTCTGCTTCTTCACCATGTCCGCTCTGCCTCCCGTTAACGGTGTCTGTTCGGCTGGTGGGCCTCCTCTGCCGCACCCGCGTCGAATCGGCCAGCGCCGAGGTTGCCCAGGGTGTTAGCGCTGCGCTAGGGAAAGAGCATGGCTTTTCCGATGCACGCCGGCCGCCGCCGGGCATGACTCCGCTTCTCATCGGAACCGCGCTGATCGCCTTCATCGTCGGCACCGTCGCGGCGCTGCTGTCCCTGTCGGACCGGCAGCGCGGGCGCACCTGGATGTGGTTCATCCCGCTCTGGTCGGCGCCGATCGTGCTGACCTTGATCATCGTCCTGCGCGCGACCTTGGGCGATGTGCCATCCGGCGACGACGCGCGCGTGACCTTCGCCTTCCTGCTGAGCATCGTCTGGGTGCCGGCGGCGCTGGTCGGGTGGACGTTCGGCCGCGGCATCTGGCGCCCGAACTGACGCGGCACGCCTGCCTCAGCGCGCGAGGAGGTCTGCCAGGCGTAGCATGAAGGCCGCGCCGCGTTCGATCTGCGCGATGTCGACATATTCGTCGGGCTGGTGCGCCTGTTCGATCGATCCGGGGCCGCACAGGATGGTGGGAAAGCCTGCCTGCTGGAACTGCCCGGCTTCGGCGGCATAGGCGACCGCGCGCAGCGGACCATTGTCACCGGCCAGCCCGCGCGCGAGCCGTTCGGCGGCACCGTCCGGATCGGGCGCCATCGCCGGCGTCCCCGACAGCCGCTCGACCTTGACGCCGGTTCCGGGGAAGCGTGCGCGGAGATCCCGGTCGGCGGCGTCCGCCTCGGCGAGGAAGGGGGCGAGCAGCGCCGCGGCATCCTGCCCGGGCAGGGTGCGCAGGTCGAAAACGAAGCTGCAGCGGCGTGCAAGGATGTTGACCGCGGTGCCGCCCTCGATCATCCCAACCGTCAACGTCGCATGCGGCGGCGTGAAGGGTGAACCCGGATCGCCGGCGGCCTGCAGCTCTGCGGCCAGCTGGGCCAGCCGTGCCATCAGCCCGATCGCGACCATGTTCGCCGACACGCCGAGATGGGTGAGGCTGGAATGCGCCTCATGCCCGGTCACCGTCACGCGCCACGCCGAAATGCCCTTGTGCGCGCCGACCACCTGCATGCTCGTCGGTTCGCCGACGATCGCGGCGGCGGGGCGGGGCAGCGTTTCGGCGATCCGCTCGATCATCGCGGGCGCGCCGAGGCAGCCGACTTCCTCGTCATAGGAAAACGCCAGGATCACCGGGCGCTTCAGTCGGCCAGGCTCGGCGAACAGCGGGGCCGCGGCGAGCGCGAGCGCGAGGAAGCCCTTCATGTCGCAGGTGCCGCGGCCGAACAGCCGCTCGCCGCGGCGGGTGAGCGCGAACGGGTCGCTCGACCAGTCCTGCCCGGCCACCGGCACCACGTCGGTATGGCCGGAAAGCACGACGCCGCCCTCTTCGGCAGGGCCGATCAGCGCGAAGAGATTGGCCTTGGCGCCGGTCGCATCGGCAACGCGCGTCGAAGCGATACCGAGCGCGGCGAGCTTCGTCTCGACATAGCCGATCAGTGCGAGGTTGGAGTGGCGCGACGTGGTGTCGAAACCGACCAGATCGGCGAGGAGCGCCGTGGCGTCGGCGGCGAGGCGGGTGGCGTCGGGCAGGGCGTTGGTCATGGGGTTCACCCTAGGGACGAAGCGTGGCCGACGGAAGCGGGAGCGCCGATCAGCCGGCCAGCGCCCGCAGCCCGTCCCGGTCCTTGAGCTGCACCGCGCGCCCGCCGGGCAGCCCGATCAGCCCGGCGCGCGCCAGCGCGGTCATCTGCCGGCTGACCGTTTCGATCGTCAGCCCCAGTAGTTCGCCGATCTCGCTGCGGCCCATCGGCAGCATCAGCATATCGTCGCCCGCGCGGGTGGTGCGTCCGGCCATGTCGAGCAGGAAGCCGGCGACCTTCTCGCGCGCATCCCGCCTGGCGAGCATCAGCATGAAGCGGCGCGCATCGTTGAGCGTGTCGAACGCGCGGCGCAGCAACTGGCGCACAGCGGCGGGATGATCGTCGAGCAAGGTGGCGAGCGCCTCGCGCGGATAGACGCACAGCTCAGCGTCGGAAAGGACGATGATCGTATCGCGCGCGCCGGGCTCGAACGGCTCGCCGACCAGATCGCCCGGGAAAAGCAGCCCGGCGATATGCGATCGGCCCGCCGCATCGTCCCTGACGATCTTGAGGACGCCGCTGACGACGGTGGCGCAGATCGCGGCGGGATCGCCCGCCCAGGTCAGGATCTGGCCCGCGCGCGCCATGCGCTGGCGGGCGATGGCGTGGAGCGGGGCGATCTCGCTGTCGGAGAACGCGGCGCACAGCCCGGTATCGCGCACGACGCACGCGCTGCAGCGCGTCGGCGCGCTGGGCGCGTGCCCGTCACACCGCGGTGCTGAACCGTCCTGCATCTGTCTGCCGATAGCGATCGAAGGTGGCGGCGATGGTGCGCGCATAAGGGCGCGCATCGTCGGCGAGGATCAGCCGGGACCCCTGCCAGCGCACCAGCCCTGCGGCCTCGAATGCGCGCAGTCGATGGCGGGCCGTGGCGGGCGTTTCGATGTCGGCGACGTCGGCCGTTCCATGGGATAGGATCGCGGCGATCGTACGGCCTTCGCGCTGCTCGGCGGCGCAGCGGTGCAGTCCGCGCGCGATGGGCAGGCGGCCGGCGGCGATGTGCGCGCGGTAGAGCCCGCTGTTCTTCTCGTTCTGCAACAGCCGATCCGGGAACGCGCTGATCGCGCTGGCGCCCATGCCGATCAGCACCTCCGCCGCATCCTCGGTGAAGCCCTGGAAGTTGCGGCCCAATGTGCCGGCGGCGGCGGCGCGCGCGAGCGCATCGTCGGGTCGCGCGAAATGATCGAAGCCGACCGCCACATAGCCCGCATCGACCAGCATCGCATGCGCGCGTTCGGCCTGGCGGAAACGGGTGCGCGCATCGGGCAATGCTGTCGCGTCGATGCGGCGCTGGCGTGGCACCATATGCGGCACATGCGCATAGCCGAACACCGCGAGCCTTTCCGGGGCGAGCGCGATCGCGGTCTCCAACGTTGCCCTGAGGCTGGCGTCGGTCTGCCCGGGCAGGCCGTACATGAGGTCGACATTGATCGATCCGATCCCGGCATCGCGCAACATCCGCACCGCTTCCGCGACCAACGCCGTCGGCTGGACGCGGCCGATCGCGGCCTGGATCGCGGGATCGAAGGTCTGCACGCCAAGGCTGGCGCGCGAGACGCCGCTTGCCGCCAGCGCGGCGGCGAAATCGGCATCGAAGCCGCGCGGATCGAGTTCGACCGAGAGCACCGGCGCATCGCAGGTGAAAGATGTTCGCACTTTTTCGACGAGCGCGCTGAAGGTGGCTGCGGGCACGACATCGGGGCTGCCGCCGCCGAACGCGATCCGCGTCACCCGGCCGCGTCCGCCAAGCCGGCCTGCGATCATGTCGACCTCGTCGGCCAGCGCATCGAGATAGGCGGAGAGGCGCGCGGTGCGGTTGGCGGCGCCGGTGTTGCAGCCGCAATACCAGCAGATCTCGCGGCAATACGGAACATGCAGATAGAGCGAGACGGCATCGTCGGCGCCGATCGCGTCGAGCGCCCCCGCCATGTCCGCCGGGCCGACGCGATCGTGGAATTCCACCGCCGTCGGATAGCTGGTGTAGCGCGGCACCGGGCGCGCCAGCAGATCTTCATGATAGGTCCACATGCCACGTGGCGTGCCCGCTTATGCCACGGGATACCTTGACCGGCGTCAAATCCGCGGCCGGCATCGGTCAATGCCGGCGGGCGGGCCGACTCCTATCGCCACATCTGTTCTGACGAGGAAGGGAAGAGAACAGATGAAACATGCAGCCGCAGCCGGCATAATCGGGGCCATGCTGGCGGCCATCGCCGCGTCGCCCGCCGCCGCCCAGTCGGAAGAACGCACCGGCATCCAGGCCGGCGACGTGCTGCTGCGCGCCCGCGCGATCATCGTCGCCCCCAACGAAACATCGGGCAGCGTGCTGCCGGGCTTCCCCGGCGAGAAGGTGAGCGTCGACAACAGCGTGATGCCCGAGGTGGACATCACCTGGATGGCAACCGACGCGATCGGCTTCGAGTTGATCGCCTCCACCACCAAGCACAGCGCCAGCGGGCGCACCGGCACGACCGGATCGATCGGCAAGCTCGCCTCCACATGGGTACTGCCGCCGACCCTGACCGCGCAATATCACTTCAACCCCAAGGGCCCTGTGCGGCCCTATGTGGGGGCCGGCGTGAACTACACGATCTTCTGGAACGAGAAGGCGTCGAGCGGGCTCGAGGCGGCGGTCGGCAAAACGCGCGTCCACATGAAGGACAGCTTCGGCTGGGCGGCACAGGCGGGCATCGACATCGATCTATCGCCCCGGGTGTTCGTGAATGCCGATGTCAAATATATCGATATCGACACCACCGCGCGGCTCGATACCACCGCGGCCGGCGCGCAGCGGGTGAAACTTCATCTCGATCCGCTGGTGTTCGGCATCGGCGTCGGCATCCGGCTTTAAGAGCAATTGGCATCGCCCGGAACAACCGCTAGGAGCCGCACCAGCCGCGTCCCATCAAATGGGATGCGGCTGGTGTGGTCGTTCTGGGGAAGGGGTTGTCATGGGCTTGACCGGGGGGTGCCAGTGCGGCGCGATCCGCTATGAGGTCGAAGGCGATCCGCTGACCCACGCGCTGTGCCACTGTATCGATTGCCGCCGCTCGGCGGGGGCGCCGATGGTGGCATGGACGATGTTCCCCACCGAGGCGATCCGCATCACCGGCGCGCCAACCACCTATGCCTCGTCGACGCATGGTCGCCGGATGTTCTGCAGCACCTGCGGCACCGGGCTGTTCTACACCAACGACCAGAACCTGCCCGGCATCACCGACATCCAGAGCGCGACCTTCGACGATCCGGATGCGGTCCCCGCGCAGGCGCATGTCCAGACCGCCGACCGGATCGGCTGGATGGAAAATGCGCACGAACTGCCCAGCTTCGAGCGCTACCCACCTCAGGACTGAGCGGCGGGGAGCGGCGCGTCGGCAGGCAGCAGTGCCTCGGCGACCATCGCCGCCCAGAACGCCTCCGGAATCTCTTCTTCCACCATCGCCAGCGCATCGGCCACCTGCGAAGGGCGCGCCATGCCGGGGATGACGCTGTCGACCACCGGATGCGCGAGCGGGAATTGCAGCGCGGCGGCGCGCAACGAGACGCCGAAGCGCGCGCACAGATCCTCGATGCGGCCGACGCGCTCGACGATCTCGGCGGGCGGCGGGCCATAGTCGAAATGGGCGACGCGGCCCGAGCGGACGCCGGTGGCGAGGATGCCCGAGTTATAGGCGCCGCCGATCACCAGCTTCACCCCGCGCGCATCGCACAGCGGAAACAGGCTGGCGAGCGGGGACTGGTCGAGCAGCGAATAGCGGCCGGCGAGCAGGATGACGTCGAGATCGCCATGCGCCAGCATTTCCTCGCACACCGCGACCTCGTTGACGCCGAGGCCGATCGCCGAGACCGCGCCGCCATCGCGCAACTCACGCATCGCGCGATAGCCGCCGTCGAGGAAGGTGCGGAACAGGCTCGCATGCTGCGCGCCATGCGCGAAACTGCCGATGTCGTGCGCGTAGAGGATGTCGATGCGCGTGCGCTGCAGCCGCTTGAGGCTGCTCTCATAGGAGCGCATTACCGCGTCATAGCTGTAATCGAACACGCTCTCATAGGGCTCGGGCGAGACGAACGCCTGGCGCGGCTGGGTGAGGTCGGTACCTGGCGCGACCGGATCGAGGCGGCGGCCGATCTTGGTAGAGATGATCGCTCTCTGCTCCGGATCGAGCTTTGCCAGCGCCGCGCCGAGGCGTTTCTCGCTATGGCCGAAGCCGTAATGCGGCGCGGTGTCGAAATAGCGGATGCCGGCGTCCCATGCCGCGGTCACCACCGCTTCGGCGTCGGCATCGGAGACGGCGCGATAGAGATTGCCGATGCCGCCGGCACCGAAGCCGAGGCGGCTGAGAGAAAATGTCACGCGGTCTGCTCCAATCCGTAGAAATCATTGGCGGCGCCGAAGAACAGGCGCTCCGCGGCGTTTCTATCGAGCGCGGCGAGGGCGTGGACGGTGGCGATCCAGTCCGCATAGCTGTCCCCGGCATGGAGCAGCACCGGCCAGTCGCTGCCGAACATCAGCTTGCTGCCGAAGCTCTCGATCAGATGCGAAACATAGGGCGCGAGTTCGGCGGGGGGCTGGTCGGGCGCCTGTTCGGTTCGCAGGCCGGAAAGCTTGCACCAGACATTGGGGCGTGCAGCGAGCGCAGCGATGCCTTCGGCCCACGGTTCGAACTGGTTGTTGCGCGCTGCCGGCTTGGCGCCGTGGTCGATCACGATCGGCAGGTTGGGCCAGCGATCGGCGAAGGTCGCGATGGCCGGCAGGTGGCGCGGCTGGATCAGCGCGTCGAAGCGCAGCCCGCCCGCGATCATCGCCTCGATCGCGGGATCGAGCGCAGGCTTCAGGATCCAGTCGGTATCGTCGATGCCCTGCAGCATCGGCCTGAGCCCGACCAGCTTGGGACGGGCGGCGAGGGTGGCGATGCGCTGCGACGCGTCCGCCGCATCCAGCGCCGCCCAGCCGACGATGCCGAGCACCAGATCATCTTCGGCGGCGGTCGCCTGCATCCAGTCCGTATCGCGATCGTCGGGCTGCGACTGGACCAGCACCGCGCCGGCGAGCGCGGTGTCGGCGGCGGCGGCGCGCAGATCGGCGGGCAGGAAGTCCCGATGGATCGCCGGCCAGTCGGCGTCCGGCCAGCTATGGCCGGGGCCGCCGATCGTCCAGAAATGGACGTGCGAGTCGATGATCCGCAATGTCATGCCGCGCTGGTTCCCTTGGTTTCGGTGGTGACGAGGCTGCCGATGGTTACGTCCTTGCTGGCGCGCGCGTCGACGGTGCGGTCACGCGGCGAGGGCGATGCGATGCCGTCTACGATCGCGCCATCGACGTTGCGCAGCGCGATTGCCGGCCGGGCATCGGGCGTGTCGGTGCGGAAGCTGCAATCGTCGAGCCGCAACCGGCGGGCGTGGCGCGCATAGAAGCCATAGGCCGGCAAGGCACCGAGATAGCTGACCTCAAGGCTGGTCTCGCGGCGATATTCGGGCTCGCGCGCCGCGTCTGCCGCGGTGCCGCCGCCCTCGGCGACGACCTCGATGCCGGTGAAGCTGACATCCTCGACCGGCCCGTCCGCCACGCCCTCGACGCCGCAGGGAAAGCGCTTGTCAGCGCCGGTGACGAGCACATCATCGAACCGTACGCCGCGGATGCGGCCGAGCGGCGTGCCCTTGGGCGCGCGCATCCGGGCGCCATGGTGGACGAACAGGGGATGGTTGACCGGCCGGCGCATGACGATGCCCGAGACCGATACATTCTCCAATGTGCCGCCATCGACCACGCCCATCAGAATGCCGCGCGTGTGGGTGCACACGCAATCGCTGATCCGGATGTTGCGGAAGCCGCCATTGCTCTCGGTCCCCAGCTTGATCCGGCCGAGCGGACCGAGTTTGTCCGGGGCAGGATAGTCGGACGGGCGATAGGTGCCGTCGAGCAGCGAGCCCATCAGGAACCCGCTTGTGCGGCAACCTTGCACGATGATGTCCTGGCAGGGCACCGCGCGGCCGAGCGCATAGCTGCTCTTGAGCACGATCGCGTCATCCTTGGGCGCGTTGACCATGCAATTGACGACGCGCACGTCGCGGCAGGCGTCGATGTCGATGCCGTCGCGGTCGGTGTCGATCACCACGCCCTCGATCTGCAGGTTGGTGCAGCCATGCGCGATGATACCGAAATGGCCCGCCTGCAATATGGTGAAGCCGGTCAGCCGCACGTTGCGGCAGTTCATCAGCCCGATCGTCTTGTTGGCGCGGCCGACCTGCGCCTGTTCCTTGGCGTCGCGCAGCGCGAGTTCGCGCGGGGAGACGCCGAGCGCTGCCGCCGATTGCCAGCCGGCGCGCGCATGCCAGCGATCCCCCGGCCCCTCGCGGTCGAGCCCCAGCCCATGGAGCATGCCGGGCCCGGTGATGCTGGCATTCCTCACGCCGTCGCCGCTGATCAGGCTGTTGCGGACATGGGTGATGCCGAAATCCTGGAACTGTTCCTCCAGATAGTTTTCGGGTGGGTCATAGTTGGCGCCGTGCGCGTCGGGATCCGCGGCGACGATCACGGCGCCCGCCGACAGCATCAGTTCGATATCGTCGCGCAGGCGGATCGAGAAGCAGAGATAGCGGCCCGGCGGCACCAGCACCGTGCCGCCGCCGCGCTTCGAGGCAGCATCGATCGCGCGGTTGATGGCGGGACTGTCGATCGCCTTTCCGTCCCCGCGCGCGCCGTGTTTGCGGACATCCTCGAAGCTGCCGGGGGGCAGCGCGGCGAGCGCGGGGCCGGCCGCCAGCAGCGCCGCCGTTCCGCCCATCATGGTTCGTCGCGTGCAGGCGAGACCGCCCTCATGATCGATTGTCAACGCGACCTCTCCTTCGATACCGTTCGACAAAGCGCCTTGCACAGGCGCAAGACGTAATACATAGTATGTTTGACTGCGGCGGCTGTCTACCGCTGGACGAACGTTGATGGAGGGAAGATCGTGCGACTATGCCGTTATGGCGAAGCCGGGCAAGAGCGTCCGGGCCTGATCGATGCCGAAGGCAGGATTCGTGCGCTTTCCGATCATCTGACCGATATCGATGCCGACGCGATCGGGCCAGACGGGCTTGCGAAGCTGGCGGCGATCGATCCGGAAACGCTGCCGCTGGTCGAAGAGCCGGTGCGCTATGGCCCGCCGGTGACCGGCACCCGCCAGTTCGTCGCGGTCGGCCTCAACTATGCCGATCATGCCGCCGAATCCAACCTGCCGATCCCCGAAGAGCCGGTGGTGTTCAACAAGTGGGTCAGCTGCATCCAGGGCCCGAACGACGATGTCGTCGTGCCGACAGGATCGCGCAAGACCGACTGGGAAGTCGAACTGGGCGTGATCATCGGCACCCGCGCCTGGCGTGTGTCGCAGGAGAATGCGCTGAGCCATGTCGCCGGCTTCTGCGTGGTCAACGATGTGTCCGAGCGCGAATGGCAGGCGGAGCGCGGCGCCACGTGGGACAAGGGCAAGGGCTTCCCGACCTTCGGGCCGGTCGGTCCGTGGCTGGTCACCACCGACGAGGTCGGCGATCCGCAGGCGCTATCGATGTGGCTCGACGTCAATGGCCGCCGCGTGCAGGACGGCAGCACCGCAACGATGATCTTCCCGGTCGCCGAACTGGTCGCCTATATCAGCAATTTCATGACGCTGCTGCCGGGCGATATCATCACCACCGGCACGCCGCCGGGCGTCGGCCTCGGCCAGCGGCCGGAGCCCTGGTATCTCAAGGCGGGTGACGAGGTCGTGTTGGGCATCGCCGGTCTCGGCGAGCAGCGCCAGACGTTCGTCGCGGAAACTGCGGCCTGAGCGCCATCGGTTCGATCAATAAGAGGATTTTATGGGGCGTCTTGAGGGGAAGACCGCGCTGGTGACGGCGGCGGGGCAGGGCATCGGCCGTGCGACGGTGGAGGCCTTCCTGCGCGAGGGTGCGCAGGTGATCGCGACGGATATCCGCGCCGAGGCAATGGACGGGCTGGAGGGCGCGACCTGCCGCCAGCTCGACGTGACCGATGCGGCGGCGGTGGCAGCGATCGCAGCAGACTATCCCGCGCTCGATGTGCTCTATAATTGCGCCGGATATGTCCATGCCGGCACCATCCTCGATTGCGACGAGGCGGCGTGGGACTTCTCCAATGCGCTCAACGTCACCGCGCAATATCGCATGATCCGTGCCGTGCTGCCGGGGATGATCGCGCGGGGTGGCGGATCGATCATCAACATGTCGTCCGTCTGCTCCAGCATCAAGGCGGTCGCGAACCGCTTCGCCTATGGCGCCACCAAGGCGGCTGTGATCGGTCTCACCAAGTCGGTCGCGATCGATTTCGTGACCAAGGGCATCCGCTGCAATGCGATCTGCCCGGGCACCGTGGAGACGCCGTCGCTGATCCAGCGGCTGCACGACACCGGCGATTTCGAGAAGGCCTATGCCGAGTTCACCGCGCGCCAGGCGATGGGCCGCTTCGGCCGCCCGACCGAGCTTGCCGCGCTCGCGGTCTATCTTGCGTCCGACGAGTCGGCCTTCACCACCGGCACGATCAACGTGATCGACGGTGGCTGGGTGAACTGAACCGTGGAGATGCCTCACACCCGTTCGCCCTGAGTAGCGGTTGAGCTTGTCGAAATGGCGTATCGAAGGGCCATGCTCCGAGCCAGTCCTTCGATACGGACCTTCGCCAGGCTCAGTCCCTGCTCAGGACGAACGGTGGGAGGGGAAAGAACAATATTACAAACGGAGAGTATCGGATGATCGGCAAGCTTCGAACCGCCCGGTTGATGATCGCGGCGCTGCTGGCGGGCGCCAGCGTCCAGGCGCTTGCCGAGCCGGTGACGATCCACGTCGCCCCCAATGGCGACGATCGCGCGCCCGGCAGCGCCGGCCGGCCGGTGCGCTCGCTTGCGCGCGCGCAGGCACTGGTCCGTGCTGCCAACGTCCGTGACGACGTGGCCGTCGAGCTTGCCGATGGCACCTACACGCTCGCCAGGCCGCTGGTGTTCCGCGCTGCCGATGGCGGCCAGAACGGCCACAAGGTGGAGTGGCGCGCCGCCGCGGGCGCGAAGCCGGTGCTGTCCGGCGGGCTCGCCATTTCGGGCTTCACAGTGTTCGATGCGGAGCGGCGGATCTATGTCGCGGATACGCCCAAGGGGCTCGACGCGCGCCAGCTCTGGGTGAACGACACGCTCGCGGAGCGGCCGTGGATCGAGGTGAAGCGCGCCGACGTGAAGTTCGGCGCCACCGGTTTCGAGATCGTCAAGCCCGCGCTTGCCTATATCGGCACGCTCAAGCGGCCCGACCGGCTGGAGGTGGAAGCGACGGGCTTCTTCACCGACCGCTTTTCGCCGGTAAAGTCGATCAGCGGCACCACGGTGACGATGCAGCAGCCGGCGTGGGACAACAACAGCTGGGGCTATGACACGATCACCAAGCCGATCTTCCCCGAAGACAGCCGGATGTTCCTCGTCAACGCGCTCGAATTCATCGGCAAGACCAACGACTGGCACGCCAAGCCCTATCAGTGGGTGCTGGATCCGGAAGCGGGCAAGCTCTACCTGCGCATCGCCCAGGATGACGACATCAAGGATCTGAAGGTCGTTTTGCCGACGCTGGAGACGCTGGTGTCGATCAGCGGCACGCCGGCGGCGCCGGTCGAGAAGCTCAGCTTCAAGGGGCTGCGCTTCTCCTACAGCTCATGGCTCGGGCCGTCGAAGCCGACCGGCTATGCCAACCAGCAGAGCGGCGCCTTCCTCTACGAGACCTCGCCGATCCGGCCGAAGGATGCCTGGGAGAGCTGCGGCTGGGGCTGCGTGGAATTCGAGTCGATGCGCCAGCGTTGGCACCAGATGCCGGCCGCGGTCCAGGTTTCGGCGGCGCGCGACATAACCTTCGAGCGCAACCATTTCACCCAGCTCGGCCAGATCGGCCTCGGCATCGGCAATGACGCCAATGCGCACCTCACCGGCGTCGGCCTCGCCACGCAGGGCATCCGCGTGACGCGCAACCATTTCGCGGTGCTTTCCGGCAGCGCGATCATGGCGGGCGGCATCCGCGTGGAGGCGCATCACCCGGAGGACGCGAAGCTCGTCAACCGCGACCTCGCGATCGAGGACAATGTCGTCGCCACCGTCTCGCAGGAATATCGCGACAATGCCGCGATCCTCACCACCTACATCGCCGGCGCGCGGATCGCGCACAACGACATCAGCGACGCGCCCTACGACGCGATCGCGGTCGGCTGGGGCTGGGGCTACAACGATGTCGGCGGCAACCCGAACTATGACGAGAACCAGAAGGGCTACGTCCACAACGTCAAATATACGACGCCGACGGTGCTCGGGGACACGCTGATCGAGGGCAATCGTATTCATGGCGTGAAGACGTGGTTCATGGATGGCGGCGCGATCTACAACCTTTCCGCCAACCCGAATTCGGTGATCCGCGGCAATCACATCTTCGATATCGGTGGTAAGATCGCGCTTTATCTCGATGAAGGCAGCAAGCATTTCCAGGTAACCGGCAATGTCATCGACACCCGCGGCAAATGGCTGAACATCAATACCGCGGGCAAGATGTTCCGCCGCCGCATCTCGACCGACAATCTCGCCACCGGCAACTGGCACAATTCGATGGCCACCGGCGGGCGCTGGCTCGACGAGATCGGCAATGTCGAGAAGGATAATTTCCTCGTGCCGGATCGGGACTGGCCGGCCGAGGCGCAGGCGGTGATCGCCGCCGCGGGGATACGCAAGTGAGTGGCGTCTCGCGGCGCTCGCTGCTGCAGGGTGCGGGTGTGGCGGGTGCGCTGGTGGCGGCGCCGCGGCCCGCGCTGGCGACGGAGGGCGATCTGAAGATCGTCGACCTGCGCGCGGAATCGCTTGTCGATCCGATCGGGCTGGAGGCAGAGGGCGTCCGCCTGTCGTGGCGGATCGAGGCGGATGCGCGCGGTGTGATGCAGGCGCGCTGCGCGATCGAGGCGGCGTCGAGCAAAGCACTGCTCGAAGCGGGCAAGGCGGATCTGTGGAAAGCAGGCGAGGTGCTGGCGGACAAGGCGGTCGACATCGCCTGGGCGGGCCGGCCGTTGCGCTCGCGGGATGTCGTCTACTGGCGCGTGACCGTGCAGGACTCGCGCGGGATCCGGGTGACCAGCCCGACTGCGCGGTTCGAGATGGGGCTGATCGAGCCCTCGGACTGGACCGCGAAATGGGTCGCGGTTGAGAGCGAGCGGGACGCGGCGGATCGCGCCGCAGGGCTGCGTTGGATGCGCGGCGACCGCACGCGGGATGGCAGCCCGCGCGCGTTCCGCCTATCGTTCGATGTGGCGGCGGCGGGCCCTGCGACCTTGTTCAGCATCGCCAATTTCGATTCCGAGCAGTGGCTCGACGGCCAGCCGGTCGATCGCGGCCCCAAATCGCAACACCGCTTCGGCACCGAGCCGATCGCGGTGACGACTCACCAGCTTGCCGCCGGCCGCCATGTGCTCGCCGTCGAGGTGCAGGACGCGACCGGCTTCAACTCGCCCAAGATCCATGAGATCGCCTGCGCGGCGATGGTACGGTTGGAGGGCGGCGGCAAGCCCGTGCGGATCACCTCGGAAGGGATGCGCACCGCAGTGAAGCCGGGCGGCGGCTGGCAACAGCCGACCTTCGACGATGCGCGCTGGGCAGCGGCGACGCCCTCCGCCAATCAGCAACAGGCCTGGCCGCGCGACGGAGCGCATCTGTTGCGCCGTGAATTCAGCATCGACAAGCCGGTGATGCGCGCACGGCTCTATGCCACCGCGCTCGGCGCCTATGTTGCGGAAATCAACGGCAAGCGTGTCGGCGATGCGCTGATGTCACCCGAGAGCAGCGATTTCCGCGAGGCGGTGCTCTACCAGACGCACGATGTGACCGCGCATGTCCGCAAGGGCGCCAATGCGATCGGCGCCATGGTGGGGGAGGGCTGGTATGGCAGCTATCACGCCCCCGCCGGCCGTTATGCGTTCGGTGATCCGCCGCTGCGCTTCCTGGCCCAGCTCGAGATCGAGCACCCCGACGGCACCCGCACGACGATCACCACCGACGATCGCTGGCAACAGTCGTCCTCGCCGATCACGCAGGCCGAAATCTATCATGGCGAGGATTATGACGCGCGGCTGGAGCAGCCCGGCTGGTCCTCGCCCGGCCTCTCCGCCCCGGACTGGCGGCGCGCCGCGATCGGCAAGACGCCACCCTGCCGGCTGCGCGCGCAGGTGTCGCCGCCACTGCGCGCGGTCGAGCGGCTGAGGGCGAAGACGATCCGCAGCTTCCCCGGCGATCGTCATGTCGTCGATTTCGGCCAGAACTTCGCGGGCTGGGTGCATCTGCAGGCGAAGGCGGAGGCCGGGCACACCGCCACCTTGCGCTTCGCCGAGATCCTGACTCCCGAGGGCATGATCGACCAGGCGAACCTGCGCGCCGCGCGCGCCGCCTGTACCTATGTCTTCCGTGGCGATCCCGCGGGCGAGAGCTATGAGCCGCGCTTCAGCTATTTCGGCTTCCGCTATGTCGAGGTCAGTGGCTTCGGCCGCGCGCCGACGCCGGACGAGGTGGAGGGCGTGGTCGTCACCAGCGATCTGCCGCGCAGCGGCTGGCTGCTGGTCGATAACCCGATCGTGCAGGGGCTGTGGCACAACGGTTTCTGGAGCCAGCGCTCCAACTTCTTCGGCGTGCCGACCGACTGCCCGCAGCGGGACGAGCGGCTGGGCTGGACGGGCGACGCCAACGTGTTCTGGGATGCCGCCGCGTTCAACATGGATGTCGGCGCGTTCACCCGCCGCTTCATGGGCGACATGCGCGACGGGCAGGGGCCGCGCGGCGAGTTTCCGGACTATGCGCCGGCGGGCTGGCGCGATCTTCAGCTCGGCGCCTCGCCGGGCTGGGCGGACGCCGGCATCATCCTGCCATGGACGGTGTGGCAGCGCTATGGCGACACCGGGGTGGTCGACCGCAACTGGCCGGCGATGAAGCACTATCTGGCGTTCATCCTCGAACAGAATCCCGACCTCGTCTGGCGCAACGGCCGCGGCTACGACTATGGCGACTGGGTGGCGCTCGACGCCAAGGAACCGGGCGACGAAACCACGCCCAAGGCGCTGATCGCGACCGCGATGTGGAAACGCTCGGCCGACGCGATGGCGGATATGGCCAAGGGCTCGGGCCGCCAGCCCGAGGCGGAACGCTATCGCGCACTCTCCGCGGACATCGGCCGCGCTTTCGCGGCCGCGTTCGTCAAGCCGGACGGCAGCGTCGGCAATGGATCGCAATGCGGGTATATTCTCGCGCTCCGCTTCGGGCTGGTGCCCGAGCCCCAGCGCGCGGCGGCGACACGGCTGCTGGTGGCGGACATCAAGCGGCGCGGCGGATTGCTCTCCACCGGCTTCCTCGGCACGCCGTTCAGCCTCGATGCGCTCGCCGATCGAGGCGAGACGAAGCTCGTCTATGACCTGCTGTTGCGCACCGCCTTCCCCTCATGGGGCTATATGATCGCCAAGGGCGCGACGACGATCTGGGAGCGGTGGAACGCCGACATGGTCGATGCCGCGATGAACAGCTACAACCATTATGCGCTGGGGGCGGTGAGCGGTTTCGTCTATCGGCGCATCGCCGGCATCGATCCGCTCGCCCCCGGCTTCCAGCGCTTCCGCTTCGCGCCCGTGCTCGACGGCCGGGTGACCCGGGGCGGCGCGCGCTACGAAAGCGTGCTCGGCCGGATCGAAACCAAATGGCAGCAGACGCCCGGGGGCTTCGAGGCGGAACTGACCGTTCCGGCCAACGCCCGCGCCGAACTGCTCCTGCCGGCCGCGGCGCCCGACCGCATCAGCGAGGGTGGGCTGCCGCTGGCGAAGGCCGCCGGCGTCACCGTGCTGGGGCAGGCGGGAGATCGCGTCACGCTCGAGATCGGATCGGGCCGTTACCGCTTCCAGACGCGCAGCTGAGGCCGCAACATTCCTCCCCACTGGGCCGTCCGCGGTGCGGGCGGCTTTTTTTTGTCAGGCGAGGATGGTGGAAGCCGGCCGCACGTCGTTGCAGGCGATGGTGAACTGGCTCTTTGCCGGAGGTGCGGAGAGCGTCATTGCCAGTGCCAGCACCAAGCCGGCGATCGTCACCAGGATCGGGGCCGTTCGCATCGTCATCATCATCGCGTCCTGTCATGGGCACCGCGGGACGGCATCTTCCGTACCTGGAAACGCGACGCCGCCCGCGGCTGGTGGCCGAATAGCCATCGGCGCCCGGCATGGATTGGACGGAAACGACATGACGTCCGTAACATGGGGATCAGACGATCAGCGCCGCCTCGATCGCGTCCGTCGCCCGTGCCGCGTCGGCGGGCGCCAGCCGCACCTGCAGGCCGCGCTGCCCGCCATTGATATAGACCAGCGCATGCGCCAGCGCCTCGGCCTCGATCGCCGTCGGGACCTTGCGCATCTGGCCGAACGGGCTGATCCCGCCGACCTTGTAGCCCGAAATGCGTTCGGCCTGCGGCACCTTCATCATCTCGGCATGTTTGCCGCCGAACGCCGCTGCGAGCTTCTTCATCGCGACCTCCTTGTCGGATGGCACGATCGCGCAGACCGGCTTGCCGTCGACGAGGGCCATCAACGTCTTGAGCACCCGCGCCGGATCCTCGCCGAGCGCTTCCGCCGCCTGCAGGCCGACGCGCTCGGCATTCGCGTCATACGCATATTCGTGCACGCTGAAGGCAATTTTCAAGGCCTGCAGGGTTTTCGTCGCGCGTGTCGTCTTCGCCATTCGTCAGCCTCCGTCCGCCGGCCTATTCCTCGAACCGGCGTCGTTCGTCGAGATCCCCGCGCGCGGCGGTGGTGTTGCTGGCGGCATCGAAGGCCAGCGTGAGCTGCCTCGCGGTGCCGGAGATGAGCGTCGTCAAAGCGCAGAATCGCTCGATCGCGAAGACCTATCTTCTCCGTATTTGATCAATTTGGCCGCAGTGCGACGAATGGTGGCAATGCCGGAACGCCTACGGATCCGCGCGCGGCGCCGCCGCTTCTTCGGTCAGTTCCACGACCTCGAAGTCATAACGCGTCCAGCCCCGCTGTCGTGCGGCGTCGGCAGTGGCAGCCTTCTTGCTGGTCGCCTCGCGCAGCGACTTGCTGTGTCCCCAGAACACTTCGGTTCCTCCGTCGCCGATATGCGCGACGATCCGCCAGTAGTGCGTGAAGGGCGCGTCGGTGGGGCCGATGCGCTTCACATAGCCATCGGGCATCGTCGCGATCAGATAGCGTCGTCGCTTCGCCATGCCGATGGCTGTTAGCGGAATTTCCGTTGATGCACAGTACGGCCGGCATATGGACGGAGGCGCCCCGCATCCCCACATTGCGCATGAGAATGGAGATGCGCATGACCGAATATCGCAAGACCGATGCCGCCATCGCTGCCCTCAGCCCCGAGGAGCGTTGGGTGACGCAGGAAAGCGGCACCGAGCGGCCCGGCACCGGCAAATATCTCTACAACAAGGAACCCGGCATCTACGTGGACATCGTCTCGGGTGAGCCGCTGTTCGCTTCTGCCGACAAATATGAGTCCGGCTGCGGCTGGCCGAGCTTCACCAAGCCGATCGAGCCCGCCAACGTCGCCGAACTGCGCGATGCAAGCCACGGCATGGTCCGCATCGAGGTGCGCTCGGCGCATGGCGACAGCCATCTCGGCCATGTCTTCCCCGACGGTCCGCGCGACCGTGGCGGGCTGCGTTACTGCATCAACTCGGCGTCGCTGCGCTTCGTCCACCGCGACGACATGGCGGACGAGGGCTATGGCGCCTATCTCGATCAGGTGGAGGACGTGGCATGAGCCAGGACATCGCGATTCTCGCCGGCGGTTGCTTCTGGGGCATGCAGGATCTGATCCGCCGCATGCCCGGCGTGCTTTCCACGCGCGTCGGCTATTCGGGGGGCGACGTGCCCAACGCCACCTATCGCAACCATGGCACTCATGCCGAAGCGATCGAGATCGTCTTCGATCCGGAAGCGATCAGCTATCGCACCCTGTTGGAATTCTTCTTTCAGATCCACGATCCGAGCACGAAGAACCGTCAGGGCAATGATCGTGGCGCCAGCTACCGTTCGGCGATCTACTACACCAGCGACGAGCAGCGCCGCGTGGCGGAAGACACGATCGCCGATGTCGACGCCTCCGGGCTGTGGCCGGGCAAGGTGGTGACCGAAGTCGAACCCGCCGGCGACTTCTGGGAGGCGGAGCCGGAGCACCAGGATTATCTGGAGCGGATTCCCAACGGCTACACCTGCCATTTCGTAAGGCCGGGCTGGAAACTGCCCAAGCGGGCGGCCTGACTCGCGGGGCTCACGCCTCCAGCGGCAACACCAGCAACGTCGATGTCGCCGAGGCGCAGAGCCGGCCGGCGGCATCGACCAGCTTGGCTTCGGCAAAGGCCGTGCGCCGGCCCATCGTAAGCACCCGGCCCTCGGCGCGGACGGGGCCGCTCTCGTCGCTCAGCGCACGATGATAGGCGACCTTGAGTTCCAGCGTCGTATAGCCCTGATCGGCGCTGAGCTGCGAATGGACCGCGCAGCCGCAGGCGCTGTCGAGCAGGGTCGCGGCATAGCCGCCATGAACGGTGCCGATCGGGTTGTAGACGCGCCTGCCGGGCGTGCCTTCGAACACCGCCCGGCCACGCTCTATTTCCACCAGCGCGAAGTCCATCGTCTCGCCGATCGGCGGTCGCCGCCCCGCATCCATCAGCGCCCGAAGCTGCCCGAGGCCATCGCGTCGTTCGGGATTGTCGGTCAGCGCGTTGAAGGGCGGGGTGGCGACGTCGGTCATGGCGGCGGTTCTCCGGTTCAGGCGGTGACGGGTTCGGCGACGGTCGCAGCATAGCGCGGCGCGACGCGGCTCTTCGACAGATTTGGTCCCATCGCCAGCCGAGCCGCCTGCATGGCGGTCCACTGCGCGTCGTCGGGCAGGGGTGGGATGGTGACGGTTTCACGCCGGTCGAAGCCGATCAGCGCCGCATCCACCAGATCATCCACTTCCATCACGAAATCGGGCGGGAAGGTGTTCACATCCTTGCCGCTCTTCGCCCAGATCTCGGTGCGGGTGGCGCCGGGCAGCACCACCTGCGTGTAGACGCCCTTGTCGGCGAGCTGCGCCGCCATCGCCTGGCTGAGGTTGAGCAGGAACGCCTTGGTGCCGCTGTAGATGCCGTCGAACATCTCTGGGGCCAGCGCGAGGACGGAGGCGATGTTGATGATTGCGCCGTGACCACTCGCGACAAAGGCCTGCGCTGCCGCGGCGGCAAGGCGGGCAGGGGTGGCGATATTGAGCGTTACGATGTCGGCAATTTCCGCCGGGCCATTGTCGAGGATGCTGCCGGCGAGCGAGCGGCCGGCATTGTTGACGAGCAGACTGACATCCTCCGCGGCAATCCGCGCTTCGACGCGCGCGACATCCTCATTGCGCGTCAGGTCGGCGGGTAGAATTTCGATCGCGACGCCGGTTTCGGCCTGCAGCCGTTCGGCGAGCGCCGCCAGGCGTATGCGATCGCGCGCGACGAGAACCAGATCATAGCCGCGCCGCGCCAGCCGATCGGCATAGACCGCGCCGATACCGCCGGATGCGCCCGTGACGAGCGCCGTGCCCTGCTTGCTGCTCATTGAATATGTCCTTCAATCCGTGACCCGATGTCACTTGCAAAAGAATAGTAACTCGCTATTCTTTTGCAATGGACATCGAAAAATATGGTTCGGGGCCCTGCCCGGTCGGGCGGGCGCTCCTGCGAATCGGGGATGCATGGAGCCTGCTGATCCTGCGCGATGCGGGCTATGGCGCGACGCGCTTCGAGCAGTTTCGGGCCAGCCTGGGCATAGCGCCCAACATTCTGACCCGTCGGCTGACCGCGCTCGTCGCGGAAAAGTTGCTCACGAAGCACCGTTACAGCACGCATCCGCCGCGCGACGAATATGTGCTTACCGAGAAGGGCCGCGAGGTGCTGCCGATCCTCGCGGCGATCGGTGCGTGGGGACGCAGATATCATGGCGAGGGCGGCACGAGCTTTCTCGTGAATGAGGAAACCGGCGGACGGATCGAACCCATTGTGGTGGATGCGGCGACGGGCAAGCCGCTGTCCGACCTTCGCACGCGGCTGGTGCGGCCGGCCGCGACCAATCACGCAGCTGGCCCGCAATCGCCCTAGATCCGGCCCGCGCCGAGGACGCTAGAGGACGCTATGCGGTGGTCAATGCGCGGCTCGGCGATGAGCTGGCAGGCGCGGTTTTACGGGGCGTTGGTGCGAGAATATGACGGAAAAGCATGTTGCGGGCGGATGGCATGACGGGCGCGAAATCCGAGGATGATGCGATCTACGCGTCCACGACCGCGTCGCGATCGCACACTCGCTGCAAGGCCTCGGCCAATTCTCCGAGCCCGAACGGCTTGTTGAGCCGTGGTATATCGGCGATCGGGTCGACCGCACCCGTGTAGCCGGAGATCAGCAGCATCGGCATGTCTGGCCGCTCCGCGCGGATTCGTTCGGCGAGTTCGGCGCCATCCATTCCCGGCATCTTGTAATCGGTGATCACGAGCTCGATTTCGTGCGGGGCGGCCATCAGCATGCGAAGCGCCTCGGCACCGCCGCTGGCTTCGGCAACCCGGTGACCCAGGATGCGAAGCATGTCCGCGGTGCCATTGCGGACGAGCTCCTCATCGTCCACGACGAGGATCCCAAGCGGCGTGTTCGATACGGCCTGCGGCGGGCGTGATATCGGTGCCTCGGCGTTGCTTTGGCTGGTCGCGATCGGCAGGTAGAGCGCGGCGGCGGTGCCGCGCCCCAGTTCGCTGTCGAGCATGAAGGCGCCACCGAGCTGCGCCATCAGGCCATGCACCATCGATAGCCCGAGCCCCGTACCGCGTCCGATTTCCTTGGTGGTGAAGAAGGGCTCTACGGCGCGCGCCAGTGTTGCCGTATCCATGCCGGTGCCGCTGTCGCGAACCGACAGCCGAATATAGGCGCCGGGCGCCAGATCGATACCGGAGCCGTTCTCAACGTCCGCGACCTCGGTCGTGATCGTTAGCCGGCCTCCATCGGGCATGGCATCCCGCGCATTGACGCAGAGGTTGAGGATGGCGAGCTCGAGCTGGTTGGGATCGGCCATCGCCGGCGGCAATCCTGCGGCGCACTGCAGGCGCAGCTCGGTGGTTGACCCCAGCGAACTGGCGATCAGGTCGCGCATGCCTTCGATCAGGGCGGCGATGTCGACAGGGCGGTTCTGCAACTCCTGCCGCCTTGCGAAGCCCAGCAGCCGCTGGACCAGTGTCTTGGCACGCTCGCCCGACTGCAAGGCGTTGCCGATCCAGCGTTGGACCGAGGCATCTTCGTCCTTGAACCGCCGCTGCAGAAGATCGAGCGCACCGATGATCGGTGTGAGCAGATTGTTGAAATCATGCGCGACGCCGCCGGTCAGTTGGCCGATCGTCTCCAGCTTCTGCACCTCGTGAAGCTGCTTGAGTGCGAGCTGGCGTTCCGCGGTTCGCTGTTCGACGCGCTGCTCGAGTTCGGCTGCAAGTCCGTGAAGTTCCTCCAGCCGGGACCGCGCATCATATTGCCGCCGCCGGGCGCGGCGGGCCGACTGGGCCAGGCTGATCATCGTCGTGGGATGGAACGGGCGCTCCAGGAAGGTGACGTTGCCCAGCATCTCCAGATAGCGCCTGGCGGCCGGATTGCGCTCCAGCCCCCCGCCGCGCAACGTCAGCAGGATGAAAGGAAAGTCGGACCATTCCGGCTGCGCCGAGATCCAGCGCGACAGAGCGTTGAGATCGGCCGTGCGCAACTGCTCTTCGGTCACCAGCGCGAAGCCGGCGCCTTTTTCCATTTCCTCCACGAGGTGCCCGATGGACCGGCAGGACAGGCTCGTGAACCGGGCTTCGCGGAGCATGGCGCTCGCGACGTCGGCATCGCGGCCTTGTGGTGCGAGGATCAGCGCGCGTTCGGATATGTACGGAGTCAATTCTCGGGGTCCAGAAGCGGCATCGGGCTTTCGTCGACCAATGTCGGCACGCCGCGCAGCACGCCGTGAAAGCGCTTGAGCGGGTGGCCCAGCGTGATGCCCCGGCTGTCGATCACATATTCCCGGATCGTGTTTTCGTGCGGGCCAGTCCGCTTCTTGATGACAGACATCGCGCGCCGAACCTCGCCGACGGCCTCGAAATAGCGCAGCAGGACGACGGTGTCGGCCAGGTAGGTGACGTCGACCGGAGCCTTCATGTCACCGACCAGCCCGTGTTGCGCAACGGTGAGGAAGGTCGACGCGCCTTGGCGGTTCAGATATTGCAGCAACTCGTGGATGTGCAGGATCAGTGCCTGTTCTTCAGGCATGGCGGCCTGATAGCCGTTGAGGCTGTCGATCACGACGGTCTTCACCCCACGGGTCTCAACGCAGATCCGGACCCTCTCGGTAAATTCGCCCGGACTAAGCTCAGCCGCATCGACCTGTTCGATCACGAGCATGTCGGCTGCGACCATCGCCCCAAGGTCGATGCCCAGGCCGAGCGCCCGGTTGAACAGAAGGTCCCGCTCCTCATCGAAGATGAACATCGCGGCGCGGTCGCCGCGTGACACCGTGGTCACCACGAACTTGAGCGCCAGCAGCGATTTGCCGGTGCCGGCCGGTCCCAGGATGAGCGTGCTCGATCCGCGTTCGATCCCGCCGCCGAGCAGAGCGTTGAGTTCCGGTGAGTTGGTGGTGACCAGGCTGCGGTCGTATCCCGTCCGGTGCTCCGCGGAAACCAGGCGTGGAAAGACCCGCACGCCGCCGGGTTCAATCACGAAGTCGTGATATCCGCCGCGGTACTTCTGGCCGCGATACTTGATGATCCGGGTGCGGCGGCGCTCCGCGCCATAGTCGGGCGACATCTCTTCGAGATGGATCACCCCATGCGCGATGCTGTGCATCGTCTTGTCGTTCTGCTCGGCGGTCAGGTCGTCGAGCATCAACACGGTGGCGCCGTTTCGGGCAAAATAGTGCTTGAGCGACAGGATCTGGCGGCGATAGCGCAAAGGGCTCTGCGCGAGCAGCATGATTTCCGAGAGGCTGTCGACCACGACGCGCTGCGGCTTGACCTCTTCGAACACCTTGAAGATGCGTTTCGTCGTTTCGCCCAGTTCGAGATCCGACGAGTAGAGCAGGCTTTGCTGCTGCTGCTCGTCGAGAAGATCTTCGGGCGGAAGCAGTTCGAAGATATCGATGCCGGACAGGTCCCAGCCATGCGATGCGGCGCCGACGCGGAACTCGTCCTCGGTTTCGGACAAGGTGATGTAGAGGCACCGCTCGCCCGCCGCGGCGCCGGTGATCAGGAACTGCGTGGCGATGGTGGTCTTGCCTGTTCCCGGGCTCCCCTCCAGCAGGTACAAGCGACCGCGGGCGAGCCCGCCTGCAGTAATGTCATCCAGACCCGGAATACCGAGTTTCGCCTTCTCGCTCAGCGCCATCGTTCCTCGCTTTCACCTGCTGCCTAAACAGGTCGATGGCCGCTTTCTATCCGTCCGTTCGACAAATAGGAGCGATCGAGAGGTTTCGCGGCGGACGGGACAATCGGCCTTCAAGGTCGCGTCGCACGCCAAACCGCACCTGATCCGTCAGCACGTTCTCCGCCGACCCGCCCCTCCGCCTCGGCAAGAGCGCCGGGGAGAGGGGCAGTCGAGCGGAGCGGGCAGCGTCGTCATGTTCAGCACCCGAATGCCGCGCATTCCGCGGATCGTGCCCTGCCGGATCTGCTCACCGGCGCTGACGCCATCAATGCGCCTGCGCCTCGGGCGCCAGCGGGTGGACTGCGTCCACGGCAATTCCCGTGCTCCGCGCCGTCACGATCGCCTGTGCGGCGTCAGCATGCGGGCTGCGCAGTCCGTCGATCATCGCACCGCGCACATCGTCGAGCAGCACTGCCGGGCGGCCGTCCGGCTTGTCGACCGCGAAGCTCACATCGTTGAGCGCGATGTTGCGGGCGTGGCGCACGTAGAGGCCATGCGCGGGGAAGACGCCCATGAAGCTGGGCTCGAGGCTCGAATTCACCCGTTCCGGAATCTCGCGCATCGCGTCCGCCGCGGTGCCGCCGCCGGCGGAGCGGATATGAACGTCGGAAAAGCTGACATCCTCGATGATGCCTTCGGGGATGCCGACCACGCCGCAGCTATAGGCGCTGGTGGCGCCGGAGACGTTGATCCCCTCGAAGCGCAGCCGTCGCACGATGCTGGTGCCGGCGCCCTTCGGCGCACGGTTGCGCATCGAGAGGCGCACGAAGATCGGGTGGTTCACCGGGTTGCGCAGGTTGATGTCTCGGAAGGTCACGTCTTCCAGGGTACCGCCGTCGATGCCGCCCATCTGCAGCCCGCGCGTATTCTCGCAGGTGCAGCCGGAAACGAGCACGTTGCGGAAACCGCCGGCGGAATCGGTGCCCAGCTTGATCCGCCCGAGCACGCCGACATTGTCCGTCGAACGATAGGGGGAAGGGCGATAACTGCCATCGACCACCGACCCCAATATATAGCCGCTGGTCTTGCAGCCGATCACGCTCACATCCTCGCAGACGATCTTCTCCTTCAGCGCCATGCTGCTCTTGAGCACGATCGCATCGTCCTTGGGTGCGTTGACGATGCAGTTGGAGATGCGCACGTCGCGGCAGCAATCGATGTCGATGCCATCGCGATCGGTATCCACCGTGACGTTGTCGATCGTCACGTTGCGCGACCCGAGGACATAGCAGGCGAAATGCCCGCCCTGCAGGATGGTGAAATCGCGCAGCAGCACGTTGCGGCAGCGGGTGAGGCCGATCGCCTTGTTGCCGCGGCCTTCATAGACCATTTCGCGCGGATCGGCCCGCCGGGCGGCGTCGGGGCTCAGCCCCTGTTCGGCGGGACTGCGCCAGCCCTTCACGCCGTGCCAGCGGGGTGCCGGCCCCTCGCGATCCAGCCCGAGGCCATGGATGAGCCCGCGGCCGACGATCGCGATATTGTCCGCGCCATCGCCATAGAACAGGCTGTTGTGGAAATGGGCGAGTCCGTAATCGACGAACTGCTCCTCGAACACGCCTTCGGGCAGATCATATTGGCCTTTGTGGCGGCGCGGATCGGCGGCCTCGATCACCGATCCGGGCATCAGCATGATCGTCACATGGCTCAGCAGCCGCATCGAAAAGCAGATGTAATGGCCCGCAGGCACGACAACCGTGCCGCCGCCCGCCTTGTAGGCCGCCTGGATTGCGCGGTTGATCGCAGGGGAGTCGATCGCGATGCCATCACCCTTCGCGCCGTAATTGCGCACGTCGTGAAAGCCGGTCAGCGATCCGGTCGCGCCCAGCGCCGACGGGGCCAGCGCGAAGGCCGCGCCGAAGCCGAGCGTCACCGCACGACGGCTGAACGCTGCGCGTTCAAGAAAAAGGGTCATCCATTCCTCTCCATGATCAGATTATCGCGTGTCAGTTCGTTCACCGCTCGCGCGCCGCTAAGCGCCATCGCCACGCGCATGCCGTCGGCGATCAGCCGCAGCAGGTTGGCCACGCCGGCTTCGCCGTCCGTTGCAAGCGCATAGACATAGGCGCGGCCGAGGAGCACGCCGCGCGCCCCGAGCGCCAGCATCCTCACCACATCCAGCCCGGTGCGGACGCCGCCATCGACGAGCACGGTCAGCGCATCGCCCACCGCATCGGCGATCGCGGGCAGGGCGCGCGCGGTCGACTGCGCGCCGTCGAGCTGGCGGCCGCCATGGTTGGACACGACGATGCCGTTGGCGCCGAAGCGCACCGCGTCCCGCGCATCCTCGGGATCGAGAATGCCCTTCACGATCATCTCGCCGCGCCAGGTGTCGCGAATCCATTCCAGATCGCGCCAGCTGATCGAGGGATCGAAGTTCGCCCCCAACCAGCCGATATAATCCTGCAGGCTGGTCGGTTGGCCGCGATAGGCGGAGATATTGCCAAGATCGTGCGGACGGCCTCGCAGCCCGACATCCCATGCCCAGGCGGGGCGGCCGACCGCTTGCAGCATCCGGCGCAGGGCGGCGTTGGGGCCGCTCATCCCGGAATGGCGATCGCGATAGCGCGCGCCCGGCAGCGGCATGTCGACGGTGAACACCAGCTTGGTCGCACCCAGCGCCATCGCCCGATCCAGCGCATCGCGCATGAAGCCGCGGTCCTTCAGCACATAGAGCTGAAACCAGATCGGCCGGCCGCAGCCCTCCACCACCTCCGCCGCCGAACAGACGCTGACGGTGGAAAGGATGTAGGGGATGTTCGCCGCGCACGCCGCGCGCGCCGCCTGCACCTCGCCGCGCCGGCGCGTCATCCCCGCAATGCCGATCGGAGCAAGCGCGATCGGCATTGCCATTTCTTCACCGAACAGCTCGGTTTCGAGGCTGAGCGCCGAGACGTCGCGCAGCACGCGCTGGCGCAACTGCACATCGGCAAGATCATTGCGGTTACGCGACAGCGTTTCCTCACCGAACGCCCCGCCATCGATATAGTCGAACAGGAAGCGCGGCAGGCGCCGCCGCGCGGCTTCGCGATAGTCGGTCGGCGAGGAGATGATCATCGGGCGTCCTGCGGTCGGCGATCGGCGTCGAGCCGGATGGTCAGGTCGGCGCGCGTGGGAATTTCGGCGAGAATCGCGCGGGTCAGGCGCTCGTAATGCCGGATGAAACGGTCGATTCCGGCCGCGTCCATCAGGCCGGAGGTGTCGTCGCCCTCGATGGTGCGGCGACGGCGCAGCGCCTCTTCCTGCTCCAGCCGCCAGCCATGGACGACCTGGAAGCCGGGCGCGGCGAGCAGGACCAACCGGTCGATGCGGCCGAACAGAGCGGCATAGGGGCCCGCCAGCGCGGCGTTGACAGCGCGGCGCCAGATGCCGTCGCCATCCTCGTCGCGTTCCAGTGCGTTGACCGGCGTCACCAGCGCGGCCTCATCCTCGGGCCGCGCGCCGACGCACCAGCCTTCGAACAGGATCAGGTCTAAGGGCGGCGAGACGCTTTCCCACTTCGCCTCTGGCAGCGGCTCGTCGGCCGCCTTGTTGAAGCGCGGCACACGCACGGGTCGGCCGGCGCGGAGGTCGTCGATCAGGCGAATGCCCAGCGCAACGTCGTGCGTTAGCGGCACGCCGCGCGTCCGCAACAGCGGGTGGATGTTCCGCGCCAGCGCCGCGCGTGCTTCGCCGGCCAGGTAGAGATCGTCGAGCGAAAGGATCGCCGTCCGCCGGCCCATTGTCGCCAGCCGTTCTGCAAGGGCGGCGGCGAGCGTCGTCTTGCCCGAGCCCTGCGAGCCGCATAGCCCGAGCACCAGCGGCACGCCGCCCGCCGCGTCCAGCCACCGCAGGGTGGCCGTGGTCACGCGGTCAAGCGATGCGGTCAAGGGGCGGCTCGCCGTCGAAGAAGCGATCCAGATTGTCCGCAACCTTCATCCCCATCGCCGTGCGCGTCTCGATCGTCGCGCTGCCGAGATGGGGGAGGAGGACGACATTGGGCAGCGCGATCAGCGCGCTCGGCACGTTGGGCTCGCGTTCGAACACGTCGAGCCCGGCGGCGGCGATGGTGCCGGCCGCCAGCGCTTCGGCCAGCGCGGGTTCGTCGATCAACGTGCCGCGGCCGGTGTTCACCAGCACCGCGTGCGGCTTCATCCGCATGAGTAGCGCGGCATCGACCATGTGCCTGGTCTCGGCGCCGCCGGGTGCGTGCAGAGAGAGGATGTCGACAACCTCCGCCAGGCCCGCCAAGGTCGGGTAATAGGCCTCTTCCGGCATGTCCGCCGCTGGCGTGCGGCTGTGATAGGCGATGGTCATGCCGAACGCCTTTGCACGTTCGGCCATGGCGCGCGCGATGCGGCCGTAGCCGACCAGCCCCAGCGTCTTGCCGGCCAGCGACTGGCCCAGCATGTGCGTCGGCCGCCAGCCGGTCCAGCGACCAGCCCGCAATTCGCGCTCGCCTTCGCCGGCGCGGCGCGTCGCCATCAGCATCAGCAGCATCGCGATGTCAGCGGTGGCGTCGGTCAGGACATCGGGCGTGTTGGTGACGGTGATGCCGGCGGCGCGCGCCGCCTCGAGATCGATATGCTCGAACCCGGCGCCGTAATTGCCGATGATCCGCACGCGCGCGCCGGGCGTGGCGATCACCGATGCGGGCACCTTGTCCGTCACCGTCGGGCACAGCGCGTCATACTCGCGCATCGCCGCCGCCAGCGTGTCGAGGTCGAGCGGCTGGTCGCCCTCGTTCAACGTCACGTCGTACCGTTCGGCCAGCCGTGCCTCGACCGCCGCAGGCCAGCGGCGGGTGAGCAGGATGCGCGGGCGGCTCACAGCAGGCCCCGCGCCGCCAGGTTGCGCATCAGCGCGGCGGCGCCGAACTGCCACGGCGGGCAGGCGTCGGTGGCGGCGACGCGGTTGACGAGCGCGCCCAGCGGGGCGCAGGCGATGCGGACGATGTCACCGGGCTGGTGCGTGAATCCCATGCCCGGCGCGCCGCGGTCCTTGGTCGGTGCGAACATGGTGCCGAGATACAGCGCCAGCCCGTCCGGATAGCAATGGTGCGTGTTGATCGCCTGCGCGGCGAGATCCGCCGGCGGCCGGCTGATCGCCGCCATCGGCGATCGTCCATCGAGCACGAAACCGTCGGTGCCGCTGATCGTCAGCGCGACCTCGATCGTCTCGACATCGGTCAAGGTGAAGCCGGCATCGAACAGCCGCACGAACGGGCCGACCGCAGCCGCGCCATTATTGTCCTTCGCCTTGCCGAGCAGCAGCGCCGAGCGTCCCTCGACGTCGCGCAGGTTGACGTCGTTGCCCAAGGTCGCGCCGACGATCGCGCCGCCGGAGGCGACGATGAGCACGACCTCCGGCTCCGGATTGTTCCAGTGCGATCCGGGATGCACGCCGATCTCGCCTCCGGTGCCCACCGTCGACAGCGGCTGCGCCTTGGTGAAGATCTCCGCATCGGGGCCGATGCCGACTTCCAGATACTGGCTCCACGCCCCGGCATCGATCAATGCCTGCTTCAGCGCCATCGCCTCGGACGAGCCGGGGCGGAGCTGGCGAAGATCGTCGCCGACAAGCGCGCGCACCTGATCGCGGATGCCCGACGCCGCGGAAGCGTCGCCGCGGGCGCGCTCCTCGATGACGCGTTCGAGCATCGAGGTGGCGAAGGTCACGCCAGCGGCCTTCACCGCCTGCAGGTCGATCGGGCTGAGCAGCCACGGCTGCGACGGATCGCGCGTGGCGGGATCGGTGTTGGCGAGCAGGTCGGCGATGCTGCCGACATGCTCGCCCTCGGCCATGCGCAGTGCCGTTGCGGGCCCGGCGGCTTCGCACAGGTCTCGCGCGGTGGGAAAAACGCGGGTGACGTCGATCAGCCGGTCGCCATCGACGCGGACGACAGCGGGACCGTTCACGTCGGGGCGCCAGACCCGGCCGAACAGGCAGGCGCGCGGATCGGCGGGGAGGATGTCTTCGGCGGACTGAATCATCATTCAGCGCCGGCGAAACACGGGCGCGCGCTTCTCCGCGAACGCGGCACGGCCTTCCTTGGCGTCGTCGGTCGCGAAGCAGATCGCCTGCAGGTCACGCTCATATTCGATCGCCTTGTCATAGGGCATCGTGTGCGCGGCGCGCAGGTTGAGCTTGCCGGTTTCCGCCGCGATCGGTGCGCGCGACGCGATCGTCTTCGCGATCTCCTCGGCGCGCGGCAGCAGCGCATCCGGCGCATGCACCTCGCTGACGAGGCCCCAGGCGAGCGCCTGTTGCGCGTCGATCATGTCGCCGGTCAGCAGCATCATCGCCGCGTTGGAGGCGCCGACCGAATGGGCGAGGCCCGCGGCCATGCCGCCACCGCCGATCCAGCCCAGCTTGATCTCCGGCGCGGCGAAGCGGGCATTGGTGGAGGCGATGCGGATGTCGCACGCCATCGCCGTTTCCAGCCCGCCGCCCAGCGCATAGCCGTTGACGGCGGCGATCACCGGCTTGCGGCAAGCGCGCAGCGCGTCGCAATAATCGGCGCGGTTGCGGAAATCCCACGGCGTTTCATAACCGTCGAGCGTGCTGATGTCCGACCCCGCGGAGAAGGCCTTCTCGCCCGCGCCGGTGACGATCAGCGCGCGGACATCGTTGGAGCCGTTGCAGGTCGTGACCGCGGCCACCAGCGCTTCGGCCATCGCCGGTGTCATCGCGTTGAGCTTCTGGGCGCGGTCGATTAAGATCTTGGCGACGCCATCCGCGATGGTGAAGCGCAAATCCTCGGTCATGTCTCGGTCCCTGCGGGGTGATGGTGGCGATAGGCGGCCTCGACCGCGTCGAGCGTCGCGTCGGCATCGGCTTCGGAAAGCAGGGCATCGCGCAGCAGCTTCGAAGCGTCGGTCTGGAACAGGATCGCGCCGTCGTGGCGCGGGCGCAGCAGCGCCTGTTCCACCGTGTCCTTCGTTGCATGGTAGAAACCGTTCGCGGCGGCGTTGACGGCCTCGTCCTGCCAGGCCGAACGCAGCGAGGGCTGGCCGTCATGCTGGGGAATGAAACCGCGCTGCACCGCGTCGGACATCAGCCAGCGGAGATGGTCGAGCAGTTCGGGCGTCACCGTTGTGCGGCGCGACACGGCGATGCCGGTGCCGCCCAAGGTCGATCCGATCCGCCCGCCGGGGCCCTTCGGGGCATTGGCATAGGCGACCGAGCCGGCGGCGGCATAGTTTACATAGCCGTAGATCAGCGGGCACAGCGCCGGCCCATCGCCCGCCCCCATCGCTTCCAGCATCGCGATCGGGTTGTGCGTGGCAAAGCGGCGGGTGGCATCCCCGGTAAGGCGCGCCATGATCGCGAACGCTTCATGCGCGAGAGCGCGGTCGACGAAGTCATCGCGGGGGCTCAGCGGCTCGAAGCCGAGCGCGCCGCAGATCGATTGGAAGCTCAGCGCTGCGTGCGGCCCCGCGAGTGACAGCGCGACATTCTCGGTCTCCGCCAGCGCGATCACGCCGTCCCAGTCTGTCGGCGGCGTCGTCACCTTGGCCGGCTGATACGCCATCACCTGCGTGGCGGCATCGAGCGGCAAGGCCCAATGCTGGCCGGCATAGCGATAGCTCAAGAAGGATGGGCCGGCGGTGCCCGCCTGCCACGCGGCGATCTCCTCCGCGTCGAACAATGCCTCGATCGGCACCAGCGCCTCGTCCGTCACCGCCTCGCCGACATGGGGATGATCGATCACCACCAGGTCGAAGCGCGCGCATTGATCGGCGATCGAATGCGATTCGAAGCCCTCCAGCGGATGGCGATGCCAGTCGATGGCGAGACCATCGAGCGTTTCGGCCGCGGCGGCGAGCGCGTTGTAACCGCGCGGATGGTCCCAGGTGAGCCCCCGATACTGCGCCGTCATGCGTGCTGCCGGACCACGCCGGATTCGATGAGTTGCTCGATCGTCTCGGCGTCGAAACCCGCCTCCGCCAGCAGTTCGCGGCTGTGCTCGCCGACCAGCGGCGCGCCACGGGTGATGGCGGACGGGGTGCGCGAGAAACGGATCGGGAAGCCCGGCGTCTTCACATGGCCCTCGGTGGGATGATCATATTCCACGAAGGTCTGGTTGTGCTTGATCTGCGGGTCCTCGACGAGGTCGGCGTAGCCGTAGACGGGGCCGCTCCAGATATCGACCGCGCGGAACCGCTCCAGCCATTCGGCGCTGGTCGCGCCGACCAGCTTCGCCTTCACCGTCGCGAAGATCGCATCGCGCAGCGTCCAGCCGTCGCGCTCTTCGTCCAGCCCGGCGAGGAATTCATCCTTCAGCACGGCGCCCAGTGTGGCGAGCTTGGCCATGGCGAGCGTGATATAGCCGTCGCTGGTCTGGAACACGCCATAGGGCGCCCGGATATAGCTGTGCGCGTGCGCCTCGGCAGAGCGCGCCTGCGGCTTGTTGCCGACCGTGAACACCGACAATTCCTGCATCTGGATGGTCGTGATCGCATCCAGCATGTTGACCTGCACAAGCTGGCCCTCGCCGGTGCGCTCGCGGTGGAACAGCGCCGCGAGCGCACCCTCGAACGCGCTGTAGGCGGTGACCGCATCGACCAGATATTGCCCGGCGGGGGAGGGCGGGGCGTCTGCGGAGCCCGCAGAGAGCATCGCGCCCGACATGCCCTGCAGCAGCAGATCCTGCCCCGGATACATGCGGTAGGGGCCATCCTCACCATAGCCCGACATCGAGACGTAGATCAGCCGCGGGTTGATCGCGGAGAGCGTCGCATAATCCACGCCCAGCCGCTCGGCGACGCCGGGGCGGTAGTTCTGCAGGAAGATATCGGCATTCCTGACCAGCTCGATCAGGATCGCCTTGCCCTCGGGCGCCTTGAGATCGACCGCCAGCGAACGCTTGTTGCGGTTGAGCGAAAGGAAGGAGACGTTGATCTTGTTGCCGGTGGCGCCGCCCGCCGAGGCATGGCGCTGCCACTCGCCGCTGGTCGGCTCGACCTTGATCACGTCGGCGCCCATGTCGCCCAGCCGCTGCGCGGCGAAGGGGCCAGCCATCGCGATCGAACAGTCGAGCACGCGGATGCCGTTCAAAATGCTCATTCTGTTCTGGTCCTCAGGCCATGACCCAGCCGCCGTTGACGTGCAGCGTCTGGCCGGTGATGAATCCCGCCTCGTCGGCGGTGAAAAAGGCGATCGCGTGCGCGATGTCGCCGGCGTTGCCCCGGCGCTTGATCGACTGCGCATCGAGCACCATGCGGTCATAGCCTTCGGGGTCCGGGTGAATCTTCTCCGCGTCGGTCGGGAAGGCGCCCGGCGCGATCGCGTTGACGGTGATCCCCCAGCCGCCGAATTCGCGTGCCCAGGCGCGCGTGAGGCCGATCAGCGCCGCCTTCGATGCGACATAGGGCGACAGATTCTCCCAGCCGCCGGAGATGGTGATGCTGGAGACGTTGACAATCCGGCCGAAGCCGCGCGCGCGCATCCCCGGCAGCGCGGCCTGCACCGCGACGATGCCGGCATCGACATTGATGCGCTGGACGTGCTGATGCTCCTCGATCGAGAATTGCTCGAACGGCTTGGCGGGGTAGATCGCGGCGTTGTTGATGATCACGTCGATACCGCCGGTCTCCGCGATCAGCCGGTCGAGTTCGGCGCGATAGGCGGCGAGGTCGGAGAGGTCGGTGGTCGAGACGATCAACTTGCCCGGGCCGGCACCGGCCGCCGCGCTTTCCAGCGCCACAACCTTCGCCGGATCATTGTCGACCGCGATCACCGTCGCGCCACGCTCGATCAGCAGCACGCTCGTTTCGAGCCCGAGCCCGCCCGCGGCGCCGGTGTAGAGGATGGTGCGGCCGTTCATGCCGCGGCTCCGTTGATCGGCGGATACTTGCCCGAGGGCTGCGGATAATCCTCGTCCGGCTGGCGCGCGACGTCCTGGATCCGGCGCACCGCATCCGCCACTGCCACACCGTCCGGCAGAATGCGGAAGATGCTGTCGTAGCGCCGCTCCTCGCCATGTTCGAGCCAGATCAGCTCGCCGCGTTCGCGCGCGAATTCCTTGCCGAGAACATGGTTGGTCGAGGGTTCGATCGCGATGGCATAATGGCCGGCGTGAAGGTTCTGCCACTCGTACATCGCCGGGAACTGGCTCTTGAGCGTTTCCACCTCGAAGCCGAAGCCCCGCGCCTCGTTGACGATCGCGACATTGACGCGGCCCTCGGCATCCGGCGCCATGTCGTGCTGCCAGACTTGCTCGTGGAAATTGACGATCGGAGCGGGGACGGTGCGATAGCCGGTGCCCTGCGCCCGATAGGTCTCGACATGCGCCGCCCACAGCACGTCGCGGATCGGCGCGACATAACGCGCGCCCTCGTCGACCACCGGATAGCCGACATTGATGTGATAGCAATACATGTGCGGCGTGCGGTAGAAGCCGTGGTTGACGACGCGGTCGTGCAGCCGGATCTCGTCGCCGCCCACCGTCGCCTCGATGCGGCGGATCAGGTGGAGATCCTCGCCGAAGACCGTCGCCTGCTGGACGATGCCCTCGGCCCACAGGATGCACTCGTCGCCCACCCAGGTCTCGCCATAGCCGGTAAGGCGCGCGGGAATGGTGCCGACCCGTCCGTGCAACGAAGAGGAGACCGCCTTGCGGGGCGCATAGACATAATGCTCCGCCGGGTCGTCGTGCATGAACAGGGTGTGGTCGAGACCGCAGGTGACGACGAGGCCGGAAAGCGAGCGCAGCCAGGCGAGGCCGTCTTCGCCCTCATAGTCATGCAGCCCCGGATGGCGAAAGCCGGCGGGCGAATGCCAGGCGACGGCGCGGCCGGCATGCTCGCATTCGGCGATGTCCATCGCGCGATCGACAAGTATGGTGAAGCGCAGTCCGCTGCCGGTCCGGAACTCGAGCTGGCGCACACCGCGCTCGAGCCCGTCACCCAGCGTCGAGAGCCTGACACCGGCGAATTGGGAGAGGGCACCGGTCCGTTCGGCCAGGCTTCGCCGCGTCAACGACTGAGCGTAGAGGGAAACCAAGATCCACTCCCGATTATTACTTGTAAGACGTATGATGTCTAAGCAGAGTGACTCGACCAGTCAACCGCCGGGATGCCAGAATGACGCTCGTCCGCCGCTGTTTCGCCGTCGATCTTCATGGCGACCCCGAACGGATCGCCCGCTACCGCGCCTGGCATGCGGCAGGCGCGGTGCCCGCCGCCGTGTCGGCGGCGATCCGTGGCGATGGCGTCGCGTCGCTCGAGATCTGGCTGACCGGCGATCGCCTGTTCATGATCATGGAACAGGACGCAGAAGCCGCCGAGGACGACGCAGCCAAACAGGCACGCGACGCCGCCAATCCGGACGTGCGGGCATGGGACGCATTGATGCGCAGCTTCCAGAAGCCGCTCCCGTTCGCGCCGGAGCAGACCTGGGTGGAAATGGAGCGAATCTACGCGATGTCGGAGCAGGTGTGAATTTCCGCTCCTCAGAAGGAAGGCAGGTCAGCCGTTCTGTGGCCCCTGCGCACGCCGGCGCGCCCAGCTTCCTTCGATATGCTCGCGCATCGCGCGCGCTGCGCCATCCGAATCGCCGCTGACGATCGCGTCGCAAATCCGGCGATGGGCTTCGTGCGTCTCGCGGACATGCTCAACATTGAGCTTGCCGCTGTAGCCGTGCGTGCGCAACGCTTCGGACTGCACGCCATCGATCACCGCTTTGCTCAGCTTGTCGCCCGAAATGCGCATGATGATATCGTGGAACGCAACGTCCTCATGAACATAGGCGGCAGGCATCTGGATAAGCGATTCGAGCTTCTCGATCTGCGCTTTCAACTCGGCAATGGTTTCCGGCGTACGGCGCTGTGCCGCCTTGGCGGCCATCGCGCCTTCGAGCAGCGATCGGATCTCGGATAGATTGTCGAGATAGGCGAGGCCATCCTCGCGGCGGAACAGCGCGGCGAGGATCATCGGGTCGAGCATGTCCCACGCGTTCGCCTCCCGCACGATCGTGCCGCGGCCCTGCTGCGAGACGACCAAGCCTTTTTCGGTCAGCGCCATCGTCGCTTCGCGCACGACAGTGCGGCTGACCTCATACATGTCACCGAGAATGCCCTCCGGCGGTAGCGCGGAACCGGCCGGATAGGTCTCGGTGACGATCGCGTTGACAAGATCCTCGACGACCGCTTCGGCGAGGCGGGGGCGGCGGCGGACACGCTGGAGAGAGGGCGGCACTGGGCTGGTCATCTGTTGGTCTTGCCTGCAACGGGTCGAAACTGGACGCCGACCGTACCATTTTGTGAAACCGCAATCGTATCACCCCGTCAAGGCTTGCCAACCGTCAAAGATAATACATAATATGTGTTATCCCGCGCGCTGCGGGAATCCTGTATCAGGGGCATGTGGATGAAAGTTACTGGCTATCGCAGCCTCGTCACCTCGCACGATTGGGGGCGTCCGGTTGGCGACGCCAATGGGGTGGTGCAGGGCGGCGTCACCGACACGCCTATCCTGATTCTGGAAACAGACGGCGGTCTCGAGGGTGTCGGGCTCGGCCAGCACGCGGATATCGCGAGAATCTTTCCCGCGGTCGAGGGGCAGGATCCACGCGCGACCACGGCGCTCTATGATTCGATGCTCTCGCATGTGTTCAAGAGCGGTCATGCCGGCGCGACATATGGCGCAATCGCCGCCGTCGACATGGCGCTGTGGGATCTGAAGGCGAAGCTGGCGGACGAGCCGCTCTGGCGCACATTGGGTGCTGCGGACCGCTTCGTGCCCGGCTATGCCTCCGGGCTGTGCTACGGCCTCGACGACGACGCCTTCGGTGCGCTCTACCGCCGCTTTGCCGATCGCGGTTTCAGTTCCGCCAAGGTGAAGGGGGGCAGGGACATCCGGCGGGACATCGCGCGACTGAAGCTGGTGCGAGATATATTTTCGGTGAACAGCGCGCGTCCGGCGCTGATGCTCGACGTCAATGAGAGTTGGAACCGCAAGCAGGCGATCCGCCACCTTGCGGAGGTCGAAGCGGCCGGCATCGACCTGACCTGGATCGAGGAGCCGGTGCGCCGCTGGGATGCCGCCGGCCATGCCGCGATCACCCGTGCCGCGCGCTGCGCGGTCGCGACCGGCGAGAACCTCACCGGGCTCGATCAATATGCGCCGTTGCTCGATGCCGGTGGGGTCGATGTCGTCCAGGCCGGAAGCGTGTGGGGAATCACCCATTTCATGCGCGTGGCGCTCGCGGCGCATGCGCGCGACCTGCCGGTTTCGCCGGTGGGTTATGACGCCAACCCGGTCGCGCATGCGGCGGCGGCGATCCCCAACATGATCGGCATCGAGGTGCAGGATCTTGATTGGCCGACCGGGCTCGACGTCGACCAGCAGATTGCCGACGGCGGCATCGTCCTGGGCGATCGGCCCGGCCTCGGGATCGTTGTCGACGAGGCGGCGATCGCGCGCGACCGCAAGGACGGGGCATGGAGCGCCGATGGCGGCGGCCCGCACCGCCGGCCGAGGGAGGCCGGGCTCAGCCTCGTTCCCGACCGGCGCGTCGCCGGCGGATAAGAAAAGAAGCGTGGAGAGGACAGGATGCACGGCATGACCAGCCCGGCTTTCGTTACCGGCGGGCAGCGCACGGTGCTGCAACTCTCGCTGATGGTCAATTTCTTCCTGCTGATGGCGCTCTACAGCGGCGTGCTTGGCGTGCTGTTACCCAACCAGATCGCGGCGCTCGATCCCGGCAACAAGGCGAACAACCTCGCCCTCATGTTCGCGATCACCTCGATCTTCTCGACGCTCGCGACGCCGATCGCGGGAGCGCTTTCCGATCGCACGCGCGGACCCTGGGGCCGCCGTGCGCCGTGGATCGCGATCGGATCGTTGATCGGATCGATCAGCCTGTTCGGCGTGTCGTGGATGACCAGCTTCTGGTCGATGATGGTGCTGTGGGTGATGGCCGCCATCGCCTACAACTCGATGCAGCCGGCGATGACGACCTTGATCGCGGATCGCTTCACGCCTGAAACGCGCGGGTCGGTCTCGGGCATCGTCGGCGCGGGGATGACCGCGGGGCTGACCGCCGGCACCTTCGTCGCCGGCCACCTCGCGGGGCAGCAGATGCTGGCCTATGGCCTGTTCGCGGCGGCGATCGCCGCCTCCTGCCTCGCCTTCGTGCTGATCAACCGCGAGCCTTCGAGCGCGGCGCTGCCGGCGCGGCGCTTCGACTGGGGCGATTTCGCGCGCGGCTTCTGGATCTCGCCGCGCGAACATCCCGACTTCGCCTGGGCGTTCCTGAGCCGCTTCACCATCTATATGGGCTATCAGGCGGTCGCCGCCTATCTGCTCTACATCCTGCGGGACTATATCCGGCTGAGCGACGACGCCTCCAACGTCGCGATTGCGAACATGGCGATGGTCACCTTCGTCTGCCTGGTCGTCACCTCGCTGGCTTCGGGCTGGCTGTCTGACCGGATGCAGCGCCGCAAACCCTTCGTCATCGCCGGCAGCCTGATCATGGGATGCGCGATGGTCGCGCCGCTGGCGGCGCCCAACATGTCCGGCATGTGGGTCTACGCCGCGGTGATCGGCGTCGGCTACGGCATGTTCATGTCGATCGACATGGCGCTGATGACGCAGGTGCTCCCCAAAAGCGAACTGGGTGAGGAGGGCAAGGATCTCGGCGTGCTCACCACCGCGGTGAACATCCCCCAGATCATCAGCCCGGTCATGGCGGCGGTGCTGCTCTCGCTGAGCGGTGGTGACTACCGCACGATCTTCTGCGCGGCGGTGCTGTTCGTGTTCGGATCGGCGCTCTGCGTGCTGCCGATCAAGTCGGTGCGTTAAATCATATTACGTATGACGACAGTTGACATATCTTTCGTATAGCTTCAGATTGACCCTCATAAGCTTGGAGGGGAAAAAAGATGAAGTGCCGCAAAGGACAGGTTCGTACCGCGTTGCTCGCCGCCACAGCGATGATGGCGATGGCAGGAACCGGCACCGCGTTCGCGCAGACTGCAGAGCCCGCGGCCGCAGCCGCTGCTCCGGCCGACCAGCCGTTGAGCGATGGCGAAGCGGAAGAAATCATCGTCACCGGCATCCGTGCCAGCCAGGCCGCGTCGATCGACATCAAGCGCGAGGCGATCGGTGTCGTCGACTCGATCGTTGCCGAGGATCTCGGCAAGCTGCCCGACCAGAACGTCGCTGAATCGCTTCAGCGCATCGCCGGCGTCACCATCGAGCGCAACCGCGGCGAGGGCCGCTTCATCACCGTTCGCGGCTTCGGCCCGAAGTTCAACGCGGTGACGGTCAACGGTCGCACGCTCGCCACCGACAATAATGGCCGCGAATTCTCGTTCGACGTGCTGCCCGCGGAAATCATCAGCGGCGCCGACGTCTACAAGTCGCCGCAGGCCAACCTCAACGGTTCGTCGATCGGTGCCACCGTCGACGTTCGCACGCTCCGTCCGCTCGACCAGAAGAAGGCGTTCGTCGCGACCGGTTCGGGCACGATGCAGTGGGCGGAACTCGCCGACTCGTTCAACCCCGAGGTTTCGGGCGTGGTGGGCTGGCGCAACGAGGATCGTACGTTCGGCGTCGCGGTCTCCGCAGTCTATTTCGATCAGGATCTGCGCAACGATGAATTTACGATCGGTGCCGGCCATGTCCGCCGTTCGAGCACCGACAGCTATTACAACCGTGGCGGTGTTGCCGGCGCCCGGATCGGCCCGGACGTCGCGCCGTTCAACAGCGTGTCGATGCCGTCCAACCTCTCGCCCTTCTTCTTCGAACGCCAGCTCAAGCGGCTCGGCCTCAACGGCTCGATGCAGTTCCGTCCGGTCGACCGCCTCACCATCACGCTCGATGGCCTTTATTCCAAGGCCGATTTCACCGAGCAGCAGACCGGCCTTGCCTATGACTTTGCCGGCGGCACGCTGGTGGAGCAGGTCGTCGAGGGTGGCGAGGCGCTCTATCAGCGCTATCAAGGCGGATTCGTCGACGAGATCATCCAGTATGACGAGCGCAACGTCACGACCTATCAGTTCGGCGGCAACCTCAAATGGGAAGCTAGCGACCGCCTGACGGTAAGCCTCGACGCGTCGCGTTCGAAGGCGGAGCGGCGCGGCAAGGAGAACAACCTGTTCACCACCATCCGCCGCAAGAATGTCGACCTGTGGTTCGATCGGCGGACCGGGAGCCCGATCTACAGCTATGGCTTCGACAGCCCCAACTATGCCAATGCCGCGACCAATCCGCAGGGTCTGACCGCGCATTACTATATCTGGGGCGGCGGCACCGATGTAGACGACAAGATCGAGGAATATCGCGGCGACGTGCAGTGGAAGGCCACGGACACGATCACCCTGTTCGCAGGCGGCCTGATCGCGAACCGTACGAAGACGCTGACCGGTGACGAGATGCCGTTCGGCGAGCAGTGCGCCTATTGCGACTCCAACCGCGTGCTCCCCACCTCGCTGTTCAGCTCAACCAACCGCAACTTCTTCCAGGGCGGCGGCGGTGACATCCTGCATGACTGGATCATCTACAGCCCGCAGGAACTGGTTCGCCTGATCGATCAATACGCGACGCAGGATGGCAAGGCGTTCAACCCGGCGGTGTTCTCGCCGTCCGCCTCGTCGGTGGTCGATGAGAAGGTGAAGGCTGCCTATATCATGGGCACGCTCGACACGGAGGTCGGCGGCATGCCGCTGGCGGTCAATGTCGGCCTGCGTTTCGAGGACACCGACTATACCTCGACCGGTGCCTCGCGCACCGTGATCAGCGCGCGCCCCACCGGCGGCGGCCAGAACGAAATCGTCGTCTCGCCGGTCGTGCCGGTCGGCTTTGCCGGCCATTATCAGGACTGGCTGCCGTCGTTCAACGCGCGGCTCTCACTCACCGACAGTCTGATCTTCCGCGTCGCGGCGTCGAAGGTGCTGACGCGGCCGACGCTGTCGGACCTGTCGCCGCGCCAGAGCATCCAGACCAACCCCGGCAACGAAACGATCCGGCGTGGCAACCCCGATCTGCAACCGTTCCGCGCGACGCAGTATGAAGCCGGCGTCGAATGGTATTTCGCGCCTTCCTCGCTGCTTTCGGCAGCCGCCTTCTACAAGGACATCAAGTCGTTCGTGACGTTGGTGACGACGCCGCAACTCGTCGATCAGGTGACCTTCCAGGTCACGGTGCCCGACAATGGCGAGGGTGCGACGGTGAAGGGCGTCGAAATCGGCTATCGCCAGGCATTCACCAGCCTCCCGGCACCGTTTGACGGCCTCGGCCTGCAGACCAGCTTCAACTATACCGAATCCAACGCCGAGTATCGGAACGCCGTTGCCAATGTGAGCTTCGGTCTCGAAGGGCTTTCCAAATATTCGTACAGCCTCGTCGGCTTCTACGAGAAATACGGCATCCAGGCGCGCGTCGCCTATACATGGCGTGATGACTTCCTGCAGGTCGCCTCGGGCCGCAACGGCGAGCCGGAATATTTCTCGTCCTACGGCCAGCTCGATACGGGCCTCTCTTATGACGTGAACGCGCAGTTCACCGTCTTCGCCGACATCACCAACCTGAACAACGCCAAGGAATTCATCTATTCGGTGAGCCCGGATCGGACGAAGGAATATCGCAAGGTCGGCCGGCGCATCGCCGCGGGCGTTCGTTTCCGCTTCTGAGCCGCCAATCCGGCTGAACAGGCCCCCTTCGTCCGGCGCGAACGGAGGGGGCTTTTGCTTGTGTCGCGGTCGATCAGCTCCGCACCAGCCCTTCCATCGGCCGCACGGCACGACCGGTCTGTGCGAGCGTCCGCGCGACCAACGCGGGATCGAGACCGAACGTCTCCGCACTGCATCCGGCGATCAATGCGTCCAGATCCGTGGTCGGCCGCAAATCCCGCCCATCGAGCAGCGCGTTCTGACCGAGCCCCGGCCAGTCTGCCAGAACCCGGCCGCCCTTCACCGCGCCGCCGATCAGCATCGCCGCGGATCCCGTGCCGTGATCGGTACCGCCGGTGCCGTTGGCGGCGGCGGTGCGGCCGAACTCGGTTGCGACCAGCACCACCGTATCGTTCCACACCGGGCCGAGGCCCTCCCGAAACGCGCCGAGCAGCGTATCGAGCTGCCTGAGCTGACCCGCCAGCCGCCCGTTCTGGCCGCTGTGCGTGTCCCACCCGCCGGTCTCGATCATCGCGATACGCGGGCCGTCTGCCTGGGTGAGGAAGGTCGCGGCGAGTTTGCCGAGGCTGGCCGGATCCTGTTTCGGCCCTGAATCGCCGGCAAGACCACGCGCCTCCATCGCCGCGCTCCACAGGCCGTGGAGCATCGGATCGCGGGCATAGAGCTGCTGCACGCGCGCGAGCAGATCGTCGCTCGCCTGCGGCAGGTTGGAGGCGGCGTAGGAACTCACCTCGGTCTGCCCGCGCAGCGCCAACGGGACGGTCGGCGCGAAGGCGATCGCCTCGTCGCGCTCCTTGGGAAGCAGCCCGGTCAGCCGGTTGAGCCAGCCATCCTTGACCGCATAGGGCCTGGCCCCGCCGGTCTCGAGCACGTTCTGGCCATCGAAATGCGAGCGTTCGCGATAGGGCGAGGCGACCGCCTGGACGAACAGCGCCTGGCCTTCACCGTAAAGTTTGCCGACACCCGCCAAGGAGGGATGCAGGGAAAACTGACCATCCAGCTTGATGGCGCCAGCCGCGTCGATCGCCAGCGCGCCGCGCAGCCGGGCGTAATCGGGATCGCCGTGCGGCACCACGATATTGAGTCCGTCGGCGGCACCACGCTGGATCACGAAAAGAAAGCGGCGGTCGCTGACGACGCGCGCCAGGGCGAGGTGCGGCGCGACGAACAGGCTGCCGGCACCGAGTGCGGCGACGCCGAGGAAGCGGCGGCGGTCGAACATCACATCATCTCCTCTGGAACTCGGGCGAGACGAGCAGCAGTGCAAGGCCCGTGGGCTGGCTCTCGGCGCGGCCGATCGCCTCCACCGTCTCGGCGCTCGCGGCGCCTGGCAGCAGCTTGGCCGCGGCGCTGCGCGGATCGATGCGGTCGCCCACGCGCAACGCGATCCGCTGCGCCACCTCGACGCGGCGGACCAGCGCGTCCGGTGCCGCCCAGCTCTGCGCGATATCGTCGAACCCGGCCGGGCTGCCCGGCCGCCACACCGGCTGGCCGAGTTGCTGCATCAGCGGCGCGATCTGCATCTCACCCGGCGCTTCCATGCCGATGCCGCGCAAAGACGATACGAGCCAGTCCCACGGCGTCTTGAACTTGGCGCTGGTCCCCGCCCAGCTTTCCGGCGCGTCGACCAGCGCGCGATAGACCGTCGGCAGGTCACCGCCGCTCTCCTGAAACGCGGTGGAAAGGCGCTTTACCAACCCAGCTGGCGGCTCGTCGGCAACGAAATGCCGCGCGAGCTTGGTCGCGATATGGTCGGCAGTGGCCGGCGCGCTGCCGAGATCGTGCAGCACCGCGCGCGCCTGCGCCTCGCCAGCCTGGGCATAGCTCTTGCCCATGATCGTGCGGGTGCCGGGCTCGTGGATCGCGGGGCGAAAGGCGAAGCGGCCCGGCTCGGCGCGGTCGTTGGCGGCCTGCCGGCCCAGCCCCCCGACGCTCCACCCCGTCATCGCGCGCGCGAATTCGGTCACGTCGGCCTGAGCATAGCCGCTGCGCACACCGAGCGTGTGCAATTCCATGATCTCGCGCGCGAGATTCTCGTTGAGGCCGGGCTTGCGCGCCGGCCGGCGCATCGCGACCCGCTCGGCAAGGCGGCTCTCGGGGCCGGTCGAGCGCACCTGATCGAGATAGAGCAGCATCGCCGGATGGCGCTCGGCGGCGAGCAGCAGATCCTCGAACTTGCCCAGGATATTGGGCCGGATCGCCTCCGCCTCGAAGGCACCGATGAAGGGCAGGCAGATCATCTTGTCGGCCGAGACCGCGAAATGATTGGCCCAGAAATGCACCAGCCGCTCGGCGAAGGGGGCCGGCGCAATGAGCGCGCTGGCCATGCGGGCGTTGACCGCGGCGCGATAGAGTTGGCGATTGTCCTGGCGAAGCTGCTTGCGCGCCATCTGCTTGGCCTCGCCATCCGCCTGCCGCATCTCGCGCCGATCCTCGACATAGTCGCGGGCGATCTGCGGACTTGCGGGCAGACCGCCCCACGCAGTCGGGCGAGGCTCATAGCGCGCGAGTTGGTCGAGCAGCCAGTGCCGGGGTCGTTCGGGCGGGGCCTCGTCAGGGCGGGCTCCCAGACCGAAGCGGTTGAGCGCGATGGCAGGTGCGGACACGCCTGTCTCCTTTCGGCCGTTCAACGGATGGGAGGGCGGGTATCCGTCGCGAGCGGGAAAGGATTTTTCCGGGACATGGGAAAGGGGTTTGTGCCGCTACCCCGATCGATCGGGAAAGGGGGCAGTTTCGCCACCGGCCCTTGCCGCCTTGCCCCGTCGGTTCCGCGGCATGCGCAACGCACCGGAATTCTCCAGGCCCTTCGCGAGCACTCGCCGTTCTTCAACGGGCAGGGTGGCGACGACGCCGATGACGCTTTGTTCAAGCCGCGTGCGGATCGCCAGATCGTCGGCGCGGGCGCGGGCGAGCGCCGCATCGAACGCGGCGCGATCGAAGTCGGGCTTTTCCAGCAATTCACGCGCCTCGATCCGCGCGGCACGAGCGCGCTGTGCCTGCGGGCGTACCGAGCGCACCGCGCCGCGCACCGCCTGCCTTAGAGCGCGGCGATTGTCAGGTTGCAGCTCTTCCGATGCCTGGCGCAGCCGGGCAGGGCGACCGATGCCGTTCAGCGGCCGCTTGGTCTCGGTCCGCGACCACATGATCGCGGCACCGGTGATGCCACCCACCAGGAACATGTTGAGCACCAGCGAGACGATCAGCAGGATGCGCAAAGAACGGCTCGTCATCGGATCGCTCCGTTCAGGTCGATGTCGCCGAACACGGTCTGGCTGTCGGCGCTGTCGGCAAAGCGATGCTCGGCGAGCATCGGCGTGGCGAGCCACAATGCGGCCGCGCCGGCAAGACCCCCGGCCAGCCCCGCACCGGCGAGACCCAGCCCGGACCACCATAGTTTGGCGCGCGACCAGCTCGATCCTGACTGCGGCGCGTGCGCCAGAACCCGTCCGATCAACGCTGCGCCAGGCGATGCGACGCGGTAGGCGGCGAGCAGATCATCGAGACGGGCGGCATCGATCAGCACGCCGCGGGATTGCGGATGAACGGCAAGATGCGCTTCTGCAGCAGCGCGCAGATCGGCGGGCCAGCGCCGCAGATCGGCGCCATAGGCCTCTGCCAGCGTCGCGAACCGCTCGGCGCTCAGAATATGCTCATCCATCCGCAATCTCCGCCAGCGACGCGCGCAACGTCCTGCGGCCGCGCGCGAGCAGGCTTTCCAGCGCCTCGACGCTGATCCCCATCACTGCGGCCGCCTCTCCATTGGACAATTCCTGATAATATTGCAGCACGATCGCTTCGCGCTGGCGATCCGGTAGCGCCCGAAGCGCGCGGCCGACCCGGTCCGACATTTCGGCTTCGACCAGCCCCGCGTCGGGCGCTGCTTCGGGATCGGCGCGGTCCGGCAATGTGCCGGGCAGATCCTCGCGCCGTTTGCGTAAGCGATCGTAGCAGAGGTTGATCGCCACGCGGTGCAGCCAGGTGTCGAACCGCGCACCGCCCGTCCGCCAGCGCCCCGCCTGCCGCCACAGCCGCACGAAGCTCTCCTGTGCGACATCTTCGGCCTCCGCAGGATCGCCGAGCATCCGTGTCGCCAGTCGCAGCAGGCGCGGCAGCTTGCGGTCGACCATGGTCCGTGCGGCAAAGCCGTCGCCGCGTCCGATCCGGTCGAGTAGCGCGACGTCCTCGTCGTCGCCGGAGTCGGCGGTCAAGCGGGTGGTCTCCGGCCGCGTTCAATCGTCGGCGGCCTTCCTGCCTGCCGTGCGCTCCTCGGGCATGACCATCCCGTCGCCATTCGCATCGAGCCGCTTGAAGCGGCGCGCAAGCAGAGTGTCGATTTCGCTCGCTTCCAGTTGGCCGTCACCATTGGCATCGAGCCTGCCGAACATGCGTGACGGATCGCGCTTCGCGTTCTTGCGGCCCGCAGCCCATTCCTCCTTGCTGATCTTGGCGTCGCCATTCGCATCGGCACGCAACAGTCGCTGGCGACCGGCTGCCTGAAAATCGGCGAGCGATACGCCCTCACCCTCGCCGGCGGCGAGGGCAGGGATCGGCATCGCCAGCAAGGCCGCCGCCATCGTGATCAGGTTCATCTCGACTCGCAACATTATCCGACCTCCAGCAGGCAGCGTCTCTCTCTCCGCGCGGGAGAGGCATTTCCTATCACCATCCCCGGCGATTATGCTTCTTGGCATAGATCCTGGCGCTTGCGCGATCCTGGCGCGCGTGCAGACGGGCGCGTTCGCGATAGCTGAAGTGACCGTCGGAGCGCATCCGCGCCTCGGTGCGGCCGATGCGATATTGCTGCCGGCCCAGCCGGTAGGTCTCACGCGGGGTGAGTTCGCCCGATCGCCAGCCCTGCGCAATGCGATCACGCTGGTTGTGCTGGCGTCCGTTAACACCCGCGACGGCGGGGGTCGCGACAAGGGTGCCGATCGCGGCGATGGCGAGGATGATCCGCTTCATGTCCATACTCCCGAAACGCTTTCACGCGGCCGCCACGCATGCGGCGGCCATCGCTTGAACGGGGCAGGCGCGCATATCCGTCGCGCTTTTTTTCGGGAGGCCGGAATCAGAAGGGGCCGCCGGATCGCTCCGGCGGCCCCATCCGATCAAATCGATCGTGATCGGCTTACTTGGTGTGGCAGCTCTGCGCGCCCTTGCCGGGCAGCGTGATCGTGACTTCCTCGCCGTTGCCGGCCAGCTTGACGCCATCGGCCTCGAAGGCTTCGCCGGCCGCCGCCGCCTTCAGGACATTGGCCTTGCCGTCCTTCTCGGTGCGCAGGTTCGCCGTCATGTCGTCGGTCATGAAGTCGACATAAGCGACGCTGTTGTCCTTGCAGCGATAGATCTTCTGCGCCTTGATCATCAGCGGCATCGGCGTCGCGACGTTCGCCGCGTTCAACTCCGCGCTCTCGGCATCGTTCGCCGTGTCGACGGTGGTGGAGGTTTCGCTGCCGCAGCCGGCAAGCGCGAGGAGAGCCGCCATGGCGGCAAGCGGAAGGGAATGCTTCATGGTCATAGCATCCATGCAATGAAGAGCGCTTTGCAGTGCGTCAACTGTAACAATGTTACAACGCGTTGGCAGCGTCGTGCCACCCCCCTCCCGCACAGCCGTTCGATTTGCCATCAAGAAGAACATATCTGACCGGATGCAAATAGAGTGCCCACGCATGCGGGATTCAAAATATGAGTGTCGAGTTGAAACGCGTTATGCTGCCATGCAGCGACTGATTGGCGAAAACTCACCGGAGTTCGTCTAGACGCATCGCTTCGCAGCGTGCGTCCATCACAGCTTGAAAACACTGCGGGCGTGGCTGCAGGTGACATAAATTTTAGTCGGAACGAGGTGCACCCTTTAAAGTCGGGACTGTCGGCCCCCCCCCGCAAAAATTTTTTTTGCAGTGCACAAGTTTTACTCATGAAATTCTGCCATCTCGGGTATCCGGCCGAACGCGATTTTCGTGCCGACCGAATCGATGCGCCCCCCCGTCAATGGCCCCAGCGTCACCGCGTTGCGGCCGAAACGCTCATTGATCCGGTCCATTGCGCGGCTGAGCGACAAGGTGCGCGTCTCGCGCGCCAGCGGGTCGTGGGGGTCGAGCAGCGCGAACAGCGAATCCTGTTCGCCCGCCACTGGCTCGATCTCCGCCAAGGTCACGCCCACCATCCGTACGCGAAAGCCCCCCGGGCGGGCGCGGCCGGTGGCGACGAGCTGTGGCCAGAGATGCTCGAGCGCGGCGAGCATCGCGAAACTGTCCTGCGTGGACGGCAGTCGGCGGCTGATCCGCCATGCGCTCTTGTCGTTCTCGAAGCGGACGTGGAGCACCAGCAGCCGCGCGTAATAGCCCTCGCGGCGTAGCCGGCTCGCCGCTTTCAGCGCGAGGCGGCGGGCGGTGAGCCGGGCCGGCTCGGGGCCCCGGTTGCGCGGCGAAAGGACATGGCTGTGGCCGACGGTGCGATGCTGCGTCGGCTTTTCCGGCAGATCGACGCCGTGGAGCAGCCACCACAGCCGGTCGCCATTGACGCCGCCCCATGCCGAACCGGCATCGCGCGGCCGGCGCGCGCAGAGTTCGGCGATGTCGTTGATCCCCTCGCGTGCAAGGCGTCGCTCCATCTTCGCGCCGATGCCGGCGATGTCGGTGAGCTTGAGATCGAAGAGGCGTCCGGGGAGCTGGTCGGCTGACAGCACGACCAGCCCGTCCGGCTTCATCATGTCCGATGCCAGTTTGGCAAGCAACCGATTGGGCGCGATGCCGATCGAGGAGGTCAGGCATTCGCCCACATTAGCGCGGATGCCGGCCTTGATCCGCGCGGCGAGCGCACGTGCTTGCGCCTCGCTATTCTCATTGTCGAGGAGGCGGCAGGCGACCTCGTCGATCGAGCAGACGCGCGTGACCGGGACATGCTTCCACACCTCCGCGATCACAGCATCGTGGAATTCGACATAGCGGCTGTGCTGCGCAGGCACGACGACGATGTCGCGGCATCGCTGCCTGGCCTCCCACACCGGGGTGCCGGTGCCGATGCCGAAGCGCTTGGCCTCCACCGAGGCAGCGATCGCAACGGTAGTATCCGTGTTCACAGGTGCGACGATGATCGGCCGTCCCCGCAGGGCGACATCGAGTTGCTGCTCGACGCTGGCGAAATAGCTGTTCAGGTCGAGGAACAGCCAGCGCAGCGGTCGCGGCGGCAGATCGGGCGCGGGGCAACTCGTTCCCATGCAGGGAACATTATGGGAACATCGAATGGAAAGCTAGTCGGTGGCGACGAGCGGACGGAGGCGCAGCCAATCGGCTTGCCGAACGGCGGTGGTGACCGCGCAGGCACCGCTGCTCGACAGCAGCCGGATTATTTCATAGCCCTCCGCCACGGGCCCGAGCTGGCTCAGGCCCAGCCGCGCCGCTGTGGCGCCGTTGAAGGCGATCGCGCGGAGCGCCGGCAATGAGCGTACGACCGCAGCGAGGTCTCGCACGCGGGGATCACGGATCGCGCTGTCGAGGCTGCCGGCGCGGGTCGCGTCGGCGATGACATCCCATAGGCCGATGCCGTGGCGGAGAAGCGCCGCGAGACGGTCATCATAGGCCAGCGCGGGAAGATCCTCGCCGGTCACTAGTCCCATCAGCCGCCAGAAATGATTGCCGCGATTGGCATAATATTCGCCCGCCGCGAGCGATTTCTCGCCAGGCAGGCTGCCGAGCACGAGCAGCCGGGTGCCGGCATCGGCGACGAGCGGGAAGGAGGCCTTTCGGGGAACGGACGTCATACCCCTTCAGATCGGGCGATGCCGGTGGGCGCGCAAGCGTCGCCGTCGGCGAGCAGGTCGTTGACCACCGCGCCGCGGGTTTCGACCAGCAGCGTGATCGCGCGGTCCATCGCATCGTCGAAGCGGCGGCGGCGCGCGTCACTCACCGCGTCGCGATAGAAATGACAGAGGTTGGCGGCGGCGAGCGGCGAACCGAACGCCGCCATGTAGCGGCCGCACAGGTCGGAGCCGCCCGCGGCGATTTCGGCGATCATCGCCGGCGTCAGCAAGCCGACATGGTCGATCGCGGGGAAGGGGTGGCGGGTCGCCATTCGCGTGAGCAGCTGGGGGCCAGCAATCGTGCGGGGGATGGGACCATCGGTGTGCCGGCGCACGATCTCCTCGACCGCCCACCGATAGGTCGCGAAGCGCGGATCGTCCGGCGCGCTGCCGAGGATCGCGCCGTTGATGTTTTCGGGGCCGATCGTCGGGCACCGGTTTCGATCGAGCAGCAGCGCGCGTTCGCGGATACCGAAGAATCCCGGTGTCGCGTCGATCGCCAGCGAATCCGGATCGAAGATCAGCACGTCGGCATCGATCCAGACCACGAAGCCCGCGCCGCGATCGAACAGCCGCTGCATCAGCACCAGCCGCGCGATGTCGGTCATCGGGCCGGTTTGGGGGCCGCAGATTGCGCGGAACCAGTCCGGCACAGCCTCGAAGAAGCGATCGGTGAAGGCGTAGCCATAGCTCCGCGCAGCCGCCCACTGCCGCACCGAATCGAGGCAGCGCGCAATCCAGCCGGGCAGCGACGGCGCTTCATAGGCCTGGAGGATCGTGATCGGCGGCATGCCCGGTTGCTTCTCCTCATACCGGGCTGGCGGGGGCGGCCCGGAGCGCCTAAATCGACCCCGTGTCCGAGAAGCCCCAAAGTCCCGATCGTTTCAACGAGGAAAAAGCCACCTACGCCATCCGCGGAACCGACGTGCCCGACATCGAGGCGGGCGTCGCGGCGATCCGCGAGGTGGTGAAGACCCTGCCGCAGCGCCCCGGCGTGTATCGCATGCAGGATGCGCGCGGCGACGTGCTCTATGTCGGCAAGGCGCGCAGCCTGAAGAACCGGGTGACAAACTACATCCAGGTCGCCCGACTGCCCAGGCGACTGAGCCGGATGGTCGCGCAGACCCGCTCGATGACGATCGTCACGACCAACAACGAGGCCGAGGCGCTGTTGCTGGAAGCGCAACTCATCAAGCGTTTCCGCCCCGCCTACAACGTGCTGCTGCGCGACGACAAAAGCTTTCCGTTCATATTGCTGCGCTCGGATCATGAATATCCGCGCATTCAGAAGCATCGCGGCGCGCGCCGCTTCAAGGGCGATTATTTCGGGCCGTTCGCGAGCGCTGGGGAGGTCGGGCGAACGCTCAACGCGCTCCAGAAATTGTTCCTGCTCAGAAGCTGCACCGACAGCTTCTTCAACAATCGCGATCGACCCTGCCTGCTGTACCAGATCAAGCGCTGCTCGGCGCCCTGCACGGGCAAGATCGACGAGACCGGCTATCGCGAATTGGTGGGCGACGCGCGCGACTTCCTTTCGGGCCGTTCGACCAAGGTCCAGGCCAAGCTGGCGGAATCGATGCAGAAGGCCAGCGCCAACCTGGATTTCGAGCAGGCGGCGGTGTTGCGGGACCGGTTGCGCGCGATGACCTTCATCCAGGGCAGCCAGGCGGTGAATGCCGAGGGTGTCGGCGATGCCGACGTGTTCGCGCTGGCGCACAAGGGCGGCACCATGTGCGTGCAGGCCTTCTTCATCCGCGGCGGCCAGAACTGGGGCCACCGCGCCTTCTTCCCCGCGCACACCGCCGAGGTTGCGGAGGACGAGGTGCTCGCGAGCACGCTGATGCAATTCTACGAGGAAGTGCCGCCGCCGCGCACCATCCTTACCGACCGCGTGCTGCCCGAGGCCGAACTGCTCGGCGAAGCGCTATGCGAGCGCGCCGGGCACAAGGTGACCGTGTCGGTGCCGCAGCGCGGCGACCGCCGCCGATTGATCGACCAGGCCAGCCGCAACGCGGTGGAAGCGCTCGACCGGCGGCTCGCCGAATCGACCACCCAGGCGCGCATCTTCCGCGAGATCGGCGAACTGCTGGAGTTGGAAGGCCCGCCCGACCGCATCGAGATCTATGACAACAGTCACATCCAGGGCACCAACGCGCTCGGCGCGATGGTGGTCGCGGGCCCCGAGGGGTTCCGCAAAGGCGGCTATCGCAAGTTCAACATCCGCAAGAAGGACACGGTGCCCGGCGACGACTTCGCGATGATGCGCGAGGTGATGGAACGCCGCTTCGGCCGCGCGCTCGACGAGGATCCTGATCGCGAGAGCGGCGAATGGCCGGATCTGCTGTTGATCGACGGCGGCAAGGGGCAGGTGAGCGCGGTGAAGGGCGTGCTCGACGCGCTGGGCATTGAGGATGTGCCTTTCGTCGGCGTCTCCAAGGGGCCGGATCGCAATGCCGGGCGCGAGATCTTTCACTTCCCCGATGGCCGCGAACTGACCTTGCCGGTCAATTCGCCGGTGCTGTTCCACCTCCAGCGCCTGCGCGACGAAGCACACCGCTTCGCGATCGGCGCGCACCGCCAGAAGCGCGCGAAGGCGATCACCACGAGCCCGCTGGACGAGGTTCCCGGCATCGGCCCCGCCCGCAAGAAGGCGCTGCTGCTCCACTTCGGTTCGGCCAAGGCCGTGCGCGGCGCCGCGCTGGAGGATCTTAAGAAGGCGCCGGGCGTGTCGGCGGCGATGGCGCAGGCGGTGTACGACTTTTTCCACGCGGGCGGGTGAAGGGGGGCGGTCGCGTGCGGAAGATCGCATGCTGTCATCACAGCGGTTCGGGTCGGAATGCCGATATCAGTGCCGGCGGGTTGAGCAGCGCAACGGACCTGCGTTCGATCCCATCGGCGTCCTCGCTGTCCGAAACGCTCACGAACAGCGTCACATCGGCCAGCTTGTCGGCGCGTTCGGCGCGAAGAAGGGCCAGCGCATCGGTCATCGCCTCGATCGTGCGATCGAAATGCGCGGGGGAGGATGTACCGCCGATCACTTCGGCGAACAGCGGCTTGTTGATGCGGCGCATGAAGACATCGCCATGCGCATCTTCGCTCCATTCCTCGGGCGTCCAGCGCAGATAGGCTTCATACGCCGGCGTCATCTCGTCGGCCTCCGCCTCGGATGCGCGCCTGCGCTCGAAATCTTCCTCGGTTGCGGCCCAGAAGCCCACGCTGCCGCCATCGTCATCGGTCAGCAGGCAGATTGCATAGAGCCTATGCCGCCCGATCGATGCCAGAAGATCGTCGGCCACCGCGATCACTGCCTCGCCAAGGTCTTTCGTGATTGCCTTCCAGTCTATCATTCTCGCTCCTGAAGCCGTTGAAGCCGTGCGCTTGCCTGCAGTGCGCGTGATCGCCCACCGACAACGGCGCGAAGGTGACAAAGGTTACGGAGGATTTCGCCGCGTTTGTGCCTCCTGTCCGTTTCTGCGCCGAGTCGGACGCCGATGGTTCAACGCGGGCGGGGTTTCGCTGCGCGGTGGTCTATCGAAAGCGCGCGCCCCTATTGAATCGGGAATGCGCCCGTCGCCGATAGCCCGTCAAACCCCATTGACCCCCCGCAGTTGCGCCCTAACCCGGCACGATGCACGTCCGCGCCGCCGCCATCATTTGTTCGATCCGCGTGCACGGCGAGCATGGCGCGATCGTGCGGGCGCTGACGCCGGAGGATGGCCTTCTGCCCGGCTATGTCCGTGGTGGGCGATCCCGGCGGCTGCGGCCGGTGTTGATCCCGGGCAATCTCGTCGAGGCGGAGTTCAGGGCGCGGTCGGAGGAGCAGCTGGCGGGCCTGACCGTCGAACTGCTGCACAGCCGGGCGCCGCTGTTGGCAGAACCGCTGGCCGCGGCCGCGATCGACTGGGTGACCGCGCTGACCGCCGCGACCTTGCCCGAAGGAATGCCGGTGCCCGCGCTTCACGACGCGCTCGACGGGGTGCTGGCGGCGATCGAGGCGGCGCCGGCGGCAAGGGGCTGGGCCGCCTCGCTGGCACGCTACGAGCAACTCGTGCTGCGCGAACTCGGCTATGGCGCGGAGGCGGGGGCCGAGCTGTTGGTCCAGGCCGACTGGCCGGGCATCCTTGCCGCGCTGGAGCGCACTGGCATGCGGCTGGGTGACGAACTGCTCACTGGCCGCCGCGGCGAGGTGCTCGCTGCGCGCGAGCGACTGGTAATGCGGCTGAAGCGCGCCGCCGGCTGATCGCTCTGGGGGCAGGTCAGTGCGACGCACCCTTGCGACTTCGCCGCGGTGCGGGCATGGGCGCGCGGTCAGGAATGAGGGAGATCCACATGCTCGTCGCACTGCTGCCCGGAGACGGAATCGGGCCGGAGGTCATCGCCGAAGCGGTGCGGGTGCTCGACGCGGCGGGCGTCTCCGACCTCAGCTATGAGACTGCGCCTGTCGGCGGTGCCGCCTACAAGGCGGAAGGCCATCCGCTGCCCGAGGCAACGCTGGCGCTCGCCAGGCGCGCCGACGCCCTGCTGTTCGGCGCGGTCGGCGATCCCGATTGCGACCGGCTGGAGCGCCGGTTGCGCCCCGAGCAGGCGATCCTCGGCCTCCGCGCCGCGCTGGGCCTGTTCGCCAACCTGCGCCCTGCCAAGCTCTTCCCCGAGCTGGCCGACGCCTCCGCGCTTCGCCCCGAAGTCGCCAGCGCGATCGACATGGTGATCGTCCGCGAATTGAATGGCGACGTCTATTTCGGCGAAAAGGGCATGCGCACGACCCCCGGTGGGCTGCGCCAGGGCTATGACGTGATGTCCTATGACGAGTCGGAAGTGGCGCGCATCGCCCGCGTGGGCTTCGAGACCGCGCGCGCGCGCCGCGGCAAGCTGACCTCGGTCGACAAGGCGAATGTTCTGGAAACCTCGCAGCTCTGGCGCGACGTGGTGACCGAGATCGCCGCCGAATATCCCGACGTCGCGCTCAGCCATCTTTATGTCGACAACGCCGCCATGCAACTCGTGCGCAACCCCGGCCAGTTCGATGTGATCGTCACCGGCAACCTGTTCGGCGACATCCTTTCGGACCAGGCGAGCATGTGCGCCGGCTCGATCGGCATGCTGCCCTCCGCGGCGCTCGATGGCGCGGGCAAGGGGCTGTACGAGCCGATCCACGGTTCGGCGCCCGACATCGCGGGGCAGGCCAAGGCCAACCCGCTGGCGACGATCCTCTCCGCGGCGATGATGCTGCGCTATTCGCTCGGCAAGCCGGACGACGCCGATCGCATCGAAGCCGCCGTAGCGGCGGCGCTGGCCGCCGGCGCGCGTAGCCCGGATCTCGGCGGGTCGATGACGACCACCGAGATGGGCGACGCCGTCATCCGCGCACTCCGGTAAGCCGCGCGCCCGTGTCCGGCGATCCGCCGCTCGCGCTTGCCGTCGTCGTCCCGACCTTCAATGAGGCGGGCAATGTTGCGACGTTGATTGCGCGGCTGGACGTGGTGCTGGCGGGCATCGCCTGGGAAGCGATCATCGTCGACGATGCCAGCCCGGACGGCACGGCGGCGGTCGCCCGCCGGCTGGCGCTGACCGACCGGCGGGTGCGGGTGATCGAACGGATCGGCCGCCGCGGTCTCTCCTCCGCCTGCATCGAGGGCATGCTCTCGACCGCCGCGCCCTATGTCGCCGTGATCGACGGCGACCTGCAGCATGACGAGAGCCTGCTGCCGCGGATGCTCGGGCGGCTGAAGGAGGGGGGCGTCGATCTCGTCGTCGGCACGCGTTTCGCAGAGGGCGGAGGCACCGGCGAATGGGATCGTGACCGGCTGGCCAAGTCGCGCTTTGCCGCGGGGCTCAGCACGATCGTGCTCAAGGCCGAACTCTCGGATCCGATGAGCGGCTTCTTCATGATCGAGGCGGAGGCGCTTCGCGCGCTGGCGCCGCGGCTGTCGGGGATCGGCTTCAAGATCCTGCTCGACATCATGACCGCGGCGCCGCAGCCGCTGCGCGTCGCCGAACTTGGCTATGTCTTTCGCGAGCGCACCGAAGGGGAGAGCAAGCTCGACCATGTCGTTGCGCTCGAATATCTGATCGCGCTCTACGAGAAGCTGTTCGGCCGCATCGTGCCGGTGCGCTTCGCACTGTTCGCCAGCGTGGGCGCGGCCGGTATCCTCGTCCATTTCGCGGTGCTGACGGCGATGTTCGAGGGGCTGACGATCGCCTTCGCCGCCTCTCAGGCGGTGGCGACAATGGTCGCGATGACGTTCAATTTCTGGCTCAACAACCTGTTCACCTACCGCGACCGCCGGTTGCGCGGGGCGCGGGCGCTGCTGCGTGGCTGGATCTCCTTCTGCCTCGTCTGCGGGTTGGGCGCTTTGGCGAATATCGGCGTGGCGGCCTTCCTGTTCGAGTATCGCAATATGCTGTGGGGCGTCTCGGCGCTGGCCGGGGTGCTGGTCGGGGCGGTGTGGAACTTCGCCTTGTCTTCGCGCTTCACCTGGGGGCGCTACTGAGGGTGAGCCGCGCTAAGGCCAGGTCGGAAACCACATCCAGAAGTGGAACGCCTGGTCGCTGGATAGCGGCAGCGCGGCGATGATCGGATAGAAATAGGCGAACAGCCCGCCCGCCAGCGCGGTGAAGAGGAAGGGCGAATAGGGATTGCCGCCGTCCTTGATCTCCTGCCGGAAGGCGCCGGCCAGCGCGATGCACAGGAATAGTGCTGGCAGATAATAGTAATAATAGAAGCCGATCTTCTTGGGGATGACGATCCACAGCGCCATCGAGAAGACCCAGAGCAGGCCCGCGAAGAGCTGCGCGCGATTGCGGTGGAGAATGCCCGTCCACAGCGCGAAGCCGACCGCGAGCAGGCCACCATACATGATCGCAGGGTTGCCGACGAGGAACACGCCGCGCTGGATGCCGTCGACCGGTTCGTAGAAATACCAGATCGGCCGTCGGATCAGCGGCCAGTCCCACCATTCGCTCTGATAGGCATGGTGCGCCAGCGGCATCGTCTGCTGGCGGTACATGTCGAGCTGGAACGGCAACAGCGTCGCCAGTGTCAGCGGTTGCGAATGATAGAAGAAGGCGGGGATGAAGGTGGCGAAATAGGCAATCGCCATCGCGCCGGCCATCAGCAGTGCGCCGGGCACGAGCGCGATGCCACGCCATGTCTGCCTGGCCGGGAACAGCTTCATGCCGACGAAGACAAGTCCGGCGACCGCGGCATAAGGGAGGGCGGCCCATTTCGCGCCGATCGCGAGGCCGAAGCAGAGCCCCGATCCGATCAGCGACGCATGGCGCCGCTCGCCGAGCGCCGCGCCCATCGCCAGAGCGACACCCCACAGCAGGAAGGCGCCCATGATGCCATCAAGCATGCCGATCCGCGCCTGGATGAAGACAAGTTGGTTGAGCATGCCGAAGATTCCGGCGAGCAGCCCCGCCCGAACGCTGCCGAACAGCAGCGAGGTGATGCGGAACAGCGCGAGGATCGTCGCCACGCCGGCGATCAGGCTCGGCACGCGCCACGCGACAGGATTGTCGCCCAACAGGCCGATGCTGAGCGCGATCAGCGCCTTCGCCAGCAACGGATGTTCGATGTTGATCGGCCGTTCAAGCGCCAGCAACACGCGCGCCGCGCGGACATAATGCGTCTCGTCGAACATCAGCACCGATGGCTGGCCGATGTTGAAGCCGAACAGCAGCAGCGATGCGAGCGCAAGGAACAGCGCGGCCCGGCCCGCGTCGAGCCCCTTCAGCCATGCGATATCGCGAACGCCCCCGGTCACGACGCGATCCTAGATCGGATCCTGTTGCATGGCGATGACAGAAATGCGCATCCGGAATGCGCTATGACCCGGCTGGCGCGATCGCCGATTGACGGCCGCCGCCTGCCCGGCGCAAAGCGGCGCGCATGAAGAGGCATACCGGACAGGACCGCAGCGTTACCAACACCTGGCGCCCCGCCACACAGGCCGTGCGGGGCGGCACCATGCGCTCCGAATGGGGCGAAACCTCCGAGGCGATCTTCATGACCTCGGGCTACGCCTATGACTGCGCGGCAGACGCCGCGGCACGGTTCGCAGGCGAGCAGCAGGGGATGACCTACAGCCGCTTGCAGAACCCGACGGTGGAGATGCTGGAGCATCGCATCGCGCTGCTGGAAGGCGCCGAGGCGGCGCGCTGCACCGCATCCGGCATGGCGGCGATGACCGCCGCGCTGCTGTGCCAGCTCAAGTCGGGCGACCATGTCGTCGCCGCGCGCGCCGCGTTCGGATCGTGCCGCTGGCTGGTCGATACGCTGCTGCCGCGGTTCGGGATCGAGACGACGGTGATCGATGCGCGCGAGACCGCGCTGTGGAAGGAATCGATCCGCCCCAACACCAGGGTCTTCTTCTTCGAGACGCCGGCCAACCCGACAATGGACATTGTCGATCTCGCCGCGGTGTGTGCGATCGCCAGGGATGCCGGCATCACCACCGTGGTCGACAACGCGTTCGCCACGCCCGCGCTGCAGAAGCCGATGGAATTCGGCGCGGATGTCGTCGCCTATTCGGCGACCAAGATGATGGACGGGCAGGGCCGCGTGCTCGCCGGTGCGATCTGCGGCACCGAGGATTTCATCACCAACACGCTGCTGCCCTTCCATCGCAACACCGGACCGACGCTCAGCGCGTTCAACGCCTGGGTGGTGTTGAAGGGGCTGGAGACGCTTGACCTGCGCATCCGCCGCCAGAGCGAGAACGCGCTGGCGGTCGGCCGCTTCCTCGAAGGCCGCGTGCCGACCATCCTCCACCCGGGCCTGCCGAGCCATCCGCAGCACGAGTTGGCGATGCGGCAGATGTCCGCCTGTGGCCCGATCTTCGCGATCGTGCTGGAAGGCGGCCGCACGCAGGCGCATGGCCTGCTCGACGCGCTGCAACTCATCGACATTTCCAACAATATCGGCGACTCTCGCTCGCTGATGACGCATCCGTCGTCCACCACCCATAGCGGTGTGGCGCCGGAAGCGCGCGAGGAGATGGGCGTGGGCGAGGGTATGTTGCGGCTGAATATCGGGCTCGAGGATCCGCAGGACCTGATCGCGGATCTCGATCAGGCGCTGAGCGCCGTCGGGCTGTGAAGGCGTTCTTCCCTCACGCGGAAACGACGCGGGGTATCACCGTGCGCGTCTCGGTGAGCTTCCTGCCGGAACAGTCGGAGCCGGCGCGCGGGCGCTGGTTCTGGGCCTATCATATCCGCATCGAGAATGAGGGCGATATGGCGGTGCAACTCATGACCCGTCACTGGCGGATCACCGACGGCCGCGGCGCGCAGCACGAGGTCGAGGGCGAGGGGGTGGTCGGCGAACAGCCGCTGATCGTACCCGGCGGCGCCTTCGACTATGTGTCCGGTTGCCCGCTGACGACGCCGACGGGCTATATGAAGGGCAGCTATCACATGATCGGCGAGGATGGATCGACCTTCGACGTAGCGATCCCGCGCTTTCCGCTGACCGCGCCCGCGGTAGCAAATTAAACCGAGTAACGGGATCAGCCGGGAATGAAGCGTACCCACCTTCCGCTGAACGGCCTGCGCGTGCTCGACGCTGCCGCGCGGCATCTCAGCTTCACGCGCGCAGCCGACGAGTTGGCGGTGACGCCCGCCGCGGTCGGCCAGCAGATCCGCGCGCTGGAAGACACGCTGGGCGTGGTGCTGTTCCGCCGTACGCCCAAGGGACTGGAACTGACGCCGGAGGCCGGTGCGGGGCTCGATAATCTGCGCGCGGGCTTCCTGCAGTTCGAGGAATCGGTGCGGGCGATGCAGGCGGGCCAATCCTCCAAGGCGCTGACCATCGCCGCGCCGCGCGACTTCACCGCCAAATGGCTCGCCCCGCGGCTCGCCGCCTATGGCCGTAGCGATCCCGAACTTCGGTTCGTGCTGATCGCGGCGGACAGCGACCTCGATTTCACCGAAGCCAATCTCGACCTCGCCATCCGTCTCGTCGACGGGCCCGGCGAGCATGAAGGGGTCAAGCTGGCGGACGGCGCCTTCGTCACCGTCGGCATGGCCGATGCGGGCGAGATGCCGATCCACTGGCCGGGGTGCCCGGGCGAGGATGGCGCGGCCGCGCTGCGCGTGGCCGATGCCGGCCTTGCCATCGACGCGGCTGCCGCCGGCTTCGGGCGCGCCAACGTGCCCGCGCTGCTTGCCGAAGGTGACCTTGCCGCGGGGCGGATCGTTTCGCTGGGAGAGCCCAGGCCGACATCAAAGGCCTTCTGGCTGATCGCACCGCTGCCGCAATGGCGCCAGAAGAAGGTCAAGGCGCTCGTCGCCGCGCTGACGGCATGAGCCGCTTTCCCTCGATCGACACGGCGCGGCTCCGCCTTCGCCCGATCGAGTTGAGCGACGCCGCGGCATTGCACGCAGCGCTTTCGGACCCGGTGACGATGCATTGGTGGTCGAGCGCGCCGCGCACCTCGCTGGCCGAAACCGAGGCCTATGTGCGGGTTAACGTCGAGGAGAAGACGTGGCGATGCTGGGCGATCACCGAGCGCGGCGACGACCATGCGCTCGGCTGGGTGAATCTGTCAGAACGGCGGGCTGCGGTGTTCGAGGTCGGGTATATCCTCGTGCCGCAGGTGCGGGGCAGGGGGATCGCCGCAGAGGCAGTGTCGGGCGTGATCGACCGGATGTTCGCGGACGGCGCGCGGCGGATCTTCGCCGATGTCGATCCCGACAATGCCGCGTCGGTCGGACTGCTCGAACGGCTGGGGTTCCGCCTCGAAGGTCGGCTGCGCGAGGAATGGGAAACGCATATCGGCGTGCGGGATACGTTGCTCTACGGGCTGTTGCGGCGCGAATGGCGCTCGTGATGCGGACGGCGCTAGACCTTCGCGTGACAGACACGCGCCCGATTTCGTGACACGGCGCGGCAGGCGCGCAGGATAGCGGAGATCGCGGTGCAGCAGAGAAGGAACGAACTCGCGACCACGCTGCTCGGCAGCGAGTTTCAGGATCTCGAGCATGACGAGCAAGCGGTGCTGTCCGGTATCGCTGCCGGCGTACCGATCGCGCAGGACGCCAGCGACCTCGACGACGCCAATGCCGACCTCGCGGACCGGCTTGCCGATCGGGTCGCGGCGATCGGCGGATCCTGGTCGTTCATCATCGGCTTCGCGCTGGTGCTGTTCGGCTGGATGCTGCTCAACAGCGAGGTGCTCGCCCATTTCGGGATGGCGTTCGATCCATATCCCTACATCTTTCTCAACCTGATGCTCTCGACGCTCGCCGCGATCCAGGCGCCGGTGATCATGATGAGCCAGAACCGGCAGGCGGCGAAGGACCGCATGGCGGCAAAGCTCGACTATCAGGTCAATCTGCGGGCCGAACTGGAAATCCTGCGCATCCACGCAAAGATCGACGAGGAAATCATCGCGCGGCTCGATCGGCTGTCCGAACGGCTGGACAGGACGGGATAAACGAAAAGGGCCGACGCGCAGCGCCAGCCCTTTCGGTGTTCGGTCGTGCCGGGCGGCTTTGTCTATCAGCCCTCGATCACACGATCCGCGAGCACGGTCAGGCCCTTTTCGCTGACCTCGGCGAAGCCGCCTTCCACCTGCAGGATCTCGGGCGTGGCGCCCTCGGTGCGGTAGATCTTGAGCGCACCGTCCTTCACCGTCGACATGAACGGCGCGTGGCCCTGAAGCACGCCGAACTGACCTTCGGTGCCGGGGACGACGACCATGTAGACCTCTTCCGAGCGGACGAGCTTCTCGGGGGTCACCAGTTCGAAATGCAGTGCCATGGTTTCTTCCTTAGCCCTTCCTCCCCCTCAGGAGGCGGGGTGGGGTGGGGGACGCTGGAGCGTGCGCATCGGCTTGCGAGCAAGCGACAGGCCCCACCCCGACCCCTCCCCTGAAGGGGAGGGGCCCGTCCATCATCACGCCGCTTCGGCGGCCAGCTTCTGCGCCTTGGCGACGACATCGTCGATGCCACCCACCATATAGAAGGCCGCTTCCGGCAGATGGTCGTACTCGCCGTCGACCACCGCTTTGAACGACTTCACCGTGTCCTCGATCGCCACGAACTTTCCGTCGATGCCGGTGAACACCTCGGCGACGTGGAACGGCTGGCTCAGGAAGCGCTGAATCTTGCGGGCGCGCTGCACGGTCAGCTTATCCTCTTCGGAAAGCTCGTCCATCCCCAGGATCGCGATGATGTCCTGCAGCGACTTGTACCTCTGCAGCAGCGACTGGACGGCGCGGGCGGTCTCGTAATGCTCCTGGCCGACGACGCGCGGCTCAAGCACGCGGCTGGTCGAGTCGAGCGGATCCACGGCCGGATAGATGCCGAGTTCCGAGATTGCGCGGTTGAGCACGGTCGTCGCGTCGAGGTGGGCGAAGGAGGTGGCCGGCGCCGGATCGGTCAAATCGTCGGCGGGCACATAGACGGCCTGCACCGAGGTGATCGACCCCTTGTTGGTCGAGGTGATGCGCTCCTGTAGCGCGCCCATGTCGGTCGACAGCGTGGGCTGATAGCCCACGGCCGACGGAATACGGCCGAGCAGAGCGGACACTTCCGCGCCTGCCTGCGTGAAGCGGAAGATGTTGTCGACGAAGAACAGAACGTCCTGACCTTCCTGGTCGCGGAAATATTCCGCGATGGTCAGGCCCGACAGCGCCACGCGCGCACGGGCGCCCGGCGGCTCGTTCATCTGGCCGAACACCAGCGCCACCTTCGAACCCTCAGGAGTCGGGTTGCCGTCGGCATCCTTGGCGATGACGCCCGCATCCAGGAACTCGTGATAGAGATCGTTGCCCTCGCGGGTGCGCTCACCCACGCCGGCGAACACGGAGGTGCCGCCATGGCCCTTCGCGATGTTGTTGATCAGTTCCTGGATCAGCACGGTCTTGCCCACGCCGGCGCCGCCGAACAGACCGATCTTGCCGCCCTTCGCATAAGGGGCGAGCAGGTCGATCACCTTGATGCCGGTGACGAGAATGCTGTTGTCGGTCGACTGGTCGACGAACTCCGGCGCCTTCGCATGGATCGGCGCGCGCAGGTCGGTGGTCACCGGGCCGCGCTCGTCGATCGGCTCGCCGATGACGTTGAGGATGCGGCCGAGCGTCGCGGGGCCTACCGGCACCGAAATCTGCGAACCGGTGTCGCGAACGGCCTGGCCGCGGGTCAGGCCCTCGGTCGTGTCCATCGCGATCGTGCGGACGGTGTTCTCACCCAGGTGCTGCGCGACCTCGAGGACGAGGCGGTTGCCGTTGTTGTCGGTTTCGAGCGCCGAGAGGATCGCCGGCAGGCTGCCGTCGAAGCTCACGTCGACGACGGCGCCGATGACCTGGCTGATGCGGCCAGTGGAGGTGGGGGCGGTTGCCATGGGTCTCTGTCCTTGCCTTCTTGTGCCGTTAGAGCGCTTCGGCGCCCGAAATGATTTCGACCAGCTCGGTGGTGATCGCCGCCTGGCGGGTCCGGTTGTACTGAATGCTCAGGCGATTGATCATGTCGCCCGCGTTGCGCGTGGCGTTGTCCATCGCATTCATTCGGCTGCCCTGTTCGGACGCGGCATTCTCCAGCAGCGCGCGGAAGATCTGGATCGCGACGTTCTTGGGCAGCAGATCGGCCAGGATCGATTCCTCGTCCGGCTCATATTCCACCGCACCGGTCGCGCCCGTCGCCTTGTCGCCCGCGGGCAGCGGCACCGGGATGACCTGCTGGCCGGTCGGCTCCTGCACCAGCGCTGAGACGAACTTCGCGTAGAACAGGTGAGCAACGTCGAACCCGCCCGCCTCGTAGCGCGCGATCACATCGTCGGCGACGATCTTCGCGTCGGCGAAGGCGACGTTCTTGATGTGGCCCATCTCCTGGTCGTGCAGGATCTGCTTGGCGTGGAAGCGCCTGAGCACGGCGCGACCCTTCTTGCCGGCGATGTAGAACTTCACCGTCTTGCCGGCGGCGACCAGCTCATCCGCCTTGCGGCGCGCCGCGCGGACGATGTTGGTGTTGAACGCACCCGCGAGACCACGCTCGGAGGTGGCGACGATGATCAGGTGAACATCGTCGCGGCCGGTGCCGGCGAGCAGCTTGGGGCTCTGCGGGCCGACGACGATCTTGGAGGCGAGGCTTGCCATCACCTTCTCGAGCCGCTCCGCATAGGGGCGGCCGGCGACGGCGGCTTCCTGCGCGCGGCGAAGCTTCGCCGCGGCGACCATCTTCATCGCCTTGGTGATCTTCTGCGTCGACTTCACCGAGTTGATGCGGAGCTTGAGCGCTTTGAGCGAGGCCATTCCTGGTCGTCTCTTCTTTCTTACTCCCTCTCCCCTCCGGAGAGGGGGCGGGGAGAGGGGACTTCCGTCTGGGAGAAGAGCGTGATCGCCCGTCTCCCGACCCTCTCCCCGGCGGGGGAGAGGGCTATTTCCTGTTACGCGAAGGTCTTCGCGAACTGGTCGAGCGCGGCCTTCAGCTTGCCCTTCACCTCGTCGCCCAGATCCTTGGTGGTCCGGATCGTGGTGAGCACGTCGGCGTGGTTGGCCTTGAGGTCGGCGATCAGCGCCGCCTCGAAGCGGGTCACCGCATCGACCGGGATGGTGTCCAGATAGCCCTGGGTGCCGGCGAAGATCGAGGCGACCTGCTCTTCGAACGGCATCGGGTTGAACTGCGGCTGCTTGAGCAGCTCGGTGAGGCGCGCGCCGCGGTTGAGCAGCTTCTGCGTCGAGGCGTCGAGGTCCGAACCGAACTGGGCGAACGCGGCCATCTCGCGATACTGCGCCAGTTCCAGCTTGATCGAGCCCGCGACCTTCTTCATCGCCTTGGTCTGCGCGGCGGAACCGACGCGCGACACCGAGAGGCCGACGTTGATCGCCGGGCGGATGCCCGCGAAGAACAGGTCGGTTTCGAGGAAGATCTGGCCGTCGGTGATCGAGATCACGTTGGTCGGGATGTAGGCGGAGACGTCGCCGGCCTGCGTCTCGATGATCGGCAGCGCGGTCAGCGATCCGTTGCCGTTGGCATCGTTGAGCTTGGCGGCGCGCTCAAGCAGGCGGCTGTGCAGGTAGAACACGTCGCCCGGATAGGCTTCGCGGCCCGGCGGGCGGCGCAGCAGCAGCGACATCTGGCGATAGGCGACGGCCTGCTTGGAAAGATCGTCATACACGATCACGGCGTGCATGCCGTTGTCGCGGAAATACTCGCCCATCGCGACGCCGGTGTAGGGCGCGAGATACTGCAGCGGCGCGGGCTCCGACGCGGTCGCGGCGACCACGATCGAATATTCCATCGCGCCATTTTCTTCGAGCTGGCGGACGATCTGCGCGACGGTCGAGCGCTTCTGGCCGATGGCGACGTAGATGCAGTAGAGCTTCGCCTTCTCGTCGTCGCCCGCGTTCGCGGTCTTCTGATTGATGAAGGTGTCGATCGCGACGGCGGTCTTGCCGGTCTGGCGGTCACCGATGATCAGCTCGCGCTGGCCACGGCCCACGGGCACCAGCGCGTCGAGCGCCTTGAGGCCGGTCTGCACGGGCTCATGCACCGACTTGCGCGGGATGATGCCCGGCGCCTTCACCTCGACGCGGCTGCGCTTCTCGTAGAAGATCGGGCCCTTGCCGTCGATCGGGTTGCCGAGGCCGTCGACCACGCGGCCGAGCAGGCCGCGGCCGACCGGCACGTCGACGATGGTGCCGGTGCGCTTGACGGTGTCGCCCTCGCGGATCTCGGCGTCGGAGCCGAAGATCACGACGCCGACATTGTCGGCCTCGAGGTTGAGCGCCATGCCCTGGATGCCGTTGGCGAACTCGACCATCTCACCGGCCTGGACGTTATCCAGCCCGTGGACGCGCGCGATGCCGTCGCCGACCGAAAGCACCTGGCCGACTTCCGAGACCTGCGCCTCGGAGCCGAAATTGGCGATCTGGTCCTTGATGACCTTCGAGATTTCTGCGGCGCGGATATCCATGTTCAGCCTTTCATCGCGTGCGCGAGGGTGTTCAGACGGGTGCGGATCGAGGAATCGATCATCTGCGAGCCGATCCTGACGACGAGCCCGCCGAGGATGGCGGGATCGACGGTGAGGTCGACGGAAACGTCACGGCCGACGCGGGCCTTCAACTGCGCCTTGAGCGCGTCGACTTGATCGCCGGTCAGCGGGTGGGCGGAGGTGACCTGCGCGCTCGCCTCGCCGCGATAGGCCGCGGCAAGCTGTCCAAACGCGCGGGAAATGTCGCCGAGCGCCGCGAGACGGCGGTTGGAGGCGAGCACGCCCAGGAAGTTCACCGTCAGCGCATCGATGCCCATTTCGCGGGCAGCGGCGGTCACCGCCCGGCCGGCCGCGCTGCGCGAGACGAGCGGGCTGGTGGTCAGCTGGCGGAAGTCGTCGGACTGGGCCAGTGCCGCGCGCAGCGTCGCCAGGCTTCCCTCGACGACGGCGATCTGATTCTGGTCGCGCGCAAGATCGAAAAGCGCGGTGGCATAACGCCCCGCCAAGCTAGCCTGAATGCCGCCGGAATTCTCCACGCGTCCGTTGCCCCTCTTCGAACCGGAAATGTCGACCTACGCCGAAAGGGGGCCGCAAGCGCGCCCCCGATCTCGGTCGCGGGGCGGTTAGCATCGGCTTTCGCCCGATGCAAGTCGAGCGGACGGGGCACAGCGCCGCCGCTCGGCCAACTGTAACGATTTGGTCACGCCGGCGCAGGGTTGGTAGCGGTAGCAACCATTGTCTGCGGCGGACCACATATGTGCTTGAGGAGTACAGCCGACGATCGATGAATGGCGGCTGTACGCGGTGCGTGATTCGCGGACATGCGGGGAGTGGTCGGCGCGAGATTGGCGGATGAGGCAACGCGCCAGGTTGGTGCCCGTAAATGCCGTGCGCGGATCCTGGCGTCCGGCCGCGAAGACCTAGCCGCCCGCCGCGCGCTGCTCTTCCAGAAAGCGGTGGATCGCCTGCACTACCACCGATCCTTCGCCGACGCCCGAGGCGACGCGCTTGACCGAACCGCTGCGCACGTCGCCGACCGCGAACAGACCGGCGCTCTCGGTTTCGAAAGGCGAACGCTCGGTGCCGGTGGGGATGAAGCCGGATGCGTCGAAATCGAGGCAGCCGGTGAGCCAGCCGGTGTTGGGCGCAGCGCCGATCATCACGAACAGCGCCGCGGCTTCCTGCCGGATCTCCTCGTCCGTCTGGCGATCGCGCCAGCGGATCGCGGAGAGCTGCGCGTCGCCCTCCAGTCCCGTAACCTCGCAATAGGGGTGGAGCGTGATCTGCCGCGAGGCGACGATCCGCTCGATCAGATAGTTGGACATCGTCGCGGCAAGACCGGCGCCGCGCACGAGCATGTGAACGTGCGAGACGCTGCGCGACAGGAACATCGCCGCCTGTCCCGCGGAATTGCCGCCGCCGACCACGACGACGGGGCGGTTGGCGCAGAGCCCGGCCTCCATCGCGGTGGCGGCATAATGAATGCCGGATCCTTCGAACCGGTCGTAATCGGGCAGGTCGAGCTTGCGATAGCGCGCGCCGGTCGCGACCACCACGGCGCGGGACTGAATCGTGGCGCCGTCCGCCAGGGTCAGCTTGTAGATGTCCGTGCTGCAGTCGAGCGAGACGACGTCGCGCGACACGGCGATCCGCGCACCGAACTTCTGCGCCTGCATCTGCGCGCGTCCGGCCAGTGCCTCGCCCGAAATGCCGGTGGGGAAGCCGAGATAATTCTCGATCTTGGAACTGGTGCCGGCCTGGCCGCCGGGTGCGGTGCCCTCGACGATCAATGTCGAGAGCCCTTCGGACGCGGCATAGACCGCCGCGGCGAGCCCCGCAGGGCCGGCGCCGACCACCGTCACGTCATGCACGAACGCGGGGTCGATCTCGATCGAGAGCCCAAGGCAGTCGGCCAATTCGTGACTGGCGGGGTTGCGCAGCACGTGCCCGTCGCACAGCACCACCGGCAGGTCGTTCGCACCGATCCCGAAGTGGCGCAGGAAGCCATCGCCGGTTTCGTCTTCCTCGGTGTCGATCACCCGGTGCGGATAGTTGTTGCGCGTCAGGAAGGCGTTGAGCCGCACCATCGCGGCGCCGTGGCCGGGGCCGATCAGGGTGACGCCGCCATGCTGGTGGCGGATCAGCCCGACGCGGCGCAGGATGAACGCGCGCATGATGACTTCGCCGATATCGGGTTCCGCCGCGATCATCCGACTGAAGTCGGCCGGACCGATGCGCGCGACGCGGGTGTCGCCGGCGGCGCGGCCGCTCACCAGCGTCTTGCGATCGTTGAACAGGTTGACCTCGCCGGTGAACTGTCCGGCGCGGTGTGAATGGAGCAACTGCGTGCGGCCGCAATCGTCGAACATCAGGATGTCGATCGATCCGTCGAGCACCAGGAAGAAGTCGGCCCGCCGCTGGCCGCGCTCGAACACATAGCGACCGTCGGGCACGGATTCCTCCCGCCCATAAGCGCAAATCCGCGCGACCATCTCGCGCGGGAGTACGGGAAAAGTCTGCGCTTCCCTGAAATAGGGGTCGGTGGGATCGAGCGGTGAGGATTCTGTATCGGCCATGTGCAGAGCCTATGCCGAAGTCGTGTTGCAATCACCTGCTCGTTGCGCAACTTTGACGTGCATGAGCGGATGCAGCCACCTCGATCAGTTCGCGGACGTCAGCCCCAGCGCGGACGGCTGCGAGGAATGCCTCGCGAACGGAGGCCGCTGGGTGCATCTCCGTATCTGCCGCGTCTGCGGTCATGTCGGCTGCTGCGACGATTCGCCGAACCGCCACGCGACCAAGCATTTCCATGCTACCGGCCATCCGATCATGGAAAGCTATGATCCGCCGGATCCATGGGGCTGGTGCTATGTCGACGAGGTGATGATCGACCTCGGCAACAATGTTACCGAACATCCGCCCGGCTGGCGTTACTGACGGCGCCAGTAACCTCACGCGTCGTTTCGGTGGCCCGATATGCGGGCAGCCGCGGCGTGGGCGGACGTCGCTCGATCATCGGATTGAAGGCGTGCCCCTGACCCCCGATCCTTCCGCTGCCGACGAACTCACCCGTGACGCGATCGGCCGGCTGGTGCGGGAGACGCCCCGGCACCCGAAGGGCCGTGCCGTGCTCAAGGCCGGCTGGATCGAGACGCCGATAGGCGGGATGCTGGCGGTGGCGGACGAGGCGCGGCTCCATCTCCTCGAATTCTTCGGTCGCAAGGTGCTGCCCGCCGAACTCGCCCGGCTGCGACAGACGATGGATTCGTCGATCGATTTTGGCGAGGCGCCGCCGATCGCGATGGCGGCCACCGAACTCGACGCGTATTTCGCCGGCCGCTCCGCCGCGTTCGAAACGCCGCTGGCGACCCCCGGCAGCGGCTTCACCGAAGCGGTCTGGGCCGAGCTGCGCCGGATCCCGCCCGGCGAGACCCGGACCTATGGCGCGCTCGCCCGCGGAATGGGTCGGCCGCAGGCGGTGCGCGCCGTGGGCCGTGCCAATGGCGCAAACCCGATCGCGATCGTCATTCCCTGCCACCGCCTGGTCGGCGCCGATGGCGCGCTCACGGGCTACGGCGGCGGGCTGTGGCGGAAAGAGTGGTTGCTGCGGCATGAGCGCAGCAGCCACTTCATCCCCGTGCCTCAACCGATCACTGCCACCTGATACAGAAAATCGGCAAACGCCGCCGAGGCATCGTCCATCCCCATCACCTTCGGGTTGCTGCTTTCGATGACCAGATATTCGTCCGGCGCGTGCGCGCCGCTGCCATGGCCGAAGCCGAACTGGCCGGCGGGCAGCGATACGGGTGCCGAGGTGAAGACATAGCCCGGCCATGAGCCGGCAAGGCGCGGATAGATCGAGGTCTTGATGCCCGCGCGCTCATAGGCGGCCAGCTCTGCCTTGATCAGCTTGGAATCCTCGGGCGTCTCGGTGGGGTCGTAGCCGCCGGACACGTTGACCGCGATATCGCCGAACCCGCGCTTGACGAGATGCGCCTTGATCTTGGCGACGCAGTCTTCATAGGTCTGGTCGGGCACCAGCCGCATGTCGAGCTTGGCGACCGCGCGCGCGGGCAGGATGGTCTTGCCGCCCGGCCCGGTATAACCCGACACCAGCCCTTCGATATTGACGGTCGGCATCGCCGCCAGCCGTTCCAGCGCCTGCTGCCAGGGCAGGTCGTCGACGAGATGGCGGACGCCCATCTGCTTCATCTCATGCGCCTGATCGCGCTTCGCGGCGGAATCGGCGATGAGCGCCTTTTCCCGCGGTGTCAGCGGACGGACCTTGTCGAACCAGCCGTCGATCGCGGGCGTGTTGCCATCGGCGCTGACCAAGGTCTGCAGCGCCTGCACCAGCCGCCATGCCGGGCTGTCGACGATCGCCTTGTTGCTCGAATGGAGATCCTTCGCCGGCCCGCGACCCCAAGCTTCGCCGGTGACGACGAGTTCCAGTTCGATCACGCCCTTGGCGCCCAGATTGACGGAAACGCCGCCATCGACGGGCGACTGCCAGCTCGCGGGGATGATGATGCCGCTGCACTTTTTGAGCGCGGCGAGCACGCGCGGGCTGCGCACGATCTCGGCGAAATTGGGAGAGCCGATCTCTTCCTCGCCCTCGGCAACGAGCACGAGGTTGACCGGTGGCTTGGCGCCCGCCTTGCGGAAGCCCTGGAGAGCCGCGAGCACCAGCGATTCCGGGCCCTTCTGGTTGACCGCGCCGCGGCCGATCAGCACCTGGCCCATGCCCGGCCGGTCGACGATCCTGCTTTCGAGCGGAGGCGAACTCCATTCGGCTGGGTCGAACTGCTTCACGTCATACATGAAGTAAAGGCCGAGCGTGGTTTTCGCGCCATTGTCCATCGTCGCGAACACGCCCGGGATGCCCTTGCTCGGCACCCGCTCGACCTGCTGGAAGCCCGCCTCACGTGCGAGCTGCATCATATGGGTGCAGCCCTCCTCGATGTTGCGGCTCTCGGCGGCGATGGTGGGGAGGGCGATCCAGTCCCGCAGGCGTTTGAGATTGGCCTCATGATCGTTGCGGATCGCGGCCTGCACCTTGGCGAGGTCGCCATCGCGGGCGGCATGCGCGGCAGCGGGCGCGAGCATCATCGCGCCGGCAGCGGCGCCGCGCAGCAGATCCCGGCGGCTGGCGTGCGGCGAAGAGGATTCATCCATCGTGCTGATTCCCGCTGAATTTTCGTGGGAGATCAGTTGAATGGAGAAGGCGGGTGCCGGTCAAGCCTCCATCGCGCTGGCGCGCGCGGCGCCCGGCATCGTCGCGGCGACGCCACGTCCGCTGCCGGGGCTGGTCCGTCGCGTCAGGTCAGCGCGACGAACGCGAGACCGAACAAGGCGAGTGCTGCGGCGCTGGCGGAACAGAGCAGCCCAAAGTCGCACTCGCAGATCCCTGCGTCGAGTCGTTCCATGACGTCTCTCCCAACTGCCGTCACCATATCGCGGCGATCGACACCGGGGATTTTAGCATTTGAGGGGGCGGCGCGGAAGCTTTGCTGCATCGCCACGTGATGCCTGGGCTCGCGTCAGGGCTGGTCAAGCGCGCCGATCAGCTTGACGAGCATGCCGTCGAACTGCGCGCGCTCCTCATCGTCCAGCACGCGGAAGAAATCCTCGACGAACTTGCGCCGGATCGGTTCGGCGGCGGCGACCGCGGCCGCGCCGGCCTCGGTGATCGCCAGCCGTTTTACGCGGCGGTCGTCGGGGTCCGGGGTGCGCTGGATCATACCGTCGCGCTCCAGCGCGTCGAGCGCTTCGGTAACGGTGCGAGGCGCCTGGCCGAACAGGTCGGCAATGTCCGCCGCGCGCGCGGCGCCGCATTCGCCGGCGATGTACATCAGTAGCTTGACCCGCGCGAGCGATGCGCCCTGGCCCGCCAGAAGCTGGTCCATATGCCGCCGCATCCGCTGGTACAGCACGGACAGATGGCGCAGCAGATTTTCGTCGGCCTGATTCATGAGGGCCCTCATTATATGGTATTGCGTTATGCTGCAACTGCGTGCATTGCGACGCGCCACGGAGACTCACGAGGTCTAGGGAATGGTCGCGGACACGTCTGGTAAGCCCGAGTCGGGCGAAAATGGTGGGCAGAGCGGGCGGACGCCGCCATTGAAGCGACCGCTGGTGCGCATCATGCTGCTGCTGGTCGTCGCCGCGATATTGGTCGGCGGCGTTCTCTGGTTCATCCGCCACCAGAGCTACGGCAAATATCAGGAGTCGACCAACGACGCCTATCTGCAGGCCGATGGCGTGACGGTGTCACCCAAGGTCGGGGGCTATGTGGAGCAGGTGCTGGTTGCCGACAACCAGATGGTGAAGGCGGGTCAGCCGCTCGTCCGCATCGACGCGCGCGATTATCAGGCGCAGGCCGCGCAGTCGCAGGCGCAGATCGACGTCGCGCGTGCCAATGCCGCCGGCATCGAGGCGCAGATCGACGAGCAGCAGGCGACGATCGCGCAGGCACGCGCCGAACTCGCTTCAGCGCGGGCGGATGCGGCGTTCGCATCCGGTGAGGTCGCGCGCTATACGCCGCTCGCCGAAAGCGGCGCCGAGACGCGCGAACGCCTGTCGACGCTGCGTAATCAGTCCAAGCAGGCGAACAGCCGGGTCGCTGCCGCGCGCGCCGGCTTGGCCAGCGCCGAACGACGCGTCGGCACGCTGCGCGCGCAGGTCCGCCAGGCATTGGCGCAGGGTGAGGGTGCGCGGGCGCAGCTCGACGCCGCCAACACCGATCTCGGTGCCACGATCATCCGCGCCTCGATCGACGGCCGGGTCGGCGACAAGACGGTGCGGCTCGGCCAGTTCGTCCAGCCAGCCACGCGGATGATGACGATCGTGCCGATGGACAAGATCTATATCACCGCAAATTTCAAGGAGACGCAGGTTGGGCTGATGCGCGCCGGCCAGCCGGTGATGGTTGAGGTCGATGCGCTCCCCGGCGTCGAGATTCCGGGCAAGGTCGATAGCATATCGCCCGGCACGGGCGCGCAATTCTCTGTACTGCCGCCGCAGAACGCGACGGGCAACTTCACCAAGATCGTGCAGCGCGTGCCGGTGCGCATCGCGATCAGCGCCGGGCCGCAGACGCGCGCGCTGCTTGTGCCGGGCATGTCGGTGGAGGTGAGCGTCGATACCAGGTCCGCGCGCGACTCCGCAAAGCGCATGCGCGCGGAGCAGGAAAAGCACAACGAGCGGGCCGCGCGATGAGCGCCGCGGCCGCTGATGCCGGCCGCGTGACCGCCGCGCAGCCCGCACCCGAACGCGCCGACGCAGCCGCGTGGATGGCGGTCGCGGCAGGCAGCCTCGGCGCGATGATGGCAACGCTCGACATCTCGATCGTCAATTCCGCGCTGCCCACGATCCAGGGTGAGATCGGCGCGAGCGGCACCGAGGGCACCTGGATCGCAACCTCCTATCTGGTCGCCGAGATCGTCATCATCCCGCTCGCCGCCTGGCTGGAGCGGGTGCTGGGGCTCAGGACGTTCCTACTGATCGCGGCGACATTGTTCACCGGCTTCTCGATGGTGTGCGGGATCGCCACCAACCTGACGGTGATGATCATCGGCCGGGTGGGGCAGGGCTTCACCGGCGGCGCGCTGATCCCGACGGCGATGACGATCATCGCCACGCGCCTGCCGAGGTCACAGCAGCCGATCGGCACGGCGCTGTTCGGCGTCACCGCGATCCTGGGGCCCGTGCTCGGGCCGCTGATCGGCGGTTGGCTGACGGAGAATGTCAGCTGGCACTATGCCTTCTTCCTCAACCTGCCGGTGGGCATGGTGCTCGTCACCCTGCTGCTGGTCGGCCTGCCGCATCGGAAATCGCACCTCTCCGAACTGCTGCGGGCGGATTGGCTGGGCATCGCAGGCCTCGCGCTCGGGCTCGGCGGCCTTACCGTGGTGCTGGAGGAGGGGCAGCGCGAGCAATGGTTCCAGAGCCGGGAGATCATCGAATTGTCGATCGTCGCGGCGGTGGGCTTCGTCCTGCTGTTCGCCGGCCAGTTCGTTTCGGAGCGGCCGGTGATCCGGTTGAAACTGCTGCTCGATCGTCAGTTCGGATCGGTCGTGCTGATGGGCATCGTGCTGGGCATGGTGCTGTATGGCACCGCCTTCGTGATCCCGCAGTTCCTTGCCTCGATCGCCAACTACAATGCGCTGCAATCGGGGCAGATCGTGCTGGTATCGGGGATACCGAGCCTGTTGCTGATGCCCTTCACGCCGTTCCTGATCAAGCGGGTCGATATCCGCATCGCGGTAACGTGCGGCATGCTGATCATGGCGGCGAGCTGCTGGGTGGATACCGCGCTCAATGCCAATGCCACGGGCGGCGACTTCATCGAATCGCAGCTCCTGCGCGGTGTCGGGTCGATCCTGACCTTCCTGTTCCTGAACCAGGCGGCGATCGCCGCAGTGAGCCGGGAGGAAGCGGGCGACGCCGCCGGGCTGTTCAACGCCGCGCGCAACCTCGGCGGGTCGCTGGCACTGGCCGGCATCGCGACTGTGCAGGATCAGCGCGTGTGGTTGCACAGCCGCCGTATCGAGGAGACGCTGAACGCCAATTCGCAGCGTGTTCAGGAGTATATCTCCAGCCTCGGCGACGCGCTCGGCGGGCCTGCGGCGGCGCTGCGATCGCTGGCCGGAACGATCGAGCGCGATGCGCTGGTGATGACCTACAACGATATCTTCTGGCTGCTGGCGATGGGCATCCTCATCGTCCTGCCGCTCGTCCTGTTCCTGCGTCCGCTGCCCCAGGGGCAGTCGGTCTCGATGCATTGAGGCTTTGGCTGATGCGTAGATATGTTTCGCTTGCTGTGCTGGCCGCGCTCGCCGGTTGCACCGTGGGGCCGGACTACAAGGGCCCCGAATCCGCGGGCGCGGTGGCACCGCCGGCGCGCTTCAGCCGTGCCGATGCTGCCGCACAGGTGGCGGCACCCGGCGCGGCCGACTGGTGGACGGGCTTCGGCGATCCCGTGCTCGACGATCTGGAACGGCGGGCGCTGGCCGCCAACCCCGATCTCGGCGTCGCGCAGGCACGGCTGCGGCAGGCGCGCGCGGCGCTGCGGCTCGAGCGTGCCGACGGGCTGCCAAATGCCAATGCGCAGGCGATGGGCGTGTTCGCCAAGCTTCCCGGCGTCGATCTGGGCAGCGGGAGCGGCGGCGAATCCGCGGAGATCGACAGCGACGTCCAGTTCTACAATCTCGGGTTCGATGCGAGCTGGGAGGTCGATCTGTTCGGCGGCCATCGCCGTCAACTGGAGGCGGCGCGCGCCTCGATCGGCACGGCCGCGGCGAACCTCGCCGATGCGCAGGTCAGCCTGACCGCGGAGGTCGCGCAGGCCTATATCAACCTCCGTGATCGCCAGCACCGCATCACCCTCGCGCGCCGGTCCGCCGACATGCAGCGCAGGATGCTGGTACTGACCGAACAGCGCCAGGCCGCCGGTACCGCCTCCGAATTGCAGGTGGAGCAACTGCGCGGGCAGGTGGAACAGAGCGACGCCGCAGTGCTGCCGCTCAACGCCGAACGCGATGCCTATCTCAACGCGCTGGCGGTGCTGGTGGGCGAGGCGCCGGGCGCGCTCGATGCGCTGCTGACCGCGCCGGGCGCAGTGCCGCTGCCGCCGGAAGCGGTGCCGGTCGGCGATCCGGCCGCATTGATCGCGCGCCGGCCCGACGTGCGCGCCGCCGAGCGCCTGCTCGCGCAGCGCACCGCGCAGATCGGCACGGCCAAGGCGGCGGCGCTGCCGCGGATCAGCTTCATGGGGCTGATCGGCATCGGCGGTACCAATCCCGGCGACACGCTCGATCCCGACAACCTTGCCGCGCTCGCCATCCCGCAGCTCTCCTGGAACGTGCTGGACTTCGGCCGTAACGCGGCAAGGATCGGCCAGGCGGAAGGGGTGCGTGACGAGGCGGCGGCGCAGTATCGCAGCGCCGTACTGAGTGCGCTGCAGGACGCCGAGGATGCTTTGTCCCGTTTCGGCGCGCGCCGCCAGACCGTCGCGAGTGCGGCACGCAGCAAGGTAACTGCCGAGCGCACCGCGGCGCTGATGCGCAAGCGCTATGCGGGCGGAACCGTCACCTTGATCGACACGCTGGATGCCGATCGTCAGGCTGTCGCGGCCGATCAGTCTCTGATCCAGGCGAAGGCAGCGATGACGGCGGACTATGTGGCGCTGCAGAAGGCGCTGGGGCTGGGTTGGGCACCGGCGGACGAAAAGGCGCAGGCCGGCCGCTGATCGCTGCTGCCGGGCGTTAACGCTTTGCGTCGCGGGATGCGCTAAAAGGGCGCATGCGGCTCGCGACGATCATCAACCTCGCTTATGGTGCCACCGTCCTGCTGACGCTCGCGTCGGGCACCACGATGTTGCTCGCGTCGAACGCGCTGGATCGTGAGCGCGCAGCGGTCGCGCAGCGTGAGCAGCTCGATCGGGCGAGCGCGGACCTCGGCAAGGACGCCCTCGTGCTCAGCGAGCATGCCCGCCAATATATCATCACCGGCCATGCCGCCGATCTCGAGGCCTATGATCGCGAATTCGCACGGTTGCGCGCGGATGAGAGCCGCATCCGCAAGCTGGGCGATGCCGGCGCCGGGGTGGACGAGATCGGGGCGGTGCTCGATGCGATGCGCCTGGCCGAAACCCTGCATGACGAACAGCGGACAGCGATAGACGCCCAACGATCGGGCAATGAGACGCAAGCCCGCGCGATCGTCTTCGGTGCGCCCTATGAGCGGCAGCTCGATCGCGTCGAGGAGCAGGTCGACCGCTTCCAGGACCGGCTTAACCGCAGAATCGATGCCGATGTCGGCCAAGCCACCGGCATCGCGCGCCTTTGGCGGACGACGTCGGCAATCGTGCTCGTCGCCACCGGCCTGCTGTTCGTCTTCGTGCTCGCCTTCGTCATCCGGCTGCGGGTGCTGCGGCCGGTGGTGCGGCTGAGCGACGTCGTCACGCGGCTCGCCGCGCAGGATTACGCTGCGGAGATGCCTGCGACCGATCAGATCGACGAGATCGGCGACATGGCGCATGCGATCCGCGTCTTCCGCGAGAACGGCCTCGAACGCCAGCGGCTGGAGGAGGAAGCGAAGGACGACCGGGCGACGCGCGACCTGCTGTCGCGCATGATGCAACGGCTGCAGGGCGCGGACACGATGCGGGACCTGACCGAGGTGGTGCAGCGCTTCGTGCCCGAGATCGTCCAGGGTATGTCGGGAATCCTCTATCTGCACGATCGTCATCGCAACGCGATGGTCGAGCGCTGCCGCTGGAAGCTGCCGCGGCATTCACGCTCCGAGTTCACACCGATAGCCTGCTGGGCGCTGCGCCGCGGATCGAGCCATCGGCCTGAAGGCGCGATGATCGACGTGCCCTGCGACCATCTCGACCGAATCCCGGGCGCGATTGTCAACAGCATCTGTCTGCCGCTGATCGCGCAGCGTGAAGCATTGGGTCTGCTCTATTTCGAGCCGATCGCCGATGCGGGTGAACGATCCGCGACCCCGGAAACCTACATGCAGATGCTCGCGGAAAACATCAGCCTCGCGGTCGCCAGCCTCAGGCTGCGCGACGCGCTGCGCGAAATGGCGATGGCGGATCCGCTGACGGGTCTCGCCAACCGGCGCCAGTTGGATACGATGCTGGATCTGCTGCTGGCCGAGTCCGAGCGGAGCGGCCAGACGGTGAGCGCGGTGATGCTCGACGTCGACCATTTCAAGCGCTTCAACGACATGTTCGGGCATGACGCCGGGGATCTCGTGCTGCGGGAAGTGGGGGCGGTGTTGCGCGATGCCGTCCACGATGGCGGGTTGGCCTTTCGCTATGGCGGTGAGGAATTCCTGCTGGTGCTGCCCGCCGTCGGCACGTCGGGCGCGATCGACCTTGCCGAGCAGATCCGGCAACGCATCGCCGCGCTGCATCTCGTCCATGACGGACGCCCGCTGGGGGCGGTGACTGCCTCGATCGGCGTCGCCAACACGCCCGATCATGTCGCCGGTGGCCGTCTCGTGCGCGCGGCGGATGCTGCGCTGCTGCATGCCAAGCAGCACGGTCGCGATCGGGTGATCGTTGCCGTCCGCGACGGCGAGGAAGAGGACGCCGCCTGACGCCGCATGACGCCGCTGTTCGGCGATGCATCCTTGGCACTGGACGCGGACGACGCCTTCGCCTTTGATGCGCCGCAACAGACCTGACCGATGGGCCAGGGCACAGAGGAGAGATGCGTGGCGACTGTCGACGAAAGCCTGGCGAACAAGGATGGCGAGCCGCGCCATCATGCCGCGACGCAAAACGAGAAACTGGTCATCGCCGCCTCGTCGTTGGGCACCGTGTTCGAATGGTATGATTTCTACCTCTACGGCCTCCTCGCCACCCACATCTCCGCGCAGTTCTTTTCAGGCGTCGACGAGACCACCGCCTTCATCTTCGCACTCGCCGCGTTTGCCGCAGGCTTCGCGGTGCGGCCGTTCGGTGCGCTGGTGTTCGGGCGGATCGGCGATCTGGTCGGGCGCAAGAACACATTCCTCGTGACCATGGCGATCATGGGGCTTTCCACCTTCGCGGTCGGCCTGTTGCCGGCTTACGGAACGATCGGCGTCGCCGCGCCGATCATCCTGGTGATCATGCGGTTGGCGCAGGGGCTGGCGCTGGGCGGTGAATATGGCGGTGCCGCGACCTACGTCGCCGAGCATGCACCCAACAACAAGCGGGGTCTCTACACGAGCTGGATCCAGACCACCGCCACCTTCGGCCTGTTCGCGGCGCTGCTGGTGGTGATCGGCTTCCGCTTCGCGGTGGGGGAGGAGGCGTTCGCGGCCTGGGGCTGGCGTCTGCCTTTCCTCGTGTCGATCCTGCTGCTCGGCGTTTCGATGTGGATTCGGCTGCAGCTCAACGAAAGCCCGGTTTTCCAGAAGATGAAGGATGAGGGCACCACGTCCAAGGCGCCGCTCACCGAGGCGTTCGGCCAGTGGCGCAACCTGCGCTGGGTGCTGATCGCGCTGTTCGGCGCGGTCGCGGGGCAGGCGGTGGTCTGGTACGCGGGCCAGTTCTACGCCCTGTTCTTCCTCGAAAAGACGCTGCGTCTGGATGGCGCCACCGCCAACATCCTCGTCGCGGTCGCGCTGGCGCTGGCGACGCCCTTCTTCGTGCTGTTCGGCTGGCTGTCGGACAAGATCGGCCGCAAGCCGATCATCCTCACCGGCTGCGCGCTGGCGGCGCTTGCCTATTTCCCGCTGTTCGGCGCACTGACCGACGCCGTCAACCCGGCGCTGGCGCGGGCGCAGGCATTGGCGCCCGTCACCATCGTCGCCAATGCCGATGAATGTGCTTTCCAGTTCGATCCGGTCGGCAAGAACAAGTTCGAAGGCTCGAGCTGCGACATCGCCAAGGCCTTCATGGCGAAGACCGGCATCAGCTATGCCAACCAGCCGGCGCCCGCGGGCGAACCGGCGACGGTGCGGGTGGGGACGACCCCGTTCACGGTGCCCACGCCGGCGGGCCTCTCTCCCGAGGCGCGCAGGGCGGCGATCGCCGATTTCCAGACACGGCTGGGGGAGGCGCTGGCGGCGGTCGGCTACCCGCCCGCCGCCGACCCGGCGCAGATCGACCGGGTGAAGGCGATCGCTGTGCTCTGGGCGCTCGCGATGCTGGTGACGATGGTCTACGGCCCGATCGCGGCGATGCTGGTCGAACTCTTCCCCAGCCGCATCCGCTACACCGCGATGTCGCTGCCCTATCATATCGGCAATGGCTGGTTCGGCGGTTTCCTGCCGACCACCGCCTTCGCGATGGTCGCGGCGACCGGGGATATCTATTATGGCCTCTGGTATCCGGTGGTGATTGCCGCGGCGACGGTCGTGATCGGGCTCATCTTCCTGCCGGAGACGTTCCGGCGGGATATCGACCAGTAAGGAAATTCCCCTCCCGCAAGCGGGAGGGGAATGCCCGCTACGCCCGCAGCATCGCCGTGCCGACCGCATTCCTCAGCACCCGGCCCGCCGCGAAATCACTGACGTTTTCGAGGGTCGTCGCCGCAATCGCCTGCAGCGCCTCCTCGGTCAGAAATGCCTGGTGCCCGGTGATCAGCACATTGGGAAAGGTCAGCAGCCGCTGGAACACATCGTCCTGGACGATCTCGTTGGAAAGATCCTCGAAGAACAGGTCAGCCTCCTGCTCATAAACGTCGAGCGCGACGCCGCCGATGCGGCCGCTCTTGAGCCCGTCGATCAGCGCGGCCGTGTCGATCAGCGCGCCGCGGCTGGTGTTGACGAGAATCAGCCCGGGCTTTGCCCGCGCGATTGCCTCGGCGTCGACGATGTGGTGCGTCTCTGGGGTCAGCGGGCAGTGCAATGTGAGGATCTCGGCCGCGCCGATCACCTCGGCGGGCGAGCGATACGCGACGCCGATCGCCACGAGCTCCGGATCCTCGACGACGTCCGCCGCGAGCACGCGGCAGCCGAAACCGAGCCGCAGCGTGCGGGCGACCAGCGCGCCGATCCGGCCGGTGCCGATCACCCCGGCGGTGCGGCCGTGAAGATTGCGCCCGATCAGCCCGTCCAGCGCGAAATTATTGTCGCGTACCCGTGCCCAGGCGCGGGGGATGTGGCGGTCCAGCGCGAGCAGCAGTGCGATGGTGAATTCCGAAACCGCATGCGGCGAGTAAGCGGGCACGCGCGCAACCGCGATATCCAGTCGCTCGGCGGTCCGCAGATCGACATTGTTGAAGCCGGCGCAGCGCAACGCGACCAGCTTGGTGCCGCCTCGCGCCAACCGCGCGAGCACGTCCGCGTCGAGGCGGTCGTTGACGAAGGCGCAGACCGCCGGAAATCCGTCGGCGAGCGTGGCCGTGGCGGAGTCGAGCCGTGGTTCGAAGAACGTCAGGTCATGGCTGTGCGCGGCATTTGCGGCGGTCAGGAACTGACGATCATAGGGTTTCGTGCCGAAGATCGCGACGTGCATGATGATCAATCCTCATCGGCGCCCGGGGTTTCGGAAGGGGGATCGGGTACCGGCTGGCGCGCGCGCAGCGCCTCGATCATCCGCGCCGCATCCTCGGAGGCGTTTCCGCCATGCGGATTGTTCGCGAGCGGCTGGAGCAAGGTGATTGCGGCGTCGGGCTTGCTCGCGCGCGCCAGCAGCCGCGCGTAGGTGAAGCGCACGCCGACATGCTGCGGCAGCAGTTGATAAGCGCGCGCGAGGCCCTGTTTCGCGGTTGCCGACGGTTCCAGGCCGAGCCGGGTATAGATGCGGAAATTCTCGTAGAGCGGCAGCGGATCGTTGGGCGCCGCGCGGTTGGCGCGGATGATGTCGGCGCGTGCCGCCTTCCACGCCTCGGTGTCGCGGTTGCCCGCCTTCTGCAGCCGTGCGGCCTCGGCCAGCGCGCGCCAAAGCGCGGCGCGGCCCAGATCGGGATCGAGCGCGAGTGCCTTGTCCGCCGCGGCCTTGGCAGCGTCGTGCTCGCCCAGCAGCAGCCGCGCCTGCGCGAGCATCGCGAAAGTCTCGGCGTTGTCTGGAAACTGCGCCGCCGCCCGTTCGAGCTCGGTCGCAAGGGCAAGCCGGCGTTCGCGGGGTACGCCACGCATCAGCGCGATGCGCTCGCGGATCGTCTGCTGGCCTGCGGCATCGAGCGCCGTCACCGTCGCGGCGCCCCGATAGACGAAGGGCTGCGCGATGTGGAAATAGTTGAGCCGCGATTGCTCCCGGTAGCGATCATAGTCGTTCTGCAGCTGGTCCAGCGGCCCGAACGCCTCTGTGGCGGCATCGCGATTGGGCCGTCCTCCGGCAAGCAGATCGAGATAGCGCGACAATTGGCCGGGGCGTTCGCCGCTGACCGACAGGTAATGCGTCAGCATCCAGCCTTCGGCGTAGAGTGCGCTGGTCTGCGGCCCCTTCAGCGTCCCGCGATTGGCGGTCAGCAGTCGTTCGAGCGGCATTTGCGGGCCGTTGCGCGCGGCCATCCAGCGTGCGGCCGGCGGTGTGCCCAGGCTCGCGAAATCCTGCTTGTCGAAGCTTGCGGTGGAAAGGAAGTCCGCGAAGCCCTCGACATACCAGATCGGGTAGGTCGAGGGAAAATACTGCATCATCAGATGATGCGCATATTCGTGGCGCAGCACGATCTCGCCGGTCTGGATCGAACCGGTGGCGCGGGGCACCACCGCCAGCGCGCCGCCCGCGGCGGGCACATAGAAGCCGCCGACATTGCCCGAATTGTCGCCGAACACGGCACGCACCTGGCCGTCGGTATCCAGCGCGAACACCGTCAGCTTCATGCCAGGTTCGCGATCTCCCAACGCGAACACGTGGCGCGCCAGCATGTCGAAGCGCTCAAGCTCCAGCGCATAGTCCCGCGCCTTGTCCGGACGGGTATCGGCATAGACGGTGAAATGCTCGGTATCGACACGCTGCCAATCGGCGCGGGCGGGCACACTTGCCGTGGCCAGCAGGGCAAAAATCAGTCGGATCAAGCGCATGACTTCGCTCCCGTCAGTCCGCAGGGCTATCGCCCGTCGTCGCGCCGGGCAAGGCCGGATGTCAGGGCGCGACGAGCTTTCCACATTGATAGACCAGGCTCTCGTTCGCCTGCGGCGGCAACGACGTGCGGATTGCCGCCTGCATTTCCGCCACCGTTCGCAGCACCTCCGGATCGGTGGTGCAACCCGTCTGATCATAGCGGCGGCGAATCTCACGCACCGATTCCATGTCGGCGGCGTTCAGCAGGTAACGGTCCGAGCGGAAACGGCCTTTGGCGGGCTCGAAGCTCTGCACGGTGACCGTGGCGTCGTTCTCTGGAACCAGCGCTCGACTCCAGATGCCGCTCGCGATCTCGCCATATTGGGTCTTGCCGTTGACGCAGCCGGTGGCGGTCCACTCGAACGGCAGGTCATCGGTGGCGGAAACGGTGATGCGGCTGCGATCGCTGACCACACGGCAGATATTCTTGCCGATCGCATCATAGCCCTCGGCAACAACCTTCTTTTCCGGCGGCATGCGATCGTCGACCTCGTCGAACTTGGGCCGGTTGAGGAAGATGAGCAGTGCGCCCGCGAGCAGCAGCATGCTGACGACGATCGCGCCGATGCCCGGGTTGCGGCGCTGCTGGCTGAGCGCGAGACCGCCGCCGGCCAGCGCCAGCACGCCGAGCGCGAGGAGCACAGCCGCGACCGCGATGGCGTTCTCGCGCTCGGTTGCGATTTCGCGCTCGATGCGTTCGCGTTCGGCGGCGCGCGCAGCCTTGGCGTCCTCGGCCATGCGGCGCTGCGCCTCGGCGTCGCTCGCATCGCTTGCGGCTGCGCGACGTTCGAGTTCGGCCTGTTCCGCGGCGGAGAGGCAGCGCACCGGCGTCGTGCGCGCCTCGACTTGGGCGCCCTTGAGGAACGCGGTCAGTTCGCGGCCGCTGGCGGCGAAACCGAACTCGGCATCGACGCCGTCGGATGCGCTCAGATAGGAATTGACCCCGACGATGCGGCCGCACTCGTCGAGCAGCGGCCCGCCGCTGCTGCCGCGCGCGATCGCAGCGGTGTGCAGGATGGTGTCATAATCCTTGCTGCTGCGTCCTTGCGAGATCAGGCCCTGCGTGCGCACCGGCGCGGTCGGGCGGATCAGGTCATCGGCGTTGCGGCCTTCCGCGCGGTCGACATTGCTGGGATAGCCGATCGCATAGACCGGTTCCGAACCTTCGGGCGGCAATGTCGCGATCGTGCCGGGCGCCAGCTGTCCGCCATCCAGGTCGACCAGCGCGAGATCGACGCGCTGAGAATAGGTGGCAACCTTGCCGACGAAGCCTTCCTTGCCGTCATAGGGCACAACGAAGATCAGCATCTCGGGATCGTCGAGCGCTTGTTCGACGACATGGAGGTTGGTGACGATCTGCCGCGGCCCGACCGCGAAACCGCTGCCATGGCCGCGATAGAAATAGTCGTTGCCGTCGGTCGCGACCACCACGACGCGCACCACGCTGCGCTCGGCCGCGCTGATGTCGCGGCTTTGCGCGTGCAGGGGCCCGGCCAGCAGCGCGACGACCATCATCAGCCCGGCGATGAACGCGTGCTTCACCTGTATCCCCCATGTGCGACCCATGGCGTGCCCCATATCGTGGAGGCACGCCTTAGGAAATATCTGGATGCGTGCGTTTGCCGCGATACGCCTTTTCGCCCTCCGCGGGCACCTGCTTATTGTCATCAGGCGTGCTGTCCATCGCGGCGAGGGCTGCCTTGCCGTCCATCGCGTCGAGGGCCCTCATCACCGACATCGCCCAGTCGCGCTGCGCTGCGCCCTGTTCGGCACTGTAGGCGATTGGGGCGATCGCCACTCGCGCTTCGGCAAGCTTCTGCTGCCCGATCAGCAGCCGCGTCGCCAGGATCCGAAGGCCATAGTCGAACGGCGCCAGCGCATGCGCATAGAGCAGGCCGGATTCGGCGTTCGCAGTGACCGGCTGGCCGGCGGCGCCGAAGCTCTGATAATAGAGGATCAGCGGCCAGGCATATTCGGGATCGATGCGGTTCGCGGCGAGGTACCAACGGCGCACCTCCCGCCAGTCCGTATCCTTCGTATCCGCCTTCGCGAGCAGCCGCGCCTGCGCCGAAAGCCCCTTGTAGATCATCGCGTGGATAGATTTTGGGTCGGCGCGCAGCGCCCGATCCGCCGCGGCCTCTGCCGCTGCATGATTGCCCGCATCATATTCTGCCTCGGCCAGCACATTCTGCGCGCCGGCATCGTCGGGATAGGCGGCTGCGGCCTTGCGGGCCTCGGCCGCGACCAGCGGGGCTGTTTTCTCGCTCACCCCGCGCGTCGATCGGATGCTGACCTCCATTGTCGCGGCTTCGCCGGGCGTCAGCGGCCGGACGGCGACCGCGCCGGGATCGAGCCCCGATTTGATGCCCAGCGCCGGCAATTTGCGCTGCCGGATGTAGCGGTTCAGGGCTTGGTCGAACGCGCGTGAATCGCCGAATACCGCGCTGGCCGTATCTGCATCGGTGCCGCTGTTGATCGCGTTCAGATAGGTCCGCAACAGCTTCGCGCGTTCCGGCTCCATCGCCAGATAATGAATCGCCAGCCAGCCGCGGGCGTACAGCGCGGCCGTCTGTTCATCGCTCAGCCGGCCGGGATTGAGCTTGAGCATCGTCCGGGCGGGCAGGATCGATGCGTCGAGCATGCCCCAGGCGCGATAGCGCGGCGCCGTGCCCAGCACCAGCTTGCCGTCGTCCTCGAACGTGGCTGTCGCGTAGAACTCCGCGAACCCTTCCGAAAACCAGAGTGGCACGACGGTGTTGCCCCAACTCTGATACATGAAATGATGCGCGTATTCGTGCAGCAGGACCGTCTGCGCGTTCAGCGAATATCTGCCCGTATCGGCGCGGCGGGGGACGAAGGCGACGCTTCCCGACGCGCGGTTCTCCATGAAGCCGGCAACGCTGCGGATACCCGCCAGCCGCCGGATGTCGCCCATATCGTCGACGATGTAGATGGTGACGCGGCTCGACGCACTGGCCGGGATCTTCGGCGCCGATGTCACCAGCCGCAGCGCACTGTCAAATTGTTCGAGGCGTGCGGCAAAGTTGCGAATATTCTCCGAGCTGTCGTTCGAATAGATGATGAAATGATCGCTGCTCGCCTCATGCCAGGCGGCAGAGGCGGTTTGCGGCAGGAACAGAAACATCAAGAATGACAGGACACGCAGCACGACGAAACACCCCCATTTCGTAGATGGCGAAAGCCTATCCGCGCTGCGATGCCGGATCAAACGAAACTATAGGGGTCCACATCGACCGAAACCCGCACGCTGCGCGGCCATTCGAGCCCGCCCAGCCACTCGCGGATCGCCGATTGCACGTCGAGTGCGCGGACCGCGTGGACCAGCAGGCGCTGGCGGTGGCGGCCGCGCAGCATCGCCATCGGCGCGGGGGCGGGGCCATAGACCGCCATGCCTTCGATCCGTGGCGCGGTGCGGCCGATCAGGGTCGCGGTCTCGGCCGCCTGGCGCTGGTCCTCGGCGGAGATGATGATCGCGGCATAGCGCCCGAACGGCGGGGCGTTGGCATCGCGCCGCGCCTCGGTTTCCGCGGCGTAGAAGGCAGCGGCGTCGCCGGCGACCAGCGCCTTGATCACCGGATGGCTGGGGCCGTGCGTCTGGATCATGACATGCCCGGGCTTCTCGCCGCGGCCGGCGCGGCCCGCGACCTGCATGATCTGCTGGAAGGTCCGCTCCGCCGCGCGCAGGTCACCGCCGGCCAGCCCCAGATCGGCGTCGATCACGCCCACCAACGTGAGTTCGGGGAAATGATAGCCCTTGGTGATCAACTGGGTGCCGATGACGATGTCGATCTCGCGCGCTTCCATCCGCCCGACGAACTCGGCCGCCTTCGCCGGGGACCACATCGTGTCGGACGTGACCAGCGCGGTGCGCGCGTCGGGGAAGAGTTCCGCGACCTCGTCGGCGATGCGCTCCACGCCGGGGCCGCAAGCGACGAGGCTGTCCGCCTCGTGACATTCGGGGCATTCGGCGGGCGGCGGCATCACATGCCCGCAATGATGGCATTGCAGCCGGCGAATCAGCCGGTGTTCGACCATCCACGCGGTGCAATTGGGGCATTGGAAGCGGTGGCCGCAGGTGCGGCACAGGGTGAGCGGCGCATAGCCGCGGCGATTGAGGAACAGCAAGGCCTGCTCGCCGCGCGCGATCGTTTCTTCCATCGCCCTGACCAGCGGCGGCGCAATCCAGTGCTGGCGGCTCGGCGGATGCGCGGTCAGGTCGATCGCGGCGATATCGGGCAGGGTCGCGCCGCCGAAGCGATCGGGCAGTTTCAGTTCCCGATAGCGGCCGATGGCGACCTGATGGCGCGTCTCGATCGCCGGCGTCGCACTGGCGAGGATCACCGGGCAGCCTTCGAAATTGCCGCGCATCACCGCCACGTCACGCGCATGATAGGTGACGCCGTCTTCCTGCTTGAAACTGGTCTCGTGCGCCTCGTCGACCACGATCAGCCGCAGGTCGCGATAGGGCAGGAACAGCGCCGATCGCGCACCGACCGTCACCTTCGCCTCGCCGCTGGCGATCGCGCGCCACGCCCGGCGCCGCTGCGACTGGCGCAGTCCCGAATGCCAGGCGACGGGCTGGTGGCCGAAGCGCCCCTCGAAGCGGCGCAGGAAGGGTTCGGTCAGCGCGATTTCCGGCAGCAGGACCAGGGTCTGCCCACCCTCGTCGAGCGCGCGGGCGACCGCCTCGAAATAGACCTCGGTCTTGCCCGATCCGGTGACGCCGTCGAGCAGGAAGGTCTGGAAGCCGCGCGCGGAAACCGCCCCGGCGAGGGTTCCGGCAACCTGCGCCTGTTCGGCCGACAGCGTGGGGCGCGCGAAGGCCGGATCGGGGCGCGGATAGGGATCTTCAACCGAGACCTCGACCGCCTCGATCGCACCGGCCTTCACCAGCCCGCGGATGACAGCGTCGGAAACGTCGGCGATCGTCGCCAGTTCGCGTACCAGCCCCTGCCGCTCGCCGATCCGCTCCAGCGCCTGAGTGCGCATCGGCGTCATCCGATCGGGCACGCGACCGGTCAGGCGATATTCGGTGACGGTGCGGCTGGCATCGAGCGCGGAGGCAGAGGACAGCGCCATGCGCAGCACAGCGGCCGGCGGCGACAGATAATAGTCGGACGTCCACTCGATCAGCCGCCGCAGCGGCGCGCCCAGCGGCGGCAGATCATAGACGCCGAGCAGGGGCCGTAATCGATTGTCGCCCACTTCTGCGTCTGAGGGCATCCTCTCGGGCTCCCAGACCACGCCGGCAAGCTGGCGCGGCCCGAGCGGCGCGAGCACGATGCTGCCGGGTTCGACGGCATGTTCGCGATCCACGCGATAGTCGAGGGGGCCGAGGGCCGGGTTCAGCAACAGGACTCGCGCGCGCGCCATCGCCGCTAGTTAGGGATGGACGCGCTGGAAGAACATCCCTCTGTGCCGAGACCTGCACCAGCGCACTGGCCTGACAGGCGTCGACACGGAGATCCTAATCCTCACCGGCCCTGCAAAGGATGTGTTCGATCCGATGCCCGACGGCTTTTCAGATAATCCGTATCACCCCTGACTGAGCTGCCGTTGAGGCGTCCTTGACATTGCCGAGATCACAACGGCATGCCATGCCAAAATACGGAACATTCAACCAAATGGTGGAGGTGCGTGAATTGGGGGGGCGCTATGCTGGGACGTGAAGAGCCGTCACTCGGACATTCTCGCCTGCCAACGGCATTCCCGCTGAGTCGCTGGCGTCGACCATCACTGGCGCTCGCTCTTTCCTTCGCCGCGCTGCCCGCCGTGGCGCAGGTGCAGAACGGCCCCGGTATCGGCTCCAATCCTCAATTGCCGCCGCCGTATCAGACGAAGTCCGCGGTCAACACGCCGGACACCACGCCGTTTCCGAACGGTGGCGGGCCGGCCGCAGCAGCGGGGCTCGCCGTCAATCGGTTTGCGGATGGTCTGGATTCGCCGCGCAATGCCGTCGTGCTGCCAAATGGCGACGTCCTGGTGGCCGAGGCGCGGACCGAGCGGAAGAACGAGGATCCGACCTATCGCGATCAGGGCCGGAACCGCATCCTGCTGCTGCGCGACAGCGATGGCGATGGACGCGCCGATGTCCGCGAGGTGCTTATCGCCGGGCTGCAACAACCCTACGGCATGGCGCTGATCGGAGCGAAGCTGTATATCGCCAACGCCAATGGCGTGTTCTGGACGCCTTATGCGATCGGGACGACGCGGATCGCCGACGATGCGCCGCGGACCTGGATCACCCGGTTCGATCCGACCGGCTACAACAATCACTGGACCCGCAACCTGCTGTCCAGCCGCGATGGCAAGACGCTATACGTCGCCATCGGTTCGGCCAGCAACGCCGGCGAATATGGGATGGAGAAGGAAAAGCGCCGCGCGGCGATCCTCGCCATCGATCTGCAAACCGGGCGCGAGCGCATTTTTGCCGATGGCATCCGCAATCCGGTCGGCATGGCGCTGGAACCGGTCACGGGCAAGCTGTGGACGTCGGTGAACGAACGGGACGAACTGGGCGACGATCTCGTGCCCGACTACATCACATCGGTTCAGGAAGGCGGCTTCTATGGATGGCCCTACAGCTATTGGGGGAAGCATCCCGATCCGCGGCTGAAAGGCCAGCGCCCGGATCTGGTCGCGCGCGCGATCACGCCCGACTATGCCGTGGGCGCGCACGCCTCGGCGCTGGGCATCTCGTTCGGCGATCGGACGTCGTTGCCGCAGCCGTTCCGATCGGGAGCGTTCGTCGCCCGCCACGGATCGTGGAACCGGGCGCAACTGCTCGGCTATGATGTGGTGTTCGTTCCCTTCCGCGATGGGCGCCCCGCCGGCGACATGAAACCGGTTCTGACCGCCTTCACCGACGGCGTGCTGGTTCACGGCCGGCCGCGTGCTCTGGCAACCGCCAAGGATGGCGCGTTGCTGGTGGTGGACGACAAGGGCGGAGCCATCTGGCGCGTCGCCGCGGCGGCCGCTGCGCCATAAAAGGCTTCTCCCGCCGGAGCGGGAGAAGATCCGAAAATGGCGTGGGGAGCCCCGCGTCAGATCAGGCTGATGCGCACGTCCAGCCCGTTACGGGTGGCGTGGCTGTAGGGGCAGACGATGTGCGCCTGGTCGACGATCGCCTGCGCGGTCTCGTGGTCGATACCGGGCAGGCTGATCGCCAGCGCCACGTCGAGGCCGAAGCCCTGGCCATCGTCACGCGCGCCGATCCCGACGGTGGCGGTCACGGTGGAATCCTCCGAAACCTTCACCTTCTTCTGGCTCGCGACGAATTTCACGGCGCCGAGGAAACAGGCCGAATAACCCGCGGCGAAAAGCTGTTCGGGGTTGTTGCCCTCACCACCCGGGCCGCCCAATTCCTTGGGGGTGACCAGCGACACGGCGAGCGCGCCGTCCTTGGTGCTGGCGCTGCCGGTGCGGCCGCCGGTGGCCGTGGCTTCGGTGGAATAGAGAACCTTCATCGTCTGTCTCCTTGCTCGCCCCGCCGGTGGTTCCGTTGGCGGGCTGATGCAGCTTATATATCGTGCACGATATTATCGTTCAATAAAGTTTGAGTTGGCCACGCGAAACCTGAGCTTGGTAGCGTTCCCACAGCCGCGCAGCTAAGCGTTGGGCGTCAGCGTTCGCGCGCCTATAGAGGGCGCCGATTCGCACAGCCCAGAGGGGACGATCATGAAGTTCTTCGTCGACACCGCGGACACTGCCGAAATTGCCGAGCTCGCGGCAACCGGCCTGCTCGATGGCGTCACCACCAATCCGTCGCTGATCCACAAGTCGGGCCGCGACTTCCTGGAAGTGGTGAAGGAGATTTGCGGGATCGTCGACGGCCCGGTCTCGGCGGAAGTCGTCGCGCTCGATCACGAGACGATGATGAAGGAGGCCGAGATCCTCCGGAAGATCGCCGACAACGTCACCATCAAGGTGCCGCTGACGATCGATGGCCTCAAGACCTGCAAAGCGTTGAGCGGCGAGGGCACGATGGTGAACGTCACGCTCTGCTTCTCCGCCAACCAGGCGCTGCTGGCGGCCAAAGCGGGCGCGAGCTTCATCTCGCCCTTCGTCGGTCGCCATGACGATGTCGGCCTCGACGGCATGCAGCTCATCGCCGACATCCGGCTGATCTACGACAATTACGCGTTCGACACCGAGATCCTGGTCGCAAGCGTGCGCCACCCGATCCATGTGCTGGAATCGGCCAGGATCGGTGCAGACGTGATGACGGCGCCGCCTGCGGTCATCAAGGCGCTGTTCAACCACCCGCTGACCGACAAGGGCATCCAGGGCTTCATGGCGGACTGGGCCAAAACCGGCCAGAAGATCGGCTAATGACACGAAGCGCCGGGCGGCCCGATAACCGCCCGGCGCTCGGTACGAACCATGCTTGGCGCCGCTCAGCCAGCGGGTGAGCGCGTCCGGTCCGAATCGGGGCCGCGCAGCGCCTCGATGCCGCTGACCGCCTGGCCGTCGCGCGACCGGTGCGCCGCGCCCATCACGCGATCGAGCAGGCGCTGGCCGTCTGCCCAGAAGCCGATATCGCTGTCGGCATTGATATGGCCGAGCGCGCCGGCAGTCTCGAAATGACAGCCCCAATGCCGGGCCATGTCGAACGAGGCCTGGATCGACGCATAATGATCATCCTCGCTGGCCACGAGGATCGCGGGGAAGGGCAGGATCGCCGGCGCCATCGGCGCGAAATCCTTGATGCCGGGATGGACGCCCGCGCGCGTCACGTCCGGCGGCGCGACCAGCAGCGCGCCCGCGACCGGCCAGCCATAGGGCTGCCCGGAGAGCGCCGCCCACCAGGCGACGGCATGGCATCCCAGGCTGTGCGCCACCAGGATCACCGGGGTCGGCGAATTGCGGATGGCCTGGTCGAGCTTCGTCACCCAGCTGTTACGGTGGGGTGCATCCCATTGGCCGAGGTCGACGCGGCTGCAATCGTCGCGCGATTGTTCCCACAAGGTCTGCCAATGGCCTGGCCCAGAATTGCTCAGGCCCGGAACCGTCAGCACCAGCGGAGCCCGTCCGTCGAAGTCATGAGACAGTTGCGCCATCGCAGCCTCCTTACCTCGTCCCTGTTGCTCTTGCCGAAGGTTGCGGCCGCGCGCCGCTCTAGGGGGACGTCGCGCGGCCGCTGTCTTTCGACGATTTGAAGATAAAGTCTACTGTATAGATAGACAATAGGACGGCGATAAAAGGACGGTGCCGCGCGCCAGTCCGACTGCGGCGACAATGCGGCGGCGCTTTCGGGGGCGTGGCGGGCGCCAGCCCGAACGCGTATGGCGCAAGCGATGCCCAAGATTCGTGCCGATCAACTGCTGGTGGAGCGTGGCCTCGTCGAGTCGCGCGCGCGGGGTCAGGCGTTGATTCTCGCCGGGCTGGTGCTGACGGGCGACCGCAAGGTCGACAAGGCCGGCCAGATGCTCGCCGAGGATGCGCCGCTGAGCGTGAAGGGGCGGGATCATCCGTGGGTATCGCGTGGCGGGCTCAAGCTCGATCATGCGCTGACCCATTTCGGGATCGATGTGACCGGCATGGTCGCGATCGACGTCGGCTCGTCGACCGGCGGCTTCACCGACGTGCTGCTGAGCCGCGGCGCAGCGCGCGTCTATGCAGTCGATTCGGGCACGAACCAGCTTGCCTGGAAGCTGCGGCAGGACGATCGCGTGATCGTCCATGAACAGACCAGCGCGCGCATCCTGACGGCGGAGCACATCCCCGAGCCAATCGACATCATCGTCTGCGATGCCAGCTTCATCGGCCTCGCCAAGGTGCTCGAACGTCCACTGTCGTTCGTGCGACCGGACGGGCGGCTGGTCGCACTGATCAAGCCGCAATTCGAGGCTGGCCGAGCCGAGGTTGGCAAGGGCGGTGTGGTCCGTGATCCTGCGGTGCATGCGCGCGTCTGCGGCGAAGTGGTCGAATGGCTGCAAACGAGCGGCTGGATGGTCGAGGGTGTCGTCGAAAGCCCGGTCACGGGCCCCGAGGGCAATGTCGAATTTCTCGTATCCGCGCGGCGCGCGGGCTGAACGGAACCAGCGCCGAAGCGGCGCCTTGCGTCTTGTGACTCCTTCGAAGGGCGGTTGGGTGATGAGTAGGACTCTCGGCAAGACGCTTCTGCTTACCGTGCCCTCGATCCTGTTGCTCGGCATAGGCTCGGGCTGGATCTCCAGAGCGAGCGAGAGCAATCGCTGGTATGCTGCGCTGGACAAGCCATGGTTCGTGCCGCCGGGCTGGGCTTTTCCCGTCGCCTGGACGACGCTCTATATCCTGATGGGGGTTGCGCTGGCGCTGGTGCTCGATGCCCGCGGCGCGCCGGGGCGGGGGCGTGCGATAGGTCTGTTCGCCACCCAGTTGCTGCTCAATCTCTCGTGGTCGCCCTTGTTCTTCGGGCTCCATCAGGTTCGGATCGCGCTGACGGTGTTGATCGCGATGGCGGTTATGGTGGCAATCACCATCACGCTGTTCCGCCGCATCCGGCCGCTCGCGGGCTGGTTGCTGCTCCCTTATCTGGCCTGGCTTTGTCTGGCTTCGGCGCTCAATTGGGAGATCGCGCGCCTCAATCCGGACGCGGAAACCCTTGTGCACGGGGAGCCGAGGGGCCAGATAACCCGCTGATGGGCATCGGCCCGATGGGAGTTTCTTGAATGCAGACCGAAAACCGGTTCTTCGACGATCTGGCCAAGCTGATGAACGGTGCCGCCGGCACGCTGGCCGGCATGGGGCGTGAGGCCGAGGCATCGGCCCGGCAGCGCGCGCGTGAATGGATCGGCGGGCTGGACTTCGTCAGCCGCGACGAGTTCGAGGCGGTGAAGGCAATGGCCGCCGCTGCCCGCGATGAGGTGGACGAACTTCGCACGCGCCTCGCGGTGCTCGAGGCGTCGCGTACGGGCGCACCCGCCGCCGCTGCGCCGGCGGATGTCGATCTGGGCAAGCCCACCTCCGACCCGGTGGATTGACCCCCTTCTTATCCACAGGATTTTCCACCGATCGGGAAATGCCGGCTTGCGCGCGCGCGGCTCTTTCGTAAGGGTCGGCGCGGGCGTGGCCATGCGCCCTGGAAAGGCATGAATGAACCTCGACGAGTTTGAAGGCGCGCGCGACGACGCCGCGCCCATCGACATGCTCGAAAGCTATTTCTCTGCCCATGGCTGGCAGCACGAGCGCGTCGGCGAAGATGAGATCGTCGCGCATGTGCAGGGAAGCTGGGCACAATATGAGCTTCGCTCGGTATGGCGCGAGGAGGATCATGTCCTCCAGTTCCTCGGATTTCCCGATATTCGCGTGACCGCCGATAAGCATGGCGTCATCTACGAAACGATCGGGCTGATCAACGAACAGCTCTGGCTGGGCCATTTCGAGATGTGGTCCTCTTCGGGCATCGTGCTGTTCCGGCACGCGGCTTTGATCGAAGGCAGCGACGACGTCTCGATCAGCCTCGAGCAGGCGGAAGCGCTGGTCGAAGCGGCGCTCGATGAATGCGAGCGCTTCTACCCGGTTTTCCAGTTCGTTCTGTGGGGCGGGAAGAGCCCGAAGGAAGCGATCGCAGCGGCGCTGATCGAAACGCGCGGCGAGGCCTGACGCGACGGCTGACAAGCCTTCCACGGGCGGCTAACGCCGTGCGATGTCTAACGATGCGATCTGGCTGCTCGGATGCGGCAACATGGCGGGCGCGATGCTTCTGCGCTGGCTGGAGACGGGGCTCGATGCACGCCGCGTGACGGTGATCCGGCCGAGCGGCAAGCCCGTGGCGCCCGGCGTGCGCGTGGTGACGGCAGTGCCGGCCGACGACCCGCCGCCGGCCGTGCTGCTGCTCGGCGTCAAGCCGCAGAAATTGGGCGAAGTCGCGGGAATGGCGGCCGGCCCCGAAACGACGTTGATCTCGATCCTCGCCGGAGCAACCGTGGCGAACCTGCGCGCGGCCTTCCCGGCCGCGGGCACCATCGTGCGGTCCATGCCCAACACCCCCGTCGCACTCGGCAAGGGGGCGGTGGCGCTGTACGCGCCGTCGCGTACGCCTGAGGCCGAGGCCGTAGCGGCGATGATGGCGCCGCTGGGGCTCGTCGAATGGGTTGAGGACGAGCCTATGCTCGATGCGGTGACGGCGCTGTCGGGTGCCGGCCCGGCCTTCCTGTTCCGCTTCATCGATGCGCTGGGCGCCGCCGGCGCCGACATTGGCCTGCCGCCCGAACAGGCGGCGCGGCTGGCGCTGGCGACGATAGACGGTGCCGCGGCGCTTGCAGTCGCGGCTGGCGAGTCACCCGCGATGCTCGCCGAACGCGTCGCGAGCCCAGGCGGAGCGACCCGCGCCGGCCTCAACATCCTCGACGGCGAAGCAGGTCTGGCGCCGCTCATCAGCCGCACGCTCGCCGCGGCACGGCAGCGCAGCGCCGAACTGGCGCGGGGCGGTTGAGACAGAAGGCCGTGCCCGGCTTGCGGGGCCGGGCGCGGCATGCCGCCGACCATCCCCGTTCACGGCGGCATGGAGTGTAGAGCGCTGCAGAGCGGATGCGACGATCGGCCTATTCGCCAATCGCAAGGGGGGCGTCCGGCAAGGCACGAAGCGCGGCTGCGGACTGTCTCAAAGCCATGGCTCCCATTTCAGGATACGTCTAAAACAATTTTGCTATTCGTATCGGATGAAGCAAGAAAAACCATATCACGGTATCGCGCTTCGGCAAGAACCTCTTCGATCTGGCAACCGGTTAAATCTGACGCATTTGCTTCCGATGCGCCTCTCTCGTCTCCACGGGAGCCGACACATGGAATCCGAAAGAGAGAGCGTGACCGTGCGGAGCGCATTAGACTTGCTGGCGGTCCGAAGCCTTCTTTGAGAGAGCGGGCTGTCGCTCTCGCTCGAGAAAAGGGTGAGGTTCGTACAAAGGACCTCACCGATATCGGCGTTCACCGCTGCTATCTTTCCCGTATGTGTGTCGAGGGATTGCTGGTGAAGGTCGGCTTCGGCCGATACCGGGCTGCGCGATCTAGGAAGAAGGTTGTGAAAGACTGACTTTTCTGCGTGAGCGGATGATCGGTCACGCATTTTTGCATACAATGCCACTGCTGAAGGGGGAATGTGATCATTCAATCAGCGTGATTGCTGTCACCTGAAACTCTGCCAGGCGGAGCAATTCCCTCTAACAATCTGATAGAGATACGAGGCGTGGCAGTTCAGCACTCCGAAGAGCGTGTGGCACATCCAGCCGCCGATTGATCCGATACCTGAATGCCCGATCGCGATTCAGCCCGCAACAGGGAGGGCACTGAAGTGCCGTTTCGGCAGAAGTTGGCGTAGGGAAGCAGAATCCGGACGTTAGGCGCACAGTCAGAGCCTGCTTTTCTCACTCTCCCGAAAGAATGGTCGCGTTCTGAGGCACCGACTCGGCCCGAATCGCCAGGTTGCCACGCGACGGATTGAGATTGCGGGCAGTGGGTCAGTTTGAATTCCGCCTGAGGCGGACCATCACGGTCGATCTGATGTGGAACGGCTAGGATCGGGTGGTTAGTTCTCGGTCGGCTTTCGTGTCGAGCGATGCCGAAAGCCGTCACTCACGCTGTGTAAAAACCGTTCCGGTTTCGACACCCGCAGCAACATGGCAGTTCACGCTCAATCATGAACATTCTATGCCGGATGCGTGAAGGCGGCGTTTCGAATCACTGCACCGACAAGCCGCCAAGCTGATGGCAACAGGCAGTCCTGATCGATCAGAAGACAAAAACGGCTCGTAAGCCGCTTGCGGGGAAATGGCCGGTACGTGATCAACCGTGTTGCGAATCCGACCATCTTCCATAAGCTTGCCGCATGAAATCCGCACTGCTGCTTCTGGCTGTCGCTTCGGCGGTCGCAATCGCCCAAGCGCCGGTTCATCAGGATGACGTCGCGCTCTACGAAAAGCACGACTGGTTCACCCTGCGGGACCGCATCACCGCTGGAACCGCAAAGGATTCGCTCGCGATTGGCGCCACCGCTGTGGCGTTCGGCGATGAGGCGAAGGCGCGGGCGCATCTGCAACCGCTGCTGGCGGGCAAACAGGCAGCTGAAGCGCATGGTTGGCTCAGCTATATGGACCTGCGCAAGGGGCATTACCGAGCGGCGGCGGCGCACATCGCGGCGACCGATCCGAGCAACCCCAATCCGCTCGCCGAGACGTTCCGCACGCTTCCCGATCAGATCACTGCCGCCATGGCGCCCGCGACGATCCGATATCGCATTTTCCAGCATAAGCTGTTCGTCCCCGCCGCGGTGAACGACAAGCCGGCCGAACTCATCGTCGATACCGACGCCAACCTGTCCTTCCTCAGCGAAACCGCAGCGAAGGAGATGGGCCTTACCGTCAGTGACAGCGCGGCGACTACCGCTAGGGCGCTCGGGGCAGGATCGCGCCTCAGGATCACGACTGCTGATGTGCGTATCGGCAAAGCGCATCTGCGCAACGTGGCCTTCATGGTGCTGCCCGACGATGCCAGTCTATTCGCTACGTTGGCCCCGCGGCAACAGGGCGCGCTCGGCCTTCCGGTCTTGCTCGGGTTGGAGCAGGTGAGCTGGGACCGCGACGGCAATTTCTGGATCGGCGTCGGACACGATCCCGCGCGCCCCTCATCTCCGCTCGGTTACGACGGCGCCGATCCCATCGTTCGCTTCTCTCATGAACATATGGCGCTGACCGGTGTGTTCGACACGGGCGCCGAGACGACCGACCTGTGGCCGCCCTTCGCCAAGTCTTTCGCGGTGCTGCTCGAGGAAAAAGGCGCGCCCGGAATGAAGCAGGTGCGCGGGTTTGGCGGCAACGGGCAAATCCCGGAGGTCGTCGTGCCGGAGATCAGCCTGGAACTCGGCGGCATGACTGTCCGGGCGGCGCCGGCGCACGTGTTGACCGTCAAGACGACCGCCAACAGCGATTGGCTCGCCGGGCGCATGGGACTTGACCTGCTGCGCCAGGCCGAGCGCGTCACGATCGATTTTCGCGCAAACAGGCTCCAACTGACGGAATAGACACGTCTCGCTACGGTCGAACGAACTCGGGCTACCAATTCCCGGATCGTATGCCGGGCTTTGCGACGGCGGCTCTCGGGATTGACAAACTCGCCTCGGCTATGACCGATTTGGGGCGGCAACGGAAATTCAAACTGACCCACTGCCCTCGATCCACTTAAATCGTGTACCAGGAACGCGTCGTTCAGCTTCCGTCCGAGATCGAAGGCGGAGCCGCCGCGCCATCTTGCTCCACGGCAAGCCTCGCGCAAATCTTGCGTGCCCGCTCGCGGACATCGAAAAGATGCTCGTCGATGATGCGTGTGGGCAAACCTTCGACGATACTGCCGATGTGAAGATAGTCAGCCGATTTCATCGAAAAGGCTCGGAAGAGATATCGGCTCGATAATTCCCTGAGCGAGTCCAACTGTCCTTGTTCGTCCAGCCATGCGTCGCGCGCGCCCGATGTCGTGATCGTGATCATATGCCCTGTGGTCAACGGGCCTTGTCCTGTGCGATCCTGCACCTGATGCGGCGTGACGCCCGCGCCGATCACGCGATCGACATAGCCCTTCATCATGGCGGGCGGCAGGCCAAACCAGATCGGATGAATGAGCGCCACAACGTCACAACCCTCGATGGCTTCGAGTTCGGCTCGCACATCAGGCGCGATCTCGAAACCACGCTTGTCGGGCCGCTCTTCGTTCTTGAGTACCGGATCGAACTTCATCGCATAGAGATCACGCAGGATTGCCTCTTGCCCGCATTCCCGAACTGTCTCGCAATAGGCGTGCGCGATGGCGGCGTTGAAGCTCTGTGGATCGGGATGGATGAGGATCGCCACATGTCGGGCATGCCCCTTTGCCGCGTCAGCCATCGAACGTCTCCTTCAGCTGTAATGCTACCCTACCGCACGATGGCTCGCCCTTGGGGAAATTACGCAACGATGGACATCACTGACGAAGCGGCCCGTTGCTGTCCCGCCAGAATGTGGCTCACAGCCCTATCGCCTCGGCGAGCAGAACGGCGTCGTGCGGCGCTGGCCTGGGCCTACAAGGTCATGTCGGCCCGTCTGACGACCGGGATCGTTTCCACGCATCGGGATTACTACTGATAGCAGGCTCATCGCCACGTGGTATTTCGCTTGGGTTCTCGGGTTTGACCTCGCGGTCGGCTTCCGAGATCGTAGCCGGCCCGAACCCTGGGCTCCCGCCGGCGTGGATGCGCGAGTGGGGACGAAGATGCTCGATAGCTGCACAATCTTGGCACGGCCTGATGACGAGGAGAGGTTTCCGACATCGGTCTGCACGGATTGCGCGGTTCGCCGGGATTCCCTGTGCGGAACGCTCACGGATGCCGAGCTTTCCCGACTGCACAGGCTTGGTCGCCGCCGCCGCTTACGTCGGGGCGAGGCTTTCGCCTGGGCGGGAGAGGAGAGCCGCGGTTGCGCGAATGTCCTTTCGGGCATCCTGAAAGTCAGCGCGTTGACCGCCGACGGCCGCGAACAGATTGTCGGCTTGCTCTATCCGTCGGACTTCGTGGGACAGCCCTTCGTGGGCAGCTTCGAATTCACGGTGACGGCGTTGGGAGACGCGGAAATCTGCACCTTTCGCAAGTCCGATTTCGAAGGGTTTCTGTCGACGCGAAACGGGATGACCCAGGCTCTCCTGTGCCGCACCTTCGATACGCTGAGCGATGCGCGCAGGCGCATGCTTCTACTCGGTCGTCAAAGCGCCAGCGAGAGGATCGCAGACTTTCTGCTCCAAACTTTCGAGAGGATCGGGGGCTGTAGCGCCAGCTCCAACGGACCGGTAACCTTCGATCTTCCTCTTTCCCGAGGCGCAATCGCCGATGTGCTGGGCCTCACCATCGAAACGGTCAGCCGGCAAATGACCAAGCTCAAGGTGGCCGGCGTGATTGCCCTGCCGGGCGGTCGCGCGGTGACGATACTCAAGCGCGACGCGCTCAGGCGAATGACCGACGCTGCCTGAATGATCGTGGCCGCGCTAGGCGCGACAGTGTCGGTCGAGGCTGTCGCGCAATAATGTTCGCGCCGCGGACGTAAGGCGCTGCTCCGCGAGCCCGAGGATCGCCAACTCCTCGAACGCCATATCGGCCCGGCACGCTTCGAAGAAGCAACGAAGCATATATCCCAATGTTGTTGCAGGCAGCGGAGAGGCGCCAGGCAGGAGAGCAGCGACGAGATCCTGCGCTTGCACAACCTGTGACACGCTGCGGCAGCGGATACGATCAAGGACCGCTTCGCCGTTCGGCATCGTCCGTGGGGCGAAAACGGTTTCCAAGAACCTGCGCTCTCGAGCTTCATGGGTGGGAAGCCGGTTCTCAAGCTCACGGCAAACCCAGGCCGCGTCATCTTCTTCCGGAAGGGTCGGCAGAGCGTCCGCAACCGATTCCAGCATGTCGCAAAGACAGGCAAGCTCGGCGTGGTCGATAAGCAGTGCGATCAGGTCAATCTCGTCGATCATGTACCAACCCATCGGTGGGACCAGGTTCGTGGCGGCTGGCATCGCTCAGAACCGCATCCCGATGCCGATACCAGGCACCAGAGGGTCAAGGTGGACACGCTCGCGGTTGATCAGACTGCCTGTCGTCAGACGGGCCGTGGTATCGATGTCGATATATTTGAGGTCAATATTGAGGAAAATGCCAGGGGTAATGTCGATATCGACGCCGGCCTGCAGGGCATAGCCGAAGCTGTCCTTCAGTTTCAGCTTCGTGTCACCAATGGCCGACTGGAGCGCATTGCTGGCGTTTTCAGAATAGAAGATCGTGTAGTTGACGCCCGCGCCGACATAGGGCCGGATATGTGCGCTGGGGGCAAAATGATATTGAAGCGTGAGCGTTGGCGGAAGCACCCAGGTTCGTCCTGCCTTGCCGAGTCCGTCAAGCGCGCCGCGTCCTTCGATGTGCTGCTTCGTCGTGGCCAGGATCAGTTCGGCGCCGATGTGCCTGGTCGCCATATAGGTGAAGTCCACTTCCGGCGCATAACTGTTTGTCACCGCCGTATGGGCGGTTGGAAAACTCGGAAGGATCGGGCCGGTCTTCTCGGTCGGCGTCACCCGGATCGCACGGGCACGGATGATCCAGCGCTTGTCTGCCTCTTCGGCATGGGCCGGGACCGCGAGCGCGGCAACAACTGCGCCAATCGATACAAGGACTGCCCTTTTCATGTCTATCTCCATGCCATGTCAGATATGGATTAGGAGACTTGCCGGCGCCGAACTTTGACCGAGCGCAAACATATGTGCGCGGATCGGAGTTGGTTCCATAGACCGGGTCGCATTGGTATCTCCGGACTACAGAGGCAGAAACTATGTGCTTTGGCGCGATAGATGTCGCGCAGGTTGCCGTGGATCCGCTCCGCTCTCTGGCGCACTGTTCGAAGCGCGCCTGATAGGATCTCTCAAATGGCGGTGTCGCGGCCGTTCTCGAACAGTACCGAGCCGCGTTGCAGCATGAACTCGCGCCGTCGAGACCGCTGGCTTGCGAGGACCGTGCCGTGATCTGGCTCTACCGAACAGGATTACTTCAAGGGGATGCGGAGGTTTGAGCTTCGTTTCCGCGATACGTACGAAAGGACGCCCCACCCGGTTGCCCGGAGGGGGCGAGTTCCGTTCGCGGGCGGGGAGGAGATAGCCCGCGTCCGGTATGGTGTTAGGCGTGGGTAGCGCTTCTCTCTTTGATCGTGGTCAAATTATTCACTGTGGGGCCGATATGCCCTTCAAGGAGTCAGAAGTAATTTGTGACTGCTTCCATGGCCACGGCGGCGCGAAGGATGACGGCAGTCGACCGTCGCACTTACGCGAACGGCCCCTTCAGTGCCCGAGTACCAGCGGCAGCTTGCTCTTGGTGAGCATCCGCTTCGTGACGCCGCCAAACGCTTCCAACAGTCTGCCATGACTATAGGCGCCCATCAGCACATAGTCGGCCTGGCGAAGGGCGGCCTCCTCGGCGATCAGCGCATCCGGCGCGTGAAGGCCGTCGTCGGCGATTCTGACGCTTGCGTGTACGCCATGGCGTGACAGATATTCGGCGGCTTCGGTCGGTTCGGTCTTCTCGGCGCCGTCGCGAGCCATGAAGATATGGACGTCGGATGCGAGTTGAAGAAGGGGCACGCAGGCGCGCATCGTGTCTGCCGCAGACGCCTGACCATCCCAAGCGATGAGCGCGCGACCGGCCGCGTTGAACCGTTCCAGGTTCTCGGGAACGGCGACGATGGGCTTGCGCGCGTGCATCACGATCCGGCTGGCGATCGTGCGCATATCGGGGAGGGGATAGGCGTCGAGCGTCCGATTGAGCACGATAAGATCCGCGAGCGTCGCCGCCTCTAGGACACAGCCGGCGATATCGCCAGTCGCGTCGGTCCAGTCCCAGCGAACATCTTCATGCGAGAGGCGCTCCGTCAGCGCAGCCCTGTTATTTGCCTCGGTCTCCCGCTCATCGGTCAGCATCACGGCTTCACCAAAGCCGGCATAGAGGTCGCCAGCGACCACCGGCGATTGCGTGACGTCGATACAGGTCAGATGGCCATCAAGCGCACGCGTCAGGTCGAGCGCTGTCTGCAGCCTGGCTTCCTGCCCATCGTCCTCGTGAACCAGCAAAAGAATGTTCTTCATAGTCGCCTCCATACTGATGGAGGGATTCTATTTGCGAAGCACGGCCTCAAATATGCGTGACTATACCTATGCGAGACGGTCACATGATGACTGCAGCGATCAGTGGATGGCTATTTCCTGACCGCGAAATTTGATGCTGGCGGACGCCCCACGATCGATCAGTGCAAGATGATGGGCAGCATCAGCAAGCTGGCTGCGACGCTCGCAATCAGGGCCATGGCGGCGGACCAGCCCCGATGTTTTCCGGCCAGGCTGACCGTGGCTCCGGCCTTGACGAGGGTGTTGAGAATGACCGGGGCGGCCAGAATGAGGCCCGCCGTTCGTCCGTCGAGCACGCCCTTTGGCAACCCACCCATCGTGATGATGGCGGAATCGACATCCACCATCCCCGACAAGGCGAGAACCGTGGCCAAGCCGGCGTCGCCAAACCGATCGAGTACCCAGCGCGACGCCAACGACAGAACCATCACCAGCGCCATGAGGCTGAGCGCCGGCGCAAGGTTGAACGGGTTGCGAACCGGAACTTCCTGGCTGGACGATGAGGGCAGTTGCGCCGCCGCCCGGAGATGCCAGCCCGTGGCGAGGGCGCTGATCAGCGCCGCGGGCGCGACCAGCAGCGCAAGCGCCGGTAGCGCGTAAGGCGCCAGCACGCCCACCAGCACCAGCACGCGGACCAGCATGACGACGGAGGCGGTGGTGATTCCCGCGATGAGAATAGGACCATTTTCCGCACCGTCGCGCAGGCGCGTCGCCAAGGCGGCGGTAACCGCCGTGGACGAGACCATGGCGCCGGCAGCTGCCGTCGCAAGTGTCCCGCGCGAGGCGCCGAGGCGCTTGCTGGCCACATAGCCGGCGAAGGAAAATCCCGACACGAGGACGACCACCATCCACAATTGCCGCGGATTCCAGGCATCGTAGGGACCATAAGCGCGGTCAGGCAGGAGTGGCAGGATGGCGAGCGAGATCAGTGCGAAACGGGCGATCGCGCTTACCTCGACCTCGCTTAGCCGCCCGATCCAACCGTGAAGCTGCGAACGGAGCGCAAGCACCAGCGTCATCACGACAGCGACGATCGTGGCGAGGCGTTCCTGCGGGGCGGTCGCGAGGAACCCGCAGCCGAGCGTCAGCAGCCCGGCAAGGCTCGCTGTTCCGCTGACCGGTCCGCCACGCCATGCCGCCTGCGCATATCCCATCAGGACCAGCATGGCCGCCGACGCGATCAGGATGATCGCCACGCCGGGCTCGATCGACCGAAGGGCGCCCGCGACGCCGCCGGCCAGCCCCAGCAGCCCGAAGGTCCGGATGCCCGCGAAGCGGGAGCCGGCCGGTTCATGGCGCAAGGTCCAGCCACGCTGGACGCCGATGAGCAGGCCAAGGGCCAGCGCCAGCGCGATGCCGGCTATGGTAGTAACACCCCCGGCCGCCGCAAAATCCATCTCAAACGCCGTCACTTATATCCTCGGTTCTGAATGCAACGTCGTCCAAGGGCAACTCGATGCCACCGTATGACCCGACGAAAATGCAAATATCCATTGGCTGCGGGTAGCACCAAGGCCACGGTGCCAATCTTGGCTGGCACAATAGGACAACAGGAATGACGATCACCGAAATCCGTAAGTACCCGTAATGTGTCGGTAGTCGGCCTACGCCAGAATGGCCCGGAACAGGGAGGCGACGCAGGACGTCGCGCACTTCGAACAGGAAGACGATGGATGCCGACGGCCACCGACCAGCGACCTACCGCGCCATCCCGGTCCGGGCTGACCGCGACGGAGGCCCGGCGACGCTTTGATGCCCAGGGACCGAACGAACTGCCAAGAACAGGGCGACGCACGGTGCCGCATATTCTCGCTGAAGTTGTCCGGGAGCCGATGCTGGCGCTGCTGCTCGCCGGCGGCGTCGCCTATATGCTGCTGGGCGACCTCGGCGAAGCGCTCATCCTCCTCGGCTTCGCGACCTTTTCGATCGGCCTCACGGTGATCCAGGAAAGCCGCACCGAGCATGTTCTCGAAGCGTTGCGCGACCTGTCGGCGCCGCGTGCCCTGGTAATACGCGACGGAACCCGCATCCGCATTGCCGGGCGCGAGGTAGTCGAAGGCGATCTGCTCGTCCTTGAGCAGGGCGACAGGGTCGCCGCCGACGCGATGCTGGTCTCGGCGGACGATCTTCAGGCCGACGAATCGCTGCTTACCGGCGAGTCTGTACCGGTCCGCAAGCAGCCGGCGCTTCAGGGCGAGGAGTTGCTGCAGCGACGGCCGGGCGGGGAGGATCAGCCGCTCGTCTATTCGGGCTCGCTCATCACCCGCGGCTCGGGGCTGGCGCTGGCGATCGCGACCGGTCCGCGCAGCGAGATCGGCAAGATCGGCCAGTCGCTCTCGACGCTCGATGCCGAGCCGCCGCGCCTACGCCGGGAAACCGCCCGGATCGTCCGGCTCTGCGCGATCGGCGGCGGCTTCGTCGCCCTCCTTGTCGTCCTGCTCTTCGGGCTCCTGCGCGGAGGATGGATCGACGCTCTGCTCGCGGGAATCGCGATCGGCATGTCCATGCTGCCGGAGGAGTTCCCGGTGGTCCTCACGATCTTCCTCGCGATGGGGGCATGGCGCATCGCCCAAGCCGGGGTTCTCACGCGCCGGGCGGCCGCCATCGAAACGTTGGGTTCCGCGACCATATTGTGCACCGACAAGACGGGGACCTTGACCGAGAACCGGATGGCGGTGACGGAGCTGTGGCTCGCGTCGGGCGAGATCGGCGCCGTCGATGGCATGACCGTGCTGTCACCTCGCTTTCACGAGTTGCTGGATGCAAGCATCCTCGCAAGCGCGCCGGTGCCGGTCGATCCGATGGAGGTCGCCTTTCACCAGACGGGCGCGGCCATTCCCGAACTGGCCGAGCGCCGTGCCGGGTTAAGTCTGGCCCATAGCTACGGGCTGCGTCCCGAACTGCTGGCGATGACGAATGTCTGGGAAACCTCCGACCCCGAGGCAGCCTGCACGGTGGCGGCCAAGGGCGCGCCGGAGGCGATCGCTGCGCTCTGTCATCTGTCGTCGGCCGAGCGATCTCGTCTGGAGACCGCGGTCGACACCATGGCGCAGCGGGGCATGCGGGTGCTCGGTGTCGCAACGGCATCGACCAGCCCTGGGAGCGCCTTGCCGGAGTCTCAGCAGAACTATGATTTTGCCCTGATCGGTCTGATCGGCCTCGCCGATCCCTTGCGCGCCAGCGTGCCGGCCGCCGTCGCCGAATGCCGCAGCGCCGGGATCAAGGTCGTGATGATCACCGGCGATTATGCGGCGACCGCGCGGACTATCGCGACGCAGGCCGGAATCATGGACGGCGACGTGCTGACCGGGACCGACCTCGCTGCCCTGGACGACGCGGCCCTTGCCGAACGGCTGAAGACGGTGACCGTTTTCGCGCGGATCATGCCCGAACAGAAACTGCGGATCGTGACGGCGTATAAGGCGGAGGGCGAAATCGTCGCGATGACAGGCGACGGGGTCAATGACGCCCCGTCGCTCAAGGCCGCGCATATCGGCATCGCGATGGGCAAGCGCGGCACCGATGTTGCACGGGAAGCCTCGGCGATCGTCCTGCTCGACGATGATTTCGGGTCGATCGTCAAGGCGGTGCGGCTCGGGCGGCGCATCTACGACAATATCCGCAAGGCGATGGCGTTCATCTTCGCCGTCCATGTGCCAATCGCAGGCCTGGCGCTGCTGCCGCTCGCCTCAGGCCTACCCATCCTGTTCGGCCCAATCCATATCGCATTGCTCGAGATGATCATCGATCCTGTCTGCGCGCTCGTCTTCGAGGCCGAGCGCGAGGAGCAGGATCTGATGAACCGTAAGCCGCGTCACCCCGAGGAACGGCTCTTCTCGCTGCGCATGATCGGCTGGAGCGTGTTCCAGGGTGGGTTGGGCTTTGCGCTGCTCGCCACAATATTTCTGGCGTCGAGCTACGCCGGTATGGCGGAAGCTGATGCGCGCGCGCTGACCTTCTTCTCGCTGATCGGCGTGATCCTCGTGCTGATCCTGGTCAATCGATCGTTCGACACATCGCTCCTTCACGCGCTGGTCCGGGGCAATGCGGCCCTGCGCTACGTCCTGGGCGCGGTGGTTGCCGTCGCGGCCGTCGTCATGACTGTTCCCGCGCTGCGGAGCCTGCTCAAATTCGGTCCGCTCCACGGCCCCGACGTCGCGATCACCATGGGGTCAGCAGCGCTGCTCCTGATTCTGCTCGAGGCGAGCAAGATGGTCCAGTTGCGGCGGGCCTCACGCTTTGCACGGCAGGCGCGGACGTGACACGTGTCTATGATGCACCCGGTTCAGGCTGGAGCCGCGAATGTGCGAAGATATCCCATGCAGCGATGAACAAGGCCGCCGCCACCGGACCGATCACGAGCCCGTTGAAGCCGAGTACTTGCAGACCGCCGAGGGTGGAGATCAGCACGACATAATCGGGCATGCGCGCGTCCCGTCCCACCAGGATCGGACGCAGGAGATTGTCCACGAGGCCGATCACGAACAGGCCGCACAGGATCAGAATGACGCCTTCCCAGACCGCGCCGGTCACGAGCAGATAGACGGCGACCGGCGCCCAGACGATGCCTGTCCCGATCGCCGGCAGCAGCGACAGAAACGCCATCAGTACGCCCCAAAGCAAGGCGCTATGGATGCCCAGCGCCCAGAAGACGATCCCGCCGATGGCACCCTGGATGACCGCAACCACGAGGCTGCCCCTGATCGTCGCCCGAATGACGGCGGCGAATTTCGCGAGCAGTGCGGCGCGTTGGTCCGGATCGAGCGGAATGGCCGTTTCAACCCGGGCAGCTACCTGCTTGCCGTCGCGCAACAGAAAGAAAGTCAGGTAGAGCATGACGCCCAGGGCGACGACGAAGCCGAAGGCGCTCTGGCCGATGCTGAATGCTCGCGCCGTCAGGGTCTGGAAGCTGGCGGCGATCCCGGCGGTCAATTTGGTCCGGACGGTCTCGAAATCGCTCAGGCCCAACCCTGACAACAGCGACTTCAGCCATTGCGGCAGATGTGCCTGGAACCGGAGGAAGTAGGCGCCGGGATCAGCCTCGCCGCTTTGCATTCGCGCGTAGACGCCCGCCACCTCCTGAAGCAGGAACGCAGAAAGCAGGATGGCGGGGAGGATCACCATCGCCATGATCACGAGCAGCGTCAGCAGAGCGGCAAGGTTGTTCCGCGTCGGCATCGCACGCAGCAGGCGATCGTTGAGAGGCGCGAAGAGGATCGACGCGATGACGCCCCAGAGAATGGCGCCGAACAGCGGCTGCACGATCCACGCAAAGGCCAGCGACACGGCCAGGATGAGCACAGCAAAGCTCGTGTCCTCGAGGCGGCGCATACGCGGTCCGTCAGGCCCTGTCGTGCGCCGCCGCGCTTGCACATCGGATGCACTGTGCGGCGGCGGGCAGCGCCTCGAGCCGTGTCGGCGCGATCAGCTCCCCGCACATGGTGCACAGGCCATAGGCGCCCGAGTCCAGCCTTGCGAGCGCCCGTCGCGTCAGGGCTATTTCCGTCAGCGCCGACCGCTCGACGGCATCAAGTGCTTCATCGTCTTCGCGGGCGATCGCCTGCTCTTCGAAATCATCATCGAGAGGCTGGCCCTGCTCATCCTCGATGCGGCCGACCTGGGCGCTCAGCTCGGAGAGCTGATCGGTGAGACGCCGGCGTATGAGATCGACATCCGGCATCACACGTCCTGTCTGTCCGCGATCATCTCCGCGACCTCATCGAGCAGGGTCAGGCGCTGCTTTTTCAGGTCTTCGAGCCGATCATCGGAAGCGGCGTCCAGTCCGCCTTCGATCCGAGAGATCTGCTGGGCCAACTCATGGTGGCGATCGGCCAGGAAGCGGTAATGTGCGCTCTCCAGTTTCAGGGCGTGAAGGATTTCCCGCTGCGCGGGAAACAGGGCATGTAGGTCGTGGCCAAGTTCACTCATCTTCTCTCCGATCGATCATTGGACGTGCATAAAGTTGCCGCTCGGGGGCTGCTGCGCCAACGCGTCGAGCGGCGACATCATGCCGCCAGCCGCTCCTGACATGCCGGCGGTGTCATCGCGCGCGCGCCGCACGGCCAGCAACCGATGTTGGTAGCGCCTGACGAAGTCCTGATGAACGTAATGGGCTTCGGGACAGGCCGTGACGCGGGCCAGTGCCCGATGTGAGCAGCAGCGACGCAGCAGGTAGGAAATCTCGGGATTATCCATGACGGGCCTCCTTCGACCAGAGGATGGCGTCACGCGAGGGGGGTGTCGCTACGTGAATTCCCGCAGGAGCTGATCGAAGGTCGCATTTGTAGAGAGAGGCTTCCATGCCGAGCCAGCATCCTGCCGTGGCCCGGTAGGGCTATGCCCCTGGCGCGTGCGAGGGTCGTGCGATCCCGACATCGGGCAGCTTGTCGCGCTGTGCGAGGACGACGTCGATCAATGCGGGAAGGCTCGGCACCGCAAGCTTCCGCATCAGCCGCGCGCGATGGATTTCGACCGTTCTGTGGCTGATTTCCAGCTCTCGCCCGATTTCCTTGTTGGTAAGCCCGTACAGCAGCCAGGCCACAACTTCACGTTCCCGGGCGGTCAGCCGATCGATGTTTCTGGCAATGGTTGTCGGCGTGCGCGGTCTGGGCCTGCTCGTCGCCAATCGGATTGCCGCCAGAAGGCGCTGTTCGGACAGCGGCTTTTCAAGAATATCGACCGCGCCGGCCCGAATGGCGGCGACACCAAACGCGAAGTCGGGCGCCGCTTTCGAGAGCAGAACAGCTTGCAACGACCCGCGCGTGCGAAGGGCAGCGATGGCACCGGGTACATCATCCTGAAGGTTGTCGGCGTCGAGTAGGACGATACCCGGTGCCAACCGCGCCGAAGCCAAAAGAAAGGCGTCAAGGGTGGCAAAGCAACGAGAGGCACCATCGTTCAGCGCCGACTTCACTTCAGGGTACGGGTCGCTGCCAATACAGTAGATTGTGGGAGTTCCCACAGGCGCCGATAGTTTGTTCACCGTCCCGCCTTTCCACTCCAACCCTACGAAAAGGACTGTGGGCATGTCATACGCAATGCTACGGACACTCGCCGGGAAAATACGCATGAGTTCGAGTGAGCAAGGCCCGCTCCTTGCCGCCGATGCATCCGCCGTTGGCGAGAAACGGCGGCTTGTCGGATCATCCGACGATGTCGATCGAGCAGTGCATCGCCTCGCCGCGGAGGGCGATCAGCACCTGATAAGTGGAACTTTCGTACCAACCGGTCGCGGCCGCATGGTCGGCAAAGAGAAAATGGCGCCATGCGTGTACGCGGCACCGTTGCTGAGCCCGAAAAGCGGACCGAGCCCAGGCGCCGCACCACCGTGCGTGGCCACCGTCGCGAGGGCCTTCTGGCCATATTCGGCAAGCTTGTCAGCGTCGATCGGCGTAGAGAGGAAGACGACGATGGCGGTCATGAGAAAACATCCTTGTAAAAGAATAAGCGGTCGATCGGGACTGGAAAAGGCGACGCAGCCGTCATGTGCTCTCCTCATCACGGGAGGTCGGCGCTAGGTGCTGCGGTGCATAATCTCCCACGATGCCCATCCAGGTGTTGGAGATGAAGGCCGGATTGCGCTGATGGAGCGCATGATCGGCAGCGCCGCCAGACTCAGGCTTCAGCACCTGCACGTCATTATAATCGCCACCATTCTGCGCTTGGAGCGGGCTCGGCCCGGCGTTCTGCTCATCGAGGATCCGATGGATGAAATCCCCAGCGGCCTCGAACCGCTATCTCGGTTCCGGCATCGATCACCGTTAACGTACGAGCGCTACACCTATTCTGAACCGGGTCATCCGCCGATCATAATCGAGCAGGTTCTCGCCATAGCCCGTGAAACTCTGCCCGAAGAGATATAAATCCGGGCCGCCCCCCAGCAGGCGCGGCAGTGGATAGGAGAGATCGGCGCTAAGCGCACCCTTGCCGCTCGAAAAGTTGAACCGGGTGGAGGTCGAGAGGCGCAGTCCTTCATCCTTGCCGATCTCGACGAAAAGCCCGGTGATGCCGCGATAGCGGCGGATATCTGGATTGTCTGACTTGTCGCCGACGAAAAGGGACAGGCGCGGCGCAATGGAGAGGCGATAGTCTCCGCCGAGCGGGATCGCGGCCGTCGGCGCGACATAGATGCTGTTGATGCTGCGCGACGCCGAGCCGTCGCGCCCATTCGATTCATGCCGGATACCGCCCTGCGCGCTCAAAGAGATGCCGTTCGACAAAGTGGCGGAAGGGGTAAGATAGAAGAGTTCGGGCTGATAATCGACATTGCGGAACGGCGAAGAGTTGCCGCCCAGATCCCAGAACATCCGCTGGCTATAGGCGAAGTGCAACCCATCGCGCCAGGACCGCGGCAGCCCGTCGACCCGTCTCGATCCGAACAGCTGGTATTTGAAGCTGATCTGGATTCTTGCCTCGCTGTCGGTGCCGGGCCCGTAGACGGCGTAGATCGGCTCATAGGCCGAAAGATGGACGAGAAAGGCATTGCCAGCCGAACGGTCGGCCGGCGGAGGCGCGGCTTTTCGCTCTGGAATGAACGGTGCCTGTGGAGCGGGCACCGCCTGCGCCACTTGCGTCGCGTTCCGCAATGCAACGGTGATCTGCTGCGAACTCCATGCCGGAATGGAAAGCACCGCGCCGTCCGGTACCAGGTCGGCAGGGGCGCGAAAACGATAGCGCGCCCGCATAAATCCGCCAGGCGGCACGGTCAGGCTGGCCGGGATGTTCGCGGCGCGTTCGATCCAGACGGTCCTGACAGACGCTGACGTTCCGATCCGTGCTTCGATGCGGTCGGGCAAGGATAGCGTTTGCGGAACGTTGCCCCCATTGAGCAATCGCAGATCGACCAGAATGGCGCCGTCCGGGTCGCGTTGGCCGGCATCGCCGATCAGGATTTCGATCGGGGAGGCAGCATGGGCAGTCGAGGCGACGAGGATCGATATGCCCGCCATGAGCCAGGAGAGCGGTCGAACTGTCATGCGTGCAGGTACCGACCGCTGCCGCCAGCATTGCGGACCGGATAAAAGAACGACGGTGTATATTCGCACGCGATCCCGGCCTCTAGCCGCGGTTGCCTGCCCGGTGGGAGGGCGAGGTGAAGTGCCCGGTCGGAGAAGATCTGGAAGTGTGCCGCGCATGAAGGCGCCGAAACGAACGGGGCGGCCACCAGGGCTGCGGGATAATCGAATGTCTTTGCAACGCTGGCCGGCGAGCCTGAAGGCGAGATGGCGGTGGATGGGTTCATGTTTTTCATCTCCAATCGGACATGCCCTTCCATGGCTTCGCAACGAGAAATGCGCACTACGCAATCACACGGTCTGGCCCAACATCCTCCTCCCAAACTACCGCCATTATACCATAGAATATCAAGCTATTACTTTGTTCTGATACTACGCATGTCATTTCCGCAGAGTCGTTAACCACATAGAAGCGTAACGCAGGGGAGAGATAAGGCGCAACCCCCGCCATCAGCGGATCTTTGCCTGCCGGACAAAGGATCTGTGCTCCGTCACCCGATTTGTGAGCGATCCTGCCGCTCCAGTCGGGCCCCATTCTCACGCTTTCCAGTAAGGGAGAAGGATCGGCTCGCGCGCCGATCCATATGCATAAGTATAGTTCCCGATGGCGGCGTGGTGCTCCGGCGATGCACACGATCTGCATATCCCGTCGTGATCGGGAATCCAAAACACCGGGGAGAGGCGCCGGATGGGCTTGGCGATGCCCGTTTGGGCGGTGGCTTTCATGTGCTCTGGAGATACCGGATGTTCGACTTCAAAGGCGAGATCGCGATCGGAGCCCCGGATTCCGTCTCCTTCATGGCGGTCGCCTACTATCCCGTCGATGGCGGCTATCTCGCGTAGCGACCACCTCTCCCGCCCACTTTCAACCAGCACCAGCAGCAAGGAAATTTCTATGTCCCGTATAGCGCTCATCACCGGCGGCGTAAGCGGCATCGGCGCCGCGACCGCACGTCTCCTCAAGGCGCACGGCTATACCGTCGTCGCCAATTATTTCGGCAATGAGGCCGAAGCCCAGGCCTTTCATGACGATACGGGCATTCCCGTCTATGATTGGAACGTCGGCGATTTCGCCGCGAGCCAGGCCGGTGTAGCCAAGGTCGTCGCGGAAGTCGGCCCGGTCGATATCCTCGTCAACAACGCCGGCATCACGCGCGACGGCACGCTCCACAAGATGAGCGAGGAGCAGTGGCGCAGCGTGATCGACATCGATCTGGGCGGCTGCTTCAACATGTGCCGCGCAGTGATCGAGGGCATGCGCGAGCGGCGCTTCGGTCGGATCGTCAATGTGAGTTCAGTCAACGCGCTGTCGGGGCAGTTCGGCCAGACCAATTATGCCGCCGCCAAGGCCGGGGTGATCGGCTTCACCAAGGCGCTCGCGCTCGAGAGCGCGGCGCGCAACGTCACCGTCAATGTGATTGCGCCGGGCTATACCGACACGGCGATGGTCGCCGCGGTATCGGCGGAGGCGATGAAAGGCGTTCTGGCCGCTGTTCCCGTCGGGCGCCTCGGCACGCCCGACGAGATCGCGCGCGGCGTCCTGTTCCTGGTCGAGGACGAGGCCGGCTTCGTCTCCGGCGCTACGCTGTCGATCAACGGCGGCAAATACATGGCCTGAAGAGGCTGACGGAAGGAAAAGATCATGACTACGAATGTTGTTCTTTGCGCACCCGTGCGCACCGCCATCGGCAGCTATGGCGGAACCCTCAAGGACATGGCCGCGCCGAAACTCGGGAGTATCGCCATCGCGGAGACATTGAAGCGCGCCGGCGTAACCGGCGATGCGATCGATACCGTCGTTATGGGCCAGGTGGTGCAGGCCGGGGCGAAGATGAACCCGGCGCGGCAGGCGGCGATCGGTGGCGGCATTCCCGAGGCCGTGCCGGCGATGACGGTCAACCGGGTCTGCGGCTCCGGAGCCCAGGCGATCGCCACCGCCGCGCAGGAGATCATGCTGGGCCTGACGAATGCCGCCGTCGCGGGCGGGATGGAGAATATGGACCAGGCGCCCTACCTCATCGAGAAGGGCCGCTGGGGCTACCGGATGGGAGACGGCAAGCTGTTCGACAGCATGCTCCATGACGGTCTCAACGATGCGTTCGTCGACCAGCATTCGGGCTGGGTGACCGAGGACCTCGTCACGAAATTCCAGATCTCGCGCGAGGCCCAGGACGCTTGGGCAGTGCGCTCGCAGCAACGGTTCAGTACGGCACAGGCGGCCGGCAAGTTCGACAGCGAGATCGTGGCGGTCGAAATTCCAGGACGAAAGGGGCCGACCATCTTTTCCCGGGACGAGCAGAACCGGCCGGATGCCACGCTCGAAAGCCTCGCCTACCTCAAACCGGCCTTCCGTCCGGAAGGCACCATCACGGCGGGCAACGCCCCCGGCCTCAATACGGGCGCTGCGGCGATGATCGTCGCGAGCGAGGGCTGGGCGCACCAGCATGGTGTCCCTCCCCTGGGGCGTCTGGTCGCGTTCGGCGTGGGCGCAGTGGAGCCAGGCCTGTTCGGGCTGGGTCCGGTGCCGGCCGTGCGCCAGGCGCTCACCCGCGCGGGTTGGTCGGTATCGGACCTCGAACGGGTCGAAATCAACGAGGCGTTCGCCGCGATCGCCATCGCCGTCATCCGCGAACTCGGGTTGCCGGAGGACATCGTCAATGTCGAAGGCGGGGCGATCGCCCATGGCCATCCGATCGGCGCGACCGGCGCGGCGCTGACCACGCGGCTGCTTCATTCGATGCGGCGGGATGGGCTCAGGCGAGGGCTCGTCACGCTTTGCATCGGTGGCGGACAGGGCGTGGCCCTTGCCCTTGAGGCCGTCTCCTGAGCGAAGAGACCTGGGGCGGCGATCGATCTTGGATCGACGCCGCTCTGGCCCGATTGCGACCGACAAGGGGCCGCGCGCTCATGCTCAACGAGAATTTTTCGAAAGACCCATTCTCACAAGGGAACCGGGAAGCCGCCGACGGCGGCACGTCTGTTCACAAGGATGGCGATCAGGTGCCCGGTCGACCGGGCCAATTGCCGAGTTCCGCCCTTGTGACCGAAGGACTCTCGGTTCTCGGGATCGAAAAATCGTTCGGCGCCCGAAAGGTTCTCCACGGCGTCTCGCTCAACGTTAAACCGGGGGAGATCGTGGGGCTGCTTGGTCCCAACGGCGCCGGAAAGACCATCTGCTTCTATGCGATCATGGGTCTGACGAGCGTCGATGCCGGCATGATCCTGCTTGGCGGAGCGGATGTGACGGCGCTGCCGATGGACAGGCGCGCGGCACAAGGCCTGGGCTATCTTCCGCAGGAGCCGTCGATCTTTCGGGGAATGACGGTGGCGGAGAATATCACCGCGGTGCTCGAGTGCCGCGCGCACGATCCCGTGGTGATCGCCGCGCGCCTCGATGAACTGCTCGCCGAGTTCGGTATTGCCCATGTCCGCGATACGCCGGCTCCGGCTTTGTCAGGCGGGGAACGCCGCCGCACCGAGATTGCTCGGGCGATGGCCGCAAAGCCGGCCGTCATGTTGCTGGACGAGCCCTTTACCGGCATCGACCCCTTGTCGATCATCGATATCAAGCTGATGGTGCGCGACCTCAAGGAGCATGGCGTCGGCATCCTTATAACCGACCATAATGTCCACGAAATGCTCGAACTGATTGATCGGGCCTATGTCATCCATGAGGGGAGGGTGCTGTTCGAGGGTGCGCCCGACTCCATGCTCCACAATCCCGCCGTGCGCAGACTTTACCTTGGCGAGGCCTATGAACAGTGATCCTTCATGGGTCTTGGCTTGATCCAGGGATCGCCCGGGGGGCGGCAATAGTACTGCTAAGTATAGCTACGCATTGTCCGGGGGAGGAGCTTTGAAGGAAACGGCGCGGCGTACCTTCAGCCGAAACGGAACCTAACGATCATGACGCATATCGCACTCGTAACCGGTGGCACGCGCGGGATCGGCGCGGCCATTGCCAGATCCCTGAAATCGGAAGGCTATGAGGTAGCGGCCGTCTACTATGGAGACGATGCTGCGGCTGCCCGGTTCGGGCAGGACACTGGCATAGCGGTGTTCAAGTGGGACGTTGCGGACGAGGATGCCTGCCGGAACGGCGTGGCCCAGGTCGAGGAGCGGCTTGGGCCGGTGTCCATCCTCGTCAACAATGCGGGCATCACCCGCGACGGGGTCTTCCACAAGATGAACTGGGACAGTTGGCGCGCCGTGCTGGCGACCAATCTCGATTCGATGTTCACCATGACCCGCGCGATCATCGAGGGGATGCGCGAGCGCCGTTTCGGCCGGATCATCAACATCTCGTCGATCAACGGCCAGAAGGGCCAGGTGGGGCAGGTCAATTATTCCGCGGCGAAAGCGGGCGTGATCGGCTTCACCAAGGCTCTGGCCCAGGAAAATGCCGCCCGCGGCATCACCGTCAACGCCGTCTGTCCCGGCTATGTCGACACGGACATGGTTGCGGCGGTTCGGGAGGAGGTGCGCGCCGGGATCATCGCCGGCATTCCGGTCGGCCGTCTCGGCGATCCCGACGAGATCGCGCAAGCGGTCTCCTATCTCGCCTCGCCAAAGGCGGCCTTCTGCACGGGCTCGGTGCTCACCATCAACGGCGGGCAATATATCGCCAACGGCTGAGCCGCATCTGCCGTCACGCATACGGATAATCCCTCATATCGCAGCGCAGCATCGCGACCGAAACTGCTTTTGCCCCACCTGGATTTTAAAAGGACCTGACCCATGACCTATCCCCTCGATCAGATCACCGCGCTTGCCAGGGCCAATGGCGAGCTCGTCCTCAAATTCGCCGAGATCGCCCGGACCGGGGGCGAGGACTATGCGCAGATCGGCAGCAAGGCGACGACACTGTTCGTCGATCAGTTGAAAGAGTTGAAGCCAGGAACCGTTCCTGCCTTCCGGAGCGACGGCTTCACGAGCCTGCTTGGCGAGATGGAAAAGAGCCGGGAGGCCTCGATGAGCAAGATCAAGGCGGCCGTCGAGGCATGGCAGGGGAGCTGGAAAGACCTGCTCTCGCAGGCGACCGGTCCGCAGGAACTGACCGATAGCTTCCGGACGTGGTTCCAGCCTTCGGCACCGGTGGCCAAGCCCGAGAAAGCAAACGTGCCGCCGCCGGCGCCCGCGCCTGCAAAAGCGTCCGCGACAGCCTGAGGGCCGCAACTCACGGCGAACACGGCTCCCGCCCGGCCTTCTGGGCGGGAGCCGTCTATCTGAACTCCACCAGGAACATTGCGCGGCGATATGGCCATTCCAGAGATCACAAGGACCCGATACCGGTCGCCAGCCATAAGCGCGGCCTGTCTCACTGCGTCTATGCTACTGGCCGGCTGCTCGTTCGCGCCGGCGCATGTCCGCCCTCCGCAGCCGGTTCCACAAACCTATGCGGCATCGGCACCCGGGTCGCCGTCCATCGCCCGCATCGGCTGGCATGATTTCTTCCGCGAGGAGCAGCTTCGCGCGCTGATCGCCGCAGCGCTCGAGAACAACCGCGATATCCGGATTGCCTCGGGGCGCATCGCGGAAGCGCGGGCGGCGTGGCGGATCCAGGGATCGGCGCTCTACCCCCAGCTCGACGCCGTTGCCACTGGAACCCGGGCACGCACCCCCGCGGATCTGTCGATGACGGGCCAGGCAGTTACAGGCAACCAGATCTACGGCCAACTCAGCGCCGGTTGGGAGATCGACTTCTGGGGCCGGCTGCGCAATCTCAACGAGGCGGCGCGGGCGCAATATCTGGCGACGGAGGAAGCGCGGCGCGCGATCGCGACCGATCTCATCGCCCAGATCGCCAACGGTTATCTGCTCGAGCGCGAATATGAGGAGCGCGCCGTATTGGCGGTCCGCACGATCGCCACGCGCGAGGAATCGCTGCGGATCATGCGGCGGCGCTACGAAGTGGGCTCGGGCTCGAAACTGGAGATGACCCAGGCGCAAACCCTGCTGGCACAAGCGCAGACGGCGCTGCAGGCGCTCGATCAGGACCGTGACGTCAATCGCAATGCCCTCGCACTGCTGGTCGGGCGTCCGGTCGATATGCGGCCGGGGCCGCTCGGCCTCGCCGAAGTTGCGCCGGAGGTCGTACTTCCTCCGGGCTTGCCGTCGGAGCTTCTCGCCAACCGGCCCGATATCGTGGCGGCGGAATATTCGCTGCGCGCCGCCAATGCGAATATCGGCGCCGCCCGCGCCGCCTTCTTTCCGAACATCAATCTGACCGGGACCTTCGGGACCGCAAGCAGCGAACTGGACGGCCTGTTCAAGAATGGCAGCCTTTCCTGGAACTTCTCTCCGACGATCAGCCTGCCGTTGTTCAACGCAGGCCGGCTGGCGGCCAACCTCGATGTGACGAAGGCCCGGCAGGTGATCGCCGTTGCCGACTACGAAAAGACGGTGCAGGCGGCGTTTCGCGATGTCTCGGACGCGCTGGTCCGGCGCCGGCAACTCGGCCTCCAGATCGAAACGACGCGCGTCATGCTCGCTGCGCTTCAGGAACGCGCGCGGCTCGCCCAATTGCGCTTCGATAACGGGCGCTCGGCCTATCTTGAAGTCCTCGACGCGCAGCGGGACCTGTTCGACACCGAGCAGACGCTCGTCCAGCTCCGGCGCGCCGAGCTTGCGAGCGCCGTTGCACTCTATGCGGCGCTGGGTGGGGGCTTCCTGCAAAATCCAGCCTTCGACATCAACGCAGCCGAAACCGGGAATCCAGCACAATGACGACGCCTTGGAAGACGTGGATTATCAGGGGCGCCATCGCCGCGGCGGTTGGCGTGGCGGCCTTCATCCTGTGGCTGGCGCTCAAGCCGAGCGACCTGCCCGACGGTATCGTCGGCGGCAACGGCCGGATCGAGGCGATCGAGATCGATGTCTCGGCCAAGACTCCCGGGCGCATCCGCGACATCGTCGCCGACGAGGGCGACTTCGTGAAGGCGGGACAGATCGTCGCCCACATGGACACCGATGTCCTCAACGCCCAGCGCTCGGAGGCGCAGGCCCAGCTTGCCCAGGCCATCAACGCGATTCTGGTCGCCCAAAGCCAGGTGTCGCAGCGCCAGAGCGAGCGCGCCGCCGCGCTCGCCGCCGTGCGGCAGCGCGAGGCCGAACTCAATGCCGCGCGCAAGCGGTTCGCTCGCTCGGAGACGCTGGCGCGCGAGGGCGCGACCGCCGCGCAGGAGCGCGACGACGATCAGGCGCAAGTCGAAGGAGCGACCGCGGCGGTCGAGGCGGCGCGCGCGCAAATGGCGTCGGTCGATGCGGCCATCGGCACCGCGCGCAGCCAGGTGATCGGCGCGCGCTCGAACGTCGACGCGGCGCGCGCGACGATCGAGCGGATCGAGGCCGATATTCGCGACAGCGCCCTGCGCGCGCCGGCTGGGGGAAGGGTCCAGTATCGCGTGGCCCAGCCGGGCGAGGTCGTCGCCGGCGGCGGGAGGGTGCTCAACCTCGTCAATCTCGGCGACGTCTACATGACCTTCTTCCTGCCTGAGACGGTAGCGGGACGCGTGGCGCTGGGGAGCGACGTGCGGATCGTGCTGGATGCCGCGCCCGACTTCGTGATCCCCGCCAAAGTCTCGTTCGTCGCCGATGTCGCCCAGTTCACGCCCAAGACGGTGGAGACGACAAGCGAGCGGCAGAAGCTGATGTTTCGGGTGAAGGCGCGGATCGATCCCGCCTTGCTCGATCGCCACATCTCCCAGGTCAAGACCGGGCTTCCCGGCATGGCCTATGTCCGCATCGACCGCAGCACCCAGTGGCCGGCGAAGCTGACCGTAAACGTGCCGCGATGATCACGCCCGGCATGCCGGAAAGCGCCGTGCCGGCGATGGCAGCCCGTCTTTCGGGCGTAAGCCTGGATTATGGCAAGACGCGGGCGCTCGATGGCATCGAGCTCGAGATTCCCGCCGGCAGGATGGTGGCGCTGATCGGCCCCGATGGGGTGGGCAAGTCCACCCTGTTCTCGCTGATCGCCGGCGCGCGCGCGATCCAGCAGGGCAACATCGAGGTGCTCGGCGGCGACATGGCGGATAGGACGCATCGCGAAGCGGTTTGCCCTCGCATCGCCTATATGCCGCAGGGTCTGGGCAAGAACCTCTATCCGACTTTGTCCGTTGACGAGAATCTGGAATTTTTCGCGCGCCTGTTCGGGCAGGATGCACAGGAACGCGAGCGGCGGATCACAGAGCTTACGGAGAGCACCGGCCTTGCGCCGTTTCGCAAACGTCCTGCCGGCAAGCTTTCGGGCGGAATGAAACAAAAGCTGGGGCTATGCTGTGCCCTCATCCACGACCCCGATTTCCTGCTGCTCGATGAGCCGACCACGGGCGTCGATCCGCTGTCACGCGCGCAGTTCTGGGACCTGATCGACCGCATCCGGGGCGACCGGCCGCATATGAGCGTGCTGGTCGCCACCGCCTATATGGAGGAGGCCGCGCGGTTCGACTGGCTGGTGGCGATGGATGCCGGGCAAATCCTCGCCATCGGCACGCCCACGGACTTCTATCGACGCACCGGCACGGACCAGCTGGAACAGGCGTTCATCGCTCTGCTGCCCGAGGAACGGCGGCGCGGTCACAAGCCGGTGACGATCCCGCCGCGCAGCGACGGGGGCGAGGCCGAGATCGCCATCGAGGCCAGTGGACTCACCATGCGCTTTGGCGATTTTACCGCTGTCGATCATGTCGATTTCCGGATCGAACGCGGCGAGATCTTCGGTTTCCTGGGGTCGAACGGCTGCGGCAAGTCGACGACGATGAAGATGCTGACCGGCCTGCTCAAGGCGAGCGAGGGCGAGGCCTGGCTGTTCGGGAGCAAGGTCGAGAATGACGACATGGCGACGCGCCAGCGGGTCGGTTACATGTCGCAGGCCTTCTCGCTCTATTCCGAACTCACCGTCAGGCAGAATCTCGAGCTGCATGCGCAGCTCTTCCACGTGCCCACCGCCCAGATCCCCGCGCGGATCGAAGAGATGGCCGAGCGGTTCGGCCTGGCCGATATCATGAACGCGCTGCCCGACGCCCTCCCGCTCGGACAGCGGCAGCGCCTCAGTCTGGCGGTGGCGATGATCCATAAGCCCGAGATGTTGATCCTCGACGAACCGACCTCAGGCGTGGATCCGATCGCGCGCGACCAGTTCTGGCAGATGATGATCGACCTGTCGCGGGGCGACAAGGTGACGATCTTCATATCCACGCATTTCATGAACGAGGCCGAGCGTTGCGACCGGATTTCGCTGATGCACGCCGGCAAGGTGCTCGTCAGCGACACGCCGGCGGCGATCGTCGCAAAGCGCGGCAGCAAGAATCTCGAGGACGCGTTCATCAGCCATCTGGAAGACGCGGCCGGCAGGGACGAAAGGGTAGGGACGCGAACGGCGGCGCCAGTGCCGGCCGCCGGGAGCATGGCTCAGTCCGGTTCGTCCTTTACCCGCACCTTCAGCCGCCGGCGCATGATGAGCTATTCCCGGCGCGAGGCGCTGGAGTTGCGCCGCGATCCGATCCGCGCCACGCTCGCCCTGTTGGGAAGCGTATTGCTCATGTTCATCATGGGCTATGGGATCAGCATGGACGTGGAGGATCTGCCCTTTGCGGTCCTCGACCGCGACGGCACGACCACCAGCCAGAACTATGCGCTCAACCTCGCCGGGTCGCGCTATTTCGTCGAACGTCCGCCGATCACCGACTATGCGCAGCTCGACCGGCGCATGCGCGACGGGGAGCTCAGCGTCGCGATCGAGCTCCCACCCAACTTCGCGCGCGATCTGAGACGCGGCACGCCGGTGCAGATCGGCGTGTGGATCGACGGCGCCATGCCGCAGCGTGCCGAGACCGTGCAGGGCTATATCCAGGCGATGCACGCCCAATGGCTGGGAGAAATGGCGACGCAGGAATTGGGGGCGAAGCCCTCGGGCGGTCTCATCAACATCGAGATGCGCTATCGCTACAATCCCGACGTCAAGAGCCTGGTCGCGATCGCTCCGGCGGTCATCCCGATCCTGCTGCTGCTGTTTCCGGCGATGCTGACGGCACTCAGCGTCGTGCGCGAGAAGGAGCTCGGCTCGATCATCAACTTCTATGTCACGCCGATCACGCGGATCGAGTTCCTGCTGGGCAAGCAGTTGCCCTATGTCGCGCTTGCCATGCTCAACTATGTCCTGCTGGTGCTCCTGGCGTTGCTCGTCTTTCGCGTGCCGATCACCGGCAACCTGCTGGCGATGACGGTGGCGGCCTTGTTCTACACTATGTCCGCGACCGCGATCGGGCTGCTCTTCTCGATCTTCATGCGCAGCCAGATCGCCGCGTTGTTCGCGACCGCGATCGGCACCATCCTCCCGGCGGTTCAATTTTCCGGGTTGATCAACCCGGTATCCTCGCTTGAGGGCGTCGGTGCATTTGTCGGCACGATCTTTCCGACCACCTATTTCGTCACCATCTGCCGGGGCGTCTTCTCGAAGGGGCTGGGCTTTGGCGATCTCGGCCAGCCGCTGCTGGCATTGGCCGTAGCTGTGCCGGTGCTGCTCGCGCTGTCCGTCGCGCTCCTCAAGAAGCAGGAGGCCTAGAATGCGGCACACGGCCAATATCCTCCGCCTCGGGATCAAGGAACTGCGCAGCCTGTGGCGCGATCCGATGATGCTGGTGCTGATCGCCTATGCCTTTTCGCTCGGCATCTACGTGGCGGCTTCCGCCATGCCAGAGACCTTGCACAAGGCGCCGATCGCGATCGTCGACGAGGACCAGTCGCCGCTGTCGAACCGGATCACCGGGGCCTTTTATCCCCCGCACTTCACCAAGCCTGCATTGATTCCTCTGGGCGAGGTCGATCCGGCCATGGATGCCGGACGCTACACCTTCGCGCTCGACCTGCCGCCCGATTTCCAGCGCGACGTGCTCGCCGGCCGCCAGCCGACCGTTCAGCTCAACATCGATGCCACGCGGATGAGCCAGGCCTTCACCGGCGGCGGCTACATCCAGCAGATCGTCCAGGGCGAGGTCTCGGAGTTCATGCGGGGTACGCGGGCGACAGCACCACCGCCCGTCGACCTGGCCCTGCGCGCCCGTTTCAACCCGACGCTGGCGCAGAGTTGGTTCGGGTCGGTAATGGAGATCATCAACAACGTCACCATGCTCTCGATCGTACTGACCGGCGCCGCGCTGATCCGGGAGCGCGAGCATGGCACGATCGAGCATCTGCTGGTGATGCCGGTCACGCCGTTCGAAATCATGGCGAGCAAGGTCTGGGCGATGGGGCTCGTCGTGCTTGTCGCCTGCGCCTTCGCGCTTCTTTTCGTGATCGAAGGGATATTGAAGGTTCCCATCGAGGGATCGATCCCGCTCTTTCTCCTCGGGGCTGGGCTTCACCTGTTCGCGACCACGTCGATGGGCATCTTCATGGGTACGATCGCGCGGTCCATGCCGCAGTTCGGGCTGCTGCTGATGCTCGTGCTACTGCCGCTCCAGATGCTCTCGGGCGGCACGACACCGCGCGAGAGCATGCCCGAGATCGTGCAGACCGTGATGCTCGCCGCGCCCACCACCCACTTCGTCAAGATGGCGCAATCGATCCTCTATCGCGGCGCCGGGCTCGACGTGGTCTGGCCGCAATTCCTGGCGATCATTGCGATCGGCGCGGTGTTCTTCCTGATCGCGCTTTCGCGGTTCCGCAAGACGATCGGAACGATGGCATAAGCGGGCATAGGATGGCCGGCTCAGTAACACTACCAATATGCCCGTCGACGCGGCTGCGCGAAACATTTCTCATCACATAGGAGGAATTGCCATGCACGCCCTGGACAGAATTCGTCAGTCGATCGATGTCATTTTCCTGTATGGATTGACGGCAGGTCTGATGATGGCGATCGCCGCCATCATCATGGCGAAGCTTCCTGAATGAAAAGGAAGCCGCGTCTTCAATGTATCGCACCGCTTGTCCTGAGTGCCTTGCTTGGGCTTTCGGCGTGCACCGCCGCCCAGGCGGCACCCGCCGCCGCCAGAGCGACCGTCCCGGCGGGCTTCCGCCTCGATCCCGACGGAACGCTGGTGCATGAGGGAAGCGGTACACGCTTTCCACATATACTCGCCGGATTCACGCGCGTGGCGGAGCAAGGATATGATCCCAGCGGCCAGTATGTTTCCGTCGAATATCACTCGCCAGTGCATGGCGCGGCGATCGTCGCGCGCATCTCGCTTGTTCACATCGAGCAAATGTCGGCGAAGGAGCATTATACGATCATGAAAGGGCAAGTGCGCGGCTATTTCGATGAAAGTACGCCGCTGACCGAGGGGCAGGTCGTTCTTCCAGACGTACCAGAGGATTCCGTGTGGCGCGGGCGCTTCCGTGGCGTCCGCGAAGGCGTCCGCTTTGAATTCAGCCTCACGACGGTCGATCTCGGCTATTGGGGCGCCCGTGTCGCGACAGCCTATCCCGAGGCCGATCATGTAGAAGCCGAACAGCGGCTGGACGCATTGATCGGTCGATTGCGGGCGTTGGCGCCGTCTGTGAAGCCGGAATAGGGACGGTCTCATCCAAGGCCGTTGCCGCTCGTCACCTGGCTCCTCGGGGCCGCCGAATTCGCGGACGAACTCTCCCGCCAGGCGGGTAAGACGGTCATATTTCGCAACCTGAGCGAGGCCGACGACAAAGCGGCGCTGGTTGGCACGGGCCTGTCCGAGGCGGTGGCGGCAATGCTTGCCCAGTCGGATGCCGCGGCCGGACAGGGCGCAACGACGCCATTGAAGGATGCGATTGCCGCGGCACTGGCTTGTTGAACGCCGCGCGCCGGCGGTCAAACGGGGCGCAGCTTCTTCCTGACCAGGACCAGGGTCGAGTCCCCGGGATATTCTTCCACCGAGAATCCCATGTCGCGCTCGAGTCCGATTGCAGCGGTATTGGCGCGGCTCTCGATTGACTCGATTGTCGATAGCCCTCGCGCTTCGGCCTCATCGGCCATGAAAGAGAGCAGTGTCCATCCGACGCCTCTGTGCCGATAGTCCGCGTCAACCGAGATTGCTATCTCGCCCCGCTCGCCCGCTGCATCGGATACGAGCATCGCGCTTGCAATTGCGGCGCTGCTCTCGGCATCGAACGCAAGATAGCTTACTGCGTTGCCGTCATCGATCGGCGTCAGGGCCCGGAGTTGCTCCGGCCCGATTTCGTTCAATCCAGACAGGAACCGGAAGCGCAGATCTTCATGGCTCACATGGTGGAACAAATGCTTCAAAGTCGCCTCGTCGTGTGTGTCTGCGGGTCTCACCAGCAACTTGAGTCCGCTGCGCGTGACCAGCGAGGTTGGGTTATCGCTCATCGTTCTGACCTTTCCGAGTTTTTGCATCCATGCTGTCGGTGCATGACGTCTGCGCGCTCCGGTCGGCGATGGATGCCGCATAGCGGACAGCCGCCCGATTGAACGCGGCTACTATTCCGGTCGTGCTGTTCGTCATAGCGGGTTCCTCGACCGACAACCGACAGGACGCGACAGGCTGCCGGTCATCGAGGTCGAACAAAGTCATGCCACCGGCGACGAGGACCGTAGGCGGAGCCTTTTGATCTCCTTCGCCATGGTAACGCGCTTCGAAGCGGTCGACGGTGACCTGCAAGGCCTGTGATGCTCCCGCCGCGTTCCTCGGCGCTGCCAGCCGGATGCCTGGCGCGCGCGTCTCGAACTGCCGCTCGAGGGTCTGGGCGAACAGGTCGGGCACGGAAGCCACCCAGCGGGCATCCTTGATGTAGAGGGCGCGCTCGCCGCGCGTCGTCAGGATGCGATCGCCCTCGATCTCGGGCGCGAACCGCGATCGCAGCAACGTCAGCGTCCGGCGCGGAACCGGGTATCGCGCGGAAGGGGCATCAGCACGCTCGACTACGCCGAAGCGAAAGAGATCGTCCCGTCTGCCGCCACCCAGCAGGCTGCCGCAGCTGCCCAGCAGCGATGCCCCCAGCAAGAGCACCAACGTCCGATTGCCTGGAGAAAAAATCATCGCGGTAGCTCCAGTTCCTTGCCGCTATCCTTGCTAAGCGCCTGACGAGGACTTTGGCGGATCTGGCGGATCAGGCCGTCCAGCGATTCCGCCGTTTCCTGCAGCGTGAGCATGGTGGCGTTGATGTTGGGAAGAGTAGTCGTGCCCAGGTCGCCGCTTTGCGTATCGAGCTTCGCGATGACGCCGCGCGCCTCGTGAACCGCCGCCTTGAGTTCGCCCGCTGCCCCTGACACATCCGCAAGCGCGCGTTTTCCATCGCCATCGGCGATCTGACGGACTGACGCCGCCGCTTCCTGAATATCGGTGGCGGCGCGGTCGAGTTTGGCCATGGCCGAGGCCGCGTTGGCGATCATCGTCCGGTTCGCCGCAAGTTCCGCGGTCGTCGTCCGGACGTCATGGATGGCGGCCCCGACATTGGCGATGTTGCGATCGGACAGAAGCCTGTTCACGCGAGTGAGTGCTTCGGTGGCGCTTGCCACCATCTGGCCTCCTCCTTGCAACAGCGAAGACAATGCGTTGGGCTTGCTGGGAATCACGGGGCGCCTGCTGTGATCGACGCGGCGCAACAGCGGTTTGCTGGCCGTCCCGGCGCTGATCTGCACGATACTGACGCCGGAAATTCCCTGCGTTTCAGTGGACGCCATCGAATCCACGCGCACTGGTGTCCCGCGGTTGACCTCGATGTCGGTGACCACGCGGTTGGGATCGCGCGCGTCGAGCCTGATCCGCTGGATCTCGCCGACCTTGATGCCATTGAACTGGACCTCGGCTCCGACGCTCAGACCCCGCACCGGGCCATGAAACACGACCTGGAAGGGATCGTGCTCCCGTCTGAACTGCGAGCCGCCCAACCAGACCACGAAAACGATCGCGGCGATGAGCAGCACGATCGAGATAGCGCCCACCAGCGCATAATTGGCGTGGCGTTCCATCAGCCTTCCTTCTGCTTCTTGGCGGCACGGCCGCGCGGCCCCAGAAAATAGCGCCTGATCCAGGGATGGTCCGATCGCTCGAGCTCGGCGACCGGCGCGATGGCGACAATCTTCCTGTCGGCGACGACGGCAACCCGGTCGCAGATGGCATAGAGCGTATCGAGATCGTGGGTGATCATGAAGACGGTGAAGCCGAGCGCATCACGCAGCGTCCTGACGAGATCGTCAAACTCGCTCGCCGCGATCGGATCGAGTCCGGCTGTCGGCTCGTCGAGGAACAGGATCTCGGGATCGAGTGCGATGGCGCGGGCGACACCCGCGCGCTTGCGCATGCCGCCGGACAGCTCGGCGGGCTTCAGGATGCCGGCATCGTCGGGCAGACCCGCCAACTTGATCTTCAGCCGGGCGAGATCGCGTACAAAGTCCCTTGAGAGATGCGCATGCTCGAGGAGCGGTGTCTCGACATTCTCCTCCACGGTGAGGAAGGAGAACAGGGCGCCCTGCTGGAACATCACGCCGATGCGCCGTTCGATATCGGCCTGCGCGCCCGGATCATCGATGTGCCGACCGAAGATTTCGACGGTCCCGCCATCGGGTCGCTTGAGGCCGAGGATGGTGTTGAGCAGCACCGATTTGCCCGAACCGGAGCCGCCCACGACGCCGAGTATCTCGCCGCGCCGGACCTCGAGATCAAGATCCTCGTGGATGACCTTTTCGCCGAACGCCGTTCGCAGGCCGCTGACGCGGATCGGCGCATCGTCGCTGTCGGTGGTTGATGGCGCACTCACAGGTCCAGCACCATGAAGAGCACCGCGAAGATCGCGTCGAACATGATGACCATGAAGACCGACTGGACGACCGCGGAGGTGACGTTGCGGCCGAGGCTTTGGACGTCGCCACCAACCATCAGGCCATGCCGGCAGCCAGCGGCGGCGATGACGATCGCCAGGAACGGCGCCTTGCTCATGCCGATCCAGAAATGCTTGATATTCACCGTTTCGAGCGTGCGCTGGATGAAGAAGACCGGGCTGATATCGATTGTCGCCCAGCTGACCAGCAAGCCGCCGGCAATGCCGCCGATATCCGCGCAGAAAGTCATCAGCGGCATCATCAGCAGCGCGGCCAGGACGCGGGGGATGACCAGCGCGTCGAAACGGTCGACGCCCATCACCTGCATCGCGTCGGTTTCCTGGTTCATGCGCATCGAGCCGATCTGCGCTGCGAAGGACGATGCGGAGCGGCCCGACAGCAGGATCGCGGCGATGACCACGCCGAACTCGCGCAGGATCGCCACCCCGACCAGCTGGACCGTGAACACTTCCACGCCGAGTGTCGTCAGCAGGTTGGTGCCGACCAATGCGATGACCGCACCGATGAAGAAGGTCATCACGAAAACGATCGGCAAGGCGTTGACGCCGGCGTCCTGCATCATTGCGACCAACGGCGTCACGCGCAGGCGGCGCGGATGAAAAAACGTCCGGCCGAGCGCCGCGATCAGCCGACCGGTGAATTCGAGCATGGCGTAAGCTTCGCCGCCGAGCTGGACCACCTGGCGTCCGAAACGGTCGAAAAAGCCCACTATCCCCCCGGAACCCCGCCGGGGCGGCGTTTCAGTGTATAGCGCCGGCCGGACGAGTTCGATCAGCCGGCGCAGATCCTCTCGCGGGCCACAGTCTATGTCGACCTCTTTGGGCACGAACTGCAGCAACGCAAGCGCGCCAGCCGTATCGACCCGCCCCAGGTCAGACAGATCAACCCGCTGAACCATGCCTCTCTCTCCGAGGTGTGCGGACAATCGGTCGAGGGCGTTCCCCAGGGCCAGCGCCGTCCAGTCGCCGGTCATGTGAAGCGTCATCTCGCCGTTGCGATCATAGAGATGCCAATCCGCGCTCGTCATCGCAGGAGAACGGCTCCCGGTTGAATGCGGGGCGGTGGTCGACGATTACCAAAGAGATTATGGCCGTACCGGGCGCACGGGACTCCATGGGTCGACCGACCAGCGATATCGCTTTCCGTGCTGGCAGCGAACCGAGCTCCGGCGGCCCAGGCGGCAACAGGTCTCACTGACCACCTCCCGCCGTAGGCAAGGCGCCGATGGTATGGATGGCGATCATGCGTTCCTCGTCGGTCGGAATGACGCGAACGGTGATCCGGCTGTCCGCAGTGCTGATGATTGGCGCGTCGCATGCGTTCGCCGACGGGTCGATGGCGATGCCCAGCCAGCCCAGTCGCTCGCAGATTACCGCGCGGACGGTGGGATCGTTTTCGCCAATGCCCGCGGTGAAAACCAGTCCGTCGAGGCCGCCCAGCGCGCCAACCAGCGCCGCAGCTTCCCGCGCCGCGCGCCAGGTGAAGAGGTCGATCGCTTCGGCGGCGCAAGGGTCATCGCTCTTGTGAAGCGCCCGCATGTCGCTGGAAACTCCGGAAACGCCGAGCAATCCCGACCGGTTGTAGAGCAGTGCCTCGACGTCCACTGCGCTCATCCCTTCCTGGGTCTGCAGGTGAAGCACAACGCCGGGATCGATCGCGCCGCAGCGCGTTCCCATCATCAGCCCGTCGAGCGCGGTGAAGCCCATCGTCGTATCGACGCTCTTTCCGTCATGCATCGCGCACAGGCTCGCGCCGTTTCCCAGGTGGGCGACGATCACTCGCCCGCCCGCCAGCTCCGGGTCGATTTCCTGCAGTGTCCGCGCGATATATTCATAGGAAAGGCCGTGGAAACCGTAACGCCGGATACCCTTGTCGTGCAGCGCGCGAGGCAGGGCGAAACGCGTGGCGGTGTCCGCGCGGTCGTGATGGAAGGCGGTATCGAAGCAGGCGACCTGGGGAAGGGCGGGCGCCAGCGCGCGGATGGCCCGGATCGCGGCGAGATTGTGGGGCTGGTGGAGCGGCGCCAAGGGGCACAGCGCGTCCAGTGCCGCGAGCAGGGCGTCGTCGACCAGAAGCGGCCGCGCAAACCACATTCCGCCATGGACGACGCGATGGCCGATGGCGATGATCTCATGCTCGGGCAGGTGATCTCCTGCCCAGGTGAACAGGTCATGCAGCAGGACCTCGTGGGTCAGCCCCGCGCCATTTGTCCAGTTGCGGTCGACCAGGACGGTGCCCTCGGCGTCGCGCGCCACGAGCCGCGGCGCTATGCCGATCCCTTCCAGCTTGCCGGCCGCGGCATGACGCGGGCCGTCGGCGTCCAGCGTGAACAGCGCGAACTTGATGCTCGACGATCCGGCGTTGAGGCTGACAATGGCGCGGCTCATGCCAGCGGCTTGCCTTCGGGCAGGCCCGGCGCCGCCATGGTGGCGGCGCGCGCGAGCAGCACCGCGACTGCGCAGGAGGCGAGACGGGTGCGCAGGGAATCCGCGCGGCTGGTGAGGATGATCGGCACGCGGGCGCCCAGCACCACCCCGGCGGCGTCCGCCCCACCCAGGAAGGTGAGTTGCTTGGCGAGCATGTTTCCGGCCTCGAGGGTGGGCACGACCAGGATTTCCGCCTTGCCTGCGACGGGCGAGACAATGCCCTTTTCCTTCGCCGCCGCCTCGCTGATCGCATTGTCGAACGCCAGCGGGCCATCGAGCACACCGCCTGAGATCTGGCCGCGATCGGCCATCTTGCAGAGCGCGGCGGCGTCGAGCGTCGATCGCATCGACGGATTGACCGTCTCTACCGCCGAGAGGATCGCGACCCTGGGACTTTCGATCCCGATCACATGCGCGAGATCGATGGCGTTGCGGATGATGTCGGCTTTTTCCTCGAGACTCGGTTCGATGTTGATCGCAGCGTCGGTGATGATGAGCGGCGTGGGATGGCCGGGCACGTCCATCAGATAGGCGTGGCTGATGCGCCGCTCCGTCCGCAGGCCTGTCGAGGAGGAGACCACCGCGCTCATCAGTTCATCGGTGTGGAGCGATCCCTTCATGAGCAGCTTCGCTTCGCCCGAATGGACAAGCGCGACCGCCGCTGCCGCAGCGGCGTGGCTGTGCGCGGCGGGCACGACACGATATGCGGAGATGTCTTTCTCCGCCTCATGCGCCGCCGCGCGGATCCGGGCTTCCGGCCCGACCAGAATCGGTGTGATCAGACCGGCCTCGGCAGCGTCGACCACCGCGGTCATCGCCGCGGCGCTGCAGGGATGGGCGACGGCGGTCTGCGGCGCCACGTCCGCTTTGGTCCGTTCGATCAGTTTGCGATAGCTGTCATGACCGGAGATGCGAACGTCGGGGAGCGCCATTCGCGGAAGGCGGATCTTCTCGGTTGGCGCCCTGACCTCGGCCTGGCCCGTGATGATCTCGTCGCCGTTCTGGTTGACGCAGCGACAATCGAGCAAAAGCACATGATGCTCGGATCGTTTCTCGGTTACCTTCACCGAAGTTGTGATGGCGTCGCCCAGACCCACCGGCCGGACGAAGCGCAATGACTGGCTCAGGTAGCTTGCGCCCGGTCCGGGCAGCTCGGTGTCGAGAACAGCTGAGATCAAGCCTCCGCCCCACATGCCGTGGGCGATCATACGGTGCGACAGGTCGGTCCCCGCATGATCGGCGTCGAGATGCGCAGGATATGCGTCGCCCGAGACGAGCGCGAAGAGCTGGATATCCTGCTCGCGCAGCGTGCGGGTAATGCTCGCCGTATCGCCGATGGCGATTTCGTCGAAGGTGCGGTTCTCGATCATGTCGGTCAAAACCACCGCTCAATGCTCCAGCACATAGCGCCCCGGGGCGTCCTCCAGAATCGGATAGCCCTTGTCGGGCGCGCCTAGCGGGGGCGGCGCGATCGGCTCGCCCGAATGCGCGCGCAGCCACTCCTCCCAGCCGACCCACCAGGATCCCTCCCGCACCGGCGCAAGTGCCATCCACTCGTCCGGATCGAGCGCGGCGCCATCCGTTTCGCGGGTGAGGATATGATAGCGCCGCCCCTTGTGTCCGGGCTCGGAGACGATCCCGGCATTGTGCCCGCCGCTGGTCAGTGCGAAGGTGATCTCCGCGCTGCTCAGCATGTGGATCTTGTGGACCGAGCGCCAGGGCGCGACATGGTCGCGCTCGGTGCCGACGACGAACATCGGCTGGCGCAGCGCCGACAGGCTGATCGTCCGGCCATCGACTTTGTAGCGGCCCTCGGCGAGATCATCGTCGAGGAACAGGCGGCGCAGATATTGGCTGTGCATGACGTAGGGCATCCGCGTGGCATCGGCGTTCCAGGCCATCAGGTCCGACATCGGCTCGCGCTCGCCCATCAGGTAAGTATTGAGGATCCGCGACCAGACCAGATCGTTCGAGCGCAGGATCTGGAAGGCGCCGCCCATCTGTGTGCCGTCGAGATAGCCCTTACTCCACATCATGTTGTCGAGCACGCTGAGCTGCGCCTCGTCGATGAACAGGCCAAGCTCGCCTGGCTCGCTGAACTCGGTCTGCGCGGCGAACAACGTCACCGTGGCGAACCGGTCGTCGCCCTCGCGCGCCATCGCCGCCGCCGCGATCGACAGCAGCGTGCCGCCGATACAATAGCCGACGGCGTGAACGGCCGACGATCCCGTGATCGCGGTCACGGCGTCGAGCGCGGCCATCGGACCCAGCCGCCGGTAGGCCTCCATGTCGAGGTCGCGGTCGGCGCTGACCGGATTGTGCCAGGAGATGATGAAGACCGTATATCCCTGCGCGGTGAGCCAGCGGACCAGCGAGTTCTCCGGCGAAAGGTCGAGAATATAATATTTCATGATCCAGGCCGGCACGATCAGGATGGGCTCCGGCCGCACCTTGTCGGTGGTGGGCGCATATTCGATCAGCTCGATCAGCGCGTTTCGATAGACGACTTTGCCGGGCGTGACGGCGATGCCCTTCCCGACCTCGAACGCTTCGGTGCCTATCGGTGGTTCGCCGCGCATGGTGCGCTGCATGTCCTCCAGCAATTGCCTGGCACCTTCGATGAGGCACTGCCCGCCGGTCTCGAATATCCGCTTCTGGAGGACCGGGTTGGTGGCGATGAAGTTGGTCGGCGCCATCGTGTCGAGGATTTGCCGCATTCCGAAGGCGACCATGTCCTCATGATGCCTCGTGACACCCATCACGCCGGTCGTGGCGGCATGCCACCATTGCTGGTTGAGGAGGAAAGCCTGGGCGATGACGTTGTAGGGTGCCTCCTTCCATGCCGGATCGGTAAAGCGTCGATCCTGCGGCAGCGGCTCGATCGCGGGAGCAGCGTCATGGTCGCCGATGCTGCGCACGGCATAGTCGCCGAGCCGCACGAATTTGCGTGCCGTCTTGGCCGCCAGCTGAAGTTGCTTGCCCGGCGAGCTGGCAAGATGCATGCCCCAGTCGGAGAAGGCCTGCACGATGGTCGCCGGCGAAAGCCCGCTGGTCAATTGCGCGATCCCGGCGATAGCGGCCCGGTCGAGGGTTTCGGCTATGCCGTCGAGCGGATCGGACGCGTCCTGGCGTGAATGCGTTGCTGCCATCTTGAAGCTCCTGAAAAATCCCGTTTCTACTGCAGCTCCACGCGTGCAAGCGCATTACGTAAATGCCCCATGCCGGCTGCCCCCGCAGCATTCCGCCGGCATTACTTCGCCCGTAATTTCATGTATTTTGAGCGAATGCGTGATCCGGCCAGGAAAAGAATCGCGCCTTCGCATTTGCAGCAAATGGTATCGCGGAGGCGGTACATTGTGCAAGTCCGCCGGCTGTTCCGGGACATTCTTGTTAGCGATCCATCGCCGCCGAGGCGCTGAAGCGTCGACGACGCCCGAACCGCTGTTTATCAATTCACGAAGATGGGGCGGGGGGGAGCGGAGCTGTCAAACGCGCGACAGCCTCAGCGAGCGCATGCTCGCGCAGCGGCTTCTCGAGGACGACGCTGAAGCCTTCCTTCATCGCCCGCTCGACAAGATCGGGTGAGCCATAGGCGGTGACGAGGATAGCCGGTCGTTGCCATCCGCGCGCTCGAAGCGAGCGCAGGACCGCAAAACCATCCATCTCGGGCATGCGATAGTCGGTGACCAGGCAGACGGCCTCATTCACGAGCGGATCGGCGACGAGTGCCGCGCTCGATGCATAGGAGCGGATATCATAGCCTTGGGCGTGGAGGAGAAGCTGGAACGAGCGGCGTACGCTCGGTTCGTCCTCCACCAAAAGAATCTTCGGTCGCTCCGCCGGAAGAGCTGCAATATTGCCATTCATGTTCGCCTCGCGCTGACCGGCTTTGAACGTCGACCGGACGCAAGCAATTGCAGCAAGATCGCGGGGGAGTCGTTACGTAGAGGTCCTACGACTCGTCGTTTCCGAGATTGGCGGCGAACGCGATACGCAGAGCATCGGACAGGCTACGCACACCTAATTTCGTCATCAGGTTCGCACGATGCACCTCGACGGTCCGGGGCGATATGCCCAGATCATAGGCGATCGTCTTGTTGGGTAGGCCTTCGGCCAGACCCTTGAGCACATCCTGCTCGCGTCCGGTCAGCGCCGCGATCAACACGCTCGCGTCGGCCGCTCTTGTCGCGCGTTTGCCACTGTTGTCCAGCCGCTCGAAGGCGGCGGCGATCGCGTCGAGCAAGACGGCCTTCTCGAAGGGCTTTTCGATGAACTCGACCGCGCCCGCCTTCATGGCACGCACCGCGATCGAGATGTCGCCATGGCCGGTGAGGATGATGACGGGCATCGCGATGCCCCGTTCGAGGAGTGCCTGCTGCACCTCAAGACCATCCATGTCGGGCATGCGGACATCGAGCAGGATGCAGCCAGGCTCGGCGTGGCGCACTTCGCGGAGAAACGAAACGCCTGATGCGTAGCTTGCCACCGTGAATCCGGAGGTTTTGAGCATGAATCCGGCAGATCGCCGGATCGCTTCCTCGTCGTCAACGATATGAATCATGCGTCTTTCCGTCATTCTGCATTCTCCGGCTCGGCTTCAATGAGCGTAAAGTGGAATTGCGACCCGCCGCCAGGGCGCGGCTCCAGCCATATCCGGCCGCCATTCGCCTCCACGATGGTACGGCAGATCGAAAGCCCCAGACCCATGCCCTCGCTCTTCGTGCTGACGAAGGCAGTGAAAAGCTGCTCCGCGACTTCCGGCGACACGCCAGGCCCGGAATCGGCCACGGTGACCCGGATGACGCCTGCTTTCTCGTGGCGGGAGGTGATCCACAGGTGCCGTTCGGATGATCCTGCCATCGCCTCCACAGCATTGCGAAGGAGATTGATCAGCACCTGCTGGATCTGCACCTTGTCGAGGAGCACTTTCGAAGCGTCGGGAGCGAGATCGAACTGGGTATCGACACCCTTCTCCCGAGCGCCTATCAGCCCGAGCGCCGCCGCCTCGCCGATGAGCGTGGGGAGATCCTCGACGGTTTTCTCGACTTCCCCGCGCGCCACGAAATCGCGCAGCCGCCGGACGATCTGGCCTGCGCGCAGGGCCTCTCGCACCGAATCGTCCAGCGCTTCGCGGATCATCGGCAGATCTTCGGGATTGGCTTCGGCGAGCAGATCCCGCACCGCTTCGACATAATTGGCGACGGCGGTGATCGGCTGGTTGAGCTCATGGGCCAGTGTCGAGGCCATCGTGCCCATCGCGCTGACCCGGGCGACATGGATCAGCTTGGATTGCAGCTCGTCGAGGCGCTCCTGCGTCTCCTGCCGTTCGGTCAGATCCCGGATGAAGCCGTTGAAGACACGCTGGGTCTCGCCGATGGCTTCGCCCACCGACAACTCCATCGGGAAGGTCGAGCCGTCGCGCCGTGCGCCAATGACGACGCGCCCGATCCCGATGATCCTTCGCTCGCCGGTTTCAAGATAATGTTTGAGATAGCCGTCATGCCGGTCGCGATCGGGCGAGGGCATGAGCATACTTACGTTCGATCCGCGAATTTCGGCCTCCGAGAAGCCGAACAGCCGTTCGGCCGCGGCGCTGAACGACAGGATGATGCCATGCTCGTCGATCACGATCATCGCATCGGGGACGGTCGAGAGGATCGAGCGGAGATGGCTGGCGCTCGCCTTGTGCGCGCTTTCGGCGGCGCGCTCGTCCGTCGCATCGCGGACCACCTTGCCGAAGCCGCGCAATGCTCCACTGCCGTCGCGGAGCGCGGTGATCGAGATATGCGCCAGGAACTCCGATCCGTCCTTCCGGAGCCGCCAGTCCTCTTCCTCGACCTTGCCCTGCTCGCGGGCGCGTTCGAGGTCGGCTTCGGGTTTGCCGGCCTGGACCGCATCCGCCGGATAGAAGATCGAGCAGTGCTGGCCGATCGCCTCTTGCTCGCTCCAGCCCTTCAGCCGTTCGGCGCCCTCGTTCCAGATCGTAACGCGACCCTCGGGATCGAGCATATAGATCGCGTAACCTTGGGCGCCGTCGATCAGAAGGTTGAGTTCATCGGCGATCTCTGAGAGTTGGCTTTGACGAAACTTGTCCAGGGCGGCACGACGCCGTGCCCTGTAGGCGTTGCGAGCGTCGAGCAGAGCGATGCCTAAGGCAACGAGCAGCAAAAGCGCCAGATCGACAGGTTCAGAAGCAGCAGCACGGCGCGATAACGCAAAAAAGACCCCCACGAGGACTGCGAAAATAGCCGCAGCCGTTGCCGCGCCAGTCCCGCCGAGGGCAGCTGCCACGATGGTTGAAAGGATGAGCAGGAGATAGAGGTCGTGATCGAAGCCCCATGCCCGCAGCAGAAGGTTGACGGGTATGGCGACAAGGACGGTCGCGACGGCGATCAAGCAAGCTGAACGGACTGATCGCAATGTGTTGCCGTGCACTTCGCTTGCCATGAAGACCCCGTCTTGATTTTATAGGCCTCTCCATTTGCGCCCTGTTCATATTCAGGGCTTATCGTTTTAGTAGTTTGACCGATCGGAGAATGTTGTTTGCCGGAGCGGAAGGCATATTGGCATGAAATCTTAGCCTATCCTCGCACTCTGCCGTTGTCCTTCCAAAACAGCATCGAGTCGGCCCAAGATCATTGCAGGGTCCGTCTCACTTCGAGACCTTATAGTGGCAACCTTGCCTTGGAACAGCATAAACATCCGCAGCGCCAGGCTTGCATAAGCAATCTGGGAGACATCGTCGATCGTACACGCGAGGTCCTTGGCTGCCCTGTGTTGCCCCACGTCGTGCCAGTCGGGACGGTCGATCGCGCGCAAACATGGGAAAACGTGGCCTGCGAATTTTCCGAAGGTATTGCATTCCGCAAGCCGCCCGACCGAGAGTAAAGAGCCTGCGTTCGTCGCGCAAGTGCGGATCCAATCCTCACGATCAAGATCGGATGGCGAGCAGGCGGCCGCCGGGCCATCCCGGCGGCCGCCTGCTCCCTGCGAGGGTCAGAAAGCGATGATGATATTGTCCTCGACCCTGGTGACGCCGGGAGCGGCCCAAGCCGCGCGCTCGGCGATCTGTCGCTCGTTCCACGCCTTGACCTTACCGCCCAGCGTGACCTTGCCGCCATCGGTGAACACGGTCACCGATGCCGCATCGAGATCGGCATTGCGCTTGAACGCTGCCATGATCCGGTCCTTGATATCGCCCGATGTCGGCAACTTGCGCACCTCGATCAGATTGCTGACACCGACGACGCCGTTGACCTTGCCGGCGACTTTCCGCGCCTCCTCGCTCTGATAGTACCAGTCGACCGTGCCGGTGAGCGTCACCCAGCCATGCTCGACTTTCACCGCGATCTTGTCGCCGGGGATGGAGATGTTCCAGGAGAACATGTCGAGTATGCGCTTGGCGATCTCATGATCGGCCGTCTTGGGATCCGACGCGAAGCGCACCTTGATCTCCTCGGCGAGCGCCTTGACGCCCGCCACGCGCCGCGCCGCCTTTTCCGCCGCCAGCTTTTGCGGATAGCTTTTGACGAAGCCGGAAAGGGTGACGACGCCGTCCGTCACCGCCACACCGATGTCGGCGTGATCGATGCTCGGCTCCCATTCCAGTTCTGCCATCACGTCACGCTGCAATTGACTGTCGTTCTTCATCTCAAATCTCCTTGGCTCGCAAAATAGCCGTCCCAGGTGGGTCGGCAGCTCATCGACGGTCACAGACCGGGGATCGTCGGCAAGTTCATCGCAGGGCGCTAATGGCTTGACCCCGCATCGGGGAATCCCTGCAAGGTCCCTTGTCTGTTGCCCGGCACTGCCACAGAATCCGTATTGTCCCGGAGAAACCAGGGTATGCCATCATTCCCTGCAGCCGGGGCTCGACTCCTGGCCAAGCGACAAATTTCAGCCGAGTACGGCGGCAGGACGGCGCCCGAGATGGTCAGCTAGGTAAACTCCCCAATATAGGCGCGGATGGGCCGCCTTTATCCTCACCAAGACTCGGCGAAGGAGGTCATCATGAGTGACGAGAGCACCAACCAGGCGAGTTGGCCGTCCGGTGATCCCGACACAGCCGCGGCGATGCTTGCCGCCCAACGCCTGTGGCAGTTGCCGCTGGCGCTCTACACGAGTTGGTGGAACGCGGGCATGGAGGCACTTTGGCCCCATATGCCGCATCCCCATCATCGCGCCCATCACCACGAGAATGACCAACTCGTGGTTCCTGAACCGATCGAGGCTGAAGGCGAACATGCCCTGTTCGCCTGATGGCAGGTCTTTCCCTCATTACGGGATCGACCATCTTCAACCTGAGGAGAAGCAAGATGAACGATGTGACCAATGTTCCAGCGACCAAAACACGTCCGGCATCATCGTTGCGCGATCTGGCAACCCAGATCAGCGAGCCGGTCGGCTGGCTGCGATCGGAGATCGACCGCCTGTTCGACGATTTCGGCAACTCCGGCCGCAGCCTTTTCCACTTCGCTCCGCGCGGCGCCTTGGCAATCGTGCCGGCGCTCGAGCTGGTCGATGACGAGAAGGCCTATCGTCTTACCGCGGAGCTTCCCGGACTCGATGAAAAGGATGTGGAGATTAACGTTGCCGATGGCGTGCTCAGCATCTCGGGCGAAAAGAAGGAAGAGGAAGAGCGCAAGGAGAAGGGCTTCCTGCTCAGCGAGCGCCGCTATGGTTCCTTCCGGCGCCAGATTTCGCTCCCCGCCGATGTGGATGCCGAGGGTATCAAGGCGCAGTTCAAGGACGGCGTCCTGACGGTGACGCTAGCCAAGGACGAGAATGCGGCGGCGCGAACGCGCAAGATCGCGATCGAGAAGGCCTGAGCCAATGGCGACGTCATCGCCTGGCCCCGGCGCGCCGGACGACCAGGCCGATGCCGTCGTCTTCCTCGGGGAGGGTCACGCCTTCAAGCGAACGTGTCCCACACGCATCGATACCCACTGCGCCAGTATTTTTCTTGTCGGTGACCGCGCCTGGAAGCTCAAGCGCGCGGTCCGGTTCGGCTATCTTGATTTCTCGACCTGCGACAAACGTCATGCCGCGCTCGAGGCGGAGCTTTACCTCAACCGCCGAACCGCACCCGATCTCTATCTTGCTCTTCATCCGATCACGCGGGACGCCGGCGGGCGGCTGGCGATTGATGGTTCCGGTGACGTGGTCGACTGGTTGCTCGAGATGCGACGCTTTCCCGATGATGCGCTGCTCACGCATCTCGCCGATCGCGGCCAACTCGATGAACGCCTGCTGATGCGGCTGGCGGATCGCATAAACGCGTTCCATTCGACGACGGAAGCTGATCTGGCGCAAGGGGGTGGCGCATCGTTCCGCCGCGTCGTCGAAGGCAATATCGCCAGCATGGCGGCCGTTCCCGCTATTCTCGACCCGGACAAGGCAAAGCATCTGGGCGAAAGGCTGCTCCAGATAACCGATGGCATGACATCGCTGCTCGATGCCCGAGCGCGGAAAGGCCGGGTCAGACATGGGCATGGCGACCTACATCTCGCCAACATCGCGCTGATCGACGGTGAACCGACCTTGTTCGACTGCCTCGAGTTCAGCGTCGAGCTGGCCACGATCGATGTGCTCTATGATCTTGCCTTTCTCCTGATGGATCTATGGCATCGCAATCTCCGTACCGAGGCGAACATCATCTTCAACCGCTATCTTGATCTGTCGCCGGACGATGAGGGCGGGATCGGGCTATTGCCTCTGTTCCTGTCCGTTCGCGCGGCGGTTCGCGCGCATGTGCTGGCGGCCCAGAGCCTGCGTGCCGGAGAAGACAGAGCGCTCGCGCTGGGCGCACGATCCTATCTCGACCTTGCGCTCGCGATGCTGGCGCCCGTTCCTCCGCGGCTGGTAGCGATCGGCGGACTTTCGGGGACGGGCAAGTCCAGCCTTGCGCGCCGGCTCGGCGGCGCGACCGGGCGCGTGCCCGGCGCCAGGATCTTTCGGACTGACGTGCTGCGCAAACACCTCGCGGGGCTGGCTCCTGAGGCCAGGCTCCCCCGCGACAGCTATTCGGCGCGGGCCGCCGTCGAGGTCTACGAGGCAATGGGCCGGATGGCGGCATCGGCGCTTGCGCTCGGCCAATCCGTCGTGGCCGACGCGGTGTTCGCGCTGCCCGTCGAGCGCGAGAGGATCGCAGCGGTCGGGCGGACGGCTGGCGTCCCGTTCGACGGTCTCTGGTTAGAGGCGGCGGCAACCGCGCGGCTCAGCCGGGTGGGGATTCGCGGCGCCGACGCATCGGATGCCGATGTTTCGGTCGCGCAAGCCCAATCACAATTAGAAATCGGCGATCTCGGCGCGTGGCTTAGGGTCCAGGCGGACGGATCGCTGGACAAGTTGGCTGCGGTGGCGCGCGCCAAGCTGGGACTGCGCTGACGAAACGCCTCACCTCATGCCGATACGCATGTTGAACTCGGGCTTTGTCCGCGCCCGCTATTCGTCTTCCCCGGTTATGACTGTGAGCGACCGGCCGGTTTGACTCCTTGCGAGACTGTCGTTGGTAACCAGCACCGTTGCGCCCTCGGTCAGAATTGCTGCGACGGAGCGACGGAAGTCCTCGGCGACGCGCAATCGGTTCCGATTCTCGGACGGCACTGTCTGCTCGGCTGACGGTGCCTGCTCGGCTGTTGAGGCCTCGCCGGATAACGGGATGCGCAGCCAGTGAAATCCGGCTCCGTCGATCGAGCGTAGCGTATAGGCTGTCGTATGGTCGATGCTGGTGTCCCGTGCTACGGGCGCTGATCCGATCTGGCGGCCGTCGCGGAGCACGATCATTCGTCGATCTGCGGTGCTGATCACGATGGATACAGGTCCCGAGGGCGACAGTTCGGGACGCCATGTGAGCGGCCCGGAAGGCGAAGCGTCGTCGATGTCGGATGCTGTCGGCCGCAGGGGATCGGGTACCGGCGCGACACGGGGCACTGCCGCCTCTTTCGTGATGACGACCGTCAAGCCGAGGCGAGTGACGCTGTAGAGAAGCTTGGCGAAGCCCGGCGGCAGGCGGATGCAGCCATGCGACGCAGGATACCCAGGCAGATTACCGCCGTGAAGAGCTACGCCGCCCCATGTCAGGCGCTGCATATAGGGCATCGGCGCATCGTCGTAGAGGTTGGACTTGTGATCGATGTCCTTCTGCAGGATCGTGAACAACCCCGTTGGCGTCTCATGTCCGGGCTTTCCGGTCGAGACCGTGGAGACGCCGATCGGCACGCCGTTTCGGTAGGTGACGGCCCGCTGGTTGGCGAGGCTGACGATGATCAGCACGGGGCCGGCGGGAGCAATATCAGGCGCCCAGATATATTCCCCGGGCTTCAGGCGCTCGACCGTCTCAAGGATTGAACTCGTATCCAGCGTCGGTTGCTGCGCGGACAGCGGCCCGAACGGCATGCCAAGGAGCAATGCCGACATCATGGCCATCCCCATGCTGCGACCCAAACGCGTCGAGGTTCGCCAAATCGGGTATATCGCCAAGTTCAAACACGGCATGGCTCGCGTAGCAGAGGCATATGTGCCGACCGGACGCATCGCATTTGATCCTCGATATCCTGTCATGTCGATCCTGCGGACAACGATCCGTATCTGGACCCGTCGCACGCGATCATGATGTGATCGGGACCGTCTCGGGATTGGTATTATCCCTTAGTTATCCCGGCCGCTCTAACCTCTAGCGTGCGATGCAAACGGGATCGTGGCGAAAACGAGGAGGGCGTGGTGAAATCGATACTTCTGCATATCCATGACGATTGCGGACAGGCGGAGCGGCTTGCCGTGGCGCTGGACCTTGCGCGCGCTCACCAGTCACATATCACCTGCGTCCAGGTCACCCCGTTCAACAGCTATGTCGTCGGCGACCCCTTCGGCGGCCTTTATGCATCGTCGGAGCTTCTCGATGCCCTTCAAGCGCGCGACGATGAGGAACGAGAACGCATCGAGCAACGACTGAAAAGCGAGGATATCTCCTGGGATTGGGAGCATGCCGATGGAAATGCCGCCGACGCGCTGGTGAGCTGCGGGCGCCTAGCCGACGTCCTGATCCTGAGCCGTCAGAACAAGGGCCAGGATGACACGCCGGAGCCTCTGCCGATCGTCGCCGACGTGGCCATACACGCGCGCGCGCCGGTGCTGGTCGTGCCCCCGGGCACGACCAGCTTCAACGCCAACGGGCCGGTCGTCTTAGCCTGGAACGGATCGATCGAAGCCGCGCACAGCCTGCGTCTGACGCTTTCCTTCTTGCGGCTGGCGAGCGAAGTCCACATCATCACCATATCGAACGATGCCAGTGAATTTCCACCGATGGACGCAAGCCGGTACCTCGCCCGGCACGGTATGGCTTCACAGCTGCACGAATGGCCCCAGGAGGGGCGCACGATCGCGCAGACGCTTTTGGATGCGGCGCGAGAACTGGCGGCATCTTCTCTCGTTATGGGAGCCTATGGGCATTCTCGGCTGCGTGAGACGGTGCTCGGCGGAGTGACCCGCGACCTCCTGTCCGACGCGTCCGTTCCGCTGCTGCTCGCGCATTAGCCAAGCCGTGAGATTATCCGGTGGCGCCCAGGCACAGCAGACGCTCCCCACGGCGTCCAATTCTATTGACGAGATGCTGAGCGGACGTATGCGGCGTTTGAACTGAAAATCGGATTTCCGGCCGCATTGTTGACCTGCGAAAACCGCCTGCGCGGATTGAGCCGTTGGCCGTCCTTGGGGACCTTCGATCAGGATTATTCGAATGCGGCGATCTCGTGTGGATGATCGCCTCGATCGTTCGGCTCCTGGGCGTTTCCGGCCCAGGGCTTCAGCTGCGTATCGCTAAACCCAGCCTCGGCCACCGCTGCTGCACCGTGTCGGTGATGATGGTTATGGCGCATGAACAGGTGTATCAGCGGACCTGTAAGGAACAGTGCATAGGGAGGACGCCGTAGATGTGTCCCCAAAGCTCCCCGAAATTGAAGAAGACTGCCGAACCAACGGCCACCAGGAGCACTAGCCCGAAGTACCGGTAATCGCCCATGTTGTGGACCACCTGTTGGCGCAGTCGAACATCACTCCTGGCTCGGATCGCTATTGGGACGGCGCCGCCGGGGATATTGCCGTACCCTTGGCGGGTCGATGTTCTCCCTCCATGCACTTGTCCATCATCGTCCTGCGACCCTGCACCTGCTCGGAGCCTCCCTTCGGCGGCGTCGAGGTCATTGTGCCGCCGGATGTCCCATCGGTCTTGGTCCTGTCGGCGGTCGGTGCCGCTGCGGGCGGCCCGACTCGCGGTTGATGTCCGACATCGGGATCGGTCTGGCCGAGAGCCGGCATACTGATCAATGCCGCACAGAGAAGAGACAGGATCTTGAGGCCGGATGGGATGAAACGAATCCTGGATGTTGTCTGCTTGGCCTCCCGACGTCCCGCCCCCTTCTATAGGTAATGTAACGCAGATCGGCGGGTTCTTCCGGTTGTTATGGCCTTGTCATCGGTCGGATGCCTGCCGCCGGCAGCGTTTGACCCAGACATGGTATCAAACCTCATATGCAGCGGCGTTGCCACAGGAGCAGCTTGATGCAGCACGACCTTTATAATCATGAGCAACCGCAGGCGGATCATGCACTGCCTAAAGACCCAGTCTGCGGGATGACGGTCGATCCGGAACAGACCGCCCACCACGTCCATCATGCTGGCAAGATCTGGCACTTCTGCAGCGCGACTTGCCGAAGCAAGTTCGTGGCCGATCCCGACCATTATGCGGCCCGGGCAGCGTCCACCGCTCACGATGCCGCGCCGAGTACGATCTGGACATGCCCGATGCACCCGGAAATCCGGCAGGATCATCCTGGCAATTGTCCGATCTGCGGGATGACGCTCGAGCCAGCTTTGGTAACGCCGGATACGGGACCAAGTCCTGAACTCGCCAACATGACGCGGCGCTTCTGGATCGCGCTTGCGTTGACGTTGCCGGTGTTCGTCCTCGAAATGGGCGGCCATATCTTTCCCGAGCTGCATCATCTGGTGCCGATGCGGATCTCGGCATGGATCCAGCTCGTGCTGGCGACCCCGGTGGTGTTGTGGGCCGGCTGGCCGTTCTTCGAGCGCGGCTGGGCGTCGCTTCGGACCGGCAACCTCAACATGTTCACCCTGATCGCGATGGGGACGGGGATCTCCTGGGCCTACAGCATTGTCGCAACGCTTGCGCCCGGCGCCTTTCCGTTGGCGTTTCGATCACCGGATGGGACGGTCGCCATCTATTTCGAGGCGGCCGCGGTCATCACGGTGCTGGTGCTGCTCGGGCAGATGCTCGAGCTGCGCGCTCGCGAACGCACTTCAGGCGCGATCAAGGCGCTGCTCAACCTCACGCCCAAGATTGCGCGACGCATCGCTGCAAACGGTGATGAGGAAGAGATCGGCCTCGACCAGGTTTCCGTCGGCGATCGGCTGCGCGTGCGGCCTGGGGAAAAGGTCCCGGTAGATGGCGTGGTCGAAGATGGTCGTTCCTCGCTCGACGAGGCAATGGTCACCGGTGAGTCGATGCCCGTAACAAAGGTCATTGGCGACAAGGTGATCGGCGGCACGCTCAACCAGACCGGCGCTCTCATCGTCCGGGCCGACAAGGTGGGACGCGACACGATGCTGGCGCGGATCGTCCAGATGGTCGCGGCGGCACAGCGCTCGCGCGCGCCGATCCAACGCATGGCCGACCAGGTTGCCGGCTGGTTCGTGCCTGCTGTGCTGGCGATTGCGGTGCTCGCCTTCGCCGGCTGGGCAATCTGGGGACCGGAGCCGCGCTTTGCCTATGGTCTGGTTGCGGCTGTGGCGGTGCTCATCATCGCCTGCCCATGCGCGCTGGGCCTCGCAACGCCGATGTCGATCATGGTCGGCGTCGGCCGCGGCGCAGGCCTCGGCGTGCTGATCAAGAATGCCGAGGCGCTCGAACGGATGGAAAAGGTCGACACGCTGGTCGTCGACAAGACCGGAACGCTGACTGAAGGGCATCCTTCGGTAACGAAGGTCATAGCTGCCGAGGGCCTTGGGGAGGACGAGTTACTGCGGCTGGCCGCCGGTGTGGAGCGTGCGTCCGAGCATCCGCTGGCGCGCGCGATCGTCGAGGCTGCAGGCAGTCGCCTGATCGTCATTCCCGAGGTGTCCGACTTCGACTCCCCAACCGGCAAGGGCGCGCTCGGCACCGTCGAGGGCAGGCGTGTGCTGTTGGGCAATGCCGACTTTCTGAAAGAACATGGTATCGATACCGCACCGCTGGCCGCACAGGCCGACGCCCTGCGGCGTGAAGGCGCTACGGCCATCTTCGCGGGTCTCGACGGCATTGTGGCGGGTGTGTTTGCGATTGCCGACCCGATCAAGACGACGACGCCCGAGGCGCTCAGTGCGTTGCGGGCCGAGGGGATCCGCGTCGTCATGCTGACCGGCGACAATCGCACGACGGCCGAAGCCGTTGCGCGGGCGCTCGGCATCGACGAGGTCGAGGCCGATGTGCTCCCCGACCGCAAGAGCGCGGTGGTGGAGCGCCTGAAGCACGAAGGCCGCACGGTGGCGATGGCCGGCGATGGCGTCAACGATGCGCCCGCGCTCGCGGCCGCCGAGGTGGGGATCGCGATGGCGTCGGGTACGGACGTGGCGATCGAGAGCGCGGGCATCACGCTCCTCAGGGGCGACCTGATGGGGATCGTACGTGCGCGTCGGCTCAGCCAGGCGACCATGTCCAATATCCGCCAGAATCTCGTCTTCGCGTTCATCTACAATGCAGCGGGGATCCCGGTCGCGGCGGGGCTGCTCTATCCGCTCTTCGGTATCCTGCTGTCGCCGATGATCGCGGCGGCCGCCATGGCGCTGTCCTCGGTTAGCGTGGTCGCAAATGCGCTGCGGCTCAACCATGTGAGGCTGTGACCGCTCCATCCGGAAAATCCCGCATGTCGGTCACGCATGTGGCCATTTAGGCTATCTTTCGACGCCGCGCCGCAGCGTTCACATTCTGGAGCAACCCCATGAAGAACATTCTGCTGCTTGTGCATGACGATGCCGGTCAGGAGGCGCGGCTTCAGGCGGCGCTCGACATCACCCGGGCCCTGCAAGGCCATCTCAACTGCGTCGATGTGGCGTTGATGCCGATGCTCGCGGGGGATTATGATGCAACCGGCGCGACGATGCTGCTTGCCGACGAGCGCGAGCGCGAAGCTCAGAACCGCACGAGGCTGGAGGAGCGCCTCGCGCGCGAGGCGATACAATGGGATTGGATCAATGCCGTTGGTGACATGGCGGAATGCATCACCCGTGCCTCGGGTCTCGCCGATCTGATCGTGGTCAATCGCAAACTCGACGCCTTTGCGACGCCCGACATGCGCGGCATCACCGGGACCATCGCCATACGGTCCCGCAAGCCGCTGGTTGCCGTTCCGGACGATAGCCGCGCCTTCGATACCGCGGGGACGGCACTGATCGCCTGGGATGGGTCGGCGCCCGTAATGAGGACGATGCAGGCCTGCGTCCCGTTGCTGAAACTCGCCGCCTCCGTGCGCCTCTTCACGGTGGATGACGGCTCGGAAGCGGTCCCGGCGGAGGAGGCCGCCACCTATCTGTCCCGTCACGATATCCACGCGTCGATCGAGCGTGTCGACGGACTGGATCGCAAGGCGGACACGCTGATCGCGGAGGCATGCGAGGCGTCCGGCGCCGCCTATTGCCTGATGGGTGCGTATAGCCATGGACGGCTCGCCGAGACTTTGTTCGGCGGCGTCACACGGCGTCTGCTCGAGAGCTGCAGGCTGCCACTCGTGCTCGGGCGCTGAAGTCACGCGGACGCGCTATGAGCCACCGCCCAGTCTTGCGGCAAACTGGCTGAATGACGGAGCAACTGACGCTGGCTCAACACCGACCTGGAATGGCCGGTTATCAGGGCTGGCCGAACTGAACCATGCGCCGCCTACGTGGTCGGTCCAGGCCAAGTTGTCATCCGAGAAGATGCTGTCCGTTCCAGCCGACGAAGCGTTGGGGCGGCAAAACGTCAACTTGGCGCTCCGATGAGATATCGGCGGGGGAAGTCGCTGCGCAGGTGGGCGCAGAGGACGGGCGATTATCCGGAGTCCGCTTGCGATATCCCACTCGAAAAGCGCAGGCTCCGGTGGGATCCCCCGATGCCATGAATCATCACCATCGGCGTGCTGAGGCCGCATTCGGCATGTTCGAGCGCACCGAACGGTGTTGGGGTCCCAGCACTACCATGCCCTCCAGGCGACGTTTCGCATGAGCGAGGTCGCGCAAGAATGCCTATTTTGTTCCCGCCCCTGCTGTGGGACGGCGAGCACGCCGAGCGCACGACGCCGCGTGACCATCTGCGGTTTGCGGTGACTGTCCCTTGTGTCGTCACCCGACAGCATCTTCATGCGTGGATGAACCCGGTCCAGGTCTTCAAATGTCGATTGTTGGATGGCGGAGACAAGCCTGACTGTCACAATTCAATTCTACTACGGCGCGAATCGAAGCGGCGCTGTCAGGGCCTCCACCGGCATCAGGCATTCCCGCAGAAGCCCAAGTTCCACTCTTCTCCGGATAATGGATGCACAGTCTAGATAGGGAGCGAACGCGCTGGTTCCTGCGGCATATTCTGCCGCATGAGGCGGCGCTGCGCGGCTGGCTTGTCAGACGCGCTGTGGTCGGCATCGATATCGATGACATCATCCAGGAATCCTACACGGTCCTCGCAGAAATGGACTCGGTCGATGCGATCCGCTTTCCCAAGGCCTATTTGTTCCAGATTGCCCGCTCGCTGATCGTACGTCACATCCGGCGCGCGCAGATCGTGTCGATCCAGGCCGTCGACGATCTGGAGAGGCTCGACTATCCCGACGATGCTCCATCTCCAGAACAATGCGCTATCGGCCGCGACGAGTTGGGACGGTTGGCGGTAGCGATCGCGGCGATGCCACTCAAAACGCGTGAAGCCTTCATCCTGCGGCGTGTCGAAGGCTTTTCTCAGCGTGAAATAGCTGCTCAGATGAGAATCTCCGAGAATACGGTCGAAAAACATATATCGCGCGGTGTCCGGTTCTTGATTGATTGGCTTGGTCATGGCGGAAAGACCCGTTCTCAAACCTCTAGGGATACGGATTCGGAGATTGCCTCGTTAGATGGCCGAGCGAGAAACAAGTCACAGCATTGACCAGGCAGCCTCCGATTGGACCGCGCGGCTGGATCGCGGCGCGCTGGCTCCCGCGGAAGAAAAGGCGTTTGAAGCCTGGTTGAGTGGAGATCCGCGCAGGCGGGGCGCGTTCCTGCGCGCTCAGGCCGTATCCATGATGAGCGAGTCTGCACAGGCTCTGGGACCGCATTTCGACCCCGCGCCCTTCGAGGCACCGAAAGCGCCGGTGGGGTCGCGTGTCTCGAGGCGTCAGGCGCTCGCCTGGGGAGGCGGTGCGGTGGCGGTAGCGTCGATGATCGCGGTCGGCATCAGCGTCCCGGCATGGGGCGCGATCACGACCGGCCGGGGCGAGATTCGGCTGGTCCCGCTCGAAGACGGTTCGACGGTCTTGCTGAACACCGAAACCAGAATCCGGGTGCGCTACGACAATTCCGAGCGCGTGGTGACATTGATCGAAGGCGAGGCCTATTTCGCCGTTACCAACGATCCGAAGCGCCCGTTCCGTGTCGATGTAGGCGACCGTCATCTGAGCACGTCCCGTGCAGCTTTCCGGGTTCGCAAGCTCGACAACGATCCAATCGATGTCCTGGTCGATCATGGACAAGTCGATATGGCTTCCCCATCGCAATCGCTCACGTCTCCACTGGTCCTTGCAGCGAACACGCGGCTGATCCTGGCTCGCCCGGGTTCCGGTGGGTCAACTCTCCCCGAACATGCACAGAGCGTCACGTCGGATTTTGTTTCCCGCGAGCTGGCTTGGCGCGAGGGCAAGATCGCCTTTGAAGGCGAGACGCTGAAGGAGGCCGCGAATGCCTTCGCCCGCTACAGCGACACCAGGATCATGATCCGCGATCCGGCCCTTGCGCGGGAACCCGTCACTGGCCTGTTCGCGGCGAACGATCCGGCCGGCTTTAGCCGAGCGATTGCCCGCGTGTTCGATGCGCAGGTCAGGCAGAGTGGAGACACTATCATCCTGACGCGGAGCGCAGCAGCGCCGTAAAAATTTCAAACCCCGATGGCGGAACCGGCTCGCTGAAGTCTCTCAGCCGCAAGCATTGCGATACGCGCAGCCAGTAGGGGCAAGCAACAATGAATCTTCGCCGTTCCGTCCTGTCGTCCGGGGCCGCCTTCGTCGCGCTCGCTATGAGCTGCCCGGCCTTCGCCCAGGAGAGAAGCTTCGACATTCCCGCTCAGCCGGCGGTTCGCGCGATTCCGGAACTGGCCCGCCAGGCTCAAGTGCAAATCGTCGCTCCTGCCAGGGATCTCGAAGGCATTCGTACACCTGCCGTCAAAGGGCGCATGGACGTCCGGACTGCGCTGCGAAGACTGATCGCCGGAACGCCGCTTCGCATCGATACCGATGATGGCCAGATCATTACACTTCGCTCGGCGGGCAAAGGCGCGGCGCTGCGCAAGAAGGCGGGAGAACGGGTTGAGGTTGGTGTCATTGTCGGTCGGGTGATCGATCCGGCGACCGGTGAGTATAAGCGCGATGCGATCATTCGCCTTATCACGGCTGCCGGCGAGCGCCAAACCGTCGCCTCGAACGAAGGCGGTGAGTTTCGGATCCTGGACGTGCCGACCGGCTCGGCTAAAGTCACGGTCAGCTTTACCGGCTACGCGGACCAGGCGTCCGCCGTCCAGGTGATCGCCGGCAAGACGGTGACGCTGGATTTCGCGCTCCTGGCGCCCGGGGAGGAGGCGAGGGGGCCAGAGATTGTCGTGACCGGCGGGCGGGAAGGCGACGCGCGCGCAATCATGAGCCAGCGCCGCTCGATGAACATCACCAACAACCTGTCGTCGGAATCGTTTGGAGAAGTGTCCGAAGGCAATGTCGGCGAGTTCCTGAAATTCATGCCCGGCGTTGTCACGCAGAACCAGGGCGGAGCCGACGATACGGTGCGGTATGTCGGGCTGCGCGGCCTGCCGCCCGAATACACGTCTGTGGATCGGCGTGGAAAAAGGACCCCGGTAGCGGGGTGATCGGCGTCGAAAAAGGACCCCTCATCCCGGTGGTCTAGGCTGTTCGCTTGGCAGGTGTCAGGCGGCGAGATCGGGATGTTGGTATTGGAGACGGTGTTGAGGATCCGGCGCGAGCACGCGGCGGGGAAAGCCATCAAGGCGATAATGCGCGACCTGCATCTGTCACGTGGGGTGGTGCGCAAGGCGATCCGGTCGCCGGAGGCGGACATGGGCTACCGACGCGAGGTTCAGCCGCTGCCGAAGATCGGACCATTCCAGGTGCGACTGGATGCGCTGTTGAAGGAAGACGAGGCACGGCCGCGGCGCGAGAAGCTGCGCATCACGCGTATCCACGACCTGCTGCTGCGCGAGGGGTTTGACGGCTCGTATGATGCGGTGCGTCGCTATGCGGCCCGCTGGCGGCAGGCGCGGCGTCGCGACGTGATGGATGCGCCGGCGTTCATCCCGCTGCTGTTCCGGCCGGGCGAGGCCTATCAGTTCGACTGGAGCCATGAGGACGTCGAGATCGCGGGCAAGCCGATGCGCGTGAAGGTCGCGCATGTGCGGCTGTGCGCGTCGCGAGTGATATACGTGCGAGCCTATCCCCGCGAGACGCAGGAGATGCTGTTCGACGCGCATGCGCGGGCGTTCGCCTTTTTCGGGGGCGTGCCAACGCGCGGCATCTACGACAACATGAAGACCGCGGTGACGAGCGTGTTCACCGGCAAGGAGCGGGTCTTCAACCGGCGGTTCCTGGTCATGGCCAACCACTACATGGTCGAACCGACGGCATGTTCGCCGGCAGCCGGTTGGGAGAAGGGTCAGGTCGAGAACCAGGTGCAGACGGCACGTGGCCGGTTCTTCCAACCACGCCTGCGCTTTGCCAGCATTGAGGAGCTGAACGGTTGGCTGGAGGCGGAGTGTCGCCGTTGGGCGGACACGCACCAGCATCCCGAGCAGAAGGAACTGACGGTCGCTCAGGCCTGGGCTGCGGAGCGCAGCGTGCTTCAGCCCGTCGTCGCGCCCTTCGACGGGTTCTACGAGAGCGAACACGCGGTGAGCGGCACGTGCCTGATAAACTTTGACCGCAACCGCTACTCGGTCATGGCCAAGGCGGTGCGGCGCGCGGTCCAGGTCCGTGCCTATGCCGACCGCATCGTCGTGCGCTGCGACGGCGAGGTCGTTGCCGACCATCCCCGGTTTTTCGGACGCGACCGGACCATCTACGACCCGTGGCACTATCTGCCGGTGCTGGTCACCAAGCCCGGCGCCTTGCGCAACGGTGCACCATTCCAAAACTGGGAGTTGCCACCTGCGCTGTCGCGGCTCCGGCGCAAGCTAGGCGCTGGCGATGATGCTGACCGGCGGTTCGTGCGGGTGCTGGCGGCGGTGCTCGACGACGAGCTGAACCTCGTCGAGGCGGCTGTACGCGAGGCGTTGCTGGCCGGCGTCACCAGCGACGATGTCATCCTCAACATACTGGCCCGCAGGCGAGAACCGCCTCGACCGTTGGCCATCGTCACGGCCGAGGACCTGGCGCTGCGTCATCCGCCTCTTGCCGACTGCACGCGCTACGACAGCCTGCGAGGCCTCCATGCAGCGGCATGAGATGATGACGGCCATGGCGGGTCTCGGCCTGAAGGGCATGGCCAGTGCCTTCGACGAGGCGGTGACCACCGGACTACAGCGCAAGCGCACGACGATGGAGATCCTGACCGACCTGCTGCGTGCCGAGGCAACCCACCGCCATGCAGCGTCGGTCCGATACCGGATGTCGGCCGTCAGGTTGCCGGCGGTGAAGGATCTCGACGGCTTCGTCTTCGACGGCACCCCCATCAACGAGGGGCTCGTACGCTCGCTGCACAGCGGCTCGTTCCTGGCGAGCCAGCGCAACGTCGTGCTGGTCGGCGGTACGGGCACCGGCAAGACACACCTGGCCAGCGCCATCACCGCCAACGTCGTGCGGGCCGGTGCCCGCGGGCACTACTTCAACACGGTCGACCTCGTGAACCGGCTCGAGGAGGAGAACCGCCTCGGCAAAGCCGGCGCGCTCGCAAAACAGCTCTCCCGCCTCGATGTCGTGGTGCTGGACGAGCTCGGCTATCTGCCCTTCGCCCGCTCAGGCGGTCAGCTGCTCTTCCATCTGGTGAGCAAGCTCTACGAGCGCACCTCGGTCATCGTCACGACGAACCTCGCCTTTGGCGAGTGGCCAACCGTCTTTGGTGACCCGAAGATGACCACCGCGCTGCTCGATCGCATTACCCACCATTGCGACATCGTCGAGACCGGCAACGACAGCTGGCGCTTCAAACACCGCAGCTGACGCAAGGGACTACCGGCAGAAGACGCTTCGCGCTGGTTGCGCCTCCGGTCGAGCTACGCCCGCCCTACGCCGCAACCAGCGCGAACGGCACGCCCGCCATACCTGTCACGCAGCTCGACGAAGGGGGTCCCTTTTGCACGCCGATAGGGGGTCCTTTTTGGACGCCGATTGACATACACGTCCGTGACCATCAACGGAATCAGCGTCGCGGGAGCGGATGCAAACGAAGGCGCAAACAGTTCGCGGGCTTTCAGCTTCGAGCAGGCGTCGCTCAGCAGCATCGACTCTATCGAGATTTCCAAGACGATCAGCGCCGATGTCGATGCCAATGCTCCCGCCGGCACCATCAACCTGCGAACCAAACGCGCCTTTGACCGCAAGGGGAGGCGGATCGTCGCGTCCTTGAATGCCACCACGCAATCGGACCTGTGGGACAACCGGCGCGCAGGGCCGACCGAAAAGAGCGGCAATGGGCGTTTCCGGCCAGGTGGCTCGATCGAATATTCGGACGTGTTTCTCGACGGGCGCCTCGGAGTCCTGGCGAGCGCCAGTCTGTCGCGCACACATACGGAATTCGAGACAGTCCAGAATGGATGGAACTATGCGCCCACAGCCGCAAGCCCGTTTCCCCTCGCGTCGGCCACGCTCACGAGCCGCGTGACCGCCCAGGAAGTCTCGCGCTTCTCCACCAACGTCACGGTCGATTTCAAGGCGAGCGACAGCCTGACGCTTTCGCTCATGTCGATGTACAACCGGTCCTATAATCTCTCGGACCAGCGAACCTTCACCTTCACCAGCGGCGCCCGCGCACGTGGGCTGGTCGGCGACCCGGCTTTCGATTTCACGACGCAGCAGCTCGCCACGGCGAACACAGTGACGGCCGGCTCGATCACGATTGCCAAGAAGGGCAGTGGCCTGACACTGGTTCCCAGCTTCGAGTTCCGGCAAAACCGGCTCACACTCGATGGCAACTTTGCCTATACCAACTCGCGCAGCAGCTATGATCCGCTGGGCAAGGAAGGCGCGGTCTTCAACCTTGCCAACGCGCCGACCGTCGGCGGCAATTTCTCGGCACAGCGCAGCAAAGACTATCTCGCAGCAGACTGGGCCGTGCATCAGGTGAGCGGCGCCGACTGGAGCAATCCGTCGAGCTACACCATGTCCTCGACCATCCTTAATACCCAGGACGGACGATCGGCGTACGTCGAGCGCATGGGTGGCGGGCTGAACCTCACGGTAGACGTCCCCTTCGGCTTTGCGCCGGTGACGTTTAAGACGGGTGCGAAAATCCAGCGCAGTGCCTATGAATATGAAAACCAGCGCGAAGCTTACCGCTATCAATATACGGGGCCGCTCAGCACTGCCGAATTCCTGTCTCAGATCCAAAGCAGTACGCCGCTGACCTTCAACAACTCCGGCTTCAGCTATACCTCGCTTTCCGGGTCTCCCGACCTGTACATGCCGAGCAACTATCTGCTTGGACGGCTCTTTCTCGACCACCCCGATCAGTTCGTCCACACGATGACGGCGACCAATTATTACAACGCCTTCATCGCCAACAGCCGACACTTTGAGGAAGACACCAACGCGGCCTATTCCATGGCGACGTCACAGCCCGCCGACTGGTTGAGCGTGCGCGCCGGCTTGCGGTGGGAACAGACCAAGACACGATCGCTCGAGCCCGATCCGCTGAGTGCGGCCGAAATGACGGCCGCTGGCTATGCTGTATCCGCCTCGACGGGGCAGGCGACCACGGTCGACGGCATCAAGCATCAATATGAATCGCGCGGCAGGGTCGCTCGCAAGGGCAGCTATGACTATTTCTTCCCCAGCGCCTCGGCTAAATTCTCGATCTTCCGCAACACCGACCTGCAGCTCGGCTACAGCCGCACCATCCGTCGACCCGAAGTCAGCGTCCTGGCGGGCGTCTGGACGGTCAATGAGACGGCCCAGACCGTGACCGCTCCGAACCCTGGTCTGACGCCTGAGATTTCCGATAATTTCTCGGTCAGGCTGGCCCAATATTTCGAACCGGTCGGCCTGATCGCGGTCAATTATTTCCGCAACAAGCTCAAGGGGGCCTTTCAGACCCAAGAGCTAACCGCTCGGGAATTCGGCTACACCGGCACCGAATTTGCCGACTATCTCTTCCGCACCACGACCACGGTCGGCGACGGGACGATCGATATCGAGGGCGTCGAGCTCGAACTCAACTATTCGCTCGAGCGCCTGCTGCCGTCTCCATTCAAGGGGCTGACGCTTCGCGGTTCCTATACCTATACCAAGCCGAACGAACCGATCTCGCTGACCCCCCAAAACATGGTGACCGCGGCGCTGGCCTATAAGACGGGTCCGGTGAGGCTTTACCTCAACGCGGTCTGGACGGATGATCGGGCGGGCACGATCTCGACCGGCACCTACGACCGGGCTCGCTGGGACGTCAATCTGTCTGGCAGCTATCAGATCAAGCGTGGCTTTCAGACCTTTTTCGCGGTGCGCAACCTGCTCAGCAAGCCAGCCTATCGCATGGCGCCGGGGGTTGCGAATTTGGCCGGCGTCGCTCCCGACCACGACGCCAATTACAACAATGCTGGCGTCAGCGGCACGGTTGGGGTGCGCGCGACTTTCTGAACGACCTCCAACCGAATGGAACGACCCGATGGCACAGTACAACCTCGATCGTCGCAAGCTGCTGGTGAGGGCGGGAGGCCTGGTCCTGTTCGCGGGGTTGAGCCCGATCGAGAGCGCTTGGGGCAGCCCGAAATTCGCCGACTATCCCTTCTCTCTGGGCGTCGCTTCGGGCGATCCCTGGCCAGACGGCTTCGTGATCTGGACGCGCCTTGCCCCCAGCCCGGTGGAGCAGCATGGCGGCATGCCGATGCTGGGCGTTCCGGTCCGCTGGGAAGTGGCCGAGGACGAGCATTTTGCCCGGATCGTCCGCTTCGGTGAAGCGATCGCACGTCCCGAACTCGCTCATAGCGTCCATATCGAGGTGGAAGGGCTGCAATCCAGGCGGCCTTACTGGTATCGTTTCCTGGTCGAAGGTGCCGAGCCGAGCCCGGTTGGTGTGGCCCGCACGGCGCCTGCGGCCGGCACCTTGCCGGATCGCGTTCGTCTCGGGCTCGCCGGTTGTCAGTCCTACCCTCAAGGCTGGTACGGCGCTTATCGGCATTTGAGCCGGGAGCCGGATCTCGACGCGATTTTCCACTATGGCGATTATATCTATGAGAATGGGCGTCATAGTAGCATCGTCATCACGGACGGCACCGGCAAAATCGTCGACCGCACGCATTCCAGCGATGAAATCTACAGCCTGGACGATTATCGAAACCGCTACGCGCAGTACAAGGCCGATGCAGACCTGCAGGCCGCCCACCATGCGTCGGCTTTCATTGTCTCATTCGACGATCATGAGGTGGATAACAACTGGGCATCGGCGTTCGACCAGGACGGCACGCCGCCCGAGGCGTTCCTTTTGCGCCGCTACGCCGCAATGCAGGCATGGTACGAGCACATGCCGGTGCGCAAGGCCCAGTTTCCACGTCCCGACGGCCTGACCATGTATCGTCGGCTCGATTATGGTCGGCTGTTCCGCATGCATGTGCTCGACACCCGCAGCTACCGCAGCGATCAACTCTGCGAGAGGCAGGGCGAGCGCGCCTGCCGGATCCATGACGCGCCAGACTCGACCATCATGGGCTCGGCCCAGGAAACCTGGCTCGGCGAGGGGTTGCGCAATGATGCCCGCTGGAATCTCATCGCCCAGCAGGTGCGCGTGATGCCGATGGTCAGGCGGGCAGCCGATGGCTCGCCCGCACCGGCGGCCACTGATACCTGGAGTGGTTATCCGGCCGCGCGGGCCCGGCTGGTGCAAGCCATCACAGATCGCAAGCTGACCAACGTGGTGATCGCCACTGGAGATTCTCATATTCACAACGTCGGCGTGGTGCCACTGCGCGACGATGAATTGGACGGCCCTGCGGCTGCCACCGAGTTCCTCGGCACATCGATTACATCCGGCGGCGATGGCGCGCGAGAAACTGCGACGAGCAGGGCGCTGATGGCCAACAACCCCCATTTCGCCTTGGTCAATCAGCAGCGTGGCTATCAGACTTTCGACGTGACGCCCAAAGAGTGGCGCACCGACGTCAAGGTCATGGATCAGGTGCAGTCACCGGACGGAAAGCTGAGCACCCTGACACGGTTCACCGTAACCCCGGACGAATCGAAACTTCACGTCAGCTAAGCATCCGGCGCCGATCGCTTACTTAGTGCCGCCTCGCCATATGCTCGGGCCACCCAACTCTCCGGTGTGGCGCACAGTATCGGCCTCGCCGGCACGGGATAGAGCAATCCCGGCAAGGCCCCTACACCGCTCAACGTGCGCTGCAACGAGCCGATCCTCGCCGAAGTGCGCCGACCAGTAAATATCGCTGCAGGGCCCGATTCCGCCAGCCGCGCCAAGGGCCGGCGAGATGATAAGGCAAGCCGCGGGCTTTATTCGGACCGCGCCGATAGCGGCGATACCACTGCATTCACCGGTCTGCGCGCGGAGAAAGGCATCTCAATCCCGTATCCGAAGCGTAGAACGACGTCGGGTCGCCGGCCGGGCAGGCCGACGAGCCGCGCAAGCTCAGACTGCAAGGCGACCACCTCGACAGGCTGATTGATGAAGGCGTGCTTGAGCCCCAACGCAGTCGCCTGCAGCGCGAAGCGCTGGCATGCGCGCCCAACCTGCACCCAATGGGCCTTGTCGTTGCGCTCCGACACGAAAACGGCGATTCCCGCCGACGAGCGAATCTGACTGGTGTATCGATCATTCTCCGAAGCGACGCGGAACGCCAGATCGAACAGCAACTTGCCCAACCAGGCCGGGGCGGTCGGATTGCCGGTCGTGGCGCTGAACAGCCCGTCGCCCCATTCGAGCGCTTGCCGGGGATTGAACCGAATCCAACGCTTCAACTCATGCACGAACGCGGGATCGGCCATCTGGGCGCGATTGCCGACGAGGACGAGATCGAGCACCTGTTCAACTCGTGAACGCTCCGACAGCAAGATCAGATCGACGCCTGGAACCTGTGCGGCGGCGGCGAGCATAGCCAGATCAGCGGCGGCGACCGACCGGCCGTCATAATCGGCGCGTGTCGACTGGCGTTTCGGGATCGCCTCGAAGAGCGACGATCGCACCGGTGACGCAGTGTCGAAGTCAAAATGCACGGCGCCTTCTCCGTCGGAGTCTAACCGCAGTTCGCCCCCATGGCCCCGAGCGGCGGCGGCGAGCGCGAGATTCTCGGCGGCGCAGCCCAAGCTGACGAAGAGATGGTGATCATCGGGATCGACGACCGGCGTGCGCCGCTCGAAATCGGGCAGGATCGTGATGCGGCGGCGTTCGAGGTGGAAACGCCAGGGTTGGGTGTTGTGGCCGCTGGCGGCCAGCGTCGCATAGCGGACCAGGTCCACCAGCTGCGGATGCTCCGCAAGGACGGCGCGCTGCGCCGCCATCCTTGCTGCATAGTCGGTCATCGAGCCGGTGTCCGAGAAGCCGAACGCGGCAGCGCCCCCTACGGCCAGCACGCCGCCGCCGATCACCATCTGCCGTCTGTTCATCCGGCGATCGCCTATGCCTTCTCGAAATCGATGACGATGCGGCCCTCGATCTCGCCGCGATGCATGCGGCCGAAGATGTCGTTGATGTTCTCGAGCGTGTCGGTCGCAACGGTCGCATGAACTTTGCCGTCGGCGGCGAAGTCCAGCGCTTCCTGAAGGTCGAGGCGGGTGCCGACGATCGACCCGCGCACCGTGATGCCGTTCAGCACAGTGTCGAAGATCGACAGCGGGAAATCGCCGGGCGGCAGGCCGTTGAGCGATACGGTGCCGCCGCGCCGCACCATGCCCATCGCCTGCTGGAAGGCCTTGGGCGAGACCGCGGTCACCAGCACGCCCTGCGCGCCGCCGATTTCCTTCTTGATGAACGCCGCGGGATCGGTGCTCAGCGCGTTGACCGTCAGCGTCGCGCCCAGCTCCTCGGCGAGCTTCAGCTTGGCATCGTCGATATCGACCGCGACGACGTTAAGCCCCATCGCCTTGGCATATTGGACCGCCATATGGCCGAGTCCGCCGATGCCGGAGATCGCCACCCAGTCGCCTGGCTTGGTGTCGGTGACCTTGAGCCCCTTATAGACCGTCACGCCCGCGCATAGGATCGGAGCGATTTCGACGAAGCCGATATTGGCGGGGAGGTGGCCGACATAATTGGGATCGGCGAGGACATATTCGGCGAAGCTGCCATTGACCGAATAGCCGGTGTTCTGCTGGTCCTCGCACAGGGTCTCCCAGCCGCCCAGGCAGTGCACGCAATGCCCGCAGGCGGTATAGAGCCAGGGAACGCCGACGCGGTCGCCTTCCTTCACATGGGTGACGCCGGAGCCGACCGCGACGACATGGCCCACACCCTCGTGGCCCGGGATGAAGGGCGGGTTGGGCTTGACCGGCCAGTCGCCCTCGGCGGCATGGAGATCGGTATGGCAGACGCCGGTCGCGGCGATCTTGACGAGAATCTGGCCGGGGCCGGGCATGCGCACCGCCACTTCCTCGATGACCAGCGGCTTGCCGAATTCGCGGACTACGGCCGCCTTCATTGTCTTTTCCATGATCGTGCCTCGAAATTGGGGTAGGGGGTGCCCGCGGCCTGTCTCCTGGGGGTGAGGCAGGCTGCGGACGAGCAGGTTCAAAAGGGGGCGTCGATGTCGACGACGTCGATTAACTTGTGGTTGACGAACTCCTTGATGCCGAGCCCGAGCAACTCTCGGCCATAGCCGGAGCGGCGGACGCCGCCGAACGGAAGGTCCGCCTTCACCATCGTCGGGTGGTTCACGAACACCATGCCGGTCGAGATGCGCCGCGCCACTTCGGCGCCATGCTTCGTGTCCGACGTAAACACCGAGCCGCCCAGCCCGAACGGTGAATCATTGGCGATCCGGACCGCATCGTCCTCGTCCTTCGCGCGAAACAACATCGAGACGGGGCCGAAGAATTCCCAATAGCGCGCCGGATTGTCCTCGCCGATATCGGTGAGGATGGTCGGCCGCACGAAGGCACCCTGATTGGGCGCGTCGGGTCCAACCGGCATTGCCCTGGCGCCATGCTCGACCGCACGCGCGATCATGTCCTTGAGATCGTCCGCTGCCTTCTGGGACGAAAGCGGCGCGAGCGTCGTCTCAGGATCGAACGGGTCGCCCATCCGCAGCGCGGCAACACCCTTGGTATAGCGATCGAGAAAATCGTCATAAACCTCATCGACGATGATCATGCGTTTCGACGAGACACAGACCTGACCCCCGTTCCAGTGCCGGCCGAACACCGCCCATCTGACGGTCTTCTCGAGGTCGGCGTCCTTGAGGACGACAAAGGCATCGGCGCCGCCCAGCTCCATCGTCGATTTCTTGAGCGCCTTGCCGGCCTGCGCTGCCACCACCGCCCCGGCGGCTTCCGAGCCTGTCAGGGCGACGCCGTGGACGCGCGGATCGTTGATGATCAATTCGATCTGCTCGCGGGTGGCATAAAGGTTCTGGAACGCGCCTTCGGGCAAGCCAGCCTCCAGCATCAGCGCCTCGAATGCCGCCGCGCTCTGCGGGACATTGGCGGCATGTTTGAGCAACATGGTGTTGCCCGCCGAGAGCTGTGGCGCGATGATCCGCGCGATCTGATAATAGGGGAAGTTCCAGGGTTCGATCGCGAGCAGCACGCCGAGCGGTTCGTGGACCAGTGTCGCTTCGCCTTCGGCCGGGTCGGCAACCGGGAGCGTCTGTGACGCAAGCAGGCGCTCGGCGTTGTCGGCATAATAGTCGAAGATCGCAGCCGACAGCTCCACCTCGCCCTTTGCCTCGGCCAGCAATTTGCCCATCTCCAGCGTCAGCAATCGAGCATAGCGCTCCACGTCCTTGCGCAGAATGGCTGCGGCGCCACGCATCACCGTCGCACGCCGCGCAAACGCACTATGCCGCCACGACTGGAAAGCGTGGTCGGCCCTCCCGATCGCGAACAGGACGGCGTCATCGGTCGCGTCCGGGAATGTCTTCAGGACCTCGCCGGAATAGGGATTGGTGGTGGCATAGGTCATCGTGCTGTCCTTCTTTTCGTGTGGAGGGACCACTGGATCGGGTGTGGTCCGCCCTCGACGAAGTCATCTTATGCCCCGCAGCGATGCGGAGCGCCGTCCCGTCACGCTTGATGAGCCTTCGGCGCGTTTGTCCCTATGCGGAATGTTACTTAGCCGGGGCACCGAGCGCCGGCGCGGCTGTCAGGCCGCGCTGCGCAGCGCAAACCGCCTGAGCCGTTCGGCGCTCGCGAGATAGACATTGCCATTAACGCGATGGCCCCAATCACCGCTGCTGTTGGGGCGGCGAAGCTGAGCGACCCCGGCCAAGGCAGGAACGGCACGACGAGCGCCGCGGCAAGTCCGGCCAGCGCAGTCAGGGTCAGGGCGATATGTGGGCACTGGCCCAGGCGGGCCGGGCCGTCCGCCGGCCGTCGAGTAGCCGCGGCGGATTACTCCACCGCGGCTCTCTCAGAACCGGACATGCGGACCACGCATCCGGCTCTTTGGGTTGATATCAGAGCGCCAGTACAAACTGGTCATTGACCCGTGGGGGGTTTAACTCGTGCCATCGAGTTTTGAGCGAGATCAGCCGTTCGTGGAACCATGAAGGAGGATAAGCCTTCACAATCCCCGGACGATTTGACTTCGCCCAGCTCCCCTTGCCGCAAAAAGCGGTTCCAGCCGCCGCTTGACGACTGACCCCGCGTGACAACAGGTACCGGAACAAGAAGCGCGGACGCTTCTTTTGACGTACGATGATCGCCCTGAGCCGGCGGCGAACGTGGGCGTCGATGACCCCCAGTTCCGACGGGACCTCTGCGGTGCAGAGGCGGTAATATGCCGACCATCCGTTCAGGTATCGACTGAGTTCGGCCATGCAGGTCATGATTGATCTCCCCCAATTGGGTGGAGTCATTTCCCGTATGGTCGTCATCAACCGACGCTTCGTCTTGCTGGATAACGCGACCTCGATCGAGGACACGCCCTCCGTACAGCGAAAGCAAAAGCCGAGGAAGTGGACCTGCTCCGGTTTCCGGACCGCGCTTTTCTCCTCATTGACCTGAAGGCGCAAACGCTCCTCCAGAAATCGCCGAAGAGATGACATGACCCGGATCCCGGCTCTCTCGCTGCGCACGAAGACGTTGGCGTCATCAGCGTAGCGAACAAAACGCAACCCACGCCGCGCCATTTCCTGATCGAACTCGTCGAGGACGATATTCGACAAAAATGGCGAAAGCGGACCGCCTTGCGGGGTTCCTTCAACAACTTCGATACGTGTGCCATCCGGCATCACCACGGCTGACTTCAGCATTCGTCGTATCAGGTTGAGGATCCGCCGGTCGGCCACTCGCTGGCTCATTCGATCCAGCAGGCGTTGGTGATGAACCCGGTCAAAAAATTGCGCCAGATCCAGATCGACCACCGTCCGGAAGCCCTCTTCCAAATATCCGGTTGCTTCACCAATTGCCGTGTGAGCACCGCGATTATGAGGGAACCCGTGACTGCCGGGATGGAAGGTTGGCTCAAATATTGGCTCCAGAATCTGGAGGACCGCTTGTTGAACCACCCTCGTTCTCACATTGGGAATGCCAAGACCGCGCTGACCTCCTCCGGGCTTGGAAATCCAGACCCGACGAATATCCCCTGGGTAAAAGCGTTCCGCCAACAGTTCACGACGCAGGTCGGCCAGTAGACGCGGAGCTTTCGCTTCGGCCTCCTCAACCGTCTGGCCGTCAATTCCCGGTGCACCCTTATTGCGTACAACAGACAGCAGCGCCCGGGCGAGATTTGCCTCGGATGCCACCGCTTCCAGCAGCCGATCCGAATCGGCTGCCCGGGTGAAAGAACTTGCCATGGTTTTGTGCTTCGCTGTGTGCAGTAGCCATGAACGATGCTCGGGTTCGCCCGAGCCTCCTTCATCGCCACCCCCTCGCGGGCTGTCGGCGAACACGAAGCCCAATTGATGATGTCCTTTCCTTCTCAACCCATCTCTCCCTTTGCTCAGCCGACTTTCACCGGCTTCATCGCTCCTACGGAGAGATCCGACTTCTGCAGGGGCGTCAGCGGTCGTCGTTTCCTCCTGCCCGCTTACCGCTCACGCGGACCCCAACAGATCTCCCGGGGTAAGAACACTGAATGTCCCGCCGCCGCCGCCCTCATTACCGCCCCGGTCTCGGTTGGATTTTGGGCGTCGCGTTATGAGGCACGCTCACCCGACCGGATCGGCCTGTCCAAGGGTTTACTCGCGTTCGGTGCTGCGGTTCGCCTAAGACTTCTTCCCCACACGACCTCGCGGCATCAGCGCATTGCCGTCTCCCGACGGGCACGCTGCGTGCAGTTGCCTTCGACTTACGGTTGCTACCAACTCGCCCCGTAAAGGACTTTCACCTCCAATCCAGTGCCCATGCCCGGCACACCTCGGCAACGCCGTCGCGCCGCGCTGGCGCCCCCGCGATTTGTCGATGTGCTCGCAGGCCCAAAGATGCACGATGCAACCGGCGCGATGATAGTGTTCTTGCAGGCGTTGAAATCGTCGAAGAACGCGGTGCCGGCGATTTCCGTCACGCACGCGCGTAAGCTTCTCAGGAACGAAATTTCTCCGGATCGGGACAGATTACCGCAGCACCTATCAACCGACCCTCGCGCAACCGTTGCAATGCCTCGTTCGCATGCTCCAGCGTAAACCGTTCGGTCACGGTCCTGATCCCCGCCTTTTCAACCATCTCGAAGAAGGAAGTGCCATCCTCGCGCGTCAGGTTGGCGACCGAGAGGATCGAGCGCTCGCCCCAGAGATCGGCATAGGGGAAGGCAGGAATGTCACTCATATGAATGCCCGCGCAGACAACGCGTCCACCCTTGCGCACGACCTTCAGCGCGGCCGGTACCAGCGCCCCTACGGGCGCAAAGATCAGCGCGGCATCGAGCTGAACCGGAGGCGCGGCCTCGGACGACCCGGCCCAAATGCCGCCAAGCGACCGAGCAAACGCCTGTCCGTCTTCGTCGCCCGGCTTAGTGAAGGCATAGACCTCACGCCCCTGCCATGTCGCGACCTGGGTGAGGATGTGCGCGGCCGCGCCAAAACCGTACAGCCCGATCCGCCGGGCGTCGCCGGCAAGACGCAGTGCGCGCCAGCCGATCAGCCCCGCGCACAATAGCGGCGCTGCCTCGACGTCGGTAAAGCGGTCCGGCAACGCGAAGCAATAGCGTGCGTCCGCGACGACATGACTGGCATAACCCCCATCGCGGGTACAGCCGGTAAACTGTGGCTGATCGCAGAGATTTTCGTGCCCACTCCTGCAATAGCCGCAGACGCCGCAGGTGTAGCCGAGCCACGGAACGCCAACGCGTTGGCCGATCGCGAAACCTGCGGTTTCTTCGCCCACGGCAAGCACCCGGCCGACGATCTCGTGACCCGGGATGATCGGGTAATGGGCGGGGATTTCCCCGTCGAGCACATGGAGGTCGGTGCGGCAGACACCACAGGCCGCCACCTTGATCAGGAGATCCGCCGGACCGGCAACGGGCAACGGCCGCGCGACCATGCGCAGCGGCTTGCCGGGTCCGTCGAGCTGCATGGCATGCATCTGGCCCATGTCACGATCCTATCATTGGCGGTACTATCAGTCTCGCACGGCTTTCCGGGCATCGCGCTAAGTAAACTTACCAGGTTGGTCGCGGATTCGACGCGGCATCCCCTACTTATATCAACCTGCCTGAGAGGCCGGTATGGGGAAGGATCTTGTTGTGATCATCGAGGGCGGCGATCAGTCTGTTCTCGTGGTCCATGTTGAAATTGCCCTTCCCGAACTGCATGGCACTCGTCTTGGGCCGACAATGCTTTCCAAGCGGCAGATGCTTATCGCCGCCTTCGATCCGATGGGATGTTGCTGGCCTGAGCCGGTGTGCGAAGCGGACATGCACATCACCTCGACGAAGTTCGATAGCAGACGACGAGGGCAAGCATTCCGGCCGATGTGCAGCGACTCTGTGACGAACCAGCGGCCCTTCCGAGGCTGGCGAATATCCAGCGCCATTGCTGATTGCTGGGCGTCGGGTACGCCAACGCCCTTGACCCGGCGGGGCCCCGATCCGGCATCATCCGAGGCGATCGCGATCGCCATCGAAAGCGGTAGGGCGACGACCGCGAACGTCAGCGCGGCCACCGCATCTTCCTTAAGCGCGGAAAAGCCGTAGCCTTCGCGCTGCACCGTGATGAGCTTGGCCGTGAACAGCTCTGCGAAGTCTGGCTCACCCATCATGGGCGATCGTGCCTAGGATCGATCCGATTGCCCGTTGCGCCCTAGCGTCAGCCCGAAGCGCGCGTGCCGAACGTGGCGTTACGCAGGGACAGGCCGATCAAGAGGAGGGCGATCCCCTGGAACAGCAGGTCGATGGACAGCACCATCCCGAGAACCCAGATCGAATTAACCGGCCAGCCAAGCGCAATCACCAGCGCGGCGGCGATGCTCGCAACGGCCGAGACGGCCATCCACCCCCAACGGGAGAGCGAGCGCGTTGTAAGCGCGATGAAGAGACGCAGAACGCCGGAGAGTCCGAGCGAGACGGCGAGGAACAGGGTCAGTAGGGTGGCGGCGAACACGGGATCGAGCAACATCGCGGCAGCGGCCGCAAGATAAAGTAATCCGCTGAGAGCCCAAAATGTGAATCGCGTCCTTTTTCTGACGCCGAAGGCATGGATAATCTGGAACGCGCCAGCGACCAGCATGACGGCCCCGACGTAGAAAGTCGCCGCAACGGTCGTGATAAACAGGTTTGCGGACGCAGAGGCGCCCAACAGAACGAGCGCCATGCCGAGCGCCACGAACCAGCCCCATGCGCCGCGCTGCTCGAGCGAAGCCGGGCTGCCGCCGAAGCGCGATCCTTGCGTGTAGATCATGATGTTCGACTCCTATGCCTCTACGGTCCAACGCCCAACGACCGCTTGCTAGACTCCCGCGATCTCCAGCACATTCCGTTTATCTACGGATTGGCGCCGCCCCCCAACCGTTCAGTTCAGCGCAACATTCAAACCAGGTTCTCGTACTGTCGCAGGAGCCGCCAGAAGTCACACCCGGTAAGATATCCGACCCATGACCCATAGCCATATGCGACCAGCCACAGCCTCCAGGTAGGCAGCGGGACGATGTCCTTGGCAACAGTGGTTTCTGGTCCGCGATGCGAATGTCAGGGCCACGACATCACCAATTTCGAGAAGCTTCATCTCGTGGGTGGCGGCTTCGACGGCGCGGGCGAGCCGGACGTTGGTTATGTGCAGCGGCGCCACGCCGATCACACCGAGCAGCCGTCGGATATCCTGTTCGGCGCTGTCCTTGGACTCGTCATCTAGCCAGCCCCACGGGAAAGCCGAACCCTGTCGCGGAGGTCACGAGACGCCGACAGGGTTCGATCCGTTAATCTACGGATAGGTTCGACGCGAGCCCGGGTTCACATCGCTGGTCTTGATCACCGGTCCTGAAGGGCCGCGTCGAGGCACATGTCCAATATTCGGTCACAGAAAGGTTTGTCCATGAAAGCGCTCGTTTATCAGGGTCCAGGCGCCAAGGCGCTCGAGGACCGGCCCAAGCCCGAAATCCGCGACGCCGGCGATGCGGTCGTTCGCATCACTCGGACGACGATCTGCGGGACGGACCTGCACATCCTGAAGGGCGACGTCGCGACCTGCGCGCCGGGCCGCATCCTCGGCCATGAAGGCGTGGGCGTGGTCGAGGCGGTCGGCGCGGGGGTCTCCGTCTTCAAGCCGGGCGACCGCGTGCTCATTTCGTGCGTCACCGCCTGCGGCCGGTGCGACTATTGCCGGCGCGGCATGTATTCGCATTGCACCACCGGCGGCTGGATCCTCGGCAACGAGATCGACGGCACCCAGGCCGAATATGTCCGAATCCCCCATGCCGACACCAGCCTTTACCCGATCCCCGAAGGCGCTGACGAGGAGGCGCTGGTGATGCTGAGCGACATCTTGCCGACCGGCTTCGAGTGCGGCGTGCTCAACGGGAAGGTCGCGCCGGGGGGCAGCGTCGCCATCGTCGGCGCGGGTCCGATCGGGCTCGCGACGCTGCTGACGGCGCAATTCTATTCTCCCGCCCAAATCATCATGATCGATCTCGACGACAACCGACTGGAAGTCGCCCGCCGTTTCGGCGCGACGCATGTCGTCAACAGCGCCGACGGGAAAGCGGCGGACGCGGTGAAGGCGCTCACCGAGGGACGCGGCGTCGACGCCGCGATCGAGGCTGTGGGCATTCCCGCCACCTTCCTGCTGTGCCAGGACATCGTGGCGCCGGGTGGCGTGATCGCCAATATCGGCGTCCACGGCTCCAAGGTCGATCTCCATCTTGAGCGGCTCTGGTCGCACAACATCTCGATCACGACGCGGCTGGTCGACACCGCGACGACGCCGATGTTGCTCAAGACGGTCCAATCGAAGAAAATCGATCCCAAGCTGCTGATCACGCATCGTTTCGCGCTGGCGGACATTCTTGACGCCTATGACACCTTCGGCCGCGCCGCGGCGACCCAGGCGCTGAAAGTGATCATAGAAGCTTGACCACCGGGACCGACCCTGGCGCCCTGCCGCGCTATCGCTCCAATCTTCAGGGCGAGGTCGACGGCGCGGCGGTCTATGCGGCGCTGGCCGAGAGCGAGGCCGATCCAAAGCTGGCCGAGGTGTTCCACCGGCTCGCCGCGGTCGAGCAGGCCCATGGCGAGTTCTGGCGGAAGCGGATCGAAGCAGGCGGCGACCATTTTTCGCCTGCTCCCTCCGCAAGCGCACGCATCCTCTCCTGGTTGGCGAAGCGATTCGGACCGGCTTTCGTCCTGCCGGCGATCGCGGCCAGCGAGGCGCGCGGCAGCACGGCCTATGACGCACAGCCCGAGGCGAAAGCCGCCGGGCTACCGGCCGATGAGCGATCGCATGCCGTGCTGATGCGGGCGGCCGCCGGCGAAGGAGGTCTCTCAGGACCGACGATCGCGCTCCTCGAGGGACGCCACCGTGGCGGCGGCAACACATTGCGCGCCGCCGTGCTCGGGGCCAATGACGGTCTCGTCTCCAATCTCAGCCTCGTGATGGGGGTGGCCGGCGCCGCCGCGGCAGACAATACGCTGCTGCTCACGGGACTTGCCGGTCTTGTCGCCGGTGCCTGCTCGATGGCGATGGGCGAATGGCTGTCGGTCACAAGCTCGCGCGAACTTTACCAGAGCCAGATCGCGACCGAAGCAGAGGAACTGCGCGAGGTTCCTGAGGAGGAGAAGGAGGAACTGATCCTCATCTATCAGGCCAAGGGCATTGCCGAACCGCAGGCGCGCGCGCTGGCGGAGCGGCTGCTGAGCAATGAAGGAACAGCGCTCGACACGCTGGCGCGCGAAGAACTGGGGATCGATCCGGATCAACTCGGCGGGTCCGCATGGACGGCGGCGAGCTGGTCGTTCCTGCTCTTTGCGGGCGGCGCCATCATCCCCGTGGCGCCGTTCCTGCTGCTCTCCGGGCGACCGGCGCTGATTGTCAGCCTGGCCGCCAGCGGCCTTGCTCTCGCGCTGATCGGCGCCGGCACAAGTCTATTTACCGGCCGCTCCGCGCTGTTCTCGGCGGCCCGCCAGCTCGCCATCGGGATTGCCGCTGCCGTGGTCACCTATGGCGCGGGTGCAATCGTGGGCGTTTCGCTCGGCTGAGCGCCTCCATCATCGTGCGGGAGATGGGCGAGGTGTTCCCGCTGCACGGCGGAACGCCTGCAGCCCAGGGTCAAGACCGGAGACCCGAAGCTTCGACGGGTCGTGGGTCGCGACTGGCAGAACAGTACGCTGATTTCACCGCCGGCCTGAAACGCGAACTGGCGGAAATACAGGATGCCAAGATCCGCCAGTGGGCGATCTACGATATGCGGGCGGTCCTGGAAAGCGACAAGAAGGTCAGGGGCGAGCGGGCCGCTCGGCGGCGTTGAGAGACGAGGATTCCAGGGACTCGCGCTCGATCAGGCCATCATCGTGCCCGTCTCCACGAAGCGCAGGTGCCATGACAGGGCTTCAGCCAACAGGGACGGCGAGTGCTTGCCGTAGGATGACCGCAAGGCCCGCTCGAAATAATCGGACAGCGCCGGCCTGTAGCGAGGATGCGCGCATTTCTCGATGATCAGTCGCGCGCGCTGCTTGGGCGAGAGACCGCGCAGGTCGGCCAGCCCCTGCTCGGTCACGAGTATCTGAACATCCTGGTTGATGTGGTCGACATGGCTCACCTGCGGCACGATGGCCGAGATCGCCCCGCGCTTGGCGAGCGAGGGCGTCATGAAGATCGACACATAGGCGTTGCGCGCGAAATCGCCCGATCCGCCAATGCCGTTCTGGATGCGCGAGCCCATGACATGAGTGGAATTGACGTTGCCGTAGATGTCGGCTTCGATCAGCCCGTTCATCGCGATGCAGCCCAGCCGGCGGATCAGTTCGGGATGGTTGCTGATCTCCTGTGGACGCAACACCATCTTGTCCCTAAAACGCTCCATGTCGGCGTTGAGACCTGCGGCTGCCTCGGGGCTGAGCGAGAAGGCCGTCGCGGAGGCCATGCGCAGCTTGCCGGCAGCAAGCAGGTCCAGCATCCCGTCCTGGATCACCTCGGTATAGGCGGTCATGTCCTCGAACGGGCTGTCGACAAGGCCCGTCAGCACGGCGTTGGCGATGTTACCCACCCCCGACTGGATCGGCAGCAGGGACGCAGGCAATCGGCTCCGCGCGACCTCATGACGGAAGAACTCCAGCAGGTGCCCGGCTATGGTCAGCGCATCCTCGTCGGGCGCCTTGAACGGCAGGTTGCGGTCGGGCGCGTCCGTTTCGACGATGGCGACGATTTTGGCGGGGTCGCACCGGAATCCAGTCTCGCCGATCCTGTCATCCGGCCGCACGAGCGGGATCGGCACGCGGTGCGGGGGCAGGGCGGTGCCATAATAGATGTCGTGCATGCCTTCGAGAGCCGGGTTCTGCCAGCTGTTCACTTCGAGGATGACCTGGCTCGCCCGGTCCAGCCACGTCTTGTTGTTGCCGACCGACGACGACGGAATCAGCGACCCGTCCGGCCGGATACCGCTGATCTCCACCAACGCCGTGTCCAGCGGACCCAGGAAGCCCTGCCATGCCATCGGCGCGACCTGGCTCAGATGCATGTCGAAATATTCCATCTCGCCGCGGTTGATCTTTTCGCGGGCGATCGGGTCGGAATTATAGGGCAGGCGGAACTCGATGCCGTCGGCCCTGGCCAGCGCACCGTCGAGTTCGGGCCCCGTCGAGGCGCCGGTCCAGACGCGCAGCGAGAAGGGGTTGCCTGCCGCATGCTCGGCCTCGATCCGTTCCGCAAGGGCGAGCGGGACCGCCTTGGGATAGCCGGAACCCGTGAAGCCGCTCATGCCCACCGTGGTGCCGGGCGCGATCAACCGCGCGGCATCCTGCGCGCTCATCAGCTTCGAGCGCAGCGCGTCGCAACCAATACGTCGTTCTCTCACCGTTCCGAATCTCCAATCATGTCCAAGGTGCCTGCAAGCATTGATGAAAGAAGGCCTTTGCACCAGCGCCGTGCGGCGCGTACGGCCCTGGCCCATCGCTCCGCCGCGGTGGCAATTGTCGGCATTTCAAACCATCGCAGTAGATCGAGGAATGCAGTCGTGCAGCATGGCAGCCTCGTCATCGATGCGCGGACTTCACCGGCCGCAAAGCGTATCGCTTGAGGCACTCCGCACTTACCAAATAGCCGACCACCAGCAGTGCGATGGCGCCGAATATGGTTCCGCCTGGCATCGTGAAGCCGAGCAGACCGGCCGAGGGGAGTAGCGGCAGCAGCAGCGCCGCCGCAAGGCCGGCCAGCGCCGTGACGGTCAGCACGATGTGCGGCCGGCTCGACCAGGCCGGGCGGGATGTGCGGATCACGAAGACCACGAGGATCTGCGTCAGCATCGATTCCATGAACCAGGCTGTGCGAAACTCCGGGATGCCGACGTGGAAGACGCCGAGCAGAAGCGCAAAGGTAGCCAAGTCGAAGAGCGATGAAAGCGGTCCCATGATCGCGGTGAAGCGTACCAGCCCCCTCATATCCCATCCCTGCGGACGCGCCAGATCGTCGCTATCGGCGGTGTCGAACGGGATGCCGATCTCGGACAAGTCGTAGAGAAGGTTGTTCAGCAGGACCTGCACCGGTGTGAGCGGCAGAAACGGCAGGAACAGCGACGCGACCGCCATGGTCAGCATGTTGCCGAAGTTGGAGCTCGTTCCCATCCGGACATATTTCATGATGTTGGCATAGGTTCGCCGCCCCTCGGCGACGCCGTCGGCGAGCACGCCGAGATCGGGCGCGAGCAGGATCATGTCGGCTGCCTCGCGTGCCACGTCGGTGGCGCCGTCGACCGACAGGCCGACATCCGCGGCGCGGATCGCCGGCGCGTCGTTGATGCCGTCGCCGATGAAGCCCACCGTGTGGCCGCGCGCACGGAGCGCCCGCACGATCCGTGTCTTCTGGTCGGGCGTGACGCGGGCGAAAAGGTCGACCTGTTCCACGCGGGCAGCGAGTGCTGAATCATTCAGCTTCGCGATCTCTTCGCCGGTCAAAATACCTTCGACCGGCAGGGCGAGCGCCGCCACGAGATGCTGGATCACCGGCGCAGCGTCACCCGAAATCACCTTGATGCGGATGCCCGCCGCTTCGAGCCGGGCGACTGCGGTTGTGGCGCTGGGCTTGGGCGGGTCGACGAACACGCAATAGCCAGCGAAGACGAGTTCGTCTTCGCCGTGTGCGTCGATGCGCTCCTGTCCGGCGGCCGGCTTCCATGCGATGGCGAGCAGTCTGAGCCCCTGTGCAGCCCGATCGTCCCGCAATGCGCACAGCCGCGCGCGCAATCCATCGTCAAGTGGCAGAAGTGCCCCCGACCGGTCCTGCGCTCTCGTGCACAGGGCAAGCAGTGTCTCGGGCGCGCCCTTGACGATCTCGATCCGCTCGCTTCCTTGCTCGGCCAGGACCGCCACGCGTCGCCGCTCGAAATCGAACGGCCGTTCGTCCAGCTTGCGCCAGTCCTCGAGCGAGCGGCCAGTCATGTGGAGCACCAGCGCCTGGTCAAGCGGACTTTTCAGGCCGGTCTCGAAGCGGGCGTTGACCGCCGCCAGCTCCGCCACCCGCTCGTCATCCTCGCCGTCGATGCCTGGATGGCCGACGAGCGTGATCCGCGCCTCGGTGAGTGTGCCGGTCTTGTCGGTGCACAATATGTCCATCTGGCCGAGGTCGTGGATCGCGGACAGCCGCTTCACCACCACTTTGGCTTTCGCCATCCGCTGAGCGCCGCGCCCGAGCGCGACGGTCATGATCATCGGCAAAAGCTCGGGCGTCAGGCCCACCGCGAGCGCCATCGCGAACAGGAAGGACTGTAGTGGCGGCCGGCCGAGGGCCAGATGGGCGAGCAGCACGAACAATACGAGGAAGATCGTGAGCCGCACGATCAATGTGCCAAGTTTGTGGATGCCATGTTCGAACGCGGTCGCCGGCTGCTTGCCGGCGAGCGAACGCGCGATCGCGCCGAAGCGCGTGCGCAAACCGGTCTGGACGACGAGCATCGTCGCCGTGCCGCCGATGAGTGATGTCCCGTGGAACAGCGCGTTGCGCGCGTCGGCCGGCGTCTCGGCGGTCATGACGGGCTCGATCTGCTTCTCGACCGGATAAGGCTCGCCGGTCAGCAGCGCCTCGTTCACCTGCGCGCCGTTTGCCGCCAGGACTATGCCATCGGCAGGGACGAGATCGCCCGCCGCAAGCATGACGATATCGCCAGCCACCAGCTCGCGCACGGGCAACTCGATCGGCTTGCCATCGCGCAGCACGGTCGCATGAAGGGCGATCGCCTGCTTGAGGGCTTCCGCCGTCGCTTCGGCCCTGTGCTCCTGGACGAGATCGAGGGCGGTAGACAGCACGACGACGATGAAGATGATCGCAAAGCTCGCCATGTCGCCGGTCGCCCCGGCTATGCCGGCGGCCACGAGCAGGATGGCGATCAGAGGATTGCCGAGGCGGCGCAGGAGGTCGAGCAGGAGATGCCGCTGCTTCGCCGCGGATATCTCGTTCAGCCCGTCCCGCTCGAGGCGCGCGGCCGCCTCATCCGACGACAGCCCGTCGCGGGTCGCGGCGAGCGTGCGAAGAGAATCGTCGGGCGTGGCTTGCCAGAACGCCTGCGGATCGGTCACCGCGGCTCCCGTCCGCTGAACCGCAGCAAGGACAGGAACAGGTTCAGGAAGTCGAGGTAGAGCGTCAGCGCACCCATTACCGCAGCGCCACTGCGCCCATCCGCGGCGCCCTTCTCATACTGACGCTTTAATCGCTGTGCGTCGAATGCGGTGAGCCCCGCAAACAGCAGGATGCCGACGGCCGAGGTGAGCAGATCGAGCGTGCCTGAGCGCACGAACAGATTGAGCAGCATTGTCATGATGAGCCCGACGAGCGCGATTGTGAAGAATGCACCCAGCCCCGATAGATCCTTGCCCGTGATCGCGCCAGCCAGCGCGAGCACGGCAAACCCGGCAGCAGCGGCAACGAAGGTATAAGCGACGCTGTCGCTGCTGTAGGAAAGCAGCACGCTGCCGAGCGACAGTCCGACGAGCGCGGCGTAGAGCATGAAGATCGCCCTGGCCGTCAAAGCGGACAGCCGGTCAACGCTGGCGCCGAGCAGGATCACGATTCCCAGGGGCGCCAGCGTCACGATCCATCCAATGATGGTGAGCCCGTCGGCAGTGAAAAGCGCGTCCGTCAGCGATCGGCTGTAGGCGACCAGAAGGGCGAACGCCGCCGATAGGATCACGCCGCCTGCCATGTGGAGATAGACCGCGCTCAAATATGCGCCAAGCCCACGATGCCCGCCGTCCGAATTGCCGGACGCTGGCCACCCAAATTCATTGCTTCGATGGAGCATGCGACGGTCCTCGCCTTGGGTAAAAGCTAGACTTCCACTCTGTGTCGGCACGTCGCTGCGACCAATCCGCAAAGCTACGTAAGCTGACGGCCGGCCTAGGTCCGTAGGCTTACCTAATTCGTCGTGCTGCAGAAGTTCCTATGAGCCGCTGACAGGCAACGAGGAGCAGGCAGTGGTTTCGCTATCGACGCCCGACAGAATGGCGACAAAATGTGCTGGTTATCCAGACGGCGCATTGGCTGAACTGTTCCTTCGCGCCATGAGAGTAGCCGTTGCGACCCTTGCAGGCGGGCTCGCGCTGTCGTCGCTCGGCGAGGCATTCGGTTGCTCGCGCAACCGGCAGAGGCGGACTGCGTCGATCCTGAAACCTGGCTGGCCCGGACATCGTCAGGCGCAGGTTCGTGGTGGCCGGCATGGGCCGCCTGGCTCGACCTTCATTCAAGTCCTCCAGGCCTACCGCCGCCGCTCGGCGGTTCCGGCGTGAACGCCGGGGCGCTCGGAAACGCGCCGGGCAGCTATGTCCTCGAAAGCTGACGAGCCGACCGCAACAAAGCCGTCGGGCGCATGGCGGCCCTGGTTTCTCGGCATCATCCTTGTGGCGGCGCTGGTCGGGGCGGTGCTGCATTTCGGCGAGATAGAGAACTTTGGCCGGCTGGTCGCTCGCGCCAATCTCTTCTGGTTGGCTCTTGCCGTCCTATTCCAGCTTTCGACCTATGCCAGCGTGGCGGCGGGCTGGGCGGTGGTGCTGCGCTGTGCGGGAACGCCGCGTCCGCTCCCCAGATTGATGCGAATCGCGCTCACCAAATTATTCGCCGACCAGGCAGTGCCGAGCGCAGGAATGGGGGGCAATGTCCTGCTCGTCGACCAACTCGTGCGGTTACGCGTGCCGCGCGGGACGGCGGTCGCGGCCCTGCTCGTGTCGATGATCGGCTATTATGCCGCCTTCGCATTTTTCGCGATCGTCATGCTGGTTCTGCTGTGGCTCCACGACAAGGCGACGCCGCTGATGGCCGGCGCGGTCACCACCTTTCTGCTGGTCGCGCTTGCGATTCCGTCACTCGCGCTCTGGCTCAGGCACCGCGGCAGCCAACCCTTGTCGCCTCGGCTCGAACGCGTAGGCGTAGTCCGCAACCTGCTTGAGATCGTCGGTCAGGCCCCGACGGATCTAATCGGCGACCGCCAGCTTCTGGTTCGCGTGACCGGCTTCAACGGGGCGGTCTTCCTGGCCGATGCGGCGACACTCTGGGCTTCCCTGAACGCCCTGGGAGAACCTGCGGCGTTCGGGACCGGATTCATCGCGCTTATCATGGCATCGATCATCGTCACGCTAGGCCCGATCCCGCTCGGTCTCGGCAGCTTCGAGGCAACCTCAATCGCAACGCTCGGTCTCCTGGGCGTGCCGATAGAGACTGCCTTTGCCGCCACGATGCTATTGAGAATCCTGACATTGTGGCTGCCGTTGCTGCCCGGTCTGATAACGATGCGCTCGGCGCTCAAGCGGCGGCCACTCCGGTCCGCCGATCGTGATAAGCCAGCCGAGCGGCAAACGGCAGGACGGCCGTAAGGTTTAGTACTTATCTGTGAAGTGGCGCATATCATTCTTATCATGGTCTTGATCAGCAAACAGATAGTGGTTCGAGACAAGCGTGACATTCATTTCCAGGCGCCGCCTGCTTTTGGGTGGCGGTGCCGTCGCTCTGGGCATGTTACAACAGACGAACGGACGCGCCGCCCTGCCAGGACCAGTTCCTCCGCGCCCGGTTCTGCTTCAACGCGCATTGAGTGCGCTGGATCGCCACGGCGCGACGATAAAGCAACGCGACGTAATCGGTATCGTGGATTTCAGCCAGGCATCGCGCACTCCCCGGTTCCATATCGTCGATGTGATGAGCGGGCGGAGCCAAAGTCTGCTGGTCGCGCACGGGCGCGGGTCCGATCCGGATCATAGCGGTTGGGTCGAGCGCTTCTCCAATTCACCGGGGTCGGCGGCATCTTCAGCGGGTGCTTATCTGGTCGGCAGCGGTTATTCAGGCAAGCATGGTCGCTCGCAGCGCCTGATCGGTCTTGACCCCGAGAACAGCAATGCCGAAAAGCGCGCTATCGTGATCCATGCGGCGTCCTATGTATCGGACGACATCGTTCGGACGACCGGCAAGCTCGGGCGAAGCCAGGGATGTTTTGCCGTTGCCCAAACCGCCATAATGGAAGTTCTCGGCCAACTCGGCCCCGGCCGAATGATCTACGCAGCAAAAATCTGACCATGCGGCTGTCGGTTTCGGATCATCGCCTTCCCTGTCTCCTCGGCCTATGAAACCACGCAATGGCTGCACGGGTGTTGAAGCCGAGAAGATGCTTGCCCAGTCCTGGCAAGGACCGCAACGTATCACAATGGCCGCATTCGAGCGGCTCGGGCCGAATTCTGGTCCCACAAGCTCGGTGTCCGACGTCGCGCGTGACGAGCCGCTGCCCAAGATTCTCGCTTCGGGCAGCACTTCGTGGCTCACTCAAGCTGGTGCCCGGCACCTCAGAGATCTTGGGAAACCGTTCCCCTAGCATCGTCAGATCGAACAACGGCCCTTCGGACACTGCGCAGTATCGTCGCCGCGATGGCTGATCTCGCCCGCCAGCAATCCGCGAAGTGTGTTCATTTTCCGGCGTCGGTCTCGCTCGCCAGCAGGGCCTCGAACCGCTCGATATCGGTCTGGGTAATGAATTCCTTCACGCGTGTCGCCCATCTGGAACGCCGCCCCGACCCGTCCGGGTCGTTTGACCTATGTTGCCATATGCCGAGTCGAGTGGCGCTTGCGTCATCATGGGGGCCTCCGACCGTCAAACGCTGGCGCTGCGCCCCTCCTGCGATTGTGAAGGCACAGACGCTTGCGACGGGTCGTCTTGGAAGCGCGGGACTCTCCTAACCAGAATTGGGCGTTCAATCCGTGCCCACACGGGCTGACCTGCCAGGACGCAGCCAGGCGAGCAGGAACGGCCTGAGGTTTGGTGAAGCACCGTTGGGCGTCTCGATATCAATGTTCAGACGCTTGAATTGCCAATAGATCATCACGCTCATGACCGCGGCGTAAAAACACCAGACAGAAGCAAATGCGTATTCCTTGACGATCTCTGCGACCGTCAGCGCAATGACGTTCACCACGCCGTAGGCTTTGACGACGCGATGGGTGGACAGCAGCAGAGCACCGCACGTCGCTATAATATACAGGCAGGACACCCAGAAATCGCCGGTCAGCGGGTTACGGTAGGCGATCGAGTTCTGCTCGATAAAGACCTGGTTCGGAAAGAATATCAACCCGTAGACGTCCCATGCACATACGAACGCGCCGACGGCGGTCAGGCTGAGAATGACCTTTCTGCGCCAGCCGGGCGGTTCCATCAGCGCGACAGCGGCCGGCATCAGCAGGGGTAGTATCCCCTGCGCATAGAGCATGAACAGGAATGCGACATGATCAAGCGCAAGCTGGCCGATATGCCCTTCAAGGCCGAGCCAGACGAACCCTTCGGAGAATTGGTGAACTGCGAACAGCATCGGCACGGAAGCGAACAGCAGGGCTCGCGGCTCGCGGACATGCCGCAATGTCGCCACGCCGATCGATCCAATCACGGCGCTAGCGATAAAGCTGGAGCTGGCTGAAAAGCACATGTGGTCATTCCCCGAAAAGGGGCACGAACCCCTGACAAGCGCTTCCTGAGTCATTCGCAGCGTGATGCGCGGCGATAGTTGGCGTCTTCGGTGCCGTGGTCCAGTTTCAATTCAAGTGAAAGGCCGCAGGCCCATGGTCACAGCCATATATTTGGCCGGGTCCTTGTTGACGATCTCTGGCGCGCCCGCAGCAGCGATCCGCTCGCGACGAGATAATCTCATTCCATGCCGCCGAGATGGTCGAGACATGCTTGCTATCCCGCTCGGTGACGCCGGGCCACGCGGCCCGAACCGGAATTCCTTGGCCGTTTCCCGCTCGTAGACCGCCGTGCTTACGGGGGTGTTGCCTTGGATCGGGATGCTGGAGCGAACCATCTGATGCATATCGAGAAGGCTATCGAGCGTCGCACCGGTGGCGCCACCCACGAGATAGTGCGCGCGCGCCGGGCCGCCCAGCCGGGCGATGGCACGCGCCATATTGATGCCGCCATCCGGGTCATAATGTTCCTGGTGGGCCCGGATCTTGTGAGTGTGAAAGACGCGATCCGCCTCATAGGCCACATCTTTGGCCGGGTTTACCGTAAGGGTCGCAATTCTCTTCATGTCCGGGAGGTTATCATCGCGAGCCTTGGCGTCGGAATAAGTATATGTCCCGAGATGCTCCCCAATTCGGCTCGCTTGACTACTATGGCCGCCGCGACGGCTCTATCACCGCCATACCGCTGTGCAGCTATCGAGTTGGCTTCGGCGCGGACAGGGCTCCGTATTGTTCCCTATGTTGTCACGCCCCGGCTTTCGAGAGGAAAAGCTATGAAGAAATTCCTGCTTCTCGCCTTTGCCTGCTTCCTGCCTGCGGCATCCGTCCCCAACCCGCCGCATTGGCACAAGGCGCAGGCCGAACGCCTCGTCGAATGGCTCGACGCAGCTGCCGACGGCCCATCGGCCAAATCTACGCGGGCGGCCTAGCGTTCAGATCGCTCCTAGATGACATCACGAAACGGTGAGAGAAGGCAAGCATGGCGGACGAAGTCGAACTGAAGCTCGAACTGACGCCGGACGCCGCCGATGCGTTCGAAGCTTCCGCTTTGCTGCCCGTCAATCCTGAAAAGATCGAGCAGCGGTCGATCTATTTTGATACTCCGGATCATGCTCTGGCGAAGAAGGGGTTTTCGCTGCGCATCCGCCGTTCGGGGAGGAAGCGCACGCAGACCGTGAAGGCGGATGGTGCCAGTGCCGCGGGCCTGTTCGTGCGCTCCGAATGGGAACGTGCGGTCAAGGACGACAAGCCCAACCTCGATGATACCACGCCGGTCCTGGCCATGATTGGCGGCGCGGTCGATACCGTCGCTTCGGTCTTCGAGGTGCGGATCGCGCGGCGCACGTGGATCCTGAGGCAGGACGGCGCGGCGATCGAAATGGTTCTGGACCGCGGCGAGGCGGCGGTGGGGGACCGAACATCGCCGATCAGCGAGATCGAGCTGGAGTTGAAGGCCGGCGATCCGGCCGCATTGTTCACGCTTGCCCGGCGCATCGATGCGGTCGCGCCCGTCCTGCTGAGTGTACAGACCAAGGCCGAGCGGGGCTACCGGCTCACCGGACCGGTCGCTACGATGGTCAAGGCAGAGCCGATAGCGCTAACGAGTGACATGACGGCGGCCCATAGCAGGCGACCTGCCGCCGGTTGCTGAAGCTGCGGAAGAACGCCTCGGCATGCAGCACGCCGGCAAACTCGGGACCGATGCCGCGCAGCTGGAGCAGCCGGGCGCTCGCCGGCTCAGCTGCCTCGTCCGTCGCCGCCTCCAGCATCGCGTCGCGCCCGCGCTCCACCTCCTTGATCTGGCGCATGACCAGCTCCAGCCGGTCCAACTCGCGCTCGATCTCGCGCTTCACATGGCAAGGCAGCGGCCGACCGTCACCGGTGACTAGTTCCTCCAGCCGCGCGCGCCGGTTCGTGCGCAGTGGTTCGTAATCGCCGACCTCTCGCGCGAACAGCAGGCCCTTGATGCGGTTGACGTGCCGGATGCGTTCGACGACCAGCGAGCGCCGCTCGCGGCAGACGCGCCGGCGGTCTTCGTCCTCTGCGCTCGGCACTGTCACCATGGCACAGACCCGCGGCTCGCCGCGCTTGTAGGCAAGCAGCGTGCGGACCAGCGCCTCGCCGTCGAGCTTGTCCGTCTTCGCGCGCTGGCTGCGCCACGAGGCCGCGATCGAGGCGGCATCGACGACATGGCTCTCGATGCCTTCGCGCACGAGGCAGCGGTGAATCCAGAAGCCGTCCAGCCCCGCCTCTTGGATGACGACCAGCGGATACTGCTCGCCCGTCCGCTCCCGCGCCTTCGCCTGCAACTGCGCGAACCGCTCCAGCAGTGCCGGCACGTCGCTGGCCTTCCCCTGATGGCGTGAAATGCGCCCGCAGCCACCCGGCGCCAGCGACGTCACCAGCCAAGTGGAACGGCTCAACTCGAGCGACACGAAGATCGCGTTCAGCTGCGTGCTGACGGCGGCATGGGACGGAATGGACGCGGGCAATCTCCTTCGACAAAGCGGGAAGGCCAGTCTGCCTTTTTGAAGTCACCTATCTTTCTCAAGCGACCGCAGCTTCTCTTGCTCATCGTGAAGGAGTTTGCGGATTTCATTATGTCTGTCGCGATGGGCGGCATTGTGGAGAAGCGCCTGGAAGCGCAGGATATTCTCGTTGTGCGCCCAGGATCGCTTCTCGAAGTCGCTCCGACCGCTCCCGCCATCACACGCCATTTGCAATGCTCCCGCTAGCGACCTGCCTACGGGCGAGCGGAGCGCCGCTGGCGGCGATCCTATCGCCTCAGCGTGTCGGAGTGCACAGAGTGATGACCGTTCGCGCGCGTGTCTGTTCGATGTCGAACATAGCAGCAGCGGTTCTGAAACTTTCCCGAAAAGTCAGCCGCCCGGCTGCGTTTCCGGGCCAAACAACCGATTCATCTCTGTGGTGGTCTCGGCGTAACACTCGCACGACGTCTCCTCGAGACCCGGCCGGTCGACGATCGTAATGATCCCGCGCACATAATCGATGTATCCTGCCCGATGGAGCACCTTGGCGGTCAGCGAGACGCTGGAGCGGGTCGTTCCAAGCATCGTCGCGAGGAACTCGTGGGTGAGGGGAAAGGTGTCGGCAAGGGCGCTGTCATGGCTCGTCAGCAACCAACGACAGCAGCGCTCCTCGAGCGTATGCAGTCGGTTACAGGCCGCAGTTTGTGCGAGCTGGCCAAAGGCGAAGCGCCAGTACCGCTCCAACATCCGCCTCAGATCGCGGTCTCGCTCGAGCTCGCGCGAAAGGAAAGTTCGGCTGATCTTGAGCGCGCTGCCCGGCACCTGCACCATCGTCTCGGTGATCGCCACATCGACGCCGAACAGTGCATTGGAATCGGTGATGCCCTCGACACCGATCGCGCCCACTTCGACGGAGCGGCCATCACGCATCACCTTGACCATCGAGACGATGCCGCGGTTTACGAAATAGAGATGTTGGATCAACCCGTTAACATGATCGATGACCGCCCCCGACTCCGTCTGGATAAGCTCCATCTCGGGTGTCAGCCGTGCGAGCGTCGCCGGAGGCAGCGCGAGCAACAGGCGGTTGGTGATTGGTTCCCTTTCACTGACCATCGTAATGCGCTCCGCCTGACCGACGGTGCGCATGCAAGAGACGGTCGATCGTGTCGCCGACGGCTCCTTCGCGAAACGGCGTCTCGATCACCGCTCCAAAGCCGAGTCTGGCAGCTCGCTCCTGAAGGTCCGGGGTGGAGTAGGCGGTAATCAATATGGCGGGTCCATTCCAATCCCGCGAACGCAGGCACGACAAAATCTCGAAGCCGTCGAGTTCGCGGAACCGATAGTCCGCCACCAGGCAGGCAGCGCTTGTGCAAAACGGATCGTCGAGCAGTGTCTTTCCGCTCGCGTGCGCCCTGACGTCGTAGCCCCGCGCCCGCAAGACCAGCTGAAGCGATCGCCTGACGGCAGGATCGTCTCCTGCAAGCAGGATCTTCGGCTGTCCTGAATCCGAAGCGATGTTCGGGTACCTCATGTTGTTCCGTTCGGAGAGGAGATATTGCATCGTTTCCGATAGCGGGCGCTCCTATGCGATGCGTTACGTAAAGCCCCGGATGAGGCGTCATTACGCACGCCCCGGTTCAATGGACGGCGCAGGCCAGAAAATCCAGAAAATGGCGGCCATGACGGCTATCCAGAACAGAACGATCGCAACGGCGGCTTTCCTGCTGATGGCAGTGACCCAGCGCTTCTGCCTGGGCGCGAAACTCCGCAATCAGTTTCGCCGGAGTTGATCGAGCAGGGCTTGCCCGATGCGCGTGCGAAGCTCCTGTACGACGCACTGAATCCCATCAGCGCAGATTTTGCCTTCTGGCTGGCGATCAGGGTCGCGCGGGCGTCCGTCGTGCGGTTCCTCGGCGTTCCGCCCGAGGTCGAGACCAATGCGCCGCGCGAAGAGCGCGCGTATCACCGCGATCATGCGCGGCATACTTCCGTTGTCGAGACGCGCTGCCGGCCTCCAGAACGATGGCGAGAACAAGATCGTGCCGTGGCCGTTGGAGAAGATCGTGGTTCCTACGCTCATCATCTCGGCGGCGGATGACCTCTCCAAGACCCTGCCGGGCGCCCGGTTCACGGCAGCGCATGTTCCTGGCGCTCGGTTGAAGGTCTTCGAGACGGGTGGACACCTCATGGTGTCGCGCGGCGACGAGGTGCGCAGGACGATCGACGAATTCCTCCGCCGCCCGCCCGGTCCCGCCGATGGCCGGACCGCTTGAGGGCGCCATGAACAGGCGGACCTTTCTTGTCGGAATCGGTGGTGCGGTCGTACTCGCCGGATCGGGCGCGGTTGCGTGGAGATCGTCGGTGGGATCGATGGCCGACTATGAGGACTATGCGCGACACCTACGCGCCCCGCTGGCCGGGAAGTCGAGCCTCCGGGAAATCATCCGCTATGCGACACTCGCGGCCAACGGTCACAATACGTAGCCCTGGCGATTCCGGGTTAAGGACAACGCTATCGATCTCGTTCCGGACTATGGGCGACGCACTGGCGATGAATCGCTACCAAAGTCCCGAACGATGCATTTTCTGTCGCGCGAAGACTTTGTCCGGCGCGGGCGCTCGCCGCCTAGCGCATCTCGAAAAGCTCCTGATTGAACTGCGATCCTGTCAGACCCCGCGACGTCATTGCGGCACACAGGCTCTTTCCAAAAGCAGCCGGACCGCAAAACCAGATGTCTGCCTCGATCCAGTCAGGCACCAGGTCGGCCAATCGATCCAATGTCAAAAAGCCGTCACGGGGCGTGACAAACAGGTGGAAGCGGACGCCCGCTTTCTCGGCGAGATCGCGAACTTGCCCGACAAAACCATCGTCGGGCGCCGCGGTCGAATAGAAAAGGTCGATACCGCCTCCCTGACCGGTCCCGGCAAGTGCCTGGAGGCGTGCGATGAAGGGGGTGATGCCAACGCCGCCCGCGATCCAGATCTGTCGGGCGCGGTTGCCCTGGAAATCGAAGCACCCATAGGGGCCTTCGATCGTCACGGGCTGGCCTACATGGAGCAGGTCCGGGAGCTTGCGCGTATAGTCGCCTAGGCCCTTGATGCTGAAGGCCAGATGGCCGTCATTATGCCATGCCGAGGAGAGGGTGAAGGGATGGGCGCCTTCACGATCGTCGGTCTTGAGGAAGGCGAACTGCCCGGCTTGATGGCCCGGCCACGCCGTCCCGACATCGACTGCCACGTCGAGAACGGCATTGCCGGGATAGATCACGAGCCGCGTGATCACCCCGGCCGCCCGGCGCGAATAGCCAATGCGCCGGAACAGGGCTGTTGTGGCGGCAACCGTGCCCGCCGCGAGCAGGACGATCATCAGCAGCCCCAGAGGCGCGGTCCAGTAGGTGCGGTCCATCAAGACCACGGCATGGAACACGAGCACGAGGAAGATCGGCGCAGTCAGGCGATGCGCCTTGAAGAACCAGTGATACGGGAACTTCTTCCAGAGCGCGAGCAGGACGAGCACGATCAGGATGTAGAGCGCGATCTCGCCCAGCTCGGTGGCGGCGCCGCGCAAACCGTCCAGAAGATTGGCGCCAGCGGCCGGGCCGCTTCCCCTTGGTCGGCTTGGACGAACCAGCCAGCCCTGACCCACCATCCAGCGTGGGATGATCTCGAGCAGCCAATGGGCCAGCGCGAGAAGCAGGCCAGCTACGCCAAACCATTTATGGAGACGGTAGAATTTGTCGAGGCCGCCAAGCGCGCCTTCGATCTGCACTGGCCGCGCCGCCAGCACCACGCCCGCCGCCATGAAGCCGATGGCGAGAATGCCGGTGAGGTAGATGAGTTCGTGGCGGACCGCCCAGAAACCGCCCGTCAAGGCCCCGGTGCGCAGGCTTAGCAGCTAGGCAACGACGAGAATCAGAGCGAGGGCAACAGGAAGAAGTTTCAGCCGGGTCAATCGCATCGCACACGTCACTCCAGAGCAGTATCGCCTGCTTCTCCCGGCCCGGCGCATTGAGCCCTCACGATACATGCAGCGCCATGGGCCGTCAGGCAGTTCGTATTGCTACGTAAGTCGAGCTTCAGGGGCTCGGGTAAATGATGCCAGTGGCCCATGGCGGCAAACTGCGGAGCTTCCGCGCGCCTGTGTTAGGCGCCCTGAAGCTGCGGCTTCGGTCCCAGGACGTCATTCATGGCGACGAGACTACGGTTCAGGTGCTCAAGGAAGAGGGCAAGGCCCCTACCAGCACCTCGTATATGTGGGCCTACCGCAGCAGCGAGGACAGCGAACAGCCGATCGTGCTGTTCGACTATCAACCCGGTCGCGGGCAGGAACATCCGCAGGCCTTCCTCGGCGACTATCGCGGCATCCTGATGAGTGACGGCTATACGGCCTGGCGCACATTGAAAGGCGCCACGCATCTGGGCTGCATGGCCCACGCCAGACGGCGCTTTGCCGACGCCCTCAAGGCGAGGAAGAAACAAGGCGGGCCGCCCGCACAGGCGCTCAAGTTCTTCGACCAGCTCTACCGGATCGAAAGGCAGGCGCGGGACGAAATACCCGATGAGGGGGAAACGCAGGCCAGCTACATGCGCCGCTTCCGCCAGAAACATAGCGTCCCGGTCCTGGATGCGCTCAAGGCGTGGCTCGATGACATCGCACCCAAGGTTGTGCCCGACACCAAGCTTGGTGATGCGGTATCCTACACCCTCAACCAGTGGGAATACCTGACGCGCTACGTCGAAGACGGCAGGATGCCGATCGATAACAATCTTCTCGAACGCGACATCAGGGTTTTTGCAACAGGAAGAAAATCCTGGCTTTTCTGCGACACCGTGGACGGCGCACGGGCGAGCGCCGTAACCTACAGCCTGATGCTGACTTGCCGCGCCTGCGGCGTCGAGCCTCTCGCGTGGCTACGCCATGTCCTCACTGAACTTCCCCAGCGCCCTCACGACGCCGATATCGACGACCTGCTGCCATTCAACTTCGAAAGACAAGCCTGACCCGCCGACGTCGCTGCGGTGGCCTGTCTCGCCCAGCGTCAACTGTGACGGCGGCACTGCCTCCGGAAGCAGCGTGCTACGAAATGCGCGCTTACAATGTTACTGAAAGGAACGCCGCGAAAAAGTATACCGCCCCCAGCAAAGCGCTGTGGCGCAACTCGCCATCTATGGCCCGGAAATTCAGAATCCTGTCCAGCATGGTCCAATTATGGCACAACTCAATTAACAACGCCTTCCACATCTGCCGGCAGATTTCTCGATTCCAGCATCTAATCGCCGCTATCGCCTGCCTCTGCCTAGGTGGTGGGGATTCTTCGCCGATGAGACTAGACGCACTGGCCAGGGGCCAGGGGAAGAATGATTTGAGTCGCCGCGCAGCGCTTTTGGCGCGGAGACTGATTCGTCTCAGCCCATTAATGGCCATCCCGTTCTAATTGAGCCTGCAGGCTCAGCACATGCGGCAGACTCAAGATCGGAAGATGCCTGCTCCATCTCGCGCCAAAAATGCGCATTTGATTGACGAATATCAAATCTCATCCAAATATCATATGATATCTGTAATTTGAAAGCTGGGCGAAGTTCGCAGCGATGGGGCGGCGGGCGGGGGGCTCGATATTTTATAGGGAATCCTGATTATGGCCGAGCCGTTAATCCGCGCGCTCACGATCGGCGCACGAGGCATGTTGTTTGACGCCCTGAGCTGCGGTCCCGAGCACGGACAGTTGGTCCTTTTCCTCCACGGCTTCCCTGAATTCGCCGATGCCTGGACCGACATCCTTCGTGGGGTGGGCGGGGCGGGCTATCGCGCGGTCGCCTTTAATCAGCGCGGCTATTCGGCCGGGGCAAGACCGTCGCGGGTCGAAAGCTATACGATCAATGAGCTTGTCGCCGATGTTGCCGCCGTAGCGGATGCCCTGGACGCTCGCCGCTTTCATCTGGTCGGGCACGACTGGGGCGGTATCCTTTCCTGGTGGATCGCTGCTGTTTATCGCGAGCGGCTTCATTCTTTGACCGTACTTTCGACGCCGCACACCGATGCGTTGTTGGAAGCTAAGCAAAGCAATCCGGATCAACGCCGCATGTCACGTTATGTCGATCTGTTCCGGCTGCCGTTCCACATCGCCGAATGGTTGCTCCTGCGCAAAAAGGCTGCCGGCCTCAAACGTGCTTATGCCGGTCAGCTCTCACAGGCTCGCCTGGATGAAAATATCAGACGCTTTCGTGAGCCAGGGGTGCTTACTGCCGCGATCAACTGGTATCGCGCGCTCGATCTCAAGGCTCGCGTCGGAACCGTCAGTGTCCCAACGCTGTTCGTCTGGGGTACCCATGATCAGGCGCTTGGACGAGTGGCGGCGGAAGCCACCGCCCGATATGTTTCCGGACACTACCATTTTCTCCCACTCGCCGGCGCCTCCCACTGGTTGCTCGAGGAGGCGCCTGACCAGGTGCTTGATGCTCTTTTGCCTCATTTGGACCGATGGTCGTGAATGGCGCTTAAAGCTCTTCTGCCATGGGGCAACCGACAAAAGATCCCGCGTTTCCAATGAACTGAAAACTTGACGAATCTGTCATTTATTGGTGACATTGGTGTGGGAGAGATGGATGGGTCGGTGCCAACGTTGGAGGTTGGTGGCGGCAAAATCCGGGATTTCGCAATCCAGGCCGATTCAGAGGCTGCAAAAGCCTGGCCCGTTCCTCCGGCGTTGGAGTTCCATGTGACGCAGCAAAATGGTGTTGTTGGTGCCATAGCACGGCGTGGATATCGCGGATGAAACGAACTCGTTTCGTCATTGCGGTTGTTGCGATCGCCGCGCTGTTTGCAGGCGGTTATCTCGCATGGCGCTATCTCGATCGCCGTGACGCGCTTCCTGAGTGGATTGAGAGAAGCAACGGGCGGATCGAGATGACCCGCACTGACGTGGCCGTCAAATATCCCGGCAGATTGGTAGAGCTGCTGGTCCATGAAGGCGACAGCGTCCGCGCTGGCCAGATCGTCGCGAAGCAGGATGCTGCCGATGTCATGGCCCAACTCGACGGGGCGAAGGCGTCGCGGGAGAGAGCGCTCGGCGCTCTCGCGAGGGCGAAAGGCGAACATTCTGCTCATCAAAGCCAGGCGGATCTCGCAAGGCTCAACTGGTCGGAGACGGTCAATCTCCATTCACGCCAAATGGTTTCTGATGTTGAGTTGAAGCAACGTAGGCTGGCGCTTTCCGGCGCAGCCGATGCGGTCGCTGCGGCTGGTGGCGGAATCAGCGAAGCACGGGGCGCACTTGCGCAGGCGGATGCGCAAATCCGGCAAGTATCTACCGTACAGGAAGATCTGCATATCCGCGCTCCCGCTCCCGGGGTCGTCGAGTATCGGATTGTGGAGCCGGGAACCATGATGGCCCCAGGCGGCAAGCTCATATCGATCGTGAATACTGAGGACGTCTATCTGACGATCTTCCTGCCCTCCGGCGTCGCCTCGAGGGTCAGCATCGGCGACGAGGCCAGGATCGTGCCTCAGGGGACCAACAAAGCCTTACCTGCTCGCGTGACTTTTGTGTCGCCCGAAGCGCAGTTCACACCCAAGTTCGTAGAGACCGCAAATGAGCGGGATAATCTGTCTTACAGGGTCAAGCTGCAGATATCCGCTGAGGTTGCTCGACAATATGCAGGCCTGTTGAAGGCAGGCATGACCGCCGAAGGCTATGTACGCACCGATCGCCGTCGACCCTGGCCCGATCTGGCGTCCCTGCACCAATGACAAGGTCGGGTCTCATCGATCCCGCAGGCACGCCTGACAGTGCCATCGTGCTCGAGGGGGTCGGCCATCGCTATGGCCAGGTCCGGTCTCTTGAAAACGTGTCGCTGCAATTGCCGCGCGGCGCGGCTGTCGCCCTGGTGGGGCCCGATGGCGTAGGCAAATCGACGCTTTTGGGCCTCATATCGGGCGTGAAGCGCGTCCAGCAAGGACAGGTCCGCGTTCTTGGTTTCGATCTCAAGCGAGGTGGCGATCGGACCGCCTTTCTCAATCGGGTGGCCTATATGCCTCAGGGGCTTGGCCGTAATCTCTATCCCACCCTGTCTGTTTCTGAGAATATCGACTTCTTCGGTCGGTTGTTCGGTCTCGGCGCCGCAGAGCGAGCCGCGCACATGAAGCGCTTGCTGGATGCGACAGGGCTCGCCCCCTTTCCCGACCGGCCGGCGGGGAAGCTTTCGGGAGGAATGAAGCAGAAGCTGGGGCTTTGCTGCTCGCTGGTCCATGACCCGGATCTGCTCATTCTCGATGAGCCGACAACCGGCGTCGATCCCCTCTCGCGGCGCCAGTTCTGGGAACTGGTCGGCGCGATGAGGAAGGAGCGGCCGGGTATGACGGTCCTCGTTTCCACCGCCTACATGGAAGAAGCTGAGCAGTTCGAGCATCTCGTGGCGATGGATGCCGGTCGCCTCATTGCGCAGGGCAGGACGCGCGAAATCCTGGCGCGGGCCGGAGCGGCGAACCTGGAGGAGGCCTATATAGGTCTGCTTCCTGAGGAGAAGCGGCCCGCCGGCGAATTACGGGCGGTTGCTCCCTGGCAAGACAGCGGTGAAGCGCCGGCGATCGAAGCGCATCACCTGGTGCGCCGTTTCGGTGATTTCGTCGCCGTCGACGATGTGAGTTTCCGGATCGGCCGCGGAGAGATTTTCGGTTTCCTGGGATCGAACGGCTGCGGCAAGACGACGACGATGAAGATGCTGACGGGGCTGCTCGACGCCACCAGCGGCTCAGCAAGCCTGTTCGGGCATAGGATCACGCCGGGCGACATGCAGACCCGGATGCGGGTCGGCTATATGTCGCAGGCGTTCTCCCTCTATGACGAGCTGACTGTTCGGCAGAACCTGTTGCTGCATGCGCGGCTTTATCAAGTGGGGGGCGACAAGGCGCCTGTCCTGGTGAACGAAGCGATGGAGCAGTTCGCATTGCTCGAGCATGCGGATGCGGTGCCCGCTGCGCTGCCCCTCGGCATCCGCCAGCGCCTGCAACTGGCGGCCGCATGTCTCCACCGACCCGAAATCCTGATCCTCGACGAGCCGACCTCCGGCGTTGACCCGGCCGCGCGCGACATGTTCTGGGGCCATCTTCTGCGCCTGTCACGTGATGAACGGGTGACGATCTTCGTCTCAACCCATTTCATGAACGAGGCGGAACGGTGCGACCGGATATCGCTCATGCATCGTGGTCGGGTATTGGCAGTTGGAGCGCCGGCCGAATTGACGTTCCAGCGCCACGCCGATAATCTTGAAGACGCTTTCATTGCCCTGCTGGAAGAAAATGCCGATGAGGTAACGCCAGCTGCCAATCCGGGCACCGTGCCGATGGCGTCGGCACGGGAGGACGCCCCTTCGCAGACAGTGGGATCTCGAGGGGGCGTCCTGATCTGGTTTTCCTTCGTGTGGGCCTTCGCCCGGCGGGAAGCCACCGAACTGACGCGTGACCGCATCCGGATGGCATTCGCCCTGGCGGGGCCGATCATTCTGCTGTGCGTCTGTGCCTACAGTATCTCTTTCGATGTTCAGAATGTCCGATTGAGTGTGCTGGATCACGACCAGACTGTGTCCAGTCGTGATCTAGTTCGGCGCTTCGAGGGTTCTCGCTATTTTGTTGAAGCGCCTCCTGCCGTGAGTGAAGAGCAGGCACGTGCCTCTCTGCGGTCAGGGCATGTGCAGATGATACTCGATATTCCGCCCGATTTTGGGCGCGATCTTGCTGCCGGCCGGCGCCCGGAGGTTGCTGTCCTGATCGACGGGGCCAGCCCGTTTCCGGCCTCGAACATCCGGGCTTATGCCGATGCCATCATCCTCGCCTATGTTTTTGACATGCTGGCCTCTGCGCAGGTTCCGGTCGCCGTCGGGCTGCCTGCATCGATCGAACCACGCTTCATCTACAATCAGGATTTCCGCAGCATCTATGCGATCACGCCCGGCGTGCTCATGCTCACGATGATCCTGATCCCTGCGATGCTGACCGCGCTCGGTATCGTGCGGGAGAAGGAAATAGGGTCCATCACCAACCTCTATGCGTCCCCGGCGGGCAGTGGCGCCTTCCTGATCGGCAAGCAGGCGCCTTATGCGGCGCTGGCCATGGGGAGCTACTTCAGCCTGGTGGCTCTTATCATCCTCTTGCTCGACGTCCCGCTCAAGGGCTCCTTCATCGCATTGACGATTGGCGGGCTGCTTTTTGTGCTTGCGTCGACTGGACTCGGCATGATGATCTCGACCTTCGTGCGATCGCAGGTCGCCGCGATTTTCGCGACCGCGCTCATCTGCCTTATTCCGTCGGTCAATTTCTCCGGACTTCTTTATCCGGTTTCGACCCTCGTCGACGGCAGCTACTGGGTAGGCGTCGGCTTCCCCTCTTCCTGGTTCCAAGTCGTCAGCCTCGGTACTTTCACCAAGGGCCTTGGCATTGCGAGCTTCGGGCAGGCCTATCTGGCACTGGCGGGATTTGCGCTCTTTTTCATAATCGGCTCGCGCCTCATGCTCAGGAAACAGGAGACATGACGCGCTGGCTCGTCAATGTCTGGCTGCTCGGCGCCAAGGAATTGCGCAGCGTCATGAAGGATGTGACGTTGATCGTTCTCATCGTGTTTGCTTTCACCATAGCCATCCAGCTTGTCGCGTCAGGCGTGAAAGCAGAAGTTTCCAACGCCTCGGTCGCTATCGTCGATGATGATCACAGCGAGTTGTCGCGACGAATGCGCGACGCCGTGCGACCGCCTTATTTCAAGTCGCCCGTGGACATCGCGCGCGGCGATGTCGCGTCCGCAATGGACGAGGGGCGTTATATCTTCGTCATTGAAATCCCTCCGCGCTTCGAGGCGGATGTCCTGGCGGGGCGCAGGCCGATTGTGCAGATCCTAGTCGATGCGACGGCGATGACCCAGGCAGGCTTGGGCGCATCCTATTTCCAACAGATTTTTGCCACTGAGGTGCTTGATTTTATGCACGCGCAGGGTTTGCTTGCACAGTTGCCAATCAAGGCGACAAGCCAGACTTTTTTCAATCCGAACTCGCAGTCGGCTTGGTACACCTCGGTCATGCAAATCGTCACCAATGTGACGGTATTGTCGATCATCCTTGTGGGCGCGGCGGTGATTCGCGAGCGTGAACACGGCACGATCGAGCATTTGCTGGTCATGCCTGTCCGTGCGAGCGAGATCGCCTTCGCAAAGATACTGGCCAATGGTCTGGTCATTCTCGTGGCGTCGATCGCGTCGCTATGGTTCGTTGTGCACGGTTTACTGAGTGTGCCGCTTGCAGGATCGCTTCTGCTCTTTGTGGCTGCGATGATGCTTTACCTCTTCTCGGTGACATCGCTTGGCATGTGGATGGCGACCATGGCGCCCAGCATGCCGCAATTCGGTCTGTTCGCGGTGCCAGTCTATGCGATCGCCTATCTCCTTTCTGGAGCGGCGACGCCGCTCGAGAGCATGCCGGTCGCTGTGCAGACGGTCGCGAGGCTTTTGCCAACGACCCAGTTCGTGAGCCTGTCGCAGGCTGTCCTTTATCGCGGAGCGGGATTGCAGACGGTGCTGGGTGAACTGCTCATGATCTGCGGGTGGGGCGCCCTTTTCGTCACCCTGGCAGTTCAACGGTTCCGCACGATGCTGGCGCGGCAGGGGTGACGATGCATATCCGAAACGACACCATCCATAGACTCCTGCAGCGCCTGACCCTTGGCTCCGCAGTACTGGCGCTGGCAGCTTGCGCGTCTGCGCCGCCTCTGTCGCCATCCTCGGCCAGGATCACGGCTCCGCAGCGGCTGGACGCTCCCGCTGCAAATGAGGCGTCTGAAGGGAACCTTGATCGGTGGTGGACCCTTTGGAAGGATCCATATCTCGATGCACTGGTCGATCGGGCCCTGGCGAGCAATGCCGATGTCCGCGTCGCCGAGGCGCACGTCAGAGCGGCCAGGGCGCTTGTGTCGGTCGCGGAATCGGCTCTGTATCCTTCGATTGCAGCGAGTGGTGCTGCTTGGGTAAATGCCGGCGACACCGACATCGATACCGCGCTGGGGTCTGTGCTCCAACCCTACACGAGCGGGAAGACCGGAACCGGCTATCTGATCGGCCTCGGCGCTCAATGGGAGCCGGACATATTCGGTGGTCGACATGCCGATGTCGACACGGCGCACGCTCTTGCCGAGAGCACGGCCAGCCTGGCGGATGGTGTCCGGTTGGTTGTGATAGGTGATGTCGTCGAAAATTATCAGCAATGGGCCGGTCTGCAGCGTCGGCTTGCCCTTCTTGGTGAGAGTATCGCTGTCGCGCGGCGCCTGACCGATTATGCGTCGGCGCGCCAGCGAACGGGACAGGCAACCGCCATGGATGTGGCCAAGGCGCAAGGCGCGCTGGCTTCGTTGGAGGCATCCCGCCCGCCGATAATGTCGCTGATCGATGCGAGACAAAGGCGGCTCGCCGTACTCGCCGGTGACCTGCCCGAGCAATTGCCGAAGATGCCGACGGGCCTCCAGATCGCCGTGCCGCCGCCTCCATCCGGCCAATTCCCCTCGACCATATTGGGTCGCCGCCCCGATGTCCGCGCGAGAATGCTGATCGTCGAGGCGCGGGCCGCGAGGCTTAAAAGCTTGCAGGCCGATCTTATGCCACGTTTCGGTATCAGCTTCATGGGTCAGAACGGCCAGATCGGCTTGTCGGGTCTCCCGGGCTTTGGAGGCTCGCTCGGGCTCGTCAGCGTCAAAGCGAGCGTTCCGATCTTCACGGGCGGTCTGCTGCGCGGCCGAATTGCCGCAGGCAACGCGGAACTGGCGGCTGCGCTCGCGGCACAGGACCGCGCGATGCTCAACGCCCTAGAGGAGGTCGAGACGGCATATGGTTTCCGTGCCGGTCTGGACCAACGCCTGAGCGGACTTGATCATGCGCGCGATCTCTCTGAGAACCGTGCGGAGCTTGCGGCGAGCTTCTACAAAGCCGGACGCGTGCCCCTTGGAGACGTCCTTCAGGCCAGGCTCGATGCCCTGTCGGACCTCGACAGGATGGAACAGGCACGGATTGCTCAGGGTACGGCCACTGTCCAGCTATACCGCGCCGTCGCTGGCGGCTGGGGCGCTGGGGCATCGCCAATAGCGATGAGCGGAGCCGACAGTTCACAGCAGCATGATTCATCAGGGAGTTCCCCACAATGATCGACAGCCCCGGCACCGCTTCCGCCCCGGATCCGCTCGATGGCCTCGCGGAGACCTTCGACCGGGCCGCTTTCGCCGCGATCGCCAGCATGACGGGGGGCCTTTCGCCCGTCACAATTGCGCAAGCCTTTTCCGACTGGGCCCTGCATCTTGCCGCGTCGCCGGGTCATCGCCTGGAACTTTTCGCCAAGGGCGCGCGCAAATATATCCGGCTGGCCGACTATCTGGCCCATGGCAGCGCTTCCGACCATCCCGCGATTGAGCCGCTGCCGCAGGATCATCGCTTCGACGACCCGGCCTGGAAGACGCCTCCTTACAGCGCGATCGCCCAGTCGTTCCTGCTGATGCAGCAATGGTGGCATGCGGCAACGACCGGCGTATCCGGTGTCAGCGACCATCATGAGGCGGTGACGTCCTTTGCGATGCGACAGATACTCGACATGTTTGCGCCGAGCAATTTCGCGGCGACCAATCCAGTGCTGCAACAACGGATTGTGGAAACGGGAGGCATGTGCCTTGTCGAAGGCGCACACCTGTTTCTGACTGACCTGGAGGATATGGCGCGTGGTGCTGCGTCCAGCAGCGTTGCGGACTTCAAGCTTGGAAAGGATATTGCCGCGACCAAGGGCAAGATCATCTACCGAAATCGCCTGATAGAACTCATCCAATATGAACCCACCACGGCAAATGTCCGCCCCGAGCCGGTGCTGGTCGTTCCAGCCTGGATCATGAAATATTATATTCTCGATCTGTCCTCGCACAACTCTCTGATCTCGTGGTTGGTGGGGCAGGGCTATACGGTCTTTGCAATATCCTGGCATAATCCGGGCAGCGCCGACCGCGATCTCGATATGGACGATTACAGGCTGCTCGGCCCGATGGCGGCGCTAGAGGCGATCGGCGCCATAACGGGCGCTCAGAAGATTCACGCGCTTGGATATTGTCTTGGCGGGACGCTTCTCGCGATCACCGCTGCCGCGATGGCGCGGGACGGGGACGATCGGCTTGCTACGCTCACTCTGCTGGCGGCGCAGACCGAGTTCAGCGAGCCGGGCGAGTTGGGCCTGTTCATTGACGAAGCCCAACTCAACCTGCTGGATAGCATGATGTGGGAACGTGGCTATCTCGACAGCAGCCAAATGGGCGGGGCTTTCCAGATGCTGCGATCCAATGACCTCGTCTGGTCTCGAGTCCTGAACGAATATCTGATGGGCAACCGGCCGCCCTTGAACGATCTGATGGTCTGGAATGCGGACGGTACACGCATGCCTTACGCCATGCACAGTGAATATTTGCGGAAACTCTTCCTGAAGGACGATCTGGCAGAGGGGCGTTTCAAGGTCGATAATCGGACGATTAGCCTGTCAGCGCTGCGACTCCCCATGTTCGTGGTGGGCACTGAAACCGACCATGTCGCGCCATGGCGCTCGGTCCACAAGATCCATATGCTAACCAGCGCCGAGATCAGCTTCGCGCTCACCAATGGCGGCCATAACGCAGGCATCGTATCGGAGCCCGGCCATAACCATCGCCATTATCGGCTTCTGACGCGGCGTGACGGTGACCCGGCCCTTTCGCCCGAAGAGTGGCTGTTGCAGGCAGAAGATCATGGCGGCTCCTGGTGGGAAGCATGGGGCGAGTGGCTGGGTGTGCGGTCGGGGGAAGCCGGTGCGCCGCCGCCCCTGGGAGCGAGCGACAAGGGATATGCCCCGATCCTCGATGCTCCCGGCAGCTACGTGCTGGAGAAATGACTATGACCGCGCCTGAAATGATCGAGAACCGCACATATGATGAAATTGCCGTTGGCGAGACGGCAAGCTTGTCACGAACGCTGGGCGAACGCGAAATCCAACTCTTTGCCCTGGCTTCAGGGGACGTGAATCCCGCCCATCTGGACCCGGAGTTCGCCGCGGGCGACATGTTCCATCGCATCATCGCCCACGGCCTGTGGGGTGGAGGACTGATCTCGGCTGTGCTGGGAACGCAATTGCCTGGCCCCGGCACCATCTATCTCGACCAGTCGCTGCGGTTCGTACGGCCCGTTGGACTGGGCGACACTATTACAGCGCAGATCAAAGTCTCCACGAAGGACGACAAGCATCACATTCTCACCCTCGATTGCCGCTGCACCAACCAGGACGGCGAGGACGTCATCACGGGCATTGCGACCGTCAAGGCGCCCATCGAGAAGATAAGACGTCCGCGTGCGGTCCTTCCCGACATCCAGCTTTCCGGCCATGACGGATATCGAAGGCTGATGGACGCTGCCGCGGGAAAGAGTGCCGTCCCAACCGCTATCGTCCATCCCTGCAGCGCAGCGGCGATCAAGGCGGTCGCCGAAGCGGCACAGGCCGGTCTCATTTTACCCGTTCTCGTCGGCCCCGAAGCTCGCATTCTGGCGGCTGCGCAGGAAGCCGGGGAGGACATCGGCGCGTTTCGAATAGTTCCGGCGCCTCATAGCCATGCCGCAGCCGCCGCAGCGGTGGAACTGGTTCGCGGTGGTGAGGCAAGACTCCTGATGAAGGGTTCCCTCCATACCGACGAACTGATGGGCGCGGTCGTTGCCCGAGAGACCGGGCTACGGACCGAGCGGCGCGTCAGCCATGTCTATCTGATGGATGTGCCGGGACATCCTACGCCTCTTCTCATCACCGACGCGGCGATCAACATCGCGCCGACCCTTGATGAGAAAGCCGACATCATCCGCAACGCTATCGACCTTGCCCATGTGATCGGCATAAGTGAACCACGCGTCGCAATCCTCTCAGCCGTTGAGACCGTCAATCCGGCGATCGCTTCCACTCTTGATGCGGCGGCTCTGTGCAAGATGGCCGATCGCGGTCAGATTTCGGGCGGCGTGCTAGACGGGCCGCTCGCCTTCGATAATGCGATCAGTACCGCTGCGGCGAGAGAGAAGGGCATCGTCTCCCCCGTTGCGGGACGGGCGGAAATCCTTGTCGTGCCCAGTCTCGAAGCAGGCAACATGCTTGCCAAGCAACTCACGTTCCTTGGTGGTGCCGACGCAGCGGGAATCGTGGTTGGCGCGCGCGTGCCGATCATTCTGACCAGTCGGGCGGATAGCTTGCGCACGCGCCTGGCCTCCTGCGCGGTTGCCGTACTTCTCGCCGCTGCAGGAACAAAAGCTGCGCCAGGTCTTCCGGCATGACCCGCGCCATCATAAGCCTCAATTCAGGCTCCTCCAGTATAAAGTTTGGCCTCTATACGCTTGGGCCAGATGGACCACGCCATGTGGCAGGGGGAAAGCTCGAGGGGATCGGCACTAGTCCTCGCATCCTCATCCGTTCGGACGAGGGTGAAGTGCTTCTCGAAAAGCAGTGGATGGATGGCGCTGGCCTGACCCATGAGCCGTTGCTCGACGAACTCTACGATTGGGCTGCTACCCATCTCAATCGGCATGAGGTTGTCGCCGTCGGCCATCGGGTCGTGCATGGGGGAAGCCGCTTTTGGACACCGCAGCGGGTCGATGCCGCGCTCCTTGGCGAACTCGATGCCTTTTGCTCGCTTGCACCTCTGCATCAGCCTCACAATCTTGCCGCTATCCGCGAAATAGCCCGCAAGTCACCCCATTTGCTCCAGATAGCCTGCTTCGACACGGGCTTCCATCACGCCATGCCGGCCATTGCTTCTCACCTGGCCCTTCCTCGCACGCTAAGCGACAGAGGTTTCCGTCGATACGGCTTTCATGGCCTGTCCTACGAATATATCGCCCTGCGTTTGCGGGAACTGGACCCGATACTGGCCCAGGGAAGGGTGCTTGCCGCGCATCTGGGCAACGGCGCGAGCATGTGTGCGATGCGCGGAGGGGTTAGCATCGACACGACCATGGGGTTCACGGCACTCGACGGCCTGATGATGGGCACGCGTACCGGCTCGATCGATCCGGGCGTAGTCGTGCATCTCCAACTCCAGGAAGGCTTTAGCGCGGGAGAAGTGGAATCCCTCCTCTATCGTCAGTCCGGTTTGTTGGGTGTATCAGGCGTGTCGAGCGACATGCGCGCACTTCATGCCAGCGCTGATCCGCACGCGGCCGAGGCGATCGAGCTTTTTGTCTGGAGCGCGGCCCGGCAAGCAAGTGCCTTGATCGGATCGTTGGAAGGGCTCGACGGGATCATCTTCACTGCCGGTATCGGCGAGAACGACCCGATCATTCGGGCGGCGATCTGCGCCCGCCTGGCATGGGCCGGTGTTAGGCTCGACGAGGGGGCGAATGTGTCGGGAGCGGACGTAATCAGCAGATCCGACAGCGACGTGACGGTCCGGGTCATCCCCACCGACGAGGAGCGCATGATTGCAATGCACACGTCAAATCTTCTTGAACATGAGCAGGGAACGGACTCGTGAAACCTCTCGTTGATCTTTCGGGCAAGCGCGGCCTCGTTATCGGAATCGCCAATGAGCATAGCATCGGGGCCGGCTGCGCTGAGGCGTTCGCGCATTGCGGGGCGAGATTGGCGGCGACTTATCTCAACGAGAAGGCAAAGCCTTTTGTGGAACCGGTAGCGACGCGGTTGGGGGGCGAGTGGCTGGCGCCGTGCGACGTCCGCGAGCCCGGGCAGTTGGAGGAACTCTTCACGCAAGTGCATGAGCGATGGGGCGGTCTCGATTTCCTGCTGCATTCCATCGCGTTCGCCCCCAAGGAAGACTTGCACGGCCGGGTCGTGGATAGCTCTGCCGACGGATTTGCGCTCGCCATGGATGTCTCGTGCCACAGTTTCCTGCGCATGGCCCGACTGGCTGAGCCATTGATGACAGAAGGGGGCTGCCTGCTGTGCGTCACCTTCTATGGATCGGAGCGAGTTGTCGAACATTACAACCTTATGGGACCAGTCAAGGCAGCACTTGAGAGCGCGACCCGTTATGTTGCCGCAGAGCTGGGGCCCATGGGGATCCGAGCGCACGCCATCTCTCCAGGCCCCATCGCGACCCGTGCGGCCAGCGGGATCGGCCGGTTCGATGAGCTACTGGACCGTGCGGCCGCCACTGCGCCGCAAGGAACGCTCGTTTCGATCGAGGATGTGGGCGCGGTGGCCGCCTTCCTTGCAAGCGATGCCGCCCGCCGCATCACCGGCACGATCATTCCGGTCGATGCCGGCCAGCATCTGATGGCTTGAATGGCTCCGCGGATGGTCCAGCAGGTGCGTCGCGCATCGACCGGCAAGGGAGCTTACGCTCTTTCCGAAAAGCGCGAGACGACACGGGCACAGAACAGGGAGAAGATCGAAGCTGCTGCCTGGACGATATTCTCGACCATAGGACTCGATGCCGCCTCGGTTCGTGACATTGTCGCCGAGAGCCAGGTCTCGCCGGGCAGTTTCTATAATTATTACGGCAGTAAAGAGGCGGTGTTTGACGAGATCGTGGACCGGCTTATCCGGCGAATCCGAGAGGAAACAGCTGCGGCAAGGGCAGGGGCCGGTGATTTCGAAGTGATGCTCTTCGAGGCCTATCTTGCTTTCATGAACCTAATCCTGCCAATGAAAGGAGGGGCCGCCTTCTTTGAACTGAACCAACACCACATCCGCTCGCGCTTGTTCGGCGCAACGCAGATCGAGGCAATGCTCTTAGACATTGAAACCGACGTGGGCGAACGGATCGAGATCGACCGACTATCGCCGATAAAACGCCATATCCTCATATCGGTATTGTTCGCTAGCGGGACCGAAGCCATCTTCGCGGCCTTTCGGAGTGGCGTCTATGATGCAGGCGATCTCGCCGGTTTCCTGACCCGGCTATTTACGCATGGTATCGTTTCAGCAGTCCACCCCGACCTTGCAAAACTCCATGAGTGAGAGTCCGAGATAAAGGCTATCCGCCATTCGGATTCGTTTTGGATGTCTTGCGTCTCAAACTATTTGCAGACCTGCCGCAAATCCTTTGGCGAGCCATCCGTATTTCGACCGGTCATTTGATACCATTGCTCGAGAGTACTTGGCGCGCCGATTAGTCTCTCAATCGCTTCGCAAACTTTAGAGTCTGATTCAAAACTAACGGACTGGGTTTTCTGTTTTTGCGATGCGTCGAACGTATAGCTGAACGGATGCGATGAAGAGCCATGCGGTTGCCGATGCTATGGTTTTCTCGAAGTCCTTGGCGAGGCGGCGGTTGCGATTGAGCCAGGCGAGTGTGCGCTCGACGACCCATCGCCGTGGCAGCACCGTGAAGCCCTTGGCGGTGTCGGAACGCTTGATGATCTCGATGGTCCATTTGCCCATTTTGCGTAGAGCATCCTTGAGTTTATCCCCGGCATAGCCGCCATCGGCGAACAGATGGCGCAGCCATGGAAAGCGACCGATGATGCCGGTGAGCAGCAGGGGCGCGCCATCACGATCCTGAATATCCGCACCATGCACGAGGGCATGGACCAGATTGCCATTGGTGTCGGTCAGGATATGGCGCTTGCGTCCCTTGATCTTCTTGCCCGCGTCGTAGCCACAGGGACCGCCGCTTTCCGTCGTCTTCACGCTCTGACTGTCGATCACGCCGGCACTGGGCGAAGCCTCGCGCCCTTCCATTTCGCGGGTCATCATCAGCAGCGCGTGGTTGATCGACAGCCACAGGCCATTGTCGCGCCACAGATAGAACCAGCGCCGAACCGTGGAAACGGGCGGAAAGCAGGGCGGCAGCATCCGCCATGGCAAGCCGCCGCGCAGCAGGAACAGCATGGCCTCTACAATGCGCCGCAACGGCCTTTTGCGCGGACGCCCCACAGCGCAGGCCGCGGGAAGAAGTGGCTCCAGCACCGCCCATTCCGCATCCGTCAAATCGCTTGGCAAAGCCAGCCCGCTTCGCGCATGAAGGGCGCGAGTGGTATCGGTCCACATCGTTGAATCGACGGTAGTTTTTGGCGAAACCCATGAATCAGCGACAGGCCAGGCCGTCAAGCTAACCTGCTGATACCACTCAACTTAATTTCGGATCAGGCTCTTATAGGCTACCTGATGTTCTTCCTGCTCGTCGAGGAGCGCCAAGGCGCGGATGAGCAAATCTTTTGCGGTCACCAGTTCCCCGGTCAAAACTCGCTCCGTGAAATATACCATATCACACCTCTCGCCGGATCTTAGCACAGGTTAAACCGGTATTCATCCAGTGACGTGTTCAGATCGGGTGTTCTGCCATTCTGTCAAAGGCTATGCTCGGCACGGGGGGTGAAGCGGGTTCAGTGGACGCCCGTGGATAATCTTGGCGGACCTTTTGCCAGCTCCTTCCCTTTGCTGCGCGGGTGACCGCTATCGTTTTTCCCCCGAGAGGCTGATCAATGCAAGGTAGCCTGGTCCGATGCGAGTTGGCTGCCGGCATGCCTGAGAAATGGTCGACACCGCGTATAACAACAGCTGCGGTTGAGCACTGCCCGGTTAAGCCAAGTTCGGATCGGCTCCGGCGACAGAAACGCGATCAGCATCCCGGGAATAAGGAGTCCCGCCGGAGCCAATATCAGCGCGAACCGGCGGGGCCACGCCGTTCTGCCAAGCAAAGGTGCCGAATACCAAGACCGCAGGTGATCCACAGATTGGCTTCTCCCTAGTTGTCTTCAGAGATGAATGGAAGATTGCTCAGGAGGCAGGCGATTGGTCAGGCGCATAGTCTGGAGTCAGATAGCGCGTCAGTAAGATCGTCGCCTCTTCCATCATCCTTTCGGCTCCCTCGGGCGGCAGGGCGCAAGCCTGGATCGCCAATGCGTGTGCCGCCTCAACTGCTGTGATTGCATGCCATTCGCGCCGTTCCGCTGCCACAGCTGAGGCGCGTAGCGCTAGGAGATGGTCAATGACCCCCTTGGCCGGGTCGAGCAGCAGGATCGCCTGTTCGCCGCTTGAGCCGCGAACCGCCCGATAGACATGCTGGTAGGCGGGATGTTCGCGATGGAAATCCATTATGGCGTGCACGAGCCAGGTGACCGCATGGGCGATTGGCCAGTCAGCAATGCCCGCCTGCTCCTGACGGCTAAGAAGTTGTTCGATTTCCTCAATGTAGCGCAGCGCTAGCGCTTCGACGATCGCCTGCTTGTTGGGGAAGAACTTGTAGAGCACCCCGACCGATGTCTCCGCGCGCGCCGCCACGGCATTAGTGGTCGCATTATCGACGCCCGACTCGGCGATCACTTGGGCGGCCGCGTCGAGCAATTGCTGCACCCGGCGGCGGCCCCGTTCCTGAACCGGAGCATGCCGCAAGAAGCCCTTTGTGTCCGGCGTGACCGCGGGGCCGGGTGAACTGTCTGCAGACATGTAACGACCTTTTCTCAATATATTGGAGATGTTCTGGACAGGGAAGGAGAAGCGCCTTGCTTGGCGACAATCATCCCCTCTGTCTCCGTGTGACGAGCAGCAGGGCTATCACGGATACTCCGGAAGCCGGTGACAGGCTGATGCCGCCAACCCTGATTTTCGGTGCGACGGGCGAGATGACCGTGATGCAGGAGGAAATCTTCGGCCCCCTGTTGCCGGTGATCGCCTATCGCGACCTCGACGAGGCGATCGGCTATGTCAACGACAGGCCAAGGCCGCTGGCGCTTTATTATTTCGATGATGACCGGCGCCGGCAGGACCATGTGCTGGCTAGCACCCTGTCGGGCGGCGTGACGATCAATGACTGCATCTACCATCTGGCTCAGCACAATCTGCCGTTCGGCGGGGTGGGGCCGAGCGGGATGGGTCAGTATCACGGCCTCGACGGGTTCGTCACATTCTCCAAGAAGCGCCCGGTGATGGTTCAGCGCGCTTTTGCCGGCACGGCGCTGCTGCGCGCGCCATGGGCGGGCCGCCAAAAGTTGTTGCGCGCCATGCTGCGGATCGCGTCGCGGTGAAGCGCATCTCTGGAATCGAAGGAGACGATGGAATGACCGGTCCATCGCTTGCGATGAGCCTGACTGCCTGGGGCGCTGGTCTGCTCTTCCGTCAACTCACGCAGTCGGTGGAACGGCAGCGCCGGCTTCTTCTCGCTAGGCGCGAGCCAGTTGCTCCAGAACCGACCGCCAGTTTGCGACGTCTGTGCACGATCAGCGCAGAGATCGGTCCCGACGGCTTCAGAACCATCCACCTGAACCGCCGTCGGGACGCTGGGGCAATACATGTGCTCTATCTCCACGGCGGGGCCTATGTCCTGCAGTTGCTGACCGCTCATTGGTGGATCGTCGAGCAGATCATTCGCCGTACCGGCGCCAGATTCACTGTCCCGATCTATCCGCTCGCGCCCGAGCACGATCGACGGGCGGCTTTCGCGATGGTGGACAGGCTATACGATAATCTCGTCACGAGGGCTGGGGCCGCCAATGTCGTGCTCTGCGGCGACAGTGCCGGAGGCGGATTCGCTGTCTCGCTGGCGCAGCGCCTGGTGGCCGGCGGGCAGCCCCTGCCGGCCGCGCTGCTGCTGTTCGCGCCCTGGGTCGACGTCACCATGGCCGATCCTGAATGTGTGCGGGTGGAGCGTGACGATCCCATCCTTTCGGTCGCCAACCTGCGGATGAGCGGCGCGATGTGGGCCGGTGAAACCGATGTTAAAGACCCCGCCATCAGCCCGTTCTACGGTCCCGTCGAAGACCTGCCTCCGATGACGATATTCCAGGGCGACAGGGATGTACTGATGCCGACGTCGCGTGATTTTGCGAGGAGGGCTATGCAGGCGGGAGTGAGGGTGGACTATCGCCAGTATAAAGGGGCATTTCACGTCTTCAATAGTGCGGTATTCCTGCCCGAATCGAAACATGTCTATGCCAGGATCGATCAGATGTTTGACCGCTTGCAAAGTGAAGTTGTCCCATGAGGCCGCATCGAGGTTCGTTGCTATCTCGGGGTGACCGACGATGTGCTGGCATAAGAGTGCTATATAATTAGACTTGGATTCGGGCGCCGGTAGGCGCTGCCCAGAATAGTGGGATAAATCTGGCGACTTCTATTGGGTGTGTCGGGGATTATGGACTTGTAACGGTTTTGTGCCGGTCACCTATCTCATTATGCCACCTTGGCTTCGAACGCGAGCGGGCTGATGCCGCCCAGATATGAATGGCGACGACGGGTGTTGTAGAAGCCATTGATGTACTGGAAGATGGCGGCTTCTGCCTGACGCCGCGTCGGCCAGCTCTGCCGCCAGATGAGTTCGGCCTTCAGGGATTTGAAGAAGGTCTCGACGGACGCATTGTCGTAGCAATTTCCCTTGCCGCTCATCGATGGACGCAGGCCATAGGCCTGCAGCTTTTTTTGATAGTCGTAAGAACAATATTGGCTGCCACGATCCGAATGAAAAAAGCAGCCTTCCGGAGGCTGGCGCAGGCGCACCGCCATATCCAGCGCTCTGATCGCCAAGTCCTTCTTCATTCTGTCGCTGACTGCCCAGCCCACGACGCGACGGCTATGCAGGTCGAGAATGACGGCAAGGTAGAGCCAGCCTTCTGACGTCCAGATATAGGTGATGTCGCCGGCCCATTTACGGTTGGGCGCATCGGCGGCAAAATCGCCGTCCAGCCAGTTCGCTGCGACCCCCAGTCGATGGTGGCTATCCGTCGTAACCTTGTGCTTGCGCGTGCGGACTGGCTTGATCCCGTTGATCTTCATCAGCCGCCCGACCCGGCGCTCGCCAACATCGAGCCCCACCTCCTTCAACTCCATCGTCATGCGAGGACGGCCGTAGCTGCCAAGGCTCAGCCTGTACTGTTCTCGGATATGGGCCAGCACTTTCATATCTGTCCGCTCCCGCCTGCTAATCGGGCGCGAGCGCCAGGAACGATAGCCGCGTTCACTGACATCCATGACACGGCAGAGCAGTTCAACGGGCCAACGATGCCGCCAGCTATGCACAAAAGCGAACTTCACGGCCTTTGGCTCGCGAAGAACTGCGTGGCCTTTTTTAGCACTTCCCTCTCCTCCCGCAGCACACGGTTCTCAAGACGAAGGCGTTCATTCTCACGCGCCAGATCTGCCTGCGGCGCTGCCACCAGGTCAGATGGCCGATACTGTGACACCCATTTGCCCAGCGTCGACTTCCCTATCCCCAAATCCGATGCAACCCTGTCGCGGGGTAACCCGCTGGTCAGTGCAATCCGCACCGCCTCCTGCTTGAACTCTTCTGTGTGCTTGATCATCTCGTCGGTCTCCTGTTGCGAGCTCTAATCGCTCAGGTGACCGGCGCAAATCCGTTACAAGTCCAATTATGGCATTAATTCGCCGCGAGCGCTCGTGCCATCACCAACGTGCCAAAAAACTCGAGCAACTCTCCGCCGGCGATCTCGGTGGGCTCGAGCAAGCCTTGGAACATACCGCCTTCATGGACGGCTAAAAGCAGACGGGCCATACGGCTGAGCTTCCCAGGCCCAACAGGCTTTTTCTGTTCGCCTACGCGGGCGATCGCATGTTCGATAACAGTGAGAATACGCGCCTGACGCGCTGCATAATGAGAGGCGACGGCGGGATTTCTCAGCGCATGCAAGCGGAATTCGGCCTGAAGGAGATACCATTTTCGATCAAAGCTATAGTTTGACACAAACGCTTTGACGAAATTGTCTATCACGGGGCCGCTCGCCAGCAGTGCCTCGGTCATTGACGCTTCTAGTCGCACCTGAAGCCGCTCGATAATCCGATCGTAAAGCGCGAAGAAAAGCTCCTCTTTCGATTGAAAGCTCGAATTATACGCGCCCCTGCTAAGCCCCACGCGTTCGCAAATATCTTCCTGGGACGCGCCTTGAAATCCGCGTTCCGCAAACGCGTCAAGCGCGCCGTCCATGATGCGTTCGCGGGTTTGGGCCCTGGTCGGCCGGGTGCGCGCGGGTCTGCGGCTCATGATTGGTCTCGCGTGGACATTCGATACAAATATGTATTGAGATATATTTCTGTCAACGTTAGGTTTCGCGTGATGGAGATACCCTCATGGATTTGCGACGCCGGTTTTTGATTGCACTGCTCACGGCTACGTCCTCGACGGCTGCATTCGCTCAATCGATCGGTTCCATTCCATTGGATTATCGTGAAGCGCAGGCAATACTGCTGGAAAAGTCGGACGCCATCCAAGGCTCCGATGCTGATGTCCGAAGCAAGGAGGCCCAGGCGGGATCGACGCGGACGCTGGGACGGCCGACCGTCGAGTTTGAAGGACAGATGGTCCGCTACCAGAAGTCGCTTTATCTTCCCCTCGGGCCTCTGGCGGATGTGGCGCAGGATTATGCCATCAGCGATCCGTTGCGGTTTGAGATAGAGCGTACCAGTACGAGACCCATCGTGACTGCCACGCTTCCGCTCTATTCGGGCGGCCAGATTTCGGCCGCGCAATCTGGTTCCGTCGCTCAGCTTGGCCAGTCTCGCGCGGAGCGGCAAATCGTCATTGATAACGCCTTACTGCAGATGACCCAACTGTATTTCGGGCAGCAACTGCTCACCAGAGTAAGGGACGTTCGTCGCGATGTGCTCGGTGGGCTGGAGCGCCATGTCTCAGACGCGATCAAACTCGAACAGGCGGGTTTCATCAGCCGCGCGCAGCGCCTGCAGGCTGAGGTGGCCCGTGACGACGCGGCCAGGGAATTTGAAAAGGCCCAGGCCGATCTCGAAAGCGCCGATGCGACGCTGTCCGGTTTGCTTCGATCCTCTTCACCGGTCGTTCCTGCGACGCCGATTTTTGTAATCACCCGCCCGCTGGATCCTCTGGACGACTTTCTGGACGCGGCTCGCCGCGCGCATCCCCAACTGGAGCGCCTGGAGGCGATGGAACAGCTCGCGCAAGCGGGGGTGACGAACCAGCGCTCGAAACTTCGACCGACCGTCTACGGCTTTGCGCAGTATAATTTCGACCGACGCGACACCTTGCTGACCGATCCGGACTGGACCGTTGGTGTAGGTCTTCGCTACACGATCTTTTCAGGCGCCGGTCGCTCCCAGGCCGTGCAGGCAGCCCGAGAGACGGTCTCGCAGGCTCAGGCTGGTCAGCGGGAGGCACGCACCCAGATCGAAATCGGCGTCACCCGCTCATGGAACGAGACAGAAGCTGCGCGTCGGCGCTTCCTGATGACGGATAGCGCTATCGCTTCCGCGCAGGAGAATCTTCGCGTGCAGGCGGTGGGATATCAGCAGCAGCAGACGACCTCGCTTGACGTGATCGATGCGCAACTCGGCTTGGGCCGTGCCAGGGTCCAACGCGCCCAGGCAGCGCATGATTTTGTGATTGCCCTGGCCCAGCTCCTCCATGTCAGCGGAGAAATCGACAAGATGCCCGAATATATCGAACGGGGCGAAAGGATCGCGCCATGACAGCTGCCCAGGGGGAACCAGCTGCGACCAACGAGGCTGAGGAAATGCGCCCGCCTGTACTTGGTCGGAAGTGGCTGCCGGTCGTAGCGCTTCTCGTGATAGCCTTTCTCGCTCTGGGCTTGTGGCTCAGCTACCGCCCCGTGCCCGATCAACTCCAGGGCATGGTGGATGCCCGGGAACTGCGGGTAACCAGCAAGGTGACCGGCCGGATCGCCGCCTTCCATGTGGAAGAAGGGCAGAGGGTTCGGGCAGGACAATTGCTCTATACGCTCGACAGCCCTGAAGTCGCCGCGCGCTCCGAGCAGGCCGGCGGTGCCTTGGCGGCGGCGCAAGCGACCGCTGACAAGGCCGACGAGGGCGCGCGACCAGAAGACATCCAGGCAGCACAGGCCCAGTGGCGCCGCGCGCAAGCAGCCGCGGATCTCGCTCAAACCACCTATGCGCGCACGCAGCAGATGTTCGAGCAGGGCGTGATCGCCGGCCAGAAGCGAGACGAGAGCCATGCGAACGCAGTTGCTTCAACCGAAGCAGCCCGCGCGGCGCGCGCACAATATGACCTCGCGCTCGCCGGCACCCGACGGCAGGACCGACAGGCGGCCGGGGGCCAGGTGCAACAGGCGCGCGGCGCCGTTGCTGAGGTCGAGGCGGCAAAACGGGAAACACGCGTGAGTGCGCCGTCGGAAGGCGAAATCGGACGACGACTTGCCCAGGTTGGTGAGCTGGTTCCGCAGGGCTTTCCGGTCTTCGTCCTTACTGACATCCAGAACCCATGGGTCACTCTCACTTTGCGTGAAGATCAGTTCAACGCCATCCGGCGAGGTAAGACGTTGACCGGGCGGATACCCGCATTGGGTGACCGTACGGCGCAGTTCCGCATCTCCTTCATCGCGCCGGCAGGTGATTTTGCGACCTGGCGCGCGACCCGGCAATCAACCGGTTTCGATGTAAAGAGTTTCGAGGTGCGCGCCATCCCCGTCACTTCGATCGACGGACTGCGTCCGGGCATGACCATATTGTTCGACTGGCCACAATGAACGCGGCCTTTCTGGTCAGCGCCCGCCGCGAACGTGCGTTTCTGCAAGGCAGCTTCTGGGACCTCGCCCTCATCAGCTGGCTACCGTTGGCGCTGCTGGCGGCGATCGCAATCCAGATCTCGTCGGGCGTGATGCGTGACCTGCCTGTCGCCGTGGTCGACGAAGATGGAGGCGGCATTGCGCGTGAACTCGTCCGACGGCTGGAGGTGGCTCCGGGCTTGCGTGTCGCGGCGCGTCCGGTCTCGATGCTGGAAGCAGAGCATGTGGTACGTTCCAACGCCGCTTATGCGGTCATATTGATCCCGCAGGGACTCGAGCGCGCCGTGCTGCGCGGTGAAACGGGCCAAGTGTCGGTATTCTACAACGCCAGCTATTCGACACCATCGGGGTCGATCCTGCGCGAGGTCAGCGCCGTCGTCCAGGGACAGGCTCGCGTGCTGGCAACACAGCAGACCGCTGCAATCATCGGCCCCGCCCGGGTACGCGCGGCGCCGATCGCTGTTCAAAGCCGGATCCTCTACAATCCACAAGCCAGTTATGAACTCCAGCTTGTCGCCCTGATTCATCCCGCCTTGCTGCATCTGCTGTTCATGATCGCGGTCGTCAGTGCGCTGGGTCGCGAACTGCGCGACGGAACAATCGGAACATGGCTGGCGGGATCCAGGCGAGAGGCTATCGCCGCGATCGCCGGCAAGCTGGTCCCCTATCTTGCAGTGTTCATGCTTTGGGCGGCGCTTGCCACCACCTACCTCGTGGGCTTACGCGGCTGGCCCGTTGCAGGGAGCGTCGTGATGCTCATGGCGGGCTACCTCGCCATGTATCTCGCTTATGCCGGCATGGCCGTTCTGATCGTCGGGCTGACTCTGTCCATGGGGCAGGCACTGTCCATGACCGCGCTCTATGCGGGCGCTTCCTTCGCGTTCGCCGGAGCGATTTTTCCGATCGAGTCCTCTTCTGCCTTCGCACGGCTATGGAGCGCGCTTCTGCCCTATACCACGTTCGCCCGCCTCGTTGCCGAACAATGGATGATCGGCGCGCCTGTCGCCATGTCCGCTAAATTGCTCGCCATCCTGTGCGGATTTCTCGCTTTCGGCCTGTGCATCGGTTTGCCGCGGCTTCTGGCAGCCTCCAGCAATCCTGCTGTCTGGGGGCGACGATGATCGGCCGCGCCTTCCTTGGAACCCTCCGCGCGGTTTTCACCGATCGTTCGGCCTTCATGCTGATCGTCGTCTCAACGATCCTCTATTCCTTCTTCTACCCGTCAGCATATTCTGGGGAGGTCGCCACCCGTATTCCGGTAGCTGTTGTCGATCTCGACAACAGCGGTGCGAGCCGATCGCTGGTTCACAAGCTCTCCGCCCTTCAGCAGGTCGATCTTGCCGAACGATTGTCATCCCCAATGCAGGCACAGAGCTGGCTTCAGACTCGAGGCGCCGGCGCGATCGTCATCATTCCCGAGGGTTTCGAGCGTCGCATCCTCAATGGCGCGCAGGGTATCGTTTCCATTTATGGCAACGGCGCGTATCTGCTGCGCAGCAGCACCGCCCTTGCCGGGGTCGGTTCCGCGTTGGCAGCTATCGGTGGTGAAGCTGCGGTCGATCAAGCGATGGCGCAAGGCGTGCCCGCCAATCCCGCCCTTTCCCTGGTCCAGCGTCCGCTCTTCAACACCCGCGAGGGTTACGGAAGTACCGTTTTTCCCGGTGTCGGCTTCCTCATCATCTATCAGACCTTGCTGATGGGTCTGGCCATGCTTGCAGGTACGATGCGCGATGGCGGGGGCCGGCTTCATTTCTCGGCCCATAGCCTCGTCGGTGTCGCGCTCGCTTTCTTTGTTATCGGCTGGGCAGACATCGCCTATTACGCAGGCTTCGTCTTCTGGTTTCAGGATTACCCCAGAGCTGCAGCCTCGCCCGCTACGCTGCTGGCAGCAGGCAGCCTCTTTGTCGGGGCTACCGTCGCGGCCGCGCTCGCGCTGGCCAGTTTCTTCCGGACCCGAGAGCGCCCCTTGCAGTTGCTCATGGGGACCTCTCTGGTCATCTTCTTTCTGGCCGGGCTGTCCTGGCCGGCCGAAGAGACACCTACCTGGCTCGTAATGCTTGCCCGCCTGCTGCCGACGACGCCAGGAATCCATCTGATGGTGGGCGTAAACCAGATGGGCGCCAGCCTGATCGACCAGTGGGTGGAGGTCATCAACCTCGCCATGTTGGTAATTCTGTACGGGATAGTGGCCTGGTGGCGTCTCACAGGCTTGGACGTGAGGCGACAACGTATCTTTTCGGCGCCGGTGCCGTCGGGAAGCCAATGATAATCTGTTGACTGGTCACGGGCGAGATGCGCTCGACGTGTGCCCGCGCTGCGAACCAGAAGCGGCGAGGGACGGCTGTGACGCTCACAACACGTCCAAGACCGTCTTAGTGGCTGAAGATCTATGTGTGAGGTGGAACATGCACGGCCTAAAGCTTTCGAGCGCTCTGATATGCTTGTCAATGGCGACAGCGAGCGTCGGTGCCCCGCAGGATGGGGCGGGAGGCATATGGCGTAACCCTCAGAACAGCGTGCATGTCGAAGTGCGACCTTGCGCCAATCGGATGTGTGGCACTGTCATCTGGGCCAATGAAAAGGCGATCGCTGATGCTCGGCGTGGCGGTACGCCAAATCTGATCGGGCAGCAGCTGTTCCGCGACTTCACCAAGGATCGGAACGGAATCTGGCGCGGCCGTGTTTTCGTTCCTGACATCGCCAAGACTTTTTCAGGCACTATTGTGTCAATTGATGCGAAAACGCTTCGAGGCTCCGGCTGCCTTGTAGGCCGGATCGCGTGCAAGTCACAAGACTGGACGCGCGTGCGGTGAGCCTATGTGGGTGGAGCGGTGGCGCAGGCGCGTCAGTTGTGCACGGCTACTGAACCAAATCGGTATTTCATCTCGCCTGGTCAGCATCGAGATAGATTCATGCCTCCAACTGACCTTCCGCCGTCAGCACATTGATCGGCGCGCGCTGATATTCTGAGCTTTCGAACTCGTCCAGGCGATCGCAATGAGCGAACGCCTTTGTCTGCTCGCGCGGAATTGACAGAAACTCCAGACTGGCGCGGTCGCCTGCAAAGTCGTTCACTCCCGCCACAGGATTGAACCCCCATTGCATAAAGGTCGCTTACCACCACGCTATGACCGAATCTGGAAAGAATCTGGACAGCGCGGTGCTTCAGCGCCGCATTAAATGAGTGGGTTCGGGATGCGCGTAAACGATCAGTACGTTCATGATCAGGCGAGTTCTCTTTTGAAGCTCAAATGCTTCCTTCGCACATCGTGCCGTCCCAGATGAGCGGGATCATCATAGGAGGGTTGCTCTCCCAGGCTTGGAAATTGCGCGACGATCACACGCCGCTTGATCGCCAGCTTCCCCTCGATAACCAGGTCAACGCCGACAAGCTGGGCATGAACAGATATTCGCCGCCCTTCATGACGTTGAACGTCTGCACGCCATCAATGCGCTTGCGGGCCGGCGCACGGGGAATCGTGAAAAGACTATCCTCCTCATGCAGACCTACGACCGGATCGCGCTCTTCGCCGAGATCGACGAAGTTGCCACGATTGATCCATTCCTGCTGCATGAACTCGATCGTGTCATAGGCGCGCGCGCTGATGAAGATGAAGAAGATGCCGCGATCACCCTTGGCATCATCCTCGGGCGAGACGTCCTCGGAATAGACCGGGCCAAAGGTCGAAGATCGGCGGATGATCCGATGGATGTTGACGTCGGTCAGCAGGGTGAGCTCGGAATCACGCGGATTGAGCCGACGCATATGGCAGCCGAGCGGCACGACGCGGCCCTTGGGGTCGTCCTTGAAATTGAAGTCGTTGTTGCGCTGCGGATCGGCGCCCAGTGCCGGATCGTCATGATCCGGCGACAAGGTCAGCGGTGCACCGGAGCGCCACCTGCCGAACATCTTGGCCGCCAGAAGCTCGCGTTCCTCGGACGTCTCGCCATGTGCCTTGAGGAAAGCGTTGAAGCAGCCGACCCGGCTCTGGAACTTGCGCAGGACGACGAAGGTGCCGTTCTTTCCGAGCGCAGCAGGCTCCGGCATGCCAAGTGGCTGACCGTTCTCGCTTTCATAACCCAGGATGAACTCGCCGGCCTTGATCGGACGCTCTTCGCCGGGGATGGGATCGACGCCGCTGCCTTCGACTGCAGGTTGAGAGATGGAGTCCCTGAAACCGAACGGGTTCTTGGCATCGCCCGGCGCGCCGAAACGATGCTCTCCCAGCAACGTCACGCCGGTGCTCCGGTCGAGCTCGGCGCGTGCTGCAATCAGTGCCTTGTCCAGCGCTGCATCGTCTACGGCGTAGATGGTCAGCGCCATGTGGCAGTTACCCGGCTTGAACACCTCTTCCCAATGCTCTGGCGCGTTCGGGCCGAAATCGCGCAACTGCTCGCGTCGTGCGGCCATGCCCTGCTGGAAGGGAAGGGGAAAGGTCTTGAGCTGGGCATCGGGGACGCCGAGCGCCTTGAGGCCCTCGAAGCTCAGCGCCGCGCCGATCCAGAAATCGAGATCCTCACTCCAATTGTCGGCGGACGCGATATGCGGCGCCAGACGACCGAGCAGATCGCGCGCGCCCTCGGCCTCATCGAAGTGGAGCATCGCATGGAGGCCGACATAAGGCTCGGGTCGGCTGCGCAGGATCAGCGCCTGGATATCGTGGAGATCGAGCGTGACGCTGTCGCGACGGAAACGCTCTCTCAGCTTTTGAAGGATAGCCATTGGTCAGCCCACCTTGTCGAGGAATTCGTTGACGGCGTGCTCCATGCGCTGGAGCCGGCGCACATCGACGACGGTGACCTGCGGATTGGCGACGAACCAGCCGGCCGCCGTGATCTGGTGGTCGGCGATGAAGTCCTTGACCTTGGGACTGGCGATGCCGGGCCAGCCCTCGACCGAGGCGAAGAGCAGGTCCATCAAATCCGGGATCTTGGTGGCGAAGTCGTTGATATAGGTGTCCCAGTCGCCATCATAGGCGGTCGCGAACAGAATGCGCGTGTCGTTGTCGAAGAACACGAAGCGCATATTGTGGAGCGTGCCCACTTTCTGGGCACCGTCGAAATTGCCGTTGACCAGGCCGAAAATGCGCCGCAGCCGATCGGCGCCGCCAGGCTTCAGTTTGGCGATGGCTGTCAGTTCCGAGACATTGCCCGACTGCGCGCCGACCCGACCGGCGGAACCCGCCGTACCCTTGAGATCAGGATTATGTTTGGTGACCATCTGCTCGAGCGCCAGTTTGGCGAGTTGCGGCGCATCGCCGGCAACTTCCTCGATCCTGCGGCGGATGGCCTGCAGGCGGGTTTCATCGATCTGAGGTGCTTCTTCGGTATCGGCCATGACAGGCCTCCTTTCTCGAAATCTGGCAGGTTTGTGCAGGCTCAGTCTGGAATGGCGTCGATGCTCGTCGGCTCAACCCGCGGCTGGGCGTTCATCTCGTGGCGGTAGCGGGTGGACCGCTCATATGCGGCGATCCGCACCCGCATGATCGAGCCGAGCGGCTGATGCTCGCGGATGCCGTGCCACGGGTTGAAGGAGAGGACATCGTCGCCATAGACGCGTCGTGCGGGCGAATAGGCGTCCTGCGGCGGAATGCGCAGCGTCGCGAGCGGCTGGTGCGGCGACAGGTCATCCGGCCAGAGCACGGCCGCGTCCTCGACCGGCATCTTGTCCAGATCGGCACAGAGTTGTGCCCGGAGCTGGTACTCGGCGCCTTGCTCGCGGAAATGCTCGACCACCAGGTCTCGCATCGTGGAATCCTCGACCGTGCCGACATCCTGGCCCGTGAGCGCCCGGACATTGTCGGACAGCGGCGCCGCGCTGATCTTGGCGATGTAATCGCCGAAGCGGATCGCCGCCATCGAGTGATAGGTCTCACCCAGGAGATGATCATTGTCCCGGGCGAGGCCGCGCAGTGTCGCGCCCGGTTCCACGCCGACGGCCTCGACCGCTGCCTCGACGCCTCGCGCGACCCCGGCCATCGCACGCTGGAGGAAGGCCGGATTCTGTGCATTCTTTTCGAGGAGCCCGATGAGCTGGCGGTACTTGCCGATCGTGCCGAAGCTCAGGACTGGAATATTCACCAGTAGAAAATCCTGATTGCGTCCAGTGTCCCCGGGCAGCAGCCGTTCGCCCTCGACGCCGAGGACCTTGATGGCCATTCCGCGCGGGGCGGGAATGGTATCGGAGTGAATGTCACCCGGCGCCGAGGAAAGGCGGATCACCACCGGATAGGTCCCGGGTCGCGCAAACAGGCCTTGGCGCAGATGCTGCTGCAATTCGGGGACGATAAGTTCGGCCTTCAGGAACCCATGGCTCTTGGCATGGGCGTCCCGTACCGCGTGCCGGTGCCGCTCGAACGCCCTGCGATTGGTCGAAGCCATGATTTCGAGAATTTCGGCGGTGAGACGATCTTCGTCATCGCCAACCATCTCCACATCAGGGGAGTAGGAAATATAGGTGTCAGCCAAGGCCACTCCTTTGCGGCAGGATTTGACGGCGGATGAGCAATTTAGCCTCGAAATTGTCATCCAATCGGGATATCAGGTGATATCTGGTTTTCCGGTCAACGCCGATCGATGGCAAAGGTTTCAAAGGCGTGGCTGTTTTTGAGGACGAACGTCATGCGACCTACGCGCAAGGAAACACAGCGTCAGACCCGGGATCGATTGATCGCAGCGGCGCATGCCTCGATCGTAGAGGAAGGCGTGGCGGCAATGTCGATCCGCAACATCTGCAGCGCGGCGGGTCATTCGCAGGGCGCGTTCTATTCCAACTTCGCCAGCAAGGATGACCTGCTGGTCGACATACTGCAGAGCCACATACAGGACGAAGTCACGCTCTTGCGCGATATCGTTGCGCAGTGCGTCGGGGACGATATCGAGGCGACGCTCGAGGTGCTCGCCGACCGTCTCGCGAAGCTGGCCGAAGAACCTCAATGGTCGTTGCTTTCGATCGAACTGCAACTTCATGCACGACGGAATCCGGCCTTTGCCGAGCGACACCGGGAGGGCAAGGCGGCTTGCTATCGGATGTTCGGTGAGCTCGTGGCCGACCTCGTCAGGCGTTTCTCTCTGCGGCCGGCCTTGCCGGCAGAGCAGACCGGCATCGGCCTTTATGCGCTTTGGATGGGGCTGGCCGTCCAGGGTGATGTCGAAGGGGCCATCTCGCGCGACGAGATGCTGGTCGGCTTTTTCCGCGCCATGGCGGGGCTCGATGTGCTGGAGCCTGCCAAGCCATGAACTCGGACGGCCTCAAGCGCCGACGGATCGGTTGCGATGCTGCGGGCGACCCGCTGTCGGGCAAGATCGACGAACAATGTCGCTTCCACATCAGCTTCCGGGCCGAGGAACACGACATCGACGAACTTGATCATGTCAACAATGCGGTCTGGGTGACGTGGCTCCAGGATGCCTCGGTGGCGCACTGGTTCGCGGCGGCTCGCCCCGGCGATACCGACACCTATGTCGCGGTGGTCCTCAGGCATGAGGTCGATTATCGCGGCAATGTCCGGGCGGGAGAGGATGCAACCGCGGTCACCTGGGTTGAGGGACGACCACGCGGGGCGCGCTATTCGCGCCGCGTCGACTTCACCGACAACAAGGGCACGGTACTCGTGTCGGCCCTTTCCCAATGGGCGCTGATCGAAAAAGCGACTGGCAAGCTGGTCCGGGTGCCTGTTGAAGTCGCGGCGCCGTTTCTGCGCGATGCCACAGGGCAGGAGAGGAACGCATGACCGAAATCAGAAAAGTCGCAGTGCTTGGAACGGGCGTGCTGGGCAGCCAGATCGCATTCCAGTCGGCCTATACCGGCTTTGAAGTAGTCGCATACGACATCAATGACGAGAGCCTGCAGAAGGCGCGGCTGCGGCTCGCAGCTTTGGTCGAAACCTATCGCAAAGAGGTGACCGGCGCGGCGGGCCTGCAAGCCGACACAATGGGCAGGATTATACTGACAAGCGATCTGGCTGCAGCCGTTGCGGATGCCGATCTGGTTATCGAAGCCGTGCCAGAAGTGCTGGCGATCAAGCAGGCGCTTTATGAGAAGCTGGCAAGGTTGGCGCCATCGGACACGATCTTGGCCACCAACAGTTCGACGCTGCTGCCCAGCGATCTCAAGGATTTCACTGGCCGGCCAGATCGGTTCCTGGCGCTGCACTTCGCCAACAACATCTGGAAATTCAATACGGCCGAGGTGATGGGAACGCCCGAGACAGATCCGGCGGTCATCGACACTATTCTCAAATTCGCTTCTGATATCGGCATGGTGCCCATCCCCATACGCAGGGAAAAGGCGGGCTATGTCCTCAATTCCCTGCTTGTGCCGCTGCTCAACGCCGCGGCCGAGCTCGCCGAAGGCGGTTATGCCAATCCGCATGACGTCGACAAGGTGTGGCGGATCGCAACGGGTGCGCCGATGGGGCCGTTCCAAATCTACGACATGATAGGACTTAATACGCCCTACAACATTCTTTCCCACAGCGATGAGCATGCCGGGTCGCTCGCCGCATGGCTGAAGGAAAACTACATCGACAAGGGCAAGCTGGGCATCGCCTCGGGCGAAGGCTTCTACAGCTATAAGCCCGCCGACTGATCCGACCACAAGAACAAGAGGAGTTCGCCATGCACTATAGCAGCGGAAACTATGAAGCGTTTGTCCGTCCCCGCAAGCCGGAAGGCGCTGACAGGAAGACGGCTTGGTTCGTCGGCTCGGGTCTCGCGGGGCTCGCCGGCGCGGCATTCCTCATCCGCGACGGCGGTATAGCCGGTGAGCGTATCACCATCCTCGAAGAGCTGGATATTCCCGGCGGCGCGCTCGATGGTCTCGATGTGCCGGACAAGGGTTTCGTCATCCGCGGCGGCCGCGAAATGGAAGAGCATTTCGAATGCCTGTGGGACCTGTATCGCTCCATCCCCTCGCTGGAAATCGAGGACGCCAGCGTTCTCGATGAGTTCTATCGGCTCAACAAGGACGATCCCAATTTCTCACTTCAGCGCACGACCCAGAACCAGGGGCAGGACGTTCCAGACAAGCATTTGCTGACGCTGAACGACCGGGCGCAGAAGGACCTGATCTCGATCTTCCTCGCGACCCGCGAGGAAATGGAGAACAAGCGGATCAACGAGGTCTTCAGCGAAGATTTTCTCAAGAGCAATTTCTGGCTCTACTGGCGCACCATGTTCGCCTTCGAGGAATGGCATTCGGCGCTGGAGATGAAGCTCTACATCCACCGCTTCATCCATCACATCGCACATCTGGCGGATTTCTCCTCGCTCAAGTTCAACCGCTACAACCAGTATGAATCGATGGTCCTGCCGCTGGTGAAGTGGCTGACGGAACGGGGCGTGAAGTTCCGCTATGGCGTCGAGGTGACGGATGTCGATTTCGATATCCAGGAGGGCCGCAAGCAGGCGACCCGCATCCACTGGAAGGAGAAGGGCGAGGAAGGCGGGGTCGATCTCGGCCCCGATGACCTCGTTTTCATCACCATCGGGTCGCTGACCGAGAATTCCGACAACGGCGACCACCACACGCCGGCGAAGCTGAACGAAGGCCCGGCACCGGCCTGGGACCTGTGGCGGCGCATCGCGGCGAAGGATACGGCTTTCGGGCGCCCGGATGTGTTCGGCGCCCATATCCCGGAAACAAAATGGGCGTCGGCGTCGATCACGGCCACCGATCCCCGCATTGCGGAGTATGTCGAAAAGATCACCAAGCGTAACCCGTTCACTGGCAAGATCGTCTCGGCCGGCATTGTCACGGTGAAGGATTCCGCATGGTTGTTGAGCTGGACGGTGCATCGCCAACCGCATTTCAAGAAACAGCCCAAGGACCAGATGATCGCCTGGTTCTATGCGCTCTTCGTGGACAAGCCCGGTGACTATGTGAAGAAGCCGATGCAGGAGTGCACTGGCGAGGAGATCACGCAGGAGTGGCTCTATCACCTCGGGGTGCCTGTCGAGGACATCCCGGAACTCGCCGCGAAGGGCGCCAGCACCGTGCCGACGATGATGCCGTACATCACCGCTTTCTTCATGCCGCGCCAGGCCGGCGACCGGCCAGACGTCGTGCCGGAAGGTGCGGTCAATTTCGCCTTCATCGGCCAGTTTGCGGAGTCGAAGCAGCGTGACTGCATCTTCACGACCGAATATTCGGTCCGGACACCAATGGAGGCCGTCTACACTCTCATGGATGTCGAGCGCGGGGTACCCGAAGTGTTCAATTCGACCTACGATATCCGCACGCTGCTTGCCGCCGTCACACCGCTTCGTGATGGAAAGGGGATCGACGTGCCGGGACCGGCCTTCCTGCGCAAGCTGCTGATGAAGAAGCTGGAAGGCACCGAGATCGCGAAACTGCTCGAGGAGTACGACCTGATCTCGAAAGAGTGAGCGGTGGATCCGCAGGCGCAGTGGAAGGTGAAGGATGGCCAACGATGACCCAGAGAGCGAGCCAGCGACTGAAGGCGGGCAGGGCCATGCTCTCCATGGCAATGAAGGGCGGGATGATGATACGGCCTCCCGCTCTACCACGCTCGATCCGGTGTGCGGAATGGTGGTCGATCCCGCTACCGCGGCCCATGAAGCGGAGTATGAGGGCGAGCGCTATGTCTTTTGCTCGGCGGGATGCAAGGCCAAGTTCGTGGCCGATCCACAGCGCTATCCCGCTTCGGCGGGGCGTGACGGCCAGAGCGAGGGCATTCCCTCGCAGGACGATGGTTCCCACCATGACCACGCCCATTCGCATGGGGGCCACGAGCACCACCATCTGACAGCGTCGGCGCCAAAAGGAGTTATATGGACCTGTCCGATGCACCCGGAAATCCGGCGGGATGCGCCAGGCAGTTGTCCGATCTGCGGCATGGCTCTGGAACCGCTGGTCGCGGCGGCGGATTCAGGACCAGGTCCTGAACTTGCCGACATGACACGGCGGTTCTGGATCGGTCTGGTGCTGGCGCTTCCGGTTTTCCTGCTCGAGATGGGTGGTCACCTGATTCCGGCACTGCATCACCTGGTCCCGATGCGCCTGTCGATCTGGGTTCAGTTCGCGCTGGCAACGCCGGTGGTCCTGTGGGCTGGGTGGCCATTCCTCGTGCGTGGCTGGGCCTCGCTTGTGAACCGCAGCCTTAACATGTTCACGCTGATCGCGATGGGAACGGGCGTCGCCTGGAGCTACAGTGTCGTCGCCGCGATTGCCCCGCAGATATTTCCCTTGGCTTTCCATGCAGCCGACGGCACCGTCCCGGTCTACTTTGAGGCTGCCGCCGTGATCACGGTGTTGGTGTTGCTCGGACAGGTGATGGAACTGCGCGCGCGGGAGCAGACCTCCGGCGCAATTCGGGCCTTGCTCAGGCTCGCTCCCAAAACCGCCCGACGGATCGGGCGGGACGGCGTGGAAGAGGATGTGGAAGTTGAAGCCGTCGTCATCGGCGACAGGCTCAGGATACGGCCCGGTGAAACCGTGCCGGTTGACGGTGTCGTGGAGGAAGGTCGCTCGTCGATCGATGAATCGATGGTGACCGGGGAATCCATGCCGGTGACGCGCGTAGTCGGCGAAGCGGTCGTAGGAGGTACGCTGAACCAGACCGGCGCGCTCGTTATCCGTGCCGACAAGGTCGGTCACGACACCATGCTGGCCCGGATCGTCCAGATGGTCGCCGATGCGCAGCGTTCACGAGCGCCTATTCAGCGCATGGCCGACAAAGTCTCCGGATGGTTCGTGCCCGTTGTCATTGCCATCGCGCTGCTGGCGTTCGCGGCATGGGGCATTTGGGGCCCCGAGCCTCGCTTGGCAGACGGCCTTATCGCCGCCGTTTCCGTGCTGATCATCGCTTGCCCCTGTGCTCTTGGACTCGCGACGCCAATGTCGATCATGGTGGGCATCGGTAAGGGCGCGGCCAGCGGCGTCCTGATCAAGAATGCCGAGGCCCTGGAGCGGATGGAGAAGGTTGATACGCTGGTGGTCGACAAGACCGGCACACTGACCGAAGGCAAACCGGCCGTGACCCGGGTTGTTGCCGTTTCTGGTCTTAACGAGGAAACGGTCCTTCGCTTGGCCGCAGGCGTGGAAAAGGCATCAGAGCACCCGCTCGCACGGGCAATCGTCGCCGCCGCCGAGCACCGCAAGGTCGCGATCCCCGATGTCGTCGACTTTGCTTCCCCGACCGGCAAGGGCGCGTTTGGCATTGTCGAGGGACAGAGCGTCGTCCTTGGCAGCGCGGCTTTCCTCGCGGAGCATGGTATCGACACGGGTCCTCTCGCGAAGGAGGCAGACGCATTGCGCCGCGACGGCGCTACCGCCATCTATATCGGGATCGGCAACTCGCTCGGCGGGATCTTCGCCATCGCCGATCCGATCAAGGAGACGACGCCGGAGGCCCTGAAGGCGTTGCATGTCGAAGGCATCCGCATCGTCATGCTGACCGGGGACAATCGCACCACGGCGATTTCATGAGCCTTTGTGAACGCATTCCTGCTGCTCTTTGTATCACGCAGAATGCGGTCAGCGCATCTACGCTAAGCGACTGGGGAACACGAGCACGACGTACGCAAATGAGGGACCGATCTTCCATCGCCATGCAGCCGCGGCAATGTGGAAGAAAATAGCGGAGCTGGTCGAACCGGCACCCATAGCGGAAGCTGGGTGTGGAATTGTGGCTGTATATCACGAGGTTGGAGTAATCATGTGGGGCCGGGGTTGTATCCACTCCGGGTATCCATGACGGACAGTGAAGCGGCGCGTGAGCCTGTGTTGCCAATGGCTTCGGCCAATGATGTCGGGTCTTTGGCCCTACTGCATGCGGCATTCCTCAACGATTACGAATTGTTGAGAACACGTTTGGCCACATACACTGGCTCGCCCGAGCAAGCCGCTGACATCCTTCATGACGTCTATCTCAAGCTGAGGTCTAATCCGCAGATTACCGAAGTTCGTGAGCCGCGCGCCTACCTGTATCGAATGGCGCTCAACCTGGCCAAAAACCAACGGCGAAATGGAAGGCGCTTTGTTTCGGCCGACGAAGAGGCCCTTGCGGTCATTCCTGATGATGCCCCAGATCCGGAACGGGCTGCACTTGCTGCCGACGAGATGAGGCGGGCAATCGCACATCTCCATCAGGTGCCAGCCAGGCAGCGCGATATTTTTCTAGCCCGATGGCGGGATGAAAAAAGCCAAATCGAAATTGCGCTCAAATTCGGCATTCACAAGCGCACCGTCCAAAAAGAGCTGGAACGCGCCGAACGGTACCTTTGCAAAAAACTTGGCCTGCCCAAACTGCGCTGAGCGCAATTCCCCAATGCGCGGTACGGTCTAAAAGGCAAAAATGCAGGACTAGAAAAAACACGACCGCCTTTGGCGCCTTCGGTGTGTCCTACCTTTGGGACATTGCGGACCGCTTCCCTATGGCGAGCGAGCATAAGCTCGTGTCTCCGGTCAGGTGGCGGTCGAGGAGGCATCGCGCCGAGGTTCCAGGTGCACGAGACTGCCTCACACCCAGGGGAGTCGCTATGGCGACACGAAACGTGAGTGCCGTCACGACGGGAAACGACAGCGAATCGCCAATGCGGGCGGCAACCGATATAGCGGCGCGAGCACGAGAGCGCGCAGTCGGCCGGCAGGTGCTAGGGTATGCCGGGCCAACGTTGGCTCCATGGCAGGCCAAGCTGGCGGTGACCATCATGGGAAGCGATCCCAGCGTTACCATATCGATCTCGGAGATCGCTTATCTCTGCCGGCTTTCCGTCAGCCATTTTGTGCGGGCGTTTTCAAACACGATGGGCATTACGCCCTATGCCTGGTTTATGCGGCAAAGGATTGTTTTTGCGCAGCAAATTCTCGTGCAATCCGGGGCGCCCCTCGCACAGATCGCGCTCGAATGTGGATTTTCTGATCAGGCGCATTTTACCAAGGCATTTGTCAAGGCAACAGGAATGACACCGGCTAAGTGGCGGCGAGGCACGATTGGTACGTTCGCAACAACTCCAGACCATGCAGGGGGATGAGGAACCGGACAACCTTGGGAGAGGCGCGTCAGCGCGCAACATCCCTCTCTTTTGCTCGCCGATGCGCCGTTTTCAGTAGTGCCTTGTCGTGTACAGGTCGGTTCCAGCGGGCTGCCGCTGGCAAGGAAATCAGCTCCTCCATGTGGCTGACAAATGTGTAGACCTTGTTGACGACTTCAATCATCAGATCCTTCATTTCCTTGTCGGAAATCCTTGAGACCTCGTTCCAGGGAATCTCTCCGAAAGGTGTCACTACTTTCACATCGCTGTAATCGCCGCAGTGCGTGTCGGGCACTTTCCCGGCGTGAAGATTTTCCAGCTGCGTGTTGCGGACGCATTGTTCGACAAGAACAAGGGCGATTCGTCTTGCTGCCGCATCAGGTATGGCGTCAACGCTCATTGCGACCTCCTCGTGACGACGTTCAACGGTTCACGTTATGGACATGACTGGTTGCGCCTCTTTCCGTTTGCGGCGGTCGAAGGCCTTCCCGAAGTTCAGCCAGTTGCCGACATGAAATCTTCTTCTGGCCAGTCCCGCTCTATTCGACCATGATTTTTGAGCAGCGTGTTCACGACCATTGGCGATACATGGAAATGCTCAGCCACGTCTTGTTGATTTTCCTCGGAATAATCTCCGCGCAGCATCTCCTCGACGGAGTCGAAGGGAGCCAAGAACTCGGCGGCAAACGATCGTTGAGCCTTCTGCCGATAGGTGTAGGCGTGGGTCGCGGGATGCAAGGCGCCCTGATGGTTCATCAGCCGGTCGCCGAGTACACGCGCAAGAGCGAAGCGTCGGCCGACCTCCCGTTTTCCGGGAAGTACAATAAGCGACCTGTCGCCAACGTCATCGTCGAGAGCATAGGGTAGCGCTGCCGGTCCACGAGGCTGCTCGGTCAAAGCGTCAGGACTTGTGCCGGAAAGTGTCGCTAGCAGGTGATCATCAATGACATGATCTCCGAGCCGTTCCTGTTGACGGAGAGCGTAGGCGACATCGGTCCCGAGCTTCCAGGCCGGCATTGCGGAGTCCCTGACGACGCGATGCTGGGCGTCGAGCGCAACCATGTCCCGGGCGCAAGCGTGATAGCCGACGGCCTGAGCGATCGCTTCAAGCCCGCGCGCGGTAAGCAGGTTCTCGTTCTCGTGCTGCATCCGTGCGCGCTCTGCAGCGACTTCCAGGACCGCAGCTTCCCCCAGCCGATCGGCATCGCCGATCAACCCCTCTACAGCGTCGTCGTCGATGGCGTCTGGATCGCGTCCCATAAGGGCTTCCAGGCGCCGCCGCTTGGCGATTTCGGGATCGGCGCGCTCCGCGATGACGTCCCGCCAGAGCCGGTCGAGATTGGTCTCGCCAACCCCTTGCTCGCGAAGGCGGCCGATGACTCTCGGAAGAAACTCGTCGAGGGCGGCCTCGAAAAGCGTCGAAGGGACGATCGTCGGGAATGAGCCCACATATCGGAATGGCTTGGCATCCGGCTCCGCAGACGCATTGGAGATCAGCATGGTACGCACGCCGTCCGACCAGATTTCGATGTTCGGCCAGAGATAGCCTTCGCCGATCGAGTTCATTCTGTGAGCAAGCGACCAGTCCGGCGACGCCGAGCGGGGTTCCCAGCGCAGGCGCCACCAGTTCCATGCGAGCCATTCGGCGACATGATAGCCAGAGACCAGCGGTCCCTGCCGGAAGCCGTTTAGAAATGAGTCGAAACCCTCGGTCAGCGACTGGCGGGCCGTGCGCACGGTGAACAGGCCAAAGGCGGCGCGCTCTTCGGGGCTGCCTTCGTCGAGGCGCTCAGGCGCAAGTCCAAATTCCAGTCCTATCGGCACCGCCGCTTCCATTCCTTTAAGATGTAAGCGCGGATGCTCATGGCTGCGTTCCCAACCCTGCTTGCAGTTCCGCCAGCTTCTCCTGGCACAGTTCGTTGACGATCGTGCCCAGGATCTCGACACGCTCGGAGAGATAGGCGAACTCTTCCTCGGTCATCCTGAAATGATCGGAATGCCGCGCCTTCACATAGGCGTCCTTGAGCTTGAGAAACCGGGCTTCGAGCTTGCGCGTGTCGCGCGGCCACGCCTCGACAAGGCGGGGCGACAGCCGTTCCGCCTGCTGCCGAAGGAATTTCAGATTATGGCTATAGGGTGTGTAGAAGGTGAAGACGAGCAGGATGCAATAATAGAGCCTCTCGGCGGCCTGCTGGAGATTGTAGGCCGCGTCGGGGAATTGCTTGTTCTTGTGGCAGAACTGATAGGTCATCCGTGAGGATACAGCCAGGCCGAACCACTGGTCGTAATAACCCTTGGCCATGTCATAGGCCTGTTGCGGCGTCTTGGGCTTGGGCTTGTGCAACTCGCTGTCATCGGCCTGGTAGAGCGCGATGCCGTCACGGGCGATATCCATGAAGAAATAGCGACCGTGCGCCAAACCGTCGTTCACTTCCTGCAACGTGTGAATGATGAAATTGACCGGCGTGCGCAACCTATTGAGAATCATGGTCTCAATGTTGATGCGCTCTTCGGCCTTGTCCCAATATTCGAGCCGGTCCGTCAGTTCCTTCTGGTTGACGATGATGAGCAGGTCGAAATCCGAGCGATAACCGCGCTCGGTATGCGGTTCATGCACCCAGCGGCCCGTCGCATAGGAGCCATAGAGGATGATCTTGAGGATGCGGCCGAGCTTGCGTGCGCCGGTCGGGTTGCCATGGGCATCGTCAAACTCCTCGAACAGGATCTGGATGACCCGATCGAGCTCGCGTCGCTTGTTCGCAGGAAGGTGGTCGAGATCTGTATTCATGGTCTCATCGTCATTGGGGCCGGGCGCGGGGAAGGGCGCTCTCGACGTCGGTCTGGCTGAAGTCATTACCCTTGAAGAGGAGCGGCTCATTGTAAGCCTTGGCCAAGGCGTAGGGAAAGCAATCGCCATAGTTAAGCGCCGCCGGATGGCGCCCCTTGCCGAAGTCGAAGAAAGCCTGCCTAGCGATCAATCCCTGTTCGACGGTTACTGGCTCGATCTGGATGCCCGCGCGTCGCACGAAACTCTCGGCGTGCCGCGTTCCTTCCGTACCGAGCTGCTTTTCGATGACGAGGGTTAATTCGAGATAGGTGGCCACGCTCATGCGGCAGATATCGGCACGCTGAATGGTCTCGGCGAAACTTTCGGCCTCTTCTTCACGGTAGAGTATGGCGACCAGCGCCGAGGTGTCGACGATCATTTCGGCAGCCCATTCTCGTCGTAAAGTTCGTCGCCGTGCTGGGCATAGGGCTTGGTCACCATGCGAGCGGCACGATCGGCAATGGCGAGAAGTTCGGACACGCTGGCGCGTTCACGCCGGCGCTCGATCCGGGACAAGCGGTCGCGGAGTGCCTCGACAACGACCCGTGTCATGGGTTCACCCGTTTCCTGCGCGATGGCCTGCGCCAGACGATGGGCCTCGGGATCCTTGATATTGAGCGTTGCGCCCATGGTTCTACCTATCAGTCCAATGTTCTTCCATTCTGCCACACCGAGGAGGGATGTTCCAGAACAATCTCGGACAATCTGACGCGATCTCCCGACGCGCATGGGTAAATAGTGTCGGACCCTTCAGCGTTCAATCCGCCGCACCTGTCTGCTAACATGTCGCCATGAAAAGGCATGCGGATTCGAACCAGCGAGATCTGTTTGATGAGGCTGACTTGAAGCGGCCCGTCCTGGCTTCAACTTCGACGCCACCTTCAGCGCTTCATGACTATCTCGGTGGCGAGGTGATCTCTTCACCGCAGGATTTTCGAGTTCGATTACGCCGCGACGCGAATGGCGCAGGCCGACTGCGGGCTTGGTGGCGCAAGCTGCTGCGCCGGTCATAAATTGGCGGTTCCACCTCAAGAAACTTGATTTGGACCAATAAATGGTCCAAATTATGCGGAGGTGGAATTCGAACTTGAGGATATGCCGTGCAGGTTTCCGTAAGCGATGCCAAGGGGCAGTTGACCGAGTTGGTGAGGCGCGCCGAAACGGGCGAGGAGATCATTCTTACGCGCCATGGAGCGGCGGCGGTGAGGTTGGTGCCGGTCCGGGCCGTGACCGATGGCGCGACCCGCAGGAAGCTTTTGGAAGCGGCCCGGAAGGCGGGGAGCGCCAAGGCAGGGAGCGGGCCAGATGCGGCGCGCAGCCAGGACTTCCTCTACGGCGAAGACGGCGTGCCCGCATGATCGCGCTCGATACGTCCGCGCTGATGGCGATCGTTCTCGATGAACCACAAGCGGCGGCGTGCATCTCGGCGATCGAGGCGGAGGATGAGTTGGTCATTTCCGCGGGGACCGTCGCCGAAGCACTGATCGTGTCGGCGCGGCGGAATGTCGGGGAAGAAGTTGCAAGTCTCCTCGACGGGCTTGGCGTGGAGGTTGTGAGCGTCAGTGCCGCTGCTGCCAGACGCATTTCGGTTGCCTATTCGAAGTGGGGCAAGGGGGTGCATCCTGCGGGCCTGAACTTCGGAGACTGTTTTGCCTATGAGGTTGCCAAGGAACGCGGATGCCGTCTCCTCTTTGTCGGGGACGACTTTTCCAGGACGGACATAAAGAGCGCAATCTAGCCGGATATGAGGGCCTGCCGGCCTTGATCTTGTCCTGCGGATAGGAAGCAAAAACTGGATATCGTTCAGATTTGATGCTATTGTTTTGGGGAAGGGATTTCCCAGTGGAAGCAACTCTCGGAAGTCAGGAACATGAAGGCCGCGCGGAACTTCCGCGACCGTCTGCATGGCTTTGGAGACCTTGGTACGCCAAGCTCTGGTGGTCTGCCATTCCCGTCTGGTGGGCGGGAATGGCGGTATCAACGCGCGTCGATTTCCTGGAGGCCTTCTACAGGGGAGGGTTCGCGGGCTACCTGAACATCCTGTTCTTTCCGATGACCGCGCTCATGGTGCTGGGTGTCGGTTACGCACAGGAATGGCTGTCGACTGTTCATTCGGTTAGGGGCGGGTCGCCCTTGTCTGGTGCGGCGGTTGATGCAATCGCTGCAGACATGTGGGATCGGCATGAGCGAGCCATGGACGAGGTTGGTGCTACCACCGATATGTTCGATCCGAGGTCAGGAGCGCTTTGGATCGGCAATCCATTGAATCCGCAGAATGCGGGATATATCGATCCACACACGGGCGTCACATTTAACGACGCTTGAAGCTGCTATCTCCGTCTCCGGGGCTTCCCTGAATATCCGTCGAGAAGCTCCCCTTCGATAGCACTGAGCTTTGTTCGAGTGAGGTTAGCGGCCCAGTGATGTCGAAGGTGCCCCGCCCGTTGTCCGCATCTTGCAAGTAGCGGTTGCGCATTCCTTCGCTGCCGAGAACCCGATTTGACAACTCTTTCGAGAAAGTCGCCGCAGGATCACTTGAGCGCGCGGCGGCGCGCTCGGCCGCAGCGATGGAATCGCGCACATCGAAGTTTGTGATGTCCAAGGTGGATTGGGCAGTCTCCGAGGTGCTTCCAGTGTCACGGCTGCTGAACCCTACGCCAGCCCTTGCATGTCCCGCAGTTGATTGCGTCTTCTGTGGCGTTTGGCCGCGTCTGCCTTGCTGTCTCTTGCCCGGCGCTTGGTTACCTCCGCCAAGATCATCAGTCTCAGACACGCCAACTGAGCGACCCACCTCGAGGTTCACGGTCGTTCCCATCGTCGTTTGATCCTGTGCCGACCGAGACAGCGTTCGCTGCCATCCCGTCTGGGTCATGATCGCCTGGACATCGCGCTGGAGCGTGTCGGCGACCTGAGGTTTCAGACGCCACTCGCCTTTGCGATCCATCTCGAACCCGCCGCGCAGCCAGTTGGCAAGCATGGCCTGTCCCTCGGCGCCGCCGCCCATGAAATGCTCGATCGTATCGGGCCCAGCCTGCTTGCCTGCCTCGAACCGCGTGCTGGTGTCGCTGCGCGCCGAGCGGCTGAAATCCGTGCCGCTGGAAACGAGGAGGTCGTTGTGCGCGAAGCTGAACCGCGCATGCCCACCATTGGCAATCGCGCCGAGCTGGCTCTGGTTGATGAGCCCCGCCTTCCACATGGCGGCTGCGGTCTCGGAAGTGAGGTTGAGACCGAGATCGCCATTCTGGTCCATGGCGATCTGGCGCTTGGTCAGGTTGACGCCATGCTCGGCGAGCAGACCCTGCATGCGGGTGAGGCGCTCCCGGTCGACGATCGAGGTCAGCCGTTCGTTACGCGCACGATCGGCGATGCCCGGCGCGCCGCCTTCGGCCATGTCGACCTGGTTGCCCGCGGTGCGGCCAAGCGCCTGGATGAAGCTGTCGAGGCGGGCGGCCTCGCGCGTCGAGGCGCCGGCCGCAGCCGCGCCCTCCGCGAACCCGAAATTCTCGGACTGTCGGCGCTGCTCGCCGATCCGCGCCGCGCCGCGCGTGCCGGTGGTCCCCACCTCACGCTGCGCTTCGAGCCTGCCCGAGCGTTCAGCGAAATCAAAGCCCGCCGCTTCGCGGGTCCGACCATAGACGCTGGTGCCTTCACGGCCCGCCTCGGCGGTCGCGCCATCGGCGGTGCCGAGCTGCGTCGCGGCGCTATAACGTTCGAGCGCGGCGACCACCTGCGCCTCGTTCCTTCCCGTGGCGCGGGAAAGTTGGGAGATGGCCGTGCTGCGCGCCTCGCCGGAGAGGGCGTTGATGAACCCGACCCGCCGCGCGGTCTCGTCGACCGAGAGACCGAGCATTGAAGCCGCTTCGCGCTGCCCTTGGTTGCTGCCGCTGCGCCAGCCTTGCTCGGTCGCGACATTGGCGCGCTCGACGCCAGCGACATTGTCGCCGGCATAGTCGCGCCGACCTTCCATCGCGCCGACCTGGACCTGCGCCGAGGTGAGGTCGTTGCGCAGCATCTGTTCCTGATCATAGGTGTTAGCGATCAGCTTGGCGAAGGTCGGATCGGCCTGGGCCTCGCCGATCATGCCCGACGCCTTGAGCTGGGCGTCAGCGGGCGAATATCCGGCGCGCTCGAAATGTCGCGCCGCGCCCAGCATCATCATGCCGTAAGCTCGGCTATCGCCGAAGGCGCGCCACTGGACGAGATTCTGGCTGAAGGCCGCAAACGCCTTCTCGCCGGCTTCGCCTTGTCCGAAATAGCCCGTGCCCAGGTTCCGCAACGCATCCTTCTCGGCGAACTGATGGATGGCCGTCGTGGCCGCATTGGCCTGAACGGCGCGCGCGACCGCTGGATCGGCAAGGTCGCGCCCACCCAGCGCGGGCGCGAGGCTCCCCAACTGACGCGAGCCCTCGATCCCGCCGAGCGCGAAGGCGGTGCCACCCGGCGTTCCGGGGCGCTCGCCCAGGATATGTCCGGCCTCGCCATAGGTCCGGTTGGCGTTGAAGGTGGAGCGCTCCCCGAAATCCCCGAAGCTCGAAGCGGCCGCGGCGCGGGAGCGCGTGCCCATGGCGGAAGCCTGTGCCTCCAGAGCCGAGGCTTGCCCCTCCGCCGTGCCCATCGGTGCGGCTGCCGCCGTGCCCTGGCTGGCGACGCCCAGCGATCCCGATGTGAAGGAGGTGAACACATTGCCGCTGAAGCGGAAGACCGTGAAGACAAACGCGCCGGCGAGCCCGGCGGCGGCGGTGCGGAAGCTGCCGAAGATCGCCAGCGCCTTCATGGCGGCGGAAGGGGCGAGCAGCCATGCATTGGCAGCCAGAGCGTTCGAACGGAGCTCGGCGAGCGTTGCGGTCGCGCGGCCGAGGGTGAGTTGGTAGATGCCCGCATCGATCACGCCCCAGAGCGCCACGAACACGAACATGCCGAGCGCGAAGCTCGCCACGCGCAGGTTGATCGGCGTCAGGATGAACAGGAGCGCGATCGGGATCATGAAGAGCATGATCCCGAACACAGTGGCACGGATCGTCGGCATCCATTCATTCGCCACCGACATGGTGGCAAGTCCGTTGGAGATCACCGCGCGGTTGGCCATCACCCTGGCGGCGCTCGCCGGTGAATCCTCGAACAGGACGTCACCCACCGTATTGCCGAGCAGGATGTGCGTGAGGAAAGCTTGGGCGCTCAGCGGGCGGCCAAGCATCATCTGCCCCATCTCGCCAAGCTGCTGGCGGCAGCGGGTCATCTGCTGGGCATTGCCCGTGTCATAGCCCGTCCGTGCGCAAATCTGATTGGTGTAGCTGTCGAACAGGACCGGGTCGGACAGACGATTTGAGATATGCGTCCAGGCATCGCTGCAGCTCAACGTCGTGCCGCCCTTGTCGGCCGCGGTGTAGACGGTCGAGAAGGTGGCGGGACCGGCCATGGCCGCGAATGAGGCGGGTAGATCGGTCGAGGTCCGGAAGAGCTGATCGTCATCGACGCCATAGGCGGTCGATACGCGGGCCACCGGATAGCATTGGCGCACATAATCCTTGATGGTCGCATCGAGGAAAACATCGGTCATCGGACCGCGTGGGGAAACGGCGTTGAGGAACAGGTCGAAGCTATGGCCACCCGCGCCGAACTCGATCTTGGCGTTGGGATCGAGCGTGTTGTCGTCGATCGTCTCGACCATCGCGCGCTCGATCATATTGGTCGCGCCGGCGACAAGCACCAGCAAATTGGGGACGCCGCCGACCGGCTGATAGGCGTTGCGCACCCGATCATAGACATGGACCGTGCCGGTCGTGGCGATCAGCCCGACGAACAGGCCGACGCCGATCAGGATCTGGAAGCCGAAGGCGACGAGGCCCATGCCCGTGCCGCGCACGCTGGCGATGATCGCGCCGAGACCGATACCGACCGTCGCGACGATCATCACCAGTGTCTCGTAACGCGGATCGCTGAAGATCATTGAGACCAGGCGGAAGGCGTCGACCGTCTCGGCAAAGCCGTCATAGGTGTGGAAGCTCGTATCGACCGCCAGCGCGGGCGAGGCGAGGAGCAGGGCGGGAAGGGCGGCAAACAGCCTCAGGAGCCGGCGCATGGCGGTTCGATCCTATTGATTGCGGGCAGCGGCGCCGGCGGCATCGCGGGCATCGCGATCGCGCTCCCGCAGGAGACCGGCATAGTTGGTGGAGAGGTTGGCCTGATTGAGAGCCGCCATGTAGCTCTGGCGCATTTGCGCGCGCTGGCGCAGCACTTCGTCCCGGAGGTCACGGAGTTGCTCGATGCCCTTGGACAGGATGCGGGTCTGGCAGACATTCTTGTTGTTGCTATCGGCCGACCCCGCGACGGTCGCGCCCCGCTCGGCATTGGTCACCGTGAAGTCGATCGTGCGTGTGAGGTCGTTCAGCATCTGATAGGCCAGGGTGAGGGCCACCAGTTCGTCGGTGTCACCGATCACGGAATCGACCACCCCCTGGCGCACGCCCCATTCGAGCATGCGATAGACCGGCAGCGTGCGGACATTGGCGACGAACTGCCGTTCCTCGGCCGAGAGCGCAGCGCGCGTGCGGATCTTGGTCGCGATCGACTGCATGCGCTCGCGGGCGAGGACGAGCGCGCCGCGTCCAGAGCCGTCCTGCGCGCAGTCGGCGCCGGTCGGCGGGAAGTTGAGCGTCCGGCGTTGCACCCGCCCGGTCAGGAAATCCTGGGCGCTTTCCGTGTCCTGCGCGGGGCATTGGGGAATGGCTGTGAACAGTGGCACGCGGTCGCCATCGTCCCAGCGCATGTAGACGTCGCCCACGCGGGCCCGCATCACGCTCGCCCAGTCGCCTGCGCCGACGCGCGAAGCGGCATGGGCGAGGAGCGAGCCGGTGCGGAAGATGTCGGTGACCTCGGCCGGGCAGTTGGCGAGCGCGTCCTTCAGATCCTCGGTCGGATTGTTGTTGTTCGCCTCGATCTTCTCCCGGCTCTGCTGGTAGCTCTTGGCGAAGCCCTGCTTGACCGAGCGGTAGCCGGTCATCTCCTCGATGATGCCCGACATATTGTCGTCGCCCTTCGCGATCTGGACCATGCGATTGGCGAGGCGGCAGTCGTTGACCTGGATCGAGTTCAGGAAATTGGTGGCCGCCTCCATCTTCGAGATGATGTTCCCCATCTTCTCGTCGAGCGTCTCGAGCAGATACTGGAAGGCGACCGCGGGCGCCGCCTGAAGGATGCTCTCCAGCTTCTGGACCAGATAGTCGGGGTCGAGGAACGACATGCCGCCCAGGAACATGTCGATGCCGCCGCAGCCCGCCCTGACCTTGGGCATGCTCACCGACATGAGATAGTCGTTATGGACGTCGATCCGGCCCGACATGCCGCCCGCGCTCACATAGCCTCGGGTCTGATCCTTGAAGCTGCCGGGCGAGGAGTAGGTGACATTGTCGAACCAGCTCTCCGCCCAGCTTTGCGCATGGGCAGGCGCCACGGAGACGAGCGTGGCGACGAAGAAGGCGATCAGCGCGCGAGCGGCTGCAAGAGGCCAGGCGAACATGGCGGACTCCGGACAATCTGGGGTGAGGGAGGAAGGACTGAGGCCGCCATCGCTCAGTGCCTTCCGGTTCGGGTCGCCGGCAGCCCCACGATGCCGGTGAACTTGGACATGGCCCGGACACCGACGGCGGGTCTCACGCCCGTCAGCATCTTCGCGGCCAGATAGAGATTGCGCGCGAGGTTGGGCGCGTGGTCGGTGCCGATCGCCACCGGCACGACGCGGATATCGTCCGAGACGGGCCGAACCCACGCGACCGGATGCCCGACCCAGGGGAGGCCGAGGCGTCCCGACCGGATCATCGCCTCCTGGGCGCCGATCGTGCGGACCTGCCAGCCATAGCGCGCGCCGAGCGCCGTCAGCTTGGTCCAGAGATCGCCGCAGGGCACGCAGCCGGGCGTTGTCGTCATTTCGATGACGAAGGCCGCGCCATGGCCTCGGAGCGTCGTCGTGAAATCATCGGGGAATTCCCGGGTGACCGGAACCCGCGAAAGCCAGGCCTGCATCGTCTTCGCGTCGCTGACCGGATGGATCGCGGCCCGCATCGCGTCCTCTCGGTTGACGGTCTGGGCCGCCGCCGAGCCCATGCCGATCACCAGGCCCGGGATGCCAAGGAGGATGAGCGCCCGCATCACGGCTTCGGTCCTGTGGAGGCGTCGATGAGATCGCCGCCGAGGGCGCGGGGATCGGTCGCGGACACCGGGCCATTGCCCAGTGCGTCGAAGAAGCCGGCATCCTCGCCCGGCCCCGTCATGAACTGTTCGGGCCGGATATCGCCGCGCAGCAGCCGCACCGCCTGATAGGCCATCTGGGCGAGATTGGGATAGGCCTCGACGCCGGACGCGATGATCATGCGCTGCTGGCTGCCGCGCCGGATGAGCATCGTCGTGGGGGTGATCTCGACTCCGAACCGCGCGCTGAGGTCAGGGTGCTTGTCGAGGTCGAGGAGCGTGACTTGCCAGCCCATTTCTTCCTGGAAACGCTGGATGATCGGCCACTGGACCTGGCAATAGCCGCAGGTCGAGCGCGAGAACATGACGAGCGCGAACTCGCTCGCCTGTGCGCGCAGATAGGAGCGACGGATCGCGTCCTTCTGCGCGGTGAGCTCGGAGCGGGCATCGCCGACCATCGGATTGGCGGATTTGGAGTTGAGTTCGGGATATTGCAGCATCGCGATCTGCGTCACGCCGGCGAAAGCTCGCGCCTTGCGCCGCGCGAAGTCCTGAAGTCGCCAGAAATCGGCGACCGCATCGACCGTCAGCACGGTCGCGGCATAGTCGCGCTGCGCCTCGATGAGCTTGCGGATCTTCGGCGGGGTCCAGGTTGCCAGTTCCGCCATGGGCGGGATGACCGGCTTCACCAGAGCGTCCGGCTCGGCCTTGTCTTCGGTTTTTGGCTTCGGTGCCTCGTACCACCAATAGCCTTGCCTGGAGGGAACCGCCGCCGGAGCCCCTTGCGCGATAGCGGCTGTCGGAAGCGCGAAGAGCGCCGCGAGGGAGAAGCTGGCGACAGGGAGCCGATGGCGCGGTCTGCCAATTTGTATTGACATTGTCGTGGCAAATTGCCAGACATAGCCAAGGAGTTTAGCGACATGGCACAGCACGCCCGTACTGATCGAAGCGCCCCGGCGCGCAAGGACGACGTCATCCAGATCAGAGCCGCGGCCGAGCTCAAGGCGATGCTCAGCCGCGCCGCTTCCTTGCGCGGGCAGAAGCTGTCCGAGTTCATGCTCGCGAGCGCGCGGCGGGAAGCCGAGGCCGCGATCCTCGATCAGCGCACCTTCTTCCTGGATGCCGAGAGCCATGAGCAATTCCTCAGCCTGCTCGACGCGCAGCCCGCGCCGTCGCCAGCCCTTGAAAAGCTGATGAAGCGCGAGCCGCTCTGGAATCGTTGACCGGACGCCGCGCTCGTTTCCATGTCCACGCGCCGTGTTACGCCGCCCGAACGCCTGAACGCCGATCACGAGGTCGCCGCGTTCGACAATGGGCGTCACGCCTCGCTCAACGACTGGCTCGCTGAGCGCGCGCTTGCCAGCGAAGGCGCTTCGGCCCGCACTTATGTGGTGTGCGATGCCGAGCGGCCCCGTGAGGTCGTCGGCTATTATACGATTACGACCGCCATGGAGGAGCGCGCGGCCTTGCCCACCGCAAGGTTGCGCAAGGGCATGCCGAACAAGGTGCCCCTGCTCTTGATCGCGAGGCTGGCCGTCACCTCCCGCTTCCAGGGGCTCGGCCTTGGCGCCGATCTGCTGGCCGATGCACTGCGCCGCTGTGCGGCCGCCTCGGAGATCGCCGGGGTTCGCGCGGTCCTCGTGCATGCGATCGACGATGATGCGGTCGGCTTCTACGCGCGGCATGGCTTCATCGTCTCGCCGCTCGGGGAGCGCGTCCTGCTCATGCCCATCGAAGCGGTTCGGTCCTTGCAAGGCTAGCCACATTCTGCATCGGGTGCAGCGTAGTGGGGCCGTCCGTTCCAGGGGCTGGCGGGTGAGCCTTTGCTGATCGTGCGCGCTCACAGGATGCGCTCCATGCGGACGAGGCTGGTGATCGGCAGCAGCCCGAAATAGCGGCTGTCGAACCCACGCGGATGCGTCGAGCCGACATAGGCCATCCCGGCGGGAATGATGCCGCTCCATTGCAGATGGGTGAGCTTCAGACCGTTATGGGCCTGGGGCAGGCTGACGCCGAGCAACTGGCCGTTGCAGTAATAATGGCCGTCGCGACTGTTCGGCATGAGCGGCGAGGGCGTCTCGAACATGGTCAGCCGGTCACCGGGCAGACACAGGGCATGTTTGGTGACGGAGACCGGCTTGGGCCCGGCGATCGGGTGATGCAGGGTGAACATCACATAGTCGCCGCGCAGGATCGGTCCCGGGCTCTTGCGCACGGCATAGGCCTCGATCGACGGGGTCATGACGAGAGTCACTTGCGGCATCACCAGCGCCGCGAACAGGGCCAGCGGCAGGACCACCAGCATGGCGCGCCAGAGACGATCGGGCCGCGCCGGCTGATCGGGACCGGGCGCACCGAGCGCGACGGCGGCCTTGCGGGGAAGGCGGCGCAGACGCGGCCACAGCGCGGCGATCCACCTAGCGAGCAACCAGAAGAGCCTGAGCATGGCTGACCTCCTCTTTCCCGCCGAGGTGGGCATATTCTTCGACCATTCCGGAAAGCGCGCTGTCGCCGAACACGACATGGGCGGCGCGGGGGCTGTCGTCGTCGCGCTCGCAATAGGCCTGGGTCGGATCGCCCGGGATCAGGCCAAGCGCGGGGACCTGGGCGATACCGTGCTGCCGGAACACGATCGGATCGATGATCAACTGGACGTCGCGCATCACGCAGTTCGGACCTTCGCAGCCCGGATCAAGCCTAAGGATCTGCGCCGTCAGCTTCGCCATCGGCCCCATCTTCCTGAGACCGCCGGGCACGCCACGAAATGCCATGACGCCGCGGACCTTCTCGAGCTGGGCCGCGTAGGCGCGCAATGTCGCGATCGGCATGGACGAGGAGACGAACAGCACCGGCACCCAGCCCTTGGCGGCAACGGCCGGAGCGGCTTTGGCGAGCGCCTGTTCCTCGGCCGGCTCGAGCCCCAGCGCCTGGCGGAGCGCCTTGGCCTGTCGCTCTCGCTCGGCGGCAAGGCTCGCTTCGCCGCGTGCCTGCGCGGCGCGAGCGCGCGCTTCCATCTCCGGCATGGGGGTGCGGTTCCGCAGGCCTTCGAAGGCGCGTCGGCGGTCCGCAGGGTTGTCGATGCGCGGCAGTCTCGGATCGGGTGCGTGTCCCGCAGCCTCCTTGCCGCGCGCGACCGCGCTTTCGAGCCGCTCCATGCTGGCCTGCCCCTGGTCCGCAGCGGACTGCCTGGCACCGCTGCCAGAAGCGTCGCGGGGCACATCCTGCGCAAGCGCGGCGGTTGCTGCCCCAATAGCCAGGAGGAGCGCGGCGTTACGGATTGATGGCTTTGAGATACGCACTGACGCGCTCCCCCATGTCTATCTGGATGTCGGATTGGGCGCGGGCCTCGATGTCCGCATAATATTCCGAGAGGTCGATCTTGCTGAAATCGAGCGCCTGGAATTCCTCCGGCGTGAACCCCCGGCACATCGGTTTCTTGGCCGTGCCCCAGAGATTGCTGTTGAAGGCTTTCAACTGGGGACGGCCCTGCTCCTGGATGATGCGTCCGAGCTTCGTGTTGAAGCAGCAAGCCCCAAGGGCCTTCTGCAGGCAGAGCCCGAGGAAGCTCGAGGTGCAGTAGCTGCCGATCTCATGGCACATGCCCGACGAGCGCAGCATCGCGGTTTCCATGTCTTGGCTGTCACAGCCGGCGAACAGGAACTCCATCATGAAATTGATCGCAAGGCTGACCGCGAGCGAGGTCGGGTCGAGGCCGATGATCAGCGCATTGGCGCCGGCACTCGCCGCCTGGCTTGCCGTGGCGCCAGCCTTGAAGGCGACATAGGCGGCCTTCATGCCGGTGAACACACCCTTGGCGACCGCGATCTTGGTGCCGATCGAACCGATCGAGGAGCCCATGCCGTCCTTGACGATCTTCCCCTTGTCCTTGCAGCAATTGGAGAAGGTGGTCGAAAGCCCGGCGGGGCGGCAGCGCACGCCGCGCCCCGAGAAGATTTCAATGGTCCCCAGACAATTGCCGTCGGCATCGATCCCGCCATCGGGCGCAGTGCCCGGATCCTCGATCGGCGGCTCCTCGACGATGGGGTTGGTCGCGAGGTCGGCGCACTGATTGGGGGAGCAGGCGGGCGGCCCGCCGGAGCTCTTGACCATGCAGGCATATTGCGGGCCAACCGGGCAGCTATATTGCCCTGCTTCGTCCGCCACGCAGTCGACCTGCTGGATCGGGCAGAGCCAGGCGCCGCTGGTGGTGGCAAGGCAGCTTGCCTGCTCGCCCTCGTCGGCGGCATCGCCATTGGCGTTGAGATCGGCCGCGCAGATCTGCTGCGCGCTCGCGGTGCCTGGGCAGGCGAGGGAAAGGCCCAGGCCGAGCACCAGCGCGAGCGCGGCACCGCGCGGATCGAAGCGCCTGCGCCGGGTGGTGGTCGAGCCGATCATTGCAAGCTCCCCGTGCAGACCATGTCCGCGGCGGCGAGCCGGACCGTCTGCATCATCACGACCGCTTCAGGAAAATCGTCGAGGCATCCGCAGGCGGACACCACTTCCTCGCCGGGGCCTGCCGGGCATTGATTGTCGGCGGTGCAGGCGTGGAAGAAGCTGTCGTAGCCGGTCGGCACATTCTGTTTCGCGCCGACCACGCCATCGGGCGCGGCCTCGCTGTTGGCCTTGGGCGCCCGCGTCTTGCACACCGGCTCGCACGCCGGCACGGAGCCGGGATCGGGAAGGCTGAACGCGCGCGTCGAGCTGGCAAAGCTGCCGTCGCTCTGCCGCGTCCGGTCGGCCAGCATCGTCTCGGTCGAATGGTCGATGATATAGGCGCCGCGGCTCGTATCCGGTTTGGCGACGTCATCGACCGAGCAGCGATAGGTGCGATCCTTCAGGAAGAAGTCGCGGGTGAGATCGGTGGGGCAGGCCGGACCACCCAGGATCCGGGTCTGGGGCAGGGGCTTGAGGCCCGTCGCGACGCCATTGATCCAGGTCTGGACGCCATCGACCAGCTCGCTGTCGAGCTTGCATTGCGGGTCTGCCGCGATCGCGGAGCATCCGTCGACCAGTTGCTCGAGCGTCTTGCAGCTATTGTCGACATCGACATGGACCTGCGCGAAGCCCTCGCCGCCCTCGGCAACCGCGACGCGCAGCCAGATCTCGTGATCGCCGGCCGTCAGGAAGGGCTTCAGGTCGAGATTGGGATAGGCATAGAAGGTCTTCTTGAGTTCGCATTTGGAGGGCGGCAGGCCGAGCGTCGTCCAGGCGGAAGGGCCGGAGCCGACAAGCTGCCCGTCGATGCGCACCTGCGCCCAGTCATCGGCGAAGAATTGGGTCAGGCGCGCATCGACGATCCGGTCGGGCTCGCTGATATGCAGTGTCATCCGGAAGTCGATGAGCGTGCAGCTTCCGCCGCCCAGGCTGTTGTCGGCCGGCGATCCCATCAGGAAATCGAAGGAGGATCCGTTCTGGCCAAATCCGGTCTGAATCGTCGAATAGCCGCCCGAGGTCCGGCTGATGATGTCCTCGGCACCGGGCTTGAGCACCGTCACGCGCCGCTCGATCGTGCAATGCCGATATTGCAGCGACGTGCCGGTTCCGATCGCCGATCCCTTGAGGGCCTGGAACACGCTGTTGCCCGTGGAGGCAGCATAAGCGTCGGAGGCAATGGTCGCGGGATTGGACCGGTAGGCGGTCTGGGGCAGCTCGGGATTGGATGAGCAGGCGGTCGATTGCGCGCCCACATAGCGGATGGCGGGTCCATCGATGACCGCCTCCGCCACGCCGTAGCGCGGGTCGGCGGTCGTGAGCGCGCCGATCATCCCGCCGCCCAGGTCGCGCAGCACCGAGGCCATATTGCCCCAGGCGAGATTGGTGCCGCAGCTATTGTTGATGCAGTAGCAGCCGGCGAGCTTGGGCATGTCGACGGCGCTCAGCTTGAGTGCCTTGGCGGCATCGACATCCCAGCGGAAGAAGCTGCAATTGTTCCAGCTTCCGGGCTGGCAGGAGACCACCCCGTTGGCGCAGATGCCCGAGACCGGCATTGGCAGGTTGGACGTGCTGTCGACGGTCCCGTCGAGATCGGTGTCGCGCGCGATCGTGACGGTGCCCAGATCGCCGGTGCCCGAAGGCTGGGCCAGGACCTCGAGCATCGTCGCGGTCTTGCTGCAGGCGATATTGGGCGCGAAGGTGCGGCTGTTGTCGACGGTCGAGATCGATTGGCCGGAAAGTCCCGGCGTCACATAATTGCGCTGGAGGGCGTCGCTGTCGCTGGTCTTGGCGCGCGACGCGTCGGCCGCCGCGCGGGCACGTTCCTCCATCGTCTGGGCCGAGGCGGGCGGGGCGAAGGAAAGGGCCAGCGCGACCGAGACGAGGGAGCAGGCGGAGAGGATGCGCCGGTTCCATCGAGGGGGCATTGCGGCCGCGCTGGCCGGGGGTGGAGCGACGCCGCCAGGGGGGCTTGGCAGCGCCGCTCCGGTCCCGCGCAGCAGCCCTCGGCCGTAGGGGCCTTGGCGAACAGACCTCCGGAATGAAGGGCTGTCGTGCGCGGGAACGGGGGAAGGTGTCTCCGTCATGGCACCGGTATCCCGGCGCAGCAGATCACCTTTTCGAAGAGCATGAACTGGGCGTTGTCCTTGCCCGGCGCGTGCTTGGCGGAGGACCAGAGTGCGCCCGGTCGGCCGATATTGACGCACTTGCCGCCCTTCACGGGCTCCATGATCTGGAGCTTGTAGCGGCTCTTGGTCCACACGGGCTGCGGCACGAACGAACAGCCGTCGGCCGAGCTGATGGTGAGCGCGCCAAGCCGCCCCATCATGAAGACCCCGCGCGCGGCAAGCCCCGCCCAGGCCTCGACGCTGTCGTCGAAATGGATGTCGCCGGCGATCGGATAGGTCGCGCCCCACGACCCCATGCACCAGAAGAGCGGATCGATGACCTTGCCGGCGGCCGCGGCCGCGCTGTCGCCCATGCAGGCAAGGCCGGCAGCGGGATTGCCGAACAAGATGCCCTCGGGCTGGATGATCGCGCCGAGCGTCCCCGACTGCCAGGTCGGCAGCACCTCGGTCATCATGGCGACGTCGAAGCCGTCATTTTCGAGGCAGGGCAGGTCGGTGAACATGTCGAGCATCGCCCAGACCGGCGAGATGTAATAGTGCATCTGCGCGAACATCTTACGGGTGTTCGTGCCGTCCGCGATGCTTGACTGGCTGCCCTGGAGCTTGCCGCCGGTGGGCATGAGATCGGCGCCCAGCGCCATCATGCAGCCCGGTTCGGTGACGACATCGACCATCCGGTTGGGCGACCAGTAGGAGACCTTCACCCCGAACCAGAACTGGATGCCCTTGCGGCAGGCGCATAAGGGTTTGGAGGCGGATTGCGCATCGAGCGCCTTGTCGAGCTTGTCGAAGCTGCCGACCCGAATACCCCCGACCGTGATCGGGAAGATGCAGGTCCAGCGCACCTTGGTGATGGGATTGAAGACGGTGCCCGCCTCGCATTTGGAGGCCTGGGCCTGGCCCGGCCAGGCGAGCGTCATCGCAAGCCCGATGAAGAGGCCGGTGACGAAGAAAGGGAGGCGCCCGATCATCGCATCGCTCCTTTCGCTGCGGTGGCTGCCGCGCGGCTCTTCGGGCCATATTCGGTGAGCATGAGGCGCGTGCCCGACTGCTCGACGATGACCGGCGCGACGGTGAGGCCGAGCCGTTGCTTGACCCGCTCCTCCAGGATGTAGATCGGCCGCCCGGTCTTTTCGGAGAGATCGATCGCGTCGCCATTCTGGCTGCCCAGCGCCGAGAGCAGGATGAAATCGCTGGCCCGGGCATTACGCAGCGCCCAGCCAAGGTCGCGGGGATGCACGACGACGAGGCGCTGCGGCAGCTTCACATAGGTCAGCGGATTGAAGGTGAAGCCCTTGGGATAGAGCGTCTTCCCATCGGGCAGCGTGATATCGAAATCGAGCGTGTAGAAGGGCACGACGCTGTGGGTCCGGTCGGCGCCCGCCACCCCGAGCGGCGCGGCCTTGAGCGCGGTCCATGTGTTGCGTGGGCCGAAGGCCTTGCTCATGTCGCTGGGCAGCGTCGCGACCTTGGCTTCGATCTCGGCGAGCGCATCGGGTTCCGCGATCGGCCAGACACGCCCGATCGTGCTGCGAGAGCTGATCGGGCCGGGCGCCGGGCCGGCCAGAGCCACCGCGCTCGCGGCTGCCAGCATGTTACCGATGACGAGGGCAGCAAGGATCGGGCCGCGGCGGTACCGGCCGAGCAGTCTATCGCGCATGACGCTGCCTCCAATGATGTTCCGGCGGCTCGGGGATGCCGATCAGGGCGGCGACGAAGGCCGAGACAGCGAGCGGCGTCAGGATCCAGATCAGCGTGCCGCAAGCATGGTCGAGCGAGGGCGACATCAGCAGCATCACGCTCTGGATCTGCATCAGCAGGAAGCCGCTGACCGTCAGCCGGATCGCCGCCTGCGAGGGCGTGGAAGAGGTGAGGCCGTTCATTTGCCGCGCCTCGCGCGCAGGCGGCGCATCAGCTTCGCGGTGCCCGCCGACAGGCAGAGCAGAAGCAGGCCGGTCGCAAGGCAGGAGGCAGCAATCAGCAGCGAGGCGCGCAGCACCATCATGGTCGGCTGCTTGAGCAGAAGCCCGGCGACGAGCACCAGCAGGCCCATCATCACCGTCTCGATCATCACCAGCCGGAAGCGCCACTGGAAGGATTCCGCCTCGAAGCGCTCGGCGAGGCGCTGTTCGACGATCAACTCGATGGCCTCATTGTCGGAGCAGTTGAGCGGAAGCTGATCGGGGTGCGGGGTGTAGCAGGACATGGCGATCAGGCTCCCGCCGGGCCGGACGCGGCCGGCGCGCCCAGGATCTGCGAGGGCTCGACGCCGGCCAGCCGGCAGATCGCTTCGAGCGGCGAGAGGCCCTGGCGCATGAGCGCCTCGAAAGCCGCCACCTCATCGGGCGCGGAGGTGTTGATCCAGTAGGAGAAGGGATCGACGACCAGCCGCGCGATGCCGAGGCCCAGCGGCGAGTCGATGAAGACCTCGCTATAGTTGGGCTTGGAGTTGCGAACCGACTTCAGCAGATCGAGGACGAACCCAGAATAATCGAGGATCTTGTTGTCGACGGCCCGGTCATAGGTCGAGCCCTGCAGCAGGAAGCGGGTCGCGGCATTTTCAAGGATGACCTGGCCCGTGCCGCCGAACAACATGAGGTCGTTCATCGACTGCAGCACGATGCCGAACGAGCCGCGATATTTGCGGGCGCGGCGATAGCCCTGGCCGAAGGCTTCGGCGAGGCGCGAGAGGTCCTGCCCATCGGTGCGGGTCATGAACTGCGCGGCTTCGTCGCAGAGCACGAAGCGGGGCTTGTCGCGCGCGGAGAGATAGAGCTCCTGCGTGACCGCGTTCACCACCACCATGACGATGACGTTGAACAGGTCGGGCATCGACTTCAGCCGCTCTAGTTCGACCACGACGAATTCGTCATGGCGGATATCGAGCGTCGAGGGGCCGTTGAAATAATGGCCATAGGCGCCGCCCGATCCGAAATCGCGCAGGTTGAAGGCGAGCTCGCGCGCGACGGGGACGAGATGGTCGACACTGTCGAGCGCGGTCTCGACCTGCGAGGGATAGGTGCCGAGCCATTCGCGGACCGCATCGATGCCATGATCGGCACGCCCCGTGTCGATTGTCCACTGGACCGCGGACTTGAGGAGGTTCCATTCCGAGGTGGTGACGCCTTTGCGGGTCGACGCATTCGCCATCTCGGCGACGATCGCCACCGCCATGGTGATGGCCGACTGCTTGTCGTCGCCGTCGAGCGCCAACCCCATGTCGAAGGGATTGAGGACCAGATGCTCCTCGCCGATATCGATGTAACGGCCCGAGCAAAGCGTGCAGAGCTTGCGATAGCTGCCGCCGATATCGATGATGCGGATCAGCGCGCCTTGCGCATAATATTGCTGGCACAGATTGTTGAGCAGGAAGCTCTTGCCCGCGCCGCTCTCGGCCGAGACGATGAAATTATAATTGTTGATCCGGGGATCGAACACGTCGAGCGTGACGAGCTGGCCCTTGCGCCCGGTGTAGAGCAGGGCGGGGCGTCCGCCGCCGCGGAAATCGGTCTGGATCGGCGCCATCAGCACCGCGGCTTTCACCGGCATGCGGAAGTCGCGCTCGAGCAGGCGCAGGGTGGTGCGGTCGGGATAGAGGCCGAAGGGGAGGCTCATCACCAGCAGCGTGGGATTGAGGTAGCTCTCCTCCTGCATCGAGAAGGGCAGGGGCTCGCCCTCCCACAGCCGCTTGGCGCGCGCGGCAAGGTCGCGGGCATGGGCACGGTCGCGCCCGAACACCCATATCGTCGGGATCACGCGGACGAACTTGCTGTTGCCCGCCTCGTCGAGGATCCAGCCGATCTCCTCGATCTGCTTGCCGACCTCGACGGCAAAGCTTCCCGCCGCCTTCTGCGCCGAGAGGATCTGCGCGCGCTTGTGGATCTCGAACTGCGAATGATCGAACAGGATGTTGAGCGTGTAGAGGAACGGCCCGCCGATCTGGTCGCTGTCCTCCGACGCGCCGCGCATCCCGCCCATGAAGCGGTTGGCGCGTTCGGCGGTGATCCGCCGCGCCGGAGCCTTGGGCGTCAGGCAGCGCGCGACCTGGTTGCCGAGGAACACCTCCGCGCCCTCGAACACGAGATCGGGGCCCGCATCGATGATCTGCTTGGCGATCGGCGGCGCGCCGACGGTGGTGCCGTCGGCGAACACGCCGGGCGCAGGGTTCGCCACGCCGTTGAACACGCGCCGGTAGAAGGCGACCATCTCCTCGGGCGGAAGGCGGCGGATGCCGAGCTTGGACAATTGCTCTTCGACCTGCCGGCGCAGATCCTCGCCCAGCGGCCGCCTTGTCTTGATCGAGAGCAGTGTCCGGAAGTTACGGACCGGGATGCCGTGCAGGGCTTTGAGGCCATGACGTCCCTCGCTCAGATAGGCGTGAGTATGGCGTGCCGATGCCTGGATCAGCGGATCGTCGCGGGTCTTGAGATCGAGGAAGGCGTCGAGCGCGCCGTCGATCAGCGGGTCCGCGAAGGTGTGAAGCTGGAGGACCGTCCCATCGGGGAAATGAATGTTGAGCAGGCCTTGGAGCGCGCCCTGGACATGGGCGAACATATAGGCGGTCGGCACCAGTTCCCAGGCATGACCCCAGGTGTCGTCGATGCACAGGAAGGCTTGCGTATCCTCGTCCCAGGCGACGAGCGGGAGGTGATCGGAAAAGCTGTCGCGCCGGACGGCGCTGCGCAGCCGGGCATAGCTGAGCGCGCTCATGGCTTTGGCTCCGGTGCGGGCGGGGCGATCGTCTGGGAGACCGGCGCCGGAGCAGAAGGAGCGATGACGGACTCCTGAGCCGGCGCGGGCTCGCCGTCCGGCGCGGTCGTCTCGCGGACCTGGCCGAGGATCGGGGCCTGGGACGCGCGATCGGGCGCGGCGACGAGCGCGCCGCCAACGACCCAGACCGGCTTGTCGATCACCGAATAGACATAGCGCGGCATATAGAGGCGGTCGGGCCGCTGGCGATCAGCATAGGGCAGGATCAGCGTGCGCACCGTGCGCGCGGGCTTCAGCATCGGTGTGACCGGCGCCTCGATCAGCCCCTTGAGTTCCTGGTAGACGCTGTCGCGGTAGCTGCCATAGGCGGTGCCGGCAGCCTCGATTCGTGACCGCATGCCCGCGTGGCCCGCATCCTGGCCGCGCAACATCGCCCGGTCGTTGGTGACCTTGGGATCGGACTTTGACGCGACGCCGGCGACGGCATCGGCATAAGCGCGATCAGGATGGATGCACTGGCCGTGATCGCTGTTCTTGCAGTCGAACTTCTCCGAATAGGGCGACATCATCGAGCCGACCGTGGCGCAGCCGCTCAAGACGACGAGCAGGCTGAGCGAGAGCAGCGAGCGATGGAGAGACTGATGGGAAGCCAAGGGCATGGCGGTGACTCCTTTGGGGTGGGGCGCGCGGAGCATCAGAATTTGCCCCCGACCGACGGCTTGATCTCGAGGGCAAGACCCTCCTGGATGACGACCACCACATCCTTGGCGGCGCCGACTTCGACGACCGGCCCGGCCTGGCGAGCGAGGTCGAGATAGAAATCGGTGAGCTTGTCCGAGGACTTGGAGAGGCCGCCGGCGACGCCCGACTTGATCGCGTCGCCGGCGTCGAGGCTGCGCACATTGCCCAGCGCCGAGGTCGACAGGCTGCCGAACGATCCTTCGACGCTCTGCGAGATGCCGGCGATCGTGCCGGCGATGAAAGAGCGGGCGAGCGTCGCGCCGGCGCGGGTCACGACCTTGCCCGACAGGCCCTTCTTGCCGTCGGCGTCGACGAAGAAGCCCTTGATCGCCTGGTCGACCACCGCATGGCTCTCGAAGTCCACGCAGGAGATCGATACGAGCTGGATCTCGACCCGTTCCTTGGCGAGGCTGCCGGTCGCATTGCCGATGACGAAGCAGCCGGCGAGGTTGGCCTTCACCTCATTGGGAAGGACGGCGGGCGCCTGGACCCGGGCGATGATGGGCTCGGGGTTACTGGTCGCGTCCCGGCTCGCCAGCGCGTCGATGCCGGTCAGCAGCCGCGCCTTCATGAAACCAGGTGGCAAATAGATCGTCCTCTTCCCTTTTTTTGGCGAGGACGAGCTGCCGGCACCTCCTTCCGAAGTCTGGGTGGCCGTGGCCGCGCCGATCGCGCCGACCTGCCGCTCCGTTGGCGGAGCCGGAGGCGCGGAGGGTGCTGCAGGCGCGCTCGGCGGCGCGGGGATTTCGTCCGCCGCGGCCTTTGCCCCGCTCGGTGCCGGCGGATAGGCGGGGGCGTCGCCCGGGATGGCAGGCGGGAGATCGCCGCCGTCGCCGGCAGCCGGACCGTGGGAGCCGGCACCGGCGCCGGGAACGACCTTGCCTTCCTCGATCGCGGTGACCCGGTCACCGAGCAATGTCTGCCCGTCGAGGATCTTCTGGAGATCGCCGCGCAGCTTCACCTCGAGGCTGTCACCGCGAAGCCCGGCGCCCATGTCGAGATTGCTCGCCTGGGGCGCCTTGGGCGCTTCCTTCTTTCCGCTGGAACTGGCGGTGTAGAGACCGAGGCCGAGCAGCGCGATCGTCGAAACTACGCCCAACTGCTTGGCGCGCAGCTTCTGATCCGAGGTCAGCTTCGACCACTGCGCGCGCAGGTCGAGCAAGGCGGGGCGAGGCGACGCATCGATGGTGGTTTCGTCGGTATGGGCACGGGGCGCCGCAGCCGGAGATGCTTGCGGGGTATCCTCTGGCGTCGTCATGGCTGAACGCTCCTGCGGACGACGATCAGCCGCGCGGTTTCACCCGGGCCCAGCGTCAGGCGATCGATCGTGATGGCGAAAATGTCGGCTCCAAGCGCGGTATCGAGGAAGGTGCGCTCATCGAGCGTGGTGGCGACGCTCGCTCGGACGAGATATTCGCTGACCGACAGGCCCGCGCCCTCGACTTCGAGGCGCCGGCGTTCCGTGAGCGATGCGGTGGGAAGATCGGCGAGGATCAGTCGATCGCGCGACGGCGCCACTTCGGAGAAGGAGGCCGGTACGCGGTCCTGCAGGATCGCGAGCGCGATCCCGACCGCCCGCTCTTCCTCGACCAGCGGTCCCAGCAGCGCGTCATTGGCGCGGGCGCGTTGCGCGCCGCCCGGCATCAGCGTCACCGTCTGCGCCGGAATATCGGCGGGCTCGGCATAGAGCGGGTAGATCGCGCCGTTGCACGAGACGAAGAATTCCGAAGGCGTCGTCACATAGGTGCGGGTCTTGGCGCCCATATCGTCGGTCTCGAGCACGAGAAACTTGACCCAGGCATCCGCGCCGCCCCGCTCGACGGCGAGGCCCTTCTCCGCGGAGAATTTGACGTCCTCGATGTCCCCGCCCACGCAGACGATATGATTGACGTCGCGATTGGAGAGCCGGATGCGGCTCGTCTGGTCGGGCAGCGCCGCGATCGACTGGGCGAAGGCGGGTGGGGCGAAGGGCAGGGACGCCGCCAATATGACAAGGGCGTGCGCCCCGGCGAGGCAGGAAAGCCTCGCCCGATTACCGGATATCGGCACTGAAATTCTCCTCCTGGAGGGCGGTCAGCCAGAAGCGGCCATTCTCGAGCGCGTAGCGAATGCGCAGATTGCCCCGGAACTTGCGGATCACGCCGCCGATCACACGGACCTTCTCGACCGGAACGAGGATCTCGCTGCCCGTCCAGGTGACGGGCTGATCGCCCCGGATATAGGTCGCGATCGAGAGCGTCGGATTGTTGCCGAGCTCGTCGAGCAGACGGTTCAGGCTGTCGCGCAGGCCGTTATAGGCGCTGGGATGCGCGATGCGCAGCAGCTCCTGGAACTGCCGGTCGGCCGAATAGGCGGAATAGGTGCCGACCAGGCCGACGATGTTGAAGGTGATCGCGCGCAGATAGGCCTCAGAAGGCTTGTTGCCCGTCACATAAAGGTCGCCGTCCGCGCCGAAGGGCACGATCACGGTGCGCGTGTTCTGGTTCGAGGTGTAGATGACCGTGCCCAGCACCGCGGTGATGCCGAAGAGGCCCGCGATCGCCACCTTGAGCAGCCGGTTCTCCTCGAAGAGGTTCGCCGATCCCTGCAGATAGCGATGCAGGTGCCAACTCGGCCGCGTGTCGCCGATCATGCCGGCCTGGGACTTGCGCCTGAAGGGATGAGCCATCTCGCCTACTCGAAGAAGCGGGTCTGGGTCGGACCCGGATAGTTGCGGAAGCGGGCAAGGCCCCAGCGCCAGGCAAGGTGCGGGATGAACCCGCGCGGCTTGGTCCGCTTCCAGGGAATGAAGAGGAGAAGGGCGCCGATGAGCAGCCACCCGATGATCCCGCCGACGATGACCGCGACGAAGATCGTGGACATCACGACGATGAACTCCTGGCTGTCGAACCAGAGGATCTGGGTCGGCTTATGCAGGAACTGCGGCAGACGTTCGTCCACGCCCTTCTCCCTTGCTTCACCACGCCGCTGGGCGTGGGGTCCGGAAGGCGACCATCGCCTCCCGTCTCGTGAGGGCGGCCGACCCGGCCGGCGCGCCCGGTCCTGGTCTCAGATCAGCATGCCGAAGGTCTGGAGGATCGAATCCGCCTTGATGAGGCAGACCGCCGCCACGATCGTCGGGATGCCGATCATGATGTTCGAGAAGAGCCGCGAGACGCCGAACAGGAAGGCGGCAACGCCGCCCACGAAGCCGAGCGGGCCCTTCACGCCCTGGTTCACGACGATGTCGTAGATGTCGTAACCAAGGTCGCCGGCGGCCGGCGCCTGGAAGGCGTAAGCGACGCTCGTCCCGGCGATCGCGGCCAGGAGGAAAAGGACCGCCGCGTCGATCGTGCGGAACGTCCTTCCCCGAAGCGAAGTCAACATAGTCAGTCTCCTTGTGCGTGAGGCCGTCCAGGACATGCTTGCCGGTACCGATCGGTTGTCGTGTCCGGCCGGCGGCTGCGTTGGACGGCCCCTGGAGGCGCGCTTCCGCCGGCATCCCGGTCCCGGCGGCGCGGTGGACGCGCGCGCGAGGTCCGCCAAAATCGTCAATTGTTGCCGTCAGGGGCTGGGCTTGGGATTGCGGCTCTGGGTATCGAGGAAGGCCTCGAGTTCTGCCTGCTGGAACCCTGACACGAGTTTTCCATCGACGAAGAGCGTCGGCGTGCCCGACACGCCCATCTTGCGGACCGTGTCCGCGTCGCGAGCGACCTTCTCGGCGCCCGCCCGGCATTTGTGCAGCGAGATGGGCTGCGCGCCTGCATAGACCGCCTTGAATGTCGCCTGCGGGTCGGGCGAGCAAAGGATGTGCTCGGCCTTGGCGGCCGCCTGCGGATGGATGCCGCTCACGAAATAGACGAGGCGCTGGACCGGCTTGCCTTCGGCTTCCTTCACCAGCCAGAAGCGTTCGAGCGCCTGGCAATAGGGGCAGTCGGGATCGGTGAACTCGATGACCTTCGGGGCGCCTGCGGGGCCCACCACCAGCGCATCGGCGGGGGTGATGGCGCCGAGGCGCTTCCTCGCGCTCGCGTCCTGGGCAAGTGCCGTCAGATTGACGCCGTTCTTGTCGTAGATCGCGGCGAAGAGAAGATGCTGGCTGTCCGGCGCGTAATAGATGACTCGTCCACCGGCGATGGCCTGATATATTGGCCCCCTGACAGGCGCCGGACCGAAGTCCTCGAACGTCAGATTGGTGAAGGTCTGGCGCAACTGACGCTGAGCTTCCGCGGCCGCTGCCGTGAGAGGCTCGGTGCCGCTGTCCTGGGCGTAGGCCGGCGCTGTCGCGCAGAGCAGCGCTGTCACGATCAGCTTAACGCTGCGGGACATGGGCAGTCTCCGGGCGAATGAGGGAGGTGCGTGCGAAAAGTCGGCTGTCGAGGGTGAGCGAGTTGCCGATCTTGATCGCGGTGGGAACGACGGGCGGCGCGGGGAGGTCAGCCTTCTTGCGGATCGAAAAGCCGAGATCGCTCTGCACGATGGCGAGCTGGGCGCCGCGGGTGCAAGGGTAAGCTTCGGCGTCGGGCCGATAGGTCTGGGGGCCGGCAGGCATGGCGCCGGCGCAGACGAGCAGGGCTCCGGCAAGCGTCGGCAACGAGCATGGAAAGTCCATGGCACATGTCTCCTCGTGGCGCCGCGAGGCGCTCGGGTTTGGGGTTTGGATAGGCCGGGCAGGAAGGCCGGGACCTGGGTCCGTGGTGGCCGCCGATCCGGTGCGTCCCAAGGCATGACGATCAGGAATGACCGCCGCAATAGGCAGGGCACTGAACTGCCGAAGCGGTGAAACAAAGCAGCGCTAGGACGAAAGTGACCGAATGATCTCGCAAAGCGTTGAAAGATCAGGTTTGGGCAAAAGCGGCACTATAATGCCGCTTTTGCTTCCATTCGTCGTGGAAATGCACCCGTTCGGGTTCGCCGCCGGGTGACACGTCAGTAGTTCAGGCAGGAGAAGGAGTGATGGCCCGACCCAGACGCAGCTTCAAGCTCCGGCTTTCGCCGGCAGGTCTCGACGTCCTCATCGACTCGCATTGTCACCTGATTCGGGTCACGCGTTCGCTGATCGCCTGGGGCACGACCCTGCATGTGGCGGTCGAGCATCTCAGCACCTTGTCGACCGGCGAGATCATCGAGCAGATGAAGGTGCACGAACTCGACGGCCTGGGCGGCGCAGAGGAGCATCATGTCGGAGCGTCCAATCGACTCTGGGATATCGCGACAAGCATTACCGAAAGGGTCCAGGAGACGTCACCCAATGGTCGCCAGCCCAATCTGGGAACCATTTATCTCCTGGCGCTGATGCAGATCCCCAAAGCGGGCCAATCGGACCTGATGAGCGCCTATGGTCGCGCCTTGCAATCGGGCGCACGAACGCCGGCCTACCGCGAGGTCAATGATCTTGCTGGGTAAATCGCGACAAGTTGGCCGAGGTTGTGTTTGACAGTGGTGGTAAGTACACCTTAGCGTTCGACTTACGGAATTGCCTTGGCGGGCGGACTCTCCCGTAAGGAGACGCGGATATGTCGCACGATTTAGCGACTTCCGTTGCTGAAAGTCCGATCCTGTACGTCAAAGTACAGTCAGGACGACAAATTGAAGAGGCACGGAAGAAGAGGCGCTTGACGCAACGCGATCTGGCGCGCGAGCTTGGTATGGGCGTTCGCTGGCTTCGGGAGATCGAAGGCGGCAATCCCCGCGCGCGGCTCGACGATCATCTTGTCTGCGCCTACCGGCTCGGACTGTCGACGGGGCATATCCTGATACCGCTGCTGTTCGCAGGACAGAAGATGTGTTTTCCGCACCAACTGGCGACGGGTGACCTCAGCGATCTTGAACGGATGTGCATTGAGCTCATCGCGCAGCGTAACCTCGATCATCTCACGCGCGCCTTGACGCCAGCATGGCCCTCCGCATGTGTTCCAGCCGGCGCCGGCCTATGATGTCGGCGATGGATCCGCCGCTGCATGAGCGCGTGTACGAGGGGATCAAGGAGGATTACCTCGCGGGCCATTTCGTGCCGGGCAAACGGATCGATATTCAGGACCTCGCGACCCGCCATCGGTCGAGCAAGACACCTGTTCGTGAGGCAGCGTTTATTCTGGTGGGGGAAGGACTTCTCACACACCACTCGGACGGCGGATTCCTTGTGCCGATTTTCGAACCGGCCGAGTTGATCGAACTTCTTGCCTTGCATATGCAGATGATGGCGACGACGCTGTCGAGCCTACGGGAAAGCGCCATTCGCGGCGTCTTGCTACAGACCCCAACTCTCGGACCCCGGCCTTCGGCGGTCGCCGTCGCAAACCAAGCAACGGGCATATTCGCGTCATTGGCGGAGGCCACCAGAAATCATCAGGCGTCGCTACTGATTAGAGGCCTTAATGAGAGACTTCACTACGCGAGAATCGCGGAGGCGGTGGAACCGGCGATGGCGGAAAAGGAACTCGCCACCATCGTGGATACCAATGTCGCGAGCTTGTCAAAGGCAATGCGAAGACGAATTGAAGCATACCATATGCGGAAAATTGCTCACCAACAGAAAATTATCCAAAAGCAGTCTTCTTCATAAAATAGTATATTTATCAAAGCAATGGGGCGTAAAATTGACCCCGTTGCCATCAACACGTCATTCTAAAAGGGCACCTGACGGATATCGCGCCAATCTGTCGCGATATATCCGCGCCAGCAGATATTCAACTGCTCTACCTTTGAACTGCCGCTCACTTGGGGCGGTTGACGAGGAGCATGGAAATGGAACGCAAAGACGAACACAACTCCGACGAGCTGATCGACCTCGGCTCCGTCTCCCAGGAAACCAAGGGCAACTCGGGTGGGCTGGGCGACACGGTCATCCAGCGACAGCTGACGGGAATCGGTCTCGAGGACGACTGAAACTCCTTTGGCGCGCGTCCCACCCGGCGCGCGCCACTGTTCAGGGGGCCAGGTTGATGTACTATCGACTGAGAGACGGGCTCTATCACTGCATGGCAGGCCGCCGCGTGATATTCCTCGATCTGATCCAGGACCGATATTTTGCTTTGCCCCAGGCATGTGGAGCCGCCTTCCAGAAACTTGTCAGCCGACGCGGCGAGGGTTTCGATGGTGCCCGCGAAGAGCTTTCTCTACTGATAGGAAGAGGCAATCTGATCGAAACTCTGGCTCCGGACGGCTCACTATCCAATACTGTCATCCACTCCGTGAGAACTGACCACCCGGCGCGCAAACTGCCGACGATCCACATACCCACTCTGGTGCTCGCGCTATATTGGGAGTTGAACATCTCGATCCAGCTGCGAAGCCGGGCGCTATCAGCGGCGATTAGACGCGCGGCGGAAATTCCTACCCGATCGCGGCTTGACTCTGCGCTGAGGGGATCCCGGATGTCCAGGATGGTGTCTGCGTTCGAATATACCGCATTCGTCTTTGGCCGGACAAACCGATGTCTGGCACGATCGTTGGCGATGTTTTCCTTATGTCGTGCGCATGGGATCCCTGTCCATTTCGTCGTCGGAGTGCGGTCAGATCCATTTGCGGCGCATGCATGGGTACAAAAAGGCGACGTCGTGCTCAACGACACCGCCGAACAGGTCAATCTTTACACGCCGATCCTGGTCCTCGAATGAGCGTCCAGTTTATCGCGCGGATAGCCAGGCAAGGTCTGGTCTACGATGCGGACAGTGTCCCTCCTACGATATCTTCCCTTTTCAGGCAGGATATCGTGCCGGGGCTCTGCCTGGACATCAGCGATCCCCGCGCGTTGATCGCCTTGCCAGCGCAAAAGGGGTTCATCATCGGCACGCTGTTCCATCGCTATGGACCACCGGAACGTGTTGAACAACTTGAGCCGAAAGAGATCGAGGCGATCTGCAGATCAAAAGGCGAGCACCTACTCCGGAGGTATTGGGGCCGATATGTTGCCGTAATCCGATCGGAAAACGCGCTTTCCGTTATACGCGACCCTTCTGGCGCCATGCCGTGCTATCACACAAGCCATAGACGTGAACTTGTCCTAGCGTCCGCGCCGTCGCTGTTCAGCGCTGCCGGATTGCCAAGCCTATCGGTCGACACAGCGGGAGTTGCCAGAGCGCTTTTGATCGCTGGTATGCCAGAAATCACGACTGCGCTCATCGGCGTCGGTCAACTCCTTCCGGGTACTTCTCTGGAAATCGCAGGATCACGTACCACAACGGCTATCCGATGGGACCCTTGGGAGTTCGTCAGTTCCCTGGATGATCGATCGCCGGACGAGCTTGCAACAGATCTTCGGCGAACCGTTCAATCCTGCGTTTCCGGCTGGGGAAGGCTCTACAACAAAGGGCTTCTGACGGTCTCAGGAGGCCTCGACTCATCTATCGTTGCGGCATGCCTTCGCAATGTCGGACATGATCTGTCACTCTTAACGCTCACAACGGACGATCCACTCGGTGACGAAAGAGCATTCGCACGAACCATGGCGTCATACCTGGGCAGGCCCGTGTTTGAAGAGCGCTATTCTTTGACCCACATCGATCTCAACAAATCCTCTGTAAGCCATCTTCCTACCCCGGGCGGGCGTGTGGACGCCCAATCCTTTGACGCGACTGCGTTGAAGGTCGCCACTGACGTCGGCGCAAACGCCATTTTTACAGGCAATGGGGGCGATAACGTCTTTTACATGAGCCGGTCTGCACGGTCTCTTGCCGACCGCTACTCAGTGAATGGCCTTTCAGCAGGCCTGCTAGGAACACTGCGGGACATTCGCAGTTTGACTGGAGCAACCGCCCTGCAAGCAAGTTCGCAAGGGATTGCGGCTTGGCGCAAAGCCGCGAAGGGATATGTGTAGGGCGGTGACAAACCCGGCCACGGGAGCGCCGGCATAGGTGCCGGTGCGGCGGAGAGAAATCCTGCCAGTGGTAAGCTGCTCGTTTTGGGGCGGCGGGGATGTTTGCCTTGGAGAGTTACGCGGCCGTTCGGCGTTTTGTGTTCGTGGAAGGTCACAGCCGCCGGGAGGCGGCGAAGGCGTTCGGTCTGAGCCGGGACACGGTGGCGAAGATGTGCGCGTTCTCGCTGCCGCCGGGCTACCGGCGCACGAAGCCGCCGGAGAAGCCGAAGCTAGGTCCGCTGTTGCCGGTCATCGACGCTATCCTGCGCGAGGATCGCCTGTCGCCGGCCAAGCAGCAGCACACCGCCAAGCGGATCTTCGAGCGGCTGCGCGACGAGCATGGCTATGGCGGCGGCTACACGGTGGTGAAGGACTATGTCCGGCAGAGCCGCGCACGCAGCCGCGAGACGTTCGTGCCGCTGGCACACCCGCCGGGCCATGCCCAGGTCGACTTCGGCGAGGCGTGGGCAGAGATCGGCGGCATGCGGCAGAAGGTCCATTATTTCTGCATGGACCTGCCGCACTCAGATGCGTGTTTCGTGAAGGCCTATCCGCGCGAGACGACCGAGGCGTTCCTCGACGGTCATGTTTCGGCCTTCGCCTTTTTCGGCGGCGTGCCGCTGTCCATCCTCTACGACAATCTGAAGATCGCGGTGGCGAGGATCTGCGGCGACGGCAAGCGCGAGCGCACGCGGGCCTTCACCGAGCTGGTCAGCCACTATTTGTTTGCCGACCGCTTCGGTCGTCCCGGCAAGGGCAACGACAAGGGGAAGGTCGAAGCGCTGGTGAAGCACGCCCGCGCGATGTTCATGGTGCCCATTCCGGTAGCGCGCAGCTTCGACGAGTTGAACGAGCGCCTGGCGAAGGATTGCCTGGCTCGACAGAACGGGCATGCCGGGCGCCATGCCGACACCATCGCCGAGCGCCTCGTCGCCGACCGGCAGGCCTTCCGGGCCTTGCCGGCGGTGCCGTTGGAGCCGTGCGAGAAGCGGTCGGCGCGCGTATCGTCGACCGCGCTGGTGCGCTATCGGACCAACGACTATTCGGTGCCAACCGTCTATGGCTTCCGCGACGTCCTGGTGAAGGGGTTCGTCGACGAGGTGGTCATCAGCATCGCCGGCGAGGAGATCGCCCGGCATCCGCGCAGCTATGGCGAGGGCGCATTCGTCGCCAACCCGCTGCATTATCTCGCGCTCATCGAGCAGAAGCCCGGCGCGCTCGACCAGGCGGCCGCCTTGCAGGGCTGGGATCTGCCCGAGATCTTCCAGCATCTGCGCCACCTTCTGGAAGCTCGTATGGGCACCAAGGGGAAGCGCGAGTTCATCCAGGTGCTGCGGCTGCTCGAAGCCCTGCCGCTCGCCGTCGTCACCGACGCGGTGACGCAGGCCGTGCAGCTCGGCGCCATCGGCTTCGACGCGGTGAAGCTCATCGCGCTGGCGCGTATCGAACGGCGACCGCCCCGTCTCGATCTGGCCGCCTATCCGCACCTGCCCCGGACGGACGTGAAGACGACACGGGCGGCGGACTATGGGGTGCTGGCGGCATGACCGGCGACAAGATGCCGACCGGCACGACCGGCGGGACACCCCAGGTGCTGCTCGCCCACCACCTCAAGCAGCTCAAGCTGCCGACCGTGCTGCGCGAATATGAGAAGGTCGCGCGCGAATGCGCTCGCGACGGTGTCGACCACCCACGCTACCTGCTGCGCCTCATCGAGCTTGAGCTCATCGACAGGGAGCGGCGCACGGTCGAGCGGCGGATCCGCGCCGCCCGCTTCCCGGCGGTGAAGAGTCTCGACACCTTCGACTTCACAGCCATCCCCAGCCTCAACAAGATGCTGGTGCTCGAGCTCGCTCGCTCGGAGTATATCCTTCGGCGGGAGAACGTCATTGCGCTGGGCAACAGCGGCACGGGCAAGACGCACGTCGCTCTCGCGCTCGGCCTGGCTGCTTGCCAGAAGGGATTCACCGTCGCCTTCGCGACCGCCGCTTCGCTGGTCAACCAGCTGATGGAGGCGCGCGACGAGCGGCGCCTGCTCAAGCTCCAGCGGGAACTGGCGGCCGTGAAGCTGCTCATCGTCGACGAGCTCGGCTATGTGCCGCTGTCGGCGACTGGCGCCGAACTTCTCTTCGAGGTGCTGTCGCAGCGCTACGAGCGCGGCTCGACCATCATCACGTCGAACTTGCCGTTCGAGGACTGGACCCAGGTCCTCGCCTCAGAACGGCTTACCGGCGCGCTGCTCGACCGGCTCACCCACCACGTCTCCATCCTCACCATGAACGGCGACAGCTACCGCCTCAAACAGTCCGCCGGCCGGCGATCAGCCAGAAGGGCGGAGCAAAACCAGGCCACCGTGTCGGCCGACCCGAACACCGGCGAGATCCCGTCGCCATAGCCGGGAGAAAACGGTCGCGACGATATGGAAAGGGCCCCGATCGGGGCCCTTTCCATATCGTCATCACGCCTCGACCGCTGGCCTGCTTTTACTCCGCCCCGCTGGCCGGGTTTTGCTCCGCCGTTGACAACCGCGCTCTCGCATCTGAAGGGACTCGAACATCGGATCGCGTCGACAGATAGCCAGGCTTATGGCCAGACAGCGAGGCATGATGCACTCGCCCGCGGCATCGCGAAGACAGATCGCCTGGTCGCGCGGCACATGCAGGCTTGGACTACACGCCAATTTGCCCGGCTTCATGCGCCTGACGGCGCGCGCCAATCCGAACTCCCTCTGCTCCGCGTTGACCCGTGCCCCATCGACCCCTGGGAGCGCGCGATCGCATAGGCTCGCGCCGAAATCCGCAGCCTCGTGGAGGATGGCGATATCGGCCACGAAGACGTGACCGCGCTGTGGATCGAGCAGTGGGCGGCCGACATCTATCGCGACGCTCTCGCCGCCTGACCGATGGGGCAGGCGCTCCAACACGTGGAGGGGAGTGGGTGGGGAAGGGGTGGCCGGTCCGAGGTGGATCAGGCCTTTCCATCCAGGAGATTTCCCCATGGCTACGCTTGCCCAGCATATCGACGCGCCCCAGGCTTCCGGCGCTTACAAGGTCGACATCTCCCGCGGCCGCAACATCGGGCGGGTTTCGTCCGAATGGTTTTCGCGTCCGGACGACGAGAAGTTCCTCTCGCTCGACGAGCTTTATGGCAGTGTCCGCCACCGCGCCGATCGCGCCCGCACGCGCATCGTCGAAAGCCGTGATGTCCGCGTCGAGGCGAGCATGGACAATGCCGAGCGTCTCAGCCTGATCGTGCCCGGTGAAGCGGAGCCGATCGCACCCACCAACTGGTCGTTCGGCCAGCTCTCTAGCCTGGTCGGCGCACCGGCCGCCTATCTTCGGGGCCTGCCCGCCGCTCTTGCAGGCATCAATCTCCAGCACGGCCTGCTCAGTCATCGCGGCGAGCAGGTGAAATTGCTCAAGACCCATGAGGGCCGCTCCGAACTGCGCGCCGTCACCGGCCCCGACTATGGCCGCATCTGGGACCATGAATTGGTCGCCGCCGTCATGAAGTTCGCCGGCAATGGCGTGTCCGATACCCGCTGGAAGGTGCCGGGCGTGCTCGACTGGCGGTCGATGCACTATAACCCCTATGTGGATGTCACCCGCGAGACGACGACGCTCTATGCCTCGGATCGCGATGTTTTCCTGTTCCTGGTCGATGACACCCATCCGATCGAGGCGGGCAAACTGCCCAATGGCGAGCCCGATCTCTTCTTCCGCGGCTTCTATTGCTGGAACTCGGAAGTTGGCTCCAAATCATTGGGAATAGCGACTTTTTATCTGCGCGCCGTGTGTATGAATCGCAACCTCTGGGGCGTTGAAAATTTCGAGGAAATCTCGATCCGGCATTCCAAATTCGCCGCCAACCGCTTCGCCCATGAAGCCGCGCCCGCCCTCGAAAACTTCGCCGACTCCTCGGCGATGAGCTTCATCGAGGGCATCAAGACCGCGCGCGGACGGATCGTCGCACGCACCGACGAGGATCGCGAAAGCTTCCTGCGCAAGAGCGGTTTCTCGAAGACCGATACCGCGAAGATCATCCAATCGGTGATCGCCGAGGAAGGCCATCCGCCCGCCAGTCTGTTCGACTTCGTGCAGGGCATCACCGCCCATGCGCGCGCAAAGTCCAACCAGGACACCCGTCTCGAGATCGAAGGCAAGGCGCGCAAGCTCTTCGCCAAAGCGCATTGAGGAGGGCACCATGCCGAGTTTCACGATCGAAAGCACCTATCGGCTGCCCGTCTTCCGTCAACGGACCTATGAGGCCCCGACGATCGACGACGCTTGCCGCCTTGCCATCAAGGACAGCGACTGGACCGGGCAGAACGAGGACCATGAAAGCTGCGGTCCCACCTATGTGACCGGCATCTGGCCCGGGGTCGATACGGCCTATATGGTCACGGCCTGTTCGGTCCCCACGGGTTTTGGCGAAGGTGAAACACCGCCCGAGCCAAAAGGCGCCGCCCATCCGGTGGCGCCATCGGACGCCTCTACGGTCATGCCGCGTTGCCGTCATTGCGGAAGCGCCGACATCTCTCGGGACGCCAATGCGTGCTGGGACGATACGGCGCAGGCCTGGTCGCTGCTCGCGACCTATGACAGCCAGACCTGCCAGCGCTGCGGCGCGGACAGCAATAACCTGTCGCTCTGGGTTTCCGTGGTCGAGCCCGGCTCGACCGCGGCGTTACGCTGGGACGTGATCCAGGTGCTCGAAGACACCTCACTTGCCGGCAACGCTGCGTTCCAGCGCTTCTGCGATGAGCGTCATGGCCGGGTGCCTGCCGACGGCGTCGCGACCCACTGGCTGAAACAGCCGGCCACCTGACCGGCGCGGCGCCGGCCCGCTTCCTTCTCTCACCCACCACCCAATGGCGGCTTCGACCCAGGTCGGAGCCGCCCTTTTCGTATCGAAAGGATCCGATCATGCACGCTTCTTCTCACATCGACCTGCGCACCTTCACCGTCGACGTCGAATTCTCCAGCGGCGGCGAACCCTATGCGACCCAGACCTACAGGATCGAGGCCGCCGACTGGTACCGCGCCCAGCGCGACGCGCTCGAGATGTCGGTCTCCAGTCCGTACGACAATGCCCGCATCCCGGACCTGACCCGCCGGATCGTCGCGCAATAGGCCGGCAGCCTGTCTCCCGCCGGTCATTGCGAACGGCGGGAGCAACTGCAATCCCAGCCGGAGTTGCCGCTCATGATCACCACCAGAAGCCAGCGCTGGCGCGACCGGCGCTGCCGCTGGGTGCCTGGCGCCAGCGAAATCGATCCCCGCCGCTTTTCCGTCGACGTGATCGATACCGTCAAGCAGGCCGCCCCCTTCGTGCGCCAGCATCACTATGCGGCCTCAATACCGGTCACGCGTCTTTCGGTCGGCCTCTTCCGCAACGGCGCGGGTGGCCGGTCCGAACTGGCCGGGGTCTGCGTCTTCGCGCACCCCGTCAACAATGCGAGCGTGCCCAAATCGGCCGGGCTTGCCGACCCGCGCAGTGCCTGCGACCTGGGGCGTCTGGTGCTGCTCGACGACACCGGCGGAAATGCCGAGACCTGGATGCTCTCACGCGCCTTTAGGCTGTTGCGCCGCGAGAAGCCCGAGATCGTCTCGGTCATCTCATATGCCGATCCGATCCGCCGGACCGATGAGCGGGGCCAGGTCTTCATGCCGGGCCATGTCGGCACGCTCTATGCGGTGATGGGCAGCCGCTATACTGGCCGCTCCTCGCCGCGCACCGATCTCATCATGCCGGGCGGCCAGCCGATCTCGAGCCGCGCGATCTCGAAAATCCGCAATGACGAATGCGGCCAGCGTTATGCCGCCGATCAGCTTGTCACCGCAGGCGCGCGTGCCCGTCGCATCGGTGAGGACGGCGCAAGCTGGCTCGCGGATCTCGAACGCATCGGCTTCCTGAGGCGTCAACGCCATCCCGGCAACCACGTCTATCTGTTCCCACTGACGAGGGCCGCCCGCATCGCCGCGCGCGGCGTGCCAAGCCTTCCCTATCCCATGCTCGATCGCTCCGCGCCCGCCGTCGACGTGACGGCGCTGCCGCTGCTCGCCCGGGCCGCCTGACATGGATGCGCCCGTGCGGAGGGAAAGGGGGCGGGGAGATGGTGCCGGTTCGGAGCCGGCGCAACGGAGTTATTCGTCATGTCCGACCATGATGCCCGCGCCCTCCTTGTCGAGGCGCTCGATTTCTTCAACGATCATCCGCGCTTCAGCCTGAGGCGCGACCGGCGCCGCGACAGCTATGCGCTCGCATCGCGGATCGATGCCTTCCTCGCTCGGGACAAGCCGGTCCTGCCTGTCGTTGCCGCTGCCCGCGACCGCTGGGAAACGGCCAACGTCCTGCGCATCGACCCGAACGAGCAGGCGGTCGAGCGCGATGACGATGGCTATTGGGTGCGGGCCTGGGTGCGTATGAGCCCGGCCAGCATCGGCGACAACGGTGCCGGACTGGCGGAGCGCTACGCCCGCGCGCTTGCCGCGCTGCCCGAGATCACGCGCGAGGTACTCCTCGCCCATCAGCGGGGCGAACAGGATTTCAGAACGATCGCCGCCCGCTTCGGCATCACCACCCGCGAGGTCGAGCAGCATATCGCCGACGCGCTTCTCGCCATCGGCCAGGCGCTCGATCGGGCCTGATCCGGCCCCGGCCTCCTCCCGCACGCTCATTACGAACATGGAGACGATGATGTCCCAGATGACCCGTCACGACTTCGCGCGCCTGCTTGCGCGTGCCCGCGCCGCAATTGTCGCAACAGATACAGCCGACCGCGACCTCTGCGACGAGCTGGTCCAGGCCGAACGCCTCGTTGAAAACCATGCCGTGCCCTGGGCGGCCGAAATCCACGCCGCCTTCATCGATCATCGGGAAGGCGGTAGCCTCTATGGCGCTTTCACGCGCGAGGCGCTGATCGCCGAGGTCGCCGAATTCTGCCGCGCATGGTGGCCGGAAATCCGCGACAAGCGCGATCCGCAGGCGCTTTCCGACGAGCAGGCGGTCGAGATCTATTTCGAGGGCCACGACAATGAATATCTCTGGTCCGAGCGCATCTCCATCGACGGGCCGGCGATCGGTTCTCCAAGCGAACTTCGCGTCGGCCGCCATCTGGTGATCAGCACCAGCCATATCCGGCCCGCGACCGGCGACCTGCTCGACCAATGGGCGCCGATGATCCCGGAGACCCGTCCCCTCGGTGTTGCGGAAGCCAGCTATGGCTGGTTCGTCCTCACCGATCCGCTTTATGGCACCGAACGCGAGATGATCCCCGGCGAGCTTTGGGCCGCCATCACCTTCGCGCGGACGCAGGGTTGTCGCTGGCTCCTCCTTGATCGCGACGCCGACATTGTCGCCGATCTCGAGACGTTCGACTGGTGAGGGGATAGTCATGACCCGCCGCTCCAATCGCGCCGAGGTTCGCAACCCGATCCTCGCGCTTCCCGCCGCGCGCCTGCTCCAGGCCATGCCCGCCGACACGAGAACGCTTCTCGCGGTGCTGCTGGCCGACTTCGCTGCGGACGCGCGCCGTCGTTCGCGCAGCAGTTGGGACAGCCGCAAGGCTTTCGTCGCCGCCTATTGGGCAACCGTCGCGGTCTATGCCGGTCATATCGCCCGTATCCTGTACCGCGGTGGCCGCCGGTCTGCGACCCGCAAGCCGTTCTTGGTCACCCAGAAAGGCTATCCCGACCTCGTGGCGGCGGATTGGGTCGAGGCGTCGCGTCTCTATTGCGAGCGGCGTGATCAGCTTGGGCTGGGCGCTAGCCTCTATCCCGAGGCGCTGATCCTGGTTGGCGGAACCCCGGTGGGTCGGATCAGCTACAATGGGCGGATCTGGATGCCCGGCCCATGGGAAGCCTGCGACGAGCCGCTGTTCGACAATCGCCGTGCGGATGTGGGCTGAAAGCAGCCGCCCACCTCGATCCATCATCTTTCAGGAGACTTGCCGTGGGCGCAGCTCTTGCGCGCGGCCGCGTCGTCGCGCTTCCCGAACTACTGCCTGCCGTAGACGAGCAGGTGATGGCCGCCATCAGGGATGGAGCCTGGTTCGTCTTCAACCTCTCGGGCGGCAAGGACTCCACCGCTGCGGCCTATGCCGCCATCGCGCTGCTCGACGCGCTGGGTCATCCTCGTGATCGCCGGATCGCCATTCATGCCGATCTTGGCCGCGCGGAATGGCGCTCGACGCCGACGACCGTCGCCGCGATCGCCGAGCGGCTCGGTCTGCCCTTGCTGGTGGTCCATCGCCCCGCCGGCGATATGGTGGCGCGATGGGAACAACGCTTCCTTGCCGGCAAGCGCCGCTATGAGGCGCTGGAAACCTACAATCTGATCGGGCCCTGGTCCTCGGCATCGCTGCGCTTCTGCACCTCCGAGCTCAAGGTCCAGGTCATCGGCCCCGAACTCGCCCGGCTCTTCCGGGGCGAGATGATCGTGTCCGTCATCGGGCTGCGCCGCGCGGAAAGCCCCAGCCGGCGCGCGACCCCGATCTCCCGGATCGACGAGCGTTTCGCCAAGGTCGGCAACAGCGCGGGCACGCGCATGCTGACCTGGCACCCGGCCGTCGACTGGAGCGCCGACGAGGTGTTCGCGCTCCACCACAGTCACGCTCTGCCGCTCCACGAGGCCTATACCCATTATCGGGCGACGCGCTTGTCCTGCGCCTTCTGCGTGCTGGCCTCCGTCGCCGCGCCGGAGAATATCGACCTCTATCGCCATCTGGCGTCGATCGAGGCGGGCTCGACCTTCTCCTTTCAACCGCAGCGCTGGCTCGCCGATGTCGCGCCAAACCTCCTTCCGGCGGCGCTTGTACGCGACATTGTGCGCGCAAAGACACGGGCCGGCGAACGGCGTGCGCTTGAGGCGGCCATGCCCCTGGGGTTGCGGTTCGTCAAAGGCTGGCCGCCGCGCTTGCCGACATGGGAGGAAGCCAACGCGATCGCACGGTCCCGAACCCGGATCCTCGCCCATCATGGTCTTAGCGACCGCTTCCCCGATGCCGGCGCGGTCCTCTCGCGCTTTGCCGAACTGCTCTGCGCCAAGGCGCTCTAGCGCCGCCATTCCGTGACAGGAGGGGAGCGGGAGCTTCGAGTGTGACGGCCGGATTTCACCCGAGGATCGCCGGGGCCGTCACTGACGGCGATCACCTCCCATCATCGAAGGATAGCCCCATGGACGTCATCGTCTCCCGGTCCCGCGTCGCGGGAACCGCCTCGATCTATCTGTATCGCGCACTCGTGCCGCTCGCCGAGGTCGCAGCGTCACGCCGTCCCCGCTGCGTCATCATCCAGGCGCGGTTAGGGAGCAGGCGCGTCCCCTCCACCCGCATCGCCGATGTCGTGGCGCCCGCGGCATGGTATGATCGCGAACTGGCGACACCCTGCGGTCTCGCCGCAAGTCTCAATCTGGTCGCTCGCCGGATCGAGGCGCTCATCATTCGCACGGCCTTTCCCGAGATGACCGCTCGGCTCACCCCACCGATGGTCGCGCTCGACTTCGCCCCGAAGGACGCAAGCTACAGACTTGCCATGGCCGATATCAATGCCGCGTTCGACCGGTTCGCCGCCGGAATCGATGGCCTGATGGCCGCCGATCTTGCCCTCTACCAGGGCTGCGATCTGCGCGCCGCCTGACGCCGCGCGGGCAATATCGCCCGCAGCTTGAAGGCCGGCTTCGGGCCTCACGCCCGGCCGACCGCGACATCCATCCATTATGGAGGAAAATATGAGCGCCTATACCAAGACGTTTGCCGAAACCTATACGATGCGCAGCCGCTTCTGGCAGGCGCTCGGAGAGATCGGAAAGGCCATGGCGAACGCCTATGCCTTCGACGCCGACCTCGATAATCGCGCCGCCATCAAGGAACTCGCCTGGGACGCCATGGTCCACTCGTTGATCGAGCATCATGATTTCAAGCCGGAGGAACTATGATGGAACAGCCTCCCACCGCCCTGGGCGCGCCGATCCCAGATCTGGCGGAGCGTTCAGACCGTGCCGACAGCCGGCTGGAAACGGCAGCCTGTCTTTGGGAAGCCGTGCTCGGGCTTCGCGACCGGCCGGTCACCGATCCCGACGCGATCGGTCTTGCCCTTATGATCCGCAGCGCCTTCGAGGCGCTCGGCACCGCCGCGCTGCGCCTGACCGTGGTCGACTGGACCGACGCCGTCGATGCCGCCTGGCGTGCGGTCGAGGACGACTATCCGCTCTGCTTCGACTGGGACTTCGTGCCCGACTGGATCGTCGATCATGTCGACTGGTCCGATCCGCTGCATCCGACCGTGACCCAAAGGGGAGGGGGATGAGCTTCGTTGCGGCGGGGAATTGGTCTGCGCCGCGCAGGAGCATCATCCCATGTCCTTTCCCACCACCATCCGGCCCGCGGTCGGCCAGACGCTGATCACCAAGGTCTCCCGCTTTTATGCTCAGACGCTCGGTGACGTGCTCAGCGAACTGTTCCAGAATGCCCGCCGCGCCGGCGCCAAGGGCATCTACGTCGCCCTCTACCATCTGCCCGATGGACCGGCGCTGTCCATCTATGATGACGGGCGCGGCATCGAGGACCCGGCCAAGCTGCTGACGCTTGGCGATTCAGGCTGGCAGTCGGACATTCTCAAGCGCGAGGATCCGGCCGGCATGGGCGTCTTCAGCCTCGCCGGGCAGGATGTTGAGGTGCGCTCCTGGTCGCGCAGCGCGGGCCGGGGCTGGTCCGTCCATATTCCGCCGGATGGCTGGGAAGGCGCTGTGCCGCTCGACATCCATCCCTGCGGTATCGTGCGCGGCACCGAGTTCCTGATCAAGCTGCCGCCGGCATGGGAGCAGCAACTCGGGTCGGCGCTGCGTCTGGCGGCTCACTATCTGCCTCTCCCGGTTCATTTCGAGGGCGGTGAGCTTCCGCGCCAGGACTTCCTTGCCGGCGCCAGCCGGATCGAGGAGTGGGAGGGCTGCCGCATCGGCGTCTTCCATGACAACATAAGCGACGTCTCGCACAGCCACCGGATCAACTTCCACGGCGTGACGGTACCGTGCCAGCCTCCCGGTCTCAGCGAACTCGGCAATCCGCACAACTGGCGGGTGCGGGTCGATATCGTGGACGCGCCTGCGCTCCAGCTCGTGCTCCCCGCCCGCAAGGAAATGGTCGAGAATGAGACGCTCTCCCGCCTGAGGGAAGCGGCCGAGACCGCTCTCTACCGGTCGGTCGCCGAGGAGCCGTCTCACCGCCTTCCCTACACGGCCTGGGCGCGCGCCCGCGATCTCGGTGTGGATCTTCCCGAAGCCGAGGTCTGGCTCAATGCCTGGCAGCCCAGCGTTGCCGACACGGACAACCGATACATGGGCAGTCCCGTTCGATCCGGTCCAATGATCCTGATGACCGAGCATGAACCGGACGTCGAGCAGGCGCTCGCTCACGCGCTCAAGAAGGGATCGCCACTCGATGGCCGGCTCGTTCACGAGGCGCGCGATCTCGAAGGCTATCGCTGGTACGAGGCGCTCCCGCGTCTCCTGTCCTGCAGCTTCACCATGAAGCGCGACGGCGTGTCCCACCGCTATGCCGACGACGCCGGATTGCCGGACGATTTCGCGTCCGGGGCGGTCGAGGCGTTGACCGCCGAGATCGTCCTGCGTCCCGGCGGCGAAAACCCGGCTGAGCCCGCCACCCTTTGCATCCCGGCGGACATGCTGGTCTGCAACAATGCGTCCTGGACCCTCGATGAGGCGACCATCCTCGTAGATGGCGAGGCGGATGTGCAGCCCGGCGCGCTGGCTGACCTCATCTATGCGAGCCTGTTCTGCTACTCCGATGACCATGAGAGCGACAGTTGGGACACCCAGTCGCTCGCCTTCGAGCGGGAGGCGCTCAATCTCGCCAATGAACTGCTGCTCGGCGAAGATGAAGCGCTCCTGGCGCAGTTGCGCGCCGCGGTGTTCGAGCATGTCCAGTGGCTCATCCCCGAAGGGCGCAGCCTGACCGTCAGTGCGGACCGCAAGGCGCTTTCGATCGACCTCGCCCAGGCCGCCTGAGGCTTCCGCTGCGCCAATCCCCTCACACCCCTTCAGGGAGAATATCCATGCGCCGTTCCGCGCTCATCGTCTGTTCGACCGCCCATCTGCCGGTAGTCGAACGCCGCCACATCGACACGCTGATCGCCGCCGCTCCGCGCGGCGATGATGGCCGGGTCGATGTTGGGCATCCCGATCTCGTGATCGAGCCTTATGCCTATGGCTTCTTCGTCCACACCTCCATCGTGGGATGCGGCGGCGAGCAGCCGGACGACATCAGTCCGGAATTCTGGGCGATTCTCACGCTGGCTTTCGACAGCGATGTTTCCTGGGTGCTGTTCGATCGCGACGAACCCGTGTCGCCCGACCTGCCCGTCTTCCCCGATCCCGAACATCCCGAGGAGTATCAGTCATGATCGTCGCTTTTCCATCGGCCCGTTCATCCGCGCTTACGACGCTCGCAACCTATGACCGCGCCTATGCGGTCGCGATACAGAAGCGGCGTGAAACCGGACGCCCGCAGTTCGTTCTGCGCACCGGCGACCCGCTCCAACCTTTCCGCGTCTCGGCCACCGGGCCGAAGCGCGAGCAAGCTCTGATGACCCTCATTGCCTGATGCGTGCGAGCCGGCCCGTCGCCGGCTCCACCTCGGCCCCATTTCAAGGACCAGGGAGATGACCCACAACAGTACGACCCCGCTCATCGCCGGGACGGAAGCGCTGCCCTATATCGAGATGACCGAGGACGAATTCCTCGCCCGTTTCCATCCCATGCCGAACCATCTCTCGGACACGGCCGGATTCGACTTCGGGGAAGGGGGCTGCCTTTTCGAGGCATCGGGGCCCGAGCTCGCATTCGTGCGCGCGCAGCCGCCCGCAAAGGTCTGGACCGTCATCGAGGGCGACGACGGTCTGGAGATCACCGACGGCATGCATGTCGTCAATCGTCTCGGCTATCTCGTGACGGTTCGGTGCTGCCCGCCGAACGTCGCCGTCAGCGTCCCGCTCGACGGCTGAATGCCGGTCTTCCGGCGGTCGCTTCCTGAACCGCCGGGTCAATGGGCCCTCTCCCCAGGAGAACAGCTATGTCCGGATTAGTGCGTCCGCCATTCATGGCGGCGAATGATGACGCCTGCCACGATGACCTGTTCGGCGTCCCGGTGGTCGCCGCCTGGGGCATGGGCGTCGACAGCACCGCGATGATCATCGAATGGGTGGCCCGGGGCCTGCCTTTGTCCGTCGTTCTGACGGCGGACACGGGCGTCGAGCGCGAGGAGACCTATGCCTATCTGCCGATCTTCCAGCGCTGGATGGACCGGCATCATATCGAACATCATGTCGTGCGCTATATCCCGAAGCGCTTCAAACACTGGCCGCCTTACTTCTCGCTGCTGGAAAATTGCCTGACCAACGCGACCCTGCCGTCGATAAGTTACGGAGGCCACTCTTGCAGCGCGAAATGGAAAATTCAGCCGCAGGATCAATGGGTTGCTGGGTGGTCTCCAGCGCAGCAAATATGGGCCCGTGGCGGCAAGGTCGTCAAGCTTATCGGCTATGACAGCTCGCCCGCCGACAGCCGCCGCTATGCCCATCGCGAAGGCCATGTCAGCGACCTTTACGACTATCGCTATCCCTTGCGCGAATGGCAGTGGGACCGGGACGCCTGTGCCGCCCGCATCCGGGCCGAGGGCCTACCCGTGCCCCATAAATCCGCGTGTTGGCTCTGCCTCGCGCAAAAGACGAGCGAATTGATGACGCTGCCGCCCTGGTGCCTGCGGCTGATCGTGCTGGTCGAAGCGCGGGCGGCTCCGCGTCTCCAGACCGTCGAAGGACTGTGGCGCAAATCCACCCGCGAGCGCCCCGGATCGATGACCCGCTTCATTCGGGAGCGCAGCCTGTTGCCGTCCGCCGAGATCGACGCGATCATTGCCGGTGCGCCGATCGATCTTATCGATTTCCAGCGCGTCGCGGCCGAAATCCCGCTCGCCGAGCGTCCGACGATGCGCGACTGGATCGATCGCTTCAATGCTGGCGTCGAGCGTCTCGCGGCCTGATCGTCGCGGTCGCGGCGGCCCGTTCGGCTGTCGGATCCGAGTGCGGACGATGCCCGTGGAGCGGGCGTCGTCTTGCGCGCCACTATCATAAAGTGATAGTCCTCTTTTCCAGAGGAGTTCGGCCATGCCTTCCAGTTTTACCCTCGGCTCCCATTTCGAGAGCTTCATCAAGCAGCAAGTCCATAGCGGTCGCTATGCGTCGGCAAGCGAAGTCGTGCGCGACAGCCTGCGGCTGCTCGAGGAGCAGGACGCGCTGCGCCAGGCGCGGCTTGAGGCCCTGCGCGCCGAGATCGACCTTGGCGCCAATAGCGGCCCTGGCATTCCGGCCGATCAGGCCTTCGCAAAGGCGCGCAAACGCATCGCCGACATAGCCGCCGGCGTTGCCGAAGGCTGATGCGTCTGGAGTTTTCTCCCGCAGCGGACGCAGACCTCGCCGGGATCGCCAGTTTCATTGCCCGAGACAATGTTCCGCGGGCTCTCACATTCGTCGATGAACTGCAGGCATCGTGCGAACGGCTTCTCGAATATCCTCAGTCCGGCACCCCGCGGTCCGAGATTCGGGAAGGGCTGAGATCCAAACCGCATGGAAGCTACGTCATCTTCTATGACGTCGGACCGCAGGTCGTTCGCATCCAGCGCATATTGCATGGGGCACGCGATATCGGCGCCATCCTTTCGGTCAGTTGAGCGCGTGAAGCGCTGTCCTGCCCCAGTGGGGCGGACGCCGGTCACTGACGCGTGACGGGATATTGCGCCAATCTGTCCGAGACTTGGCTTGACGTCCACGCGCATGCACCGGCCTAATCATGTCCATGCGCCTTATCGACCAGCTCGCAGCCGAGCGGATCTACTATCACCGACCGCTGCCGACACTGCCCGATATCCTGCTGATCGACGTACCGCCCGGCTTCTCGGGCGAGGGTCTCGCGCTTGGCCGCTATTATCCGGTGATCCTCGAGACCCTGGCCGAGATCCACGAGTTCGAAGCCTTTCTCTGTGAACGGCGGACCGAACTGATCTCCCCATCACTGCTCGATCGCCGGCCGTCCGTCCTGCGCACCGATGACATCGTTTTTGCGCGCTACCTGCCACCAGCGCCGGGCTGGCCATGGCTGCACCTGTGCTGCTGGCCGCGTCACTACACCATGATGGCGCCCGATCCGGGCGAGACCTTCGCGCGCGGCGCCTATACGATCGATGCCTTCGCCAATGCCGGCGACATCAATGCCGCCGAACGGCGCTTTCTGGCTACTCTCGGGCCCAGTGAGGCGCGCCATGTCCGGTCGATCCCGTCCGTTGCGGGCCACGCCTGATCCTCGAGCACGACCCTCAATGGGTTCCGCAGCATTTCTTGTACTTCTTGCCTGACCCGCAGGGGCAGGGGTCGTTGCGCCCGACCTTGGTGCGCCGGACCGCGACAGGCCGATGGGGATCATTCTCCACCCGCCACTGGTGCAGCATTTCCACCCAGATCGGGATCAGGTCCGGCGCTTCTGCATCCCAGCGATCCTCCTCCTTATCATCCAGAGCGAGATCGCCCTCGGCAAAATCCCGCAATGTGCAAATGCCCTTGAGCGCCGCGTGGCAACCGGCATCGTCGTCGGCGTCGATCCGTGCCCAGCCGTCCGGGGAAAGCGCCATCGCCTGCGCGAAGCCGTCGATCCACATCTCCCACATGGTTTCGTCGGTGCGCGTGTCGGTCTCCAGAACCGGCGCATAGGCGCCGGGATGAGCCAGCGCATCGATGATCGCATGGTAATGGATCATTACCAGATTGAGGAAGGCCTGCAGGTCCTCCTCGTTCTCGAATTCGGGCTCACCATCCCCTTCATCGCCGGCCCAGATCAGCGGTATCCACCGACCAGGCGTGATGAGATCCGGGCTGACCACGATTCCGGTGAGAAACCCGTCTAGCTGAGACACCAGCATCGCTTCGGGCTGATCGAGCAATTGCCGGTCGAGGGCGTCGAGATAGGCGGGTTCGGACTCCATGGGCCTTAACTAGCGGCGATGCACGCGGCGGTCACCGGGGAGAGAGACAACGTCATCTCACTCCGGTGACCCAATGCCCGCGATAGCTTTATCGGCCGACGGTCGCCGAGACGACCGGCGCCATATCGACACGCTGCCGCATCAGATCGGTGAGCCAGATAAGATGTGCCGCAGCCTCCGCGAGGGGCATTTCGCATACCTCCTCGAACAGTTCCTGCTGATAGTCGAGATCGCGATCGAGAATATCGCGCAGGCGCTCCCGCGCCGGACTGTCATCCTCCTCGATCCCGGCATTCGCCTCGCGCGCGGCATCGAGAAAGGCTTCGGCCAGTTCCTGCGCCTCATAATAGCCGGCATTCAGCCCCTCGCTCGCGGCCAGGCTCGCCAGCCGGCGGCGCACCAGCGGCAGTTCGGGATCCGCCGCCGCATCGTCGAGCGGCAGGTTGAAATCATAGGTGGCGAGATAGTCCCGGATCATGTTGCGTTCCTCCATGGAGGGTAGAACATAAATCGAACGAGATTGCAATATCCGCCATCGCCATGCCATGGGAACGCCCATGTGTATTCCTGTTTTCCCGATGCCCGACGTTGCGCCCACGATCAGCAGAATTGGACGATCTGATCTGACCGAGATCTCCGCATGACCGAAAGCAAGGCGCCGATGCGACTGCGTGGAATCGTTCGCATGAGTGAGCGCGGCCCCCTGCTGGAGGTCGAGGACGGCCCGGTCTGGCGACTGGAAACGGGCGACGATCTGCAACCCTATCGCGACCTGCCGGTCCGCGTCGAGGCATGGCCCCGCGGGACTAGCCTGCTCGAATTGCTCTGGATTGGTCCAGCCTAACCGCTGTTGCCTGTGGCCGGGTGCCTGGTCCGATGGCCGGCCCTTACGGCTCGAAACGCGGATCCCCCGCGACCGTCGTTGTCGACACAAGGCGTGACGCGGAGCTTGCGCGGCTTCTCCAACGGTGCAGTTGTGGCTCGATCCGTCGCGCCTTGGCGGCATAATCGACGACGTCCTGGGGCGAGACGTACAGCATCGCCTCGCTGAATGCCTCGGGTGAGGGCGGGAAGCTTGCGTTCGCGCAAGCGAAGACGACGCGATTGCCGCGCCGCTCGGCGGGTACCGTAATGGCCCGTCCATCGAAGCTGGCCGCGATCCGCCGTTTGAGGATCGTGAAGGCCGTCATATTGTCGCAGAGGTTGGCGACCAACAGCCCATCAGGGCCGAGCCGTTCCCGGCAACTGTCGTAGAAGGCCCGGACGCTCAGCGCTTGCGGAAGGCCGCGGCTGTCGAAGCCATCGAGGAGCAGCACGTCGGGCTTGCCCGCAGCGTTAGCCACATAATCGACGCCGTCAGCACGGATGACGCGAAAGCGGTGATCGTCCGGCGGGACATGGAACTGATCCCTGAGTGCGATGACCTCGGGATCGATCTCCACGACCGTGATGTCGCAGTCGGGCAGGCAGCGGTAGCAGGCCTTGGCAAGAGACCCGCCGCCCAGGCCGATCATCTCGATGCGCCGGGGCTGCGGTCGGAACAGGCGGAAGCCCATCATCACCCGCGTATAATCGAACAGGAGATGGTCGGGATCGCTCAGCTTCATCCCGCTCTGCACCGTCGTCCAGTCGAACAGCAGCGACAGCATGTCTCCGAACCGGAACAGCATGGGACCCGTAGCCCCAAACGGAGCGTCGAGCGCGATCGGGATCTGTCCGGCGCCGTCAAATCGGTCCTGAAGGTTCGAACCCGGTTCCGGCCGCTCGAACCGCAGGTCGAAAACCAGGTCGTGGAACTGGTCGAGATCGACGTCCCCGCCGGGAGAGTGCGGCTCGATCGCGCGAACGGCGTCAGTCATCGTGCATATGCCATGCCCCGGATGGACCACTGGGAACCGAGAGATCACGCTCCCATCGCGCGAGTTCCGCGGCGTTCAGCACCTCCAGCCGTGTCAGCCGGTCGGCTTCTTCCCGCCCGAGCGACTGCCGGGCCAGTCCCTCGCGCACGAAATCCTGCAGCAGCATGTTCTGGAGCAGGAGGAAGCCGGTGAACCTCTTGGCTGCCCTCATCACGCGGACCACGCGTCGCGAAGAGACAGAATGGTCGGGGCGTCAGGGACGGAGGTCACGGTTGGCGTTCCTGGCTCATGTTGGTGTGGAGGTGGATGTTATCACATGGATGGTAATTTTGCACGATTGAACTATGATGCTTTATACATCATAGGGCGGCGATGATCACCTCTCAGCAGATGCGGGCGGCGCGGGCCCTGCTCGGGATCGACCAGAAGCGATTGGCGGAACTGGCCGGCGTGTCGCTGCCGACGATCCAGCGGATGGAAACATCCGACGGGCAGGTGCGCGGCGTGATCGAAACGCTGGTCAAGGTCATCTCGGCCCTCGAGCGGGAAGGCGTCGAACTGATCGGTGACAATGCGCCCAGCCAGGGCAGGGGGCGCGGTGTGCGTCTGCGCGATGCTATGGCGACGCCTGGTTGATAGTTGAATGGACAAGAGCAGATGACGGACAGCAACGACGACTATGTGTATGACGAGGAAAGCGGCGAATGGATGCCCGCCTCGGAACTGGCCGAGCGCCAGCGCGCTGCTACGCAGGTGGAGGTTCGCGACTCCGTCGGCAATCTTCTTGCCGACGGCGATCAGGTGACGCTCATCAAGGACCTGGACGTCAAGGGTGCGGGCCAGACGCTCAAGCGGGGCACGCTGATCAAGTCGATCCGCCTCACCGGTGACGATCAGGAGATCGACTGCAAGTTCGACGGCATCAAGGGCCTCGTGCTGCGCGCCGAGTTCGTCCGCAAGCGCTGATGGCGCGGCGCAGGATCCCCATGCCATCTGCCGAGGCCATTCGCGCGCAGGCGGACGGTGAAGGCCGTCTCGCGATCCGGGCAACGCCCAACGCTTTGGCGGATGCGATCCTGCTGCCTGCGGAGGAGAGCGTCTCCGAACTGCTCGTGCGGACTACCGCCACGCCGGAGGGCGGCAAGGCCAACGAGGCGATCCTGCGGCTGCTCGCCGATGCGCTGGGCCAGCCGGTCTCGACGCTCGAAGTGCTGCGCGGCGGCAGCGGGCGGACCAAGCTCGTGCGTATCGGCGCCGCGCGGGGATGAGCGCGACATGCTGATCCGCCAGGGCGATGCGCGCGATAGTCGTCTCGACCGCAAGCTGGCCTTCGCGCTGGCGGCGGTGGCGGGCGGGCTCAATGCCGCCGCCTTTCACGAGGTGGGCTTCTTCTCGGCCAATATGACCGGCAATGTCTCGGCCCTGTCCAGCCTGCTTGCCATGGGGCAATGGGCCCATGGCCTTGGCTATCTTGCCATCGTCCTCGCTTTCATCTTCGGTGCGATGGTCTCGACGCTTGTGATCGGTGCCGGCCTGCGCCGGGGCATCGTCACCATCTACGCGCGCGTCATCCTGGGAGAGGGCATCCTGCTCGCACTGCTTGGGGCTTCCCGCATGGCGCTCGATCGCACTGCTGGCGTCCCCATGCTTATAGTCGGTCTGGCATTCCTGATGGGGCTACAGAACGCCATCGTTACGCACATCTCCAATGCGCGCGTGCGCACCACCCATGTCTCGGGCATGTCGACCGATATCGGCATCGGGCTTGCCCGGATGATCGATATCCTGTGCGGGAAAGAGGAACCCGCCGATCGGGAGGCTGTCATGACCCGGCTGCGCCTTCACGCGGGGACCGTGCTGTCCTTCCTGCTGGGCGGTGTGGCGGGCGTTCTCGCCTGGCGGTCCGTTGGGGACTTGAGCTTCGCCGTCGCCGGGCTGCTCCTGGCATTCATCGCCATCATCTCCATCAGAGGTGCTGCGCGCACCATGATTCCGGAAAGCTGACGCGCGGCACATTGGTCTACGGACATCGTTGGCGCCCCTTCTGCACGTTCGCTTCTTGCATCTCACCACCGAAAGCCGCCGGTTTCGGTCAAGCTATGTGGGCGCAACGCAGGCCCTTCTGCGCGTTCTTCAGGTTTCCCGTCGTCGTCTACACGAGTGGCCCCAACACAAAGTCCGCCCGTTGTTCTACCGTGCGTTTCGGAAGGATGATCGGACCATAGCCGAGATCGGCATAGGTGAGCACGAGCCGGTCAAATTCGGCGATGGCCGCATCCAAATCGTGTCTGCGCGCCGGTTGTCACCCCGCATAGCGGGTCTCCAGCAAGTCCAGTTCGCGCACGAGCTTGCGGGCGACCTCGCTGCCAAGTTCTCGCTTCCGAACCAGGCGAAAGATGGCTGTTCGTTCGGCTTTGAGAGCGGCAAGCCGCAACTCGATCTCGATCCGCTCGATGTGACGCCGGGATTTGCGTTCGGGAGCATCCCCTTCGCGGCTCTCGATCCTCAACCGATAGCTGTCCATGATCCGCGCGGCCGCCGCGACATAGATATCGGCATCGTCTTTCCCGTCCGCCATGGCATGTTCAGCCTTCTCGACTGCAGCGATCGCGGCTTGTGCTGCAATCACACGAGCCTTGTCCTCTTGGGCAAGCTGCGAGCCCTCCTGCGGCATCGTAAGTCCATGCAGGAGCAACGGGAGCCCCACGGTTGCCACGAACAACGATACGATAATCACGCCCATCGCGAGAAAGATCGCGAGATCGCGCGCCGGAAACGCGCTGCCGTCCGCCATGGCAAGCGGAAGCGTAAGAACACCGGCCAGTGTGATCGCCCCCCTTACGCCGGCAAAGGACATCGCCGCGACCACACGCCAATTGGGCTGCTTTCGCCATTCTCCTGATCGGAACAATGTGAGGCGAAAAGACAGCCAGACCCAGAGAAAACGGAGTGCGGCCAGGCCGAGATTGATCGCGACCACATATATCGCAAGCCACCAGGGCTCATGGTGACCCGTCAGCCGCACCGTGTTGGTTGCCCCGGCAAGAATGGCCGGTAGCTGCTCGCCCAGCAGCACGAAAATGATCCCGTTTGCGGTAAACTGGATCGTATCCCAGATCCCGGTGCGGCGAATGCGTGTCGCGGCCGCGACCTCGCCGCGGGTCTCGACAAACCCCATCGTGATCCCGGCCGCGACGGCTGCGAGGATGCCCGAGCAATGCAGATGCTCAGCCACCAGATAGGAACCGAACGGGATGAGCAGGCTGATCAGGACCTGCGCTCCACCATCCTCACCATATTGACGCGACACCCAGTTCTTCGTCCGCGCGACGGCCCATGTCACCCCAACGCCGACAGCGATCCCGCCGATCGCGACCCAGAGGAAATTGAGCGCGGCGGTCTGGATCGAGAAAGCGCCGGTCAGTGCCGCCGCAACCGCAAAGCGCAGGCAGACCAGGCCCGACGCATCGTTCAACAGCGATTCGCCCTCGAGAATATGCATCATCCGCTTGGGGATGGGCACACGCTGGGCAATCGCCGAAACCGCGATCGGGTCAGTAGGCGAAATTACCGCAGCAAGGGCGAAGGCCACGGCCAGCGGCATGGACGGGATCATCCAGTGGATGAACAGGCCCATGCCGAGCACCGTGAATATGACGAGGCCGAGCGCCAGTTCGAGAACCGTCTTGCCGTCCTTGAACAGTTCCTCGCGTGGAATACGCCAGCCGTCGAGAAACAACAGGGGTGGCAGGAAGAGCAGGAAGAAAATCTCCGGATCGAGCTCCACCCGCCAATTGGCGACCAGTCCGATCGCTGCACCAAGCGCGATCTGGAACAATGGCCTTGGTAAGGGAAGCGGCACGATCCGGGAGGCGATGCCGCTCACGATGACGGCTACGAGCAGAAGCAGAACGATCGTGATAATTTCCAAGACGCTGTCCCATGATGGAAGGATTGATCCCTTCTCCCGGTCCGGCGCGGAGGCGTCAATCTGAATAGCTCTGCACGCGCCGGGTAAATCCCATCCGGCATGACAGGTGTCAGGTCAGGCCGTCAGTTTTGCCTTTCGTCCCGCAGGCGCTGGCGCAGGCGCTTCACATAAGCGGCGTCCACCAGATCGTCGGGACCCAGATCGAGCGCGCAATTGGCAAGTGAGGCCAGCGTGCTGTCGCTCAGCCTGAAGCCGCGCGGGATATGTCCGTGGCTCGCCGTGTCATTTTCCCTGATCAGTTCGAACAAGGCCTTGAAAAAGTCGGCCCGCGAGCCGCGTGAACCCGTCGTTGCCGCCCTGGTCAGCGGATCGGTGGCATTGGTGCCGGCAATGTCTGCATCCTGCCCGATCACCCGGACGATCTCCGCAAGGCTCGGCCAGTATTTGAGATCATAGCGGCTGCTCAGTGGCTTCAACTCATCCTTGAGATGAAAGCGGTAAAAGCCGTTCTCACGCGATGCCGCGCCGATCACATCGACAATATGATAATGGGTGTCGCTGGCGAACCCCGAAGTGTTCCCGATCTCGGAGCGCTCCTCAAGGAGACCGGCAAGGTCCGCCGCCAGTTCGGCGATCTCGCGGTTGACCTCCTCGAGGCGGTTGCGGGCATCGCGGGCATCGGCCACCCGCTCCGGATTCCAGAACGCGGCGACATTGGTGACAATGCCGAGCATCGTCTCAATTCCATATGGCCGCGCGTGCAGCTTCTCATGGATTTCGGCATAAGCCTCGACCAGTTCGAGGCGCCGTCCGAGCAAGCGGTCGATGATCCTGTTTTCGCTCGGGAGGATCGCCTTCTCGATATTGCCGGCCTTGTCCGCGCGCAGGATATCCTCGCAAATCCGGGTGGGCTCGGTGGTCAAATCTGTCGCCATTCGTGAAGTCCTGTCATTGGTGATGCGACACCCTACCGCGGGCCGGAACAGAGTGTCGGCACCTGAAACGAGATTTTCTGCATCGCGCTCAGGTACGCGGCGAACATGTCCCTACGAAGCTTGCGCTGGAGATTTTCCATTTTGACATCCACCATATTCCTGCGGCTTTAAGAACTTATCCGCTTCTGGCGCTTAGGTTCGCATGTCCTTCTCCTGATTTCTCCCACATGACACGGAATGAGCCGCATGCGAGGGGCCATGAACCTGTTACCACAATGGACCGATCGAGCAGACAAGCGTGGCCTTGATCCCCTCGGTATGCAGAATAGTGGCGTTCTGCTCTATCAGTCGTTGCTCCCCGGCATCAGCAACGTCACACTGCGCATGCGCTATTATGGCTATTATTGCTGGTTGAGCGAAACCTACGCCCGCAAAGGGGCCACCAACGATTTCGAAGCCTGGCGTAGCTGGGTGCGACGCGCCGAGGCGCTCTACGCGCTGGTGTCGGCGCAGGCCGGCGAGACTGGGGTCGGCGGAATCGACTGGGCCAATCGCCGCCTGGCCGCCGCAGACCGCATCGTCGATTTCGAAGCGGCTGCCTCGACCGACCCCGCGCAAGAACGTTATCTGCGTCAGTCGCTCGGTGTCTTCGGCGGCGCCTATTACAGCCAGATGGTCGAGATGGGCCTGTTCACCGAGAACAGGCACGGAATCCAGGTCGCGACCCGGGATCTGGGACGTCGCGCTGCCACGCTGTTTGCCGACGCGATCGGTCCAGACCTCGCGAAACTCCTGCGTGCGAAAATCGCCGATGCGCGCGTCAGCCTGCGCGAACTGGAACGGCTCGAACCGATCATACCCTCGGGCATCGGTTCGGACAGCGAGGAACGGCTCTTCTATGAAACGCTCTTGTTCGCCCGGGGAGAAGCTGCACAGAAAAGCGCCCCCAGTCGCGCCGCGACCCTCGCCCTTATCCTCGATACGGCGCGTGTCCGCGATGCATGTCCAGGCCCGGACCAGGTCCGGTGGCATCTGTTCGACCCGCCGCAGATCGCTCTGCCCGGCGATCTGGAAGCACAGCGCCTCAACTGGGAAGCCTATCAGTGCCAGGATCTCATGCAGATCGCTTGTGCCGCGCTCCTCGCCTGGGCCATCGCGATCATCAACAGCGCGCCCCAAGGGAGGTCGCTTCCCGAAATCCGCGCCGAGATCGTCGCGCATCTCGAGGCGCATGAGGATGGTGGCTTCTCGGCGAGCTGGCGCGACTTGCGCCTCGGCCTCGATTCCACGGACTTCGCCTATGAGGATGCCTGGGACCGATTGACCAGCGCGCGCGGCGCCGTGGCCGACAAGGCGGTTCAGGCGATCACGCTGATGGCGGCACTGCATCAGCGTATCGCCGATCGATCCGATCTTGCTGCTGCGGTCGCCGAGGGACTTTCTGACCGAGGCTCCGCTCATTCGCTGCGGACAGAAAGCTTCTGGCTGGAGCAAAGGGAAGGGGAGGCCGTCATCGACCTGATCGCCGACTATATGCTCGAGCGCGTCGTTCGCCGGCATAGCTGGGTCGCCATGCAGAAGTTGCGCCGCCAGCGCGATTATACCTTTCTGTTCGAACAGCGCGAGGCCAGACTCGTCTATCTGGCCGCGTACCAGCCTGTCGCCACGACGCCGCGCCTCCAGCCGGCGATCCAGTTCCTGGCCGATATCCATCTCCTGGACGAGAATGGTCCGACAGCACGCGGCCTTGCGGCTCTGGAGGCAGCGCAATGAGGCTCGCCGACCGTCTTGGTCGCCGCGCCGGCCGGCCCTTCCACAGTGCGATTGCCACGAGCTTCGCCGTCGAGTTCGCCGCGGTCGAGGAAATCCTCCTGCCCCAGCTCATGGCAAGCGGTGCCTCCAATCTCCTCCTGATCAGCGATGCCCGGATGGCCGCGCTCGCCCTGTCCGATGGATCGACCCTTCCGACCGCGCTCGGCCGGGACTATGCGCTCTACAGCCCGCCGGCCGCCGACGGGATTTTCCACCCCAAGATCATCCTCCAGATCGGCCGCGACAGCGCGCGTGCTTTCGTGAGTTCGGCCAACCTGACCGCCTCCGGCCTCGCGGGTAACGCCGAAGTCGTGATCGAGATCGAGTGCAAGGACGAGGACAGTCCCGAGCGCGCCATCATCCGTTCCGTGTGGCGCTATCTCGATACGCTGGTGCCGAAGATCCCATCACCCGCGCGCGATGCAATCCTGTGGGCACGGGAGCGCGCAGCATGGCTCGATGGCCCCATCGCGCAGGATCTGCACGAACTGGAGGATGGGTCCGCGATCGCCTTCCTCCATGCACCGGGCGAAAGTGGCATCGCGGACCGGTTCGTCGCGCTGGTCGGCGATGCAAAGGTCCGGTCGCTTGTGGCGATAAGCCCCTATTGGGACAGCGATCTCAATGCACTCGCTGACCTGTCCCGCCGCCTGGCGCCCAAGCATATCATCCTGCCGATCGATCCAGTCGGCCACGAATTTCCCAAGGATGCTCCCTTCGCGAAGAAGGTGCGGATCGTCGCGCTCGACTGGCCGTCCCAGCGCTTCACCCATGCCAAGATCCTGATCGCCTCGACTCCAGAGCATGATCATGTCCTGCTCGGCAGCGCAAACTGCACGACCGCGGCATTAGGCCGCCCCGGCGCGGTTGGCGTCAATGCCGAAGCCTGTATCTATCGTCGCCTGCCGCGAGGGTCGGCGTGCGAGGCGCTGGGCCTCGATCGCTGGCTCGATGGCGATGCGATTGATCTCGATGATCTTCCAGAACCCGTTGAGACTTCGCCCATACCGCTCAAGGCGATCGAGGCAGGCCAGCCCGGCGCCTTCGAACTCGAGTCCGGTCTGCTTCACTGGCGACCGTCACAACCCGACAGTGAGGGCGGGGATGTCCAGTTGCTCGATCGCAATGCCCGGCTCCTTGCCTCGATCGCGGTCACGGCCTTCCACCATGGTGAGCGCGCGCTGACGATCTCGATCGATCCGGCGGTGTATAAGGCCGTGCGCTTCGCTCGCGTTGCAGCAGGCGATGTGCTGTCGACCATCGCGCATGTGACGCATCGCGACGCCCTCCGGAGCCGCCGTAAGGAAGTGGCGACCGGCAATGTCGCCCGGGCTCTTGCTCCTTTCACCGATGGCGCGGACTTCGACTTGTGGATGCACCAGGCCTTCGAGACCCTGGCCCGGGCTGATTTCGATTCCGACCAGGATCACCGCAAGCTTTCCGCCGCCCGTCCGCAGGCGCGAAAGGCAGACGATGAGCCGGCCGTCCCCGTGTCGCTCAGCTATGAGGAGTTCACGCAAAGCCGGGCAAGCACGGGGCGGCAGGGAGGGCAGGGCGCCAACAGTCTTGCCGGAACCTACAGCGACAGCATCCGTGACTTCCTCAATCTTCTCTCCGGCCGGGGAGCCACGCCCGCCCCGGATGACGATTACGATCCGGAATTCGACGACCCACCGGAGGACGAGACCGGTGGGGATGCGGATGAGGATATCCCAGGCTCTGCTGCCGTTGAGCCTGCCACTCGGGATGAGGATGAACCTCGCCACGAGCCGATCGATGCCCGCCTCTATGAGCGGCACCTCGTCGCTTATGTCGACGGGCTCGAGGATGACGAGCCGCTCGGATCGAGCGATGTCCTGCGCCTGCGCTTCTGGATTCTCTTCCTGCTCTACAAGGCCCGCTGCACCGATCTTCCCAAAGGGCTCGACACATCCAGTGCCGCGCTGGCCTGGCCCCGCTTCCTCGTTCGCATCCTCGTCGGCTTCTTCTGCGGTCGCAAGCCGGCGATCACCCGCATCATGCTCGCGCGCGATTATGGCGCGATGCCGGTCGATTTCATGGAATGCTGGATCACCATCCTTTGGAGTCTGGATGCGATCGAAGGATCGCTGTCGGGCCGCCCCAGGGACCGGGAGTTCCTGAAATATATTCCTGGCCTGCGGCAGCGCGTCATCTCGCTTCTCGGCCTCGCGCCAACCGAACTGAACGGTGAGGTCGCAACCGATGTTCGCGCCGGCCTCGACCGGTCAATCGGCATCAGGCTCGGGCTCGCCAGCGCCGTCTCCCGCCACGACATGCCCCAACCATAAGGGCAACCTGCTGCCCTTGAAGTCCCAGTTGGCGAGCGGCGCGAACCATTCCGGCGCCGCCTCGCCGTGAAGCTGAATCACCTGGTCGCCATCCACCGTTTGTTCGGCAAAGTAGCGGCTGAAAATGCGGCTGGCCCAACCGATACCGTCAAACCCCTGATCCGATGGCTCTTCGGGATGCGCGAGGAACTCCACGCCGGAGATCGCCCCGCCATCCATGCGCGCCACCGGTTCCTCGATCGACCAATCCCCGAACATGAACAGGATCTGCGCCAGCCTGAGATCCCTCGGGTCGGTCAGCTCAGTGTCCCCGCTGAACATCCGCGCGGCACCGATGATGAACTGCGCCAATCCCTGTGCGCTGAGGGATTTCGGCATCGCCTGGTCTGCATCCAGAACCAGCCGGAGCGGCGACCGCGTCATGATGATCACCTCACCGAGCCGCCCGAAGTCGTTCGCCATCACCGCGTCCTGCATGGAAACACGAAGGCCCCCGTCCGCGCGGCGGAACCGATCGGGCGAGATCACCGTCCAGATGTTCCAGAGCGACCAGAAGATCGCCAGCTTGAGCGGCGTGCCGACCATATCCGCATAGGCCTGAAGCGACCCGAGATAGGCCGCCGACATCGACGTGCGCTGCTTGAACGGCTTGCGGCAGCGGACATTCTTGACCTCGATCAGCCATTGCTCGCCATCGTCGAGCACCACCCGAAAATCCGGTGCACGCGCTGTGGTCGCGCCATGGACGCGCCCGATGTCCTCGGTCTTGAACATCCTGAAACGCCCGAGCGACAACACCGTCGCTTCGAACAAGCGCTCGGTCCGCGACCCATGGATCAAGGTGGCGTCCGACAGCGCCGCCGCGAGCCTGGGCCGGGCATCCGCTGTGAAACGGTCGATCAGCGCAGGATCATTGAGCGCGACCCGATGGCGCTGCGCGAATGCCGCCAGCGAAGCCAGCAGATCGAACGCCTTTGGCTGGGGCAGGTCCGGCGCGCTTCCTTTGGTCACAGGCGGTCCATCATGCTTCGCTCGCATCAAAAGGCAGGCTGATAACGGCCAGCGGCAGGGGATCGGCAAGGCCCCGGAAGCGCGTGGCGGCACGAATATAGCGGACCAGGTCGGACTGCCGGATCCGCACATGCTCGCTCGCCAAGGGCTCCCCGGGCAGCAGATCGAAATAGTCGGTCGCCATATCCTCCCAGAGATGGGGAGCCATGGCGCGGAGGCGATCACAGGACCGCCCCTCGCCATGGCGCACGACATTGGCGACCACGAACATCTCGGTAAGGACCCCGCCGATCGGGTCTGTCGCAAGGTCGATCCGTGCCTGCCGGGCACAGCCGGCGAGCAACGCCTCAAAGCCTTTCAGGTCAATCATCCGGGCCTCGCCGGCGTCATGAATCGCGCGCGCCCAGAGGCTCAATTGCCGCTCGAACACACCAGCCAGCGTCAGAGTGAACGCCTTGGCTGCCTCATTGCCCGTATAGTTGTCGACCTGCGCCGCGGCGCGATCAAGAAACTGATCGAGGGTTGTGGCTTCGCCTGTCTCCAGCACGGCATGGTGCGGCAGGCTTTTCATCACGGGAAGGATCACGCGCTCGAACAGCCGGCCAAGATTGGCCTCGAACACCCGCGGCAGTTGGTCCCTGTTCGACAGCATCCACAAACTCTCCCATATGCGCGATCCGTTATGTCGAATGAAAATGAAGGAAAGGCACCGCCTTGCAAGTCACCATAGTCTTGCGGGATCGTGAAATGATGTAGGCTGACCGCCAGACTTGGCTCGTGAGGGGAACTGTGTGCGTAAATCGGGAAGCAATGCGCATCGGGCGGCTTCGAAAAAGCCCTATAATGAACGGACCGATCTGGAGAAACTCCAGTCGCAATGGACCAAGCTCTCCGGCCTGCATGGGCGTGACGAACCCTCCGCCGCCATCGTGCGCCGCGCGACAGCCGCTGAGATCGCCGCCAACTATGCGGTGCGGACGGAATGGGCGCACAAGACCCAGTTCGACGCCGCTATCGTCGATCAGTTCCTCCGCTGGGCAAACGGCCTGCCGCTGAAGGTGGAGCGGTTGTTCGTCCCGATCTATTTCGCGACGCCGAAAACAAGTCCGGTCGCCAAGGCGCTCATCAAGTCCGCCGAGAAGATCAATGCGGTTCGCAACGCTGTCGTCCACCAGGGCTCCTTCAGCAGCACACAGGAAGCCGAAACGGTCATCACGGAGGCGAAGGCGTTCATCAACATGATCGTCGGCCTCTCGATCGAGGGGTTCGACATCGATCAGAAAAAGCCGCCGGCTGAAGGTCCCATTCAGGCTACGGAGACACCGAACTGAGGGGGGGGACCAGTCGGTCGAGGCCGCATCCCAAGGCGTTAGAACCTGCGCGGCATTCACGGCATTCATGAACTCATCATATGCCGACGCCGTCGTTGCTGGAAAAGGTATGCTGCCATCCCTAACTGGAACAAGGATGGAACATAACGCTCACGGTTTCCGGTGGATCGAACGCGTGAGGCATTGGGGCAGAGGAGTGCAGGAGTAGGCTATGGAGGACATTGACTGGGACCATCTGCCTCCGACGACCGCGCCAAGCGTTCCGGTTTCAGTGCGCGGTTTCAGCGACCCTGATGTTGCGCGCAGGCTGGGTGAGGCGGTCGGCGAGGCCGTTATGACAGCCGGCTCCTTCTTCGATCTCTCGACCCTCGAGGGCGTGACGGTCGGCGTCGACTATGACGATGTCCTCGCCAGCATCGATCAGGGCATGGAAGGGCTGAAACCTCTCTCGCGGACGGACAATGCCGAGGTTCAGGGGGCCGCCAAAACCTGTCAGGTTTTACGTGATGGCAAGGTGCTGAGCCATATCGCCCTTAATGCAGGACCCGTCTATGCCTTGATCGAGGGAGAGGATGCGAAGCCCGATGACCTGCGTCTGGCCGTCGGCATCATCGCTCATGAGTGCGGCCATGTCGAGATCAACGCTCGTATGGAGGCGCTTGTCCCGGACGCGCGCCTCGGTTCGAAGATCGATGATTTCGAGCGCGCGGTTCTCTTCCAGATCGCCGATATCGTCTGGGATGAATATGCCGTTTGTCGCCTGACACACCGGCTTTCCCCGCGACAGAACGAGCAGCACGCCGAGACGATCGTGACCGCCGTTCCGGGCGCACGCGCCCGTGCCAATGCCGCCATTCGCGCCTTCAGGCACCATGGCAACGACTATAGGGTGATCGGTGAGGCGGGCGCGGAGCTTTGTCAGCCGCTCAAGCTTGCCGCCTATCTGTTGGGTGGGATGGATGCCGCCGGCCTGAGTTGGACCGATTTTCCGGAGGCGCGTGCGGCCATCGAGAGTGAGGGCTATGCCCCGCTTGTCGACCGAATGCATGCCATCTGCGGCGCACTCTGGGATGATCAGGACAAATGGAGCCCGGACAAGGACGTACTCGCGCCGCTGATCGACATCGGCCGTGACGCGTTTCGCGATGGGGGAATAGTCTTTGTCAAAGACCCCTTCGGAGCGTGGCGGATCCACGTGCCCCTGACCCCGCAGACCATGCCGGAATGAGCCGCAAGCGAGAATAGTTTGACGGATGTCCGCTTGCGCGGCCACCGGGCTCTATCTCCGCTTGCGCTCCGACCAAGCCCCTTCGGGTCTTGTCGGCTGACGCCGTAACGATCCCTTCCGCGGCGCATGGGGCAGGGGTCATGCTTCCCCCCGAGAGGGACAGCCTGAGGCACGACCGGCGCCATGCAGGCTTCGCCTAAGGAATCGCGCTGGTCGCGCGATGCGGTTCGTGGAGCCAGCCGCCAAGCATCGCCCCCTTCGCCGCCCTCACAGGATCCGCGCGTTGCAGAACCGGGCCGGGGATGCAACGAGTTGCGTCGCCAAGCTGCGCTAACTGAAAATGGGCCGGCGACGTTTGTCTGTTTTCAACAGAAGCGCCGGCCCATTTTCAGCAAGCTCCGCTAGGCTCCCGTGCCTGTTGCATCCCCGGCCCGGCCCTGCGCCTTCGGACCTGCGAGGGCGGCTCCGGGTGCGATGACTTGTCAGCCGGCCCACGCTCCCTCTCCATTCAAGCAGAACCGTCCGCGATGCGGACGGTGCGTCTTTGCCCTTGTGGGCCGCTGGCACGGCCGTTCGATGCTCGAGCTCACCAGGTACGATGAAATTCTGTCAAGAAATCAATGGCATGGAGGAAATGGAGGGGAGGGAGTAGGGTTCAGATGTGGCCGGGAAAGAGAAACGGACCACGGAACAGAGAAAGGATGAAGTCATGAAGATCGGTAACTTCAAGTTCGACGAACGCGCCAGCGACATTATCGGCAAGATCGCCACCCGCGAGATGCGCTTTCCTTACCTCATCATGCGCCGCGTCGAGGATCGACAGAGCGACAGCGCCCCCGTCTATGAAATTTACGAGACGAACCGCGCGGGCGACGAAATCCAGATCGGCGTCGTCTGGGAACGCAAGATGCGCTCCAATGACGAAGTGTTCCTGTCCGGCATGATCGACGATCCGAGCTTCCGCGAACCGCTTCCCATCGCTCTTTTCGGGGACGAGACGAACGGCTTTGACGTCCAGTGGCGGCGCGAACGCGAGCGCGAGGCACAAGGCGGCGGCTTTGGCGGGCGCAATGGCGGTGGACGGTCGGGCGGCGGGTTCGGCGGACGGACCGGCGGCGGTTTCTCCGGCGGCAGCACCGCAGGCGCGGGCGGCGAATATACCGGAGGCGGGCGCAGCCTTGACGATGAGGTGCCTTTCTAAGCGGCACCCAAGACGGGCCGGGGGGAGCGCTGGAACGCTTCCCCGGTCCTGAACCGCTACCCCGTCACAAGGAACCAATCCAATGAGCAAGCCAACGGCCTTGCGCAGCGTTAGCAGCTTTGCCGACCTGCCGGAACTCTATGCTGAAATGACCGCCGTCCCCGATTTCGTGGCGTCCTTCGGCGATCCCTTGCCGCTTTCCATCATTGAACCGGACGAAGAACCGGGCGAATTTCTCATGCCCGAGCCCATCGCGGCGCAGGCGGAATGCGGCGGGATCATCGCCGCCATTTTCGACTTGCTGGGCGATACCCGGCTGGACCCGCTTGCGCCTGAACTGGCGTGGGGTTTCGTCAACAGCTTTCACTTTGTCGCGGGCAGGCTGGAGCGGCGCGAGGATCAACTTGCCGATACTTTGGCCGACATGGCCCGCCGACTGGAACCGGGCGAAGTCTTCAACAAGGAGCTTGAGGACACCCAGCTTGAATGCCAGTCGGTTGCCGAACAGCGCGCCGCCATGGAAGCCATGCGCGACTATGCCGCCGCCATGTATCGCACCTATGCAGGCCGCCCATGGTCGCCCGCCAAGGGATCGCGCGCGTCCCATGTCACCACCGCCAGCCAGATTAGCGCGCTAGATTTCCTGCGTGCCCGATCCGAACGGCGGCGCGACCGCTACGACCCGCAAGGCCCCGTCGTCGTCGTCTCCGGCCCGTCCGACTGGCACGACTGGCGGATTATCTGGGGACGCCTCGACCAGATCAGGGCGCGCATTCCCAATATGGTGCTTGTCACCACCGGGCAGCGTCTTGGGGTGGATGCAGCCGCCGCCGCATGGGCCGCGCAAAGGGGCGTCGTCTGCATCGCGTTCGGCCTCTATGGGCGCGGTAACGGCAAAGCCTTCCGGCGCAATCGCAACATTGCCGAGCTTATGCCCGTCGAGGCGTTGCTATGCGAAGGGTCGGGCATCCAGTCGAGCCTTTACGACCTGTTCAACCCGGAAAAGGGCCACCGCGTCCCGACCCATGTTTTCATGAGGACGGATCAGGAACCCGCCGTGCCGATCAAGAAGAAGCGCCGCGTCATAGCGGCCTGATCGACCAACCCGAGCAAAGAGGGGCCGGAGCGGGATACCGCGACCGGCCCCTTGTCGTGCCTTTGGCACGAGCGAGGGAAACCCGATCGGTTTCCCCCGCGCTGCTCCTTTTGCCGGGCGTTCCGCCCGCCAACGTCGCTCCCCCTTCCGCTAAGGATGCACGACCTTTGCGCCATCATCCCCGCCAGACGGGGCAGCAGCAGCGCGCTTGCGGGATGGCCCCGGCGACGGTTCTGCCTGGACACCGGATGCCGCGAGCCCTTTGAGCGCGGCAATTGCTACGCCGCCGCCCACCCGGATGGCCTGGCTCAGCACATCGCGAAACTCGCGCTCGCTCAGCTTCTCGACCGGCAATTCCGTCGCCAGCTTTCCATAATGCGCGCGCAATCCACGCCGCACAGCCTCCGCCTCTTGGGCAAGGTTGCGCTGATCGGTCTCGATCTTCGCGAGCCGTTCACGATCCGTCATCTTGGGCATTCTTGGACTCCTTCAAAAAAGGAGGTCTGCCCGCCGCCCTCGACTATCCATCAAGGACCATCGCCATGCAATGCCTTACCCGCAAGTCGGAGCGCGATCACGCCCGCAAACGTCCCCAACCGGGGAGACCCGCCCACGGTCGAGTCGACGGGCGCAGCAGGCAAGCGCGCTGCGGAAGGGGGACGCACGCCGGAGGCGATTGTAATGCACCCCACGCACGGGTGCTGCGGGCGCGAATCGCCCGGATTTCCGCCACTTTCCACTGGCACAGGGCGGCTGTCGATCTGGCACTTATCGGCTGCCGCTGGCAGCCACGCCCTGTCGTTCCCGACCCTAAGCGATTGATCTGCCTTGGCGCTTAGTGGCTGCCAGCGGCAGTTTTGATAAATTGTTGAGATAACGTCGTAATTCGGCTATATGGACTGCGCTTCACCACGTTGCTGGCGTGTCGGACAAGGAGTCCGCCGCTTGGCACGCATCACAATTCGCATAGACGATGACCTCTATGCGCGCCTCTCTGTTCAGGCGCGCAACGCAGGTCTCGGCGCCGCAACCTATTGTCGCGACATCCTCGAACGCTTCGAAGGCAGTGATCCTTCGGGCTATCACGCCCGCTTCGACGAACTCCACGCGACCGTTATCCAGGCCTTCGCCATCCTCGCTACCTCGGTCGGCGAGCGCTCTCCCGACATCCTCCAGAAGGGGTTGGGCGAAGCCCGGCGCCTCCTCCGTGAAAGGGGGCTGCTCGATCCCGAGCAGGATCGGCCATGAGCATCTTCCGCCATGACACGCTCGGCTCCTGGACGCGGGGCGGCCAGGCCATCGTCCACAATGTTCGCATGACGACGCAGGTTTTCTACCAGACGTTCCTTGCGGGCCTGGTCGTCTGGATCGGTGGCATCATCTGGTACGCACTGGAAAAATCGTCCGAGTACGAACGCTTCGTGATGCTCAAGATCACGCAAGCCTATTTCATGGGCGATACGTTGCCCGGCAACGCGACACCGATCCTGTTCAAGACCCCGACAGGCCAGCAATATTGGACCACGCCCAAGGCGCTCGTCAGTTCGGGTGTCGCGCACAAGACTCTGGCCGCGTTCGAGACCTATCTCCTCCATGGCGCGCTCCTCGCGGGTGTGTTCGCTCTCGCCATGTTGGGGTGGGCATGGTTCTACTTCACCCGCACCGGAAAGGGACTCGGCTCCAACCAGTTCCTGCGAGGGGCCAGGTTCGGCACCGTGCGGCATGTGCGCCGGGCACTATGGCGTCATGCCAAGGGCAGCTTCGACATCGGCGGTGTCAATGTGCCCGACGCCTTCGAGCCGGAGCATATCCTGCTCTGCGGGGCTCCAGGTACCGGCAAGACCAACATCATCGTCAAGATGCTCGACGGCATCCGGAGGCGGAAGCGCCGCGCGATTGTCTATGACACGGCCGGCACCTTCGTCGAGAAGTTCTACCGGCCGGGGATCGATATCCTGCTCAACCCGCTCGATGCGCGGACGGACTGCTGGTCGCCGTGGGTCGATGTCCCGCGGGACTATCACTACGACCAGATCGCCGAGTCCACGATCCCCGACAAGACCGGCGATCCCTTCTGGGCGAAGGCGGCGCGCGGTACCCTGGTTGCCGTGATGAGGAAGCTGGCGCGCCAGGAGCGCACCCTCGTTTCGATCCTGCTCGACACGCTGCTGCGCTCCAGCCTGAAGGATCTCGCCGCCTTTGCCGCCGGTACCGATGCGGCGGCATTCATCTCGACCGAGGGCGAGCGCACCAGCGCCGGCATCCAGGCTGAGCTCGCCTCGGTGATGCGCAGTTTCTCCTATCTCGACGACACCGCCGACGGCTTCTCGATCCGTGACTGGGTCGCCAACGAGAAGGATGACAGCTGGCTCTTCATCACCGTCAAGGCAGATCAACTTCCCTCGCTCCGCCCCCTGATCACGGTATGGCTCGACATCGCAATCAGCGCGATCATGAGCATGACGCCTGATCGCAACCGTCGCCTCTATTGCGTCATCGACGAATTGCCGACCCTCCAGCGTCTGCCTTCACTCGGCGACTTCCTCGCCCGCGCGCGGAAGTATGGCGGCTGCGGAATCCTGGGGTTCCAGAGCTACCCCCAACTCGAGGCGACCTACGGCATTCAGGATGCTGCGGCGATCACAGGCTATTGCTCGACCTGGGTGGCGCTCCGGGCCAACGATACTCCCACCGCCAAGCATGTCAGCGAGAACCTCGGCCAGGTTGAGCAGGTCGAAGCCAATGAGGGCATGTCGTACGGCGTGAATGACATGCGCGACGGGGTGAACCTCTCGCGCATGCAGGTGACCAGGCCCTTGGTGATGCACACAGAGGTCACGAACCTCCCCAACCTCATGGGCTATCTGCGGTTCGGTCGCAGCCTGCCTGTGGTCCGGTTCGGGGACAGCTATAACAAGGTTGCCTCCGTCGCCGAGGCGTTCGAGGAGCGCGCCGCCGCTCCCATTCGAATGGCGGTTCCGGCGCCTTCCGTGCCTCCGGCACCGGCGACTCCGGCACCGCCGGCCAAGCCGAAAGCGTCCCCCGGGAAAAGGCGGCGCGTTGCCTCTACTGATCCCGAAGCAGAGCTGCCGTTCGTGCCGTATGAGGAGGGCTTGGATCCGTCGACCCCGCCCACCAATGATGAGCCGACACCTCCTCCGGCTGATGCCGTTGAGGAACGGAGGGTGATCGACCCGCCACCTCCGCTCGAGCTGTTCGGTAAGCCAGCCGGCTTCCGCCTCAGCCAGCACGGCCGTCATGACGGAGCCCGCAACACAGCGAGGCCGGCATGATCAATCCGATCCGCTTCAAGGGCAAACCCGCCAACATCGCACGCTATTATACGGTCGGCGATTATTACACCAAAGGCTCCGAAGAGCATTCCGAATGGGGTGGCAAGATCGCCGCCGAGCTCGGCCTGGAAGGCGATGTCGACCCCACCGTCTTCAAGGAACTGCTCGCGGGCAAGGTCGGCGACCAGCAACTGGGCCGTCGCCGGAAGGACGGCGAAGTCCAGCATCATCCGGGGTGGGACTTCGCCGTCAATGCCCCCAAGTCGGTCTCCATCATGGCGCTGGTCGCGGGTGACGACAGGATCGTGGAAGCGCATGAGCAGGCCGTCACGGTGGCGCTTTCGTATCTCGAGGAGCACGCGCTCATGCGGCACCGTGTCGATGGAGAAGTAACCGAGAAGACGACCGGCCGACTGATCTGGGCGCGCTTCACCGAGCATGCCTCCAGGGAGCTCGACCCGCACCTTCACACCCATGTCGTCGTCATGAACATTACCGACGAACAGGATGGAGCGAAGAAGGTCAGCCTCGAAACGCGGGCGATGTTCGCCGAGCAGATGACGGCCGGGCAGGTCTATCGGAACGAATTGGCCCATCTCCTCCGAGAGCGCGGCTACGATGTCGAGTTCGATCCACGTCGGGGCCTGTTCGAGATCAGGGGCGTCCCCAGGGACCTGATCACTGACATGTCGCAACGAGCCGAACAGATCGAGGCACATGCCAGGGAGCATGGGCTTACCGGGCAGGCGGAGCGGCAGAAGGCCTTCTATGCCACGCGTGGACCAAAGCAGAAGGTCTCGCTGGAGGAGCTTCACCAACGGTGGGACGGGCGGCTCGGTCAACATGCCGAAGCAGTGAAGGACACGCGTGCTGACGCCGAAAAAATCGGTGAGCGGCCCATCAAGGTCGATGGTCCGACCGCAGCACGGGCGATGCTGTTCGGTATCCGTCAATCGGAAGGCAAAGAAGCGGTCAACAATCTCGGGCGGATGTTGCAGGCGGCTCTGGCCTCGCACGTCGGCGAGGTCCGGCTTTCCGATGTGCGTCCCATTGTTGAGGAGCATCAGGAACGGGCCAAGCTTCTCGAAACCCGCCATCGCACCGGCGACGAGATTCACACCCGTGGTCGCACGACACGCAAGACGGCCCGCCTCGAAATCGCTCTGTCCGACCAACTGGCGCTTGCGCTCAATGACGCCCGGCCGTTGGCCTCGGTCGAGGCTTTGCGCGACGCAGGGATCGCCCGAGATCTCAAACCCGAGCAGAGGACGGCGCTCCTCCATATTGGCACGTCCGTCCATCGGGTCGTCGCTGTGCATGGCGTCGCTGGCTCTGGCAAGTCGACGATCATTGGCGCGCTACGCGAGGCGGTGGGGGAAGGGGCGACGCTGATCGCCCTTGCCCCGACCTCATCTGCTGCCGGTGAACTGGGGCAAAAGGCCAATATCGAATCGCGTACCGTGGCGAGCCTGCTCGCCACGGGCGGAGCAAAACTCCATGACAGCCACGTCCTGGTGGTCGACGAGGCCGGCCAGCTCGGCAACCGTCAGGCGATCCGGCTGCTGGAGATCAGCCGCACCACCGGTGCCCGTCTGATCCTGCTCGGCGATACCCGCCAGACGGGTGCGATCGAGCAGGGCAAGCCCTTCTGGTTGATGATGCGGCTCGGCATGCCAAAGGCCGAACTCAAGGACCCCGTTCGCCAAGAGAATGACGGCATCATGCAGGCGGTCCGGCTTGCTCGCCTCCAGAATTACGATGGCTCGCTCAAGGCGCTGGATTCGGTTACAAACGGTGCGGACAGCGAAGACCTGGCTAAGGCGCTGGTGGCTGACTGGACGAGGCTCAGTCCCGAACAACGGGCGAAGACCAACATCCTCGTTCTCGAGAATGCCACTCGCCTGATCGTCAATACGAGGATCCGCGAAGCCTTGAAGACGGAGGGCGCGTTGGCAGCCGAGGAAGCCCGGCTGTCCATCCTGTCGCCATCCGGCATGACCGACCAGGAGAAGCATTTCGCGCGTTTCTATTCCCGCGGGCAGGTCGTGACATTCTCTCGGGACAATGTCGGGCTCGGCATCGCTCGCGACGCTGAATACCGGGTTGTCGGAGTTGGCCGCGATGCTCGTGGTCGGCAGACGGTCAATCTGGTCGATGAGCACGGTAGGACCATCCAGTGGGATCCCCGTCTCGGGCGTGCTTCCCAGATCAACGTGTTCAAGGAGGAGCAGCGCGACCTTGCCGCTGGTGACCGCATCCAGTGGCGCTTGGTCAACAAGGAGCTGGAGCTCAAGAACGCCGAGCGTGGCACGGTGGAACGCCTCGATGGCCCGGTTGCAACGATCCGATGGGATCGAGGCGGCAGGGTTCAGGAAGTTGAGCTCTCCCGGTACCGTAACTGGGATCACGGCTACGGCGAGACTGTCTACTCCGCACAATCCAAGACCTACGATCGGGTATATGTCCTGGCGCCGGTCAACTCCGCGTTAGTCACGGGCCAAAATTACTACACCGCGATCACGCGGGCCCGCCTCGGCGCCCGCCTCTGGACCGAGGACCGGGAAAGACTGGTCGATAAGCTAAAGCTGAGGTCGGGCGAGAAAACTTCTTCGCTCCAGGGATTAGGTAGGGTCGACCGCGACAGCCTCAGGGGACGGACAGCGCAACATGGTGAGCGCTGGGACCGGATACGTGATGAGCAACGCGCCGAACGCGAAATCCGCAAGAACCGGACAACGGAGCAACTAGAACCGGAGAAAGGGTCGCCGCCGACGAGTCTCGCCGAGCGACTCGCCGGCCGCGCACAATTCGCAGCGGCCTTCCTTGATCGATGGATAGTGTCTCTCCTCGACCGAAGCCCCGACCGGGGTGCCGGCCGCGATGCAAGCGGCGCCCCACCGCCTACGCAGCAACCAGTTCCCGAGCCGGCCCACACCAACGCGCAAGATCATGGAGGCGGCCATGATCGCTAAAATAATGCACGTGAGAGTACCATTGGCGCTGGTCATGCTGTTCATGGGGCCTGTCGTCGCAGATGCCCGGTCGCAGTCGCCACAGGCTCATGAAGCTCGTGTTGGAGCTTGTATTCGGCAGGCGTCGGGCGGTCGCGCATGGCTCGAGAAAACCCTTTGGGGGCTTCGTGATCAGGAAGGAGGCTGGATTGGTGCCGAGGTACCGAACAGCAACGGCAGCCATGATCTTGGTCCGCTCCAGGTCAACAGCTTCTGGGTGCCCAAGCTATCGACGCTGACAGGCCGTCCACCGGATCAGGTTCGGGCTTGGCTTATGAGCGACCCATGCTTCAACGTTCAGGCCGCGCGCTGGATCTTCCTATCGGCGCTATCCGCAACGGGCGACTATTGGAAGGCGATAGGCGTTTACCACAGCCCCACGGGCTGGCGACAGCGTCGGTACGTCCTATCCGTTTCGCGTCACCTCGAGCGTCGCTTCGGACCTCGCGTTTTTTCCGTCACTCCGTCGGTGGCACAGCCATGAGAAGGCTGAGGCTCGAAACCACGACCTACGGAGAGTTGAAACCCGCCGTAGAGGATGTCGCCGATCAATCCGGCCCGGCTCCGCCGACACACACACCTGGCAGGGAGGACCGCTGGACGATCAGACGAAGTGCCCTGTCCCGACAACTCGTTCTGGACGCGCAGGCAGTCTTTACGCGCCGATTGCGAAGGCCCGTGTCTGAGAACGAGGCAAGGAACATGCTCGGGAATCTTGCAGATTATCTCTGGATGCTGGTTCAATGGGAGGTGACCGCGGCTGATCCCCCAGCGGATGTGAAGGAAAAGAATCAGTCAGCGAGACCCCGTGATCGACCCAAAAAGTCCGATCATGTAAAACGGAAGCCGTCACGCCGTCCCCCGCCCGCATAGTCGCTCTCTTCACGGCTTGCTGGAGGGGAGGGAGGTGTGGGAGGTGCCCTTGGCAGGATTCAGGAATGACATATGGCCCGTCCGCGTAAACCCAAAGCTCAATCATCTGGTCGAGGCCATTCCGCTGGGGGCGAGAAGGCTGTCCTATATGCTCGCGTCTCTACAGCTGAGCAGGAGAAGGAAGGCTTCTCCATCGACGCGCAGGTTGCTCTGATCCGTGAATATGCGGAGCGGATGGGGGTCGTCATCGTCGAGCAGTATGTCGATGTCGAGACCGCAAAAAAGACCGGCCGTACCCAGTTCGAGGCGATGCTAAAATATCTCCGGGGTCACCCTGGGGTGCGGCATTTGCTGGTCGAAAAAACGGATCGGCTCTATCGCAACATCAAGGATTGGGTGACGCTCGATGGCTTCGACATCGAACTGCATCTTGTAAAAGAAGGAACGGTTGTCTCCCGCGATTCGCGTTCCTCCGAAAAGTTCATGCATGGGATCAAGGTTCTCATGGCTAAGAACTATGTCGATAATCTCTCCGAGGAAGCCCGTAAGGGCATGCTCGAAAAGGCGAAGCAGGGCATCTGGCCTTCTCAGGCTCCGCTCGGTTACCTTAATGTCGTTGGCCCGCAGGGAAAAAAAATCATCGTCCCCGACCCGAATCTCGCTCCCATCGTCATGCGTGTGTTCGAATGGTTTGAAACGGGTGATTACGCCCTGAAAGATGTCACCCACAAAGCGCGGGCTGCCGGGCTGAGGTACCGTCGGAGCCAGAAACCCGTCGGGACCAGCACTATCCATTACATGCTTCGGAACCGCCTGTACGCCGGTGCCTTTGAGTGGGGTGGACGCCTGTACCAGGGAACACACGAGCCGCTCGTGAGCCAGGAGACATGGGAGAACGTTCAAGAGGTCCTTGATGGCCGGAGCGCGAGCAACGTGCGGGCGAAGCCTCTACGGTTCGCTTTCACAGGGTTGATCACATGCGGTCATTGTGGCTGCGCGGTGGTCGCCCAGATGCAGCGGGGCCGGTACATTTATTATCACTGCTCGGGCTTCAAGCAGAAATGTCCTGAGAAGTATGTGCGCGAAGAAACCCTGGCTCAGGCTTTCTCTGAGCAGCTCGCCCGTCTCCACATGGACGACGAGGTGTTCGCGCTAATCGAGCGAGCGATTCGCGAATCACACGGTGACAAGAACAGGGAGCGGTTGGAGATGGTCGGCCGCCTGAGAGGGGAGGCTGATCGACTTCAGCAAAGATTGGATAAGCTGTACGTCGATCATCTCGACGGTCGGATCACCGCCGACATGCATGACCGCATGGCCGCCGCCTGGCGCGAGGAGCGGGCTGGATGCCTTCGCAGAATGGATGTCCTCAACAATGCGGAGGATGCCTACGTCGATGATGGGATCGCTCTTCTGAACCTTGGTCGGAAGGCTCATTCCACGTTCAACCTACAGTCTCAAAACGGCAAAAACACCGCTTTGAATCTGTTGGTTTCGAACAGCACTTGGGCGAACGGACAGCTGTCGGTCACCTTCCGTGAACCGTTTAATATGCTTGAAGAAATGTCGCTTGTAGATCGAGGATCCGAGCCGCCGGCAGGGCCGGGCGGCTCGGATTATCCTGAATGGCTCCCTGAGTAGGATTCGAACCTACGGCCGCTCGATTAACAGTCGAGAGCTCTACCGCTGAGCTATCAGGGAACAGTGCGGAAATGGCCCGCGATAATGGCTCCCTGAGTAGGATTCGAACCTACGACCGTCCGATTAACAGTCGGATGCTCTACCGCTGAGCTATCAGGGATCAGTGCGGAGGCGGCCCTTTAGCAGCGGGGTTGCGAGGATGGCAACCCCCGATTTCACACTGCGAACTGTTCCATCGTGATGCGGTCGTCGAGCGCATGTTCGGGATCGAACAGCAGGCACAAGGCGATGGTACGATCGATCTCAACGACAACGCTCTCGACGTCGCGAACCTCGCGCTGGTCGGCCACGGCGCTGACCGGGCGCTTGACCGCGTCTAGCACGCGAAAACGCGTCCGGGCGCGGTCGGGCAGGATCGCGCCGCGCCAGCGGCGGGGGCGGAAGGGGCTGATCGGGGTGAGCGCAAGCATGCCCGATCCCAGCGGCAGGATCGGCCCCTGCGCCGAAAGGTTATAGGCGGTTGAGCCTGCAGGCGTCGCGACCAGGACGCCGTCGCAAACGAGTTCCTCGATCACGATCCGGTCATTGACTGTGACTTCGAGCTTGGCCGTCTGCCGCGTTTCGCGCAGCAGCGAGACTTCGTTGATCGCCGGCAGTTCGACGACCTCGCCATCCACCGTCGTCGCCGTCATCCGCAGCGGGGCGACGCTGAACGGGCGCGCGCGGGCCAGCCGTTCCTCCAGCCGGTCGGGCTGCCATTCGTTCATCAGGAAGCCCACGGTGCCGAGGTTCATGCCGTAGACCGGAACGATCCGGCGGCGTTCGAGCATTGTGTGCAAGGTCTGCAGCATGAAGCCGTCGCCGCCGAGCGCGATGATCAGGTCGGCTTCCGTTACGTCCACCCAGTCGCGCCGCGCGCTGAGCGCGCTCGCGGCGCCGCGGGCGGCATCGGTAGGCGAGACGACCAGTGCCCGCCGTGGCTGATCGCTCATCCGCCGGTCACGCTCATATGACGCGCCACTGCCGGTGTGGCGGCGCGGCGATCGATGCGGAAATCGTGCGCCCGCGGCTTCAACCGCAGCGCTTCGTCGATCGCGGCGTCGACCGCAGCGATCCCGCCATTGCGGTAGGCCGCCTTCAGGTCGACGCGATCGTCATGCCCGAGGCACATGTAGAGCTGTCCTTCGGTGGTCAGCCGCACGCGGTTGCAGCCGTCGCAGAAATTGTTGGTGAGCGGTGAGATCAGTCCCAGCCGCGCGTCCAGTTCCTGAACGCGCCAATAGCGCGATGGGCCTCCCGTGCGGTAATCGTCCGGCACCAGCGTGTAGCGCTCGCGCAGGCGATCGGTCACTGCGGTCAGCGGCAGGTAGCGGTCGACGCGATCCTCGTCGATGGCGCCCAGCGGCATCGTCTCGATCAGCGACAAGGTGAAGCCGCGGTCGGCGCACCAGGCGAGCATCGGTTCGATCTCATCCTCGTTGACGCCCTTCAGCGCGACCATGTTGATCTTGATCCGCAGCCCGGCGGCGACGGCGGCATCGATGCCCGCCATCACCCGCGCGAGATCACCCGTGCGGGTGATCGTCCGGAAACGGTCGGCATCGAGGCTGTCGAGGCTGACATTGATGCGGCGCACGCCGGCAGCGGCGAGCGCCTCGGCATGCTCGACGAGGCGGGTGCCGTTGGTCGTCAGCGTCAGTTCGTCCAGCCCCTGCCCGAGATGGCGGCCGATCCGCTTCGCCAGTTCATCGACGCCGCGGCGCACCAGCGGTTCGCCGCCGGTCAGGCGGATCTTGGTAACGCCGCGGGCGATGAAGCGGTCGGCGATCAGCGCGATCTCTTCCAGGCTCAGCAGCGCCGATCGCGGCAGGAAGGTCATCGCCTCGGACATGCAATAGCGGCAGCGCAGGTCGCAGCGGTCGGTCACCGAAATGCGCAGATAGGAGATGCGCCGGCCGAAAGCATCGGTCAGCTTCTGGGTCCCGTCGGTCAAGCCAGTCTCCATCGCCACGTGCTAGGCCTTCATGGCATCCGCAGCAAGCGCCGTCACGGCAACATGCTTTGGCGCCCACTGGCGCAGCACCAGCTTCCTGCTAAGCATCCTGATAATGGGCATACCGAGATGAATCCGCAATCTCCGCCGGCGGTTCCTGCTGCCATATTGTTGCTCGTCGCTCCGGATGGCGGTGAGGATTTGGCGGAGATCATCGTCGCTGCCGGGTGGCATGTCATGCCTGCCCGATCGGGCGATACGCTCGACCGGCAGTTTCTTGCCAGCGGAGCGACGGTTGCGCTGGTCGACGGACGCGGCGTTTTCGAGGCAGGGCTGACGGCGGTCAAGGCGCTGGCGGGCGTGGTCGAAGCCGATGGCGGGGCGTTGCTGCTCCTGATCGATGACGTGGATCTCGATGCGCTCGATCGCGTCTTCGCGGCGGGCGCGACCCATTATCTGCACGAACCCTTCGATGCCCTCGAACTGACGCGGATGCTCGGCTTCGCGGCGCGCCATGTCGGCCGGCTGAGGCATGGCGCGCGGGGCGGGGCGGGTCGCCGCCATCCCGAAAACGGGCTGCCCGATATCGCCTTCGTGCGGCGCTGGCTCGATCGCCGTATCGCCGATCGCACGCAGACCAGCGTGTTGTTCGTCGCCCCCAACCGCTTCGAGGTGGTCGCCACCGTGCATGGTGCCGAAATTGCCGAGCGGCTGAACGCGATGATCGCCGATCGCATCTGCCAGGTGGTCCAACGGCGCGGGATCGTCGCGCACCTCGAAGGTGCCGATTATGTCGTCCTCATCGACCCCGAACCGTCGCTGGAGCGGACGAAACTGCTTGCGCTCGAGATTACCGAGGCGGTCGTGAAGCCCTTCGTGGTCGATGACGTGCCTATGGTGTTCGGCTGTCATGTCGGCGGCACGCATGTCGAGCCGGGCGATGACGGCGGCCTCAACGTGCTGCGCCGCGCAGGCATCGCGCTTGCCGCTGCCCGTCTCGAGCAGAGCGGTTCGGTGCGGATGCTGAGCGGAGCGCAGGCGGTCGCGGTGACCAGGGAGACGCGGCTTGGGACCGACCTCAGCCGCGCCATCGACCGCGATGAGGTGGAGGTGTTGTTTCAGCCACAGGTCGACCTTGCCACCTGCGCGATCGTCGGCGTCGAGGCGCTGGCGCGCTGGCGGCATCCCGAACATGGCGAACTGGGCGCCAGCACCTTGTTCGCATCGGCCGAGCGGGCGGGCTTCCTGCTGCCATTATCGGTGCATGTGCAGGCCAAGGCCATGCGGCTCGCAGCCGGATGGCGCGCGCCGCTCGACCGGCTGCGCCTGTCGGTGAATGTGACATCGGCCGACATCGCCCGGCCGGCATTCGCTACTGGGCTGCTGGCGATGGCGGCGGATGCGGGCTTCCCGGCGAACCGGCTGACCGCCGAAGTCACCGAGAGCGGCCTCATCAAGGATTTGCCGGCGGCGGCCACCGCGCTCGCGGTTTTGCGCGAAGCAGGGTGCCGGATCGCGATCGACGATTTCGGCACGGGCTATGCGAGCCTCGGCTATGTGAAGGCGTTGCCGCTCGACTATCTCAAGATCGACAAATTGCTGATCGACGACATCGCCCGCGTCGAACGCGATCATCTGCTCGTCCGCGGGATCATCGGCATGGCGCAGGCGCTGGGGTTGACCGTAGTTGCCGAAGGCGTCGAGGATGAGGCGCAGCGCGCGCTGCTGGCGGCGGAGGGCTGCGATCTCTATCAGGGCTTTCTCTGTTCGGAGCCCGTCAATCCGGCGGCGCTGAAGGCGTTGCTCGACCGCAATGGTTGAAGGTCGCCGCAGCCGAAGGTCATTGAACATGGAAAGTTGGTTGCATATACGAAAGTCATAGCCTGCGCTGGACGCGGCTGCCGCAGCCAATGAGAGGATGTCACGGATGGATATGTCGGTCGTCACCTGCGTGGAGCCGGGCCGGCTTTCGCTCGAGAACCGGCCGATGCCGGAACGGGCTCCGGGGCAGGCGTTGCTGCGCATCCGCCGTGTCGGCGTGTGCGGCACGGATTATCATATCGTCGCCGGTAAGCAGCCCTATCTCAGCTACCCGCGCGTCATCGGCCATGAACTCGCGGCCGAAGTGATCGAGGTCGATCCCGGCAGCGCCCTGGTGCCGGGCATGACGGTGAGTGTGCTGCCCTATCTGGCCTGCGGCACCTGCATCGCCTGCCGCCGCGGCAAGCCCAATTGCTGCGTGCGGATCGAGGTGCTCGGCGTCCATCGCGACGGCGGCCTCGCCGAATATCTTGTGGTCGAAGAACGCTATGTGATCCCCGCCGAGGGGCTGAGTCTCGATCAGGCGGCGATGGTCGAATTCCTCGCGATCGGCATGCACGCGGTGCGCCGCGCGCAGGTGGGCGCCCAGGATCGCGTGCTGGTGGTCGGGGCGGGGCCGATCGGCCTTGCGGTCACCCTGTTCGCCAAGCAGACCGGTGCCGCAGTTACGGTGCTCGACGGCAACCGCCGTCGTGCGACCTTCGCGGTCGACAAGCTGGGCGCCGTGCGCGCCGAGGTGCCGGGTGACGATCTGCGCGAGCGGCTGTCGGCGGCGACCGACGGGGATTTCTTCGACGTGGTGTTCGATGCCACCGGCAATCCGGGGGCGATGGAGGCGGGTTTTCTCCATGCGGCGCATGGCGGACGCTATGTGCTGGTTTCGATTGTGTCGGCCGAGATCACGTTCAGCGATCCGGAATTCCACAAGCGTGAACTGACCCTCATGGGCAGCCGCAACGCAACCGCGGAGGACTTCGCGGCGGTGATCGATGCGATCCGCAGTGGCGTGGTGCCGACCCGGGATCTGCACAGCCATGATGTGACGCTGGCGGAACTGCCCGAGCGGATGGGGGAATGGATGCGGCCCGAGACCGGGGTGATCAAGGGGATCGTCAGGATCTGAGCCTTCGCCACCCTTGCGGCGACAGGCCTGGGGATCCCAACACCTCCGCTTGGAACGAATGGCCGGGGGCAGGGCGAAACGAGAGGGGAAAGGTGCGCTATACCGTCGCCTTCCGCCGCCGCGGCTTCGGCGCGGGCGGCGGGACCGCCGGTTCCGCCACATCCCGCTCCGCCCATCCGAGCCCGTGCGAGATCTGCCGGCCTGCGGCCATCAGCGCGTCGCGCGCGGCTTCGAGCGTCATATGCTCGGTGCCGTCGATATAGTTGAGGAACGGGATCGTCAGCGCCGCCGCCGCCCGCCCGTCGAAGCCGAAAACCGGCACGCTGATGTCGGTCACCGCGTTCGTGCGGGCGCTGGGCGCGGTTTCGTAGCCGCGCTCGCGGATCTCGGCGGCGCGCCGTTCGATCTCGCTGCGGTCCTTCGCCTTGATGCCGGGGATCGCATCCATCATCCGCTCGCGCAGATCGGGGGTGGCGTAGGAGAGGAGGATGCGGCCGGAGCAACTCGTCAGCAGATTGACCTGCGTGCCCAGCCGCAGCGAGAAGGCGGTGGGGCCGGGCGCTTGTTCGCGCAGCACGCACAGGCCGTGGCCATCGGCCGCGACGACGAGGTGGCAGGATTGGCCGGTGCGCTGGATCAGCGCGCGCGCGATCGGGGCGGCGACATAGGTCAGTTCCTGTGCCGGTGTCGCGCGGTGCGCGAGTTCGAGCATCTTGTAGGTCACCGAATAGCGGTCGCTGTCCGGATCCTTGGCCAGCCAGCGGCGCTGCTCCATCACGATCATGATGCGGAAGATTTCGCTGATCGATCGTCCCAGCCGCTGCGACATCTCGGTGATCGTCAGCCCTTCGGGTGCGAGCGCGAGCTGTTCGAAGATGTCGAAGGCCTTTTCCAGCGCGGGCGCCGAATAGTCCCTGGTCTTGCCGGCTGCCGTGCCGCCCCGTCGTCCTGCCATGGCAATGAGCCTAGGAGGCGACTGCGGGCGTTGCAACCGTGCCCGCATGGCGCGCTCGGCCGATCGCGAGCCCGAACAGCGTCACCACCACGAAGCAGAGCAGGGGCAGCCCAAGCGCGCCTTGCAGCCCGGCGCCGTGGCTGAACCACCCCATCAGCGGCGGCAGGATCGCGCCGCCGACGATCGCCATGATGATGAACGATGAACCCACTGCGGCATCGTGGCCGAGGTCACGGATGCCCAGCGCGAAGATCGTCGGAAACATGATCGACATGAAGAAGCTGGTGAGCGCCAGCGCGGTGATCGCGATCGCGCCGCCGGTGATCATCGCCACCACCACGAGCAGCGCGGCGGCGACGCCGAAGCCTGCCAGCAGCCGCGCCGGCGCGATCCGCGCCATCAATGCCGCGCCGAGGAAGCGGCCGATCATGAACAGCGCAAGGCTGCCCGAGAGCAGATAGGCGGCGGTGCGCTCCGGCGTGCCGGGCGACTGTTCCTTCACGAAATCGACGAAGAAGCTCCAGATGCCGACCTGCGCGCCGACATAGAAGAATTGCGCCACGATCGCGCCGATCAGCACGGGCGAGCGGAGCAGCCCGCTGCGCGGAGCGGTCTCGGCCGCCTCCGCACCGTCCTGCCGGGGGTCGGGCAGCTTCACCCGTGCCATTGCGAAGGCGACGAGGATGACGACCGCGGCGAGCACGAGATAGGGAAGCTGCACCGTCCGCGCTTCGCTGGCGCGATAGGCTTCCAGCGCCGCGGGTGACATCGCCGACAATGCGCCGGTATCATGTTCGATGCCGGAAAAGATGAAGAGCCCGCCGAGGATCGGCGCCAGCACCGCACCGAAGCCGTTGAACGCCTGCGCGAGGTTGAGCCGCTGCGACGCGCGGGCGGGATCGCCGAACGCGACGATATAGGGGTTGGCAGCGGTCTCCAGCGTCGCGGCGCCGGCGGCGAGCACGAACAGCGCGGCGAGGAAAGCGCTGTAGGCGCGCAACTCGGCGGCGGGGTAGAACAGCAGCGCGCCGGTCGCATAGAGCGCGAGGCCGACAAGGATACCGACGCGATAACCCAGCCGACGCATCATCAGCCCCGCCGGCAGCGCCACGAGGAAATAGGCGAGGTAGAAGACGAACTGGATGAAGCCCGCCTCGGCACGGTTGACTGCCAGCGCCTTCTGGAACTGGCGGATCAGGATGTCGTTGAAATTGTTGGCGAGCGCCCACAGGAAGAACAGGCTTGTGACCAGTACGAACCCGGCGACATGGCCGGGCGTCACGAAGCGACGCCCCCCCGCGGCCTGCCGGCCATCTGCCCGTTCGCCCGTCAGGATCGGGTTCAGCGCCATTCGACAACCTCTCTTCCGTTCTGCCCTCCGATTCTACGATCGGTTCGGTGCCTGTCCTACCATCTCGTGGCCGCGCGAGAATGACGCTTGCGCAGCCACGGCTTCATAACTAGGCTTCCACATATAAAAGTTACTGTCAAACTGTTGCTGAGATCGCCCAGCCGCCGTTTCATGGGGAGCCGGGGCGGCGGCGCGCGAGAGGAGTTCCAGTGAGCGACCATTCCGGCCTGACGCGACGCGACGCCCTCATTGCCACGTCCAGCGCCGCGGCGACGATCGCGTTGACGCCCGGTGTGTCGGCGGCGGCACCGGTCGCGTCGGCGACGGATATGCTGTGGTATCGCCAGCCCGCCGCCGAATGGGTCGAAGCACTGCCGATCGGCAATGGCCGGCTGGGCGCGATGCTGTTCGGCGGGATCGACCAGGAGCGCATCCAGCTCAATGAGGACACGGTGTGGGGCGGCGGCCCCTATGATCCCGTCAACCCGGCGGCACGCGAGGCACTGCCCGAGGTGCGCCGCCTGATCTTCGCCGGCGAGCATGACGCTGCGGATGCGCTCGCGAAGGAAAAGCTCATGGCGGTGCCGCTGAGCCAGATGTCGTACCAAACGGTCGGCGATCTGCAGCTCGTGGTGCCCGGCGCCGATCCGGCGGCGGCGACCAACTATCGCCGACACCTCGATCTCGATGCCGCGCTTGCCGGCGTCAGCTACACGATCGATGGCGTCACCTACACGCGCGAAGCGGTCGCGTCGCCCGGCGATCAGGTGATCGCCATCCGCCTTACCGCCAGCCGGCCGGGCAAGGTCGCGTTCGATCTCGGCGCCAGTTCGCCGCAGAAGAATTTCGCAGTCGCTATCGAGGGCGGCGATACGCTGGTGCTGGGCGGCCGCAACGGTGCCGACAATGGCATCGCCGGCGCGTTGCGGGTCGAGGCGCGGGTGCGGGTGATCGCGAAGCGCGGCACGGTGCGCCTAGGCGCGGGGCTGATCAAGGTGCGCAGCGCGGACTCAGTGACCATCCTGATCGCGATGGCGACCAGCTATCGCCGCTTCGACGATGTCGGTGGCGATCCGGCCGCGATCACCAGGGGGCAGATCGCGGCTGCCTCCGGTCGCGGCTTCGATCGCATCGCCGCGGATACCGCCGCCGCGCACCGCGAGATCTACCGCCGCGTCAGCATCGATCTTGGGCGCAGCGTCGCAGCCGACAAGCCGACCGATGCGCGCATCCGCCAGTCCGAAACGACGGACGACCCGGCGCTGGCGGCGCTCTATTTCAACTACGGCCGCTATCTGCTGATCGGATCGTCGCGGCCCGGATCGCAGCCCGCGAACCTGCAGGGCATCTGGAATGAGAGCGTCCGGCCGCCCTGGGGCTCCAAATACACCGTCAACATCAACACCGAGATGAATTATTGGCCGGCCGAGCCGACCGCGATGCCCGAACTGATCGAGCCGCTCATCGCGATGGTGCGCGATATCGCGATCACCGGTGCACGTACGGCGCGCGACATGTATGGCGCGCGGGGCTGGGTGTGCCACCACAACACCGATCTCTGGCGGGCGACCGCGCCGATCGACGGGCCGCAATTCGGCCTGTGGCCGACGGGCGGCGCCTGGCTGTGCCTGCATCTTTGGGATCGCTACGACTATGGCCGCGACAAGGCCTATCTCGCCGCGATCTATCCGATCCTCTACGGTGCCAGCCTGTTTTTCCTCGATACGCTGGTGAAGGATCCGAAGACGGGCTGGATGGTGACCAACCCGTCACTGTCGCCCGAGAACAATCATGGCCGCGGCGCGACCTCGCTGTGCGCCGGGCCGACGATGGACATGCAGATCATCCGCGACCTCTTCACCAACACCGCCGACGCCGCCCGCATCCTCGGCCGGGATCCCGCGGATGTGTCGGCGCTCGATGCCATGCGCGCGAGGCTCGCGCCCGGCAGGGTCGGTGCACAGGGCCAGTTGATGGAGTGGCAGGAGGATTGGGACGCGGGGGCGGAAGATATCCATCACCGCCACGTTTCGCATCTCTACGGCCTGTTCCCAAGCAACCAGATCGATGTGGACCGCACCCCCGAACTCGCCGCTGCGGCGAAGCGATCGCTGGAGATCCGCGGTGACAAGGCGACCGGTTGGGCGACGGCGTGGCGCATCAACCTGTGGGCGCGGCTGCGCGACGGCGACCATGCCCATGCCATATTGCGCTTCCTGCTGGGGCCGGAGCGCACCTATCCGAACATGTTCGATGCGCATCCGCCGTTCCAGATCGACGGCAATTTCGGCGGCGCCTCCGGGATCGTCGAGATGCTGATGCAGAGCCTTGGTGATGATATCCTGCTGCTGCCGGCGCTGCCGCGCGCCTGGCCCAGCGGATCGTTGACGGGGCTGCGCGCACGCGGCGCGTGCGGCATCGACCTTAGCTGGCGCGACGGCGTGCTGGCCGAGGCGCGGATCCGGCCGGACATCGACGGAAAGCGCACCGTGCGTTGCGGCACGGCGAGGCGCACGCTCGATCTGCTCGCAGGACGGCCGGTGGTGCTGCGCGGACCCGGACTGGCGCTGGGCTGACATGATCATCTTCACGGGAACGGAACGACAATGAGATTATCGGGCAAGACGGCCGTGGTGACCGCCGCCGCCGCAAGAATCGGCCGCGCGGCCGTCGAGCGTTTCGTGGTGGAGGGCGCGACGGTCCATGCCGTCGATCGCGACGGCGCCGGGCTGGCGACCCTGCATGGCGTGCAGACCCATGTCGCCGACCTGACCGACAGGGCGGCAATCGCGGCGCTGGTCGAGGCGACCGGGCCGGCCGACGTGCTGCTCAATGCCGCAGGCATCGTCCATGCCGGCACCGCGCTCGATTGCAGCGACGAGGATTGGGATGCGGCGTTCGCGTTGAATTCGACCGCGATGTTCCGGATGATCCGCGCCTATCTGCCTGGTATGATCGCGGCGGGCGGCGGATCGATCATCAATGTTTCGTCGGTCGCTTCCTCGCTGATCGGGGTGCGCAACCGCTGCGCCTACGGCGCCAGCAAGGCGGCGGTGATCGGGCTGACCAAGGCGGTCGCAGCGGATTATGTCGCCCAGCGCATCCGCTGCAACGCGATCTGCCCCGGCACGGTCGAATCGCCCTCGCTGCTTGCCCGCGTGCAGGCGGTGGCCGATGCGAACGGCACCTCGTTCGACGAGGCCTATGCCGGCTTCGTCGCGCGCCAGCCGATCGGCCGTCTCGGCCGCCCCGAAGAAATCGCCGCCGTCGCGCTGCATCTGGCCGAGGACGACAGCGCGTTCGTCACCGGTACCACCGCCGTGATCGATGGCGGATGGACCGTCGAATGACCCGTATCACCGCTCTTCGCACTGCCGATATCCGCTTCCCGACCAGCCTTGCGCTGGACGGATCGGACGCGATGAACCCCGATCCCGATTATTCGGCCGCCTATGTCATCCTCGAAACCGACCAGCCGGGGCTCGAGGGCCACGGCCTGACCTTCACGATCGGCCGCGGCAACGATATCTGCGTCGCCGCGATCCGTGCGATGGAGCATCTCGTCGTCGGCCTCGAACTGGATTGGGTGCGTGCGGATCCGGGCCGGTTCTGGCGGCACGTGACCGGAGACAGCCAGTTGCGCTGGATCGGTCCGGACAAGGGCGCGATCCACCTCGCGACCGGTGCCGTGGTCAACGCGGTGTGGGATCTGTGGGCGAAGGCGGAGGGCAAGCCGGTGTGGCAGCTCGTCGCCGACATGAGTCCGGAGGAAATCCTTCGCGCGATCGACTTCCGCTACATCACCGATTGCATCACCCCCGAAGAGGCGCTGGCGCTGCTGACCAAGGCGGCGGACGGCAAGGCCGAGCGGCGCGCGCGGCTCGAGGCGCAGGGCTATCCCTGCTACACCACCTCGGCGGGCTGGCTCGGTTATTCGGACGAGAAATTGCGCCGGCTGGCGACCGAAGCGGTGGATGCCGGTTTCAACCATATCAAGCTCAAGGTCGGGCGTGACCTCGACGATGATGTCCGCCGCCTGCGCATCGCGCGCGAGGTGCTGGGGCCGGACCGTCGGCTGATGATCGACGCCAACCAGATCTGGGAAGTCGGTCAGGCGATCGAGTGGGTCAACGCGCTCGCCTTCGCCGATCCGTGGTTCATCGAGGAGCCGACCAGTCCGGACGATATCGAGGGCCACCGTAAGATCCGCGAGAATATCGGGCGGGTGAAGGTGGCGACCGGCGAGATGTGCCAGAACCGCATCATGTTCAAACAGTTCATGATGCGCGGCGCGATCGACGTGGTGCAGATCGACAGCTGCCGCCTCGGCGGCGTCAACGAGATTCTCGCGGTGCTGCTGATGGCTGCCAAGCAGGGCCTGCCGGTCTGCCCGCATGCCGGCGGTGTAGGACTGTGCGAGTATGTCCAGCATTTGTCGATGATCGACTATCTCTGCTTCTCGGCGACGACCGAGGATCGGGTGATCGAATATGTCGACCATCTGCACGAGCATTTCGTCGATCCGTGTATCATCCGCGATGCGGCCTATATGCCGCCGACGCTGCCCGGCTTCTCGATCGAGATGAAACCGGAGTCGATCGCGCAGTATCGGGTGGACAAATGAGGCTGGGGCTCGACGGCAAGCTGGTGATCGTCACCGGCGGCGGCGCCGGCATCGGCGCCGCCATCTCGGAGGTGCTGGCGGAGGAGGGGGCGATCCCCGCGATCATCGGCCGCAGCCCGATCGACGGCGCCTTCGCCGAGCGACTGGCCGCCTTGTGCCCGGACTATCTGTTCGTACAGGCCGATCTGGTCGACGATGCGGCGTGCGCGCAGGCAGTTACGGAGATCGTCGCGGCGGGCCGCGGCATCCATGGGCTGGTCAACAATGCCGGCGCCAACGACGGCATCGGGCTGGAGGCGGGGACGGCGGCGTTCACCGCCTCGGTGACCGCGAACCTCGCGCATTATTACGGCATGGCGCATCACTGCCTGCCGCACCTGCGCGCGAGCCGCGGCGCGATCGTCAACATCTCGTCGAAGACCGCGGTGACGGGGCAGGGCAACACCAGCGGCTATGTCGCCGCCAAGGCTGCACAACTCGGGCTCACCCGCGAATGGGCAGCGGCGCTGCTCGGCGACGGCATCCGCGTCAACGCAGTGCTGCCGGCCGAGGTGATGACGCCGCTTTACGCGCGCTGGCTCGACAGCTTCGACGATCCCGAGGAGCAACTGCGCGTGATCGCCGACCGCATCCCGCTGGAACGGCGCATGACGACAGCGCGCGAGATCGCCGACACGGTGGTGTTCCTGCTGTCCGAGCGCAGCAGCCACACGACGGGACAATGGGTGTTCCCCGACGGCGGCTATACGCATCTCGATCGAATGCTGGCCTGACCTTCAGCCAGCCGCCGGAGCCCAATCCGGCGGGGCGAGTTCGAACCCCGCGAAGTCGAACCCGGGGGCGACGACGCAACTGACCAGCGTCCAGCCGCCCTCCGGCGCGGCTGCCTGCCAGGCGTGGGCGGGCACCACCGCCTGCGGGCTCTCGCCCGCGAGCACGTCGCCGCCCATCCGCACCGTGCGGACCGGGCCCGCCGCGCTGTCGGCGAGCGAAAGGGTGAGCGGCGCGCCGGCGTGCCACAGCCAGATCTCGGCAGCATCGACGCGATGCCAGTGCGAGCGCTGCCCGGCCTCGAGCAGGAAATGGATCGCGGTGCCCGCGGTGCGGACGCCAGGTTCGGCCGGCGCCCGCCACGTCTCGCGATACCAGCCGCCTTCCGGATGCGGCGCAAGGCCCAGCCGGTCCACGATCGCCCGCGCGCTCTCATCCATCGCCTGTCCTCCATCCTGCCGGTGTTCGCGCGCCTTATGGCGCGCGAACACCGATGTTTGAAGGCCTTGGCGCCTCAGAAGAAGTAGCGCACGCCCGCGGTCACCGCGGTGCTGTGATACTTGGCCTTCAGCGTCGAATCGAGCGTGCCGGCGCTCTGGTTGAAGCGCTCCACCTGATGCGTATCGACATGCAGGTAGCGCACGTCGGCGGTCAGCGCGAAGCGCTCGGTGATGTCCACCGAGACGCCGCCGATCGCCTGCAGCGCGAGGCGGCCGGACTGGTTGGTGGGGATCAGGATCGTCGGGCCGGCGGCGGCGACATTATATTGGATGTTATAGTCGATGTTGGCCGCGCCGAAGCCGCCGCCCGCGCTGAAGCGCACGCGCTCGAGCAGCTTGGGCGTGTCGTAGATCAGGTTGGCCATCACCGTCGTCACCGACTTGCGGCCCTGCAGCAATTCGCGCTCCTGCCCGTTGAGGATCAGGCGGCTGACCGAATTCTTGCTGGCGGCGATTTCAGCCTCGGCGCGAATGCGGCCCCATCCTGCATCCTTGACCACCGCGCCGAGCACGGCGCCACCGATCACGCCGTCCTTGGTCGGCGATTCGATCACGCGCGGCAGGCCGGTGAGCGTCTCGCCGCGGAAGGTTTGGTCCTCGCCGAAGCGATCACCCACGAAGATCGCGCCATAGATCTGCCCGTCCTCGGCACGTGCGGGTGCCGCGGCCATAGTGGAAAGAACCAGGGCGGACAAAGTGAGGTTGAGAAGGCGCATCGATAATCCCTTTTCTTGGTCGGTTGCCGCGTGCGTCGCGGCTGAACTCTCAATCGATTGCGCACCTTTCATCCGTGTCACTGAAAACAGCTTGTTGATTTCAGAGGAAATATTCAGAAGACTTATGTCTCTGCAAATCTCTGCCGGATCGCATGCGCATGCGAATGCTCGGTGAGCGAGCGCGTGCCGAGACCCTGACCGCCATCGATCGCAAGGCACTGGCCGGTGATCCAGCCGGCCTGCGGCGATGCGAGAAAGAGGATGGCCGAGGCGATCTCGTCGGCGTCGGCGAGGCGGCCCCGCGGAATGTCCCTCACGGTCGTCTCATAGATCTGCGGCACGCGATCGCGCACCGCATCCCAGATCGCTGTGTGCGTCGATCCCGGAACCGCGCAGTTGATGCGGATGCCGTCGGCGGCATGGCGCAGCGCCGCGCTCGCGGTGAAATGCTCGATCGCCGCCTTCATCGCGCCATAGGCGAAGCGCTGCGGATCGGGGCGCCGCGTGACCACCGAGGAGGTGAGCACGATCGCCGCCATGCGGCTGCGACGAAGATGGGAAACGGCATGCGTAACGACGCGGACGCTGCCCATCAGGTCGGTCTGGAACGCGGCGTCCCAATCCGCCTCGGTCTCGCCGAGCGTGAGGCTCGATGCGCAGTTGATGACGACGTCGATACCGCCCATCGCCTCCGATGCCGCGGCTAGAAAATCGGCCACCGCGGCGCCCGAACGGACATCGCAGCCGGGCAGGGGCGGTTGCGGTTCCACCCCTTCCAGCACGCCATCGCCGCGCCCGCCGGTGACCACGGTCGCGCCGCGCGCCAGCAGGCCGGTGCGTACCGCCCGGCCGATCCCGCGAGTGCCGCCGATCACGACCGCTCGCAGATCGACCAGATCTTTGGCGGCAGACGGTACGAAAAGCATGGGCAGGCTCCTGCAACTGTAGGCAAGGTGCGGCTGCTGCCGGGCGCGGGCTACGCGCGCATGTCGGGCGTGACGGGCCGCTGTTGCTGCCGTAACCGAGAGGCCGGGCCTACCGCCGTAACCGCGCGGCGGCGCGACGTAGCGCGCCGGTAGCCGCAGGGGCCGAGACGGGCAGGCCGACCAAGGAGAGTGCCATGGACCTAGCCCCGCCCCTCGCCAGCGACGCTCGCGATCTCGAGACCGCGCTGCGCGACCTGCCGATCGACCGGATCGACGTCGCCCAACCGCGCCTGTTCGAACTCGGTCTTGCCGAACCTTATCTGGAGCGGTTGCGGCGCGAGGCGCCCGTCCATCATTGCCGCGACGGGGTTTTCGGATCCTATTGGTCGATCACTCGCCACGCCGAGATCTCCGCGATCGAACTGGATACCGAGCGTTTTTCATCGGACCATTTCAACGGCGGCATCACGATCCGCTCCTCGGCGACGGACGAGGAATTCCTGCCCTCGTTCATCGCGATGGATCCGCCCGCGCACACCGCGCAGCGCCGGGTGGTGGCGCCGGCATTCGCGCCGCGGCAGGTTTCCCTCATCGCCGATCAGGTGCGGGCCTGGTCGCAGGAGATCCTCGATGGCCTGCCGATCGGCGAGACGTTCGACTGGGCGGATCGCGTCTCGATGGAACTCACCGCGCGCACGCTCGCCTGGCTGCTCGGTTATCCGCAGGAACGCGCGCGTGATCTGATCCACTGGTCGAACGTGATGGTGTCGATGCCCGGCGCCGGTGTCGTCGCGACGCAGGAGGAAAAGCTGCGGATCATGCGCGAATGCTTCGGGACCTTCGAAGCGATGTGGCAGCGCCGTCTGGCGGAGCCGGGCGGCGATGACCTGATCTCGATGCTGGCCGGCGGCGCGGAGACGCGCGACATGTCGCGCCCGCTCTTCTACGGCAATATCGTGCTGCTGATCGTGGGAGGCAACGACACGACGCGCAACAGCCTCAGCGGTAGCGTCGTCGCGCTCGACCGCTACCCGCGAGAGTTCGCCAGGCTGCGCGCCGATCCTTCATTGACGCGCAATCTGGCGAGCGAGATCATCCGCTGGCAGACGCCGCTGGCGCATATGCGCCGCACGACGACCTGCGACGTGGAGGTCGATGGGCAGATGATTCCGGCGGGGGAGAAGGTCGTACTCTGGTATCTTTCCGCCAATCGCGACGAGACCGTGTTCGAGGATGCCGGACGCTTCATGCTCGATCGGCCCAATGCCCGCCGGCACCTCTCCTTCGGCACCGGCATCCACCGCTGCATCGGTGCGCGGCTCGCAGAACTGCAGGTGGAGATTCTGTGGCAGGAGTTCCTCGCCCGGTTCCGCACCATCGAACTGGCAGGTGAGCCGCAACGGACCTTTTCGACCTTCGTTAACGGCTACACGACGGTGCCGGTCCGGATTTCCAGATAAAGCCCCGGTCCGCATGTCGCGGGAAAGGGCTTTGGCCATCACGTCACGGCCCCGCGCACACGGAACTGCGGATCGTCCCAAGCCCGCCGCTCCATCACGTCGCCGAGGATCTCCACAGCCCGCCAGACATCCTCGAACCGGGTATAGAGCGGCGTGAAGCCCATCCGCAGCACGTCCGGCGCGCGGAAGTCGCCGACGACGCCGTGCGCGATCAGCGCCTGGCAGATCGGGAAGGCCTGATCGTGCGCGACGGAGACATGGCTGCCGCGGCGTCCGGCGTCGCGCGGCGTGATGAGGGTGAAGCCGTGGCCCGCGCAACGTGACTCGACGCCGGCGATGAACAGGTCGCACAGCGCCGCCGACTTGGCTTCGAGATCCGCCATCGCCACGTCGTCGAAGCAGGCGATGCCGGCTTCGAGTGCGGCCATCGCCACGATCGGCGGCGTGCCGCACAGGAAGCGGCGGATGCCGGGCGCCGGTGCATAGGCATCGTCGAATGCGAAGGGCGCGGCATGGCCCATCCAGCCCGACAGGGGCGATTCGAGCAGGCCGTGATGGCGTTCGGCGACGAAGAGGAAGGCCGGCGCCCCGGGGCCGCCGTTCAGATATTTATAGCCGCATCCTACCGCGAGATCGGCGTTGCTGCCGTTGAGATCGACGGCGACCGCACCCGCGCTGTGGCTGAGATCCCAGAGGGTGAGCGCGCCGCGCGCCTGGGCGGCGACGGTGATCGCAGCCATGTCGTGGCGGTGCCCCGACTTGTAATGGACATGCGTGAGCAGCACGACCGCGGTGTCGTCATCGATCGCATCGACCAGCGCCTCCGGGGCGGCGATGCGCAGTTCGACCCCCACCGTCGCGGCGACACCGCTGGCGACATAGAGGTCCGTTGGGAAATTGCCCGGCTCGGACAGGATCGTACGACGGCCGGGGCGCGCGCGGCATGCGGCAACGGCGAGCTTGAAGATGTTCGCCGATGTGGAGTCGGCCACGATCACCTCATGCGATGCCGCGCCCACCAGCGTCGCGATGCGCGCGCCGAGCCTTGCCGGGGCATCGATCCAGCCATGCATGTTCCAACTCGCGATCAGATGCTCACCCCATTGCCGGGTGACGAGATCGGCAACCGCGCCGGCGGTGCGCCGCGGCAGCGCGCCCAGCGAGTTGCCGTCGAGATAGATCACCCCCTCGGGCAGCGTGAAATCGGCGCGACGGTCGCGCAGCGGATCGGCCGCGTCGAGCGCGCGTGCCTCATCGAGTGTCGGAAACGCGGTCATGCCGCTGCATAGGGCGGACGCGCATCGCGCGTCCATCATGCTCAGCGCGTCAGCAGATGCGTTTCGAGGGCGGCGATGAACGCGCGGACCTTGCCGGGCACGAAGCGCGTCGTCGGCTGTACCGCCCAGATCGCCAGTGGCGCGATCTGCGCATCGCTCAGCGGCAGGGGGATCATCCGCCCCGCCGCGACCTCGTCGTGCGCATCCCAGGAAGCGAGGCTGACGATGCCGAGCCCTTCGAGGCATGCACGATGCAGCGCTTCGAAGGAACTGGAGGTGAAGCGGCCGGATACGCGCTGGCGGACCGGCTTGCCATCGACGAGAAAGCGCCAGTGGGCGACGTCGGTGGCACGCAGGCATTCGTGCTTCGCGAGGTCTGCCAGTGTCCGCGGCACGCCGGCGCGTGCGATATAGGCGGGCGCTGCATAGAGTGCGCGGGGGCTGTCCGCCAGCTTGCGGGCGATCAGGCCGCTGTCGCGCATCGGTGCGATGCGGATGGCGAGATCGAGCCCCTGTGCCACGATATCCACGATGCTGTCGGTAAGCATCAGATCGATGCGGACGGACGGGTTGGCGGCGAGGAATCCGGGCACCATCGGCGTTACCACCTTGCGACCGAACGGCAGCGATGCCGTGACGCGCAGCAGCCCGGATGCACCTGCGCCGGCAGGGCGGATCGCGCCGAGCGCCTCCGCTTCATTCTCGAGCATCGCCTGCGCATAGGGCAGGAAAGCCTCACCCTCCGGCGTCAGCGACAGGGCGCGGGTGGTGCGGTGGACCAGCCGGGTGCCGAGCGCGGTTTCGAGCGAGGCGAGCCGACGCGAGGCGACCATCGGCGCGACGACCAGCCGCCGCGCGGCGCTCGCAAGGCTGCCCGCACGCACTGCCTCCACGAACACAGCGACCTCGTTGAGGTCCATTATATCGCTCCCCGATATGCCGGCCTACCGATGTCGCTCACTACAGCGGAAAGCGTGACCCGCCTAGATGCGCTGCAACACTTCGGACAGAGAGTTTCCCCGATGACCCAGGCCCTTCACGACGATCCGCTTTTCCGCCCGCTTCAACTGGGCGCCATCGCGCTCCACCACCGCGTGGTGATGCCGCCGCTCACGCGCCAGCGTTCGTGGCAGCCCGGCGACGTGCCGCATGCGATGAACGCGATCTATTATGGCCAGCGCGCCAGCAGGGGCGGGTTGATCATCACCGAGGCGACCAACATCACCGAGCAGGCACGCGGCTATCCCGCGGCGCCGGGCATACATAGCACGGCGCAGATCGCCGGCTGGCGGTTGGTGACCGAGGCGGTGCACGCCAAGGGCGGCCGCATCGTCCAGCAGCTCTGGCACACCGGGCGCATCTCGCACCCGACGATGCAGCCCGGCGGTACCGCGCCAGTCGCACCCAGCGCGGTGCTCCCCGAGGGGCTGTCGCACATCGATGCCAGCGGCGAACCGGCCGACCTCGTCTTGCCGCACGCGCTGACCAAGGATGAAATCGACGGCATCGTCGCCGATTTCGCGCAGGCTGCGCGCAACGCCCGCGAGGCCGGGTTCGACGGCGTCGAGATCCATGGCGCCAACGGCTATCTGATCGACCAGTTTTTGCAGGATTCGAGCAACCGGCGTGAGGATGGCTATGGTGGCTCGATCGCCAACCGTGCGCGCTTCCTGCTCGAAGTCGTCAATGCGGTTGCCGCAGCATGGTCGCCGGATCGGGTCGGCGTGCGTCTTTCGCCTTGGGGTACGTTCAACGGCATGGGCGACAGCGATCCCGCGAACCTCTATGCCCATGTCGGCACCGAACTCGGCCGTCGCGGCCTCGCCTATCTCCATGTGGTCGAACCGCGCGCGGACCAGACCAGCGACGTCAACGCCATCGATGCCTCCGCGGCGGATGCGGGCAAGCTGCTCAAGCGCAATTTTCCCGGTGCGGTGATCTCGGCCGGCGGCTATGTCGGCGACACCGCGCGTGCCGCGATCGAAGAGGGAAGGGCGGATGCGATTGCGTTCGGACGCCTGTTCATTGCCAACCCCGATCTGCCGCGTCGCCTTGCCGAGCACGCCGCAATGAACCGCTATCACCGCCCCAGTTTCTATGGCGGCGCCGAGCGCGGCTATATCGACTATCCGACGCTCGACGCGGTCGCCGACGCCGAACAGGTCGCGGCGTGAGCAGCGCCGGCACTGCGCCCATGCCGACCGTCGGCATGGGGCGCGGGCTGACCTTCGCGATGGCCGCGGCGTGCGGCCTCGCAGTCGCCAACATCTATTACAACCAGCCGATGCTCGGCGTGATCGGGCACGAACTGGGCGATGGGCTGATCAACCTGGTGCCGACCGCAACCCAACTGGGCTATGCGGCCGGCCTTTTCCTGTTGGTGCCGCTGGGCGATCTGCACGAGCGGCGCTGGCTGATCATGCTCCAGTTCGGGCTGCTCGCCGTTGCGCTGGCGGCGGCGGCGGTCTCGCCCAGCGCGACCATGCTGATCCTGGCCTCGGTGATCGTCGGCGCGGCGGCCACCGTCGCGCAGCAGATCGTGCCCTTCGCCGCCCATCTCGCGGCGCCGGAAAGGCGCGGCGAGACGGTGGGCGTCGTTATGTCCGGGCTGTTGTGCGGCATATTGCTCAGCCGCGCGCTCGCCGGACTCGTCGCCGTGCAGTTCGGCTGGCGGGCAATGTTCTGGCTGGCGGTGCCGGTGGCGCTGGCGGCCGCGGCATGGATGGGATCGCGGCTGCCACGCGGCGCGCCCGATATGCAACTGAGCTATCCGGCCTTGCTCCGCTCGATGGTGGCGCTGTGGCGCGAATTTCCGGCATTGCGGCTGGCGGCGATCACGCAGGCGCTGATGTTCGGCGCCTTTTCGGCCTTCTGGTCGATGCTTGCGCTGCATCTGGCCGAGCCGCGCTTCGGCTTTGGCGCCGACATTGCGGGGCTGTTCGGTGTGATCGGCGCGGTGGGCGTGCTGGCGGCGCCTGTCGCCGGGCGAATGGCCGACAGCCGCGGGCCGCACGGCGCGATCCTGATCGGCGCCCTGCTCGCGCTCGGATCCTGGGCGCTGCTCGGGTTGTGGACCTCGATCGCGGGGCTGGTCATCGGCGTGGTGCTCCTCGACTTCGCGGTGCACGCCTCGCTCGTCTCCAACCAGCACATCGTCTATGCGCTCCGGCCCGAGGCGCGGGCGCGGATCAACACCCTTTTCATGGGCACGATGTTCATGGGTGGCGCGGCAGGATCGGCGGCCGCGAGCCAGGCATGGGCGCTCGCCGGCTGGAGTGGTGTCGCCGCGCTTGGTGTCATCTGTGCGATCGGTGCCGCGGGGCTGCAGATTTTCGCAAAGCGGTGAATGAGCCTCCTCCCGCTCGCGGGAGGAGGGAAGGGTCAGAGCGTGACGCCGCGCTTCCAGATGGCGATACCGCGCTCGCCATTGGTTTCGTTGCGCGCAGGCGTGCCCGAAGCGATGGCGAGGATGGTGTCGAGCGCATCCTCGAACACCGCATCCATGCCGGCATCGAGCGCGTCGCCTGCATTGATGTCGATCCAGCGGGGCTTGGCCGCAGCGAGCGCGCTGTTCGATGCGACCTTGACCGTCGGCACCGGGCTGCCGAGCGGCGTGCCGCGGCCAGTGGAGAACAGGGTCAGCGTCGCGCCGGCGGCAGCGAGCGCGGTGGTCGAGACCGCGTCATTGCCGGGTGCTTCGAGCACCGTCAGGCCGGTGCGGGTCATGCGCTCGCCATAATGGATGACGTCGGTCACCGGAACATGGCCGCCTTTCTGGACGGCGCCGAGCGACTTTTCTTCCAGCGTGGTGATGCCGCCGCGGATATTGCCGGGGCTGGGATTTTCGGAGACCGGCTCACCATGGTCGGCGAAGTAGCGCTTGAAACGGCCGACCAGCGCCGCGAGGGCGTCGAAGGTCGGGCGGTCGACGCAGCGGTCCATCAGCACCTGCTCGGCGCCGAAGATCTCGGGGATTTCCGTCAAGAGCACATGGCCGCCGGCATCGCCCACCGCATCGGCGATGCGGCCGATCAGCGGATTGGCGGTGACGCCGCTCAGGCCATCGGAGCCGCCGCACTTCACGCCCAGGCGAAGCGCCGAAAGCGGCACCGGCTCCCGTTGCGCGGCGGCGTGGCGGGCAAGGTCCTCGATCGCTTCCATACCGCGCTCGATCTCGTCGTCGACGCCCTGCGCGGTAAACCACCGGACATGGTCTCGCCGGCCTTCGGGGAGCCGCTCAACCATGCCGGAAAGCTGGTTCGATTCGCAGCCGAGGCCGAGCAGCAGCACGCCGCCGGCATTGGGATTGCACGCCAGCGCGGCTAGGATCGCGCCGGTGCCTTCGAGATCGTCACCAAGCTGCGAGCACCCGAACGGGTGCGGAAAGGCGTGGACGCCCTCGATGCCGGCGAACGACTCGCGCTCCGCCATCGCCGCGAGCCGGTCGGCTGTGCGCCCGACGCAGCCGACCGTGGGAATGATCCAGATCTCGTTACGCGTCCCGACGCTGCCGTCTCCACGGCGATAGCCCATGAAGCTGCGGTGGGCAGGGGCGGGGGGAGCATGGTCGGCCGGCTTCTCGTAGCGATAGCTGCCATCGATGGCGAGCGACGTCGCGACGTTGTGGCTGTGGACGTGATCGCCCGGTGCGATCGCCGAGATCGCGTGGCCGATCGGGAAGCCATAGCGGATCGGTGACTCGCCCGCCGCGATCGGGACCAGCGCGATCTTGTGGCCGGACGGAATGTCCTGCGCGGCCCGGACGGTGATCCCGCCGGCGGTAACCTCTTCGCCGGCGGAAATCGGAGACAGCGTCACGGCGACGCTGTCGGCGGGGTGGATTCGAACGGCAGTGGTCATGTTCAGGAACGGTCCCGATTACGCCACGCTGACGCGCTCGAGGCGCGGCGACAGCAGGTGGACGGTCAACAGGGCCAGCATATAGGCAGCAGCGCACACCGCGAACAGCACCGAGTAATTATTATCGGTCGCTTCGAGAATGTAGCCGGTAAAGATCGACATCACCATGCCACCGATCGCACCCATGGTGCCGCCGATGCCGATCACCGAACCCACCGCGCTGCGCGGGAACACGTCTGACGGGAAGGTGTAGAGGTTGGCCGAGAAGGCCTGGTGCGCCGCGGTAGCGATGCCGATGATCAGCACGGCCATCCAGACGCTGTCGATGCTCTGCGCGAAGAAGATCGGCAGCACGCAGACCGCCGCGATCAGCATCGCGATCTTGCGGGCGTAATTGACACTGTACCCCGCCTTGATCAGCCGCGACGACAGCCAGCCGCCGGCAATGCTGCCGCCATCGGAGATCAGATAGATCGCGGCGAGCGGCAGGCCGAAGGTCTTGAGGTCCATGTCGTAGCGCTCGAACAGATAGCCGGGCAGCCAGAACAGGAAGAACCACCAGATCGGATCGATGAAGAACTTGCCCAGCGCGAACGCCCAGGTTTCCTTGATCGTCAGGATGCGGCCCCAGCCGATCTTCTCGACCGTGTCCTCCGGATCCTGCCGGATCCAGGCGAGTTCGGCGGCGGTGATTTTCGGGTGCTCGTTCGGGTGGCGATAGAGCGCCCACCAGGCGATCAGCCAGAGAATGCCGAAGATGCCGGTGACGTAGAACGCCACGCGCCAGTCGAACCACAGCACGAGCAACGGCACGAGCAGCGGGGTGATGATAGCGCCAACGTTGGCACCTGCATTGAACAGGCCGATCGCGAAGGCGCGCTCGCGCTGCGGGAACCAGTCGGCGACGGCGCGGATACCGGCGGGGAAGTTGCCCGATTCGCCGATGCCCAAGCCGAATCGCGCCATCGCGAACGTGGTGACGCTGGTGGCGAGGCCGTGGCCCATGTGCGCGATCGTCCAGATCACGATCGCGACGGCATAGCCGACGCGCGCGCCGAGCACGTCGATGATCTTGCCGAAGCTGAGATAGCCGACGGCATAAGCGAGCTGGAAATAGAAGACGATGGTGGCGAAATCGCTCTCGGTCCAGCCGAGATCGGCTTGCAAGGTCGGCTTCAGCACGCCGATCATCTGCCGGTCGATATAGTTGATCGCGGTCGCGGCAAACAGCAGCGCAACCACAACCCACCGATAGCGACCGACCTTTTCGGTCGCCTTCTCCACGCTGCTCGCCATTCTTATCCTCTCACCTGGAACAGCCGCGCTCAGCGCGGCTGTTGCGCCCCGATCGTGCAGCCAATCGTTCCGAACCGGCCGAAGTCCGCTTCGACGCGCTGGCCGACGGTGACCTTATGTACACCGGTAACCGCGCCCGTCGAGACCCATTGGCCCGGCGTGATCGGTAAACCGCGCCGCGCGAGGTTTTCGAACAGGAAGCGTACCGATCCGATCGTGCCGTCGACGAACGCGCTGGCCTTGCCGGTGCCGACCGCCGCGCCGTCGATCGTCGTGCTGACCTCGGCGTCCTCGAATCCGCTGGTGCGCCACTCGGCGATGGCGGGGCCGATCAACAATCCGTTATTGTTGCCGAAATCACTGATCGTGATCGCCGGGCCATGATCGTTGATGCCCGGGAAGGGCGAACTGGCGATCTCGAAGCCGATATGCACCGCATCGATCAGCGCTGCGGCCTCTTCCAGCGTGAACGCGGTCTTGCCCGCTTCGGGCGCGGCACCGACGCGCAGCAGGAATTCGGCCTCCGCCGCACCGAAGCCATCCTCAAAGATCAGCGCCGGGCTGTCGTCGGAAAGATCGAAGATGGTGTCGGCGAAGATCGGGCCGGCGAGATGGTGCGCGCCGCCGGTGCGGGCGACCCAGTCGCCCAGGATGCGGCCGACCTTCCAGCCGCCGATCGTCGCGCCCATCCGCGGAATCGCTTGCGCCTGAATGGCATAGGCGTCGCTCAGCGATTGCGGCATCTCGCCGGGGTAGTCTGGCACCACGCCGGCGCTCAGCCTGGCGTCAACGAAACGATGGGCGATCCCCTCTGAGGTCACACCTGTTCTCCACTTGATGGTCGTGGGGCACGTGGTAGGAGAAACCGGTGTCACTTACAAGACAACGCGGCGCTGGCGGTAGGGGAGGATCGTTTGTGCCGCGCAGCATCGCGCGATAAGGTCAGCCATGGCGAACAAAGCACAAGACGAATCCGTCACTGCCAAACTCACGATCAACGACATCGCGCGGATGGCGGGGGTGTCGAAAAAAACGGTCAGCCGTGTCATCAACCGGTCGCCCTTGCTCAACGCGCAGACGCGCGAGCGGGTGGAAGCGATCATCCGCGAGACGAACTATGTGCCCAACCCGCAGGCGCGGGCGCTGGCGCTGGGGCGGAACTTCCTGATCGGGATGGTCTATGACAACCCCAACCAGCAGATGATCCTCAGCATGCAGCGCGGCGTGCTCGAGGCGTTGCACGATACCGAGTTCGAACTGATCGTGCGCCCGGTCGATCGCGGTTCGGCGCGGGTGATGGACGATATTCGCGGCTTCATCGTCCGCCAGCGGCTCTATGGCGTGATCATATTGCCGCCGCTTTCCGAGAATGATCGGCTCGCCCAACTCTGCGACAATGAGGGGTGCCGCTATGTCCGCGTCGGCTCCGCGGTGCTCGACGACAATGAGCATATGGTGGTTTCCAACGATCGCGACGCGGTGGCGGAGGCGGTGCGCCATCTGATCCAGCAGGGTCATCGCCGCATCGGGCTGATCGCGGGACCGCATGGTTTCCGCTCGGCGAAGGAGCGGCGCGACGGCTTCGAACTGGCGCTGGCCGAGGCCGGTATCTCGTTGCCACGCAGCCTTATCGCAGACGGACAATACACGTTCGAGTCGGGCATTTCGGCGTCGGAGAGCCTGTTCGACCTGTCGCCGCGCCCGACCGCGATCTTCGCCAGCAATGACGAAATGGCCGCGGGCGTCCTCTATGCCGCACGGCTCCGCGGCATCCAGGTGCCGGAGGAACTGTCGATCATCGGGTTCGACGATACGCCCGTGACGACGCGGGTGTGGCCGCCGCTGTCGACGGTGCGCTGGCCGATCATGGCGATGGGCCGCGCGGCGGCGCTCAAGATCATCGGTGTGGCGATCGGCGAGGGCGGGCAGGTCAGCGAACCTTCGACCTTCAGTTCCACCCTGATTCGTCGCGCTTCGGTTGCACCCCCATCCGGCGGCTGATATCAGCGCGAGCCTGACACCGGTGTCCCGCACCCATTCCGTATAGGGAGGACGAGATGTTCGAGAAGACCTATCACGCGACGCATCCTGATATGATGGAATGCGTAGACAATGAGAGCCTGCGCGAGCGCTACCTCGTCCCCGATATGTTCGTCGCGGGAGAGATCCGGCTGAATTATTCGCACAACGAACGCTTCGTGATCGGCGGCGCGGTGCCGGCGGGGGGCAGCCTCAAGCTGCCCGATCAGACCGAGCCGAAGTCGGCCGAGGGCCACCCCTTTCTGGAACGCCGTGAGGCGGGCATCGTCAATATTGGTGGCGCTGGCGCGGTGACGGTGGATGGCGAGCGCTATGAACTCGGCAACAAGGAATGCCTCTATGTGCCGATGGGCTCGAAAGAGGTGATCTTCGAGGGCGTCGAAGCGCGCTTCTACATGGCTTCGTTGCCCGCGCACAAGGCCTGCCCGATCAAGAAGATCACGCTCGCGGAGGCCAACCCGCTGGCGCGGGGCGATCTTGCCAACTCGAACCAGCGCACGATCTACCAGCTCGTGATTCCCGGCGTGTGCGAGAGCGCGCAACTTCTGCTCGGCCTGACCGTGCTCGAGACCGGCAGCGTCTGGAACACGATGCCGCCGCACCTCCATGACCGTCGCAGCGAGATCTATCTCTATTTCGACCTCGAGGGTGGCGACCGCGTGTTCCACTACATGGGCGAGCCCGATGCGATGCGCCACATCGTCATCCAGAACGAGGAGGCGGTGATCAGCCCCCCCTGGTCGGTGCATATGGGCTCGGGCACCAAGAGCTATGCCTTCATCTGGGCGATGGGCGGTGAAAATCTCGATTATACCGACATGAATGTGCTGGATATCTGCCAGCTTCAGTAAACCTGTCATCCCGGGCTTGACCTGGGATCTCGCTTCTTCTTCGCCTTCTTCTTGTCCCACTCCAACCCGTTCGCCCTGAGTAGCCATTGAGCTTGTCGAAATGGCGTATCGAAGGGCACTGACGCCGAGCCGGTCCTTCGATACGGGCCTTCGCCAGGCTCAGTTCCTACTCAGGACGAACGGGTTGGGTAGTTGTCCTCCCTGCAAAAACGGATCCCCCACATGAGCAACATCTTCGACCTCAGCGGCACGGTCGCGGTGGTAACCGGCGCGAACACCGGCATCGGCCAGGCGATCGCGGTGGCGCTGGCCGAAGCGGGGGCGGATATCGCGGCGGTGGGCCGCACGCCGGCACAAGAGACCGTCGAGAAGGTGCGCGCGCTCGGCCGCCGCGCCGAGATCGTCTCCGCCGACCTCTCGACGATCGAGCCGGTCGGCCGCATCGTCGCCGAGACCGTCGAGACGCTCGGCGGGCTCGACATCCTCGTCAACAATGCCGGCATCATCCGCCGCGCCGACAGCGTCGACTTCACCGAGGCCGACTGGGACGCGGTGATCGACACCAACCTCAAGTCGGTGTTCTTCCTCAGCCAGGCAGCGGGGCGCCACATGCTGGCCCGGGGCCGCGGCAAGATCATCAACATCGCCTCGATGCTGACCTTCCAGGGCGGCATCCGCGTGCCGAGCTACACCGCGTCCAAGAGCGGCGTCGGCGGCCTCACCAAGCTGCTCGCCAACGAATGGTCGGCCAAAGGCATCAACGTCAACGGCATCGCGCCGGGCTATATCGCCACCAACAACACCGCAGCGCTGCAGGCGGACGAGACCCGCAACCGCCAGATCGTCGAGCGCATCCCGGCCGGGCGCTGGGGCAAGCCCTCCGACCTCGGCGGCGCCGCGGTGTTCCTCGCCTCGTCCGCGTCGGACTATGTCGACGGCCATATCCTGGCGGTCGACGGCGGCTGGCTGGCGCGCTGAGATGGCGCGTCCGCTCTTCTTCGGCGAACTGCTGATCCGGCTCTCGCCCCCGGGCAAGCAGTTGATCGTGCAGGGCCGCAGCCTCGACCTCCATGTCGGCGGCGCCGAGGCCAACGTCGCGATCGGCCTCGCCAGCCTCGGCCACACGACGCGGATGGTGAGCCGGGTGCCGGACAATGCGCTGGGCACGCTGGCGCTGTCGGTGCTGCGCGGCGCGGGGGTCGACTGTTCGACCGTCGCCACCGGCGGCGAGCGGATGGGCCTCTATTTCCTGACGCCGGGCGCCGGCCAGCGCGCCGCCGAAGTGGTCTATGACCGCGCCGGCAGCGCCTTCGCCACCGCAAGCTTGAGCGATTTCGACTGGGATGCGGCGTTCGCCGGCGCCACCCACCTCCACATGTCGGGCATCACCCCGGCGCTGGGGCCGGCCTCCTCCGCGATGGCGATCGCCGCCGCGCGCGCCGCCAAGGATCGCGGCCTGACCCTGATCTTCGACGGCAATTACCGCGCCCGCCTGTGGGAAGCGTGGGACAGCGACCCGCGCACGACCCTGAGCGCGTTGATCGGCATGACCGACATCTTGTTCGGCAACCACCGCGACGTGGCGCTGCTGCTCGGCCGCGCCTTCTCGGGCGACGGCTCCGACCGCAGGCGCGAAGCCGCCGATGCGGCGTTCGACGCCTTCCCCAACCTGCGCATCATCGCCTCGACCGCGCGCCAGGCCGACGACAGCGACCACAACCGCATCGCCGCCCGCATCGACGCCCGCGACCGCTTCGTCCAGACCGAGGAGGTCACCGTCTCCGGCATCGTCGACCGCATCGGCGCGGGCGACGCGTTCGCGGCGGGCGTGCTGCACGTGCTGCTCGACGACGAGGCGGATCTGGAGCGCGCGGCGGAGGCCGGGCTCGGACTGACGGTGCTCAAGCATGCGCTGCCGGGGGATGCTTCGTTCCATACGAAGGCGGATCTGCAGGCGTTTCTGGATGGGCATCGCGATGTCCGGCGCTGAGGGGATCAGCCGGCGGACGGCACTCGTTGGCGGTTCGTTGGCCGTCGCAGCACTGGCGGCAACCCCCGTCAGCGCGGCGACACGCCGCACGACCGTTACCACCACCCTCGGTCGCGTCCGCGGCACGGTGGAAAGCGGACTGCACATATTTCGCGGGCTGCGCTACGGTCAGGACACTGCCGCTTACCGCTTCCAGGCACCACGCGCCCCCGCGCCCTGGCCGGGCGTGGTCGAGGCTGCCGCCTTCGCCGCCTCCTGCCCGCAGCAGGGCAAGCAGGAGCGCAAGAGCGAGGATTGCCTGTTCCTCAACCTGTGGACGCCCGGGCCCGATGTCCGTGCGAAGCGGCCGGTGCTCGTCTATATTCATGGCGGCGCTTATTCGAACGGCAGCGTCATCGATCCGTTGAGCTATGGCGACCGGCTGGCGGCGACCGGCGATGTCGTTGTGGTGACGATCAACCACCGGCTCAACGCGCTGGGCTACCTCTATCTCGCGCGTCTCGATCCGCGCTTCGCAGACAGCGGCAATGTCGGCCAACTCGACCTGATCCTCGCGCTGAAATGGGTGCGGGATAACATCGCGGCGTTCGGCGGCGATCCGTCGCGCGTGCTGGTGTTCGGCCAGTCGGGCGGCGGCGCCAAGATCGCGACGATGATGGGGATGCCCGCGGCCAAGGGGCTTTTCAGTCGCGCGATCACGATGAGCGGCCAGCAGGTGACAGCCTCCGGCCCGATGAATGCCACCAAGCGCACCGATGCCTATCTGAAAAAGCTCGGCGTACCGGCGGGCGACCTGTCAGCACTGCTGACGATGCCCGTCGACCGGCTGATCGCCGGGCTCGAGGCGGAAGATCCGATCCTCGGCGGCGGTCTCTATATGGGGCCGGTGCTCGACATGACGTGGCTGGACCGCCACCCCTTCTGGCCTGACGCCAATCCGCAGTCCAATGCGATCCCGATGATGCTCGGCAACACGCATGACGAGACGCGCGCCTTCATCGATCCGAAGGGCCCCAAGCTGCAAGGGCTGAACTGGGACAATCTCGCCGGCCGCCTCGGGTCGGAACTGAAGGTGGATCTGCTGCCCGAGTGGGTGGTCGCGCAGTATCGCCGGAAATTCCCGGATTGGAGCCCCGAGCGCATCTTCTACGCGGCGACGACGGCGGGGCGGAGCTGGCCGGGACAGGTGATCGAGGCGCAGGCGCGCGCGCGTGCCGGTGCGCCGACATGGGTCTATCAGGTCGATTTCTCGTCACCGGTGAAACCCGAACGCGGCGCTCCCCACGGGATGGACATCCCGCTGGCATTCGGCACGCTGGATGCGGAGGGCTCTCTCACCGGAACCGGCGAGGGCGCGCGGTCAGCCTCGAAGGCGGTCATGGACCGCTATCTGGCGTTTGCGCGGAGCGGTGATCCCAATGGCGGTGCGCTATCGCCCTGGCCGCAATATCGGCTGGAGGATCGTGCGACGATGATCTTCGATACGACCAGCCGCGTCGAGGCGGATCCGCGCGGTTGGGAACGGGCACTGTTCGCGCGCGGGCCGTATATCCAGCCGGGGAGTTGAGAGCGGCTACCGGCTCGATACCTCCCAACCGTTCGTCCCGAGCGAAGTCGAGGGACGTCACGCACGCCGGCGCCATTGTCTCGACTTCGCTCGGGACGAACGGTTGGGATGGAAGGGCGCCCGCTCTTGGTGACAGGGCACCCCCCTCACTTCGCCGTCTTGACCACCGGATAGCTGATGATCAGGCTCAGCGGCTCGTTGCCGAGCTGGCGGATGCCCACCTGCGCGCCGGTGTAGAGATAGGCGGTCATCCCCGCGGTGACCCGCTTCTTCTCGCCGTCCGATTCCACCTCGCCCGCGCCGGATACGACGTAATAGACCTCGTCATGCGCGATCGGATGGATGCCGATCGCCGAGCCGACGTGGAGGATGCGCTTGCGGAACTCCATCGTCCGCGGCTGCGGCACCGCGTCGCTGATGCGATAGGCAGTGCTCATGCCGAGGTCGCCGTGGGGTGTCGGCTCGTCGCGCACCACGTCGCGCTCGTCGATCACTGCCATCGGCGGCGCCTTGGCGGTCGCGGGCGGGGCAGGGTGGGCGTCGCTCCCGGCGGCTTGCGACGCGGCGAGGGGCCGGCGCATCTGGCGGTCGCGCGGTGACATGGGCTCGGTCATGGCTTCCTTCTGCCCGGGATAGCGGCCGGAACGCGGCTCCATCGTATCGAGATCCCAATCCGCCTCGACGAAGGGCGCGCGGGTCGGCGCCTGCTCGGGATAGCCGCCAACCTCCTTCTCGCTGTCGATGATGCTGCCGCGGCCCTCCGCGACGAAGAACAGCACGCGGACGTCATGCGCATCGCGGTCCCACGGGCGGGCGCCCACCCGCGCCAGCACATGCGTCTCCACATCCTGCGCGGGCAGCACGTCGAGACCGGTCCAGGCGACTGGCGGCGTCGCGGTTTCGATCAGCTTCGCGCGCGTCTCGCCATAGCGGCCGAAGGCAGGCAGTGGCTTGCCGAAGCGGTCTACCGCCAGATTGTCGCGACCATGATATTCAAGGTCGCCATCGCCGCCCAGCATCAGGAAGGGCAGCCCCGGCGCGGTCGAGGTGCCGCCGCGCAGCACATTGCCGAGCGCGGTCAGCTTGCCTTTCTGGTAAGGATGGCCCGCCCATTCCAGCGCCATCAGGTTGTAATGCACGGCCCGCTCGCCGGGATCGTAGATGATGTTGTTGACCAGCTCTGCCTGCGCGCCGCCCTTCAGCAGCGGATTGCGCTCCAGATTATGGGCATAGAGGTTGCGGTAGATCAGGATGCCGCTGGCGTTGTCGTGGATCAGCGTCCCCTTGCTGTGCTCGCCCTTCGGATGGCTGGAATTGGCAAGGCCCTCGGCCGCGAGGTTGTAGGAAAAGGTGATGTCATGCGATGTGCCCGTGCGCCATTGCTGCGGGCCCTTGCCGGTGAAGCGCGGGCCCGAGGCGGACATGTTCTCGTCGACCGCCCAGCTGAAGGTGCAATGATCGACGATCACGTTCGATGCCGCGATGGTTGAGAGCGAATCCGCCTCCCATCCGCTCATCGGCGGATCGCCATCGGCGCCGGTACGAACGCGGATGTGGCGCATCACCACATCGTGCGTGGCGATGTCGATGCCGGTGCGGATCAGGGTGATGCCGGGGGAGGGGGCGGTCTGCCCCGCGATCGTCACATAGGGTTCGCGGATCGCCAGCGCCTTGCGCTGCATGTCTATGACACCGGCTACCTCGAACACGATGATCCGCGGCCCCTTGGCGTCCAGCGCGGCGCTGAAACTGCCCGGGCCATCGGCCGCCAATGTGGTGACGCGAATAATCCTGCCGCCCCGTCCACCCGGCGTCCGGGCAGCCCAGCCCACAGCACCAGGGAAGGCAATTTTTTCTGATTTATCAGCAGCTTCGGTCAGTTCGGGTGTGATCGCGGCGGTGGTCAGCGCAATCACCGCGATGCATCGATACAATGGCGCCATTGTCGATGTTCTCCTCTCGCAACACTTCTTGACATCCCGTGGCGGAGGCTGCAAGTGACATCTGACACCGGTGTCCAGAAAAAGAGCGCGGCAAGAGAATCGCGCCAGATCCGCGAACGCGCGGGCCGGTGGGAGAGAAAGGGATGCTGGAAATGAACGCTCGAATCGCAACTCGCTTGCGCGCCGGCACGACGCTTGGCGCGGTTTCGCTGTTGGCATTGTCCATTACGGCCAACTCTGCCCGTGCGCAGGCGCAGGAAGTGGCTCCCGTGGCCGCCGACACGCCCGCACCCGCTGCGGAGACGCCGCCGCCAGGTGACGAAGAAGAAATCATTGTTACCGGTTTCCGGCAATCGCTTGGTGCTGCAATCAATCTGAAGCGGCAGACGGTCGGCTCGGTCGATGCGATCGTTGCCGAGGATATCGCCAAGTTCCCCGACCAGAATCTGGCGGAATCGCTGCAGCGCATTCCGGGCATCTCGATCCAGCGTGACGGCGGCGAAGGCCGCGCGATCACCGTCCGCGGCCTCGGTGCGCAATTTACCCGCGTCCGCGTCAACGGGCTCGAGACGGTTGCGACGTCAAGCGACGGCGCCTCGGCCAATCGCGACCGCTCGTTCGACTTCAACGTGTTCGCGTCCGAGCTGTTCAGTTCGCTGGTCGTGCACAAGACCGCCGAGGCCTCGCTCGACGAAGGCTCGCTCGGCGCCGTCGTCGATCTCAACACCGGCAATCCGCTGGCGGGCAAATATGGGCTGACGATGGTCGGTTCGGCGGTCGCCAGCTACAATGATCTCAGCGACAAGGTCGGCCCGCGCCTCGCCGGTCTGCTCTCATGGAAGTCGCCCAATGGCGCGTTCGGCGTCGCGTTGTCAGCCGCTTACTCGAACTACAAGACGCTGGAACTCGGCAACAACACCGTGCGCTGGGCGCAGTCGCCCTTCGGCTCGGTCGATGGCACGCCCTGTTTCTACAACGCTAGCGGCGCGCCCGCGCTCAACAGCGGCGGCACCTATCGCTCCAGCCCCGGCTGCGACGAGGTCGCGCTCGCCTTCCACCCGCGCATCCCGCGCTATGGCGTGATCGGGCATGATCGCGAACGCCTTGGCATCACCGGCAGCGTGCAATGGTCGCCAAGCGATGCCACCAAGGTCTCGGTCGACGCGCTTTATTCGCGCTTCAAGGAGATCCGCACCGAGAAATATGCCGAAGTGCTGTTCCGCAGCCTCGAGCGCCCGGTCGACGTCTCGGATTATGTGATCGACGCGAACAACAATCTGATCAGCGGTACCTTCAACGACGTGCCGGTGCGTACCGAAAACTATTATCGCGAGTCGACGACCGAATTCTACCAGTTCGGCGCGACCTGGGATCAGGACGTTACCGACAAATTCCGGTTTACCTTGCTCGGCGGCTTCTCAAAATCCGACGCAAGCATTCCGGTCGAGACGACCCTGATCTTCGATGACCGCGACGCCCAGGGCTATAGCTATGACTATAGCAACATGTTCAAGCCGCGGCTGAGCTTCGGCACCGACGTCACCGACCCGGCGAACTTCCAGCTTTCCGAAATCCGCGACCGCCCCTCGTCGACGATCAACAAGTTCCGCACCGCGCAGCTCCGCACCGAGTGGGACGTGACCGACGGCTTCACCTTGAAGGCGGGCGGCGTCTATCGTCGTTTCAACTTCGACACCGAGGGTTTCCTGCGCGATACTGTGGTGTGCGGCAATGGCGGCGTCGATCGCGTGCTTGGCACGATCAACTGCTCGGCATCGTCGGCGTTCGGCGCCGGGGCGATTTACGGTTTTCCTGGTACGGCGGCGGCTTCGGAACTGGTCAACCTCGGTAGCGCTGGCCAGCCGAGCGGCACGACGACGAGCTGGGTGGTCCCCGATCGCCAGGCCTGGGCCGATTATACCAAGCTCTATGATCGCGCTCTCGCCATCGATGCGGGCAACACCCGCAGCGTCGTCGAGGAAGTGAAGGGCGGCTATTTCCAGTTCGATCTCAAGGGCGACATCTTCGGACTCGAATATGCCGCCAATGCCGGCATTCGCTATGTGAAGACCGATCAGAAGTCGCGCGGCCTCAATAGCGGCACCGAGGTGCAGGTCGAGCGCAGCTATGAGGATTGGCTGCCGGCGATGAACCTCGCGTTGTTCCCGCACCGCGACATCGTGCTGCGTGCGTCGATCGCCGACGTTGTGACGCGCCCGTCGCTGGGCCAACTCACCCCAGGCGGCTCGGTCGACGGCTTCAACTATCGCGTCAACTTCGGCAACCCGTTCCTCGATCCATTCCGCGCGACGGCCTATGACGTCGCGTTCGAATGGTATTTCGCGCCGCAGTCGATCTTCTCGGTCGCGCTGTTCAAGAAGGATATTGCCAGCTTCCCGGTCAGCCAGACCTTCAGCGGCACCTTCGCCTCGACCGGGCTGCCGCTGTCGATCATCCCGCCGAGTTCGCCCGCCGCGGCCAACCCGGAAGGTCAGCTCTGGACGATCAACTCGATCGTAAATGGCACCGGAGCGAGCTTGAAGGGGGCGGAAATTTCATTGCAGGCGCCGTTCACCTTCCTTCCCGGCTTCCTCTCGCGCTTCGGCGGCATCTTCAACGCCACCTTTGTCGATTCCAACGCCGACTATAATGTGGCGGGTCCGGCGATCGTGCCGGGCGGCGCGCTGATTGCAGCGACGCGCAGCTCGACCCTGTTCGGCCTCTCGAAGCGGGCGTTCAACGGCACGCTCTATTATGAAGACAAGAAGTTCAGCGCGCGGGCCTCGGCCAGCTATCGCAGCGGCTACAACGATGCCAATTCGGGCACCGGCAACATATTCGAGGGCTATCGCTCGACCGTCAACGTCGATGCCTCGATCCGCTACAAGCTTACGGAATGGTTGGAACTTTCGGTGGAAGGCGTCAATCTGACCGACGAGTATCGTGAGCGCTTTACGGATGAAGATGCCCAGCGCAACTACGAGAACAATCATTTCGGCCGGACCTTCCTGGTCGGCGCCCGCTTCAAGATGTGAGTTGCCGATCGCTTTGAATTCCCCAACCTTTTGAATCCTTGGCCGGCTGCCACGTCCGCGTGGCAGCCGGTCTGTCTGTCTCGGGAGGATGCGAATGGCGAATGTGGATCGCCGAACGATGATGGCGGGCGCGCTGGGTGCGGCGGCGGTGCCGGCGCTGGCGCGGGCGGAACCTGCGTCGCGCGATCCCGATGCGATGATCCGGCTGTGGCCGGGCCGCCCGCCCGGATCGCCCGCGACCCTGCCCGTCGAGCAAATCGTCGAGCGCAGCACCGATCCGGCGATGCATGACCGGGCGATGACGCGAATCGCGGCACCGCGCATGGCGCTGTTCCGGCCGGCGAAACCCAATGGTGCAGCGGTGCTGATCACGCCCGGCGGCGGCTATGCCCGCGTCGTCATCGACAAGGAGGGCTATGAACTCGCGCCCCTGCTCGCCGATCGCGGCATCACCAGTTTCGTGCTGTTCTACCGGCTCCCCGCCGATGGCTGGACCACGCGGCCCGATGCGCCGCTGGCCGACGCCCAGCGCGCGATGCGGTTGATCCGCCATCGCGCGGCGGAGTTCGGCATCGACCCGGCGCGCGTGGCAGCGATGGGCTTTTCGGCGGGCGGCCATGTCTGCGCCGATCTCGCCGCGCGTTTCTCTGCACCGGTCTATGCACCGGTCGACGCGGCGGATCGGTTGCCGGCGCGGCCGATGCTGGCCGCACCGATCTATCCGGTGGTGTCGATGAGCCTGCCCAATGCGCATCCCGGCTCACGCACCAACCTGCTGGGCGATGCCCCGACCGCCGAACTGGAGCGCGCGCACTCGCCGGATCGCAACGTGCCGGCGGATGCGCCGCCCTGCTTCCTCGTCCATGCCGAGGATGACGAGACCGTGCCGGTTGCCAACAGCCTGCTGCTGCGGCAGGCCCTGCGCGATCGCGGCATCCCGGTCGACACCCACTTGTTCGCCGAGGGCGGCCACGGCTTCGGCATTCGCCGGATCGCAGGCAAGCCGGCGGCGGCCTGGCCCGAACTCTATTTGTCCTGGGCGATGTCCCGGGGCCTCTTCGCTGCATGAGGGATCGAGAATGACCTTTACCCGTCGCGACATGATGGCGTCCGCTTCGGCGGCTGCCGCCGGAACCGCCGCCACGCCGCTTTTGGCGCAATCCGTCGATGCCACCGGTAGCGGTGCGGCACCCGCCGCGACCCGGCGGCGCGGTTTCGACAATCAGCGCGTCCCCGATCTCGGCAACGGCACCTTCCTCAACCCGATCATGGCGGGCGACCACCCCGACCCGTCGATCCTCAAGGACGGGAAGGACTATTACATGACCTTCTCGACGTTCGATTCCTATCCGGGCCTGATCATCTGGCATTCGCGCGACCTGGTGAACTGGACGCCGCTGACCGCCGCGCTCACCCGCAACATCGGCTCGGTCTGGGCGCCGGAGCTCTGCAAGCACAAGGGGCGCTACTATCTTTACGTGCCGGTGAAGGCGAACCCCAACACCAGCTATGTGATGTGGGCGGACAAGATCACCGGGCCGTGGAGCGAGCCGATCGACCTCGTGCTGCCCAACCATATCGACCCCGGCCACGCGGTGGGAGAGGATGGTTCGCGCTGGCTGTTCCTGTCGGGCGGTGACCGCATCCGGCTGAGCGACGACGGCCTCAAGACCATCGGTGCGGTCGAGCATGTCTATGATCCTTGGCGTTATCCCGACACCTGGGATGTCGAGGGTTTCGCGCCCGAGGGCCCCAAGGTCACCCGTCATGGCGATTATTTCTATCTGGTCACCGCGGTCGGCGGCACCGCCGGTCCGCCGACCGGCCATATGGTGATCGCCGCGCGCTCGCGCTCGATCAACGGCCCGTGGGAGCATCATCCGCGCAATCCGCTGGTCCACACCACGCGCATCGGGGAGAAATGGTGGTCGCGCGGCCATGCCACATTGGTCGAGGGGCCGGGGGGCGACTGGTGGTCGGTCTATCATGGTTTCGAGAATGGCTTCTGGACGCTGGGCCGCCAGACCTTGCTCGATCCGATCCGCTGGACCGACGATGGCTGGTTCGAGATGACCGGGGGCGATCTCTCGCAGCCGATCGCCAAGCCCGGGGGCGGCAGCGTCGTCGGGCCCCACGGGCTGGCCTTGTCCGACGATTTCAGGACGCTCGACCTCGGCCGCAAGTGGAACTTCTTCGCGCCCGGCCCTGACGAGGCAAAGCGCGCGACCGTCAAGGATGGCGCGCTGCTCCTGCACGGATCGGGCGTGTCCCCGCGCGACAGTTCGCCATTGGTGCTGATCGCGGGCGACCGTTCCTATCAGTTCGAATGCGACATCGAACTGGCGCCGGGCACCACCGCCGGTCTTCTGCTCTTCTATGACAAGATGCTCTACTGCGGGCTGGGCTTCGACGAGAAGCGCTTCGTGACGCACCAATATGGCATCGAGCGCGGCCGTCCGGCGAACGCATATGGTCGCAGGATGCGCATGCGCGTCACCAACCGCGAGCACATCGTTTCCTATCATCTCAGCGCCGGCGGCGGAAAGACGTGGGAGCGGTTCGATCGCGGCATGGAGGTGTCGGGCTATCACCACAATGTCCGCGGCGGTTTCCTGATGCTGCGGCCGGGTCTCTACGCGGCGGGAAATGGTACGGTGGCGTTCCGCAACTTCGTCTTCCGGGCACTGTAACGCCCCGGCGTCGTTCCATTTTCGTTGGGTTGCCGGCCGCAACTTTCACTTGCGGTCGGCCGCCGGCTATCCAAAAGGCAAGCTCAAGCGGGAAAGAGCCGACGATGATCGGCTGTCGATAGGATTGAGGATGCGCGTCGAGACCGCCCGTGGCTCCACGCAGCGAAGCTGAAGGATGGTGATGAGCGAGCAGAACGACGTCTATATCGTTGCCGGTGTGCGCACGGCGATCGGTGATTTCGGGGGCAGCCTCAAGGATTTCGCGCCCGCCGAACTCGGCAAGCGCGTGATCGCCGAGGCGATCGATCGTGCGGGGCTGGTGCCGGCGGACGTGCAGCATGTCGTCATGGGGCAGGTGATCGCGACCACGCCCAAGGATGCCTATCTTGCGCGGGTCGCCGCGGTGAACGCGGGCATCCCGGTCGAAGCGCCGGCGCTGACGCTGAACCGGCTGTGCGGTTCGGGCGTGCAAGCGGTGGTCTCCGCGGCGCAGATGCTGGCGCTCGGTGAGTGCGATGTCGCGGTTGCCGGCGGCGCCGAAGTGATGAGCCGCTCCCCGCATCATGTTTCATCCGCGCGCTTCGGGCAGAAAATGGGCGCGATCGAGATGGTCGACGTGATGATCGAGGTGCTCAGCGACCCGTTCGAGGGGTTCCACATGGGCATCACCGCCGAGAATGTCGCCGAGCGCCACGGCATCGACCGCGCCGAGCAGGATGCCGCCGCCGCCGAGAGCCATCGCCGCGCCGCGCAGGCCCAGACGGAAGGCCGCTTCGACAGCCAGATCCTGCCGGTCGAGGTGAAGGAGCGGAAGGGCATGCGGCTGTTCGCGGCCGACGAGCATGTCCGCGCCGAGACTACCGCGGAGAGCCTCGCCGGGCTGCGGCCGGCGTTTCGAAAGGATGGCAGCGTCACCGCGGGCAATGCCAGCGGCATCAATGATGGCGCGGCGGCGCTGGTGCTGGCGAGCGGCAAGGCGGTCGCGGCGCGCGGGCTCAAGCCGATGGCGCGGATCCTCGGCTGGGGCCATGCCGGGGTCGAGCCGGCGGTGATGGGCATCGGTCCGGTCAAGGCCGTGCCGATCGCGCTGGAGCGCGCCGGCCTGAGGCTCGACCAAATCGACGTCATCGAATCCAACGAGGCGTTCGCGGCGCAGGCCTGCGCGGTCACGAAGGGGCTCGGTTTCGATCCCGACAAGGTCAATCCCAACGGCTCGGGCATCTCGCTCGGCCATCCGATCGGCGCGACCGGCGCGATCCTGACCGTGAAGGCCATCTACGAACTGGAGCGCGTCGGCGGCCGCTATGGCCTCGTCACGATGTGCATCGGCGGCGGACAGGGTATCGCGCTGGTGCTGGAGCGTCCGCAGGCGTGATCGCCAGGCAGCGATGGGCATGCCATCGCTGCCGCTCGAGCCCGCGCGGCGCTTGAGCGAAACCTCTCCCGATCGGTCGCAGACCGAGCGGGACGGCGTAACGTGCGCGATCGATCAGTGCGATCGCGCGCCGAGCAGTGCCAGCCCGAAGCTGACGAAGATCGCACCGCAGACGCGGTTGAACACGCGGTTGAGCGACGGCCGCCTCAGGTAGCGCGCGATGCCGCGGCCGCCGACGCCATAGACCATGTACCAGAAGGTCTCGATCACCGCGAAGGAGGTGACGAGGATCACGAACTGCGGAACCTGCGGCGCGCTGCGGTCGATGAACTGCGGCAGGAAGGCCGCGGCGAACAGCAGCAGCTTGGGGTTGCTGATGCTGATCAGGAAGCCGCCGCGGAACAGCGCGAAAAGCGACATCGCCGGGGTCAGCCCCGATGCGTCGGGGCCGTTGCCCGCAGGCGCCCGCCACGCCTTGATGCCCAGATAGAGCAGGTAGGCGACGCCGGCGTAGCGCAGCACCTCGAACAGCGTCGGTGCTGCCGCGAGGATCGCGGCAAGCCCGGCGGCCGACGCGATCAGCACCGAGACGACGGCGGTGAGGCACCCCATCATCGCCGCGACGCTGCGCCGGAACCCGAACGACACGCTGCGGGTGAGCACATGAAGCATGTTCGGGCCCGGCGTGCCCGACAAGGCGAACACCGCCGCACAGAACAGCAGCCAGGTCTCGATCTTCATGAACCACTCCGCTCGGCCGCTACGTGCAGCGCGGCGGCGACCTAGCAGACGGGGCCCACCCTGTCAGCCGCGGCCTATTTCGCCGGTTCGACCACATCCTTGCGCGCGATCGCCAGCGGATCGGGCTCGCCTGCGAACGCCGCGCGCAGGAACCCGAACATGCGGCGGCGCAGGTCGACGCCATGCCACGGCTCGGTGCTGGGCAGCGCGCGGAAATTGCCGCCGGTCTCGCTATGGCCTTCGCGCGGATAGACCGCGAGCGCGACCGGTGCGCCATATTGCTTGAGCGCGCGATACATCTCGAACGACTGGCCGAGCGGGTCGGTCACGTCCTCGGTGCCCTGCAGCAGCAGGAAGGGCGTCCTGGCGTTCTTCGCATAGGCGATCGGGCTCTGGCGCCACGCATCCGCGAAATTGTCCCACGGGCGGCCATAATACCAGCGGTCGTACCACGTGCCGCGCTCGGTGCCATATTCGCTGAACTGGTTGATCACCGGCGCGCCCGAGACGATCGCCTTGAACCGGTCGGTCTTGCCGACGACGAAGCCTGCCATCTCGCCGCCATAGCTATAGCCGATCAGTGCCATGCGGTCGGCGTCGATCGGATGCGCCTTCAGCAGCGTGTCGACGCCCGTCATGACGTCGCGATAGTCGGCGCCGCCGAGGTCGTTCTTGTTGGCGGCGGTGAATTTCGTGCCATAGCCGGTGCTGCCGCGGATATTGGGCTGCATCACCGCCCAGCCCTCGGCGACCAGCATCTGGATCAGCGCCGAATAATCATCCTGGAAACGGCCGGCGGGGCCGCCGTGGATGCTGACCACCAGCGGCACCTTGGTGCCCGCGGATACCTTGGGCATGTAGAGCGCCGCCTCGATCGTCAGCCCCTCATTCTGCCAGCTCACGATCTGCGACGGCACCTTGGCCCAGTGCGCCGGGATGAGCGCCGGCGTTTCGAGGCGGGCGGGGGCGGTGCCCGGGCGTTTCGTCAGATACACGCCGGTCGGATCGGTCGCGCTCGAGGACAGCATCGCCCAGCCGGTCTGCTTCCGGTTGGTGACGAGCCCGCTGGTCACCGGTTTGCCGCTGTCGAGCCACGTCACCTTGCCGGTCCGCGTCGACAGGCGGGCGAGGCGCGACTGGAAGTGCGTCGCGATCGTCATCATCAGGTCGCCGTCGGGCAGCACGATGAAGCTGCCCGGAATGGCGCCGTCGAAACCGCGTGTCAGGTTGCGCGCCTGGCCGGTGGCGAGTTCCTTGACGATAAGGTCGTTGCAGCGCGGCGGCGCGTCGTCGGCGCATTGTTCGGTATAGACGATGCGCGTGCGGCCGGGGAGGTAAGCCGCGTCGGCCGCGGTCTTTGGCAGGTCGAGCCGCGTCGCCGCGAGATCGGCCGGGGTGATCCGCCAGATCGTCGTCTCCGGGCCGCGCTCGTCCGAATCGGGATCGGTCGCGACGAGCATGTCGGCACTGTCATAGGACCAATGAAGGTCCTGGAAGCGGCCGGAGAGGGGGACCGCGCGAACAGCCGCCGTGGCGGGATCGATCAGGTAGAGCCGGGTGCGGTCCTCCGTCTCGCCATGGCTGTAGCCATCATCCTTGCGCTCCTTGCGCGCCTTCACCGCTGCGGCTTCGGGCTCGTCCGCCCACACCGCGAGAGAGCGGCCATCGGGCGACCAGGCATAGCCGCCAATCGCCAGCGCCTCGGTATCGGCCGGCTTGGCGCCGCCCCAGGATGCGGTCGTCGCACCGGCCTTGGATCGCACGAGCTGGAGCCGTTCGGGCTCGCCGCCGACGAGCGGCAGGCGGAACAGCGATCGGGTGCCGTCACGTGAGGCGAGGAAGGTGACCGCGGTGCCGTCGGGCGCGAACGCAGCCGCAGTCTCGCCACCGCGATCGGCCGGGCGCGCGAAGGTGAGCTGGCGCGGGCGGGCACCCTCGGCGAGCAGCCAGAGGTGCGGCTGGCCGCCATTCGCGGTCGTGTCGGTGATACCGGCGATCACCGCCTTGCCGTCCGGGGAAAGCGCAAGGCCGCGGATCGCCCGCACTTGCGTGCGGATCTCCTCGTTCATCGCGAAGGCGCTGACCGCGGGTACCGCCCCCGGTGTCGCAGGCGCCTGTGCGATCGCGCTGCTGGCGAGCGCGAGGGCAGTGATCGAGGCCGAGATGGGCATCCGGATTATGCGATGCGGCAGGATGCTCTGGATTCTTGACATGGACCCCCCTTATGGCTGCGACCCGATGGGCTCGTTCATCCGAGCCGAACATGGCGCGGACGCGATGTTAATGTCTATACAAAAAAAGACGCAGCCCTGCTTCGATCGTCCGAGGAAATGGTTTAAGCCTGAAGTAATGTAACATTATATCATTGCGCCATTGTCAGCAATTTTGACACACCCATTGCAATTTTTCTGTTTGGATGTTGCAACGCCGAGAATCTTTGATAGCTATGTCTATACAAATGAGCGTGCCCAACGAAGCTCAGCACCGAGGGGAGGTGCGCCGGGGTCGAAAACAAGGGGGTTGAAATGAAAACAAGGTTGCTCCGGGCGAGCGCTCTCGCGAGTGCGCTCGCCATCGTTCCCGGCATTGCACTGGCGCAGGCCGAACCGGCGCAGGGCCAGGCTGACGGGACGCTGACCAGCGCGTCGCCGGGTGGCGCCTCGGAGGATGGCGAAATCGTCGTCACGGGTTCGCGTATCCGCCGCGCCGACTTCGACGCGCTCGAACCCACCACGGTCGTGTCTTCCGAATATCTCGCGGTTCGCGGCCAGACCAACGTCGCCGATGCGCTTAACGAGCAACCCGGTTTCGGCGTGCCGCAGAGCCCGGACGGCGTGCAGGGCACCTATGGCGTCAGCCAGAATTTCGTCAACAAGTTCGGTCTCGGCACCGCACGCACGCTGACCATCGTCAATGGCCGCCGCTTCGTGTCGACCAACGCGCCGACCGTGCTCGGCAACCCCGCCGGCCTCCAGGTCGACCTCAACGTCATCCCGTCGCTGATGGTGGAGCGCGTCGAGAATGTCTCGATCGGCGGTGCGCCGGTCTATGGCTCGGATGCGATCGCCGGCACCGTCAACGTCATCCTGAAGAAGAATTATGAGGGCGTCGAGGTGCAGGCGCTGTCGGGCATTTCCGACAGCGGCGACAATTTTCGCCTCAACCTCTCGGGCATCGCCGGCTTCAAGTTCGGCGGCGGCCGCGGCCATGTGCTGGTCGGGGCCAGCTTCGACCGCAGCGACGGCCTGAAGGCGACCGACCGTGCGCGCGCCAATCAGGATCTGAGCTTCCAGACCAACCCGATCGCGGGCAGCGCGCAGACCCGCATTCCGGGCCGCACCCCGGGCAATGACGGCCGCATCAACGATGTGCCGTACAACACCGGCCCCGCGGACGGCATTCCCAACACCGTGCTGATCGGCAACACGCGCATCTTCGCGGAATCGGTCAACGGCCTGATCCTGCCGGTCAACCCGACGACGGGCGGCTTCGTCACCTATAACCCCAATGACGGCAGCACCGCCGGATTCGGGGTGGGCGGCTACGACCGGCTGCAGTTCAACGGCCAGGGCAATATCGTGCCCTTCGACCCGGGCATGCCGTTCGGCAACACCTATGGCAGCGGCGGCGACGGCTTCAACCTGGCGGACACGCGCGCGCTGATCAACGATCTCGAACGCACCACGGTCAACCTCGTCGCGGACTATGAACTGACCGATTCGATCACCGCCTTCTTCGAGGGCACCTATTATCGCGGCGTCGGCCGCGAGGTGGTCGACCAGCCGGTCTACAACTCGCCGCTGTTCCCGGGCGGCGCGAACAGCGCGCTGCTGTTCAATGTCAACGATTCCCGCCTGTCGGACCAGGCCCGCTCGGTGCTCGCGAGCTATGGCGTGGACGGCAATTTCTACCTTGCGCGCAACTTCGTCGACATCACCAACAGCCGCGCCAGTTCCGAGACCAACGTCTATCGCGGCGTATTCGGCCTGACTGGCGATTTCACGATGTTCGGCAAGAGCTTCAACTGGGAAGCGTCGGCGAACTATGGCCGCACGGAAGGATCCTTCCACCAGACGCTGATCGACCAGCAGAAGTTCGTCAACGCGATCAACAATTGCAGCGCCAGTCCGCTGGTCAACGCCGCGCCGGGCGGCGTCACGCCGATCGCGGACAGCGCCTGCGCGCCGATCGATCCGTTCGGCCCGGGCCGGGTCAGCCAGGCGGCGATCGATTATGTGAACTACTACAGCACCTCCAAGTCGGTGCTCGAACAGCAGGTCTACAACGTCAACTTCGGTTCTTCCGAACTGATCAGGCTGTGGTCCGGCAATGTCGGCTTCAACCTAGGCTATGAGCATCGCCGCGAATATGGCCGCTTCACGCCGGACGATTTCCTCGCGGCGGGCCGTGGCCGCGCCGCCGTGGTGATCGGCAACGAAGGCAGCTTCGACACCGACGAGGTGTTCGGCGAACTGCTGGTGCCACTGGTTTCGCCCGACAACAACATCCCGCTGGTCGAGAGCCTGACCGTCGAGGGCCGTGGCCGTTACGTCGACAACTCGGTCAATGGCGGCTTCTGGGCCTACACCGCGGGCGGCCGCTGGCGGCCGATCCGCGACATCGAGTTCCGCGGCAATTACACGCGTTCGCTGCGCTCGCCTTCGATCGTCGAACTTTTCACGCCACAGACCAACCAGAACCAGTTCTTTCCCGATCCTTGCGACCAGGTGAATATCAGCAGCGGCAGCAACCCGGCGATCCGGCAGCGCAATTGCCAGGCCTTCTTCGATTCCTATGGCATCGATGGCGCCAACTTCAACAATTTGGCGCGAACGTCCGCCGTGCCCGGCCGTACCGGCGGCAACCCCGATCTCGAGAATGAAGTCGCGGACAGCTACACCTTCGGTGCAGTACTGCGCCCGAGGTTCATTCCCCGCCTGCAGATCGCGGTGGACTGGAACCACATCAAGGTGACGGGCAACATCGCCTCGCTCACCTCTGCAAACATTGCCGAGGGCTGCTACGACAATGCGAGCTTCAACCTCGCCGATCCGGACAATGGCAACAGCTTCTGCCAGCAGTTCAGCCGCGTGCGGAGCAGCGACCCTGACCAGAACGGGCAGATCCGTCCCGATCCGGCGAACCCCGGCATCCGCACCGGCTTCGTCAACGGCGACTATATCCTGTTCGAGGGGCTGACCGCGCAGGCCGACTATATCCTGCCGCTGAGCGGGATCGGCGTGAACGGCCGCCTCGCGCTGAGCGGCGCCTTCTTCTACCTCGACAAGCTGGAAAGCTCGAACAACGGCGTCACCGTCGATCCGGTGGTGACCGAGGTCGGCACCCCGCGCTACAGCGGCCAGTTCAATGTGAGCTTCGCCAGCGATGGCGGCTTCGGGCTGAGCCTGCAGGGCAACTACACCGGCGAGTCGAAATATGATGCGCTGTTCAACGTCGACAGCCGCGACGTCCTCGTCCTCGAGGACCAGTGGCTGTTCAACCTCGGCCTGTCGCAGGTGATCAACGAACGGATGACGATGCGCCTCGCGGTCACCAATCTGTTCGATAAGGCACCGCCTTACCCATATGATGCCACGCAGGGCTATGATCTACTCGGCCGGCGCTATGCGATGTCGGTCAATATGAAGTTCTGATGACAAGTCTCTGGACGGCAAGGCGAAACGTCTTGCCGTCCAGCCGTTTTGCGACGGACTTTCAAATTTCATCCTGCTGCTTTAGCCCTGCCTATGGTGGTGGGAGCGGCGGTACGCGTGGCGATCGATCTCAAGACGGTTGAACAGCTCGCGCCCGATCAGAGCGCGCTCAAGGCCGCGGCCGGGCTGGCGAAGCCGGGCAAATGGTCGGCGATCGGCGCCAGCGACGATGGCGCGCTGATCTGGGGCGAATGCGCGGGATCGGGTGCCAATCCCTATCGCGTGATGGCGGACCTGCGCGATCACGGCAACAAATGCACCTGCCCGTCGCGCAAATTCCCCTGCAAGCATGTGCTGGCCTTGTTCTGGCTGAACGCCGAAGCCATCCTGCCGTTTCCCGTGGCCGATACCCCCGATTATGTCAGCGACTGGCTTGGCCGCCGGCGGGGCGGGGCGCCGAAGCCGGCGGATAGCGCTGCCGCGCCCAAGAGCGTCGATGCCGCACGCGCCGTCGAGGCAGAGGCGCGCGAGGACCCCAAGGCGGCTGCCCGGCGTGAGGCCGCTGCGGTGCGCCGCGCCGAGGATACCGGCCGCGCCATCCTCGATGCGCTCGACGCGCTCGATCAGTGGATCGGCGACCAGCTTCGTCGGGGCCTCGCCGGTTTCATCGATGATGCAACGACGCGCTGTCGGCGGATCGCGGCGCGGCTCGTCGACGGCAAGGCGGCGGCGCTGGCCGGGCGGATCGACGAACTGCCGGGGCGGTTGATGGCGTTGCCGGCGGGGGATCGCGTCCGTGGCGCTGTGATCGAGTTCGGCAAGCTGGTGCTGCTCGCGCGTGCGTTTCGCGCCGAACCGGGCAGCGCCGAATTGCGCCGCGCGATTGCCACCGCCGAAAGCCGCGAGGCGCTGCAGGCCGACGAAACCGCCCTTCGCGTCATCGCGCGCTGGGAGGTGGTCGGCGAAGAGGTCGAGACGCGACGGGACGGGCTGGTCTCGCAGACGAGCTGGCTGCTCAACCTGGATGAGGGGGATGGCCCGCGCTTCGCGATGCTGCTCGATTTCTTCCCCGCGAGCGCCGGGCGCCGCGGATCGGCCTTCGCGGTGGGCGATCAGTTCGAGGGCGAATTGCTGTTCTATCCCGCGCGCGTCCCGCTGCGCGCGCTGCTGCTGGCGCGCGGTGCCGAACCCGCGATACCGGCGGCATGGCCGGCAGCCGCCGGGCCGCTGACCGATGCGCTGAACCGGCCCCTCCTCGTCGAGCCCTGGGCGCTCGACATCCCCGTGCTTCTGCCCGCCGGCCGCGTCGCCGCCGATACCGGCGGCCGGGCGTGGTGGCGTTCGGCGGACGGGGCGACGGTGCTGCCGCTCGCCGAAACGCCGACGGGGCTTGTACGTGGCACCGATCTCGAACGGACCGCGGCGATCTGGTCGGGCGCTGGCTTGCGGCTGCTCACGGCGCGGACGCCGTGGGGACGGGTGGCGATCGATGGCTGAGCCGATCTACGACGCGCTGGACGGCGTGCTCGCACGCTGGACGATGGGCGGCGCGGGCGCGCCGGCGATGAAGCCATGGGTGGCGATGCTCGGCGACGATCCGGCGGAGGCCGAGCTCCGGCTGCTCGCATTGTCCGGCCAGTTCCTCGGCACCATGGTGTTCGCCGCGCCGGGATCGGCGCTGACCGCCTTGCCCGACCTTCCGACGCTGGCGCTGCCGAGCCTGCCCGACGGGCTGCGGCCGCTCGCCAATCGGGTGCTGGCGCGCGATCGCGACCCGGCGCGACGGCGGATGCTGCTGGAGCTGCTGGCCTCGCGCGGCCATGCGATGCACCCGGCCGACTGGTTGCCGGCGGCGAGCGACGAGGACGCGCCGGATCTCTATGCGCCATGGCGGGATTGGGTCGCAGGCGCAGCCGGCGCGGACGGGCGGACGGCGGCGCTCGACGCCGAAAGCTGGGACGAATTCGGTCCGGCCGGCCGCGCCGCCGCGCTGACGACCTTGCGCCGGCACGATCCGGCTGCGGCCCGCGTGCTGCTCGAAGCGAAGATGGGCGGGGAGGTGGCGGAGGCGCGCTTCCGCTTGCTCGATGCCTTGGCGACTGGCCTGTCCGATGCCGACGCCGCCTTTCTCCAGGCCGTCCATGCCGGCGACCGCGCGCCGCGGGTGAAGGCGCTGGCGCAAAACCTGCTCGCGCGGCTCGGCTGGAGCGGGGAGGCGGCCGGCGAGGATGTGACCGAACTGGCCGGCTTCTTCGAAATCCAGAGCAAGGGGCTGCTGCGCCGGACGAAGATCGTCGCGGCGAAGCCGCTCAAGACGACCGCGCAGCGCAACCGCCGCTTCAGCCTGTTGAACACTGTCGGCATCACGCCCTTCGGAGCGGCGCTGGGCCTTTCCGCCGACGACCTCTGCACGATGTGGCCCTGGGGCGACGACAGCCAACTCGACGCCGGGCTTGCGGTGATGATCGAGCGATCGGCGTCCGATGCGCTGCTCGTGCGCCTGTTGGCGCTGCTGGCGGAGCGGGGCGCGGCGACCGTCCAGCTGATGCTTCAGTTCGCGCCCCGCCTCGATCCCGCGCAGCGCGATGCGGCGGCGAAGCTGCTGCTGGCGAAGGGTGCGCGCTTCCTCGATCTGCTGCCGCTTGTCGGCGGCGCGGGCAGCATCAATGGCATGATCGGTGCCCCCGCCGGCGCTGCCCTGCTCGCCGGACTGGTGCGCAAGGACGAAGAGGCACCGCGCCCCGCCGATCTGGCGGAGGAGCTTCATGCGCTCGGCCTGATCGCTTCCCCTGCCGCCGCGCGCGAGGCGATCGCGCGGCTGACCGCGATCGGCATCCTTGCTGCCGATCCCCGCCTCGACATGCTGCGGCTCAACGCCGCCCTCGACCATGGAGTGACTGGATGACCGAAATGCTGCGGCTGCCGGCCGAGAAGAGCTACGCCGCCGAACTGGTGGCGCTGGCGGTGGGCGATAGCGCCCGCCGGCCCGCCGGCTGGGCGCTGTCGCCGCGCCGCGTCGTCACCTATCTGATGGGCGGCACCGCCGAGGATGGCACGATCATCACCCCGAAATATGTCGGCAACCAGCGGCTGATCGAAACCGCGGTGGCGACGCTCGCCACCGATCGCGCGCTGCTGCTGCTCGGCGTGCCGGGGACCGCCAAATCCTGGGTCTCCGAACATCTCGCCGCTGCGATCACCGGCGATTCCACGCTGGTCGTGCAGTGCACCGCGGGCACCGACGAGAACCAGATCCGCTATGGCTGGAACTATGCGCAGCTTCTCGCTCACGGCCCGAGCCGCGAGGCGCTGGTGCCGACGCCGCTGATGCGGGCGATGGAAAGCGGCAAGCTCTGCCGGCTCGAGGAACTGACCCGCATGGGCAGCGACGTGCAGGACACGCTGATCACGGTGCTCTCCGAAAAGATGATGCCGATCCCCGAGTTGAACGGCGCGGTCTATGCTGCGCGCGGCTTCAACGTGATCGCGACCGCGAACAATCGCGACAAGGGCGTCAACGAACTCTCCTCCGCGCTCAAGCGGCGCTTCAACGTCGTCGTGCTGCCGCTGCCAGACAGCGCTGACGAGGAAGTGGCGATCATCGTCAAGCGCGTCGGCGAGATGGCGCAGGGGCTGGAGTTGCCGGCACCGAAGAATGTCGCCGATGAGGTGGCGCGCGTCGTCTCGATCTTCCGCGAGCTGCGCTCGGGCGCGACCGAGGATGGCAAGATCGCGCTCAAGTCTCCATCGGGCGGGCTGTCCACTGCTGAGGCGATCGCGGTGATGGTCGGCGGGATCAGCCAGGCGACTTTCTTCAACGATGGCGCGCTGACGCCGGACATGCTCGCCGCCAATATGATCGGCGCGGTGGTCAAGGATCCGGTGCAGGACAAGGCGGTGCTCGGCGAATATCTGGAAACCGTGCTCAAGAAGCGGCGCGGCTTCGAGGGCTATTACGCGTCGCTGACCGAAATGCTCTGAGCGCGATGCCGGCAAGCGTCTCCCTGTTCGGCGTCCGCCACCACGGCCCCGGCTCGGCCCGGCGGCTGGTCGAGGCGTTGGATGCGTTGCGTCCCGAAGCCGTGCTGATCGAAGGACCGGTCGATGCATCGGATCTGCTGCCGATGCTCGCCGATCCGGCGATGCGCACGCCGGTCGCGCTGTTGACCTATGCGGAGGATGCGCCGGCCAATGCCAGTTTCTTTCCTTTCACCGATTATTCGCCCGAATATCAGGCGGCGTTATGGGCGGTGCGCAACGGCGCGCGGTTGCGCTTCATCGACCTGCCCGCAGGCGACCGGCTGAAAGTGCGTGAAGCCGAGGAGGAGGCACCGGACGAACCACCGGTCGAGAGCGAGGCGGAGGATCCGATCGCGCATGACCCGATCGGTACGCTGGCGACCGCGGCCGGTTATGTCGATGGCGAATCCTGGTGGTCGGACGTGATCGAGGAAAACCCGGAATCGACCACGGTGTTCGCCGCCGTCGCAGACGCGATGGGCGTGCTGCGCGCGGAGGCCGGCCAGCCGTCATCGCGCGAGGCCGCGCGCGAAGCGCATATGCGGCTTGAGATTGCCGCCACCGCGCGCGAGGTCGAAGGGCCGGTCGCCGTCGTCTGCGGCGCGTGGCACCTGCCCGCGCTCGCGGCGAAGCATGCGGTGTCGGCGGACCGCGCGCTGCTCAAGGGCCGCGGCAAGGCGAAGGTCAAGGCGACCTGGGCGCCGTGGACGACGCCGCGGCTGGCGCGGGCGAGCGGCTATGGCGCGGGTGTCGTCGCACCCGGCTGGTGCCAGCATCTGTGGGACACGAAGGATGCTCCGCATCGCGACGCGATCTGGCTGCAGCGGATCATGGCGGTGCTGCGCGCCCGCGGCCATTTCGTCTCCACCGCCGCCGCGATCGAAGCGCAGCGGCTGGGCGTCGCGCTGGCGGCGATGCGCGGGCGGCCGGCACCCGGTTTCGAGGAATTGCGCGACGCCGCGATCGCCTGCTTCTGCCACGGCGAGCGCGCGCAGTGGGACGACATCGCCGCCGACCTGCTTGTCGGCAGCAGTGTCGGCGCGATTCCGGACGATACGCCGCTGGCGCCGTTGCTGGAGGATCTCCAGCGCCAGCAGAAGGCGATGCGGCTGAAGCCCGAGGCGCTGGAGCGTGCGTTGACGCTCGACCTGCGGAGCGAAAGCGGGCTCGCGCGCTCCACCCTGCTCCATCGGCTGCGCGCGCTCGACGTGCCGTGGGGCGCTCCGACCGACGCGGGGCGCAGCCGCGGCACCTTCCGCGAAAATTGGGTGCTGTGCTGGCAGCCCGAATTTGCCGTGCGCCTCGTCGAGAATCTCGTCCATGGCTCGACGATCGCCGAGGCGGCCACGGCGCGGCTGAGCGAGGCGATGGCGGACGCGCCGACGCTCGGCGCGCTTGCTGACATGGTGCGCAGCGCGATGATCGCGGATCTGCCCCGCGCGGTCGACAGCGGCATCGCCGCGCTCGAACGCAAGGCGGCGCTGACCAGCGATTGCCAGGCGCTGCTCGTCGCGCTGCCGCCGATGGCGGACATCATGCGCTATGGCGAGGCGCGCGCGGGGGCCGCCGAGCATCTCGACGCGCTGATGCCGCGGATGGTGGTGCAGGCGGCGCTCGCGCTGCCCTATGCCGCGCGCAACCTCGACGACGCCGCAGCGGGCGCGCTGCAGGACGCGGTGCTCGGCGCGGACGGCGCGATCCGGCTCGCACAGCTCGACGCCGAGGTCGCCGACCAGTGGCATGAGGCGCTGGGCCGCCTGCTCGCCGACGACCAGGCGACGCGGCTGATCGCCGGCGTCGCCGCGCGCCTGCTCTACGAGGCCGAACTGATGCCGGCAGGGGAGAGCGCCGACCTGCTGCAGCGCATGCTCTCGCCGGGCACCCCGGTCGCACAGGCGGCGGGATTCTTCGAGGGCTTTTTCACCGGCGCCGGTGAGCGGCTGATCCATGATCCCGCGCTGCGCGGTGCGGTCGACGACTGGCTGCAGTCGCTCGACGAGGAAGCGTTCATCGCCAGCCTGCCGCTGTTCCGCCGCGTCTTCGCGGCGCTCGACCGCATGTCGCGCAAGCGGCTGATCGACGCGCTGTTCGGTCGCGGTGGCCGGGCTGCCGGCGGCTATCGGCTGGTCGAGGGCGCGGCGACGCTCTGGCCCGCGCATGAGGCGCGGGTGCTGGCGCTGCTGGATGCGGGGCGTGCGCGATGACCGACGAACGCAACCGCCGCTGGACCCTGGCACTGGGCGTCGATGAAGACGAAGCCGGTCTCTCCGATCGCGATCAGCGGCTCTCCTCCGCGCTGACCGCGCTTTACGGCGAGGGGGAGGATGCGAAGAAGGGGAAGGGCGGTCTCGGCGGATCGGCGCCGCGCGTCGCGAAATGGCTGGGCGACATCCGCGAGTTCTTCCCAAGCCCGGTCGTGCAGGTGATCCAGAAGGACGCGTTCGAGCGCAAGGGGCTGCGCCAGATGCTGCTCCAGCCGGAATTCCTCGCGACGGTGGAGGCCGACGTCAATCTGGTTGCCGATCTGGTCTCGCTGCGCAGCGTGATGCCGGAAAAGACCAAGGAGACCGCGCGGCAGGTGATCGGCAAGGTGGTCGCGGCGCTGATGGAACGGCTGGAGCGCAAGACCGCCGACGCGATCCGGGGCGCGCTCGACCGCTCGCGCCGGACCAACCGGCCGCGCTTCGCCGACATCGACTGGCCGCGTACGATCCGCGCCAACCTCCAGCACTATCAGGCCGAGCACAAAACGGTCGTGCCCGAGCGGCTGATCGGCTTCATGCGCCAGCAGCGCCGCATCGTCGATCTGGACGAGGTCGTGCTGTGCGTCGACCAATCCGGCTCGATGGCGAGTTCGGTGGTCTATGCCTCGATCTTCGCGGCGGTGATGGCGTCGCTGCCGGTGGTCGCGACAAAATTGGTCTGCTTCGACACCGCGATCGTCGACCTGACCGAGGAACTGGCGGATCCGGTCGAGGTGCTGTTCGGCGTCCAACTGGGTGGCGGGACCGACATCAATGCCGCGGTCGCCTATTGCGAGCAGCGCATCGAGCGCCCGTCAAAGGCGCATCTCGTGCTGATCTCTGACATGTATGAGGGCGGCGATGCCGAGGAACTGGTCGGCCGCGTTCAGCGGCTGCTGCTGCTCGGCGTCAACGTCATCGTGCTGCTCGCGCTGACCGACACCGGCCGCCCGTCCTATGACCCGCACCTTTCCGCGCGCGTCGCCGCGATGGGCGTACCGGTCTTCGCATGCACGCCCGACCAGTTCCCCGACCTGATGGCAACCGCGCTGCGCCGCGAGGACATCCACGCCTGGGCGGCGGATGCCGATATCAAGCTGGTTCGCGGCGAGGATTGAACCGGCCGCATTCAGCGCTTCTTTGGCTTGCATTCGTACGGCTGGATTCGCCGCGCGGCGACACGGGCCGTGAGCGCCAGCGGTTCGCCGATCTGGATCGTTCATGCCCAGCCCACTCATGTGTCGCTGCTTCGGGCGCGCCGGGAAGACGCGGTCGACGGCCGAATCTGACGAAAGTTTTTGTTTTGTTGGTTCATCGCATCAGCGTTGGGCGTGACCGGACCAACCTGGCCGAACCGAAAATCGGGCAAAGGTGACAGACGTTACAGTGAATTTTGGTCTCATCTTTACTGGGGTCGACTGTGCATGACAGGACCGTCTAGCGAGGACGCTCCCGGCGCTGAATCGCGTGTCCGCGGCCCGCCTGGGCGTTCGCAGGATGGGAACATTGCCCCTGCGCCAAGCGAACGCGATCGCGGGGCCCTGCGACAATGATGCTGGTCGCCGATCGCCCGTGAGGATATCGATCGCATCATGGCGACGTCTTTCGATCCCGCGCTGGTCACCCGCGCCTATGAGCTCGCGCTCAAAAGCTATCGGGAGGGCGGCTGCCCGATCGGATCGGTGCTGGCGCGCGACGGCGCGATCATCGGCGAGGGGCACAACCGGCGGGTACAGCAGGGCGACCCGATCGCGCATGGCGAGATGGATTGCCTGCGCAACGCCGGGCGGCAGCGCAGCTATGCGGGGACGACGCTCTATACTTCGCTCAGCCCCTGCATGATGTGCGCGGGTACGATCGTGCAGTTCGGCATCCCGCATGTGGTGATCGCTGAAAATGTGAATTTCGGCGGCAACGAGGATTTCCTGCGCAGCCGAGGCGTCGTCGTGGACGTGGTCGGCGATGCGCGCTGCATCGACCTCATGCGGCGCTTCATCGCCGAGCAGCCGGCGCTGTGGAACGAGGATATCGCCGAAGAATGAACGGCATCGCACGACGGGCGGCGATCGGCGGCGGCCTCGCGATGGCGCTGCTGGGCCGCGCGCCCGCGATCGGACAAACGACAGGGGCGGGGACGGCGATGTACGGGCTGATCGGCAAGATGAAGGCGAGGCCGGGCGAGCGCGATGCGCTCGCGGCGATCCTGCTGCAAGGCACGGGGGCGATGCCGGGGAGCCTCAGCTATGTCGTCGCCACCGATCCGGTCGACGCCGACGCGCTGTGGATCACCGAGGTGTGGGACGGCCCCGAAAGCCACAAGGCATCGTTGCAGCTTCCCGCGGTGAAGGACGCGATCCTGCGCGGCCGGCCGTTGATCGCCGGGTTCGAAAGCAGCGTGGAGACCGTGCCGCTCGGCGGCGTGGGGTTGCTGAAGCGCTGAGGCCGGAACCGGCACCGCTTCCGGATCACCGGAAGAGGCGCCCGGCGCATCATGCTTCGCCGAAGCTGCCGGTTTCGGGGTCGAGCAGATGCAGGGTGCCGTCCGCGATCGCGAACCATGCGCCGTGGAGCCTGAGCTTGCCGGCCGCCTCGCGCTCGGGAATGAAGGGGAAGGTGCGCAAATTGGCGATGCTGACCTTCACTGCCTCATGTTCCAGCGCGCTGCGGCCCTCGGGCGTATCGCCATGCGATTCCAGCACCTTTTGGCGCGCGCCGTCGAGCAGGTCGATCCAGTGGGCGATGAAGCCGCCCTCACCGGGCTTCGCACCTTCGAACGTCGCGGAAAGCGCGGCGCGGCAGCCGCCGCACGCGCCATGGCCGAGCACGACGATCTCGGGCACTTCAAGCTGGGTGACGGCGAATTCGACGGCGGCGGAAACACCATGCCGGCCGCCGTCATTCTCGTAGGGCGGCACGAGGTTGGCGATGTTGCGCACGGTGAAGAGCTCGCCCGGCGCGGCGTCGAAGATCACTGCGGGTTCGACGCGGCTGTCGGAGCAGGCGATCACCATCACCTTGGGGCTCTGGCCCTCGGCAAGCTCGGCCCAGCGCGCGCGCTCGCGGCGCCAGCCGGTCGCGCGGAAGCGCTGATAGCCAGCGATCATCTCGTCATAGTCCATATCGACGGCTCCTCTCGTTTGATCTTGGGGTTAAGGCGGCGGGCAGGGGGTGGCAAGTGGCGGCACACATCGCTATCTGCACGGGCATGAGCGAAGCCGATCCCGTGAACCTCCCGCAGCCCTCTTCCCGTCCGCGCAAGCCCGACTGGATCCGGGTGAAGGCGCCGGTTGGCGCTGCCTATTCGGAAACCCGCCAGCTGATGCGGCGGCTCAACCTCGCCACCGTGTGCGAGGAAGCGGCCTGCCCCAACATCGGCGAGTGCTGGACGAAGAAACACGCGACGGTGATGATCCTGGGTGACGTGTGCACGCGCGCCTGCGCGTTTTGCAACGTCAAGACCGGCATGCCGCGCAAGGTCGATCCGCTGGAGCCCGAGCATGTCGCGACGGCGGCGGCCGAACTCGGCCTCGAACATATCGTCATCACCTCGGTCGATCGCGACGATCTGCCGGATGGTGGCGCAAGCCAGTTCGTCAAGGTGATCGAGGCGTTGCGCCGCAACACGCCGAAGACCACGATCGAGATCCTGACGCCGGACTTCCGCAATAAGGCCGACGCCGCGGTCGAGGCGATCGTCGCGGCGCGGCCCGATGTCTACAACCACAACCTCGAAACCGTGCCGAGGCTCTATCCGACGATTCGGCCGGGTGCGCGCTATTATGCGTCGCTGCGCCTGCTGGAAAGCATCAAGCGCCACGATCCATCGATCTTCACGAAGTCCGGGATCATGGTCGGGCTTGGCGAGCAGCGCCTCGAAGTCCATCAGGTGATGGATGACATGCGCTCCGCCGACATCGATTTCCTGACGATGGGCCAATATCTCCAGCCGACGCCGAAGCATGCAAAGGTCGAGGATTTCGTCAGCCCGCAGGTGTTCAACGCCTATGCGGCGATCGCGCGTGCCAAGGGCTTCCTGCTGGTCGCGGCCTCGCCGCTGACTCGCTCCAGCTATCACGCCGGCGATGATTTCGCGAAGCTGCGCACCGCGCGCGAGGCAAAGCTTGCCAAAGCATAGCGAAACCCGCGCGCTGCCCTACACGCCTGAGCAGCTGTACGAACTGGTCGCCGACGTCGCCCGATACGGCGAATTTCTGCCGTGGGTGGTCGCCGTCCGCGTCCGTTCGAACAGCGAGACCGAGATGGTCGCCGACCTCGTGGTCGGCTTCAAGGCGTTACGCGAGAAATTCACTTCACGCGTCGCGAAACATCGTCCGGATGCGATCACGGTCGATTATGTCGAAGGACCGCTGAAGCATCTGCGCAATGAATGGCGTTTCCGCCCTGACGGGCAGGGCGGCACGCTGGTCGATTTCTCGGTCGATTTCGCGTTCAAGAACCGGCTGTTCGAGATGCTCGCCGGCCAGGTGTTCGACAAGGCGCTGCGCAAGATGACCGACGCGTTCGAGGCGCGCGCGGCCGTGCTCTATGGTCAGAGTTCGGATGCGGGCGGCACGACCACGGCGGGTTCCGCCGGCATCAGCAATTCGAGCGCACACAACGCTGCCTGAAGGCGGATGCCGCCGCGGCCGTTGTTCTCGAACACCCGCTTGTCTGCGACGACCGCGTTGGGATCGCCGTCACGCTCGGCGCGCGCGAACACCACGGTGCCGACCGGCTTCTTCTCGGTGCCGCCATCGGGGCCGGCGATGCCGGTGATCGCAACCGCGACATCTGCCGCGCTTTTCTTGATTGCGCCCTGCGCCATCGCCCACGCGACCGCGATCGAGACCGCCCCGAAGGTTTCCAGCACGTCCAGACTGATGCCGAGCGCGCCCAGCTTCGCCTCGTCCGCATAGGTCACGAAGCCCGCCTCGAACACGTCGGACGAACCCGGGATCTCGGTCAGCGCCGCCGAGACGAGGCCGCCGGTGCAGCTTTCCGCCATTGCAATGCGGCGCCCGGCCGCGCGGTTCGCCTCGATGACCTTGCGTGCCGCCTCGACGAGTTCGACGGGCAGGATCGTATCGCGCTGTTCGCTCACTCTTTGCTTCCCGATATCATTGCTGTTGCTGGCCGGCCAGGCAGATCGGCAGGCTCACGGTCTTGTCGCGGGCGAGCCCGATTTTGAGCATTGGCGCGACCATCTTTCGCATCTTGGCCGTCGGCAGCGGCGCGATCGCCAAGGCGAAGCGGTCGATCTCGCCGCAACCCTGGGGCTTCAATTCTTCCGAGAGGATGGCGGCCTGCGCGGTACCTGACATCGCCAGCGCTATGATGGCGCCAGCGTGGCCGAGCGTCGGCAATGCCCTTCTCATCATAGGCCGGTTCCCCCGATGCGGACCGATGCGATGGCCTGCGCGGCGATTCCCTCTCCGCGCCCCGTGAAGCCCAGACCTTCGGTCGTCGTCGCCTTGACACTAACCTGCGCCACTTCGATCATCAACAAGGCGGCGATGCGCGTGCGGATCGCCTCGCGATGCGGGCCGACCTTGGGCCGTTCGCAGATGATCGTCACGTCGACATGATCGATGACGCCGCCGCGCGCGGCGACGAGTGATGCGGCATGTTCGAGGAAGCGATGCGAGGGCGCGCCGCGCCATTGCGGGTCGCTGGGCGGGAAATGGCTGCCGATATCGCCGTCACCGATCGCGCCGAGGATCGCATCGACCAGCGCATGCAGCGCGACATCGGCGTCGCTGTGGCCGGCAAGGCCGTGGCTGTGCGGGATCAGCACGCCGCCCAGCCACAATTCGCGGTCCAAGGCGAAGCGGTGGACGTCGAAGCCCATGCCGGTGCGGGTGACGAGCATGGGTGCGAGGCGATGTTCGGCGGCCGCGAAGTCGCCGGGGTGGGTGAGCTTTTCGAGCATCGGATCGCCTTCCACGGTCATGATCTTGTGGCCGGCCGCGCGCGCGACCTGCGCATCGTCGGTGGCTTCGCGGTCGTCCGGCCACAGCGCATGGGCGCCGGCGATCGCCGGCTGGCGGAAGGCTTGCGGGGTCTGGACGCGCGCCAGCCCGTCGCGCGGCACCGGGCCGCCGAGGAGCGTGCCGTCGCTGGTCGCGAGGCTGTCGACCACCGGCAGCACGGGCACCGCGCCGTCATGCGTGTCGAGCGCGCCGATCAGCCTGTCGATCACCGCTGCCGGCAGCAGCGGCCGCGCGGCATCATGGATGAGGACGATGTCATAATCGGCGACCGCGGCCAGCCCGGCACGGACCGATTCACGCCGCGAAGCGCCACCCTCGACGCGGCGGGGCGCGGCGCGGCCGGCGAAGGCGCGGTCGAACAGATCGCCCTGTCCGGCGCCGGTCACGACGACGACGGTCTCGATCGCGGGATGCGCGGCAAGCGCCTGCACCGCGCGCACAATCACGGGAACGCCCGCGAGGCTGCGATACTGCTTGGGGATATCCCCGCCGGCGCGGGCACCCTGGCCGGCGGCGACGACGATGCCGGCGATGCGTGGAGGAGTCGGCATGGCGGCGGCGCTTTAGGGGAATAAGATGCGGGCGGGAAGGGCACTGCGCCGGATGCGCCTCTGCCTTGCCGCCGCCGCAATCCAACGCTATGCGATCTGCCTGATTTTTAGGCAGGCGTGATGAAGAAACTGGCACCCATTCGGATCGGCACCGTCGAGATCGCAGAGCCCGTGCTGCTCGCGCCGATGACCGGCGTCACCGACATGCCGTTCCGCCGTCTCGTCCGCCGCTATGGCTCCGGCCTCAACGTCACCGAGATGATCGCCAGCCAGGCGATGATCCGCGAGACGCGCCAGTCGCTGCAGAAGGCGGCTTGGCACCGCGAGGAAGAGCCGATCTCGATGCAGCTTGCGGGCTGCTCGCCGGCGGAGATGGCGGAGGCAGCCAAGCTCAACGAGGATCGCGGCGCTGCGATCATCGACATCAATATGGGCTGCCCGGTGAAGAAGGTCGTCAACGGCGACGCGGGATCGGCGCTGATGCGGGACCTCAAGACCGCTGCGGCGATCATCGACGCGACGGTGAAGGCGGTCTCCGTGCCGGTTACGCTCAAGATGCGCATGGGCTGGTGCCATGACAGCCTCAACGCCCCCGAACTGGCGCGTATCGCCGAGGATCTGGGCGTGAAGCTGATCACCGTCCACGGCCGCACCCGCAACCAGATGTACAAGGGCAGTGCCGACTGGGCGTTCATCGCCCGGGTGAAGGATGCCGTGTCGCTGCCGGTCATCGCCAATGGCGACATCTGCTCGATCGAGGATGCGATGACCGCGCTCGAGCAATCGCGCGCTGACGGCGTGATGATCGGCCGCGGCGCCTATGGCAAGCCGTGGCTGCTCGGCCAGGTCATGCGCTATCTGCGCACCGGCGAGCGTGCCGCGGACCCTTCGATCGAGGAGCAATATCACCTGATCGTCGAGCATTATCAGGCGATGCTCGATCATTATGGCGAGATGACCGGCGTCAACATGGCGCGCAAGCATATCGGCTGGTACACGCGCGGCCTCCACGGCTCCGCTGAGTTCCGCAACAAGGTGAACTTTATCGCCGAGCCCGATCGGGTGCTGGCGATGCTGCGCGAATTCTACGATCCGTGGCTCTCCCGGGCAGCGGCCTGATCCGCTTCGGCCGTCGCGCGCCGGCTGCGGCGCGCGACGATGCGCCACAGCCGGGCGAACTGCTGTTTGCGCTCCCCGAGGCGATGCTTCTCGTCGATCCCGACGATCTCGTCGTCAGCGTCAATGCGGCGGCGGAAAATCTGCTCAACCTGTCGAGCGCGGCGATGGTGGGCCGCAAGGTCGATGACGCCTTCATCGTCCCCACCGAATATCGCGATCGGCCAGCGGGGCGAGAGAGTTCGGGCTTCGCCGCCTATGATCTGGCGATCGAGACGCCGCGCGTGCAGCGCTTCCGCGCCGACTTCATCGTCGTGCCGATCGTCGACCGGCCCGGCTGGCGAATGATGCTGATCCATGTCGGCGCTGCGGCGCATCGCATGGGGCATCGCCTCGAACGCAGCGGCGGCACGATGACGGCGATCGCCGCGGCGGCGATGCTGGCACATGAGATCAAGAACCCGCTGTCCGGCATCCGCGGCGCGGCGCAGCTCCTCGAATCCACGCTGCCCGAGGCGGAACGAACCCTGACGCGGCTGATCCGCAGCGAGGTCGATCGCGTCACGCAGTTGATCGACCGGATGGAGGATTTCACCGATACGCGTCCGGTCGAGCGCAGGCCCGAGAATATCTATTCCATCCTCGAGCATGCCCGCGAGCTGGCATGCCAGGGCGTCGCCCGCGACGTCGAACTGCGCGAGAGCTACGACCCTTCGCTGCCGCCGGTGCTCGTCAATCGCGACGCGCTGATCCAGGTGCTGCTCAACCTCATCAAGAATGCCGCCGAGGCGATCGAGGGCCAGCCGCGCGGGCCGGGCGGGGGCAGGGGGGTGATCACGCTGACCACCGCTTATCGCCACGGCGTCTCGGTGTCGGTTAGCGAGGGTGGGCGGCGGTTATCGCTGCCGATCGAATTGTGCGTAATCGATGACGGACCCGGCGCGCCGCCGGAGATTGCGGATCATCTGTTCGACCCGTTCGTATCGTCGAAGCGCAGCGGACGGGGCTTGGGATTGACGCTGGTCGACAAGCTCGTCCGCGACATGGGGGGAATCGTCCAGCACGAACGGTTGAGCGATCCGGGACGCACGGTGTTCCGGCTGCTGCTGCCGCGTGCCAAGGTTGGGGAGAGGTAGATGGAGAGGGCCAGTGGGGGCCGGATCCTGGTGGCGGATGATGATGCCGCGATCTGTACGGTGGTGGGGGAAGCGCTGCGACGGCAGCAGCATGAGGTCCTGACGGTCGGGTCGATCGCGGCGCTGCGCGCGGCGATGCCGGAGTTCGCGCCCGACGTGCTGGTGACCGACGTCATCATGCCCGACGGCAACGGCCTGGATCTGGTGCCCGAACTGCTCGCCGATGCGCCGGGGCTGCCGATCATCGTGCTGTCGGCGCAGAACACGCTGACGACGGCGGTTCGCGCGACCGAACAGGGCGCGTTCGAATATCTGCCCAAGCCCTTCGACCTTGAGGAATTGTGTCGTGCGGTTGCCGATGGCGTGCGCAGCCGGCGTACCGCCGGCACCGCGCGCGAGGCCGACCGGATCGACGAGAGCCTGCCGCTGATCGGCCGGTCGGCGCCGATGCAGGAGGTCTACCGGACGATCGCGCGCGTCGTCGCCAACGATCTGACGGTGCTGGTGCTGGGGGAATCGGGCACCGGCAAGGAACTGGTCGCACGTGCGATCCACGATCTCGGCCGCCGTCGCCAAGCCCCCTTCGTGGCGGTCAACATGGCGGCGATCCCGCGCGAGCTGATCGAAAGCGAACTGTTCGGGCATGAGCGGGGCGCATTCACGGGCGCGCATGGCCGCGCCGCCGGCCGCTTCGAGCAGGCGCAGGGCGGCACGCTCTTCCTCGACGAGATCGGCGATATGCCGATGGATGCGCAGACGCGGCTGCTGCGCGTGCTCCAGTCCGGCGAGTTCACCACGGTCGGCGGTACGCGGCTGATCCGCGCCGACGTCCGCATCATCGCGGCGACGCACAAGAACCTGCCCGAGATGATCGCGGAAAGGACGTTCCGCGAGGATCTCTATTACCGGCTGGCGGTGGTGCCGATCGCCTTGCCCGCGCTGCGGCAGCGTGGAGGCGATATCGGCGAACTCGCGCAGCATTTTCTCGATCGCGCGGCGCAGGAAGGATTGCCCCGCAAATATCTCGATGGCGGCGCGGTGCTGCGGCTGGAACAGCATGATTGGCCGGGCAACGTGCGCGAGCTCGAAAATCTCATGCGCCGCCTGACGGTACTGGCGCGCGAGGATGTCGTCAGTGCGGTGCTGGTCGAGCAGCAACTCGCCGGCGGCCCGCGGATGGAGGACGAGCGCGTGTCGGGCGGGACGGAAACGCTCGCCGACGCGGTCGAGTCGCACCTCGCGCGCTATTTCGCTGCGTTCGGCCGTGATCTTCCGCCCGACGGCCTCTATGACCGGATCATCGCCGAGATCGAGGGGCCGTTGCTGGAGATCGCACTTGGTGCGGTGAAGGGCAACCAGCTCAAGGCCGCAAAGCTGCTCGGCATCAACCGCAATACGCTGCGCAAGAAGCTCAACGATCACCAGCTCGAGACCCGCCGTCTGCGCCAAGGCGGCTGAAATCGCTCCGTTCCGCGACCAACTGTGTTTGCTGTGCAACGAAACTGTTGTACGGCTGCAACGATGAATGCCGCACGCAGCGCGTCCACTGGCCTGACCCGCCTGCGACGCAAGGTCGCGATCCTGCTTGGCCGCCGCCGGCTGATGCCGGCTGTGGAGGTGATCGCGCTGGTCCTTGCGGTGGCGATCGGCGTCGCCAGCTATTTCATCATCGGCGGCGAGCGGTCTCCGCAGAAGCTGCTGACGCCGCCGCTCGTCGCTTTGCTGCTGGTCGCCAATCTGGTGCCGGCGATCGCGCTGCTCGTGCTGCTCGGCCGCCGCGTGGCGCATGGCCGCGCGGCGCGCTCGCCGATCGGCGGGAACGGCCGTCTGCACGTGCGACTGGTCGCCTTGTTCTCGGTGATCGCAGCGGTGCCCACCTTGCTGGTGGTGATCTTCGCCTCCCTGCTGTTCCAGTATGGCGTAGAATTCTGGTTCTCGGACCGCGCGCGCGGCATGCTGGAGAATGCCAGCGAGCTTGTGCAGGGCTATTATCAGGAGCAGCGCTCTCAGGTTGCTGCCGAGACGCAGACGATGGCGAGCGACCTGCGCGACTATCTGGGGCAGGCGCCCTATGACAGCCCCGACTTCATCGGCGGCTATGCCTTCCAGATGGCCACGCGCCACCTGAACGAATCCGCGATCGTCAGCATCGGTGCGAATGGGCAGCCCGTGACGCTGGCAATGGTCAATCCCGATGCGCGCGATGTGGAACAGCGGGTATCGTCGGCGGTGGTCGGCACGCTGCGCGCGGGCAAACCAGTGGTGATCAGCGAGACCAAGGATCGCGTAGAGGCGGTCGCGCGGCTGTTTCCCGATCGCGATATCTATCTTTATGCATCGCGTCGCTACGATGCAGAGGTGCTTGCCCGCGCGAGCGGCGTGCTGCGCGATTACAATGCCCTGCTCGACCGCAGCCGTGCGCTGCAGCTACAGTTCAACGCCGCCCTGCTGGTGATTTCGCTGTTGATCGTGGGGGCGGCGGTGTGGATCGCATTGCAGGTGGCGGACCGGCTGGTGCGCCCGGTGGGCGAGCTGGTCGATGCCGCGCGGCGGGTCGCCGCCGGTGAGCTCTCCGCGCGCGTCGCGTCGCCGCGCACGCAGGACGAGGTCGGCACGCTCGCCACCGCGTTCAACAGGATGACGCGGCGCCTGGAAGAACAGACCGGCGCGCTCGTCGCCGCCAACGACCAGCTCGACAGCCGTCGCGCTTTCATCGAGGCCGTGCTCTCCAGCGTGTCCGCCGGGGTGATCTCGGTGGACAAGGCGCGCGTAATCAGCCTGATCAACCTCACCGCGGCGACCTTCCTGCGGACCGGCGGCGAAAGCCCGGTAGGGCAGCCGCTGGCAAGCGTCGCGCCGGAACTCGATGCGCTGATCGACTGCGGCGAGCGCGAATCGATCGTCCAGCTCACAAGCGGTGGCGAGCAGCGCACATTGGCGGTGAAGGTGGTGCACGACGAGCAGGGTCATGTGCTGACGTTCGACGACATCACCCAGCAATTGCTCGACCAGCGCCGCGCCGCCTGGTCGGACGTCGCGCGCCGCATTGCGCATGAGATCAAGAACCCGCTGACGCCGATCCAGCTCGCCGCCGAGCGGCTCCGCCGCCGCTATGCCAAAGAGATCCAGAGCGACAAACCCACCTTCGAGCGGCTGACCGATACGATCGTCCGCCAGGTTGGCGATCTGCGGCGGATGGTCGACGAGTTCTCGTCCTTCGCGCGAATGCCCAAGCCGGTCTTCCGCGTGGAGGCGCTGATCGACATCGCCCGCCAGGCGCTGTTCCTGCACGAAGTGGCGCACCCGACCGTCCGCTTCACGCTCGACGCGCCCGATCCGTCGATCGAGATCGTCAGCGACCGTCGCCAGCTCGGGCAGGCGCTGACCAACATCGTCAAGAATGCGGTGGAGGCGATCGAATCGCGCGGCGATGTGGCGGGCGATCCCGGCTTCGTCGCCATGACCGTAGAGCTGCTGCCCGATGGGCTGATCCGCATCGCGGTGGCGGACAATGGCATCGGCCTTCCCGCCGAGCGTGACCGGCTGGTCGAACCCTATATGACGACGCGCGCGCGGGGCACCGGCCTTGGCCTCGCGATCGTCAAGAAGATCGTCGAGGAGCATTGCGGCACGATCGCCTTCGGTGATCGGCCCGGCGGCGGAACGGTCGTGACGATTCTGCTCGATCCGGCGATGCTCGCCAATCTCGACCTCGGCGACGCACCCGCGTCGGCCGCGAACGACGGCGATGCGTCGCCGATGACGCTTACCAGAATAAGGAATGATTGATGGCGCTTGACGTGCTGATCGTCGACGATGAACGCGACATCCGCGAGCTGGTGGCCGGTGTGCTCGAGGATGAAGGGTACACCGCGCGCTCCGCGGCGGACAGCGATTCGGCGCTCGCTGCCATCGATGATCGCCGGCCATCGCTGGTTCTGCTCGACGTCTGGCTGCAGGGATCACGGCTCGACGGGCTCGACCTGCTCGACGAGATCAAGCGGCGGGACAGCTCGCTGCCGGTGCTGGTGATTTCCGGCCATGGCAACATCGATACCGCTGTCGCCGCGATCCGGCGCGGGGCGGCCGACTTCATCGAAAAGCCGTTCGAGGCGGAGAAGCTGCTCCACCTCGTCAGCCGCGCCACCGAGACGGAGCGGCTGCGCCGCGAGGTTGCGTCGCTCAAGGCGCAGGTCGGGCAGGAAGAGGAACTGACCGGTGCGTCGTCGGCGATCAACGGGGTACGCGCGACGTTGAAGCGCGTTGCCGCCACCGGCAGCCGGGTGCTCGTCACCGGTCCGGCGGGCGTCGGCAAGGAGGTCGCGGCGCGGCTGCTCCATATGTGGAGCCCGCGCGCCAATGCGCCGTTCGTCGTCGTCAGCGCGGCGCGGATGACGCCGGAGCGCGTCGAGGAGGAATTGTTCGGCGCCGAGCAGGGCGGCGAGATGGTTCGCGCGGGCCTGCTCGAACAGGCGCATGGCGGCACCTTGTTCCTCGACGAGATCGCGGACATGCCGCTGGCGACGCAGGGGCGCATCCTGCGGGTGCTGACCGACCAGAGTTTCACCCGCGTCGGCGGGCAGCGCACCGTGAAGGTCGATGTCCGCGTGGTTTCGGCGACGTCGCGCGTGCTCGGCGAATTGATCGCGGCGGGGCGCTTCCGCGAGGATCTCTATTACCGGTTGAACGTGGTGCCGGTGCATCTGCCGCCGCTGTCGGAGCGCCGCGAGGACATTCCTTCGCTGGTCGATCATTTCGTGGCGCGCTACGCCAGCGAGCGGCGCGTGCCGACGCCGCAGGTGGCGCCCGACGCCGTGGCCGCGTTGCAGGCGTTCGACTGGCCGGGCAACGTCCGTCAATTGCGCAATATCGTCGAACGCACGATCATCCTCGCGCCGGGCGACCGGATCGGGCGCATCGACATGGACATGCTGCCGCCCGAGATCCTGGGCGATCAACCTGCGGTCGGCGCGGGCAGCGGCGTGGGATCGATCATGGGCGCGCCGCTGCGCGAGGCCCGCGAGACGTTCGAGCGGGAGTATCTGCGCGTGCAGATCCGCCGATTCTCGGGCAATATCTCCCGCACCGCGAGCTTCATCGGCATGGAGCGCTCGGCGCTGCACCGCAAACTCAAGATCCTCGGCATCTCGGACAATCGCGACGAGGACGAATGAGGGCAGGCCGCTCAGCGGGGCGCTAAGGTGCCGCGGATCATTCCTTCGCCCATGGTCCGCAACTGTGCCCGCTGCTGCTCGACCAGCCGCTCCTGTTCGGCGCCCGCGATCTGCATCGCCCGGACGGCGTGCTGAAACCGCGATAGATCCGCCGCGCTGGTGAACATGATCCGATCGCCTTCGAGCAACCAGCGGCGATGCGCCAGCACTTCGCAGGCATCTTCCGCGGCTTCGATGGCATCCAGTTCATAACCGGAAACCTGTTGGGCATAGGCGCTGCCGCGGCTGAGGGTTTGCTCCATGCTGGCGAGAAATTGGCGCCTCATCGCGACCTGCATTGTTGCGAGTTCGGGGGCGCGTTTCGCCTCGGCTGTGATCGAGGCATGGCGCTTTTTCGACGCTTCGAACGTCTTGGCCAATTGGCCGAGTCGTCCGCAATTCTCGATGACCGATCCCTTGCGGGTCAGTGTGGCAAACGAGTTGAGATCGCCGATGCCGGAGGCATCCACTGCCCGGGCATAGTCGCGCTGGTTCGCGAGAAGGTCAATCAGCGCCCGGCGGAGCAGGCTGGACATCGGACCTTTCGCCGGCGGCAGCGTGGTCGATACGCGTGGGTCCCGGACGTCTGCGGCCGCCGCCGCGATAGTTGCGGTTGCCTTGGCGTCCTGCTCGGCCTTCATCCCCTCCCACACGAGGCTGCCGATGCCGATAGCGAGCGCCGGCGGGGCGACCAGCGCGAAAGCGGCGACGGACCAGGCCGCCGACGCGCGCCTGAGGAGCGTTGCCCACAATATCAGCCAGGCAATCGCAGCGATCGCAAGGACGGCGCCAAGCAGCATCACCGGCTGCAACGCCGCCTCGGTTCGGAGAAGCAGAAGCGTGAGGCCGACCGTGACGGCCAGCCCGCCCGCGATCGCCGCCGACATCAGCCATGGGGCCGGCCCTGCCGGCTCTTCATGATAGCCGCCGAATTCATCCGCATATGCCATGTGCGATACCCCCCGGTTCGCGATTCCCCGATCTGCGATAAACCCTGCGGGCGTCGGCCGTTCAACCCCGCTTTGCCGCATCGCGCCATTCCGGCGCGAATTCCTTCGTTGAATCCTGAGCCCGTTCATCTACATTCATGCTGCACCCGCGAACCGCGCGGAGGCTGACGACGTCCGTTCGAACAAGGCGGCGATTGCAGGCCACGACCTGCCAACAACCGGAGCTAAATATGGCCGACAAGATCAATAACCTTCAGGATATTTTCCTCAACACCCTGCGCAAATCCAAGACACCGGTAACGATGTTTCTGGTAAAGGGCGTGAAACTGCAGGGCATTATCACCTGGTTTGACAATTTCTCGGTGCTGCTCAGGCGCGACGGTCAGTCGCAGCTGATCTACAAGCATGCGATTTCCACGGTCATGCCGGCGCATCCGCTGGATCTTGCACCGATCGAAAAGGCCTTCGCCGAAAATGAGCGCAAGGCACAGCTTCTCCAGGAGATCTTCCTCAACGCCGTCCGCCGCTCGGGCGATCCGGTGACGATGTTCCTCGTCAACGGCGTCATGCTCCAGGGCGCGATCGTGGCCTATGATCTGTTCTGCATGCTGCTCCAGCGTGACGGCATGGCGCAACTGGTCTACAAGCACGCTGTTTCCACGGTTCAGCCGGCGCATCCGCTGAACCTGGCAGGCGAGACCGATCAGGACGAAGATTGAGCGGCTTCAGACGCGAAGAAGACGAGTTCCGCCGCGGTGCGAAAGCGGTCGTCGCCTATCCCGACATGGGGAAGGGCGGTGACCGCGACGTAGAGGCGCGCCTCGACGAAGCGGCGGGGCTCGCGGAGGCGATCGGTATCGATGTGGTCGATCGCATCGCCTACCGCGTCCGCCAGCCGCGGCCCGCAACCTTGTTCGGTGCCGGTCAGGTCGAGGCGCTCGCCACCGTGGCGCGCGCCCACGAGGCCGAACTCGTCGTCGTCGACGGCGCGGTCACGCCCGTCCAGCAGCGCAACCTGGAGGAGGAACTCAAGACCAAGGTGATCGACCGCACCGGCCTGATCCTCGAAATCTTCGGCGAACGCGCTGCGACTGCCGAGGGGCGGTTGCAGGTGGAACTCGCGCATCTCGACTATCAGGCCGGCCGTCTCGTGCGGAGCTGGACCCACCTCGAGCGGCAGCGCGGCGGCTTCGGCTTCCTCGGCGGTCCGGGTGAAACGCAGATCGAGGCCGACCGGCGGATGATCCGCGATCGGATGGCCAAGCTCCGGCGCGAACTGGAGCAGGTCAGCCGCACGCGCGGCCTGCATCGCGAGCGGCGCCGGCGGGCACCCTGGCCGGTGGTCGGGCTGGTCGGATATACCAATGCCGGCAAGTCGACCTTGTTCAACCGGCTGACCGGGGCGGGGGTGATGGCGGAGGACCTGCTGTTCGCGACGCTCGATCCGACGATGCGGCAGATCACGCTGCCGGGGCTCGACAAGGCGATCCTCTCCGACACCGTCGGTTTCGTTTCGGACCTGCCGACGCAGCTTGTCGCGGCGTTCCGGGCAACGCTGGAAGAGGTCACCTCAGCCGACCTGATCGTCCATGTCCGCGACATCGCGCATCCCGACAGCGATGCGCAGGCGACCGATGTCGAACAGGTGCTCGCCGAGATCGGTGTCAGCGGCGACGGCGCCGCGCCGCGGATCGAGGCGTGGAACAAGGTGGATCTGCTCGATCCCGAAACGCAGGCGGCGTTGGCGGCGGAAGCTGCGCGGCGCGATGATGTCGTACTGATCTCGGCGCAGACCGGTGAGGGCGTCGAGGCGCTGCGCCGGATGATGTCGACCCGGCTGACCGCAACCGCCCGCGTGCGCCATATCGATCTGCCGATCGCCGATGGTGCCGCCGCCGCGTGGCTCCACGCGCATGGCGAGGTGCTGACGCAGGACGCTGATGGCGAGACGATCCATCTCGACGTGCGCCTTTCCGAGACGGACTGGGCGCGGTTCCAGTCGCGGGGTGCGTGAGCCATTCCCCTCCCCGAGCTTTGCTCGGGGAGGGGCTCAGCCTCTCGGGACGGTCTGGTCTTCGCCCGGGATGATCTCGACGATCGTGTCGCCGGCTTCGAGCGCTTGCGCGCCGGGTTCCCAGAAGCCGATCGGCAGCCCCCGCCGATAGAGGCGTACGCCAAGGCCGCTGCCGATCGCGCGCAGCGGGCGTCCGATCTCGTCAGGGGTCGCCTCGCGCTCGTTGAGCTGCACGCGGCCGCTCGCCGCCGCCAGATCAGCCATATAGTCGGCGATATGCGCGCCATGCGTCGACCCGGCAAGCAGCAGGCCGGCGAAACTTGCCGGGTTGATGACAATGTTCGCACCCGCCTGCCGTGCCGGCAGTTCGTTATCCTCGTTGCGCACCGCGATGCTGATCGGCAGCCGCGGCGCGAGGTGGCGCGCGGTCAGCAGGATGAGGATCGAGGTATCGTCGCGGCCGGCCGAGACAATCATGCCGCGTGCGCGCTCCACCTTCGCCGCCTGCAGCGTGATGTCCCGCGTCGCATCGGCCTCCAGCACCGAACAGCCGACCAGTTCGGCGTGGTGGATGCGGTCGGCGCGCGAATCGATCACGACGATCTGCTCGGCGGGGGTGCCGCGCGCGATCAGTTCGCGTACGGCTTCCGCGCCGCTCGAACCATAGCCTGCGACGATGACATGATCGTCGAGATTGCGCTGGATCATGGCCATCCGCCATCGCTCCCACGTGCGTTTGAGGACGAAGTCATATGCGGTTCCCAGAAAGATCAGCCAGATGAACACGCGGATCGGGGTGACGACGAAGGTGTCGAACATCCGTGCCCGATCCGTCACGGGCACGATATCGCCGAAACCCACGGTGGTAACCGTGATCATCGTGAAATATAGCACGTCCCCGAAGCTGATCGCGCTATCGACATTGTCCTTGAGGCCATCGCGGTCGAACCAGTGTACGGTGAGGACGATGCCGATCAGCCCCAGCACGGCAAACGCGCGCCATCCGAGCGCCAGCCAGATCGGTATGTCCGACCGGCGCCTGAGCGGCTTCATCTGATCGGCGCTCAGGCGGTGGGGGCGGATCATCGTTGCGGCAGTTCGCGCAGCGGATCGATGGGCGTGCGGTTGTGGCGGATCTCGAAATGCAGCTGCGGCTCGCGCGCGGATCCGGTCTCGCCGGCATAGCCGATCACATCGCCGCGCTTCACCGCCTGCCCGCGCACGACGCCGATGCGCTCGGCATGGCCATAGGCGGTGATCCAGCCGTCGCCGTGACGGATCAGCACCAGCCCACCATAGATGGCGATCTCGGCACCGGCATAGGCGACGACGCCGTCCGCGGCCGCACGGATCGGTGCGCCGCGCGTGGCCGCGATCTTGATGCCCTGGTTGACCCGTCCGCCCCCGCCGGGGCCGAAGCGCGTCAGGATCCGCCCCGTCAGCGGCCATTCGAAGCGGCCGTTGAACCGGCCGGGTTCGCCGACCGGCCGTGTCGACGGCACCGCCACGGCGGGGCTGCGCGCGGGTGGTGGTGGCGGCGGTTCATCCTCCGCGGTCGCGGGTTCGGCGCCGGTGGCGATGTCGCCGATGTCGATCGAGAAGGCGGCGGCGCGCTGTTCGAGGCTCATAGCGGCGACCTCGGCGTTGTCGGGCAGCGCGAGCAGCATGCCGGTGCGCAGCGTGTAGGGCGGCTCCAGCGCGTTGAGATCGATGATGCGGTTCCAGTCGACATGATAGGCGAACGCGATCGCGATGCCGGTCTGTCCCTCACGGACGCGGTGATAGCGGCCGGCGGGAATGCGCAGCCGTTGGCCCGGCCGGATCAGGAAGGGTGGCTGGAGCCGGTTGGCGCGGGCGATGGCCTCGGAGCCGGCGCCGGTCTTGCTTGCGATCGCGCGCAGCGTGTCGCCGGCCACAACGCGATAGCTGCCGGCCGGGATGGTCCTGGCGTCTGCGGCGACGCGCTGTGCCTCCCAACTCGGTCCCGACGCGGCGGGAGGCTGCGGCGGCAACTGCACGGCCTCGTTCGCCGGTGGCCGGTTTTCCGCTCGTGGTCCGGGCGCCGTGCGGGGCGCGGGCGCGCGACCCTGCGGAATGCAGCCCGCGAGCGCGGCCGCGCAGGCGATGAACAGCGCGACGCGGGTCAGGCGGCTGCCGGACGTTCGCGTGCGCCGGTTATCGCTGCGCTTCGATCGCATCCGCCTTCCCTGACCGTCAGCGCGAAGGCGCCGCCCGGCAACCACCATCGCCAACGATGGCGCGCCGGTCAAACGCGGAGGTCATGCCGCAGGCGAAAGCCGGTCGACCCCACCCATATAAGGGATGAGCGCCGCCGGCACGCTGACGCTGCCATCGGCCTGCTGATAATTTTCCAGCACGGCGACGAGCGTGCGGCCGACTGCCAGGCCCGAACCGTTGAGCGTGTGGAGGAAGCGCGTGCCCTTTTCCCCTTCGGGGCGGTAGCGCGCATTCATCCGCCGTGCCTGGAAATCGCCGCAGTTGGAAACGCTGCTGATCTCGCGATAGGCCTGCTGGCCCGGCAGCCAGACCTCGAGATCGAACGTCTTGCGCGCCGAGAACCCCATGTCGCCGGTGCACAGCAGCATCCGCCGATACGGCAGTTCGAGCGCCTGCAATATGCCTTCGGCGGCGGCAAGCATATGGTCATGCTCCGCCGCGGATTGCTCGGGCGTGCAGATCGCGACCAGTTCCACTTTTTCGAACTGGTGCTGGCGGATCAGCCCGCGGGTGTCGCGGCCGGCGGAACCCGCCTCCGACCGGAAGCAGGGGGTGAGCGCGGTGAAGCGCAGCGGCAAATCGGCGGGGTCGAGGATGCGTTCGCGCACGAGGTTGGTCAGGCTGACCTCGGCGGTCGGGATCAGCCAGCGGCCATCGGTGGTACGGAACAGGTCCTCGGCGAATTTTGGAAGCTGGCCGGTGCCGAACATCGCCTCGTCACGCACCAGCAGCGGCGGCGCAACCTCCACATAATCGTTCGAGACGGTCTGCCGATCGAGCATGAACTGGCCGAGCGCGCGGTGCAGGCGCGCCATCGGTCCGCGCAGCGCGGCGAAGCGCGTGCCGGAAATCGCCGCCGCACCCTCGAAATCGAGGCCGAGCGCGGGGGCGAAATCGGCATGTTCGCGGGGATCGAAATCGAAGGCGCGCGGGCTGCCCCAGCGGAACTGCTCCGTATTGTCCGCCTCGTCCGCGCCATCGGGCACCTCGGCAGCGGGCAGGTTGGGCAGCGCGGCGAGTGCCGCGGTGAGCGCTTCACCCTCGGCTGCGGCGGCAGCTTCGATGCGCGGCAGATCCTCCTTGAGCGCGCCGACCTCGGCCATCAGCGCTGCAGCGGTTGCCTCGTCCTTGCGCGCCTTGGCCTGGCCGATCAGCTTCGACGCCTCGTTGCGCCGCGCCTGAGCGGTCTGCGCCTGAGTGAGCAGGCTGCGATGCGCCTCGTCGCGCTGCAGCAGCGCATCGGCGGCGGCGGGCAATCCGCGGCGCGCAAGCGCCGCATCGAAACCGGCCGGATTCTCCCGGATCATGCGGATATCGTGCATGGCCGCGCCTATGGCGGGCAGACCCCGTCCACGCAACCCCGCAGGGCCCCACGCGTTCTCATCGGCAGATACGCATGGAAATAACCAAGGAGGTCGCTGATGCAGATCGCACATGATTGCTACGTCGTCGTCGCCGATGGTCGCAAGGCGCTCTACCTGCGCAATGAGGGCGACGCGGTGCATCTCAACCTCGAGGTGGTTCGCGCGGATGAGCAGGAATTGCCCGCTGATCGCGACATCAAGAGCGATGCGCCGGGCGTATCCTTCTCCAGCGCTGGATATGGCCGGGACACGATGCAGGAGACGGACTTCCATCAGCAGGAAGAGGATCGGTTCGCAGCCGACGCGGCGGACCGGCTCCGTCGTTGGGCTCTCGACGGCCGGTTCGAATCGCTGGTCGTCGTCGCCCCGCCGAAAACGCTGGCCGTGCTCCGCAGCAATTACCATGTCGAGGTGGAGCGGCGTCTGCAGGGTGAACTCGCGAAGGATCTTACCGGGCACCCGGTCGACCGCATCGAGAAGATCCTGATGGGGGCTTGAGCGCGCCTCGAAACGCGGCGTGCCAGCCGAATTCATGGCCGTGTAACGTTGGTTCGGCTATCCGCGATTTCGAAGAGGCGAGATAGCCGGACCGCACCTCGCTCAGGCTTTTGACGAAACTTCAAGATGATCGCGTCGCTTGTGCACGATCCGGTGGCTGTCTATAGGCCCGCATGGGCTGACGGCAATTCGCGGCGCTTACGACCTGCGGGCCGTTGGGGCGGAGAGTTTTATGGCGACTGCGGTGGATACGTTCGACGATGGCGACAAGGGCAGCGACCAAGCTGCCGGCGGGGCGGCCGATGATTATCGTCCGGGTCCTGACGAGCCGTTCATGAACGAACGGCAGCAGGATTATTTCAGACACAAGCTGATTTCCTGGAAGGAAAACATCCTTCGGGAAGCAAAGGGCACGCTCGCCCAGCTCCAGACCGATTCGTTGCGTGAAGCGGATGTTACCGATCGCGCGTCGAGTGAGACCGACTGGTCGATCGAACTGCGTACCCGCGATCGTCAGCGAAAGCTGATCTCGAAGATCGATGCGGCGCTGCGCCGGATCGACGAAGGTGAATATGGCTATTGCGAAGTGACCGGCGAGCCGATCTCGCTGGGCCGCCTCGAAGCGCGACCGATTGCGACGATGACGGTCGAGGCGCAGGAGCGTCATGAGCGAAACGAAAAGGTGTCGCGCGACGAATAAGGTAGGTCGAGCCGCTAGTTCGGAGCGGTCATGATCTGGTCGTGAGGATTTGCAGGGGCTGATCCGACTGCGGCCGGCCGGTTGTCACCGGCCGCCCGCTCGGGTCGGTAGGCTTCGGTCAGTGGCCGATCAGCTCTTCCTTGATTCTAAGTTTTTGTTTCTTCAGCGCTGCGATCGCTGCACTGTCGGGGGCCGGCCGGCGCAGCTCTTCAGCGAGTCGCGCGTCCAATCCAGCATGTTTCGCTTCAAGTGCCGCAAAATGCGCGCTTTCCATTGAGCGTCTCCCTCTTCGCTGTGAACGACTGTCGAAGTAGAACATGATTCGGCGGCGATGTCTCCATCGGTGGAGGCATCGATTCGATGGGTCGCGGTCGAACAGGCGACGACATGATCGGGATCGGGACGGGGCGTGCAAGGCGATGGATGAACAGGAGCTCAGACGACGCATCGGCATGCTGCGGGTGGAGCATCGTGACCTCGACGCGGCGATCGCTGCGCTGATGGCGAACGCGGCGGCGGACCAACTCCAGTTGGCGCGCCTGAAGAAGCGCAAGCTGCGGCTGCGCGATGAAATCGCGTCGCTCGAGGATCATCTCGTACCTGACATCATCGCCTGAGATGCCCTGCATGCGATTCTGACGCCGACGCTGGCCGGTCGCACGACCGATCGAAGCGCTGGACGGCGAAGCCGCTACGCTTGCCGAGGCTGCGCATCGCTATTTCGACCATTCAGGGAATGCCGACCGTGACAGTCTGTCGCCGGCTGATCGCGTGATCTTTTCTTGGGAGGCTTGACGCGTGCGCACCCAACCGGTCGGTCTGTGACGGCGCGCGGGTCAGGCCGTGACGCGGGCGTCCAACGAAGCCTTGGCCGCGCGATACTCCGCTTCGAGCCGATCGACCCGCACCGCGACGCTTTCGACCGCGTCGACCGCGCCGATGCCCTGGCCGGAGCCCCAGATGTCGCGCCAGGCCTTGGCTCCCTGATTGCCGCCGGAGCCGAAATTCATCGCGCGGACGTCGCCGCTGGGCAGATTGTCCGGATCCAGCCCAGCGGCGACGATCGAGCCGCGGATGTAATTGCCATGAACGCCGGTGAAGAGATCGGTGTAGACGATGTCGGCAGCGTGGCCTTCGACGATCGACTGCTTATATGCTGCCGAGGCGTTGGCCTCTTCCGTCGCGATGAAGGCCGAACCGATATAGGCAAGGTCGGCGCCGGCCGCCTGCGCCGCGAGGATCGCGCGCCCCGAGGCGATCGCGCCCGACAGCACCAGCGGTCCATCGAACCAGTGCCGGATCTCCTGCAGCAGCGCGAAGGGGGAGAGGGTGCCGGCATGGCCGCCGGCGCCGGCCGCGACGGCGATCAGCCCGTCCGCGCCCTTCTCGATCGCCTTGCGCGCGAACCGGTCGTCGATCACATCGTGCAGCGTCAGCCCGCCCCAGCCATGCACCGCGGCGTTGAGATCCTCGCGCGCGCCCAGCGACGTGATGATGATCGGCACCTGCCAGCGCGCGCAGGTTTCGAGGTCCTGCTCAAGCCGGTCGTTCGAGCGATGGACGATCTGGTTCACCGCGAAGGGCGCAGCCGGACGGTCCGGATTGGCGCGGTTCCACGCCGCCAGTTCCTCCGTGATCCGGTGGAGCCATTCGTCGAGCATCGCCTGCGGACGCGCGTTGAGCGCCGGAAAGGATCCGACGATCCCCGCCTTGCACTGCGCGATCACCAGATCGGGCGTTGAGACGATGAACAGCGGCGAGCCGATGACCGGCAGCCGGAGGCGATCGAACAGCAGAGAAGGCAGTGTCATGCTGCCGGTGATAGGCGGCTTGCGGGGGCTGTCCAGTGGCATGCCTTGGACGCTACGGCAGGCAGGCCCCGACGATGCCGATCGCGCGGCGGCGCGGTGCCGGCTGCGCGAATCGCTCTGGCCGGCTCAATCGCAGGCGCGGTGCAGTTTCCAGCCGAGCCAGGCGGAAACGATGCACATCGCCGCCACGACGAGAAGCTGCTCGGCCGGGGGAAGACCGAAGAGGCTCATCAGGATCGCGCAGACCGAGCCGATCACCATCGCGCCCGAATTGACGATATTGTTCGCGGCGACGGTGCGGGCCGTCTCGGCCTTGGAGACGGTGGTGGTAAGGAACGCATAGAGCGGGACGACGAACATGCCGCCTGCAACCGCGACACCGAGTAGCGCAACGATCATCAGCGGCGCGCCGGAATGGGCGAGGAAGCCGCGCCAGTCATAGAGTTCCCCCCCCGGCAACCCCGTCCAGCTCTTTGCGACCGCGAAGAGCAGCACCACGAACAGTCCCATCACGATCACCGATCCCGGCGAATAGCGCGCCGACACCTCGCCCTTGAGCATCCGGTTGATGATGACCGAGCCGATCGCGACCCCCACCGAAAAGATCGCAAGGAACACGCTGGCGACGGTCTCGTCGGCAGTCAGCACATTCTTCACCAGCGGCGGGAATTCCACGATCAGCACTGCGCCGATCGCCCAGAAGAAGCTGATCGAACAGATCGCGAGGAACAGCCGCGGGATGTGCATCGTGTTGGACACGAGGCGGATCGATGCGCGGACGAAGTGGAAATCGAGCTTCTCGATCTCGCCGACCGGTGGCGCCGGCGGCACCTGGCGTCCGGTGAACCAGCCGATGCCGGCGACGACAAGCACGAGCAGGGCGGTGATGCGCGGATCGTCAGCCACGAAGCCGGCGGTGATCGTGCCGCCGAGAATGGCGAGATAGGTGCCGGCTTCGACCAGCCCGGTGCCGCCCAGCACCTCGTCGCTTTCCAGATGCTGCGGCAAGATCGCATATTTGATCGGGCCGAAGAAGGTGGAGTGGACGCCCATTGCGAGCACCGCGGCGAGCATCATCGGGATCGCGACCGTCGGCGTCTCGTGAAGCAGCAGTCCGCCCGCCCCCAGCAGCATGATGAACACCTCCGCGGTCTTGACGATGCGGATGATCGCGGCCTTGTCGCGCATGTCCGCAAGCTGGCCGGAGAGCGCCGAAAGCAGGAAGAAGGGCAGGATGAACAAGCCGGTCGCCACCGCGCTGAACAGCGTCTGCATCTGCGGGCTATCGATAATCTTGTAGGTGGCGAGCAGCACCATCGCCGTCTTGAAGAGGTTGTCGTTGAAGGCCCCCAGCATCTGGGTGATGAAGAGGGGCAGGAAACGACGGTGGGCAAGCAGCCCGACTGACATCTTCATGGAAGGGAATGGTTCTCGTCGGGATGCTCAGCGGCGCTGCATAGACTGGTAATGTGACAGGTTCAATCGGCACCGTGCCCCCGGGGATCGCCAGGCGGCGCAGACGGGATCTTTGCCGCACGGGCGATTTCAAACCGTCGCCATAATGGGCTAAGGCGTGCGGACACCATGCTGACGCTACCCAACATCCTCACCCTGTCGCGCATCTTCACGGTGCCGCTGCTCGTCGCCCTGCTGTGGTTTCCGGGGTGGGAGCTGGGCTATGCCTTGGGCTTCGCGCTCTACTGCCTGATGGGAATCACCGACTATTTCGACGGCTATCTGGCGCGCGCGCAGGGTGCCGTCTCGAAGCTGGGGATCTTCCTCGATCCGATCGCGGACAAGATCATGGTCGCGGCGGTGATCCTGATGCTGGCGGGCACGCGTCACGATCCGGCCGCGATCCAGGGCATCCACCTGATTCCCGCGATCGTCATCCTCGTGCGCGAGATCGCCGTATCCGGGCTTCGGGAATTCCTCGCCGGGCTCAAGGTCTCGATACCCGTTTCTCAGCTTGCCAAGTGGAAGACGACGCTGCAGCTCGTCGCGCTCGGCGCGTTGATCCTCGCGGGTGCGCTGCCCCATTGGGTGTGGATCAAGGATGTCGGACTCTTCAGCCTGTGGAGCGCCGCGTTGCTGACGCTGATCACCGGCTGGGACTATCTGCGCGTCGGCATCCGGCATATGGATTGAGCGATGGCAGTGACGTTGCTCTATTTCGCCTGGGTGCGCGAAGCGATCGGCATCGGCGAGGAGCGCGCGCATCTGCCCGAAGCGGTCGAGACCGTCGGCGATCTGCTCGGCTGGCTCGCCGCGCGCGGCGGTGGCTACGCGACTGCGCTGGCCGAGCCGGAAAAACTGCGTGCAGCGGTCGACCAGCGTTTCGTGGGGCTAGACGGGAGCGTCGCCGGCGCGAGTGAAGTCGCGCTGTTTCCGCCGGTGACCGGCGGATGATCGAAGTTCGCGTTACGACCGACGAGATTGATCCAGCGCGTGAAGCGGCGCGGATCGAAGCCGAAGGGGTGGGCGCTGTATCGACCTTTACCGGCCTGGTCCGCGGCGATGGCGGCCTGGTGGAGCTGTTGCTCGAACATTATCCGTTGATGACGGATTCGGCGCTCAACGCGCTTGCCGCAGAGGCAACCGAGCGCTGGTCGCTGAGCGGTGTTGTGCTGGTGCATCGGGTGGGACCCATGCGGCCCGGCGACCGAATCGTCTTCGTCGGCACAGCAGCGCCGCATCGCGGCGCGGCGCTGGAGGCATGTGCCTATCTTATCGACCGGCTCAAGACCGACGCACCCTTCTGGAAGCGAGAATCCTATGCAGATGGGCGCCAGGGGTGGGTGGAGCAGCGCTGCACAGATCTCGATTCGGCTTCGCGCTGGAACGCGGCGCGCTGAGGCCTGCGCACAGGCCCCGGCGCACCGCGCTGCCGCGATCAGTTGCCGGCCGAGCTCGCCGGCTGGGCATCGAGCTTCGGCAGCATTACGCCATTGGTGACGTGGATGATGCCGTTGGACTGCGCGACGTCCGGCTGCGAGACATAGGCCTTGTTGCCGTTCTCATCGGTCAGTTCGATCATGTCGGCTGTTGCCTTGACCTCGAGGACGCCGCCTTCGACCGTGGTCAGCTTCGCGATGCCGCCCTGTTCGGTGCTGAGCTTGCCGAGATCGGCGAAATTATACTTCCCTGGGACGACCTGGTAGGTCAGCACCTTGACGAGCGTGGGCTTGTTTTCCGGCTTCATCAGCGTGTCGACGGTGCCCGGCGCGAGGCGGGTGAAGGCCTCGTTGGTCGGCGCGAACACGGTGAACGGACCCGGTCCCGACAGCGTCGGCACGAGTTCCGCGGCCTTCACGGCGGCGACCAGCGTGGTGTGATCACGCGACTTCGAAGCGTTGTCGACGATCGACGCGGCGGGCGACATCGGCGCGCCGCCAACGACCGGGCCGTTCGCGGCGGGAGCCGGGGCAGGGGCCGGGGTGCCGGCAGGGGCCTGCGCGGCAGGATCGGCAGTCTGTGCCTGCGCGGCTGGATCAGCCGTCTGCGCCTGGGCGGCTCCGGCGGCGAGCGCAAGCGCCGACGCGAGGCCGACTAAGCTGACGTGGCTGATGCGGATCATTGTAAACTCCTTGGCAATTGACGGGCGCGACCACTTGAACGGACGAGGTACGACTCGAACAATGCCGAACGGGACGGATTGGTTCCTTCACGCGATCAACCGTTTGCCACGCGCAACACGTCGGCCAGCAGGCGGAATTCCTTCTCGCGGGGGCTGCCGCGGCGCCACGCCAGCGCAATCTTGCGGGAAGGGTGATCCGATTCGAGCGGCTTTGCGCAGATCGAGGTATGATCGAGGATTCCGGCAGCGATCGCCATTTCGGGCAGCATCGTCAGGCCCAGCCCATTGTCGACCATCTGGACCAGCGTGTGGAGCGAGGTGCCGAGCATTGTCGCGCCGGCGCGCAACTCGGGCCGGTTGCACGCAGCGAGCGCGTGATCCTTGAGGCAATGGCCGTCTTCGAGCAGCAGCAGCCGATCCTCGTCGATCGCGTTCGGGTGCACCGTATCACCCATCGTCGCCGCCTCGGCGCCGGGAAAAGCGACCAGCAGGCGATCCTCGAACAGCACGTCGCTGTCGACATCGCCGCATGCATAAGGCAGCGCGAGCAGGACGCAGTCGGCATGGCCGTGCGCCAGCGAGTCGCAGGCAGCCGCGCTGGGTTCCTCGCGCAGATAGAGCCTGAGGTCGGGCCAGTCGCTGCGCAGCCGCGGCAGCACACGCGGCAGCAGAAAGGGCGCAATCGTGGGGATCACGCTCATCCGCAATTCGCCCGCGAGCGGCTTGCCCGCTGCGCGCGCAAGATCGCTCAACTCCTCCGCCTCGCGCAGCACCCTGCGCGCCTTGGCGACGATGCGGTCGCCGAGCGCGGTGAACCGGACGACGCGGCGCGTGCGTTCGACCAGCGTGACGCCGATCAGCGATTCAAGTTCGCGCAGTCCCGCCGAAAGCGTCGATTGCGTGACGAAGCAGGCATCCGCCGCGCGCCCGAAATGGCCGTGCTCCTTCAGCGCCACCAGGTATTGAAGTTGCTTGAGCGTCGGGAGATAGGTGCTCATTCATCGGGCCTCTCGATCAATATCGACGATCTAAGAGGTTTTCTGAATATTTGCCAGCGCGATCGGAGCGAGGGATCAGATCCCGAGCCATTCGAGTCCGCCAGGAAGATCGAACGCCGCATAATCGACCTGCAGCACCCGCCGCCGGCGCGGCACGGCCGCTGCGGAAGAGGCATGCAGGATCGGCGTGGCGTAGGCCCAAACGTCACCGGGTTCGGCGAGGCAGGCGAACTGCCCGCATGCCTGCACGACACGGTCGATATCCGGTTCAGCGACGATTCCGAAGCGGTGCGACCCCGGCGCGATGAGCAGCGGAGCGTTGGTGTCGGGCACATCGTCAAGATGGACGCGCAGCGTCGCCATGCCGGCCAGGATCGCAAAGGGCGGCGCGACGTGACGCAGGCCTTGCTTCGTCGACCAAGGGCCGAACCCCTCGACCGACGCAGATCGTGCGATCCTGATGCCAGCTGAGCGACCAGTTGGTCAAAGCGGTCTTGTCGAACAGGATCAGTCGCACCGGCTGCACCCCCGGCCCGAGCAGGTCTCGCGCGATGTCGCCGATCGGGCCGCCAGCACTCAGCAGCGCTCGAAGCGGCGTCACGCCGTGCAGCCTGATGCCGGCGCGGCCCATCGGCAGTGCCGCGACCGCGCTCAGCAACTCAGGCAAGCAGGGGCACGCCGCGCCCGCGAACCGCGCGGCGCCATGCGCCTCGAACGACAGGGGCGCGGCGGCGGTCAGAACCAGCCGAAGCTGCGGCCGAGGCTGTAGATGCTGGTGGCGGTGAGAACCACGCCGACCATCACCAGCAAGGTCTTTGCGGCGACGCGCCGCGCGACCATCGCACCGAGCGGCGCGGCGAGCACGCCGCCGACCAGCAGCCCGACCACCGGCGTGAGGAAGGCGTTGTCGAAGCCCTGGGTGCCGATGTTGACGAGAAAGGTGGCGGAGATGGTGACGGTGAGGAAGAATTCGACGCTGTTGACCGTGCCGATCGTCGTGCGCGGCAGCGCGCCCTGTACGAGCAGGTTGGAGGTGACGACCGGTCCCCATCCGCCACCGCCGGCTGCATCGAGGAAGCCGCCGACAAGGCCCAGCGGCTCGACGATCCTTGCTTCACGATGCTTCTTGGGGGGATAGCGCAGCCCGCGCACCAGCAGGTAGATGCCGATGAAGGCGAGATAGGCCATCACGAAGGGCCGGGTGATCGACGCGTCGAGCGCGGTAAGCAGATAGGCGCCGGTGATGCCGCCGATCACGCCGGGGATCAGCAGGCGAAAGAAGAGCTTCCAGTTCACATTGCGGTGCAGCGCATGGCTGACCCCGGAAACCGCCGTGGTGCAACACTCGACGAGATGGACGCCGGTTGACGCGGTGGCAGGGGGCACGCCGAGCACGCTGACGAGCAAGGTCGAGGAGATAACGCCAAACGCCATTCCAAGCGCGCCGTCGACGATCTGGGCGGCGAATCCGGCGGCGATGAACGGCAAAATCGACTGCCAGTTCGCGATGATCCAATCGAACAACGGCCACCTCCCTGTGAACGCGCGGTGCTGCCCGAGCTTGCTGAGCCGCGCAAGACAGTTTGACTATCGCTGGACTAGGGTTCTGCTTTGTGACAGCGCGGTTGCACCGGGCTGGAAAATCGCGCCGCGGCGTCATAAATGGGGCCTCGACCGCTAGGGAGGGTCGCAAACGATGCTCGGTTCGATCGCCGCCTATCTGGATTCGATCAAGGCGCGCGATCCAGCGCCGCGTTCGCGCTGGGAAATTCTGACTTATCCGGGCGTCTGGGCGCTGGCGCTGCACCGTGTTGCGCATTGGCTGTTCCGTGGCGAGCTTTACCTTCTGGCGCGGATCGTGAACCACGTCTCGCGCTTCCTGACCGCGATCGACATCCACCCGGGCGCGGCGATCGGCGCCAATTTCTTCATCGATCATGGCTTCGTCGTGATCGGCGAGACCGCCGAGATCGGCGATAATGTCACCATCTACCAGTGCGTTACGCTCGGCGGCACCAGCCCGGACAATGGCGTGGGGGGCAAGCGCCATCCGACGATCAGCGATGGCGCGATCATCGGCTCGGGCGCGCAGGTGCTGGGACCCATCGTCGTCGGCCCGCGCGCGCGGATCGGCGCGAATGCAGTGGTGACCAAGGACGTGCCCGAGGGGGCGGTAATGGTGGGCATCCCCGCCCGCCAGACGTTGCTCGACGCCAAGGATTACCAGAAGAATTTCGTGCCCTATGGCACGCCATGCACCGAGCGCTTCGATCCCGCGACGCAGCAACTTGAAATTCTGCGTTGCGAGGTCGAGACGTTGCGCATCAAGCTGGCGGCCCTGATCGAGCAGCAGGGGGGCGAGAATGACGCCGCCGGGAAGCGCGAACGCGCCTGATGGGTGTCGTCACCCCGTTTCCTGGTCCGCCCGGCAGGCCGCCGTCGCAGGTCGGCTTCGATCGCGCGGAACTGACGCGGATCCTCGACCTGTATGGGCGTATGGTCGCCGCCGGCCATTGGCGCGACTATGCGATCGACCTCGGGCGAGAGGCTGCGGTGTTCTCGGCGTTCCGGCGCGCGACCGAGCGGCCCGAATATCGCATCGAGAAGCGCCCGGCGCTTCGCCAGCGCCAGGGGATGTGGTCGCTGGTGGGCGAGGGTGGGGCGATCCTGCGGCGGGGCCACGAATTGGGGCCGGTGCTGGCACCGGTCGAGCGGAAGTTGGTGAAGCTGGTCGCCGATTGAGCATCAGGCCTCGCCGTCGCTTTCGAGCGCGGCGAGGATCCGGCGGATCTGGTCATCGGCGGAGCGCGGCACGCGCTCGCCGTTGCGCGCGACGATCCGGCTCCATGCCGCCGCGACGGCTTCCGGCGTGCGTCGGTCGGGCGGAAGCACCGCGCCTTCGGTCATGGTGATGTGCGCGGCGTGGTAGAGACCGCCACCCGCTGCGACCACTGCATTGGTCGGCGCGTCGTCGGAGACGAGGTAGAGCGCCGCAGGCACGACGTCGTCGATGCAAAGCGCAGCGGCCGCCTGTTCGGGAAAGATATCCTCGGTCATCCGCGTTGCCGCGATCGGCGAGATGCAGTTGACGCGAATGTCGAACTTCGCGCCCTCGAGGCTCAACGTCTTGGCCAGACCGACCAGCGCCAGCTTGGCCGCGCCATAGTTGGTCTGCCCGAAATTGCCGTAGAGCGCGCTGGCGGAGGTCGTCATCAGGATACGGCCGTGGCGCTGCGCCTGCATCGCGGGCCAGACCGCGCGCGTGACGTTGGCCGAACCGGTCAGGTGCACGCGCACGACGGCGTCGAAATCTTCTGCATCGAGGTTGGCGAAGCTGCGATCGCGCAGGATACCGGCATTGTTGATGAGGACATCGACGCGGTCCCAGCGATCGATCGCGCGCGCGACCATCGTCCTGACCTGATCCGTGTCGGTCACGTCGCTGGCGTCGGCGAGCGCCTCGCCGCCGGCGGCGTGAATCTCTTCAGCGACCATCTCGGCGGTCGCGCCCGCACCGGTGCCGTCGCGCGCGCCGCCGCGATCGTTGACCAGCACGCAGGCACCGCGGGCGGCAAGCGCGAGCGCATAGGCGCGGCCGAGCCCGCCGCCGGCGCCCGTCACCAGCGCAACCTTGCCTTCGAAGCCGATCGTCATGCGGCGATCTTTAGGCGCTGGTCGCCCCGCAGGCACGGCGAAAAAAGAAGATCGGCCCGAAGCCGGGGCGCGGGGCGATCCTGACGGCGTTGTGAGCGGTTCGGCGGATCAGCTTTGCGCTTCGGAGTCCAACGCATAGCCCGCCGACCGAACCGTGCGGATGATGTCGGGCTTGTTGCCGCGGTTGATCGCCTTGCGGAGTCGCCGGATGTGCACGTCCACCGTGCGCGGCTCGATGTCGCTGTCATGGCCCCAGACCGAATCGAGCAGGCGCTCGCGCGAGAACACCCAGCCCGGATGCTCGAGGAAATGCTTGAGCAGGCGGAATTCGGTGGGCCCGAGCGCGACGGTCTCGCCCGAGCGGCGGACCTTGTGACCGACGGTATCCATCTCGATGTCGGCATAGCTGAGCTGCTCGCCCGCAAGCGCCGGGCGCACGCGGCGCAGCACCGCGCCGACGCGCGCGACGAGTTCGCGCGGCGAGAAAGGCTTGGTGACATAATCGTCGGCGCCGGTCTCGAGCCCGCGGACGCGATCCTCTTCCTCGCCGCGCGCGGTGAGCATGATGATCGGAACGTTCTGCGTTTCCGACTTGCGACGGAGGCGCCGGCAGACCTCGATGCCCGAAAGCCCTTCGACCATCCAGTCGAGCAGGACGATGTCCGGCGTCTTTTCCTGCGCCAGCAACAACGCTTCCTCGCCGTCCGGCGTATGGGTTACGTCGAAATCCTCACGCTTGAAGTGCCAGGTGAGGAGTTCCGCCAGCGCGGCATCGTCCTCGACAAGCAGCATATGGGCACGCGCCATGGCTCAGTCCTCGTCTTGATCGAGAAAATCATCGCCGCGCTCGCGCTCGGCCATGTAAGTGCCGGTGGCCGCATAATAGACCATCTCGGCGACATTGGTCGCATGGTCGCCCACGCGTTCCAGATTTTTGGCGATGAACAGCAGGTGCGTCGCCGGAGTGATGCTCTTCGGGTTCTCCATCATGTAGGTGACGAGCGTCCGGAAGATGCTGTTGTAAAAATCGTCGACCTGCTTGTCGCGCTGGCAGACTTCATAAGCCAGTTCGGCATCGCGCGCGGCGAAGGCGTCGAGCGCGTCGCGCACCATCTCGACCGCGATCCGCGCCATCGAGGGCAGCAGCGATAGCGGTTCGATGTCGCCATTGTCGTCGATCACCGATACGCGCTTGGCGATGTTCTTGGCATAGTCGCCGATGCGCTCGACGACGCCGGCAATCTTGAGCGCGGCAACCACCTCGCGCAGATCGTCCGCCATCGGCGCGCGCAACGCAATCAACCGCACCGCGGCGCGTTCCACCTCGGTCTCCAATATATCGATCCGCTCATCTTCGGCGACAATGCGGGCCGCCTCGCGCAGGTCGCGGCGCATGAGTGCGCGCATCGAATCCTGGATCGCGTTCTCGGCCCGGCCGCCCATCTCGGCGATCAGCCCGCGCAGCGCGCCGATATCTTCGTCGAACGCCTTGACCGTATGTTCGCCACTCGTCGCCATCGATACAGATCCTTCAGCCGTAGCGGCCGGTGATATAATCCTTCGTCCGTTCCTGACGGGGATTGGTGAAGATCTCGGACGTCTCGCCATATTCGACGAGTTGGCCCAGGTGGAAAAAGGCGGTGCGCTGCGACACGCGCGCCGCCTGTTGCATGTTATGCGTAACGATCACGATCGCATAACGGCCGCGCAATTCGTGGATCAGTTCCTCGATCTTGGCGGTGGCGATCGGATCGAGCGCCGAGCATGGCTCATCCATCAGGATGACTTCGGGGTCGACGGCGATCGCGCGGGCGATGCACAGGCGCTGCTGCTGCCCCCCCGACATTGCGGTGCCGCTGTCGCTCAGCCGATCCTTCACCTCGTCCCACAGGCCGGCGCGGCGCAGCGAGTTTTCGACGATCTGGTCCATCTCGTCCTTGCCGCTGGCGAGACCGTGGATGCGTGGGCCGTAGGCGATGTTCTCGTAGATCGACTTGGGGAAGGGGTTCGGCTTCTGGAACACCATGCCGACGCGCGCGCGGAGTTGCACCACGTCCATCGAGGTCGCGTAGATATCCTCGCCATCGAGCGTGATGTCACCCTCGACACGCGCGGAGGCGACGGTGTCGTTCATGCGGTTGAGCGTGCGCAGGAAGGTCGACTTGCCGCAGCCCGACGGACCGATGAACGCGGTGACCACGTCGGTGGGTACGTCGATCGAGACCTTGTCGATCGCCTTCTTGGGGCCATAGTGCACGGTCACGTCGCGTGCCGTCATCTTCGGGCCGGTGGCGGTGGCGGCGGCGAGGCCGCCCGTGGTCGCATCCATGGCGCTTCTCTCAAAAGGGTCTGGCATCACCAGCGCTGTTCGAATTTGTTGCGGAGATAGATGGCGAGCGCGTTCATCGCGAGCAACACCACCAGCAGAACGATGATCGCCGCCGATGTCTTCTCGACGAAACCGCGGCTCACCTCGTCCGACCACAGGAAAATCTGCACCGGAAGCAGCGTTGCCGGATCGTCGAGCCCCTGCGGCGGCGCGGCGATGAACGCGCGCATGCCGATCATCAGCGCCGGCGCGGTCTCGCCCAGCGCGCGCGACATGCCGATGATCGTGCCGGTGAGGATGCCCGGCAGCGCCAGCGGCAGCACGTGATGGAACACCACCTGCACGTTGCTGGCGCCGATGCCGAGCGCTGCGTCGCGGATCGACGGCGGCACCGCCTTGATCGCGTTGCGCCCGGCGATGACGATGACCGGCATCGTCATCAGCGCGAGCGTGAGGCCGCCGACGATCGGCGCCGATCGCGGCAGGCCGAAGACGTTGAGGAAGACGGCCAGGCCGAGCAGGCCGAAGATGATCGAGGGCACCGCCGCGAGATTGTTGATCGACACCTCGATGATGTCGGTCCATCGGTTCCTGGTCGCATATTCCTCGAGATAGATCGCCGCGCAGACGCCGATCGGAAAGGCGAGGACGAGCGTGACGAGCATCGTCAGCAGCGAGCCTTTCACCGCACCCCAGATCCCGACCAGCGACGGATCGGTCGCATCGGCACCCGTGAGGAAGGTCCAGTTGAAGGTCGTGCGGGTTGCGCCGGCCTGCTTCAGCTTTACATAGGCGGCTTCTGCTTCCGCAGAGGCCTCGCTCTTCGCGGCAAGATCGATGTCGACCGAGGCGGGCACCCAAAGCGGCCCCGTGCGGCCCTTGGCGGCGGCTTCACGCACCGACAGCCAAGAGCCCTCGGAGACCAGCTTTTCGCCATCCTCACCGAACGTCGCGATCGCGGCGTCGTTGGTCAGCTGCTGCATCGCCGCAGGGGTCGCGCCGGTCGCGGCTGCGATGTTGACCGGCAGGCGCACCTCGGTCTGCGTGAAGCCGCGAACGCCGTTGCCGATCATCGTGCCGAGCAGGAAGAGCAGCACCGCGACCGAGGCGAGTACCGCAAGCAGCCCCAGCAGCTTGAAGCGACGCTCCGCCGCATAGCGCCGGCGGATGCGGCGCTGCATCGTGGCCGACTTCCAGTCGGTCGGCCGGCGCGTCGTGGCGGACGTGGCGATGGCGCTATTCATAGGCTTCCCGATATTTCTTCACGACCCGCAGCGCGACGATGTTGAGCAGCAGCGTCACCACGAACAGCACCAGCCCGAGCGCGAAGGCGGCGAGCGTCTTGGGACTGTCGAATTCCTGGTCGCCGGTCAGCAACTGCACGATCTGTGTCGTCACCGTCGTCACGCTTTCGAACGGGTTGGCGGTGAGGTTGGCGGCGAGGCCCGCCGCCATCACCACGATCATCGTCTCTCCGATCGCGCGGCTGACGGCGAGCAGCACGCCGCCGACGACGCCGGGCAGCGCCGCGGGCAGCAGCACCCGGCGGATCGTTTCGGACTGGGTTGCACCCATTGCGAGGCTGCCGTCGCGCATCGCGCTGGGCACCGCGGCGATCGAGTCATCGGCCATCGACGACACGAACGGAATGATCATCACGCCCATCACCACGCCTGCAGCCAGCGCGCTTTCCGACGACGCGTTGCTGATGCCGATCGCCACCGCGGCGTCGCGGATTGCCGGGGCGATCGTCAGCGCCGCGAAATAGCCGTAGACCACGGTCGGCACACCGGCGAGGATTTCGAGGATCGGCTTCATCCAGCGGCGCACGGTCGCGCTCGCATATTGGGTGAGGTAGATCGCGCTCATCAGGCCCATCGGGATCGCCACGATCATCGCGATGATCGCACCGATGAAGATCGTGCCCCAGAACAGCGGGATCATGCCGTAGCCATTGTCCTGCCCGTCGACGAGCACGTCCTGCGGGCTCCAGCGCAGTCCGAACAGGAATTCGCCGGGCGAGACCATCGAGAAGAAGCGCAGCGATTCGAACAGCAGCGAGGCGACGATGCCGATGGTGGTCACGATCGCGATCAGCGAGGCGATCAGCAGGCTGATCATCGTCACCCGCTCGACCTGCGTGCGCGCCCTGAAATCTGGGCGTAGCCGGGTGAAGGCATAGGCACCGCCCGCGAAGGCGAGCATCAGCGCCAGTCCGAGCCCGGCGATGTCGTAGCGCATCTGCGCGGTCTGGTAGATCGGCGCGAGCTGGGCGGCGAGGGGATTGAACGCGACGTCCAGCGTGCCTTCCGCAAGCGCCCGCGCTTCGGACAACATCGCCGCGCGCTCCAGCGGCGCGGTCGGCAGGGCGGAGGCGATAGGGCTCGCGACGACCGCCTGCGTGACCAGGGCGGGCAGCACGAAACTCCACACCAGCAGGAAGAGCAAAGCCGGGATCACCGTCCAAATCGCAACGAAGCTGCCATGATAGCCGGGCAGCGAATGCGGGCGAGGGCCGCCGTCAATCGCGAAGCGGCCGGCCTTGGCGCGTGCGGAAACCCACGCGACGAGGCCCAGGCCGACGACGAGGATGAAGATGGCAAAGCCGTTCATTTGAGGCCCTTGGGGTCCAGCGGGGTGAATGCGGCTGCGATCTTCGCGCTCTGCATGCGGATCGGATCGGGCGACAGGATCATCCCGCGCCGCATCAGATAGCCACCGGGGTTCCAGCCATTGGCGTACTCGGCGACGAACTCGCGCAACCCCGGGATCGCGCGCAGATGCGCCGACTTCACGTAGATGTAGAGCGGCCGTGCGCCGGGATAGCGGAAGCTGGAGATGGATTCGTAGGTCGGCTGGATCCCGTCAAGCGGGATTCCCCGCAACCGGTCCATATTCTCTTCGAGGAAGCTGTAGCCGAAGATGCCGAGCGCATTGGGGTTTGCGCCGAGCTTCTGGACGATCAGATTGTCGTTCTCGCCGGTGTTGATGTAGGCGCCATCTTCGCGGACCTTGGTGCAGATCGCCTTGTGACGATCCGCATCACGCTCCTTCAGCGCCTTGATCGCGGGATCAGCATCACACGCCTTCGCCATGATCAGTTCGGTCAGGGCGTCGCGCGTGCCGGACGTCGAGGGCGGGCCATAGACCTGGATGGGGATGTCGGGGAACGACGGGTTGACCTGGTTCCAGCGCGTCGCGGTGTTGGGCTTGCCATAAGGGGTCGCGGCGACCGCCTTGTAGATGTCGGTCAGCGTGAGTTCGAACCTGGGCCCGCGCACAGACTCCGCGAAGGCGATACCGTCGATGCCGACCTGGATCTCGACAATGTCCTTCACGCCGTTCCTGGCGCACTCCTCATATTCGCTCTTCTTGATCCGGCGCGAGGCGTTCTCGACGTCCGGATGCTGCGCGCCGATCCCGCGGCAGAACAGGCTCATGCCCGCGCCCGTCCCGGTCTGTTCGACAACCGGCGACTTGAAGCGCGGATTGGTGCGTACGAACCATTCCGCGACCGCGGTGGTGAAGGGATAGACGGTCGAGGAGCCGACGATGCGGATCTGGTCGCGCGCACCGGGCTGCCCGCATCCCGCGATCATCAACAGGGCCGCCGCCGCGATCGCGCGCTTGGCAAACATTTCGAAACGGGGCTCCTCGCTGGTCGGTCGGTGCAGGTTATGCCGGGCGGCTATCAGCGCTCCGCGAGCCCCCTGTTACATCTCCGTGAACCTTTCATGACAATGGCCCGGTTTGTTCCGAAAGGGCGGCTTTTTCCTTGGTCGCGGGGGATGCGGCGGGCAGGGCGATGGTCACCGTGGTGCCCTTGCCGACGGTGCTGGCGATGTCGAGCCGGCCGCGGTGGCGTTCGACGATGTGCTTGACGATGGCGAGACCGAGCCCGGTGCCGCCCATCGCCCGGCTGCGGCCCGAATCGACGCGGTAGAAGCGCTCGGTGAGGCGCGGCAGGTGCTCGGCCGGAATGCCTTCTCCCTCGTCCGCCACCGACAGCTTGACCATCGTCCCCTGGCCGCGCTTGAGCTTGATCGTGATCGGTGTGCCGGGCCGCCCATATTTCATCGCATTGCCGACGATGTTGTGCATGAGCTGCGAGAGCTGGATGCGGTCACCGGCAACGAACGGTACCTCATCCTCAAGCGCGACGACGATGTCGTGACCGCGCTTGTTGGGGCCATCGTGCAACACGCCGTGGACCTCGTCGATCAGCATGGCGAGGTCCACCGCGGCATCGGGCACGCGATACTTCTCGGCTTCGATGCGGGAAAGCGACATCAGGTCTTCCACCAGCCGCTGCATCCGCCGCGCTTCCCCGTCCATCACCTTCAGGAAGCGTTCGCGCACCTCCTTGTCCCCACCGGCCTTGTCGTCGCCCAGCGTCTCGATGAAGCCGAGGATCGCGGCGAGCGGCGTGCGCAGTTCGTGGCTGGCATTGGCGACGAAATCGACGCGCATCTTCTCTGCCGCATGGCTGCTGGTGCGGTCGATCAGATGGACGATGCGGCGGCCGCCGGCGAGCGGGCTGACGCGCATCTCCCAGCGTTGCTCGCGTCCGCCGACGCCGACCAGTTCGATGGAATTGGCATCGACCGAGGCGGCGGCGCCGGCGAGTCGTTCGGCGGCGGCCGGGTGGCGGATCGCGAGGCGGACATCCTCCCCCACGATATGCGCGCCCAGCAGTTTGCGCGCCGCCTGGTTGGCGCGCATCACCCGACCTTCGCTGACGACCAGCACGGGTTCGCCGATCGCCTCGACGAAGCTGTCGATGTCGGCACCGTTGGTCGCGACCGCGGGTGGTGGCGGAGGACGGCGGATCGGCGTCGGCGGCGTGATCGTGTTGACGCCGAAGAGGACGACGACGATCAAGCCGCCGACAAAGAAGGCGATCGCCGAGAGCACCGGCGCGCCCGCCACCAACGCTGCGAAGATCGCGATCAGCAGAACGCCGGTCGCAAGGACGATTCGCAATGGATGATCGAGCGACATGACTGAATCCTACCGTTCCGGCTTCCGCCCGCCAACGCGGGAAACTGCGGCGAATGCCCGGAACTGGTTTCAGTTACATGACGCCGGGGAAAGCACCGCCATCGATCAGCAGGCTCTGGCCGGTGATGTAGCCGGCGTTGGCCGAACAGAGGAACGCGCACGCCGCGCCGAACTCGTCGGGCGTTCCCACTCGGCGCGCGGGAATTGCCGCCACGCGTTCGGCGCGGATCTCTTCGAAGTTGCGCCCGATCATGCTCGCGCGGCGGCTGTCGATCGCTTCGAGTCGGTCGGTGTCGAACGATCCCGGCAGCAGGCTGTTGATGGTGACGTTCGCATGGGCGACCTGCCGTGCGACGCCGGCAAGGAAGCCGGTCAGGCCGATCCGCGCACCGCTTGACAGATCGAGCCCTGCAAGCGGCATCTTCACCGATCCAGACGTGATATTGACGATGCGGCCGAAGCGACGCTCGACCATGCCGTCGATCACCGCCTGGATCAGCGCGATCGGCGTGATCATGTTGGCATCGAGGCCCGCGATCACCGCGTCGCGATCGAGCGCGCGAAAATCGGCGGGCGGTGGCCCGGCATTGTTGTTGACGAGAATGTCGACTGCGCCCGCGGCGGCGAGCAGCGCCTCGCGGCCCGCCACGGTGCCGACGTCAGCCGCCACCGAAACCACGGTCGCGCCAGTGCGCTCGGCGATGCGTGCCGCAGCGTCGTCGAGCCTTGCAGCGTCGCGTCCGTTGATGACGACGTGCGCGCCGGCTTCCGCCAGCGCCGTCGCGCAACCCAGACCGAGGCCGCGGCTCGATGCGCAGACTAAGGCGGTCCGTCCGTTGATGCCGAGATCCATGTGTCGCTCCCCGAGATCAGGCGCTGCCCAGCCGCTCCAGCGTGGGGATCAACGCGTCATAATGGTCGATGATCGCATCGGCCTGTAATTCCTCGATCGGCTGCATCAGAAAGCCGAAACTGACGGCGATGCTGGGAATGCCGGCGTTGCGCGCCGCCATCGTGTCGTAGATCGAATCGCCGACGAACGCGGCGCTGCCGCCGCCGCAGCGGCGGATCATCTCGAGGATCGGCGCGGCATCGGGCTTGGCCTTGCCGGGCCCCATCGTGTCGCCCCCGATGATAGTCGCGAAGCGGTGGGCGATGCCCAGTTCGTCGATCAGTTTGACCGCCAGCCGCTCGAACTTGTTGGTGACCACCGCGATCTTCACGTCCATCGCATCGAGTGCGTCGAGCGCGTCGTGTAGACCGGGAAACGCGATCGTGCCCGCCGAGATGTTGGCGGCATAGAAATCGAGCAGTTCGGGATAGAGCTTGGTCATCAGCTCCGGGCCGTAGCCGCCCGAGGCCTGCAGCCCCTTTTCGAGCATCAGCCGCGCGCCGCCGCCGATCATCGGCTTGACCTCCTCGATCGTCAGCGGCGGCCGATCGTCGAGCGCGAGCGCGTGGTTGACCGCCGCGGCAAGGTCCGCGCTGGTGTCGAGCAGGGTGCCGTCGAGGTCGAAGCCGATGATCGCAAAAGGGAACGGGGCCATGACGGGGCTCTTGCCCGCGCGGCTATGGCGTTGGCAAGGATTCCATGGCAATCGCCGCGCCATGAGCATCCCTCCGATAGCCGTCGTCATCCTCGCCGCGGGCCAGGGCACGCGGATGAAGTCGAAGCGCCACAAGGTGCTCCACCCGGTCGCGGGGCGGCCGATGCTCTTGCATCTGCTCGCCGGCGTGGAAACGCTCGCCCCGGAACGGCGCATCGTGGTGGTTGGCGCGGGTCGCGATCAGGTCGAGGCGGCGGTCGAGGGCCTCGGCGTCGATATCGCCGTCCAGTCCGAACAGCTCGGCACCGGCCATGCGGTGCGGATGGCCGAACCGAAACTGGACGGCTTCGCGGGGGATGTGCTGATCCTCTATGGCGACGTGCCTTTGGTCTCCGCCGCGACGATGCAGCGCATGCTCGACCGGCTTCATGCCGACGATGCGCCGATCGCAGTGGTGCTCGGTTTCCGCCCGGCGGATGCGGCGGCCTATGGCCGAATCCTCGCCGACGAGGAGGGCACGATCCGCAAGATGGTCGAGTATAAGGATGCCACCGCCGACGAGCGCGCGGTCGACCTGTGCAATTCGGGGCTGATGGCAGTGCGCGGCGCTGATCTGTTCGCGCTGCTCGCCCGCGTCGGCAACGAGAATGCTGCCGGCGAATATTATCTGCCCGACATCGTCATGCTCGCCGCCGCCGATGGCCGGCCGAGCGCGGTGATCGAGACCACGGCTTGGGAAGTCGCCGGCGTCAATTCGCGCGCCGAACTGGCCGCGGTCGAGGCCGCGTGGCAGCAGCGCCGCCGGGCGCAGGCGATGGCCGATGGCGTGACTTTGGTTGCGCCCGAGACGGTATGGTTCTCGCACGACACCATTCTCGCTGCTGACGTGACGGTCGAGCAGAATGTCGTTTTCGGCCCCGGCGTCAGCGTTGCCGAGGACGCGGTGATCCACGCCTTCAGCCATCTCGAGGGCGCGACGGTCGCGCGGGGCGCCTCCGTCGGTCCCTATGCGCGGCTGCGGCCCGGTGCCGAGGTGGGTGAGGAGGCCAAGGTCGGCAATTTCGTCGAGATGAAGAAGGCGGTGCTGGGCGCGGGCGCCAAGGCGAGCCACCTGACCTATCTCGGCGATGCGGTGGTGGGTGCCGGCGCCAACATCGGCGCGGGTACGATCACCTGCAATTATGACGGCTTCCTGAAATATCGCACGATCATCGGCGAGGACGCGTTCATCGGCTCGAACAGCGCGCTGGTGGCGCCGGTGCGGATCGGCGACGGCGCGATCGTGGCGGCAGGCTCGGTGATCACCGCCGACGTCGCCGACGATGCGCTCGGCGTCGCGCGCGGCTATCAGGAACAGAAGCCCGGCTGGGCCGCGCGTTTCCGCGCGGTGATGGCCGAGCGCAAGAAGGCGGGTTGAGCAGTCGGTTGCGCGGCCGGCTGGCCGCGGGTGGAAAGGCGTAGCGTCACATGTGTGGAATCATCGGAATCCTCGGCACCGATCCGGTTGCCGATCGGCTGTTGAATGGCCTCAAGCGGCTCGAATATCGCGGCTATGATTCCGCGGGCATTTGCACCGTCAGCGACGAGGCGCTGGTGCGGCGGCGTGCGGAGGGCAAGCTTGACAATCTGGCGCGCGAACTGGCCGCCGATCCGCTTCCCGGCACGATCGGCATCGCCCATACCCGCTGGGCGACGCATGGCGCGCCGACCACCAGCAACGCGCACCCGCACGCCACCGGCGAGGTTGCGCTGGTCCACAACGGCATCATCGAGAATTTCAAGGCGCTGCGCGACGGGTTGCAGGCGCGCGGGCGGACCTTCGAGAGCCAGACCGACACCGAGGTCGTCGCGCATCTCGTCAGCGAACTGGTCGAGGCCGGCACCGATCCGGTAGAGGCGGTGCGCACGGTGCTGCCGCGGCTGCACGGCGCCTTCGCGCTCGCCATCCTGTTCCGCCAGCATCCCGACCTGCTGATCGGTGCGCGACTCGGCTCGCCGCTGGTCGTGGGTTATGGCGAGGGCGAGACCTATCTGGGGTCGGATGCGCTGGCGCTGGCGCCGCTCACCCAGCGCATCTCCTATCTGGAAGAAGGCGACTGGGTCGTGCTGACGCGCGAGGCGGTGCAGGTCTATGACCGCGACAACAATCCGGTCACGCGGCCGATTGTCGTTTCGGGCGCCAGCAGCCTGACGATCGACAAGGGCAATCACCGCCACTTCATGCAGAAGGAGATCTACGAGCAGCCCGTCGTCGTGGCGCAAACGCTCAAATCCTATCTGCGGCGGCTTGAGAACCAGGTCGCGATGCCGGACATGGATTTCGATCTCACGGCGATCCACCGCGTGACGATCGTCGCCTGCGGCACCAGCTTCTACGCCGGCATGGTCGCCAAATACTGGTTCGAGCGGTTCGCGCGGATCCCCGTCGACCTCGATGTCGCGTCCGAGTTCCGGTATCGCGATCCGGTGCTGGAGCCGGGCGGGCTGGCGCTGTTCATCAGCCAGTCGGGCGAGACCGCGGATACGCTCGCGGCGCTGCGCCATTGCAAGGCCAATGGCCAGACCATCGCCGTCGTCGTCAATGTGCCGACCAGCTCGATGGCTCGCGAGGCGGACCTGCTGCTGCCGACGCACGCGGGCCCCGAGATCGGCGTCGCTTCGACCAAGGCATTCACCTGCCAGCTGGCTGTGCTCGCGGCGCTCGCCGCCCGCTTCGCTCGGGTGCGCGGGCTGATGAGCGCCGAGGACGAGGCAGGCATCGTCGAGCATCTGGCGGAGGCGCCGGCGGGGATGAATGCCGCGCTGGGGCATGACGAGGACATCGAGGCGATGGCGCACCTCGTCGCGCCCGCACGCGACGTGCTCTATATCGGCCGCGGCCCCGATTATCCGATGGCGCTGGAAGGCGCGCTGAAGCTCAAGGAAATCAGCTATATCCATGCCGAGGGCTATGCTGCCGGCGAGATGAAGCACGGTCCAATCGCGCTGATCGACGACAAGGTGCCCGTGATCGTGCTCGCGCCTTCCGGCCCGCTGTTCGACAAGACGATCTCCAACATGCAGGAGGTGCAGGCGCGTGGCGGGAGGGTAATTCTGATCTCCGACGCGGCCGGCATCGCCGCCGCGGGTGAGGGCTGCATGGCGACGATCGAGATGCCGGCGGTGCATCCGCTGATCCAGCCGTTGGTCTATGCGGTGCCGGTGCAGTTGCTCGCCTATCATGTCGCGGTGCTGAAGGGCACCGACGTCGATCAGCCGCGCAATCTTGCCAAGTCGGTGACGGTGGAGTGAGCGCGCCGCGCCAGTCGCTGGCGCATGTCGCGCTGGTGGTGCGCGATTATGACGAGGCGATTGCCTTCTACGTCGGCAAGCTCGGCTTCACGCTCGTCGCAGACGCGTATCAGCCCGAGCAGGACAAGCGCTGGGTGCTGGTGGCGCCGCCCGGCGCGGATATCGCCGCCGGTGCCGCCACGATCCTGCTGGCGCGCGCGTCGACGCCGGAACAGGAGCGGGTCGTCGGCGATCAGGCCGGCGGCCGCGTGTTTCTGTTCTTGCGCACCGACGATTTCCGGCGTGATTATGAGGCGATGGTCGCGAAGGGGATCGAGTTCGTGCGTCCGCCCAAGGATGCCGGCTACGGCACGGTCGCGGTGTTTCTCGATCTTTATGGCAATCGCTGGGATCTGATCCAGTTCGCCGATGCTCAGCCCGGGTAGACCGCACGCACGAAGTACAGCCCGTCCGACGGGGCGTTGAGGCCGAGTTCGTTGCGGTCGCGCGCCTTCAGCGCGGCTTTCAGATCGGCGCCGGTCCAGCGCCCCTGGCCGACCAGCGCGAGGCAGCCGACCATGGATCGGACCTGATGGTGGAGGAAGGAGCGCGCCGCTGCGACGACGATCACGCGGTCGTCTTTCCGGCTGACATCGAGCCGGTCGAGCGACTTCAACGGGCTCTGCGCTTGGCAATGCACCGAGCGGAAGGTGGTGAAGTCGTGTAGGCCGACGAGGTGCTGCGCCGCCTCATGCATCGCTTCATGGTCGATCGGCTGGGCGATGCGCCAGGCGAGACCGGTCTCGAAGGTCAGCGGCGCGCGGCGATTGACGATGACATAGCGATAGCGGCGGCCGATGCAGGAAAAACGCGCGTGCCAGTCGCCCGGCACCACCTCGCAGCCGAGGATCGCGATCGGGGCGGGGCGCAGCTTCGCGTTGAGCGCCTCCATCAGCCGGAACGGCGCGATGTCGCGGGCGATGTCGAGATGTGCCGCCATGGCGAGGCCGTGGACGCCGGCGTCGGTGCGGCCGGCGGCATGCAACACCGCCCGTTCGCCGGTCACCGCGAACGCCGCTTCCTCGATCGCCTGCTGCACGCTGGGGCCATGCGCCTGTCGCTGCCAACCCATGAACGGGCGGCCATCGAACTCGACGGTGAGGCGGAAGCGCGTCGTCGCCGCCGCTTCGCTCACGCCGCACTCCGGCCGGTGAGCCGGGTGCCGGGCGGCAGCGCGAAGCCGCGCAGCAATTCGTCTGGCGTCATCGCTCCGCGCCCGGCGCGCTGTACCTGCGCCGGCCGGATCGCGCCGCTGCCGCAGGCAATGGTCAGTGCGCTATCCAGCACAGTGCCGGGCGCGCCGTTGCCCGCCACCGCCCCGGCGCGGAACAGCCGCAGCCGTTCGCCCTCATGCTCGCAAAACGCACCGGGTACGGGATCATAGGCCTGGATCTGGCGGACGACGGCCGCGGCATCCGCGGTGAAGTCGATCAGCGCCTCGGCCTTCTCAATCTTCCGCGCATAGGTCACGCCCTCCTCGGGCTGCGGCACCGGAACATGCGCGGCGAGATCGGCCAGCACCGCGACCATCGCCGCCGCACCCGCATGCGCGAGTTCGTCGGTCAGTTCGCCGCCGGTCTTGGTACCGATCGGCGTCGCCACGCGCGCGAAGACCGGCCCTGTATCGAGGCCCGCTTCCATACCCATGATGCAGACGCCGGTCTCGTCATCGCCTGCCTCGATCGCCCGTACGATCGGCGCGGCGCCACGCCAGCGCGGCAGCAGCGAGGCATGGACGTTGAGGCAGCCATGACGCGGCGTATCGAGGACGGCACGGGGCAGGATCAGCCCATAGGCGGCGACCACTGCGACATCGAGGTCGAGCGCTGCGAAGGCCGCCTGCGTATCGGGATCGCGCAGGGTCAGCGGCGTGCGCACTGCGATGCCGAGCGCTTCGGCGCGGCGATGGACCGGGGTGGGGGACAGCGCCTTGCCGCGCCCCGCGCGGCGCGGCGGCTGGCTGTAGACGGCGGCGATGTCATGACCGGCCGCGAGCAGCGCGTCGAGCGTCGGTACGGCGAAATCGGGAGTTCCCATGAAGGCGATACGCATGGCGGCGCTCTTATGCCTTTGGACGATCCCCGCCAACAGCCACGTCAACCAATGACCAGATGACCCGGAAGCCCGCCGCCGATGTCTCGAAGGCGAGATCGGAGCCATGGACGCGCGCCACCGCTGCGACCAGCGCGAGGCCGAGCCCTGTGCCGGATTGGCCGCTGTTGGGCGCGCGGAAAAAGCGTTCGGTAAGGCGCGGCAGATATTGCGGATCGACGCCCGAACCATTGTCTTCGATCACAAGGTGCAGCGTCGTGCCGTGCCGCGTGGCGCGGATCTGCACGGTCCCCCCAGACGGCGTGTACTTGATCGCATTGTCGAGCAGGTTGGAGACGGCCTGGAAGATCAGGTCGCGATCCGCGACGATGCACAGCCCCGTGTCGATCGCGGTCACAAGGGCGATGTCGCGGTCCTGTGCCTCGGGGCCGTAGAACTCCACGGCATCGGCAAGCAGCGCGGCCAGGTCGAATGCGACATCGTCGCGCTGGTGCCGCCCCACCTCGATGCGCGCGATCCGAAGCAGCGCATCGAACACCGATTGCAGCCGCGCCGCTTCCTGAGAGGCTTGATCGAGCAATGCCTCGGCGGCCGGCGTACCGGCGGGATGCGTGACCGCAAGATCCTCCAGATTAGCGCGCAGGCGGGCGAGGGGGGTGCGCAGTTCGTGCGCGATGCTGTCCGACACGCGGTGCACCGATTCGACGAGCAGTTCGATGCGGGCGAGCATCAGGTTGAGCGTCTCCGCGAGCTGGTCGAAATCGTCGCCCGTGCCGCGCAGGGGAATGCGTTCGGAAAGGTCGCCGCCGATCACGCGGCGTGCGGTTGCGCTAACCGATTCGAGTCGCCGGCCGATCGCGCGGCTCATCAGCACGCCGCCGATCAGCGCGAGGACGACCGTCATACCCAGCATCGACACCGCGACGCGGGCGAGGCCACGGCGGAGATCGTCGATCTTCTCGATATCGCGCCCCACCGCCAGCACCGCCCCGTCCGGCAGCCGCCGGCCGAACATCAGCGCCATATGATCGTCTTCCTCGCCGCCGCTGAAGATGTCGGCCTCGACACGGCGCCAGCCTATCAAACGGCGCGGGACGCTCGGCAGGTTGGTTGTGAGCACTTCGCCCGAGGGGGCGACGAGCACATGATAGGCCTTGCGCTCCGCGATTTCGGTCGCGCGCGCGTGCAGCATGCGGATCGCTGCCGCCTGGCCGTCGAGCGCGTAGAGGCCGGCGGCGCCGGATGACTCGGTCAGGATATCCTGTTCGATCAATCCCATCGGCCGGCGAATTGCCGCCCAGTGGGTCAGCGCCAGCAGCACCGCCACCGAGATGCAGAAGATCAGGGCATAGAGCAGTGCCAGCCGGGCGGAGAGGCTGCGGAGGCCGCTCGGCCAGCGAAGCATCGTCACTCCGGCTCGCGCAGCGAATAGCCGACGCCGCGGACGGTGTGGATCAGCGGCCGATCGAAATCGCGATCCACCTTCTGGCGGAGCCGGCTGACATGCTGGTCGATGATGTTGGTCTGCGGATCGAAATGATATTCCCACACTGTCTCGAGCAGCATCGATCGGGTAACGACGCGGCCCGCGTTGCGCGCCAGCTGTTCGAGGATGCGGAACTCTCGGGTCGTGAGGTCGATGCGGATTCCCCCGCGGCGCACGACGCGACCGACAAGGTCCAGGCTGAGGTCCCCGACAGACAGCACTGCCTGTTCCACGGGTGCTGCGGTTGCACGGCGGCCCAGCGCGTCGACGCGCGCGATCAGCTCAGACAGCGCGAAGGGCTTGGCGAGATAATCGTCACCGCCGGCGCGAAGCCCGCGCACCCGTTCGTCGACCTCGCTGAGCGCGCTGAGGATCAGTACGGGGGTCTGGTCCTCGGTGGCGCGGATCGTGCGCAATATGGTGAGGCCATCCATGTCGGGCAGCATGCGATCGAGGATGATGACGTCGAAGCGCTCGGCCACGGCGCGATAGAGACCGTCGCGGCCATTGGCCTGATGATCGACGATATGGCCAAGCTCGCGCAGTCCCTTGGCCACATGGGCGGCGACGCGCTCGTCATCCTCGACAAGAAGTATCTGCATCGCGGCTCGGCCTAGTCGTCATCGTCGTCGAGCGCTACCGTTAGGCGCTGGCCGGTCAACGCATCGAACGTGACCTCGACGACGCCGGTGGGCGTCTCCACCTCCACCTCATAGATCGGCCGGCCATCGTCCACCTTCAGCGTCGCATCGTGCACGACGCGGCCCGGCTGGCGTTCGACTTGCTGGAGCATGGGGCCCAGTGGGCGAACCCGCGCTGCCTGCTTCATCCGGCCGCCGTCCAGCCAGCGGCGGTAGATGCCGAGCAGCCGGGGTCTGGAGACGGCGATGATCTGGCCGGTGCGGGCATCGATCAGGATCTGGTGCAGCGTGTCGGTGCGGACCAGCTCGATCTCGTAGACCAGTTTGCCGGAGCGGGTTTCCAGCTCGCCATCGATCGCGCGGCCAGCCATCTGGCGCTCGGCGGTGATGATCGCTGCGGTCAGCCCCACCAGACGATCGGCGGCATGGGCGGCGGCAGGAATCAGCAGCGCGCACGCCACCGCAAGAAGGCATCTCAGCAAGGTCTCTCCTCCACGCAGGATGGCGGGCGCATTCGGATCAGCATCGGACCGGTCGCGGCCCGGCGCGCACGAACAATGTGCCTTGGCCGTCGGGCACGGGCAGGGGGCGATAGCCCCGCGCCCGCGCATAACGGTCGACGATCTCGTCGGGTGCGATGCGGAAGCGGCGGCTGCCGCGCTCATAGCCGGTCAGGATCGCGGCGGGCGGGCAACGGTCGAGCAGCAGCGGCAGCGTCTCCGGGGTCGGCACCGAAAGAGCCATCGCCCGTGCGCGATCGATGGTGGTTCCGCTGCGCAGAACGAACGGGCCGGTAGCGGACAGCGGGTCGATCGGTCTGCCGCTGGCGATGGCATGTTCGGGCGAGAGGGTGAAGAGCGTGCCGTCGTTCCCGGCCAGCGTCTTGCCGATCCAGCGCGCGTGGCGGTCGATGGCGATCGCAGTCGGCTGGCCACGCGCGAGAATCACGCCGTCCGCAACCAGCCCGCTGCCGAAGGACAGGCCGAGCAATATCAGCACCGTTTGCCGGATTCGCGGCCGGGACTGCCAACGTGCTTCGATCGCGAGGCCGAGCAAAACGAACAGCGGCGGCAGCACGGGCAGCAGATATTGCCGCTGCGTCGGGGTGGGCAGTGCGGCGGCGATCAGGCCCGCGGCGAGCATCCAGCACAGCCAGGACCGACGCGGATCGCCCGCATCGCTGCGACGCCTATCGAAGGCGAAGAGGATGAGCGCGAGAAGCGCCACCAGCATCGGGCCGAGCGCTGCGTAGCGCAGTAGATCGAGCAGTTTGCCGATCGGTCCCAGCCGGTGATCGAGGCCGTTGGCGCGATACCAGTCGAACGGTGCCTCCGCGCCGAATTCGAGCGTGCCGTAGAGGAAGGCCTCAGGCTGCGCGAGGAAGCCGGCAAGCAGCGGCGATAGGCCGATGGCTCCGCCGATCGCGAACGCGGGGATCGCAGCAGCGCTCATGCGGCCCCGCAGCGCCTGCCAGCAGAGAAACAGCCCTGCGACGACGAGCGGCGGGCCGTAGGACAGCTTGGTGCTGCCGGCGAGGCCGAGCAACAGCCCGGCAAGCGCCCACCGGCGCCAGTCCGCCCGCCGACAGGCGGTCAGCCCGGCTGCCAGCGCGCCGCAGAGCAACGCCATCGGCAGGATGTCGTTGCGGACGACGGATGCGGCGAACTGGAAGGGCTGGCAGGCGGCGGCAAGGAACAGCGTCGCGATGGCGAAACAGCGCGAGACGCCCGCGGCTGTCAGCGCCGCATGGAGCAGCGCCAGCGCCGCGATCGCCAGCGCGGCATCGGCCAGCCGCAGCGCGACCAGGCTGGTGCCGCCCAGTATCACCACCGGCGCCATGATCCAGGAGTGCAATGGCGGCTGCAGCGACAGAAAGTCCCGGAAGATCAGGTGCGTTGGGGCGAGGACGGCAGCAGCGACATACTGGCTCTCGTCGTGATTAACCGGCGCGACGAGCGCGCGCACGCCGATCCAGACGATCAATATGGCATAGGCGATCGCCAGAACCGGCCATGTGCCGGCAGTCGACGCCTGCTTCATTTCCATCGGACGCGCACCCCGGATGAGTTTCAGGCGACACGCTCTGCCGCTTTCCGTCGCCGAATCCAGTCGCAACGGCGAACATTTGGAAATTCAAATGTTCGTCACATCGAAGCGTAAGAATAGTCGGCTAGCAGGCCGCCATGTTCGCCGCGCCCTTCGCCAATCCGCAGCGCGTGGACGATTCCCGTCCCGCCAGCCGGACGGTTGCCCTCTTCATGTTCGATTTCGCGCTCACGGGTGTGGTGGTCAATGCCGTGCGGATCGCCAATGCGCTGGTTGTGCGCGGCCATGATGTGACGATGCTGGTTTGCCGCGATACCGGCGAGGGGCGGCGGGCGCTCGATCCGCGCGTACATGTCACGCTGGTGGCCGGACCGTTGCCGCGCGCCAAACGCGGTGTCGCGCTGGCGGCTGCGGTGCCCGATCTGCGCCGGGCACTGCAGGCGCTGAGACCCTCGGTGCTGCTCTCGGTCGGCAATCATGGTCATCTCGCGGCGCTGATCGCGGCGCAGGGGCTGACGGACATGCGCCGCGCGCTGCGGATCAGCAATGAGCCGGATCATCCCGGTGACGGCTGCATCAAGCGCGCGGTGCGTCGTGCCTGCCAGAAGGCGGTGATCGATCGGGCCGACCATCTTCTGCTCGTCTCGCCGCATCTGGCGCGCACCGCGGTGCTCCAGCGCGCGCGGGCGGAAGGTCGGGCGGCGATAACCCCCAATGGCGTCGACGTGCACGCCACCCAGGCGCGCGCCGAAGTGCCCTGCGACCATCCCTGGATCGCGAGCGGGCGGCCCTTCGTGGTCACCGTCGGCCGTCTTGCGCGCCAGAAGAATCATGGCCGGCTGATCGAGGCAGTGGCGATCGCCAACCATAGCCGCGACATCGGCCTGATGATCGTCGGCGGCGGCAGCGCCGAGGCTTTCGGGGCGCTGCGCGAGCAAGCTGCCGAACTGGGCATCGCCGACCGCGTCGAGCTGGCGGGTGAGGTTGCGAACCCGCTGCCTTATGTGCGGGCGGCGCGTGCCTTCGTGCTCCCTTCATTGTGGGAGGGACTCTCCAACGCGCTGCTCGAAGCGCTGGCCTGCGGCACGCCGATCGTCGCCTCGACCACCGCGGGCTCTGCGCCGGACGTGCTCGCCAATGGTCGTTATGGACTGCTCGTCGAGCCTCAGGATATCGAGGCGATGGCCGCCGCGATCCTGCGGCAATCGGGCGCCGACGCGATTCGGCCCGGTGACCGCGCGCTCGATTTTGCGGCGGACAAGGCGATCGCCCGCGTCTGCATGGCGATAGAGCAGGGGCCGTGCATCGAGGCGCAGCCGTTCCCCTATCCGCCGCACGAGGTGGGTGTCGTCACCGTCTGAGTGCTGAACCGCTTGGCAGGAGTGCCGACAACCCCCTATCTGGGCGCGATGGCTTCCAAGGAAATCGAGACGCTGGTTCAGGCGCTGTCGCGGCTGCCCGGGCTCGGCCCACGCTCCGCGCGGCGCGCCGTGCTGCATCTGCTGAAGAAGCGGGAAGGGGCGATGGCACCGTTGCTGAGTGCGCTTCAGGCCGTGGACGAACATCTCGCGACCTGCGGGATCTGCGGCAATGTCGACACCACCGATCCGTGTGCGATTTGCGCGGATCCCCGGCGCGATGCGCGCATGCTGTGCGTGGTCGAGGATGTCCCCGACCTGTGGGCGCTGGATCGCTCGCGGCTGTTCCCTGGCCGCTTCCATGTGCTCGGTGGGCGTCTTTCCGCGCTCGACGGCGTGCGGCCCGAGGATCTGACGATCGACCGGCTGGTCTCACGCATCGCCGCGGGCGGCATCGATGAGGTGGTGCTGGCGATGAACGCGACATTGGAGGGGCAGACCACCGCCCACTATGTCGCCGAACGGATCGAGCGCTTCCCGGTACGGCTGACGCAGCTTGCCCATGGCCTGCCGGTAGGCGGCGAACTGGATTATCTCGACGAGGGCACATTGGCGCAGGCGCTGCGCGCGCGACGCCCGGTGAGTTGACTTTCGGCCGGGAATTCATACGTCGCTCCGCATGGCCATTCTTCCGATCATCGAGACGCCCGATCCGCGGCTGCGCACCAAGTCGACTCCGGTGGAGACGTTCGACGACGATCTGCAGCGCCTGATCGACGACATGTTCGAAACGATGTACGACGCGCCGGGCATCGGTCTCGCAGCTATCCAGGTCGGTGTACCGAAGCGCCTGCTGGTGATCGATTTGCAGGAGCCGGAGGAAGAGGGCGGTGAAAGCGTCCGCAAGCCGCTGGTCTTCATCAATCCCGAGATCCTCGAAACCTCCGTCGATACCAAGCCCTACAACGAAGGCTGCCTCTCGGTGCCGGAGCAATATGCCGAGGTCCAGCGCCCGGCGACGGTCCGCGCGAAATGGCTCGACCGTGAGGGCAAGGCGCGTGAGGAGACCATCGAGGGCCTGCTCGCGGTTTGCCTGCAGCACGAGATGGACCATCTTGAGGGCGTGTTGTTCATCGATCACCTGTCACGCCTGAAGCGCGATATGGTGCTCAAGAAGCTCGCCAAGATGCGCAAGGCGGCCTGATCGCGCCCATCCGTCCGCGTGCATCCGGCTGGTCAGGAACCACCCGCGCGGCAAGCATTTGTCTGCATCACGCCGTGCGGGAAGGGAAACAGCGATGACCAGCCTTCTCTGGCTTCGGCAGGATTTGCGACTGGCCGATCAGCCGGCCTATGTGGCGGCGGCGCATGACGGGCCCGTCATTGCCATCTATGTTCTCGACGATCATCGCCCGGGTGACTGGGCGATCGGTGGCGCGCAGCGCTGGTGGCTGCATCATAGCCTTGAGGCGCTTGGCAAGGCGCTGGCCGTCAAGGGGATCGCGCTGATCCTGCGGCGGGGGGATGCGGTAGCGGAGATACTGAAGGTTGCGCGCGACGTGGGGGCTAAGCGAGTCCATGCGATCCGCCATTTCGAGCCTTGGTGGCGGCGCGCCGAGGACGAACTTGGCGACAAGATCGAGCTGTGCCTGCACGATGGCAATCATCTCGGACCGCCGGACGCCGTGTTGACGGGCGCGGGCGGACGTTTTCGGATGTTCACGCCGTTCTGGCGCGCCCTGCATCGCCAGATGCCGCCTGCGGCACCCATGCGCGCGCCGGCTCAGGCGGAAGGACATGGCGGCAAGCCCGCTGGTGATGCGCTGACCGACTGGAAACTGTTGCCGACGAAGCCGGATTGGGCCGCAGCGTTCGGCAAGGACTGGATGCCGGGCGAGGCAGGCGCGCGCAGGACGCTCGACAATTTCCTCGCCGAGGTCGGCGATTATGAAAAGGCGCGCAACCTGCCCTCGGTCGAAGGGAGTTCGCGCCTCTCGCCCCACCTCCATTTCGGGGAGATTTCTCCGGCGACGGTTTGGCACCGGATCGGCAACGCCGGCAGTTCGGGCGAGGCCTTTCTCCGCGAACTTGGCTGGCGCGATTTCGCCGCCAACCTGATCGACCAGTTCCCCGACTATGGCCGTCGCAATGTCCGTGACAGCTTCGATGCGTTGCCATGGCGAACGGGCAAGGCCGCCGACCGGGACTTCGCGGCCTGGACGCAGGGGCGCACCGGCTATCCGATCGTCGATGCCGGGATGCGCCAGCTCTGGACGACCGGCTGGATGCACAACCGCGTGCGGATGATTGCCGCCTCGTTCCTCGTCAAGCATCTGCTGATCGACTGGCGGCGTGGCGAGCGCTGGTTCTGGGACACGCTCGTCGATGCCGATTATGGCAATAACAGCGTCAAGGTCGCGGGCACCGGTGTCGATTCGAACATGTTCGTGCGGATCATGGCGCCGCTGACGCAGTCGGAGAAGTTCGATGCGGCCGGCTATATCCGCGAATGGGTGCCCGAACTGGCCGGGCTCGACGATGCCGACATCCATGATCCCTGGGGCAGGGGCTGCGCTCCCCACGGCTATGCCGAGCCGTTGATCGGCCACCGCCAAGGCCGGGAACGCGCATTGACGGCCTATCGGGACATGAAGTCGTAAGCGAATGTTGCTAGCGGTTGCGCGATGCGCGCGACTGGTCAAAAGACGGAAACAATGGATACGGGGAACGCAGGGCGCGGGCTTCATCTTCTCGCCGCCGATCGCGGATACGCGATCGGTTCAAGCCTCGCATCGCGCCTGTTGGCGCCGGGGTTTCGGCGGCTGCTCGACATGATCGACCGTGGCCTGGCGGAAGGCCGGATCGAGGCCAGCTTTCCGGATGGCACCCGGCGCACCCTGGGTGGCCGCGGACCGGGACCGGTGGCGGTGGTTGAAATACTGCACTGGCGGGCGCTGGTGCGGCTGGCGACGTCGGGATCGGTGGGGTGGTATCGTGCCTGGGCGGATGGCGACTGGAAAAGCCCCGATCCGGTGCCTCTGTTCGACCTGTTCATGCGCAACCGCCGCAGCCTCGGCGAAACTGGCCGGTCGCGCGGGATCGCGCGGCTGCTCAACCGGTTGAACCATGCCCGGCGACGCAACGATAGCGCGGGCGCGCGGCGCAACATCGAATTCCACTATGACTTGGGCAACGACTTCTATTCGCCGTGGCTCGATCGCACGATGACCTATTCGAGCGCGCTGTTCCAGGCGCCCTATGACGATGCCGAGCCGTTGGATGTGGCACAGCGGCGGAAGGTGCGGGCGTTGCTCGATCGGCTCGGCACGAAGCCTGGCGACCGGTTGCTCGAGATCGGCTGCGGCTGGGGTGCGCTCGGGGCAATCGCTGCCGAGGATTACGGCCTGCGCGTCACCGGCATCACCCTGTCGGCCGAGCAGAAGGCGCATGCGGAGGCGATGCTGGCGGCGCGGGGTCTGTCCGACCGGGTTACGATCGAACTGCGCGACTATCGCGATGTATCGGGCACCTATGATGCCGTCGCCAGCGTCGAGATGATCGAGGCGGTCGGCATGGAATATTGGCCGGACTATGCGCGCGCCATCGCCCGCGCCCTGCGCCCCGGCGGCAAGGCGGGTATCCAGATGATCTCGATCGCGGAGGACGCGTTCGAAAGCTATGCCGCCAATACCGATTTCATCCAGACCTATATCTTCCCCGGCGGCATGCTGATGTCCGAAAAGCGGTTCGCGGCGCTTGCCGCCGCCGAAGGCTTGATGTGGGAAGATCGCGCGGGGTTCGGCATCGACTATGCCGAGACGCTCAAGCGCTGGCGCGCGCGCTTCGATGCCGCCGCCGCGGCCGGCCAACTGCCGCGCGGGTTCGATCCGCGCTTCTTCGACCTTTGGCGCTACTATCTGATGTATTGCGAAGGGGGCTTCCGCGGCGGTGGGATCGACGTCGCACAGGTGACGTTGACCAAGGCATGATCGATATTTTTGCGCGTGTGCGGACTGTGCCCGGCAGCCGCCTGCTCGATGGCGGCCTGCAGGTGCCGACCGTTCTCCCCGAACTCGTCGATCGCAGCCGGGCGGAGCGCGATGCGCGGCTGTTTGCGCTCAACGGTCTGGCGGACCGGCCCGATCTCGAAGAAAGGCTGGCCGCGGCGCGTGCGGATGGCGCCGTTGGGGATCCCGTCATCCTCCTGTCCGAACCACCGCGATCGCTGGGCGCCGTGACCACCGGCATCGTCACCGACATCCACGCTTTGCGCCTGATCCGCGCGACCGCCGAACGCCCGCCCGCGCTGCTCGCCGCGATGCTGTTCGCCGTCGACCGGGAACGGCGCCGCATCACCATCCACCGCCGTTCCGACGACGATCGGATCGCCCCGGGCTGCCTTCCCGCCATCGGCGGCGCACATGATCCGTACGGAGATCAACTCTCCCTCCACCGCACTGCCGCCCGCGAGGCGCTGGAGGAATCGGGTGATGCATTGGCGCTCGATACCACCGGTTGCCTTGCGCTGCTGATGAATGAGACCGCCTACAACACCAATGTCTGGATCACATGCTTCGTCGGCGCCCGGGCGGACAGCGCGATCTCCATACCCCCGACGCCAGAGGGGCAGATCAACTGGTATGATTTCGACGAATTGCCGGCGTTGCTTGCGCGACCGATCGACGACTGGGTGCCGTCCGGCCGTCAGGCGCTGCTGGCCTGGCTGATCGCCGGCATGCCGGTGGGGCCGCTCGACGCGGGCGTTACGGCGCTGGCGGGGCAGGAACGTGACGACCTGCGCGAGCGCTGCCTGGCAGCCGCGCAGGTCTGATCATTCGACGCGGGTGCGGTAGCCCGTCTCGAAATCTTCCGTGGCAAGCGCGACGATTGCGTTGGCCACCACCTCGGGCCCCTTCAAGGTCGACTGGTCCTCGCCCGGGAAGGCGCGTGCGCGCATCTTGGTCGCGGTCGCGCCAGGATCGACGATCGCGACGCGGACATTGCCGACCTGCCGGCGTTCCGCCGCATAGGCCAGCAGCAGATTGTCGAGCGCCGCCTTCGACGCGCCATAGGCGCCCCAGAATGCGGTCGGCACGGTGCCGAGGCGCGAGGTGAGGGCGATGACGCGCGGGCTGTCGCTGTTGCGCAGCAGCGGATCGAATGCGGCGAGCAGCGCCTGCTGTGCACCGACGTTGAGCGTCAGCACCTTGGCGAGTTCCTTGGGATCGATATCGACCACCGGCGTCAGCGTACCGAGCATCGCTGCGTTGAGCACCAGGATGTCCAGCTTGCCCCAGCGCTCGGTCACCGCCTGCGCGAGGCGGCCGATGCTGTCGCCGTCGATCAGGTCGAGCGGCGCGATCGTCGCGGAACCGCCGGCCTGATGGACGCGCTCCTCGACTTCCTCCAGCCCCGCCGCGGTGCGCGCGGTGATGATGACATGCGCGCCGGCCGCGGCCAGAGCTTCGGCCGTGGCAGCGCCGATGCCGCGGCTTGCGCCGGTGACGAGGGCGATCCGGCCGTCGAGCGTCTTTTCGGTCATGTTTCGTCCGCTGGGGAAGGGATCAGATCACACGCTCGGCGAGCAGCGAGAATTGGTCGACCGGGCCCAGATCATCCTGGTCGGTCAGTCGCGTCGGATAGTCGCCGGTGAAGCAGGCGTCGCAATATTGCGGACGAACATCGGCACGCTGCGCCTCGCCCAGCGCCTTGTAGAGCCCGCCGATCGAGATGAACGCCAGGCTGTCCGCACTGATGAAGTCGGTCATGCCCGCGACATCATATTGCGCGGCGAGCAGCTTGGCGCGCTCGGGCGTGTCGACGCCGTAGAAGCAGCTGTGGCGGGTCGGAGGGCTGGCGATGCGCATATGCACTTCGGCGGCGCCGGCATCGCGCATCATCTGGACGATCTTGAGGCTGGTGGTGCCGCGCACGATCGAATCGTCGATCAGCACCACGCGCTTGCCGCCGATCAGTTCGCGGTTGGCATTGTGCTTCAGCTTCACGCCGAGGTGGCGAACCTGATCGCCGGGCTGAATGAAGGTGCGGCCGACATAGTGGGAGCGGATGATGCCCAGTTCGAACGGAATGCCGGACGCCTGCGCGAAGCCGAGCGCCGCCGGCACGCCCGAGTCGGGCACCGGCACGACGAGATCGGCCTCGACCGGGCTTTCGAGCGCGAGTTGCGCACCGATCGCCTTGCGGACGGTATAGACGCTCTTGCTGTCGACGATCGAATCGGGCCGCGAGAAATAGACATGCTCGAAGATGCACGGGCGCGGATGGATCGAGCCGAACGGGCGGATCGAACGGACCTCGCCCTCGGTGACGATCACGATCTCGCCGGGATCGACCTGCCGCTCGAATTCGGCGCCCACCACGTCGAGCGCTACGGTTTCGGAGGCGAAGATCACCGACTTGCCGAGACGGCCCATCACCAGCGGGCGGATGCCCAGCGGATCGCGGCACGCCATCATGCCCTCGTTGGTCATGCAGATCAGCGAATAGGCGCCTTCCACCTGGCGCAGCGCATCGATGAATTTGTCGAGCAGGGTCCGGTAGGTCGAGGTCGCGACGAGGTGGATGATCGTCTCGGTGTCCGAGGTGGACTGGAAGATCGAACCGTTGCGCACGAGATCGCGGCGCAGCTTCATCGCGTTGGAGATGTTGCCGTTGTGGGCGATGGCGAAGCCGCCGGTCGCAAGGTCGGCGAACAGCGGCTGGACGTTGCGCAGCGCGGTTTCGCCGGTCGTCGAATAGCGCACATGGCCGCAGGCGATCTCGCCCGGCAGCTTGCGGATCGCATCATCCTTGTCGAAGTTTCCGGCGACGTGGCCCATCGCCCGCAGCGTGTGGAACTCACGGCCATCGAAGCTGGTTATGCCGGCGGCTTCCTGTCCGCGGTGCTGCAGCGCATGCAGCCCCAGGGCGACCATCGCCGCCGCTTTTTCGGCGCCCCAGACGCCGAAAATGCCGCACTCCTCGCGCAGCTTGTCATCATCGAATGGGTGTGTCGTCAGCATGGCGGGGCGGCCCGTTCCCTCATCGCAGTTGGCGCGCATATAGGGAGGGGGAGCGGGTTTGTCGCCTGTTTGTCACATGCTCCCCCGCAAATGGAGAACGGGGGCTTGGCGAGCCGCCTTTTTGTGCGCTTATGGCGCCATGAACGTTCCCCGCGACGCGAGTAGCACGCTCGATCCGAAATTTGATTCCAACGGCCTGCTGACCGCGGTGCTTACGCATCACCAAAGCGGCGCGCTTTTGATGATCGCCCACATGAACGAAGAGGCGTTGGCGACGACTCTCGAGAGCGGGGAGGCGACCTTCTTTTCGCGCAGTCGCGGGCGGCTGTGGAAGAAAGGGGAGACCTCCGGGCACGTCATGCGCGTCGTCGAGGCGCGGATCGACTGCGATCAGGATTGCGTGTGGCTGAAGGTGGAGCCGGCCGGGCCGGCCTGCCACACCGGCGCCGACACCTGCTTCTTCCGGCGGATCGACGGGACGACGCTGGTCCGCGACTGAGTGCGCTTGACGTTCACGTCAACGTTAATATGATGCGCAGCATGTCGACTGCCCTGCATCACGCCCAGGTGGACACGCCCGATCCGCAGGATCGCGCCGAGTACACGATCTCGGACCTGTCCGAGGAGTTCGACGTTACGGCGCGGGCGCTGCGTTTCTACGAGGATGAGGGGCTGATCGCGCCGACACGGCGCGGCCTCAGCCGCATCTACACCAAGCGCGACCGGGCACGGCTGGCGTGGATCCTGCGCGCGAAGCGCGTCGGCTTCAGCCTGGGCGAGATCCGCGAGATGATCGACCTCTACGACATCGGCGATGGCCGGCATGTCCAGCGCCGCGTGACGATCGAGAAGTGCGAGGCGCGGATCGATCTGCTCAAGCGCCAGCGCGAGGATATCGACGCCGCAATCGACGAACTGATCCGCTTCGTCGCGATGGTGAAGAAGGCGGAGTCCGACGCCAGCCGCTGAACTTCTGCCTCCAATCCAATCCGTTTCCGTGCGACACGGCGCGCCTGTTTGCCACGACGCCGGAGCCATGATGACGCGACTCGAACCGGGCCAGCTTTGGGTGATGCGGATCAGGGCCGCGATCTTGGGATGCGTTCTGATCGTGCCGGCCATCGTCGGCGGCTTCTTCATCCAGTCGGAATTCGGCTGGCCGGCATGGTTGCCGCCGCTCGTCGGCGCCGTGTTACTGGTCTGGCCGGTGCTGATCGCCCCGGGGCGGCGCTTTGCCGCCTGGGGCTATGAGGAAGACGCGGATGCGCTGCTGATCGCGCATGGCGTGTGGACCGAGGTGCGGACGGTGGTGCCGTTCAAGCGCGTCCAGCACATCGACGTCGCGCAGGGGCCGATCGAGCGCGGTTTCGGCGTCGCGCAACTGGTGCTCCACACCGCGGGTACCGCGCACAGTCTCGTCGTGCTGCCCGGGCTGGCCCGCGACGCGGCGGAAGCGATGCGCGACCGCATCCGCAGCCATATCCGGCAGGAGCCCGAATGAGCATGGATGACGTCGCCGACCGGCGGCTCCATCCCGGCACAGCGCTGATCGGCTTCATCAAGGGGCTGCCGCAGATGGTGGTGATCCTGCCGCTGATCGCGACGCGTGCGAGCGGCCTGGGCTGGCACATGCTGCTGCCGATAGCGGCAGGTGCGGCGGCGTTGCTTGCCGTGCTGGCATGGCTGCGCTGGCGGCAGTTTCGCTATGGTATCGGCGCGGATGGGCTGGTGATCGAGCATGGCATGATCGGGCGCACGCGGCGCACCATCCCCTTCGATCGCATCCAGGATGTCGATATCGAGCGCCGGCCGCTGCACCGGCTGTTCGGCCTCGCGCGCGTCCGCGTCGAGACCGGGGCGGCCGGGCGCGACGAGGGCGTGCTCGACAGTGTCAGCCTGGCCGAAGCGGACCGGCTGCGCGCGGCGATCCGTGCGGCGCGCGACGGCGGGGCCGTGAGCAGCCCGGGCGTGATCGCGGTCGAGCGCAAGCGTGATGCGATCTTTGCGATGCGCCTGCCGCGCGTGCTGCTGCTCGGGGCGTTCAATTTCTCGCTGGTCTATATCGCGGCGATCTTCGCGGCGCTGAACACGCTCGATAATTTCCTGCCCTTCGACCTCGACGATCCAGAACTTTACCTCGATGCGGCGCGTGACCGGGCGACGGCCGGACTGCTGACGCCGCTGCTCGCCGTGGCCGTGGTGATGGTTGCCGTGCTGCTGGGCGTGGTCGCCGGTGTCGCTCGGGCATTGTCGCGAGAATATGGTTTTCGGCTGCTCGCGGAGGATGGCGGATTCCGCCGCGAGCGCGGTCTGTTCACGCGCAGCGAGGTTGTGATCCCGGCGCGGCGGGTGCAGCTCGGCGTGGTCGAGAGCGGGCCGATCCGCGCGGCGGCCGGTTGGTCGGCGCTGCTGCTGCAGACATTGGGGGAGGGTGGCAAGGCCGATGGCGGTCGCCAGGCCGCTGCGCCGCTGGCCGGCAATACGGAGATTGCGGCGGTGCTGGCGACATCCCGCCTGTTGCGCCTGCCAGCGCCGGGCGTTTTGCAGCCCGTGTCGCGCCGGCATATCTGGCGGGCGCTGGGACCGCGCATCGGCCTGCCCCTCATCGCGATCCTCGTCGCGGGGCTGTTCCAACCCTGGGTTTGGAGCGCGCTCGTCCTCGTCGCGCTCGGCGCGGTGCTGATCGTCCTCGAACGGCGGCGGCATCGCTATCGGCTCGATGGCGACATGCTGTTCATCCAGCGCGGCTGGTGGCGGCGTCGGCTGTGGCTGGTGCCGGTCAAGCGCATTCAACTCGTCGAATTGCGGCGCGGCTGGCTGCAGCGGCGGCTGGGGCTTGCCTCGGTGGTCGCTGACGTCGCGGGCGGCACGATGCTCTCCAACCCGATCGTCGAGGATCTGCGGGAGGTCGATGCCGGGGCGCTGTTCGATGCGCTGCGCGAGGCAGCGCTGCGGCGCTGATCAGTCCGGCTGCGCGACCGGCGCCGCAATCCGCTCAACGTCCTCCGCGGCAAAGCCGGCATTGTCGCGCCAGCCCGGCACGCGGCGCAGCGGCTGATCGCCGAGCGGCGCGCCGACCGGCGTCTTCATGCACTGGCGCGGATCGCGGCGCTTGAACTGCGCGCAATTCCACAACGGCTTTTCGAACCCCGCCTCGCGGTTGCGCAGGAAGCTGAACGACATCGAGGCGCGCGCCTTCTCGGCATCCGCCGGAGTGCGCGGTGTGGCGGCGGCATCGGTCCAGCCCATCACCTTGCAATAGCTGCGCTCGCCGCAGGTCTTGATCGCAAGGCTCGCATAGCTGTCGGCGGAGGCACCGCGATCGAGCGTGATGACGAAGGTGTCGCCGCCCTGCTGGGTCAGCTCGCGCGGCGTGCTCGCCGGGACAGCGGCATAATCGGCGACCAGTTCGCCATCCACCATCCGCGTCGGCGCGGCACCGGCGTGGACGGTCGAATAGCCCGCCAGCTTGGCGACGGACAGTTCCTCACCGCCGATGCGGCCACGGAAGGCCGCCGGCGTGCCCCACCAGCCGCTCCAGCGGAAGAACAGGTGCGTGCCGACCTGCGCGATCTTGTCAAGGCTGGAGCTCCAATAGGGCACCACCCAGTTGGTGTGGTAATGCGTGGCATAGCCGACCGCGGCATAGACGCGGCCGTCGAGCGCGGCGGCGGCGCGCAGCCGCGCGTCGCGCCACGCGGCTTCCGGCATCGCGCGCGCCAGCGCGCCATCGCAGGTGAAGGTGAACTGGCAGCCCGTCGTCCGTTCGGATCCCTGGAAGACGACGCGGCAGACCGACTTCGGATAGGCCGGGTGACGGACGCGGTTGAGCACGACCTGGCCGACCGCGCGCTGGCCCTCATCATCGCCCGCGCCCGCTTCGTAGATCATCGCCGCGGCGAGGCAGTCGATCGAGCGGGCGCGATCCTCGTCCGAGCCTGAGAAGCGAAACGGCACGGCCGCCGGATTGGGCGCGGTCGAGAAGGGTACCGCCGCGTTGATCGCAACCGCATCGGTGGCGTCGACGGGCTTCAGTTCGAGCGGCTCGATCGCGGGTGGCGGCGTCGGCGGCCGAACCGCCGCGGTGGCCGAGGCGGCCACCGCACCGCGCCTGGGAACCGTCGGCGACGGGCGCGGACCCGCGACGACCAGCCACGCCGCCATCACCAGCCCGGCCGCGAAGACGAGCGGCAGCAGCCATGCGAGCCGGTCCGGCGGACTGGTGGTGGCAGCGGTCATGGCTGGTATGAACTGCGGGAGGCTTACGCCTCCGGCAGGAAGTCCGGCACGGACAGGTAGCGCTCGCCGGTGTCGTAGTTGAAGCCTAGCACGCGGCTGCCCGCCGGCAGTTCGGCGAGCTTCTGCGCGATCGCCGCGAGTGTCGCGCCCGAACTGATGCCGACCAGCATGCCTTCCTCGCGCGCGGCGCGGCGCGCCATCTCCTTGGCGTCGGCGGGATCGACCTGGATGACGCCATCGAGCAGCTGGGTGTGGAGGTTGGCGGGCACGAAGCCGGCACCGATGCCCTGGATCGGGTGCGGCGCGGGCTGGCCGCCGGAGATCACCGGAGACAATGTCGGTTCGACGGCGAACACCTTGAGACCGGGCCACTGCGCCTTCAGCACCTGCGCGGTGCCGGTGATGTGGCCGCCGGTGCCGACGCCGGTGACCAGCGCGTCGAGCGGAGTCTCGGCGAAATCGTTGAGGATCTCGCGCGCGGTGGTCTCGACATGGACCGAGATGTTCGCGGGATTCTCGAACTGCTGCGGCATCCACGCGCCCGGGGTCTGCTCGACCAGCTCGATCGCGCGCTCGATCGCGCCCTTCATGCCCTTCTCACGCGGGGTAAGGTCGAAGCTGGCGCCATAGGCGAGCATCAGCCGCCGGCGTTCGATCGACATGCTTTCCGGCATGACGAGGATGAGCTTGTAGCCCTTGACCGCCGCGACCATCGCGAGGCCGATGCCGGTGTTGCCGCTGGTCGGCTCGACGATCGTGCCGCCGGGCTGGAGCGCGCCGGACTTCTCGGCATCCTCGATCATCGACAGCGCGATGCGATCCTTGATCGATCCGCCGGGATTGGATCGTTCGGACTTGATCCACACCTCGGCATCTCCGAACAGCCGGCTGATGCGGATGTGCGGCGTATTACCGATCGTCTCCAGGATGTTCGCGGCTTTCATATGCGCTTCTCCTCCAGCGGGGCGTCCTCGAGCGTCTCGGGCGGCGCGAAATTGCGTGCCCGGCGAATCTCCGGAAACCAGACAGACCATAGAGCGGCGACGATGATCGCGCCTATCCCCCCAACGACGACGCCTGCGACGGGGCCGATCGCCGCGGCGAGGAAACCCGATTCCGCCTCGCCCAGTTCGTTCGAGCCCGAGACGAACAGGGTCGAAACCGCGCCGACGCGGCCGCGCATATCGTCGGGCGTGTAGAGCTGGATCAGCGACTGGCGGACATAGACCGACATCATGTCGGCGGCGCCCAGCACCGCAAGCGCGGCGAGCGACAAGGGCATCGAACGCGAGAGGCCGAAGACGATGGTGGCCGCGCCGAACGCGGCGACACCGATCAGCAGCTTGATGCCGACCCCGGTCTTCAGCGGGCGCCAGGCGAACCAGGCGCCCATCGCCACCGCGCCGAGTGCGGGCGCGGCGCGCAGATGGCCGAGGCCTTCGGCGCCGACCTGCAATATGTCGCGGGCATAGATCGGCAGCATCGCGGTCGCACCGCCCAGCAATACCGCGAACAGATCGAGCGAGATCGCGCCCAGCACCAGCCGGTTGCGGCGGACGTAATGGAGCCCGTCGATCATCTGCGCCCAGGGGTTGGCCGGGCCGCTGATCGTGCTGCGTGCGACCGGCCGGATCAGCGAGAGCATCAGAAAGCTCGTCGCGAACAGGCCGGTGCAGATCGCGTAGGGCAGCCAGTGCTTGGCGGCATAGAGATAGCCGCCCATCGCGGGGCCGAACACCGCGCCGCACTGCCACGCGACCGAGCTGAGCGCGATCGCCGAGGGCAGCACCGCCTTGGGCACGAGGTTGGGGGCCAGCGCCTGCAGCGCCGGGCCGGCAAAGGCGCGCGCCACGCCGAGCAGCGCCGCGACGCCGAACAGCGCGGGCAATGTGATGGTGTTCGTGAAGGTGAGGATCGCGAGCATCGCCGCGCACGCCGCCTCCAGCGCCACCGCGCCGCGCGCCACCCAGCGCCGGTCGACGCGATCCGCCACCCAGCCGACGATCAGGGTCAGCGCCAGCAGCGGCACGAACTGGAAGATGCCGACGAGGCCGAGCTGCAGCGCGGCCTCGCGCGGGTTCATCCCCAGGCTGGTGCGCGAGAAATCATAGACCTGCCAGCCGATGACGATGACCATCGCGTTCTGCGACAGCGTGGTCGAAAGCCGTGCCGCCCAATAGCAACGAAAGTCGCGGAAGGAGAGAGGGGAAGGGAGCTTGTCCGGAGTCTTGTCCACGCGGGCGCTGTAGAAGGGAGCGCGCGGCAAAGGCAATGATCGCTGTGGTTACAGCGACCATAGTATGGCTTCGCCGCGCGCTCGTAGCGGATCAGGCGCGCAGGAAGCGGATCAGCGCCGCCGAAACCTCATCCTTGTGGGTGGCGAGGAGGCCGTGCGGGCCGCCGTCGATCTCGATCAGCTCGCTGCTGGCGATCATCGCCGCCGCCTTGCGGGCCGCCAGCGCGATCGGCACGGTGGCGTCGGCGGTGCCGTGCATGACGAGCGTGGGCACCTCGAACGCGCCCATGTCGGGCCGGAAGTCGGTGCTCGACCAGGAATCGACGCAGGCGAGCGTCGGCAGCAGCCCGCCCTGCATCGCGAGCTGGACGGACCATTCGACGAGACCCTCATGGCTGCCGACCGCCGCGCCGAGCGCGCCGACGCCGTAGAAATCGCGCATGAAGCCTTTGAAGAAGCCGGAGCGGTCGGCCTTGATGCCGGCCTTGATCTCCTCGAACACGCTCGCCGGCGCGCCGTCGGGATTGTCGCCGGTCTGCAGCAGGAACGGGGTGACCGCGGCGATCAGCGCGGCCTGCTCGACGCCGGCGCCCTCATGGCGGGTCATGTAGCGCGCGACCTCGCCGCCGCCCATCGAGAAGCCGACGATGGCGGCGCCATCCTCGGCGTCCATCGCTTCCATCACGTCGGCGAGATCGTCCGCCAGCGTATCATAGTCATAGCCGTGCGCCGGCTGCTCGGAGCGGCCGAAGCCGCGGCGGTCATAGGCGATGGCGCGAAAACCCGCCTCGGCCAGCGCGAGCGACTGATCGTCCCAGCTGTCCGCGGAAAGCGGCCAGCCGTGGATCAGGATGACCGGCCGCCCTTCGCCCCATTCCTTGACATAGAGTTCGGTGCCGTCGCGGGTTTCGACATAGGCCATTGGGGTCATCTCCTGGGAAAAGGGTCGTCAGCGCAACGCGGCGCCATCACCCTCGTTCCTCCGCCGCCGACGCGACGGCACGATGACCGTTTTGCGTCATCGCGGCGACAGCACGCGGGTCGGCGCGGCCCCGGGGAGCGAAAAAACATGCATCGACCCCGGTCGCACCCCGGTCATACCCCGGGCGGACCGCGCGAAGGTGACACGGGTTACAGTGGATTGCAGCCTGTCCATGCCTCTTCCCGGCCCCTGCGCGGAGTCACCGCGCCTTCGACCGACGCCGGTGGACGTCGGTCGATCCGCATTTCTATCGGAGACGCGCATCGTCGTGAATCGCGGGAAGACGCCGGATCGCCCCGCCGCTGCCGCCCGGGGGGCGGCAAGTCGTCGTCACGCCGCCTTCATCACCCGGTTCGCCACGAGATCATCCACCACCGATGGATCGGCGAGCGTCGACGTGTCTCCCAGCGCCTGGGCCGAAACCTCGCCCTCGGCGATCTTGCGCAGGATGCGGCGCATGATCTTGCCCGAGCGGGTCTTGGGCAGGGCGGGGGCGAACTGGATCGCGTCGGGCGTGGCGATCGGGCCGATCTCCATGCGCACCCACTTCACCAGATCCTGGCGCAGCGCGTCCGACGCTTCCTCGCCGGCGTTGAGCGTCACATAGGCGTAGATGCCCTGGCCCTTGAGGTCGTGCGGCATGCCGACGACCGCGGCCTCGGCGACCTTCGCGTGGAGCACCAGCGCGCTTTCCACCTCGGCGGTGCCCATGCGGTGGCCCGAGACGTTGATCACGTCGTCGACGCGGCCGGTGATCCAGTAATAGCCGTCGGCATCGCGGCGGGCGCCGTCGCCGGTGGTGTATTTGCCGCGATAGGTGGTGAAATAGGTCTGGAAGAAACGCGCATGATCGCCCCAGACGGTGCGCATCTGGCCCGGCCATGATCCGGCGATGACGAGATTGCCCTCGGCCGCCCCCTCCAGCACCTTGCCTTCGGCATCGACGATCTCGGGATCGACCGCGGGCATCGGCCTGGTCGCCGATCCCGGCTTGAGGTCGGTCGCGCCCGGCAGCGGCGCGATCATCGCGCCGCCGGTCTCGGTCTGCCACCAGGTGTCGATGATCGGGCAGCGACCCTCGCCGACCACGCCATGATACCAGCGCCAAGCCTCGGGGTTGATCGGTTCGCCGACCGTGCCAAGCAATTTCAAAGACTTACGGCTTGTTCTTGTGACGAACTCGTCGCCCTCCTTCATCAGCGCGCGCAGCGCCGTGGGCGCGGTGAAGACGGTGTGGACCTGGTGCCGGTCGCACACCTCCCAGATCCGCGACGGCGTCGGCCAGTTGGGGACGCCTTCGTACATCAGGGTCGTCGCGCCGTTGGCGAGCGGGCCGTAGACGATATAGGTGTGGCCGGTGACCCAGCCGATGTCGGCGGCGCACCACCAGATGTCGCCGGCGCGATAGTCGAAGCAGAGCTCGTGGGTGTAGCTCGCCCACAGCAGATAGCCGCCGGTGGTGTGGAGCACGCCCTTTGGCTTGCCGGTGGAGCCCGAGGTGTAGAGGATGAACAGCGGATCCTCCGCCTTCATAGGCTCCGGCGGGCAGTCGGCGGGAACCGTCTCGGCCGCCTCATGATACCAGATGTCGCGGCCTTCGGTCATCGCCACCTCGGCGCCGGTCGCCTTGACGACGACGACCGACTGCACGCTGGTGCAGTGGTGGAGCGCGGCGTCGACATTGGCCTTCAACGGCACCTGCTTGCCGCCGCGGCGGCCGCCATCGCTGGTGACGACGATATTGCTGTCGCAATCGGTGATGCGGCCGGCCAGCGCCTCGGGCGAGAAGCCGCCGAACACCACCGAATGGACCGCACCGATCCGCGCGCAGGCGAGCAAGGCGAACGCCGCCTCGGGGATCATCGGCAGGTAGATCGTGATCCGGTCCCCCTTCTTCGCGCCGGCCGCCTTCAGCACATTGGCGAAGCGGCAGACCTCGGCGTGGAGCTGGGCATAGGTGTAGCGGCGCGGTTCGGCCTTGGGATCGTCGGGCTCCCAGAGGATCGCGGTCTGCTCGGCGCGGGTCGCGAGGTGGCGGTCGATGCAATTGGCCGAGACGTTGAGCACGCCGTCGGCGAACCATTCGATGTGGAAATCATCCTCGGCGAACGACCAGTCGCCCGCCACCGTCGGCGCGGTGATCCAGTCCAGCCGCCCCGCCTTCTCCAGCCAGAACCCGTCCGGGTCCGCGAGCGAGCGGGCGTGGAGATCGGCATAGGCCGCTGCGTCCACACGGGCACCCTCGGCCCATTCGGTGGGAACGGGAAACAGGTCGGGATCGGCCATCGTTGCGGCATCCTCTCTCTTGGCTGGCACATGCCGGGGCCGCCGATGTGCCAAAAGGTGCCGCGCGGGGGAAGGGGCAAGCGCGGCGATTCTCGTTCTTGCGACGGGCAAGGCGCACCCAACGCCCCCCTAAGTCCCCTTAACTCCCCCCTAACACTCCCTTAACTCCCCTCAACTCACCCGATAGGGCACGACCTCGCGGACGTCGGGGTCGACCAGGATGGTGCGATCGGCAGGCGGAAAGGCGCGCTGGTCGCAATCCGCGCGCGGGCACAGCCGGCAGGAGATGCCGATCGGCGTCGCCGCGGTCGTCGAGGCGATATCGAGGCCGTCGGCATAGATGAACTCGGCGGCATGTTCCGCTTCGCAGCCGAGCGCGACCGCGTAGCGCCGCGGCGCGCGGGCATAGCTGCCGCTCGGCTTCACCAGCCCCTTCGCCATCGACACATAGCGCACGCCATCGGGCGTCTCGGCGAGCTGGACGAGGATGCGATCGGGGATCGCCACCGCTTCATGGACGATCCACAGCGGGCAGGCGCCGCCGAAGCGGGCGAACTGCAGGCGGGTCGCCGAATGGCGCTTGGTGATGTTGCCGGCCATGTCGACGCGGCAGAAGAAGAAGGGAATGCCGCGCGCGCCCGGGCGCTGGAGCGTGGAGAGGCGGTGGCAGGCCTGTTCGAAGCTGACGCCGAAGCCCTGCCGCAGCCGATCGATATCGTGCCGCATCGCGCGCGCGGCGGCGCGGAACGCCTCATAGGGCATCAGCAGCGCGCCCGCCGCATAGTTGGCGAGGCCCGAGGCGAGAATGTTCTGCGCGACGTCCGAGCGCAGCCGCGCCGAGCCGGCGACCGCGGCGATCGGCGCTTCCAGTTCGATCGCGGCGAGTTGCAGCGCGAGCATGAAGCGGCGGCTTTCGGGCGGCAGCGCGCGATCGATCGCAAGCGTGCCCGCGGCGCGATCGAGCCGCCTGAGCGGGGCATCGTCGGACGGCGGCACCAGCCTGATGCCGTGATGGCCGGAGAGGCGCGCGATGATCGCGGTCTCGCCTGCGTTTGCGCCGAGTTCGCCGGCGAGCGCCTCGGCGGCCCGGTCGATCGGGTCGATATAATTGCCGGCTTCGTGAAACCAGTCGCGAACCTCCTCCCACGGTAGGCGTTCGCTGCCCTGGACGCCGGAGGAGATCGCATCGTCGATGATCTGCAACCGTTCCTCGGCGCGGCGATAGGCGGCGTGCAGGGTCATGAAGCGCTCGGTGAGCACGGGCTGCTGCGTGGCGGCGCGGTGGAGCGCATCCGCGGGCGGCGGGGGACCGTCGAACAGCGGATCGGCGATCGCCTCGCGCAGCGCGGCGGCGCGGCGATCGGCATCGTCGGCATCGAAGATGCGCCAGTCGAGCGGGAAGGCGGCCGCCAGCCGGGCGATCACCGCGGGGGTCAGCGGGCGATCGTCGTTCTCGAGCTGCGAGAGATAGCTGACCGAAAGGTCGAGGCGCGCCGCCATCGCGGCCTGCCCCAGCCCCTCGCGAATCCGCAACGCACGCAGCCGCGCCCCTACGAAATGGCGCCGCTTCGCGGATATCCGTGCTTCGTCATTCACAGACTTTGCAAACCTTCGTTTCGCAATTTTGCAAATTCACATTTGCCCGATGGTGCGAAAAGATGAAAGGGCAGCCTTCTGTTGCCGCAATTCCAAGGGGACGCGATGCTGGAGATCATCGAGAAGCTCGAAGCGAAGCGCGCGGCGGCGCGCATGGGCGGCGGGCAGAAGCGGATCGACGCGCAACACGCCAAGGGCAAGCTCACCGCGCGCGAGCGGGTCGAGGTGCTGCTCGACGAGGATTCGTTCGAGGAACTCGACATGTATGTCGAGCATAACTGCGTCGATTTCGGCATGCAGGGCAACAAGATCCCGGGCGACGGCGTCGTCACCGGATCCGGGACGATCAACGGCCGGCTGGTCTATGTGTTCAGCCAGGATTTCACCGTGTTCGGCGGCGCGCTTTCGGAACGGCACGCGACCAAGATCTGCAAGATCATGGACATGGCGATGAAGGTCGGCGCGCCGGTGATCGGCCTCAACGACAGCGGCGGCGCGCGCATCCAGGAAGGCGTCGCCAGCCTGGCCGGCTATGCCGAGGTGTTCCAGCGCAACGTGCTCGCCTCCGGCGTGGTGCCGCAGCTGTCGCTGATCATGGGGCCGTGCGCGGGCGGCGCGGTCTATTCGCCGGCGATGACCGACTTCATCTTCATGGTGAAGGACAGTTCCTACATGTTCGTGACCGGGCCGGACGTGGTGAAGACCGTCACCAACGAGATCGTGACCCAGGAGGAACTGGGCGGCGCGATCACCCACACCACCAAATCCTCGGTGGCCGACGTGGCGTTCGAGAACGACATCGACGCGCTGCTGGCGGCGCGCGATTTCATCGACTTCCTGCCCGCCTCCAACCGCGAGGCGGTGCCGGCGCGGCCGACCGACGATCCGTGGGACCGGATGGAGCATAGCCTCGACACCTTGATCCCGGCGAGCGCCAACCAGCCCTACGACATGCACGAGCTGATCCGGAAGGTGCTGGACGAAGGCGATTTCTTCGAACTGCAGCCCGCGCATGCCGGCAATATCCTGATCGGCTTCGGCCGCGTCGAGGGCCGCACGGTGGGCATCGTCGCCAACCAGCCGATGGTGCTGGCGGGCTGCCTCGACATCAACTCTTCGAAGAAGGCGGCGCGCTTCGTGCGCTTCTGCGATGCGTTCGAGATCCCGATCATCACCTTCGTCGACGTGCCGGGCTTCCTGCCGGGCGTCGGCCAGGAGCATTCGGGCATCATCAAGCATGGCGCCAAGCTGCTGTTCGCCTATGCCGAGGCGACGGTGCCCAAGATCACGGTGATCACCCGCAAGGCCTATGGCGGCGCCTATGACGTGATGTCGTCCAAGCATCTGCGCGGCGACCTCAACTATGCGTGGCCGACCGCCGAGATCGCGGTGATGGGCGCCAAGGGCGCGGTGGAGATCATCTTCCGGCAGGACATCAAGGATCCCGAGAAGATCGCCGCGCGCACCAAGGAATATGAGGACCGCTTCGCCAACCCGTTCGTGGCGGCGGCGAAGGGCTTCATCGACGAGGTGATCATGCCGCATTCGACCCGCAAGCGGATCGCGCTGGGGCTTCGCAAGCTGCGCAACAAGCAGCTCGAAAACCCGTGGAAGAAGCACGACAACATTCCGCTGTAAGTGGAGGGAGTTGCTGTGAGCAAGATTTATGGCGACGACGAAGAGCTCACTCCGAGCGATGCTCGTCTAATTAAAGGAATGATCGATCGCGGCGACAAGAATGAAGCAATCGCTTCCTATTTTGGGGTTAATCAACGGGCTATATCGCACATCAGGTCAGGGAAAAAGTTCTCTGACGTGGACGTGGCTGCGGCGATTGAACTTCCTCCGCCCGGACCATATGGGGTCGATCCAGTTTATATTCAGTTCTACAGAACTATGACCAGAGTCAATCAGTTGTGGCAGGAGACACGACTTGGTGAGGCAAAGGCGCTTATGGAAAAAGCCCTCTCTGACCCAGTGTTCGGCAGAGAATTGAATGATGTTGAGACGGCGGCGGTCGAATTGATGAGAGATCAATTCGGTTTGATAAAGGAATGATCAAATGAAACTCGGCCGTCTCAACCATGTCGGCGTCGCGACACCGTCGATCGAGACCAGCATCGCCTTCTATCGCGACGTGATGGGCGCGACGAAGATCCACGATCCGTTCGACCTGCCCGCGCAGGGCGTGAAGGTGTGCTTCGTCGACACGCCGGGGCAGGGCGGCACCGCGGGCACGCAGATCGAGCTGATCGAGCCGCTCGGCGAAAAATCGGCGGTCAGCGGCTTCCTCGCGAAGAACCCCGCGGGCGGCCAGCACCATATCTGCTATGAGGTGCCCGACATTCACGCCGCCAAGGCCTGGTTCGAGGCGAAGGGCGCCAAGGTGCTCGGCGAGCCGCGCATCGGCGCGCACGGCACGCCGATCTTCTTCGTCCACCCCAAGGATATGGGCGGGATCCTGACCGAGATCATGGAGAGCCCGAAGGGAGAGGGGCATTGAGCGACGCGCCGATCCTTTATGCGCTGGCGGACAGCGTCGCGACGATCCGGCTCAACCGGCCGGACCGGCTGAACGCGATCACGCCCGACCTGCTCGGTGAGTTGCGCCGCGCCTTCCAGCGCGCGGTGAGCGACGGCGCGCGCGCGGTGCTGCTGACCGGCGAGGGGCGCGCCTTCTGCTCGGGTGCCGAACTGGGCGACATCACCACCGGCATCCCCGACCTCGGCAAGCTGCTCGACGCCCATTATCACCCGGTGATCGAACTGATCGCCTCGCTGCCGATCCCGATCGTCAGCGCGATCAACGGCCCCGCGGCGGGCGCCGGCGCGTCGCTGGCGCTGTCGGGCGACATCATCGTGATGGCGCGCTCCGCCTATCTGCTGCTGGCCTTCGCCAATATCGGGCTGGTGCCCGATGCCGGCGCGACCTGGCTGATCGCCAAGGCTGCCGGCCGCGCCAAGGTGCTGGAAATGGCGCTGCTCGGCGAGCGGATGACCGCGGCGGATGCGCGCGATGCCGGGCTGGTGACGCGTGTCGTCGACGATGAGGCGCTGATGGAGACCGCGCAGGCGCTGGCGGCCAAGCTCGCGGCGATGCCGACATTGGCGCTGGGCATGATCCGCAAGCAGGTGGGCGTGGCGCTCGACGGCACGCTGACCGAAACGCTCGCGGTCGAAGCCGCCAACCAGCACATCGCCGGCCGCAGCGCCGACTTCCTCGAAGGCGTGCTGGCCTTCACCGAGAAGCGCAAGCCGGAGTTCAAGGGACGGTGAAAGCACATATCATCGTCGATTGCGAAGCATCCGGGCCCTGCCCCGGCTTCGGTGATCTGATCAATTTCGGGGCGGTTGTCGTGGAGCCGGGGCTTGAACGCGGCTTCCGATCACCGATCATCGCGCCTCTCTGTGATCGCTACGCCGATGGCGCCTATGCATCGATCGGCATGTCACGTGAGGCGCATGTCGCAGCGGCGTCGGTGACCTTAGGTGATGCCTTGACCGCCTTCGACGATTGGCTTGTCGAACTCGGCGCCGATCGGCTGATCTTCTGGTCGGACAATCCTGCCTTCGATTGGCAATGGATCCACCACGGTTTTCAGGTGGCGGGTCGTGCCAACCCCTTCGGCCATTCAGGGCGACGCATCGGTGACCTGTATGCAGGGCTGAGTGGAAACGCCGGCAATGTTTCCGGATGGAAGAAGCGGCGGCAGACCGCGCATGATCATGATCCGCTGAACGATGCGAAGGGCAACGCAGAGGCCTTGCTCTCAATCCTCACCCAATATGATCAACTCAAGGCGCTCTCGATCCCGGCAGGAGCGAAACGCCAGGGAGTGGCAACCGCATGACCGACAAGCCGACCATCGCCGCCTGGGAAGCCGCCGCCGCCAAGGAGGTGAAGGGCAAGGATCTGACCTGGCAGACACCGGAAGGCATATCCGTCAAACCCTTGTATACGCAGGACGATGTTTCGGTCGACCCGGGCCTGCCCGGCTTCGCGCCGTTCACCCGCGGCGTGCGGGCCAGCATGTATGCCGGGCGCCCCTGGACGATCCGGCAATATGCCGGCTTCTCGACCGCCGAGGAATCCAACGCCTTCTACCGCCGCAACCTCGCGGCCGGGCAGAAGGGCTTGTCGGTCGCGTTCGATCTCGCGACGCACCGCGGCTATGACAGCGACCATCCGCGCGTGGTCGGCGACGTCGGCAAGGCCGGGGTCGCGATCGACAGCGTCGAGGACATGAAGATCCTGTTCGACGGCATTCCGCTCGACAAGATGTCCGTCTCGATGACGATGAACGGCGCGGTGATCCCGATCCTCGCCTTCTTCATCGTCGCCGGCGAGGAACAGGGCGTGCCGACCGCGCAGCTCGACGGGACCATCCAGAACGACATCCTCAAGGAGTTCATGGTCCGCAACACCTATATCTATCCGCCCGAACCGAGCATGCGGATAATCTCCGACATTTTCGGATATACGTCGCGTAACATGCCGAAATTCAACAGTATTTCGATCTCCGGCTATCACATGCAGGAAGCCGGGGCGACGCAGGTGCAGGAGCTGGCGTTCACGATCGCGGACGGCGCCGAATATGTCCGCTACGGCGTCGCCTCGGGCCTCGACATCGACAAGTTCGCCGGGCGGCTGAGCTTCTTCTTCGCGATCGGCATGAACTTCTTCATGGAGATCGCGAAGCTGCGCGCGGCGCGGGTGCTGTGGCACCGGGTGATGACCAATCTCGGCGCGAAGGACGAGCGCTCGAAGATGCTGCGCACGCATTGCCAGACCTCGGGCGTGTCGCTGACCGAGCAGGATCCCTACAACAATGTGATCCGCACCACGATCGAGGCGATGGCGGCGATGCTGGGCGGCACCCAGTCGCTCCACACCAACGCGCTCGACGAGGCGATCGCGCTGCCCACCGACTTCTCCGCCCGGATCGCGCGCAACACGCAGATCGTGATCCAGGAAGAGACGGGGATGACCAAGGTCGTCGATCCGCTCGGCGGCTCCTATTACATCGAGGCGCTGACGCAGGAGCTGGTCGACAAGGCGTGGGCGATCATCGAGAAGGTCGAGGCCGATGGCGGCATGGCCAAGGCGGTTGCTGCCGGGTGGCCCAAGGCGATGATCGAGGAAGCCGCGGCGGCGCGCCAGGCGCGGGTCGATCGCGGCGAGGACGTGATCGTCGGCGTCAACAAATATCGCCTCGCCAACGAGGATCTGCTCGAAACGCTGGAGGTGGACAACAGCAGGGTCCGCGAGGCGCAGATCGCGCGGATCAACCAGGTGAAGGCGAGCCGCGACGATGCGGCGTGCCGCGCCGCGCTGGATGCGCTGCGCCGGGGGGCCGCCGCGCCATCGAGCATCGAGAACAACCTGCTCGCGCTCGCCGTCGACGCCGCGCGTGCGCGCGCGACATTGGGCGAGATTTCCGCGGCGATGGAGGTGAGCTTCGACCGCTACGCCACCGTGCCGACGCCTGTGAAGGGCGTCTATGCCGCGCCCTACAAGGATGACAGCCGCTGGCGGCAGGTGGTGGACGGCGTTGCCGCGGTCGAGCGGCGCATGGGCCGCAAGCCCAGGATCCTCGTCGCCAAGATGGGGCAGGACGGGCATGATCGCGGCGCCAATGTGATCGCCTCGGCGTTCGGCGACATGGGGTTCGAGATCGTTTCCGGCCCGCTGTTTCAGACACCGGAGGAAACGGTGGTGCTGGCGCTCGACAGCGGTGCCGACGTGGTCGGCGCATCGTCGCTGGCGGCGGGGCACAAGACCTTGATCCCCGAACTGATCAACCTGCTGCGCGCGCGCGGGCGGCAGGACGTGAAGGTGATCGCCGGCGGGGTGATCCCGCCGCAGGATTATGATTTTCTGCGTGAGGCCGGCGTGCAGGGCATCTATGGGCCGGGATCCAATGTGGTCGAGTGCGCGGCGGACGTGCTGCGCCTGCTCGGCCACAACATGCCCCCAGCCGATTTTGAAGAGGCCGCAGAATGAACCAGTCGCACCCGCACCAGTCCCCCTCCGTCTCGCATGCCGGAGCGGAGGTTCGGAACGACTGGACCCGCGACGAGATCGCGGCGCTGTTCGACCTGCCGTTCGACGAACTGATGTTCCGGGCGCAGACCGTCCACCGCGCCAACCATACCGCCGGCGCGGTCCAGCTTTCGACCCTGCTCTCCATCAAGACCGGCGGCTGCCCGGAGGATTGCGGCTATTGCAACCAGTCCGCGGGGGCCGACACCGATCTCAAGGCGTCGAAGCTGATGGACGTCCGCGCGGTGCTGCAGTCGGCGGCGCAGGCGAAGGACAATGGCTCGTCGCGCTTCTGCATGGGCGCGGCGTGGCGCAACCCCAAGGATCGCGACATGCCCGCCATCGTCGAGATGGTGAAGGGCGTGCGCGCGATGGGCATGGAAACCTGCATGACGCTGGGGATGCTGACGCCGGGCCAGGCGGCGCAGCTCAGCGAGGCCGGGCTCGACTATTACAACCACAATATCGACACGAGCCCCGAGAATTACGGCAACGTCATCACCACGCGGACCTTCCAGGACCGGCTCGACACGCTCGACCATGTCCGTAGCGCGGGCATCAATGTCTGTTCGGGCGGCATCGTCGGCATGGGCGAGACCCGCGCCGACCGCGTCGGCTTCATCCATGCGCTGGCGACCTTGCCGCACCATCCCGAGAGCGTGCCGGTCAACGCGCTGGTGCCGGTGAAGGGCACGGTGCTGGGCGACATGCTGGCCGACACGCCGCTGGCGAAGATCGACGAGATCGAGTTCGTCCGCACCGTCGCGGTCGCGCGCATCACCATGCCGCAGTCGATGGTCCGGCTTTCGGCCGGGCGCGAGAGCATGTCGGATTCGACGCAGGCGCTGTGCTTCATGGCGGGCGCCAATTCCATCTTCACCGGTGACAGGCTGCTGACCACCGCCAATGCCGGCGACAATGCGGATGCCGCCTTGTTCGCCAGGCTGGGCATCAAGCCCATGGCGGCGGCGGAGCCGATGCGCGTCGCCGAGGCAGCCGAATAGGGGAGAGAGACTTGATAAGGAAGATCCTGATCGCCAATCGCGGCGAGATCGCCTGCCGTGTGATCCGCACCGCGCGCAGGATGGGTATCGCCACCGTCGCGGTCTATTCGGACGCGGATGCGCGCGCGCCGCATGTCGAGATGGCGGACGAGGCGGTGCACATCGGCCCCTCGCCGGCGAGCGACTCCTATCTGGTCGCCGACAAGATCATCGCCGCCTGCAAGGCGACCGGGGCGGATGCGGTGCATCCGGGCTATGGCTTCCTTTCCGAGCGGACGAGCTTCGCCGAGGCGCTGGCGAAGGAAGGCATCGTCTTCGTCGGCCCGCCGGTGGGCGCGATCACCGCGATGGGCGACAAGATCGAATCCAAGAAACTGGCCAAGGCGGCCGGCGTCAACGTCGTTCCCGGCTATCTGGGCGAGATCGCCGATACCGACGAGGCGGTGAGGATCGCCGACGACATCGGCTATCCGGTGATGATGAAGGCCTCGGCCGGCGGCGGCGGCAAGGGCATGCGGCTGGCCTATTCGGAGAAGGACGTCCGCGAGGGCTTCGAGGCGACCAAGCGCGAGGGGCTCGCCAGCTTCGGCGACGATCGCGTGTTCATCGAGAAGTTCATCGAGAGCCCGCGCCACATCGAGATCCAGGTGCTGGGCGACCAGCACGGCAACATCGTCTATCTCGGCGAGCGCGAATGCTCGATCCAGCGGCGTCACCAGAAGGTGGTGGAAGAGGCGCCGTCGCCCTTCGTCACGCCCGAAATGCGCAAGGCGATGGGCGAGCAGGCGGTCGCGCTGGCGCGGGCGGTGGGCTATTATTCCGCCGGCACGGTCGAACTGATCGTCAGCGGCGCCGACACGACGGGGCAGGGCTTCTACTTCCTCGAGATGAACACCCGCCTGCAGGTGGAGCATCCGGTGACCGAGCTCGTCACCGGGCTCGATCTGGTCGAGCAGATGATCCGCGTCGCCAATGGCGAGGCGCTCGGCTTCAGCCAGGACGACGTGACGCTGACCGGCTGGGCGATCGAGAACCGCGTCTATGCCGAGGATCCCTATCGCGGCTTCCTGCCCTCCACCGGCCGGCTCGTCCGCTATCGCCCGCCCCCCGAGGGCGACGGCGTGCGCGTGGACGACGGCGTCGCGGAAGGCGGCGAGGTCAGCATCTTCTACGATCCGATGATCGCCAAGCTGGTGACCTACGGCCAGACCCGCGACGAGGCGGCGGACAAGCAGGTGGCGGCGCTCGACCGCTTCGTGCTGGAGGGGCCGGGGCACAATATCGATTTCCTCTCGGCGCTGATGCAGCACCCGCGCTTCCGTTCCGGCGCGCTGACCACGGGCTTCATCGCCGAGGAATATCCCGACGGTTTCGCCGGTGCCCCTGCGGCGCCGGCGCTGGTGGCGGACCTCGCCGCGGTGGCGGCGCTGGCGCAGCACCATCAGGCGCTGCGCGCTGTGCAGATCGACGGGCAGCTGAACGGCGACGTGGCGGTGCCCGGCAATTGGGTGGTGCGGATCGGCAGCGCCGAGCATCGCGTGCAGCTGAGCCACGCCACCGGCAATTGGGTGGTCGAGGTGGACGGCGGCCCGCGCGAGGCGATCGCGGGGCAGTGGGTCAACGGCCAGCGGCTGTTCGACGGTGCGATCGGGCCGCGACCGCTGGTGGCGAAGGTGGCGGCCGACAAGCGCGGCTGGCGGCTCAACAGCCATGGCGCGTCGCATCGGGCGACGGTGCTCAAGCCGCATATCGCCGAACTCTCCCGCCACATGATCGAGAAGGTGCCGCCCGATCTGTCGAAATTCCTGCTGTGCCCGATGCCGGGGCTGCTGGTGCAGCTTCACGTCGGCGCCGGCGACACGGTGGAGGCCGGACAGCCGCTCGCGGTGGTCGAGGCGATGAAGATGGAAAATATCCTGCGCGCCGAGAAGGCCGGGGTGGTCAAGAGCGTGTCCGCCGCGAAGGGCGAGAGCCTGGCGGTGGATGCGGTGATCCTCGAGATGGAGTGAGGGCTGCGACATTCCTCCCCGGCGCCTTGCTCGGGGAGGCGATGGTCGTTCGCCGCTCATTTCCGTCCCAATATGTCGCGACTTGTGTCCGCGCGCGGTGCCGCCCCGCCGTGCGGGTTTTTCTATTAATCATGCATTTTCAGTGGTTTGATCGGCATAGCTCATCAGCCACACTCTGAAACATCTCATACAAATTGCGACAATTTTCCTGTTTCTGCCTGCCGCCGCATTCGCCATCTAGGCGTTGGGCGCTCACTCGTTGCGGCAGGATAACGGACACAAGGATGGGTTTCGGTACGACATCACGGGCGATCGGCGGCGTGCTGGCGCTGGCGGCGCTGGCCGGCTGCCAGGTGGGGCCGGATTATCGCCCGGCCACAAGCGCCGACCTGGGCGTGCCCGAGCGCTACAGCACGCCGGAGGCCGATGCCGCGCGGCCCGAGGATCTGTCGGCATGGTGGACGCGGTTCGACGATCCGGTGATGACCGGGCTGGTCGACCGGGCGCTGTCGGGCAATCTCGACATCGCCGCCGCGTTGACCCGGCTGCGGCAGGCGCGCGAGGCGCTGGTCCAGGCGCGCAGCCAATATGCGCCGCTGGTCGGCGGCTCGGCGGGCGCCGGACGCAATTTCAACTCCGATCTCAACGACAGCAGCAGCTTCTCGGTCGGCGCGGATGCCTCGTGGCAGTTCGACCTGTTCGGCGGCATCGGCCGCTCGGTCGAGGCCTCGCGCGCCGATCTGGCCGCCAGCGGCTATGACATGGAGGATGTGCGGACGGCGATCGCCGCCGAGGTCGCGCTCAACTATGTCACGGCGCGCGCGGCGCAGGCGCGGCTCGCGATCGCACGCGATACGCTGGCGACGCAGGACGACAATCTCGAGATCGCCGGTTTCCGGGTGCAGGCCGGGCTGGTCTCCTCGATCGACGCGGAACAGGCGCGGGCGCAGCGCGCGCAGACCGCGGCGACGATCCCGACGCTCGAACAGAGCTTCGCCAGCGCCGCCAACCGCCTGTCGGTGCTGACCGGGCAGGCCCCCGGCGCGGTCGACGGATTGCTGACGGATACACGCGATATTCCGCAGGGGCCCGAGACCATCGCGGTCGGCATCCCCGCAGACACGCTGCGCCAGCGCCCCGACGTGCAGCGTGCGGAACGCAACCTCGCGGCGGCGACCGCGCGGATCGGCGTGGCGCAGGCGCAGCTTTATCCGCAGCTTGGGCTCAGCGGCAATGTCGGCACCTCGGCGCTGTCGCTCGGCAGCCTTGCCGATGTCATCACCGGCGGCCTGTTCGCATCGCTCTCGCAATTGATTTTCGACGGCGGCAATGCGCGCGCGCAGGTGCGCAGCCAGCGCGCCGCGGCCGACGGCGCGTTCGCGACCTACAAGCAGACCGTGCTGACGGGCCTCGAGGAGGTCGAGAACGGGCTGGTGGCGCTGCGCACTGCCAAGGCGCGGCAGGCGGCGTTGCGCGTTCAGCGCGATGCGTCGCAGGCGGCGGCGATCTACGCGCGCAGCCAGTATCGCGCCGGCCTCACCGATTTCCAGACCCTGCTCGAAGCCGAGCGCTCCCTGCTCTCGGCGCGCGACGGGCTGACGCAGGCGCAATCCGCGCAGGCGCAGGCGCTCGTCCAACTCTATCTCGCCCTCGGCGGCGGCTGGCAGCCGCTCGCCCCGTCAACCGGAACCGGATCATGACCGACGCCAACGCACAGACCTCTACCGGCCAGTCGGTCGACGACTTTCTCGGGGTGAAGCCGCAGCCGAAGTGGCGCAAATGGGCGGTCCGCGGCGCGATCGGCGCGGTGCTGCTGATCCTGCTGTTCCTGCTTTCGCGCTGCTTCGCCGGTGACGAAGCGCCGCGTTATGCGACGCAGGCGGCGGCGGCGGGCGACCTCACCGTGACCGTCTCCGCCACCGGCAACCTCCAGCCGACGGTGCAGGTGGAGGTCGGTTCCGAACTGTCGGGCCTGATCACCGACGTCTATGTCGACAACAATGATCGGGTGAAGAAGGGGCAGGTGCTCGCCAAGCTCGATCTCGCGCGGCTCGACGATGCGATCGCGCAGAGCCGGGCGCAGGTCCAGTCGGGCCAGGCGCAGATCGCTCAGGCGCAGGCGTCGGCGCAGCTCGCCCGCGCCAATCTGGCGCGGCTGGAGGAGGTCTCGCGGCTCTCCGGCGGGCGCGTGCCGGCGAAGACCGAGCTCGACAATGCCCGCGCGCAGCTCGCCCAGGCCAATGCCAGCGTGCGGACCGCGCAGGCGGCGGTGGCGCAAGCCAATGCCGCGCTGTCATCGAACCAGACGCAGCGGTCGCGCGCGTTCATCATGTCGCCGGTCAACGGCGTCGTGCTCTCGCGCCAGATCGAGCCCGGCCAGACCGTCGCCGCCTCGTTCAACGCGCCGGTGCTGTTCCAGATCGCCGAGGATCTCTCGCAGATGGAGCTCGAGGTGAAGGTGGACGAGGCCGATGTCGGCCAGGTGAAGGCGGGGCAGGACGCCAACTTCGCCGTCGATGCCTTTCCCGGCCGCAACTTCCCGGCGAAGGTGACGCGCGTCGACCTGGGCGCCAATGCCAGCGATTCGACCAGTTCCTCGTCGACCTCGACGAGCTCGACCTCGACCGTCGTCGCCTATACCGCGGCGCTTTCCGTCTCCAACCCCGACCTGCTGCTGCGGCCGGGCATGACCGCAACCGCAGACATCGTCACCGTCACGAAGAAGAACGTCCTGCTCGTGCCCAACGCGGCGCTGCGTTTCCGGCCCGCTGCCGGTGACGGTGCGGCGGCGGGCGGCGGGGGCGGCATCACCGGCGCCATCATGCCGCGCCGGCCGCGCGGCGGACGCAGCAGCGGTGCCGAACGCTCGGCGACGGTGGGCCGCGGCGCGCAGCAGACGATCTACGTGAAGGGTGAGGACGGGCAGCCGCGCGCGATCCAGGTGACCACCGGCGACACCAACGGCGCCGTTACCGAGGTGACCGGCGGCGACCTCAAGCCCGGCATGGAGGTGATCACCGGTCAGCTCGCCGCCGGCGCCGAAGCGCCCGCCCCGGCCGCAGGGCAGGGCGGTGCACGGCGGAGCGGCGGCGGTGGCGGGCGCTGATCCGATGGCCGAGCCGCTGATCCGCCTGCGCGGCGTCACCAAGACCTATGGCGAGGGGCCGACCGCGTTCCAGGCGCTGAAAGGCGTCGACCTCGACATCGCGGCGGGCGATTTCGTCGCGGTGATGGGGCCTTCGGGGTCGGGCAAGTCGACGACGATGAACATGCTGGGCTGCCTCGACGTGCCCAGCGGCGGCGAATTCCTGTTCCGCGGCGTCCATGTCGAGACGCTCGATCGCGACCAGCGCGCGCTGCTGCGGCGCAGATATCTCGGCTTCGTGTTCCAGGGCTTCAACCTGCTCGCGCGCACCACCGCGCTCGAGAATGTCGAGCTGCCGCTGCTCTATCGCGGCGATGCCAAGCAGGCGCGGCGCGATCTGGCGATGGCGGCGCTCGACAAGGTGGGGCTGAAGGACTGGTGGGATCACACCCCCGCCGAGCTTTCCGGCGGCCAGCAGCAGCGCGTGGCGATCGCCCGCGCGATCGTGACGCACCCCGATGTGCTGCTTGCCGACGAACCGACCGGCAATCTCGATTCCGAGCGATCGGTGGAGATCATGGAATTGCTGACCGATCTCAACCAGAACAGCGGCATCACGGTGCTGATGGTGACGCACGAGCCGGACATGGCGGCCTTCGCGCATACGATCGTGCACTTCAAGGACGGGCTGGTGGAACGGATCGAGACGCAGTCCCAGTCCCCCTCCCGCTTGCGGGAGGGAGGGGAGAAGTAACGATGTTCGGTACCACGCTCATCCTCGCGCTCCGCTCGATCCGGCGGCATCTGCTGCGCTCGTTCCTCACCGTGCTCGGCATCGTCATCGGCGTCGGCGCGGTGGTGACGATGGTGACGCTCGGCAACGCCACGACCTCGGCGGTGCAGGAACAGATCTCCGCGCTCGGCACCAACATCCTGCAGGTCCGTCCCGGCCAGGGCTTCGGCCGCGGCGGTGGCGGGCCGCGGCCGCCCGACTTCGATCCGGCGGATATCGATGCGATCGCCAATCAGGTCGCCGGCGTAACCGCGGTGGCGCCGCAGGCACAGACCACCGGAACGGCGATCTATGAGGGCGCCAACTGGTCGACGACCGTCAACGGCACGACCTCCGCCTATTTCGAGGTGCAGCCCTGGCCGCTGACCGAGGGACGGCTGTTCACCCCGGCCGAGGAACAGGCCGGCAAGGCGGTGTGCGTCATCGGATCGACGGTGAGCCGCAACCTCTTCCGCGGCGGCAGCGCCGTCGGCCAGCGCTTCCGCATCGGCGGGATTTCGTGCGACGTCATCGGCGTGCTTTCGACGCGCGGACAGGCGGGGTTCGGCGGCGACCAGGACGATATCGTGCTGATGCCGATCAAGGCGGTGCAGCGGCGCTTCACCGGCAATCAGGACATCCGCCTGATCCTCGTCGGCGTCGACGAGGCCTATTCGACCGCCACGGTGCAGGACAGCCTGACCGACCTGCTGCGCGAGCGGCGCCGGATCAGCGGCGGCAAGCAGGATGATTTCAACATCTTCGACACGAAGCAGATCAGCGACACGCTGACGGGGACGACGACGCTGCTGACCCGCATCGTCGCCGCGGTCGCGGCGATCAGCCTGCTGGTGGGCGGCATTGGCATCATGAACATCATGCTCGTCTCGGTGACCGAGCGGACGCGCGAGATCGGCATCCGCCTCGCGATCGGCGCGGTCGCGCGCGAGGTGCTGATGCAGTTCCTGGTCGAGGCGGTGGTGCTGTCCTGCCTGGGCGGCCTTGCCGGGCTGCTGATCGCGCAGCTTGCGATCGCGCTGTTGGCGCCGCTGATGCAGGTAAAATGGATGTTCGATGCCCAGATCAACCTGATCGCCTTCGGCATCTCGGCGGCGATCGGCGTGGTGTTCGGTTATTTTCCGGCGCGCCGCGCGGCCGGGCTCAACCCGATCGATGCGCTGCGCCACGAATGAAGGGCAGGGTAGCGCGCACCGAGACCGAACTGGTGCCCATCCACAGAGGGGGGCGGGGCCTGAGCCGCCACGGCAGCCGGTGATGAACGGGGAAAGGGCGACCCCGCGTGGCAGTCGCCCTTCTTCGTTTACAGCGTCGCTTCGATCGCCCGCGCGGCGAGGTCGGGATCCTCGGCCTGCGTGATCGGCCGGCCGATGACGAGGATCGACGCGCCATGATCGAGCGCCTTGCGCGGCGTCACGACGCGCTTCTGGTCGCCGACGACACCATCGGCCGGGCGGACGCCGGGCACCACGAAGAAACCGTCGCGCCACAGCGCTTTGGCCGCCTTCACCTCCTCGCCCGAGCAGACGACGCCGTCGAGCCCGGCTTCGCGCGCCAGCGCGGTCAGGCGCAGCACCTGGTCGTGCGGATCGCCCTTGATGCCGATCGCGGTGAGATCCTCGCCATCGAGGCTGGTCAGCACCGTCACGGCGACGACCTTGGTGCCGATCGGTGCCGCGGCCTTGGCGTCTTCCATCATCGCGCGGCCGCCGGCGGCGTGGACGGTGAGGATCGCGGGTTCGAGCGGACGCAGCGCCTGCACCGCCTTGGCGACGGTGTTGGGGATGTCGTGCAGCTTGAGATCGAGGAAGATCGGCAGGCCGATCGCGGCGATCTCCCGCACGCCGGCATGGCCGTTCGCGCAGAAGAATTCGAGGCCCAGCTTGATGCCGCCGACATGGTTGCGAACCTTGGAGGCGATCGCCTTCGCCCGTTCGATGTCCGGCGTATCCAGCGCGACGTAGACCGGACCCTTCATGCGGCACCCGGCGGCGCGGGGGTGGGGGACGGCAGCAACCGCGGCGTGGCGTCCGGGGCGTTTGCGGTGGGCTCGGTGGGCGGTGACATCACCGCTTGTTGCAGCGCGCGCTCCGTCGTGTCCAGCCGTCGGCGCAATTGCCATTGCGCGGTGCGCGATACGACCAGCATCGGCAGGAAGCCGATCAGGAACACCGCGAGCAGCAGCAGAGGCAGCTTGATCTCGACGGTGATGCCCGAAAGGCTGATATCGACCTGCTTCCAGTTCTGGATCGCGAAAACGACCATGACCGCCGTGACGAGAACCCAGAACAAGGTGCGCAGAAATTGCATGAAGCGAGCCCCTCGGCTTTTTGTGCCGTATCGCGACGGTGTAGGCAAAAAGCGCCGGCTTGAGAAGGCCGGGGTTCAGCCGATCTCGTCGCGCAGCGTCTCGATCAGTTCGGGGATGGCGGTCAGCCGCGCTTCCTCGGCATCGACGATGGCGGTGAAGGCGGCGCGCTTGATCGCGGCGACCTCGTCGCGGCCCGGTCCTTGCCCCGCGGGCAGGGTGGACAGCAGGATGTCGATCAGCCGGTCGGCGCCGTGCAGCCGGCCCCAGAGATAGTCGTTCTCGCGATAGGCGCGGCTGAAGAAGGCGCCGAAGCTGTTGAACTGGATGCCTTTCAACGTCGCTTCGGGGCCGCCGCCGCGGATCGTCCCCGCGTCTTCGGGAGAAATCCGGTCGACCTTCACGGGGTCGAACTCGTCCATGCCCTCGCCCTGCAGCAGCGGCAGGGTCGCGAGATCGTAGAAGGGGAAGCCGAGATAGGCGAGCAACAGCGTGCGGCGCTCCGCCTTGGGCAGCGCGGCAAGCGCTTCGGCGATGCGATCGTCGGCAACGTCGTCGACGCGCGCGAGATCGCGGGCGGCGGCCAGCCGATCGAGCAGCATCGCCACGTCCGGCTCGGGCAGGCTTACGTCGGTGCGCAGTTCGGCGCCGTAGAAATCGTGGATCTGGCGATCGAGATAGAGCGCCAGCGCTTCGTAGATCGCGTCGCGCATCGACCCCAGCGACGGCGCGAGTTCGGCATCCGCCTGCTCCTCGATCGCCGTCAGCTGCCGCGCCAGCGTGCGCAGGCGGCGGATCCGGAAGCCCAGATCATGCGAACGGAAAAACTGGATCACCGCGGGATTGGCGCCGCCGCCGGGCTCGCTCACCCGGTCGAGCCCCGCGCCGGATACGGCTGCCCACAGCAAGGGGCGCAAGCGGTCGGCCGCTTCCTGCCCCCGGTTGCCGAAGCGTGAGAAGAGCAAAGCGATTTCGTCGACGACGCCGGCGAGCTTGAGGTGGCCATAGGCGGCATAGGCATGGCCGGCCTGCCGCGCCGCCTTCTCCTGTGCCCGCGCGCGCCAGTTCGCGAGGCGCGCGGCGGTCGGCCGGTCGAGGAAGAAGGTCGATCCGAACATCGCCTCGATCGCCGCTTCGACCTCGGGGCGCAGCGCCTCGACGATCCGGCGGGTACGGGCGATGCGCTGCGAGCGCGCCTCGATGGTCTCCAGATTGTCGCGGATCGGCTGTTCGCGCGGGATGTCCGACAAGGCGCCGAGGATGGTCGAGAAGAAGCCCGGCGGCCTGGCATCGCCCTTGGCATCGACACCCCCGTCGAAGCTGATGCTGCGCAGCCGCGGCTTGGGATCGATATAGACGAAGCGGCGATCGACCTCGCGCCGTGCCGGCCGGCTCTTGAGCGCCTCGATCGCGGGACGGAACGGGGCGTTGGCGAGCACCGATCCGTCGATCAGCACCGCCTCCGCCGCCTTGCCCAGCGCGGCATGGCGCGGCAGCGCGCGGGCGAGGAAGGCGTCGCGCCCGGGCCAATTCCGGCCGCGCTCCTTGAGCACCGCATCCAGTTCCCCCACCATGAACGGCGGGAACGCGCCGGGAAAGCTGGCGGTGGCGCGCGCGGCAAAGGCGAGTTCGGCGGGATGCGCCAGTCGCCCCGCGCCGGTCTGGCCGCCGGTCGAAAAGCCGATGGTCAGCCGATGCTCGGTCTCGATCACCTCGGCGGGGCTGTGCAGCCGCAGTTTCTGCGGGTGGCCGTGGAAATCGGTGACGGTCACGAACAGGTCGAGCGGCTGTCCGGGCGGCAGCAGGCTGGGGCCATTGCCGCTCGCCGTCATCGCATCGAGCGCATCCAGCAGCAGCCCATCGAACACCTTGCCGCCGAAGGGCGGGGCGAACCAGCGCGCGCGCACGAAGCGCGACAGCTTCGCGCGCACCTCGTCGCGCGTATCGGCATCCACCGTTTCGTCGATCGTGCCGCTGCGGTTGGCGGCGAGCCAGACGATCGGCTGCGCCCAGATCTTGGTGAAACGCGAAAAGGGCTGCGCGTCGGGATCGAGCAGAACCTCGACATCGGCGCGTTCGAGCCACAGGTCCGTAAGGGGGTCGAGCGACTGCCCCGTCACGATCGCCTGCGCCAGGAACACGCCGTTGATGCCGCCGGCGCTGGCGCCGGCGACGATGTCGTTGAGCACGCGCAGCCGGACGCCGGCCGATTGCTCGATCCGTTCGAGCAGCCGGCGATAAATCGTCTCGGTCTCGGGTGCGTCCGTCGCATCCGGGCGTTCCGTCTCGTCCGCATGATGATCGCGGCTTGCGCGCACCAGGTGCCAGACTTCCTTGGTCACCCCGTGCATGTAGACCGCGAGGCTGATGCCGCCGTAGCAGACGAGCGCCAGCCGCAACTCCTTCTCCCGCATCGTTCAACCGTGGCAGGTGCGGTTGCGGATGTCGAGCCGGGCGCGGGCGGGGGTCATGCGAAGTCCAGCTTGGCCCAGATCGGCAGATGGTCGGACGCCGTGCGGGAGATCGAACTGGCGTGCACGCCGCATTCCCTGACCGCGAACTTCTCGTTCACCATGATACGGTCGAGCCGCGCCACCGGGCGGCGCGCGTGAAAGCTGGGGCCGGTTTCGGCGAAGCGGAAATGGCTGCCGAAATCGCGCAGGCAGCCGCGCGCCGCCGTCCATTCGTTGAGATCGCCGGCCATCACCGTCGGCAAGCTTTCCGCCTCATGGTCGACCGCCGCGATGATCGCGTGCGCCTGCCGTCGGCGCCACAGCCCCGAAAGGTCGAGATGCATGCCGACGATCCGAACCGCGCGCCGGCCGATCCGCACGTCCGCCATCACCGCGCCGCGCGGTTCGAGCGCGGGCAGATGGAGCACGCGCTGCGCGAGCACCTCCGTGCCCGTGCGCACCAGGATGGCGTTGCCGTGCCACCCGAGCCCGCCGGCGCGAACCGCGAAATCGACCGGCGCATAGCCGCTATGCTCGGCGATGAGGTGGAAGGGAAGGGCGGCCTGGCGCGCGCCGAAGCGGCGATCGGCCTCCTGCAGCAGGATGATGTCGGCGTCGATCTCCGCCAATACTTCCAGGATCCGATCCGGGCGGCGGCGGCGATCGGTACCGATCGCCTTGCGGATGTTATAGCTGGCGACGGTGATCATGGCTCCGGCTGTGGCGGTTGCCGACGACCGGCGCAAGCCGGCGTCGCGACCTGCCGGGCGCCGGATCGGTCGTCGGGAAAGCGTCGCGCGCGATCGTCCTCACGCCAGCGTCGCCGCGACCAGCCGGCCGATATCGCCGAAACTTCGGTCGAACTGTCGTTCGGTCGGCGTTCCCTCGCGCGTATAGACCGCGATAAGGATCGGCGTGTCGGGCCTGGGCCAGACGACGGCGATGTCCCCCGCCATGTCGCGGCCGCTGTGGCCCGTCTTGTTGGCGATGCGCCAGCGCCTGGGGAGGCCACGGCGAAGGCGGTGATTGGTTTGGTTTCCCATGAGCCAGGCGGTGAGCCGCGCCCGCGATCCGGCGGACAGCGTGGTCCCGAGGACCAACGCTTGTAATGTCGTGGCCATCGCGCGCGGTGTCGTCGAATCATCCGGCCCCCCGGATGGCGATCGGTCGAGCGCAGGCTCGAAATGATCGACGCGCGTCGTCTCGTCGCCGATCGACCGCAGGAACGCCGTCAGCGCGGACGGGCCGCCGGACCGCGCCATCACCAGATTGGCGCACGCGCCATCGCTGATCTCAACCGCGGCCCTGCACATGGCTTCGACGGTCATCGAGCCCTTCTTCAGGTTGGCATTGGCGACCGGCGCCCACAGTTCGAGCGTGTCCCCCGCCGTATAGGGCACGGGCGAGTCCAGTTCCTCCTGCCCGCGGTCCACGCGCGACAGCACGAACGAGGCGAGCAATGCCTTGTAGGTGCTGCACATGATGAAGCGTTCGTCAGCGCGCCAGGCGATTTCCGTGCCCGTCTTCACATTCAGGGCATAGACGCCGATCCGTCCGCCGGTCGCACGTTCATATTCGGCGATCGGATCCGCGACCGCGGACCGCGCCAGGGCGGGCCAGCACATCAGCGTGGAGATGCCGAGGGTCAGGGATCGCCGCGTCGGGTTCATGGTTCAGTGCCTCGTCATGCCTCAGGCGCGACGTTTGACCGAGGCATCAGCCGGGCACAAAAGATAAAATATTGGCTTTGCCATGAGTATTTCCAGGGGCTGGCGACGCGCGTGCCGACACCGCCCGTCACGCCGGTTGCTGCCTGTCGAACACCAGCGTGTCAGCGCCGGCAATGGCCCGCAGACGCCTGACCTTCCCGTCAGTGTCACGAGCGAACCTGAAAAGCATGGTTGCCGCAGGGACGTAGCCGTCCGGCATCACGAAGTCCGAGCTGTCGACGGGCACGAGTTTGCGGTCGCGTCCCCTCGATCGGATGGAGAGGCCATGCTTCGAACGCACTACCTCCACCGTGTCGGCGCTGAAGCCCGTATCGAGAAATCCCGCAACGAGCGGGTCCTGATCGGCGCGGCGGCGATAAGTGCCTGCATAGCTGTCGAGCAGCGAGAGCATGGGAACGGCAGGAACCAGCACAGACCAGTCTCCCGGCCAATGATAGGCGTCGGAAACGGCATTGCGAATTTCATCGCCCAGCACGTCTCCACGTTCGCCGTTGGTCAGCACAACCAGCCCGTCGCCGGTCGCGAGATTGCCCTCGACATAGGCCTTGTAGCTGTCGTTCGCGCCGCCATGGTGGAAGATCCGTGCCGCGCCCACGCCGGCCAGGCGTGGCCCCAAACCGTTCGCGCCAGGCGCCACGGCGGTCATCATGTCCACGGCCAGTTCCTGAGGCAGGAACCCGCCGGCTGTGCGGTAGCTGACCCCAAGCGCCACGATCATTCTGGCGAGATCGCCTGCCGTGGTCCAAAGCCCGGAAGGTGCAAGTTCGGGGAAGCTCTGCCACCCGCGCGGCAAGGCCACCAGCTTTCCGCCCCGATCATGGGCACGCGCAATGTTCGCGAAGCTGTCGGCAGGTGCGGCCACAAACCGGCTGCGCCGCATCGCCGGCTCGCCAGTGGCGTCCTCCATCACCGCTTGCACGATCATGTAGCCGCCACCCGAATAGCGCGACCGCGTGCCCGCCGGATCGATCCGGGCCAGCGCCTTGTTCATCGCCGGACTCTCGCCGTTCAACGTCTGGACGAGCGAAGGGAGAGGAACGCCGGGCGGATAATCCGCGAAGCCGTGCACATTGAATCCGCTCGTATGCGATAGCAGCATCCGCAGCGTGACAGCACGCCCGTCGCCGTGCGGCCCGGCGGGGACCCGCCATCTCTTGAGCCAGTGGTTCACGTCCCGGTCGAGGTCGAGGATGCCGCGCGATACCAGTTGCAGGCAAAGCGCCGCACTCGCCAGCTTGCTGACCGAACCCACCGAGAACAGGGTATCTGCATCTACGGGCGCGTTCGCACCGGCGATCCGCGTTCCAAACCCCCGCACGGTTTCAATCACGTCCCGCCGCACGACGGCAATTGCGACACCCGGAACAGCGTGATGGATCATGCGATCGTGCAACGACCATCGTTCCGCGCCGGTATGGACAGTGGGGCGCAGGCGCAGATCTGTGACGGGACCGGGATCTGCAGAGACGGGGGCGGCAGAGACGGGGGGTGCGAGGGCACCGGCAGGAATGCCGACCCCGCCGGCCAGGAGGGTCCGTCTGTCGATATGGCGCATGGGCACTTTCTACGTCGTCGGCAGCGCCCGCCTGTCCGATCCGCAAGATTGGCCCGGTGCCCTAGCCAATCCTTTCCGCCATCGTACAGCCAGCCAATCGGCGCGGCGAGTCACGACGGCGGTACCGTGCCGGCATCATCGCACCGATCGCCGATCAGGGCCAGTATGGGGGACGGAAATCGACAGTCGCCGGGGCTTTGCGTGACTCTGGGTGCGCGTTTGCGCGACGTCAGCAGCCCGCGCACCGTACCGCAGACCTTGTCGGGCCGGGTAGGAACGAATAAGGAACGTTCATGGCCAAACCCCAGAAGCGCTACGTCTGCCAGAGCTGCGGCTCGGTCCTGTCGAAATGGCAGGGGCAATGCGTCGATTGCGGCGAGTGGAACACGCTGGTGGAGGAAGCGGGGGCGGTGGTCACGCCGTTCCAGGCGAAGCACAATCTGCAGGGCGGCGGCCGCATGGTGCAGATGGTTGCGCTGGATGCCGACATCCCGTTGCCGGCGCGGCGCCCGACCGGCATCGGCGAACTTGATCGCGCGCTGGGCGGCGGCTTCGTCGAGGGATCGGCGACGCTGATCGGCGGCGATCCCGGCATCGGCAAATCGACGCTGCTGCTGCAGGCGGCGGCGCTGGTCGCGACCAGGGGCGCGGCGGTGGCCTATGTCTCGGGCGAGGAAGCGGCGGACCAGGTGCGGTTGCGCGCGCGCCGGCTGGGGCTGGGCGATGCGCCGGTGCAGTTGGCCGCGGCAACCTCGGTGCGGGATATTCTGACGACCCTCGGCGCGGGCCGCGCGCCCGACCTGCTGGTGATCGATTCGATCCAGACGATGCACAGCGACCTGATCGAAGGTGCGCCGGGTACGGTCAGCCAGGTCCGCGCCTCCGCGCAGGAACTGATCCGCTTCGCCAAGGAACGCGGCACCGCGCTGGTGCTGGTGGGCCATGTCACCAAGGACGGCACCATCGCCGGGCCGCGCGTGCTGGAGCATATGGTCGATACGGTGCTCGCCTTCGAAGGGGAGCGCAGCCATCAGTATCGCATCCTGCGTGCGATCAAGAATCGCTTCGGCGGCACCGACGAGATCGGCGTCTTCTCGATGGCGGAGCAGGGGCTGGCGGAGGTTTCGAACCCGTCCGCGCTGTTCCTCACCAGCCGCAACGAGAATGTCACGGGCACCACCGTGTTTCCGGCGCTGGAGGGCACGCGGCCGGTGCTGATCGAGATCCAGGCGCTGACGGTGCGGCTGGCAAGCGGGGCGACGCCACGCCGCGCGGTGGTCGGCTGGGACAGCGGGCGCCTCGCGATGATCCTCGCCGTGCTGGAGGCACGGTGCGGGCTGAGCTTTTCGACCTGCGAGGTCTATCTGAACGTCGCCGGCGGCTATCGGCTGTCCGATCCCGCCGCCGACCTTGCGGTTGCGGTCGCGCTGATTTCGGCATTGTCGGAGCAGCCGGTGCCGCCCGATATGGTCGCGTTCGGCGAGGTTGCGCTGTCGGGCGAGGTGCGCCCGGTCGCGCACGGCGCGCTGCGGCTGAAGGAGGCCGCCAAGCTCGGCTTCGAGCGCGCGATGCTGCCGCAGGCCCTGTCCAGGGACGCCGCCCCGCTCAAGACAATGGGCTTCCCGACGCTCGGCGCGCTCGTTGACCATATGCTCTCGCGCGGATAGCGAGGGGCCAGACGCGGGCATCCGGCCCGTGCCCATGATTTTGGACGCAATGGACGCCACCGCCCTCGATATACTCGTGCTGCTGATCGTCGGCGGCGCAGCGGCGTTGGGCGGCTGGCGCGGTTTCGTGACCGAGGCGCTGGCGCTTGCCGCATGGGTCGTGGCGATCTTTGCGCTGAAGATGGCGCATGCGCCGGCCGCCGCCTTCCTGCTCGATCCGGTCGGCAGCGCGCCGGGGGCGGCGATCGTCGCCTTCGCATTGGTGTTCGGGGTGAGCTTCATCGCCGCGCGAATCGTTGCGCGCGCGATCGGCAATCGTGTGAAGCAATCGGTGCTGGGGCCGTTCGATCGCCTGCTGGGCGTCGGTTTCGGTGCGCTCAAGGGGTTGATCGGCGCCACCCTGCTCTATCTTCTGGTGGTGCTGGTGCTCGAGACGATCGACGCGCGCGCGCCCAAGCCGGTATGGATCACCGACGCGCGCACCTATCCGCTGCTCAATGCCAGCGGGCGCGCGCTGGTGGATTTCGTCCAGGCCCGCCGCCGCGCAGTTGTCGATGACGAGACGGGAAGCGCCTCCAGATGAACGCTCCACTTTACAATGCCCGCATCCTTCGCCTCGCGGCATCGATCCCGCATCTTGGCCGGCTGTCCGAGCCCGGCGGCAGCGCCGAGCGCCGGTCGCCGATCTGCGGCAGCCGCGTTGCGGTGGACGTGACGGCGGATGGCGAGGGACGCGTCGCTGCAATCGGGCTCGATGTGCGCGCCTGCGCGCTGGGCCAGGCCTCGTCGGCGCTGATGGCGGACCATGCGATCGGCCGTTCGCTCGATGAGGTGGCGTCGGCGCACGCGGCGCTGAGCGCATTCCTCGCCGGCGAGCGCGAGGATCCGGGCGATTGGCCGGGCCTCGAAATCTTTGCGCCCGCGCGTCCGCACAGCGCGCGCCATCCCTCGATCCGGCTGGCGTTCGAGGCGGTCGAGGCCGCGCTTGCCGCGGCGATCGACCGGCGCGGGGCGCGCTGATGGAGGGCGGTGGCCATGGCGGCGCGCTGATGCTGACGGATGGCGTCGTCCTGCTCGGGACGGCGCTGATCTTCGTGCTGATCTTCCGTCGCCTCGGGCTGGGGGCGACGCTGGGTTATCTCGTCGCCGGCGCGGTGATCGGCCCGCAGATGCTCAACCTCGTCGGCGAGGCGCAGAGCAAGCTCGGCGTCGCCGAACTGGGCATCACCCTGCTGCTGTTCCTCGTCGGCCTCGAACTCACGCCCGCGCGGCTGTGGCGGCTGAAGCACGATATTTTCGGGTTCGGCGCGGCGCAGGTGGTGCTCTGCGGCGTCGCGGTCACCTGTGTCGTCTGGTGGTTCACGCCCTTTTCCTTCGCGGCGTCGATCGCGCTGGGCCTCCCGCTGGCGCTCTCCTCCACCGCTCAGGTGCTGCCGATGCTGCAATCGGCGGGGCGGCTGCGGACGCCGTTCGGCGAGCGGGCGTTCTCGATCCTGCTGTTCCAGGATCTCTCGATCGTTCCGCTGATCACGATCATCGCGGCGCTTTCGCGCGCGCCTGCCGATCCCACCGCGCCGCCGGGCTGGCTGCTCGCGGTCTATACCGTGCTCGCGATCGCAGGGCTGGTGCTGGCGGGGCGCTTCATCCTCAACCCGATGTTCAAGCTGATCGGCGGCCTCGGCGAACGCGAGATGTTCATCGCCGCGGGGCTGTTCACGGTGGTCGCCAGCGCCGCGGTGATGCAGTCGCTGCATCTGTCGACCGCGCTGGGCGCGTTCGTCGCGGGCGTGATGCTCGCCGATTCGCCCTATCGGCACGAGCTGGAAGCCGATGTCGAACCCTTCCGCTCGCTGCTGCTCGGGCTGTTCTTCGTCGCGGTGGGCATGTTGCTCGATCTGCGCGCGATTGCGGAGCGGCCCCTGTTCGTGCTGGGCATGGCAACCGCGCTGATCGTCACCAAGGCGGTGATCATGATCGGGATCGGCCGCATCGCCGGCATGGCGTGGCGGCCCGCGCTCGGCCTCGGCCTGCTGTTGAGCCAGGGCGGCGAGTTCGGCTTCGTGCTGTTCGCACAGGCGCAATCCGCGCTGCTGATCGCGCCCGAGGCGGCGAGCCTGTTCGGCGCGGTGGTGACGCTGTCGATGGCGAGCACGCCCTTCCTGATGATGATCTCGCGCCGCTTCCGCGAAGAGCCGATCGAGGCGCGCGGCGATCTGCCGGGGCCGGAGAATGTCGCCGGCGCCAGCGCGATCATCGTCGGCTATGGCCGGTTCGGGCAGACGGTCGCGCAGATGCTGACGGCGCAGCGCATCCCGCTGACGCTGATCGATTCCAACCCGCTGCAGATCGACATCAGCACCGCCTTCGGCGCGAAGGTCTATTATGGCGACGGCACGCGCATCGACCTGCTGCGCGGGGCGGGCGCCGAAGAGGCCGGGCTGATCCTGTTCTGCATCGATGGGCAGTCGGTGGATGCCAACATGCTGCACCCGATCTCGCTGGCCTTCCCGCAGGCGAAGATCTTCGTGCGCGCGTTCGACCGGCGGCAGTTGATGCGGCTGGCGGGCTCGCCGGCAACGGCGGTGCGCGAAGTCTATGAATCGGCGATCGAGATGGCGCGCCTGGCGATGGTGACGCTGGAGATCGAGGAAGACGAGATCGACCGCACCGAGGCGGACTATCGACGCATCGATGCCGACCGGCTGGATCGCCAGATCGCCGCCGGAGACCTGCGCGCCGGCAAGGACATGATGCTCCGGCCCGGCGTGCTGCCAGAGGAGCGCACATGATTGCGAGGCGTGATCGGATGCTGGCCTTCGCGGCGTTCAGCGCGGCGGTGGCGATCGCGGCGGGCGCGTTCGGCGCGCATGGCGTGACCGGGCAGCCGGCCGAATGGCTGAAGACCGGCGGGCTCTATCAACTCGTCCATGCCGTCGCGGTGGCGGCCATGACCGGCCGGATCGTCGCGCGGGGGCCGTCGATGCTGCTGATGGCGGGATCGCTGATCTTCGCGGGCACGCTTTACGCGATGGCGTTCGGCGGCCCGCGCTGGCTGGGGATGATCACGCCGATCGGCGGCGTGCTGATGATCGCCGGCTGGGTGTGGCTGGGGCTTCGCCCGTTCCGACGGTGATGCGGCGCGCCCGATAAGCCGGGCTCGCCGTCAGCGCGGCTCCGTGTCGAGGAAGTCCGCGACGTCGGCAAGCGCGACCTGCTTGTCGACGAAGGCATTGCCGATGCCGCGCGCCAGGATGAAGGGCACGCGTCCGCCGCTCTTCTTCTTGTCGTGCGCCATATGCCCCGCGAGCACCGCGCCCGATGCTGCCACGCCGGCATCCGCCAGCCCCTGCGGCAGCCCGGCGGCACGCAGATGCGCGGCGACCCGGCCCGCATCCTGCGCCTCGCACAGCCCGCGCCGCGCGGAGTAGCGGAAGGCGAGCGCCATGCCGGCGGCGACCGCCTCGCCGTGCAGCAGCCGGTCCGAATAGCCCGTCTCGGCCTCGAGCGCGTGACCGAAGGTGTGGCCGAGGTTGAGCAGTGCGCGGTGGTCCGCGGTCTCGCGCTCGTCCGCGGCGACGATGCGGGCCTTGGCACGCACGCTCATCTCGATCGCATAGGCGCGCGCATCGGGATCGCCGCCGAGCAGCGCGGCGGCGTTCGTCTCGCACCACTGGTAGAAGTCGAAATCGCCGAGCAGGCCATATTTGACGACCTCTGCATAGCCGGCGGCGACCTCGCGGCGCGGCAGCGTGTCGAGCACGGTCGGGTCGATCAGCACGAAGCGCGGCTGGTGGAAGGCGCCGACCAGATTCTTGCCGTGCGCGCTGTTGATCGCGGTCTTGCCGCCCACCGACGAATCGACCTGCGACAGCAGGGTGGTGGGGATCTGGACGAAATCGCAGCCGCGCTTCACGATCGATGCCGCGAAGCCGACCAGATCGCCGATCACGCCGCCGCCGAGCGCGACGATCGATTCGGACCGCTCGACCTCCAGCGCCAGAAGCCGTTCGGTCAGGCTGCGGAGGATATCCCAGTTCTTGGTGCCTTCGCCCGGCGGCAGCACGATCGGCTCGATCGGCACGCCCGCGGCGGACAGCGCGGCTTGCAACCGGCCGAACTGGTGGCGGTAGACATTCTCCTCGGTCACGACGATCCAGCGGCCGCCGCGCTGCCAGGGCGCCAGCAACGCCGCCGCGCGGTCGATCGCGCCGGCTTCGATCAGGATATCATAACTGCGATCGCCGAGGGCGACGGGAACGAGGGTCATTGGCGAAGGGCATCCAGGATGGCGTTGACGGCGTGGTCGTGCGGCTGCGGCTTGCTGTGAATGTGGATCTTCGCCTGCGCGTAGACGGGATTGCGGATTGCGGCGAGTTGGCGCAGCACGATCCGCGGATCCTTGTCTTTCAGCAACGGCCGGTCATCGCGGCGGCCGACGCGCTCGGCGAGAACGTCGATATCGGCATCGAGCCACACCGAAATCGCGTTCTGGAGGATCAGCGCACGGGTCGCGTCCGCCATGAACGCGCCGCCGCCGGTTGCGATCACCTTGGGCGTGCCATCGATCAGGCGGGCGATCACGCGGCGCTCGCCGTCGCGAAATGCGGATTCGCCATAGCGCGCGAACATCTCGGCGATGGTCATGTCCGCGGCGCGCTCGATCTCATGGTCGGCATCGACGAACGGCAGGTCGAGCCGCGTGGCCAGGCGCTTGCCGACCGTCGATTTGCCCACGCCCATCAGTCCGACGAGCACGATCGGCCTGTCGACGCGAGGCAATGGTGCGGCCGGGGGAGTGACTGTGTTTCCGAGCATGCCGGCGGGGGCTATACATAAGCCGGGGCGATCGGGCAAAAGCGCGTCGCAATGGGCACCGGCGGTCGGGATCGGGCCCCCAGGGAGTTCTCGTGACGCGTCTGATCACCATCCTCATCCTTCTCCTCCTGATCGTCGGCGGCGGTCTGTGGTTTCTTTCGACGCTGGACACCGAAAAGCCGCAGACCCGCGTCGAGAAGGTCGTGCCTGGTGACAAGCTTGGGAAGTAAGCGGGCCTGGATCACCGCTGCCCTGCTTGCCACCGCCGCGATCGCGGCGCCGGTGCTGAGCCAGAGCGCGCCCGAATCGCTGCTGCCCCCCGGTTTCGGCGATCCGGTGCCACCGCCGTCGCCGACGCCTTCGGCCCAGCCCTCGGCACCGCCGCGCGCGCGGGGCCCGCAGGATCTCCTGCCGCCTTCCGCCGGGCCGACGCCCGTGGCGCCGCCGCCGGTCACGCTCACCGAAGCGGAGGGCGAGGGCAGCGACGACGAACTGGGAAACGTCGCCGACGCGCAGGTCGTCGTCCCGGAAGTCTATGATCTGCCGCCGGTATTGCGCCGCTCGACCGCAGCGGTCGGCGTGATCTCGCCGGCCGAGGGCGGGTTCGGGCGCGATGCCTTCACCGGCAGCGACGGCCGCATGCTGGTGACCTTGCTCGACCGGCTCGACGCACCGTTGCCGTCGCGGTGGACCTCGATCGTGCTGCGCCGCGCGCTGCTGGGCGAATCGACCACGCCGGCGGGTGTCGACGGCGCCGACTGGGTCGCCGCGCGTGCCTGGCTGCTGCTGCGCATGGGCGAGGCGGATGCCGCGCGCATGCTGGTGCAGAGCGTCGACACCGACCGCTTCACCCCGCGGCTCTACAGCGTCGCGATGCAGTCCTCGCTCGCGATCGGCGACCCGGCCGGCATGTGCCGAATCGCCGAGCCCGGCGAGCGCTACAGCAGCAAGCCGGCGTGGCCGCTGGCGCGGGCGATGTGCTCGGCGATGGCCGGCGAATCCGGGCCGGCCGCCGCGATCATCGAGGCCATCCGCCGCCGCGGCCGCGCGCGCGGCGTCGATCTGACATTGGCCGAGAAGGTCGTGGGAGCGGGGGCCAATTCGCGGCGCTCGACGACGATCGAATGGGCCGGGATCGATCGGATGACGACGTGGCGCTACGGGCTCGCCTCCGCCGTCGCCGTCGACATCCCGCAGAACCTGATGGCGACGATGCCGCTGCACGCGCGTGCCTGGCAGGTCCGTGCGCCGATGCTGGCCCCGGCGGCGCGCGCTGCCCCCGGGGATCTCGCGGCGACGCTCGGCGTCCTCTCCAGCGCGGCGCTGGTCGATCTGTACGGCTCGGTCGGCGACGCGATGGATTCGAGCGAGCTTTCGGGCAGCCTGCCCGATCTGCTGCGCCTGGCCTATAGCGACGACACCGCCGGGCGCGTCTCCGCGCTGCGTTCGATCTGGGACGGCAGCACCGATCCCAACACCCGGTTCGCGCGCCATATCCTCACCGCCCGCGCCGCGGCGCGGATCCCGGTGGATGCCGCCTATGCGGGCGAAGCCGCCGACCTCATCGGATCGATGCTGACCGCCGGGCTCGACGTGCAGGCGGCGCGCTGGGGCGCGACTGTCGACGCGATGAGCGCGGCCGATGCGGACGCGGCCTGGGCGATGCTCGCGGTCGGCACGCCGCGGCCGACGGTGCGCGTCGATGCCGCGCGGGTCAATGCGTTCGCGGGCCGCGCCGAGGGCTCGCCGCGCGCGCAGTTGCTGTTCGCCGGGCTGGCGGCGCTGGGGCGGCTGCCGCAGGGCGATATCGACCGGCTTTCGCGCGATCTCGGCGTGCCGCTGAATGCGACCGATCGCTGGACGCGCGCGATCGTCGATGCCGCCAATGCCGGGCGCGGCGGCACGGTCGCGGTGCTCGCCGCGGTCGGCATGCAGACCGGCCGGTGGGAGCGCGTACCCGCGCAGCATCTCTACCACATCGTCGCGGCACTCCGCCGCGTCGGGCGGGAGCCCGAGGCGCGGATGATCGCGGCGGAGGCGATGATGCGCACATGATCGCGGCGGCCGGCGAGGATATCCGTCTCATCGACCGGTTCCTGGAGATGATGGCGGCTGAAGCCGGCGCGGCGCGCAACACGCTCGATGCCTATCGCACCGATCTCAACGGCGCGTCGGCGGTGCTGGACGGCGCGCTGGCGGGTGCGGGCAAGGACGCGCTCGAGACGCTGGGCGAGGCATGGATGCCGCTCGCCGCATCGACGGTCGCGCGCAAGGCGGCGGCGCTGCGCCGCTTCTTCGCCTTCCTGCACGACGAGGGGTTGCGCGGTGACGATCCGTCGGCGGCGCTGCCGCGGCCGGTCACCCGACGGCCGCTGCCCAGGATTCTCGGCCATGGCGATGTCGATCGATTGTTCGCCGAGATCGCCCGGCGGCTGACGCTCGATCCCGTATCGCCGTTCGATGTTCGCCTCGCGGCGCTGGTCGAGCTGCTCTACGGATCGGGCCTGCGCGCGACCGAACTCGTCTCGCTGCCGGCGCGCGCCGTGTCCGGCGACCGTCCGTTCCTGATCTTGCGCGGCAAGGGCGGGCGCGAGCGGCTGGTGCCGATCTCCGACCGGGCGCGCGCCGCGGTCGCGGCGTGGCGGGCGCTGATCCCGCAGGACAGCGCGTGGCTGTTCCCCTCGGGCCGCACGCATCTCAGCCGCGTCCGGCTGTATCAACTGGTTCGCGCGCTGGCGGTGAGCGCCGGCATCGACCCGACGCGGGTCAGCCCGCACGTGCTGCGCCACGCCTTCGCGACGCATCTGCTGGAGGGCGGTGCCGACCTGCGCGCGGTGCAGACCCTGCTCGGCCATGCCGACATCGCGACCACCGAAATCTACACCCATGTCGACAGCCGCCGCCTCGTCGAACTCGTCAACAGCCGCCATCCGCTGGCGGATGCACCCCCTGCACGTGCGACCCGCGTTGACGCGGGCACACCGCACGCCTAACTGCCGCCGCCATGCCCAGCTTCCTCGACTTCGAAAAACCGGTCGCCGAATTGCAGGCGCGCGTATCCGAACTCCGCGAAACCGCGGAGGCGGGATCGCTCGACATCGCCGGCGAGATTTCCAGGCTCGAAGCGAAGTCCGACCGCCTGCTGCGCGATACCTATGCGAAACTGACCCCGTGGCAGAAGACGCAGGTCGCGCGGCACCCCGAACGCCCGCATTTCCGGCATTATCTGGCCGGCATGATCGAGGATTATGTGCCGCTGGCGGGCGACCGCGCCTTTGCCGACGACCAGGCGATCCTGGGCGGGCTGGGGCGTCTCGGTGGCCGCCGCGTCGTCGTGATCGGCCATGAGAAGGGCGACGATACCGCGTCGCGGCTCAAGCATAATTTCGGCATGGGCAAGCCCGAGGGGTACCGCAAGGCGATTCGCCTGATGGAACTGGCCGACCGGTTCCGCCTGCCGGTGGTGACGCTGGTCGACACGTCGGGTGCGTTTCCGGGCGTCCAGGCCGAGGAGCGTGGCCAGGCGGAAGCGATCGCGCGGTCGACCGAGACCTGCCTGTCGCTGGGCGTGCCGCTGGTGGCCGCGATCGTCGGCGAAGGCGGTTCGGGCGGCGCGATCGCGCTGGCCGCCGCCAACCGGGTGCTGATGTTCGAACATGCCGTCTATTCGGTGATCTCGCCCGAAGGCTGCGCCTCGATCCTGTGGCGCACCGCCGATCGCGCCGCCGATGCGGCGGAGGCGATGAAGGTGACGGCTGCCGACCTCAAGGCGCTCGGCGTGATCGACGGCATCGTGCCGGAGCCCACCGGCGGCGCGCATCGCGATCCGGCGGCGGCCATCGCCGCGCTCGGCAGCGCGATCGGCCAGGCGCTGGATTCGCTTGGGCTTCTCGATCCGGCGGGCCTGCGCGCGCAGCGCCGCGCGAAATATCTCGAGATCGGCGGCGCCTGATCGCAGCACGGCGCTGACCGCCCTTGCCGCCGCGCGTCCGGCCCGCCAAAAGCGGCCGACCGGTAGTAGGGAGGCGTAAGTGACGAGGGCTTTCAAGGCGGCGCTGTTCCTCGCATTGCTCGGCTCGGCGGCGGCGGTGCCCGTCGCCTCGCAGTCGGGCCGTGCGGTGTCGATTTCGCAGGCGGACAAGCAGCTTGGCGCGCAGGAGCATCCCAAGATGCTTGCCGAGTTCGGCGGCGCCTACAACGCGCCGCAGGCGGCCTATGTGACGCGCGTCGGCCGCAAGATCGCGGTCCAGTCCGGGCTGTCCAACAGCCAAAGCGACTTCACCGTCACCTTGCTCAATTCGCCGGTGAACAACGCGTTCGCGATCCCCGGCGGCTATGTCTACATCACCCGCCAGCTCACCGGCCTCATCAACGACGAGGCCGAACTCGCATCGGTGATGGGGCATGAGGTGGGCCATGTCGCGGCGCGCCACGCGACGAAGCGCAACCAGCAGCAGAGCCTCGGTACGCTCGGCACGCTGCTCGGCACGCTGGGTGCGGGGCTGCTGACCGGATCGGACGAGATCGCGAAGCTCGCGCAGCAGGTGCTGGGCACCGGCGCGCAGCTCTGGGTGCTCGGCTATTCGCGCAGCCAGGAATATGAGGCCGACGATCTCGGCGTGCGCTACCTCGCCGCTGCCGGCTATGATCCCACCGCCTCGTCGACGATGCTGGCCTCGCTCGCCGCGCAGTCGGCGCTCGACCAGCGGCTGGGCCGGGTGCCGGCGCGCTCGGTGCCGACCTGGGCGAGCACGCACCCCGATCCGGCATCGCGCGTCGAACGCGCGCGGCGGCAGGCGCAGGCGACGGGATCGCGCAGCACCGTGCGCAACCGCGACGCCTATCTGACCGCGCTCGACGGCACGCTCTACGACGATGATCCGCGCCAGGGCGTGATCGAGGGGCGCACCTTCCGCCACCCGGACCTGCGGCTGATGTTCTCGATCCCGCAGGGCTTCACCATGTCGAACGGCACGCAGTCGGTGTCGATCGCGGGCAATGGCGGGCAGGGCCAGTTCAGTTCGGCGCGGTTTTCGGGGGACATGGATGCCTATATCGGCGCCGTGTTCCAGCAGCTTGCCGGGCAGGGCGGTCGCATCGACTATGGCACGCCGCAGCGCACGACGATCAACGGCATCCCGGTGTCGTTCGCGACCGCGCAGGCCAACACCAGTTCGGGGCAGGTCGATGTTACCGTCGTCGCCTATCGCTTCGGCCAGTCGAGCGCCTATCATTTCGTCACCCTGACCCCGGTGGGCGGCAGCAACCCGTTCAACGCGATGTTCCAGAGCATGCGGCGGATGACCGAGACGGAGGTGAAGGGGGTTCGTCCGCGCCGGGTGAGCGTCGTGACGGTCAAGGCCGGCGATTCGAGCGCCAGCCTCGCGCGGCGCATGGCCTATTCCGACGGCCAGCTCGATCGCTTCCTCACGCTCAACGCGCAGCCCGCGAATCGCCCGCTGCGCGTCGGCCAGCGCGTGAAGCTGATCGTCTACGGATGACGGCGGCGCGCGAGCCGCTGATCGTGGTGGCGGTTGCGCTGGTCGATGGCGACGGGCGCATTCTCGTGCAGCGGCGGCCGGAGGGAAAGCCGATGGCCGGCCTCTGGGAGTTTCCGGGCGGCAAGCTGGCGCCCGGCGAGACCCCGGAGGCGGCGCTGGTGCGCGAGCTGCATGAGGAACTGGCGATCGACGTCGAGACCGCCTGCCTCGCGCCGGCCTGCTTCGCCAGCGAGGCGCTGGGAGACCGGCATTTGCTGCTGCTGCTGTATGTCTGCCGCAAATGGTCGGGCACGCCGCAGGCGCTCGCCGCCAGCGCGCTCGCCTGGGTGCGGACGCCGGACCTCTATGCGCTGGAGATGCCGCCGGCGGACCGGCCGCTGATCGGGCTGCTCGACGCTCTGGTTTGACGCCTTATTCGGATGACTTCGGCTTGAGCGCATCCGCCAGCGAGACCCGGCCGCTGCCGCGCCGCGCGGGCCGCGGCTGCGAGTCGGCGGGTGCCCAGCCCGATAGGTGGACGATGTCGAACCGCTCAGCGATCCTGCCATCCGCGTCGGCGACACCGGCGGCATGGGCGAACACCGCGGCGAGATCGGGGCGCGACAGCGGCGGCGCCCGATCGCGCAGCCGGTTGGTCGCCGCCATGCCGCGCAGGTCGTGCATCAGCGTCAGCGGCGAGGCGTAGCGCACCGTCACCCGATCGGTATCGGTGACGGGCATGGCGAAGCCCGCGCGGGAGAGCAGGTCCCCTGCCGCGCGCACGTCGATCTGCGGATGGATCCGCGCCGCCGCGGGCCCGCCATCGCCGCTCAGCAGGCCGCTGCGCAATGCGCCCAGCGTGCCGGCCCCGCAGAAGGCGGCGAGGAACAGGCCGTCCGGCTTCAGCGCACGGCGGGCGAGCGCCAGCGCGCCGGGCAGGTCGTTGATCCCGTCGAGCAGGCCCACCGAAACGATGAGGTCGAAGCTGGCGTCGGCGAAGGGCAGGCGATCCGCGTCGCACTGGATGCCGCCAGCCGCCTTCGCCGCGGCGAAGCCGGGATCGCAGGCGATCGTCGGGATACCGCGCGCGCGCAGCCGCCGGGCGAGCCGGCCGTCGGCCGTGCCGAGGTCGAGCGCGCGGGTGAAGCTGCGGCTGACGAAGTCCAGCCGGTCCTCGATATCCGCGGCCATCCGTTCGAACAGGAAGTCATGCTCGGCGAAGCGCGGCAGGGCGCGGTCGCGGCGGCGGCGCCACAGCGCGCGATCGAAGATTTCGGGATCGGTGCTCACGCGGCGGCTTGTGCCGGGCGCGGCGCGCGGGAACAAGAGGCAGGTGATCAGCACCGCCCGCCTGAGCGCACCCTTCCGCGCCGTCCTCGATTTCGCGCTGCCGCCGCGCTGCCCGGCGTGCGGCGTGATCGTTACCGATCCGATGAGCCTGTGCGGCGACTGCTGGGACAAGCTCGACTTCCTCGATCCGGACAGCGGCTGCGCCACCTGCGGCGCGCCGTTCGAGGACCCGCAGCCGGAGGAAAGCCTGTGCGCGCCCTGCATGGCCGAGCCGCCGCGCCATGACGGTGTCCGCGCGGTGGTCGTCTATGGGGACGTCGCGCAGACGATCGCGATCAAGCTCAAGCATGGCCGCCGCGTCGGCCTCGCGCGGCTTATCGCAGGGCTTGCGCGGCGGCTGGTGCCGGCGGACGAGGACTGGCTGCTGGCGCCGGTGCCGCTGCATCGCTGGCGGATCTGGTCGCGCGGCTTCAACCAGTCCGCGCTGATCGCGACGGCGCTGGCGCGGTCGACGGGCCACACGGTCGCGCTCGACCTGCTCCATCGCAAGCGTGCGACGCCGATGATGAAGGGGCTTGGGCGGGCGGCGCGGAAGCGCGTGCTGGCGGGCGCGATCATGCCGGGGCCGCGCTGGCCGCGCGCCGCGGTGGCGGGGCGGGCGGTGCTGCTGATCGACGACGTCCACACCAGCGGCGCGACGGCGAACGCGTGCGCGGGGGTTCTCAAGCGTGCGGGGGCGCGGCGGGTGGTGATGCTGTGCTGGGCGCGCGTGCCGCTCGACCCGCATGCGGGATGATCGGCGACGCCTCCATTGACTTTCGCGCTGCAGCGCACCAGTTTTTTGGGCATGGCCACCGTCGAAGTCTATACGAAAATCATGTGCCCCTATTGCTCGCGCGCGAAGGCGCTGCTCGACAGGAAGGGGGCGGCTTTCGAGGAAATCGACATCACGATGGACCGTGACCTGCGCGCGCAGATGATCCAGCGCGCCAATGGCCGGATGACGGTGCCGCAGATCTTCATCGACGGAAAGCATATCGGCGGTTCGGACGAGCTTGCCGCGCTGGATGCGCGCGGCGGGCTCGACCCGCTGCTCGCCGCCTGAGGCCGGCGATGCGCGCGGCGATATTGCAGATGACGAGCGGCATCACGCCCGCCGCCAATGCCGAAACGATGGTCGCCGCGGTACACGCCGCGAAGGCCGACGGCGCCGACATGCTGTTCACGCCCGAAATGTCGGGGCTGCTCGATCGCGATCGCACGCGGGCCGCACCGCATCTGGCGGACGAGGCGCAGGACGTGGTGCTGGCGGCGGTCCGTGCCGCGGCGCGCGAGGCGGGGCTCTGGGTGCATATCGGATCGCTGGCGCTGGCGGGTGCGCGCGCGGATGGCCGGCTGGTCAATCGCGGCTTCGTGATCGACGATACGGGCGGGATCCGCGCCCGCTACGACAAGATGCACCTGTTCGACGTCGATCTGGCGACCGGCGAAAGCTGGCGCGAATCGGCGGTCTACGGGCCGGGAGCCGGGCCGGTGGCGGCGACGACGCCTTGGGGCGTGATCGGCATGGCGGTCTGCTACGATCTGCGCTTCCCCGGGCTGTTCGGCGCGCTTTCGGGCGCGGGTGCGGATGTTCTGACCGTGCCGGCCGCCTTCACCGTGCCGACCGGCGCGGCGCATTGGCACATATTGCTGCGCGCGCGGGCGATCGAGAATGCCGCGTTCGTGATCGCGGCGGCGCAGACGGGCACGCATGAGGATGGCCGCGCGACCTATGGCCATTCGCTGGTGATCGATCCGTGGGGCAAGGTGCTGCTCGACATGGGCGACGCGGCCGGGCTGGGTTTCGCCGATCTCGACATGGCCGGACGTGCCGACATCCACGCGCGCGTGCCGGTGCGCGACCATCGCCGGCCGATCGCCGCCGTCGCGGTCATGCCATGATCGTGTTCGACCTGCGCTGCGACGGCGGCCATGTGTTCGAGGCGTGGTTCGGATCGTCGGGCGATTATGCGGATCAGAAGGCGCGCAAGCTGCTCAACTGCCCGATCTGCGGCGATGCCGCGATCGAGAAGGCGGTGATGGCGCCCAATGTCGGCACCAAGGGCAACAAGGGCAATCGCGCAGCCGCCACGCAGCCGCCGGCGGTTCCGGCATCATTGCCCGCGGTGCCAGAGGCGGAGCGGGTGAAGCGCGCGCTGGCCGAACTGGCCAAGGCGCAGGCGCGGGTGCTGGCGGAGTCGGAATGGGTCGGCCGCGGCTTCGCGCGCGAGGCGCGGGCAATCCACGACGGCGACAGCGATCGCCGCAGCATCCATGGCGAGGCCAGCCTGGCCGAGGTCAAGTCGCTGCTGGATGACGGCATCGGCGTGGCGCCGCTGCCGTTGCCGCTGATCCCCGACGACAAGCGCAACTGAGCGGCGGGCGGATCGCCGGCGCGAGATCGGCGTCGCCGTCCTGCGGCGTTTCCGACGCCCCCATACGATGGAATGTCAGTAGCGCTGCCCGCGGGCGTTGATGGAGGATGGCGGCCGTTTAACAGCAGGGGAGGGTGAAGCCGGCGCGCTGGTGTCGCTCGTCCGCCCCGCACGGCTGGCGCCAACGAAGGTTCTGCGATGAAGCTCTATCAGGCCAAGGTGCTCAATACCTGCCCCCGCCGCGTGACCATCTACATGGCGGAAAAGGGCATATCCTGTGAGATCGTGACGGTCGACATGCGGGCAGGGGAAGGGAAGTCCCCCGCGCATCTCGCCAGGCATCCGGCCGGCACGGTGCCCGTGCTGGAACTGGACGATGGCAGCTTCCTGCCCGATTCCGCGGCGATCGTGGAATATCTGGAGGAACGCTATCCCGATCCGCCGATGCTCGGCCGCACCATCGAGGAACGCGCGCAGATCCGCGCGACCGAGCGCATGGCCACCGAATTCCAGATCCGCAACGGCGTGTGGGTGGTCAACAGCGATCCGTCGGTGAAGATCCGGCGTCCCGACTATGTGCAATATCCCGACGCTGCGACGTTCATCGCCACATCGCGCGACACTCTGCTGAAAGCGCTCGAAGGGCGCATCGGCGACAGCAGCTTCCTGGTCGGCGAGACCCCCACCGTCGCGGACTGCGCGCTGTTCGCCGCGCTCGATACCGCAAGGCGCCTCTCCAGCTATGCCCTGCCGGACATGTGCCCGCGGCTGCAGGGCTGGTTCGAACGCTTCGGCGCGCGGCCGAGCGCGGCCTATCCCGATTGGGCGGTGACGGCCGCCGCCGCCGCCTGACGCGGCTCAGCCGGCAGGCGGTTCGTCGACACCGGCGATCATGAAGAAGCGATAGTCCGCGCCCTTCAGCCGGTGCTCGCGCGCCGCCTGATAGGCGGGGCTCTCATACCAGGCCCGCGCCGCCGCCTCGTCGGGAAAGCTCAGGATCACCGCCCCCTCGATCGGCGCGCCTTCGAGCACGTCGATCTTGCCGTAGAAGGCGAGCGGCGTGATCGGATGCCCGGCACCGGCCGCCGCTGCGGCGGGGCCATATTTCGCGAACGCATCCGCATCCTTGGTCTTCTCGCGGGTGGCAACGACATAGACGGTCATCGGGGCGCTCCGTGATGTTGTGGAGCGCAGACTATAGGCGGGGCGGCACGGCGCGCGCCATGTGACTTTTGGTCGGGGGAGGGAGGGAGCGCCGTCGTGGTGGTGCCCTCGTGATAGCCAGGGCGGGTCTGTGCGCGGTGCAGGACGGAACTGACGTATATGAATCGCTCGTCCGGCTGCGCCGACGCCGCCGCGTTACGCCTTGCTCGGTTCATCAGAGCCGTCCAACGGTCGCGAGCGCTATGGCAGCTGTCGACCAGAATGCGCCGTTCGTCGGCTGCGCCTCCAACGGCAGCTTTTCCCATGAGCCGACGCCCAGCACTTCCCCGACCGGTCATCGGAGTGCACCCGAAAATGGGCCGGTTGCGGACTGGCAGGTTCCAGGCGATCAACTTGCGAAAGCTGCTGCAGACATTGAATGCTGGTACACGACAGCTTCCGATCAGAATGCGTCGTTCAGGTGTCATCGCTGCATGGTCGGGGTACGCTGCTAGCTACCTCTAGGCCTAAGCGACTGTCATCCAATCATTGCGGTGGTTGAGAGCACTTGGCTATTCTAATGTCTTTGAGCAGGTAGGCGCAAGGTGAGGAACTGATGGCGCAGGACATTACGCCGCAAGAGGCGATCAGGCGGTTAGAGCAACCCTTCGGCGATCGCGTGGGCCTGTCGCTCGTGCGGGGATTCGCGTTATCTGCTGCGTTGTTGGTGCCAGGCATTGCCCGAACACAGGACCTTCAGCCGTGGGCAGGCTACACCACACAGGGCTTGGCCGAGACCCGCGCACCTTGGCAGTTCAGGTGGGACGATCCCGAGAATGAATGGCTGAGGATCAGCACCGACAGCCAGAAGGCAACTTGGTTTCTCCAACTGGCCAGCGATCTAAGGGCCAAGGATCAACCCAAGAGGGCACGTCGGGTGTGGCTCAAGATCGACTACAGCAAGCAGGTAACCGAACGAGCACGCGAGGCCAAGGCGTTGTGGGTCGTGGATTGCAACAGCCAGACGTTCACGGTGCGTAACATGACCTGGTATGCGCCCAACGGCGTTGTCGAGGAGACCCGTTCCTATCCGACCACGGACATCATCCCGGAGAGCATGGCAGCGACAATCTCGCGCCGGGTCTGCTCTCAGTGAGCGACGATGCTGACGACTTTATCGACCGCATGTTCGCGCCGGGGGGACCGACTGCACCAAAAGCCGAGCCACGCCCGCAACGTCGGATGCGGGCAATCGTTAGCAATCACCACGTCGATTACGCTCACAACGATGTCGCCAATGCGGCCTGGTTCTTCAAAGAGCGGCTGACCAAGGCGCTCCAAGACAAGGAGCGCAGCGATGGCATCTTCCTGGATATGATGGCGATGGCGACCATGACGGCGTTCGCGCTGGAGGGTTACGTCAATTTCGTTGGGATGACGCTGATCGAGCGCGGGCATGAAGGTGACAGTGCCAAGGGTGCTTGGCTAAGGTTTGAGAAAAAGTCTCCGCGAGATAAGATCAAGGTTATCCGCCGTCTCACCGGGGAAAAAATCGACTGGAACAAGCGGCCCTACAGAACCGTCCGTGACCTGATGGGCCTGCGTAACATGCTTGCTCATCCCAAAGCCCACCGCGCCGAGCAAAGGGAGTTTGAAGCGGTCGGAACCGAGGACGAACTAAAGAAGATGCTGCGCGATTACCGGCCGGAGTACGAGCGTCAGCTGACATGGGATTTCGTGACGATGGCATACGAGGACGTGGAGGCAATCTGGAACGAACTGTTGGGCTTTGCCAAGATCGAGGCCCATGAGACGTGGAGCGCTGGGATGCAGGGCCTGGAATTTCTTGAACACGTCGATGAGGAATAGGGGCGATGATGTTTCCGACACTTCCTGAGGACGTTATTGACGCGGTTCGTGCGGCGTTCGCTGACGCTAACGATCGGGTGTCTCACCTTCTCATGCGGCAGCCGGCGATGCACGAAGAGGGGCTCGATTTTCACTTGGTGTCTAAGTTGGACGAGGTGGGCGCACAGGTTCTGCCGTCTGGAACAGCCTTGGTTATCGAAACCCATTGGCTGGGTGGTCGGCGACATTACGGGCGCTGGGAAATCTCCGACATAGCCATCGTGATTGCGGTGCGCGTCCAGGGTGGGCTAATCGCCAGGAAGGTTGCGTTGCTTCAAACGAAGCGGCTCTACTCCAAAGAAATACCGGTCGAGCACACCGATAGGAGCGACTACGAAATCGGCATTGGCCGTCTCGTCGATCGCACCGAAAAGGCGAAACCGCTGTTCGTCCAGCGCAATTTTTCGTTCTCCGACAAATGCGTTTACGGTGCGCTATCGGCGGGCAGTGAGCAGGTTCAGCGCATCGACGATTATGTCGATGAGCGCGGTATTCCCGTCTATTACGCGCTCTACAATCCACCTAAGGTACCAGCTAACGGACTTCATCCCCCAACAACCGGCTACGCGCCGCTCGATGAAAACGAGGTAGGGTGCCGCGTTCTCAAGCGGGAGGAAATCCACGGCGTCCTGGATGATCTACCTGCCGGTTCAACACCCTCGTTCGGCGACATGCAGAACAGCAAGCGCAAAACGACATTTGATCCCTTCGCGGCTCACGGTTGGCGGCTCGAAACGTTCGTCGCAGATGAGGTCATGCGATGCCGAGAAGGCCGTCTGTTTGAGGACGCACAGGATGATGTCCTGGCTTCGCTGCTCTACCGTCGGTCAGCGCCAATCACGGCTGCGGTGGTTATGACGGTTGACCTTCCCGAGAGTGAATTAGCTTACGACTATGAAGAGTCTTGACCATCTTAGTCGTGGAACTTAGTCGGTTGCTCGCTTGCTTGGCTGAAAGTCGAGACGCGATGGTCGCGACGGGTCGGGTTCTCTCAGTCCGTTGACAAGCGGCCAGGCTATGACCAACTTACGCGAACGGGCTTCTCCACGGAGGTGGGGCAGTCATCATCTGGAGTCACCTGTTCTATCAAGTTTGGATGCATAGCTTCCTCCACATCATTGTTGAAAGCCTACTGGAGAAGGGGAGAAAGCCTGTGAATACATTCATTGATACCACTAAGGCCGCTTATTGTTCGTCCACTCGTTGGATTAGAAAATTCGCTGTTCCTGCTCTAGTTGCTCTGACTGCAACAACATAAAGGCCCGCCGTTTGGCGGGCCTTTCACGTTCTGCCTTTGGTTGTTCGCTGATAATGATCTGGATGCTCTAGGGCGAGACGCCGAAGGAGACCAACAGCCCCTTCTTGGCGTCCGCGAAAGCTGCGCGGCTTTGAGTTTGGGCGGCGCGGTGCAAAGGATGGTCGCGCGGGGCGCGTGGGTTTGACAGCTTTGCGCCAGAAGCCGCCCTTCGTCGCCTGACGCTTGAACGACGGCTTCGTCCCAAAAATAGCACCCATGTGCGTTCTGAAGCGCCGCAGGCCGCGCTGCGCAAAGTCCGCGACCGATCGCCGCTTACCGCCGCGTCTTCGATTTTGGAAAATGGTGCCCCGGGAGAGACTCGAACTCCCGACCTGCGGTTTAGGAAACCGTTGCTCTGTCCTGCTGAGCTACCGGGGCTTGGGCAACCCGTTATGCGGCCCGGGGCGCGGGGTCAATCGGTTCGATGGGGCGGGCAGGGGGCTTGCGGCTTCTACCGTCCCGCTCGGTCTGCGACCGATCGGGCGAGGGTTTCGCCCAAGTGCCGCGCGGGCTTCGCCAAACCACGATGCCTCACCCTGATCGTGGTTCGGTATCAGCTGTCATATTTGTCGGCGCGGCGCTTGCCGAACAGCAGGTTGCGTTCCAGCCGGCCGCGCAGCGCTGCATAATAGGCGGTCAGGAAGTCATAATCATGGGCATAGCCCTGCCAGCCGATCTTGTGCTGGATCGTCTGGGCGACCGTGGCCATCGCCTGCGGGTCGTTGCGGCGGAGCACATTTTCCAGCGTCTGCAGTTCGAACACGCCATAGGCATCGAGCTGCTCCTCGGTGAAATCGAAGCGGTTCTGGTTCTGCTCGGCCTCCGCGACGAGGTTGCGGCCCAGCTTGTTGCGGCGCGCCTCCACCACCCAGGTGCCCGCGATCATGTCGCCGGCGCGCAGCCGATCGCGGTTGAACAGCGGGAAGAAGGCGAACAGCAGCGCCCAGCCGAGCCCGACCAAGGTCGCCGCGGCGGAGGAACTGTCCTCGGCGGCCTGATAGCCGAGGAAGGAGAGGGGCAGGAAAATCTCGATCTCGCGCAGGAGGTTACGGGCGATCACCGCGTCGCCGGTCAGCCGGCCGCCATCGCGCGCGACCACCCGGATGCCGGTCATCCGCTTGCCCGGCGTCGCCGCGCGCTCGCTCAGTTCGAACGCGATGAAATAGCCGTTGCGCAGCAGGAAGAAGCCCAGCAGCCAGACGACGCCGGCATATTCCACCTTCTGGAAGCCGAAGGCGGCAAGCAGCGCGCCGACCAGCGCCGAGAACAGCAGCAGCGTCACGATCTGGATCACCGCGTCGATCAGGAAGGCGCCGGTGCGCTGGCCGCCGGTGGCGATCACGAGCTTGAGGTCGATGCCCTCGGGCGTGACGAACGGGCGCTCGAACTTCGCGCGGGGATTGAAGCGGCTAGCCATGACGGCGGCGCCGCGGCAGGTAAAAATAGACGCACCACAAGCTCAGCATGATGCCGGCGATGGCGAAGCGAATGCCGTCCGACACGATCGTCTGGCGGCCGACGCCCTCCAGCAATCCCGCGGCGAACAGCATGATGACGACGCCGATCATCGCGTTGGCGCCGATCCGCCCCGCCTCGGTCGCCGCGGCCATGCGCGATTGCGCGCCGGGAAAGGCGATGCGCGCGCCGATGCGGAAGCCGGCGGCACCGGCGATCAGGATCGCGAACAGCTCGGTCGTGCCGTGGATCATCAGCCAGGCGGTGAAGGGGATGGCGAGCCCGTGCGGCGCATAGACCGCGTAGAAGGCGCCGAGGATGGCGCCGTTGTAGATCAGCAGCAGCGCGCTCGGCAGGCCGAAGGCGAAGCCGAGCGCGAAGCTGAAGATCGAGACCTGCGCGTTGTGCGTGAACAGCGCCGTCGCGAAGAGGCCGAGCCCGTCCCGAAAGCCGCTGCGGTCGTAGAGCCCGGCGCGCAGCGCGGCCGCGGTGGCTGCGGGATCGCGCCCCTGCGCCATGTCCGCACCGACGATGCTGTAGAACCATTGCGGCTGGCCGCGAACGAGCAGATAGGCGGCGAGGATGCCCGCCAATGTCAGCGCGAGCGCGACCAGCGTCTCCCGCCACAGCGCGCGCACCGCCGCCGGCCAGTCATGCGCGAAATACAGGGCAAGCCGCGCGCCGAGCCCCTGGCGGGCGCCGTAGACGATGAAATAGGCGCGGGTGCAGAGCCCTTCGAGATAATCGATGAGCTGCGCGTCGAGCGATGTCTCGCGCGCCACCGACAGCGACGACAGGGTGGAGCGGTAGAGCACCGGCAGCGCCAGCAGTTCGTCGTCCGACAGGCGCGACGGCGAGCGGCGCTCGATATCGTCGAGCAATTTCTCCAGCCGGTCCCAGCCTTCCTCGCGCTCCTCGCGGAAGCGCCGGGTGCTGAAGCTGAGCGTTGCGGGATCGCGCGTCCTCATATCAGGTTCCGCCGCTTGATCATCAGATAGCCGTCGAGCAGCCGCGTGCTGATCCGGTCGTGGGGCGCCTCGACGACGTGCACGCCCAGCCGGCGGAGCCGCGCGGTGACGATGCGCCGTTCGCGCAGCAGCGCCGCGGCGGTGATCGCCCGCGCGACATCGGCGGGCTCCGCGGGCTCGCGGCCGGCATACTCCTCGAGCTCGGCGTCCTGCATCGCGACGAACAGCACGATATGGCGTTCGAGCAGGCGGCCGACCGCGCGCAGCATCAGTTCGGCGCTGGTGGGATCGGAAAAGTCCGTGAAGACGATGATCAGCGAACGCCGGTCGAGCCGCGCGGCGAGGGTCGACAGCGCCAGCGTGTAATTGGTTTCCTCATGCGCATAGTCGATGCGCGCGGCATGGTGCTGGAGCGCGGCGAAGCTGTGCGCGCCGCTCATCGCCGCCGAGGCGAGCTGCGGCCGCGCGGCGAAACCGAACAGGCTCACCCGGTCGCCGACCTTGAGCGCGACATAGGCGGTGAGCAATGCGGCGGAAACGGCGCGGTCCAGCCGCGGCACCCCGGCCAGCGGCTCCACCATGCCGCGTCCCGAATCGATCGCCAGCACGATCTGGTTGTTGCGTTCCGTGCGGAATTCCTTGGCGAGCAGTTCGCCATGGCGGGCCGACTGCTTCCAGTCGATCGCGCGCCGGTCCATGCCGGGGGCGAATTCCACCAGCGACTGGAACTCGCTGCCTTCGCCGCGGTCGAGCCGCGCCATCAGCCCGTGCAGCGCATCGCGCATGAACAGGCGGACCCCGTCCTCACGTACCGGCCGGACGTCCGGCGTGACCAGCACCTCGCGGTCGATCGTCTCGGCGCGCTGCTTCCAGACGAGCCCCAGCATGCCCTGCCAGCGCAGCCACAGCGCGGCGATCCGCGCGGGGCCGCGCCGCGCCGCGGTGAAGTCCAGCCGCGCGACTGCGCGGCCGTCCGCGACGTCGATCGGCGCGGTCGCCCGCCCGCCGGCATCGAGCCGCTCGTCGACGTCCAGCGCCACCTGCGCGTGCGGCAGGCGCGTCTGCGCCTGCGTCAGCGGGAAGGCGATCTCCACGGGAAAGCCCTCTCCCACCGCGATCGCGCGCGGATGGCTGACCGCCGGCTCGACCGCGCCGGGTGCGACGCCGGCAACCGCATCGAACAGGATCAGCGCCAGCGCGATGCCGATCCAGGCGAGGCCCGCATACCAGATGTCCGGCCGGACGACGCCGATCAGCAGCGCGACCGGCGCGCCGGCACCGACCAGGGCGACCGCGCGGGCGGTGGGATAGATCAACGCGGCGCCTCGACCCGCTCGATCAGGCTGGCGATGACCTGTTCGACGAGGCGGCCGTCGATCTCCGCGGCGGGCGACAGCGCGACACGGTGCCGCAGCACGGCAGGCGCGAGCAGCTTGACGTCGTCGGGCACGACATAATCGCGGCCGTCGAGCGCGGCGCGGGCACGCGCGGCACCTGCCAGCATCGTCGCGGCGCGCGGCGAGGCGCCGGTTTCGAGGTCAGCGGTCTCGCGCGTCGCGCGGATCAGCGCCACGACATAGTCGATCACGCTGTCGACCAGCCCAACCCGGCCGACGGCGTCGACCGCCTCGGCGATGTGGTTCGCATCCGCCACCGGCTCGATGCCGAACTGTTCGGGCTTGGGCATGCCCGATCGCGTGCCGTGCGCGGCGACGATGCGGCGTTCCTCGGCGGCGGACGGATAGTCGATCGTCAGCTTGAACAGGAAACGGTCGAGCTGCGCCTCGGGCAGCGGATAGACGCCCTGCTGCTCGATTGGGTTCTGCGTCGCGACGACGGTGAAGCGCGGCGAGAGCGCCAGCGTGTCGCCGTCGATCGTCACCGCGCGTTCCTGCATCGCCTCCAGCAGCGCCGCCTGCGTCTTGGGCGGGGTGCGGTTGATCTCGTCGGCCAGCAGCAGTTCGCAGAACACCGGGCCGCGGGTGAGGGTGAAGCTGCTGGTCTGGAAGTTGAACAGGTTGGAGCCGAGGATGTCGCCCGGCATCAGATCGGGGGTGAACTGGATGCGGCCGAAATCGAGCGCGACGCTGCGTGCGAAGCATTGCGACAGCAATGTCTTGGCGGTTCCCGGCGGGCCTTCCAGCAGCACGTGGCCGGCCGAGAACAAGGCGATCAGCATGAAATCGATCGTTTCGTGCTGGCCGACCACGGCCTTGCCGATCTCGTGCTGGATGCGCTGCCCCAGCGCCCTGACCTCAACGATGTCCACGCGTCACTTCCTTTCGCCAATCATGCAGCGCACGCGCGGCGCGCACCAGTTCGTTGCGGGTTCGCGCCTCGATCGCGCGACGCGCCAGATCGCTCCACCGCTCGCCCTGCAGCGGCCCGAGGCGATCGAGATAATGATCGATCCGTTCGATCGAGAGGTCGGCGGGCACGCCCACCGCATGCGCGACCGCATCGCGGGTCAGCGCGACATACCGCTCGCCGCCGCGATGCTCGTGGCCGGCGCGGCGCAGCAGGTCGGCGCTGTTGTCGAGCAGCGCCTTCTTGCCGAACGCGATCGCGCGCGCCTCCGCCAGCGCCGGGCCGAAGCGGACCAAGGCGTGCAGCCCCGCGAGCAGCGCCGCCGCGAACAGGCACAGGGTGACGGCGAGGAAGGGCGGCTCGAACGCGAGCTTGAGCAGGTTGGGCGAGCGGCCATAGCCGGGCACGGTGACGTCGAACGAGATCGTGCCCGGATCGTCGGGGTTGAGCGCCCACAGCATCGCCAGCGCGGCGCGGGCGACGCGGCGCTCCTTGAGCGCGAGATTGTCGGCAAGGTCGGGATCCGCCAGAACATAGACGGAGGCGATGTCCGACGGCAGCCGCGCCAGCACGGCGCCGCCGGCGGGATCGGCGACGATCGTCTCCAGCCCGCCGCCGCTGATCGCCTGGCCGCGCCGGGGCAGCACGAAGCCGATGCCCTGGTCGGCCCAGCGCGCCACCGGCCGGCGCGTCCGGACCGGCTGCGTGATCTTGACGTCCTTCGCGACCTCCTTGAGCGTCGCGGCGACGAGATCCGGGCTGCCGACGCCCACCGCCTGCACCCAGGCGCGATTCTGCGGGTCGGGCTGGGTCAGCCATTTGGGCAGGATGATCAGCGTCGGGCCATAGTCGCCCGTGCTGCGCTCCTTCACGAGTTCGGCGATCTTCGACGCATCCTGCGGGCCCTGCGGGGTCAGCACGAGCAGGTCGAGATCCTCCACCTCTTCCTTGTCGCGGATCAGATAGGATGAGCCACCGGCTTCCTCGTTGAGGCGGAAGAGGCCGCGAAACCCCGTCGCCGCGACCGACATCGCGTGCATCCCGCCATCGCGCCCGGTGCGCATGTCGGGGCCATAGGCGGTGAGCAGCAGATAGGCGAGGAAGCCGATGATGCCGGCGCCCAGCAGGGCGGCGAGCGCGCGGCGCGAGAAGGGCTGGATCGTGTCGCGGCCGCTCATCGCCGCTGCCCCCGCGCCCAATCCTGATCGAAGGCGAAGGCCTCATAGGCCTCGCGGCAGGCGCGCCAGCCTTCCGCATCGAGGCCGCGGGCGGCGAAATGGCTGGCCTCCACCTGGCCGGCGATCAGGGCGAACGCCCGGCGCGCGGTCGGCGGCAGCGCGTCGGCACCGGCGATCTCGCGCGATGTGAGCGCGGGGCGGACGAAATCGGGTTTGCGCGCCTGGATATCCTCGATGCTTCGCCACAGCAGCAGGCGGGCGGCGCCGGCATAGTCACCGGCGGCGGCGAGCGCCTCCGCCTCGCGCAGCAGCTCGCGGGCCGCCGCTTCCTCGGGCCGCCAGTCGGGCACCACCGCTTCCCTGGCATCGCGCGGGGCGGACCAGCGCCGCTGCACCGCGCGGACCAGCAGGTAGAGCAGGGCCAGCACCGCGACGGCGACCACCGCCCAGAACAGGAAGCGGACGAACGGTCCGGCCGAGCCGAGCGATTCGAACAGGCTCTTAAGCCATTGCGGCGGCGGGGAGGGCGGATCGATGTGCGGAAAATCGAACTGGATCGCCGAATCGCCGCGGACCGCCTTGAGCGCGGCATCGAAGGTCGCATCGTCGATCGCGGGCGGCGCCGTACTTGCCGCTCCGTCGGCGTCGACCGCCGGTCCCGTCGTCATCACACCCCCTGTTACGCCCATGCGAACCTAGCCGGGTCGAGCGAGCCCGCGCAAGCGGCCTTGGATCGCCAATCAGGGCATGAACTGCGGTTAAGGTGTTGACGCACCGTCCTCGGCGGCTAGGCTTTTGGGCCACCGCGGTGCTGAGGGGTTCATGGTACAGGATCGGCTCAACGAAGGCGCTCTGCTGTTCCCCGGCATGGCCACGCCAACGCGCGGCGGCCCGCCGGGCGGTTATCGCATCCAGCGCGCGATCGATTCGGGCGGGTTCGGGATCACCTATGAGGCGGTCAAGCGCGAGGGAGGGCATCCCGATGCCGACGTCACCGCCAATCTGTGGCTGCCGCCGCATCGCGCGATCGTCATCAAGGAATTCTATCCCGAATTCGCCTCGCGGCGCGGCCGCACCGTCACCGTCGAGGGCGAGGACGAGAGCCATGAGGAAACCTTCAACCACGCGCTGCGCCGGTTCCAGCGCGAGGCGGAGCGGCTGTGCTACCTCACCTGCCTGCGCGCGCTGAAGGCCGCGCGCGACGGGATCGACGCCAGCGGCAGCCTGTTGCGCGAGAAGATCGATCGCGAAATCGCGTCCGGGCGCAGCGATCCGTCGCGCGCGATGCAACTCGTCGGGCGGCTGCGCGGCGAGGCGCAGGGGCGGGCGCGCCATGCGCTCGCGACCTCGACGCTGCCGATCGTCTATGATTATTTCGCGGCGGACAGCAACGCCTACTACGTCATGGAATATCTGGGCGGCGGCACGCTCAAGTCGCGCCTGAACGACGATCGCCGCAACAGCGGGTTCACCCGCGTCGAGATCGCCGGCATATCCTATCAGCTGCGCAAGCCCTGGGATCCGGAAAGGCTGCGGCGCTTCACCGCCGCCGCGCTGGACGCGCTGGAGGAGCTGCACACCGGCATTCCCAGCCAGCAGCTCGTCCATTGCGACCTCAAGCCCGGCAACATCATGTTCCGCTCGGCCGAATCCGAAAGCCCGGTGCTGATCGACTTCGGCCTCGCCCGCAACGTCAATGACGGGCGCTCGCGCTCGCTGGTGGCGGGCACGCTCGGCTTCGCACCGCTCGAGATCGATCCGCACCTGCGCTCGCACCACCAGTCCGACGACCGGTTCGGCGGCGTCAATGTCGGCCCGTGGACGGACATCTATTCGATGGCCGCGATCCTGCGCATGCTGGCGACCGGCATCGAGGGCACCCGCCTGCCGGCGGTGTTCGACCGGTTGCGTCCGCCCGACGGGATCGATCCGATCGAGAAGCTGCCGCCCTATCCGGAAGCGTTTCCCGCGGTGCTGGCGCGGGCGATCGACCGGGGCATGGGGCTGCAGCGCAGCGACCGCCCGCAGAGCATCGCCGAATGGCGGCGCGACCTGGGCCTCGTGCCGGGCGCCGTGCCCGTGATCGACGACGAGACCCGACCGGCGCGTCAGAGCGGCGGCTGGGCGCTGGATGACATGCCCGAACCCGAATCGCAGCCGGGCATGCGCACGACGACCACGCCGCCGCGCCCGATGGGGCTGGCCGACCTCGGCACGCCGCCGGACGAGACGCTGATCGAACGATCGGCACCCTCCGCGTCGCCGCCGCTGACCCCGCCGCCGCAGCCTTCGCACTGGGCCTCGCCCGTTGCGCCGCCTGCCGTGCCGCCAGCCGCGCCGCCGCCGCCGCCATCCTCGTTCGATGCGCGCTCCCAGCCGGCGCCGCGCGAGCCTTCCTGGTCACCGCCACCGCCGCCATCCTCGTTCGACCCGCGGTCGCAGCCGACGATGCATGAGCCGCCGCGGCAGCCTTCCTATCCGGAGCGGTCGCAGCCCGTGCCGCCGCCACCGCCGCGTGAGCCCTCCTGGTCGCCGCCCTCCGGCGGCAGCGGCGGACAGATCGAGATCGGCCAGATCCTCGCGCGCACGGTCGGCGCGATCGGCCGGAACCCCTTGCCCATCCTGCTGCTGGCCTTTCTGCTCGGCGGCCTGCCATCGGCGGTGATGAATCTCGTTTCGGAAGCGGGCAAGACGCCGGGCGGCACGACCACCGGGATCGGCCTGCTCGCGATATTGCTGCTGTTGCCGATCTCGCTGGTCGCATCGACGGTGCTGCAGGGCGTGGTCACGCGCCTCGTCGTCGGCGCCGAGACGGGGCAGCCCGAGCCGGTCGGGCGGGCGATATCGACCACCTTGTCCGGCCTCGGTTCGCTGCTGGGTCTGGCGCTGCTGCTGGGTCTCGCGCTGTTCGTTGCCGCGCTGCTGCTGATCATCCCCGCGTTCGTGCTGGGCAGCATCTGGTGCGTCGCGGTGCCGGCGCTGGTGATGGAGCGGCTGAGCGTCTCCGGCGCGCTCGAACGCAGCGCCAAGCTGACCAAGGGATCGCGGCTCTGGATCTTCCTGCTGATGCTGGTGTTCATCGTCGCGGTGGTGGTCGTGAGCGTCCCGCTGGGGCTGGTGATCAGCGCGATCGGTGCCGGCCCGGTGACCTTCGTCATCAACGCGGTGACCAGCACCGCGCTGGCGGCGGTGAGCGCGACGGGGCTGGCGACGCTCTATGTCGATCTGCGGCGCATCCGCGGCGGCGGCCCGGCCGACATGCAAGACATTTTCGGCTAGAGGTTGCGGGCGGCGACGCCCGGATCATGCCTTTTACCGACATCATCCGGACCAAGCGTGACGGCGGCGCGCTCGACGAGGCCGCCATCGCCACCTTTGTGGAGCGGCTGGCCAACGGCTCGTTGCCGGCCGAGCAGGCGGCGGCGCTGGCGATGGCGATCCTGCTGCGCGGCATGGATGCGCGCGAGACCGCGGGGCTGACGCGCGCGATGGCGCGCTCGGGCACCGTGCTCGACTGGGCGGATGCGGACCTGCCCGGGCCGCTGCTCGACAAGCATTCGACCGGCGGGGTGGGCGACAAGGTGAGCCTGATGCTCGCCCCGATCGTCGCCGCCTGCGGTGGCTATGTGCCGATGATATCGGGCCGCGGGCTCGGCCACACCGGCGGCACGCTCGACAAGCTGGCGAGCATCGCCGGCTATGATCCCTTTCCCGGCCTCGATCGCTTCCGGCAGGTGGTGCGTGATGCCGGCTGCGCAATCATCGGCCAGACCGGCGAACTCGCCCCCGCGGACCGGCGCCTCTATGCGATCCGCGACATCACCGCGACGGTCGAATCGCTGCCGCTGATCACCGCCTCGATCCTCTCCAAGAAGCTCGCGGCGGGCGTCGGCGGGCTGGTGATGGACATCAAGGTCGGGTCGGGCGCGTTCATGGCGACCGAGGCCGACGCGCGCGCGCTCGCGCGAACGATGGGCGAGACCGCGGCGGCGCTCGGCCTCGCGATGCGGACGCTCGTCACCGACATGAACCAGGTGCTGGGTTACAGCGCCGGCAACGCGCTGGAGATCGCCGAGACGATCGCCTATCTCCGCGGGGACGCCCGCGAGCCGCGGCTGCATGCGCTGGTGCTGGCGCTTGCGGGCGAGATGCTGGCGCTGGGCGGGCTGGCGCCGACGGTCGAGGCCGGTATCGACCGGGCCGAGGCCGCGCTTGCCGCTGGGGCTGCGGCGGAGCATTTCCAGCGCATGGTGGCGGGGCTGGGCGGGCCATCCGACCTGCTCGACCGCCCTGTGCACTATATTGCATCCGCCCCCGTGACGCTGCCGGTGCTGCCCGATCATCCCGGCTGGCTCGCCGCGATGGACGGCAAGGCGGTGGGAGAGGCGATCATCGACCTGGGCGGCGGCCGCCGCCGCATCGACGACCGGATCGACCCCGCGGTCGGCTTCGCAGCCTGCGCCGCGATCGGCGATGCGGTGGGCCCGGACCGGCCGCTTGCCATCATCCACGCCGCCGATGCCGAGGCGGCACGCAAGGGGGTGGCCCAATTTCGCGCGGCGTGTATCGTCGCCGCTTTGCAGGTTCCGCCGGTGCCGGTGCTGCATGGCACCGAACCGGCTCTTGGGGGACAGGAACGCTGAACAGATTTCTTATCGGGGCCGCCGGCATCGCGCTGATCCTGTCGATCGCCGTCGCCCTGTCGTCCAACCGTCGTCACATCCGGCTGCGCGTCGTCGGCGCCGCCTTCGGGCTCCAGGTCGCGATCGCGGTGCTCGTGCTCTACACCGCGTGGGGCCGGGCCGCGATCGAGGGCATGGCGCGCGGCGTTTCCAACCTGCTGGGCTATTCCAAGGCCGGCGTCGCGCTGATCTTCGGCGACCTCGCCCGGCCCGAGATCGGCGGCAACAGCTTCGCGATATCGTCGCTTCCGGTCATCATCTTCTTCGCCGCGCTGGTGTCGATCCTCTATTATCTCGGCATCATGCAGCTCGTCGTCCGCTGGCTGGGCGGTGCGCTGCAACGGGTGATCGGCATCTCCAAGGTCGAATCGCTGTGCGCGGCGGCCAACATCTTCGTCGGCCAGAGCGAATCGCCGCTGGTGATCCGCCCCTATCTGGCGAGCCTGACGCCGGCGCAGCTCTTCACCGTGATGTCCTCGGGCATGGCCGGGGTCGCGGGCACGATCCTCGCCGCCTATGCGGCGCAGGGGGTGGACATCCGCTACCTGCTCGCCGCCAGCTTCATGTCGGCGCCCGGCGGCATCCTGATGGCCAAGCTGATGATGCCCGACGATCCCCGGGATGCGGAGATCGAGCCGGTCGACTTCGTCGAGGCGATCCATGACGAGGAAAAGCCGGCGAACATCATCATGGCGGCGGCGCAGGGTGCCCAGGTGGGCGTGAAGCTTGCGGTCGCGGTGGGGGCGATGGTGCTTGCCTTCGTCGCGCTGGTCGCGCTGGCCAACGGCCTGCTCGGCGGCATCGGCGGCCTGTTCGGCTATCCCGACCTGACCTTCCAGCAGATGCTGGGCTATGTCTTCGCGCCGGTGATGTTCCTGCTCAACGTGCCGTGGAACGAGGCGGGCGCGGCGGGCGGCCTGTTCGGCGAGAAGGTGGTGCTCAACGAGTTCGTCGCCTTCATTCATCTCGGCACGATCAAGGGCACGCTCTCTCCGCAGACGGTGGCGGTGATCACCTTCGCGCTGTGTGGATTCGCGAATTTCAGCTCTATCGCGATCCAGATGGCGGTTACCGGCAGCCTCGCGCCCAACCAGCGGCCGATGATCGCACGGCTAGGCATCAAGGCGCTGGTCGCCGGCAGCCTTTCCAACCTGATGAGCGCGGCGCTTGCCGGCATGCTGGTGGCGCTATGACCGCGCGCGTTACACCCTTCGACGCGGCGTGGATCGAGCGGACGGTGCTGGCACCGGCGATCGTCGCGCGTCGGATCGCCGCGATGGCACCCGCGACGGGGGAGGGGGCAGTCGCCGACCTGCGGATCGCGCTCGCCGCGACCGACCTGACGACCTTGCAGGGCGACGACACCGAGGATCGGGTGCGGGCTCTCGCCGAACGCGCCCGCGCGCTCGGCACCGCCGCGGTCTGTGTCTATCCGGCGATGGTGCCGGCGGCGCTGGAGGTGCTGGGCGGAAGCGGCGTCGCGGTCGCCACCGTCGCCGCCGGCTTTCCGCACGGCCTTTCGCCGCTGTCGACGCGGATCGCCGAGGTCGCAGCCTGCGTGGCGCTCGGTGCGACCGAGATCGACATCGTCATCCGCCGCGGCCATGCGCTGACCGGCAACTGGCAGGCGCTGCATGACGAGGTCGCCGCGTTCCGCGCCGCGTGCGGGCCGGCGCATCTCAAGACGATCCTCGCGACGGGCGAACTCGCCGATCCGACGATCATCGCGCGCGCTGCGCTGGTCTGCATCATGGCCGGCGCCGATTTCGTGAAGACCTCGACCGGCAAGGAAGCGGTCAACGCCACGGTCGAAGCCGGTGTGGCGATGATGGCCGCGATCGCGGACTGGCATGAGGTCACCGGCGCGCGGGTCGGCTTCAAGGCCGCGGGTGGCATCGCCACGGCGGACGAGGCGCTGCGCTGGATCGCGCTGGCACGCCACGAACTGGGCGAGGCCTGGCTGACCCCCGCGCTGTTCCGCTTCGGCGCCTCGCGCCTCGTCGACGATATCGTCGCGCGCCTTCCCGCCGCCTGACCGGTCAGGCGGCTGCCACCTCCTCGGGTTGCGGCGCCCACGCAACGCCGTTGATGTGGCCGCCGCCATCGGCATAGAGCGTGTTGCCGGTGATGTAGCGGCTGTCCTCGCTGGCGAGGAACAAAGCGACCGGGGCGATGTCGGCATCGACGTCGCCGGTGCGGCCCATCGGATTCATCGCGTCGATCGCCGCCGCATTCTCGGGATAGGCGGCCTTGAAGCGCAGATAGGCAGCGCTCGCGGCGCCGGGGCAGATGATGTTGGCGGTGATGCCATGCCCCGCCCATTCGCGCGCGGCGGAGCGGGTGAGGGTGCGCAGCGCCTCCTTCCCCGCATTATAGTCCGCCGAATAGAGATGCGCGTTGACGCCGTTCAACGAGCAGATGCTGATGATCCGCCCCCATCCGGCCCGTTTCATCGCCGGGAAGCAGGCGCGCATCGCCCACAGCGGGGCCTTCACCGACATGCTGAGGGCATGGTCGAACTCGTCGTCGGTCTTGTCCTCCAGCCGCCGGACATGACCGCCGCCCCAGGCGTTGTTGACGAGGATGTCGACGCCGCCAAACGCGCTCCCGGCCAGGTCGATGGCGGCGAGCAACTGTGCCTTGTCGTTGACGTCTGTCCGGATGAAGCGCGCGGTACCGCCGGCCGCCTCGATCGCGTCGGCCGCGGCCATGCCGGTTTCCGGATCATATTCGGCGATCACCACCCGCGCGCCTTCCTTCGCGAACAGGGTCGCGATGCCGCGCCCGATGCCTTCGCCGCCGCCCGTCACCAGCGCCGTCTTGCCCGCCAGCCTTGCCATCATCGCTCTCCCCTGTCGGTCGCGCGTTGAACCGCGTCGCCGTTGGTCACGGGATGCTCTCATCATATGCGTATTTCAAGACGTGTGATCATGCGCATATCGCGCCATCCATCGCAGCGTTACGCCCTGCACGCATCGCAACTTTCGCAAGGCGGTGCGTTGCGCGGCGAACGATCGCGGCTTGCAGCGGCCGCGGTTGCAGAGCAGCGTCCAGCCCTGCCTGGGACTCGGGAGATATCCAGTGCCTGAAGCAAAGCTGATCGAACGCCTTGCCGCCGTCTATGCCGGCGAGGATATCCGTTACCCCCACCTCAAGGTCGTGACGCTGGCGCAGTGGCTGCTCGAAAGCGGTCGCGGCACCTCCGACCTGGCGAAACTCCATTATAACTTCGGCGGCCTCAAATACCGGCCGGAGATGGCGCCCTATGCCAGCAAGGTCCGCTACGAGGCGCATGATGGCGTCGACAATTATTGCGGCTTCGCCACGCTGGAGGGGTTCATCGCCGGCTATTGGGCGTTCATCGGCCGTGCGCCCTACACCGGCTGGGAATCCAATGTGGATACGCCGGAAAGGTTCATCCGCTTCATCGGTCCGGTCTATACGCCGAGCACCGGCTATGCCGAGGCCGTCATCAAGCTGATGCCCGAGGCGCAGGCGTTGCTGAGTGCTGCGAGCGACGCCGGCGCCGCCGAGGCGACGCCCACCAGCCCGGTCAAGGACCTCGGGACGCTGATCCTCGATCCCGGCCATGGCGGCACCACCAAGGTGGGCGGCAGTTCGCCGAACAATGCGATCAGCGTGTCGGGCGTGAAGGAAAAGAAGCTCGCGCTCGATTTCTGCCTGATCCTGCGTGACCTGCTGATCGCGCAGGCCGCTGCCGCAAAGCAGACGATCAAGGTGGTGCTGACGCGCACGACCGACGTGAATGTCGGCATCGCCGCGCGCGCCGCCTTCGCCTCCACGCACAAGGCGAAGGCGCTGGTCGTCATCCATTTCAACGGCAGCACCAATGCCGCGGCGAGCGGCGCGGAGACCTTCTTCGCCGCTGCATCCAACGGCAACACCAACCTCGCCGACGACAAGGCGTTCGCCACCGCGGTCCATGCCGGGCTGCTCAAGGGGCTGCGCGCCGTCAATCCGGCGACGAAGGATCGCGGCGTCAAGCCGGACGACCAGACCGGGCCGGGTGCGCTGGGGGTGTTGCGCGATACCGCGCTCGGCAACACCAACCGGCCGAAGAAGTGTGTCGCCTGCTATATCGAGGCCGAGTTCATCACCAACCGCACGGTCGACAAGCTGCTGGTGTCCGGCCCGGATGCCATTGCCAATCGCACCGCGGTGCTGGCGGACGTGGCGAAGGCGATCCGGGGTCATATGGCGGGCTTGCCCTGACGCGATCGCCGCGGGCGACCGAAACCATACCGGCGGCGGATCTGGGCTATACGAAAGCATAGCCGTTTCGAGCGTAAGTCAAGGCGCGCACCGGCGGCGCAACGGGCATGATCTTGCCGAGGGGAATCGCGTCCAGCGCTTCCTTCGTCATAGCAAGTATCAGAAAGGCCGCTCCGCCATGTCCGAACAGCCGCCGCTCACGCATGCCTCCGGCGCCCCGGTCGTCGACAATCTGAACATCCAGACGGCCGGGCCACGCGGTCCTGCACTGCTCCAGGATATCTGGCTGATCGAGAAGCTCGCCCATTTCGATCGCGAGGTGATACCCGAGCGCCGGATGCACGCGAAGGGATGGGGCGCCTATGGCAGCTTCACCGTGACGCACGACATCACCCGCTTCACCAGGGCGAAGATCTTTTCGGAGGTCGGCAAGACGACCGACCTGTTCATGCGCTTTTCCAGCGTTGCCGGCGAACGCGGCGCAGCGGATGCGGAACGCGACATTCGCGGCTTCGCGCTGAAATTCTACACCGAGGAAGGCAATTGGGATCTGGTGGGGAACAACACCCCGGTCTTCTTCTTCCGCGATCCGCTGCGCTTTCCCGATCTCAACCACGCGATCAAGCGCGATCCGCGCACCGGGCTGCGATCCGCCGACAGCAATTGGGATTTCTGGTCGCTGCTGCCCGAGGCCTTGCATCAGGTGACCATCGTGATGTCCGATCGCGGCATTCCGAAGAGCTTCCGTCACATGCACGGCTTCGGCAGCCACACCTATTCGCTGATCGATGCGGCCAATCGGCGCGTGTGGGTGAAGTTCCACTTCCGCACGCAGCAGGGCATCGAGAATCTGAGCGACGAGGCCGCCGCGGCGCTGGTGGCCGGCGATCGCGAAACGCACGGCCGCGATCTGCTGGAAGCGATCGACGGCGGCACTTTCCCCAGATGGACCCTGTTCATCCAGGTGATGACCGACGCGCAGGCCAAGGCGCATCGGCACAACCCGTTCGATCTCACCAAGGTCTGGCCCAAAGGGGACTATCCGCTGATCGAGGTCGGCGAGATCGAGCTCAACCGCTATCCCGACAATTTCTTCGCCGAGGTGGAGCAGGCGTCCTTCTCGCCCGCCAACATCGTTCCCGGCATAGGCTTCTCGCCCGACAGGATGCTGCAGGCGCGGCTCTTCTCCTATCCCGACGCCGCGCGCTATCGGCTGGGCGTGAACCATGACCATATCCCGGTCAACGCGGCCCGATGCCCCGTGCGCAGCTATCACCGCGACGGTATGATGCGGGTGGACGGCAACGCCGGCGGCAAGCCGTCCTACTGGCCCAACAGCAAGGGTGCATGGATCGGCGACACCCCCGACCATCGCGAGCCCCCGCTCGCGCTCGACGGCAATCCGGCCGATCATTGGGATCATCGCGTCGACGACGATCATTACGAACAGCCGGGCAATCTCTTCCGGCTGATGTCTCACGCGCAGCAGCAATTGCTGTTCGACAACACCGCGCGCGCGATGGGCGATGCCCGCGCCGAGGTGAAGCTGCGCCATGTCGGCAATTGCACGAAGGCCGACCCCGCCTATGGAGCCGGCGTCGCGCGCGCGCTGGGGCTGGACGTTGCCGAAGCGGCGGCGTGATCGCGTGCGCGGCACGGGAGGTGCGACGGCGGCGCGCCTTCCTGCCGTTGTCCGGATAACAAGCGAGGATCGCGGCGGATTTTCAGCCTGTTGACGCTGGTGACCCCTACGGGACTCGAACCCGTGTTTTCGCCGTGAGAGGGCGACGTCCTAGACCGCTAGACGAAGGGGCCGCTGCGGGAGCGGCGTCCCTAGTCGGCGCGCCGGGTGGCGTCAAGCCGAAATGACGACGGGCCGATCGACGTGGCGCCGATCGGCCCGCGGCGCCGCTTCCCGCAGATCGACGAGGCTCCGGCAGATCAATCCGGCAGCTCAATAAGGCCAGGCGATGCCGTAATATGTGTAAAGCTCGCGGCCATAGCGCTCGTCGAACGCCGGCTCGCGTTCCTCGGCGTAGCGTGGCGCATTTTCGAGGACCTTGGGGTCGAGATCGACCACATAGCCGCCGCGGTGGGTGTCGTAGGTCAGGACGTTCCACGGGAGGGGATAATGGTCGCGGCCGAGGCCGAACAGGCCGCCGAACGACAGCACGGCGTAATCTACCTTGCCCGAGCGCTTGTCGACCATGAAGCGGCTGACGGTGCCCAGGCGTTCGCCGGCGCGGTTGAACACGGCGGTGCCCTCGACCTTGTCGGACGCGATCAGGCTGCGCGTTTCATCGGTTGCAATCGTGGTCATGAATAACCTCCTCATCCCCGCACGTCCGAAAACGGACGGCGGGGTGGGAAGTTGCAAATCCCTATCGCGGATCTGGCGTCGCGGATCCCGGCGTCGCGGATCCGGCGGCGTCGTATCCGTCCGCCGCCGGCTGCGCGTCAGGCCGCGACCTTGCTGCGCTGCTTGACTTCGTGGTTGAGCATCTCGGCCAGCAGGAAGGCCAGTTCGAGGCTCTGGCCGGCGTTGAGCCGCGGATCGCAATGGGTGTGGTACCGATCGGCAAGGCTCTGCTCGGTCACGTCGATCGCGCCGCCGGTGCATTCGGTGACGTTCTGGCCGGTCATCTCGGCATGGATGCCGCCGGCATGCGTACCCTCGGCACGATGCACCGCGAAGAAGCCGCGCACCTCGCCCAGGATCCGCTCGAACGGCCGCGTCTTGTAGCCATTGGCCGCCTTGACGACGTTGCCGTGCATCGGATCGCAGCTCCACACCACCGGATGGCCTTCGCGCTTCACCGCGCGCACCAGCTTGGGCAAGCCGGCCTCGATCTTGTCATGGCCATAGCGGGTGATCAGCGTGATGCGGCCCGGAATGCGGGCGGGGTTGAGCGTGTCGAGCAGCCGCAGCAGCAGATCCGGCTCGAGGCTCGGCCCGCATTTGAGACCGATCGGGTTGCCGATGCCGCGCAGGAACTCGACATGCGCCGATCCGTCGAAACGCGTGCGATCGCCGATCCAGACCATATGCGCGCTGGTGTCGTACCAGTCACCGGTCAGCGAATCGCGGCGGGTCATCGCCTGCTCGTAGGGCAGCAGCAGCGCTTCATGGCTGGTGAAGAAGCTGGTGCCCTTCAACTGCGGCACCGTCTCCGGATTGATCCCGCACGCCGCCATGAAATCCAGCGCCTCGCCGATGCGGTCGGCGATCTCGCTATATTTCTTGGCCCAGGGGCTGCGGCCCATGAACTCGTGCGTCCAGGCATGGACCTGGTGGAGATTGGCGTAGCCGCCCTGCGCGAAGGCGCGCAGCAGGTTCAGCGTCGCCGCCGACTGGCTGTAGGCGCGCACCATCCGCCGCGGATCGGGCACGCGGCCCTCCGGCGTGAAGGCGATGTCGTTGACATTGTCGCCGCGATAGGAGGGGAGGGCGACGCCGCCCACCTCTTCCATATCCGCCGAGCGCGGCTTGGCGAACTGCCCCGCCATCCGGCCGACCTTCACCACCGGCATCTTGGAGGCGTAGGTCAGCACCACCGCCATCTGCAGGATGACGCGGAAGGTGTCGCGGATGTTGTTCGGGTGAAACTCGGCGAAGCTCTCGGCGCAATCGCCGCCCTGGAGCAGAAATGCCTTACCCTCGGCGACCTGCGCCAGTTCCGCCGTCAAATCGCGTGCCTCGCCGGCAAACACGAGCGGGGGATAGCTGCTCAGCTCGCGCTCGGCCGAAGCCAGCGCGTCCGCATCGGGATAAGTGGGGAGCTGACGAGCCTCGAAGGTCTTCCAGCTCTCGGGCGTCCAGTTCGCCGCCATAATCTTTCGTCTTCGCTGTTGGTGAAAAAGGATTGTGGCCCATGCGCCCGAAGTCGGCGCAACGCAAGTATTCAGGCGCCGGCGGGCGGGCGCGATTCGCCCGGCGACATGGCCGGCTTGCGCCGCTGCCGGTGCTTGCCGGGGGCGGCGCCAAACCAGAGTTCAATGGCATCAAGAATTTTTATCGCCGCATCGCCCGCGCCGAAGGGCAGGCCCGGCCGCGCCATCGCGGCATATGCGGCGGGATCGTCGAGCAGCCGGCCGGCCTCCGCGACGATGCGATCGGGCCGGTTGCCGATGAGCCGGCAATGGCCGGCCGCCACCGCCTCGGGGCGCTCGGTCTCCGCGCGCAGCACCAGCAGCGGCGTGCCGAAGGCGGGGGCTTCTTCCTGGATGCCGCCGCTGTCGGACAGGATGAGATCGGCGTCGCGAATGGCGGCGAGCATCGCGCGATGATCGAGCGGCGCGACGAGGCGGATGCGCGGATGATCGCCGAGCCGCGCGGCGATCACCGGGCCGACGGCGGGATTGGGGTGCAGCGGCAGCGTGAGCCGCACATCGCTGCGATCGGCGATCCGGCGCAACGCGGCGCAGATGCCGTGCAGGCGTTCGCCCTGATTTTCGCGGCGGTGGCAGGTGACCAGCAGCTGGCGCAGGCCCGGTATCGGCGGCGCTGGCACCGGCAGTGCCGGTCGCGCGATCCGCAACGCATCGATTCCGGTATTGCCGGTGACGGCGACGATCCCCGCGACGTCGGCCAGATTGGCGGCGTTGCCCGGCGTCGGCGCGAAGAGCAGCGCGGCACAGCCGTCGATCTCGCGCCGGTTGGGTTCTTCGGGCCAGGGCCGATCGGGACGGCCGCTGCGCAGCCCCGCCTCGACATGGCCGATCGGGAGCCCCAGCGAGACGGCCGCACGGGCGGCGGCGCGGGCGCTGTCGGTATCGCCCTGGACCAGGACGAGGTCGGGCGCGAGCCGGTGGAGATGCGCCGCGATGCCGGCCTCCAGCGCGGCGAGCCGGTCCGCTCGGGGGGCGTCGGGGGGCGCGAGGTGCAAGCGATCGTCCGCGGCGATGCCGAACCCCGCCAACGCATCGTCGAACAGCGCCGGGTGCTGGCCGGTGGCGACGAGGCGGTGGCAGAGCCCCGGACGCCTGCGCGCCTCAAGCGCGATCGGCGCGATCTTGATCGCTTCCGGCCGCGTGCCGACGACGCTGACGATGCGGCGCGGGCGCATCACGGCGCCGCGCGGATCATGCCCCCGGCACGCCGAGCTGGCGCGCGGACTGGCGCAGCCGGTTCTGCGCGGCGCTGTCGCTGCCGAACGCGCCCAGCCCCGATTGCAGCGCGGCGCCGGCGCGATCGGGCTGGTTGAGCACCATCCGCGACCGCATCAGCCGGATCCAGCCGGCCTCGTCGCGCGGATTGGCCTTCAGCTTCGCTTCGAGGCCCTCGACCATCTGGTTGACCATCGCATCCTGCTGTCCCGGCGGCAGCTGCGTCGCCGCCGCCATCTGGTCGCGCGAAGGCCCGGGAATGCCGTCGGTCGCGGTGGAGGGCAGGGGTGCTGCGGGGCGCGTCGCCGCCAGTCGCGCGGAAACGTCGATCTTGGCTTCGGCCGCCACCTCGGTGATGCGCTGGCGCAGCCCGGCTTCCCAGTCCGCGCCGGCGGGGGTGTCGCCGAGCACGGCGAGCCACGCATCGATCGCGCCCTTCTTGTCGTCGCGATAATATCTGTCGACGCCCTGATAATAACGCGCGCGCGCATCCTTGGGATCGCGCTTCAGCGCTTCGGCGAATGCTGCCAGCGCCTCGGGCGGAACCTTGTCGCCTGCCGAATAGACCAGCGCCTCGCCCTTCGCCGACCAGTTCTCGACATTGTCGGGCGCGAGCTTGGTCGCGCGGTCATAGGCAGTGGCCGCCTCCGCATAGCGATTGGTGACCATGAAGGACCGGCCGAGCAGGCTCCACCCCGCGACATCCTCGGGGTTCTGCTTCAACCGGGCCTCGAGCTGGCCGATCATCGAATCGACATCGCCGACCGGAGCAGCCGGGCTCGCCGCTGCGCCGGGGGGCGGCGCGGTCGTCGGCGAATCGCCGCCGCGGCTGCGCGCGATCGCGATTCCCACCGCCACCAATGCGACCAGCGCCGCCAGGATGAGCGCGATTCTGCCGAACTTCGCGGTCCCGGCGCCTGCCCCGGCCGTCGCTTCCGATGCCATCCTCATACCCCGCCAGTGAATTTTCGACGTTCCAAGTCTAGCGGTCGTGGCCAAAGATGGTAGAGTGATCTCGGGTTCGCGCTCGATCCGGCCAGTCCGAAAACGGATGCCGCAAGAAAAACCGGCCAACGTACCAGGGGTGTAAGCGCGTGACCGACCTCTACCGGATCGCCATCGTTGGCTCCGGGCCTGCGGGGCTCAGCGCGGCTGCGCGTGCGGCGCAGCTCGGCATCAGCCATGTGCTGCTCGAAAAGACCGATCATCTTTCGGATACGATCTACAAATACCAGCTCGGCAAGCATGTGATGGCGACGCCGTCCCAGCTCGTCCTGCGCTCCGACATGGATTTCGACGCCGGCAAGCGCGAGACGGTGCTGGGAACCTGGGAACGCCAGGCGGCCGAAAACCGCATCCATGTGAAATATGATGCCGAAGTCACCGCGATCACCGGCAGCAAGGGGGATTTCGCCCTCAAGCTGAAGAGTGGCGAGACGGTGCGCGCCGAGCAGGTCGTTCTCGGCATCGGCACGCAGGGCAATCCCAATCTGATGCGCGTGCCCGGCGGCGATCTGCCGCACGTGCAATATACGCTCGACAACCCCAAGGCCTATGTCGACGAACATATCAGCGTGATCGGCGCCGGCGATGCCGGGATCGAGAATGCGCTGGGCCTGGCGGACGATCCCGCGCAGCAGAATGTCGTGACGATCGTCAACCGGTCGATGGAATTCAGCACCGCCAAGGATGCCAACATCAAGGCGCTGCTGGCGGCCGAAGCCGCGGGGCGCGTGACCGTCCTTCGCGGCACGACGCCGCAGAAGGTGGAGCCCGGCTGGGTCACTTACGATACCCGCGACGGCGAACGGCGGGTCCGCTGCGACCGGATCATCGCGCGCATGGGATCGGCGCCGCCGCGCCGGTTCGTCGAATTGTGCGGTGCCGCGTTCGAGGAGCGCGACGGCAAGAAGGAACGCGTCGCCGGCACGGGCATCCGCTTCACGAGCGACGAACGCGTATCCTATCCCGAACTCTCGCGGACGTTCGAATCGACGGTTCCCGGCATCTATGTGATCGGCGCGCTGGCAGGCTATCCGCTGATCAAGCACTGCATGAACCAGGGCTATGACGTCGTCGAGTTCATCAATGGCAATATGTCGCTGAAGCCTGCCGACGAGCCGATCCTGATCGAAAAGTTCAAGGAGATGCCCGGTTCGCGCTCCGTCGACGAGTGGCTGGAATATCTCCGCACCCGCATCAAGATCTTCAACGGCATGTCGCAGCTGCAGATGCGCGAGTTCATGCTCGACAGCGAGGCGCGGACCTATCGCGCGGGCGAACTGGTCTTCGAACGCAACACCCCCGGATCCTCGCTGTTCGGCATCGCCGATGGCGCGGTCGACATCGAGGTGAACCCGACCGATCCCGACATCAAGGTGACGGTCGGCAAGGGGTCGATCTTCGGCGAGGTCGGGTTGATTTCGGGCCGCCGCCGCGGCGCCACCGTGCGCGCCAAGATGGGCACGATCGCGGTCGAGGTGTCGCGTTCGGCGGCGCTGAAGCTGCAATCGACCGTGCCCTCGGCCAAGCAGGCGATCGCGCGGATTTCCACCGAGCGCCAGTTGCTGCAATTGTTCGGATCGGGCGTGACCGCCGACGATCTCGACGACGTGATCGCGACCTCGGAGATCATCACGATCCCGGCGGGCAAGGCGGTGATCAACGAGGGGGAGGATGGCAAGGACGTCTTCGTCATCCGATCGGGCTCGATGATCGTCGAGAAGATGATCGGCGGCAAGCCGGTGTTCCTCTCCTACCTGCCCGCCGGATCCTATGTCGGCGAGATGTCGCTGATCGCGGGCGGGCGGCGCACGGCCACGGTGAAAGCGGCGGTGAAGGCGGAGGTCATCAAGCTGCAGGGCGACATGTTCGAGGCGCTGCTGCGCCGCAAGCCCGACCTGCTGGCCAAGGCCAAGCGCGACATGGCCGCGCGCCAGGACGTCAACGCCTATATCGAGGCCTCGAAGGACAGTTTCTCGGGCGCGGTCGACCTCTATTCGTCCGTCTCCAACTTCCTGATCGGCGAGGGCATCGGCGAGGCGACCGATGTGCTGCTGATCGACGAGAATCTGTGCGTCGGCTGCGACAATTGCGAAAAGGCCTGCGCGGACAGCCATGACGGCCTGAGCCGCCTCGATCGTGAGGCGGGCAAGACCTATGCGCACCTCCACGTGCCGACGAGTTGCCGGCATTGCGAGCATCCGCACTGCATGGCCGATTGCCCGCCCAACGCGCTGCACCGCGGGCAGGACGGCGAAGTCTATATCGACGACAGCTGCATCGGCTGCGGCAACTGCCAGCGCAACTGCCCCTATGGCGTGATACGGATGGACAGCACGCCGCCACCCAAGCCGTCATTGCTCAGCTGGCTGTTCCTCGGCACCGGCCCCGGGCCCGGCGAGCCGAGCAAGGCTTGGTCCTACAAGCATTCCGATCCGGCGGCCGAAAAGCCCAAGAAGGCGATCAAGTGCGACATGTGCGCCGGCATAACCGGTGGCCCCGCATGCGTGCGCGCCTGTCCGACCGGCGCCGCGATCCGGGTTGCGCCCGACGATTTTCTCTCGATCGCACGGCTGCAGCGGGAAAGCAGCTGATGGCGAACGGGGGGCAGGCAGTGACGGAACGACCGAGCATGAGGCGGGCCGGCGCTGGCACGCCATCTCCGCTATCGTGCCGCAGGGGGTGAACTGATGGCATCCAAGCCCGACCGTATGCCGCGCGCCATGCGCGCCGCGCCGAAAAGGGCGCGCGCCCAATCGCTGCACGACGGCTTCATCCGGCACCGGAATTTTCTATGGGCGAAGATCGCGACCGGCCTGTGCGTGCTGGTGATCGCGGTCTATTTCCTGATCGACGTCACGCCGCGGCACAATGGTGGCAGCTGGTATGGCTATACGCTCGGCACCGTCGGCGTGCTGATGATCCTGTGGCTGACGATGCTGGGCGTGCGCAAGCGCGCGATGACGGCGGGGCGATGGTCGCTGAAGGCGTGGACGTCTGCGCACATCTATCTCGGGCTCAGCCTGATCGTCATCGGCACGCTGCACACCGGCTTTCAGCTCGGCTGGAACGTTCACACCCTGGCATGGGCGCTGATGATGCTCGTCATCCTCTCGGGCCTGTTCGGCATCGGCGCCTATGCGGTTCTGCCCGAACGGCTGAGCACCAACCGCGACGAAATGACCGAGCCGCAGATGCTCGACGCGCTCAAGTCGATCGACCGCCAGCTTTACGATGCCGCGCAACCGCTCGAGCAGCGCCACGCGGCGCTCGTTCAGATGTCGCTCGACGATGATCCGCTCAAGGGCGGCATCCTGACCCGCCTCGGCGGCCGATATCCGCGCTGTGCCACGCGCAGCGCGCATATCGAACTGCGCCGGGACACCGCCTACCGCGCAAGGATTGCGGACGATCCCCTGGAGAAGATCGATGCCCTGTTCGAACGCAAGCAGGCGATGCTCGCGCGAATGCGCAGGCACGCCAAGCTCAAGGCGCTGCTGGAGATCTGGCTCTACGTCCACGTGCCGATGACCTTCGCACTGCTCGCCGCGCTCTCAGCGCACATCGTCAGCGTCTTCTTCTACTGGTGAGGCCCGCTTGACCTTTGTCGTCCGCCAGATTTCGCGCACCGCCGATGGGCGGGAGATCGTCCGCGACGCGTTGGTCGAAGGCGATTCGCTCGTCATCGGCCGTGGCGCAGAGAATGGCATCCCGCTGCCCGATCTTGCGGTCGACCGGCAGCATGCCCGCGTCACCGCGTTGGGCGGCCAGCGGCTGCTGATCGAATCGATCGGCGGCCTGGGCTTCGAGATCGAAGGCCGGCCGACGATGCGCGAGGAGGTCGATGCCGGGCGCGGCGCCGAGTTGCGCTTCGGCAGCCACCGGCTGACTCTCTCGAGCGTGGACGGGCGCCCGCTGTTCGCGGTGGAGCGGATCGAGGCCGTCTCCGACTCGGCCGAGGATCGTGACCGCTCGAAGGTGTTCACGCTGCAGTCGCTTCTGCCCGGCAAGCGGTTGAGCGCCTATGGCTATATCCTCCTGGTGCTGGCGGTGTTCCTCGCCTGGCCGATCTACAGCTACGTCACCTACAAGGGCGTCGCCGAGCGCCCGAAGACCTTCCACGGCGACAAAATGTGGGAATCCGGCAAGCTCTCGCTCGCGCACAAGAGCCTCGAGAAGGACTGTCAGGCGTGCCACGTCAATGCGTTCGAATCGGTGCGGGACGAGTCATGCATCGCCTGCCATGAGGACACGCACGACCACGCGCCGGCGGCGCGGCTGGCGAACGCGAAGGCCCCCCCGGGCCTGGGCGGGCAGATACAGCATCAGTTCAAGGTGGCATTCAACGTTCCCGAGGGGAGCTGTGTCGAATGTCACACCGAACATGAGGGCGCTGGGCCTATGCAGCCAACGGCGCAGAAATTCTGCGCCGACTGCCACGGCAGCCTCAATACGCGCCTGAAGGACACGAAGCTCTTGAACGCAGCGGATTTCGGCACCGCGCATCCCGAATTCCACCCCGCGGTGGTGGTGCAGCCGGGTGACAAGCCGCTGCTGCGCCGGGTGTCGCTGGCCGATGCGCCCCGCGAGAATAACGGGCTGAAGTTCCCGCACGCGCTGCACATGTCGAAGACCGGGGGCGTCGCCCGGATGGGGCAGACGATGGCCGGCGAATTCGGCTTCGGCGCGTCTCTCCAGTGCAAGGACTGCCACAAGGCCACGCCGGATGGCGTGCGCTTCCGCCCGGTCGAAATGGAGCAGAGCTGCGGCATGTGCCACAGTCTGGCGTTCGATTCGATCGGCGGGACGGTGCGCACCCTGAGGCATGGCGAACCGCAGCAGGTCGCCGCCGATCTCCGCGCGCTGTATCGCTCGACGGGCCCCGTGCGCCCCATCAATCTCGGCGGCCAGGCCCGCCGCCTGCCCGGTGATTACCAGGCCAGCCGCACCCAGAGCATCTTCGCTTCCGCCGTGCTGCAGCGTCCGGCGCGCGCGGAAGACGCGATACGCGCCGTTTTCTCGCCCGGTGGCGCCTGCTACGACTGCCACGTGGTGACGCAGGCCCGCGGCCCGAGCGTCGTCGGGTTCAATGTGGGCGATGTCGTGCAGCCGATGCGCTACATGCAGAAGGGCTGGTTCGACCATGAAGCGCACAAGGCCGAGAAATGCGAGAGCTGCCACACCAAGGCGACGGCTTCGCGCAGCGCCGGCGATCTGCTGCTGCCCGACATCAAATCCTGCCGGACCTGCCATGGCGGGGAGCAGGCGCGCGCCGAGGTGCCGTCGAGCTGCGCGATGTGCCACGATTATCACGCCGACGATGGTGCGCCATGGGTGAGCACGTTGACCCGCGACAGCCGCAAGGGGCGGAGGCAGCCGCGCGCCGTTCCGGTCGCGCGCCGCTGACCGGATCGATGAAGGAATCGGTGTTCAACCCCGATCCCTTGACGGCGAGCCGGATCCACGAATCGCATTGGGCGGTGGGTATGCAGACGCCCGCGCGCAGGAAGGCCGGAGCGGTGCTGATCGCGCAGATCACCGACATCCATCTCGGGTTCGATCCCGACAATCCCGGGGAGTTCAACCGGCAGAGGCTGGATCGCACCTTCGCTGCATTGCTGGCCATGTCGCCCTTGCCCGATCTCGTTCTCGCAACGGGCGACCTCGTCGATCGCGGCGACCTGGACAGCTATCTGCGTCTGCGCGAGGCGTTCGACGCCTTTCCGATCCCGATCCTGTCCTGCCTCGGTAATCATGACGTCCGGGAGAATTTCGGTGCCGTCTTCGGGGAGATCGCGCCGGTCGACGGTTTCTACCAGTATGAGCATGACGCCGGATCGCTGCGGCTGATCGTGATCGATACGCTGGAAGAAGGGCGCCATGGCGGCGCATTCTGCGAAACGCGCGCCGCGTGGCTGGCGGCACGGCTGGCGGAACGTCCGGCGGATCCGGTGGCGATCATCATGCATCATCCGCCGGTCGATGTCGGCATCGCCTGGATGGCGACGCACGAGGAAGAGCCGTGGGTGCAGCGCTTCGCCGCGGCGATCGCGGGGCAGCCGCAGGTGCGCGCGGTGATCTGCGGGCATCTGCACCGGCCGGTGACGGTCGGCTGGCGCGGCACGACGGTGTCGGTCTGCCCGTCGACTGCGCCGCAGGTCGCGCTCGACCTCGCGCCGATCGATCCGGACCGACCCGACGAGCGCCCGATGATCATCGCCGATCCGCCGGCCTATGCGCTGCACCTGTGGAATGGCGAGACGCTGGTCACCCATTACGACACGGTGGAATCGCACCCCGTGCTCGCCGAGTTCGACGCGCGCATGCAGCCGCTCGTCCGCAGCCTGCTCGCCGAACGCCCGAGCTGAGCGGGCAGGCCGGGGGTTCAATAGCCGGTGTAGCGGCCGGGGCGGTGCCAGGCCATCAGGATGCCGCTGATCGCGGCGGCGCTGAGCATCGACCAGATGAACGCCTCGGGCGACAGCACGGTCAGCGACGCGCCCAGGATGACGGCATCGAACAGGATCTGGGTGCGGCCCGCATTCCAGCCATGGCGTTGCTGCAGCCAAAGCCCGATCACGCCGATACCGCCGACGCCGGCGCCATGCCGCGCGACGGACAGCGTGCCCATGCCGATCACCATGCCGCCCGCGAACGCGGCGACCGGCGGCGCGATCGTGGCCAAACGGAAGACCTCCGGCGCCAGTCCGGCGGTGATGACGATCCCGAGGTTGAGCAGCACCGTTTTGATCATGAACCGCCGCCCCATCACCCGGCCGGCGAACAGGAAGAAGGGCAGGTTGATCAGCGCGAACAGCAGGCCGACCGGCACCGGCAGTAGATAAGAGAAGAGCAGCGAGAGCCCAGCGATCCCCCCGGTCGTCAGCCCCGCGGCACGCAACAGCAACAACCCCAGGACGATCAGCACACAGCCGACGACCAACGCGTATACATCTTCGAACAGGCTATGAGGCCTGGCATCCTCGACCGACTTCTGCATGCGACCCCGACTGTTTAGACACCGATCAGCCAAGCTCTCCGTGTCGCGCCGTCGCCGCGCGTGCCGCCATCCTTATACGATCCGGATCGCGCTTCAACCGCGCCGCGTGCCGGATGGTCGGGTCATTGCCGTTCGAGCAGCACCGTCTCCCCGCCGGTGCCGGTCAGGGTCAGCGTCCCTGCTGCACCGCCCGACACCGCGAGCGGCGCGGCGAAGCGGGCCAGCAACACCGTCTCGCGCTGCATCAGCGGCGGGGGGCAGGCCATGCGCGTCGTTCCCAGCGCGCCGATCGTCAGCCGATCCCCTGCAAGCTGGAAGCTGCCGTTGAAGCGGTTGCACCCGGTGGTGCCCGATACGCGATCGCCGGCGAAGGCGATGGTTGCCGGTGCGCCTTCGAGCGGCTGGTTATCGATCGCCTTGATCGCCCAGATGCCGGTCAGCCCGGCCGCGTCGGCGGTCGGCGGCGGGGGTGGAGGGGATGTCGGCTGCGATGCCGGTGGGGCGGCGCATCCAGCGAGGATTAGCAGGATCGTCACTGAAATCGCCCGCATCGGACACCCCTCCTGTTCCGCGATACCGTGGTAGCAGCTTAACTCAGGGTCACGTCGGCAACCTTGTCGCGATAATCCTGCTTCGGATCGCCAAGCCCCATTAGCATTTTTGCGCCGGCGAACAGGCTTTTTTCGTCGAGCCATATCTGCGCATGCTCGGCATCCAGCCGGATCAGCTGCAACAACGGGTCATCCTTGCCGCCTTCGAACCATGCCGCGACGAAGGGATTCCACAGCCGATCGACCATCGCCCGATCGGGCTCGATCCGCAGATCGCCATGCACGGTGGCGAACAGATCATGCCCCTTGGCGGTAAAATGGGCAATCGCGCGATGGCTTTCACGCATCGCGCGTACCAGGCCATTGTCCCGCGTGGTGAAGAACCAGATCGGGCCGTGCGTGCCATCGCCATCGGTCAGTCCGGTCATCGGCTGGGCATGACCATCGGCGACGCCGTCGAGCCCGAGCATCATCGTCCTATCCGATTTGAGCGCCTTCCAGAATTTGGCTTCGAGTTCCTGCGGTGCCGGCATCCCTTGTCTCCTTGGTTGATGGCAAAGGAACGGGTGGGGCAGGGCGCAGTTCCGGTCAGCCCGGGATGGTGACGAAGCTGTCCATCACCCGCTTGCGGCCCGCCGTCTCGAAATCGATCTCCAGCTTGTTGCCTTCGATCTCGACGATCGCCCCGTAGCCGAACTTCTGGTGGAACACGCGCATGCCGCATTGGAGGTCGCTGCGCCCCTTGTTGCCCAGGCTGACCGCGCTCGCACGTGCCTCGACGACACGCGCCGGCTCTCGGCTGAATGATCCCGTCGTCGCCGCGCGCTGCCAGCCGGGGCCGCGGCCGGTGCTGCGCGCGACACTGCTGAACGGATCGGCATGTTCGGACCAGTTGGCCCGCCACAGGCTTTCGCCGCCCGACATGCTGCTTTCGGCCTGGACATGCGCCTCGGGCAGTTCGCCGACGAAGCGCGACGGAATCGAACTCGTCCACTGGCCATATATGCGACGGTTGGCGGCGTGCAGGATCGCCGCACGGCGGCGCGCGCGCGTGATCGCGACATAGGCGAGGCGGCGTTCCTCCTCGAGACTGGCAAGGCCGCCTTCGTCGAGCGCGCGCTGCGAGGGGAACACGCCTTCCTCCCACCCGGCGAGGAACACGGTGTCGAACTCCAGCCCCTTGGCGGCGTGGATCGTCATCACCGTCACCTTGGCGTCCTCGACCGCGGCGTCATTGTCCATGACGAGGCTGACATGTTCGAGGAAGGCACCGAGCGTCTCATATTCCTCCATCGCACGGATGAGTTCGTTGAGATTTTCCAGCCGGCCCGACGCCTCGACGCTCTTTTCCGCCTGCAGCACGCCGGTATAGCCCGATTCATCGAGGATCAGCCGGGCAAGCTCCGCATGCGGAAGATCGTTGGCGCGGTCCCGCCAGCGCGCGACATCGGTCACGAAATTGCCCAGTGTGCGCCGCGCCGCGGAGGTCAGTTCATCGGTATCGAGCAACCGCGCCGCGGCATGAAGCAAGGGCGCGTCGGATGCGCGGGCAAACATGTGGATCTTCGCCACGGCCTTGTCGCCGAGACCGCGCTTGGGCACGTTGACGATGCGCTCGAACGCGAGATCGTCTGACGGCTGGTGGACGAGGCGGAGATAGGCCAGCGCATCGCGGATCTCGGCGCGCTCGTAGAAGCGGAAACCGCCGATGATGCGATAGGGCAGGCCGATCTGGATGAAGCGGTCTTCCAACTCGCGGGTCTGGAACTGCGCGCGGACGAGGATGGCGACATCGTCATAGGATCCACCGCGCAGCCGGTGTGTCTCGATCTCGTCGCCGATGCGGCGGGCTTCCTCCGGCCCATCCCACACGCCGATCACCTGCACCTTCTCGCCGGCGTCGCGTTCGGTCCACAGCGATTTGCCGAGGCGCCCGCCATTGTTGGCGATCACCGCGGAGGCGGCGGCCAGGATGTGCGGCGTCGAGCGGTAATTCTGTTCGAGCCGTATGATCGCAGCGCCCGGGAAGTCCTTCTCGAACTTCAGGATATTCTCGACCTGGGCGCCGCGCCAGGAATAGATCGACTGGTCGTCGTCGCCGACGCAGCAGATGTTCTTGTGCGCCTGCGCGATGAGCCGCAGCCAGAGATACTGGCTCGAATTGGTATCCTGATATTCGTCGACCAGCACATATTTGAAGCGCTGCTGATACAGCTCCAGCACGTCGCGATGGCGCTTTAGGATGGTCAGCATGTGCAGCAGCAGGTCGCCGAAATCGCACGCGTTCAACGCCCGCAGCCGATCCTGATAGGCGCGATACAGATCCTGGCCGCGGCCATTGGCGAACAGCTCGCTTTCGCCCGCATCGAGGTCGGCAGGGACCAGCCCCCTGTTCTTCCAGCGATCGATCAGGCCCGCCAATTGGCGCGCCGGCCAGCGCTTCTCGTCGAGCTCGGCGGCGGCGATCAACTGCTTGAGCAGGCGCAGCTGATCGTCGGTATCGAGGATCGTGAAATTGGCCTGCAGCCCCACCAGTTCGGCATGGCGGCGCAGCATCTTCGCGGCGATCGCGTGGAAGGTGCCCAGCCATGGCATGCCTTCCACGGCATCGCCCACCAGCCGGCCGACGCGTTCGCGCATCTCGCGCGCCGCCTTGTTGGTGAAGGTCACGGCGAGGATCTCGGACGGCCACGCACGCCGCGTCGCGATCAGATGCGCGAGCCGCGCGGTCAGCGCAGCGGTCTTGCCCGTGCCTGCCCCGGCAAGCACCAGCACCGGGCCCTCGGTGGTCAGCACCGCCTGGCGCTGGGGTTCGTTCAACCCGCGGAGATAGGGCGGGTCGGCGGGCGAAGGGGTGGGGACAGCAAGACTCACGCGCGAACAGGTAGGGAACGAGGCAGCCGGAGGCAAGCCGGACGCCTGCCGCCATCGTGCGCAGGGCGCGCGACTATAGCGTCAGGCCCCGCGTCTCGTCCTGCCCGGTCAGGATGTTGAGCGACTGCACCGCAGCGCCGGCAGCGCCCTTGCCGAGATTGTCGAGCGCGGCGATCAGCCGCACCTGGCCGCCGTCGGGGCTGGCGAACAGGAACAGGTCGAGCCGGTCGGTGCCCGCCGCATGTTCGATGGTCAGCCCGGCTAGCGCCTCGGCCGGCATGACGCGCACGATCGGTGAGGCGACATAATGCGCCTCCAGAACCGCGCGCAGCGCGGCAGGCGTCGGTCGTCCGGGCATTGCGGCAAGCTGCAGCGGGACCTCGACGATCATGCCGCGAAGGGTGTGCACGACCGCGGGCGCGAACAGCGGCGGTACCGAAAGGCCGGCATGGCTCATCATCTCGGGCACGTGCTTGTGCGCAAGGCCCAGCGCATAGCCCCGCCACGCGGTGTCGGTGTCGCCATTCTCGAACTCGGCGATCATCGCCTTGCCGCCGCCCGAATAGCCGGAGACGGCGTTGACGCTGATCGGCCAGTCCGCCGGGATCAGCCCCGCGGCGACCAGCGGCCGCACCAGCCCGAGAAAACCGGTGGGGTAGCAGCCCGGATTGGCGACGCGCGTCGCCGCTGCCAGCCGCGCGCGGCCATCGGGTTCGATCTCATGGAAACCATAGGTCCAGCCTGGCGCCACGCGGTGCGCGGTCGATGCGTCGATCACGCGCGTGCGCGAATTGTCGATCAGCGCCACCGCTTCGCGCGCGGCATCGTCCGGCAGGCACAGGATCGCGACATCGGCCTCGTTCAGCGCCTCGCGCCGGGCGGCGGCGTCCTTGCGCCGGTCCTCGGGCAGTTCGATACGGCTGATGTCGGTGCGGCCGGCGAGCCGTGCCTCGATTTCCAGCCCGGTGGTGCCCGCGCCGCCATCGATGAACAGGTTGGTCATGCGCCCAGCCTCCGGACAAGAAGATCGTCACGCCCGAGACGGGCGAGCACATCGGCCAACGGCTCGGCGATCACCGCGCCAGCGCTTCCGCTGGCGTGGATCAGCCGCTCCGAATCGGCCATGATGCCGGCATGGCCGGCGACGAAGACAAGATCGTTACGCCCGATGGCGCCGCCAGCGTCGATGGCCGTGCCCAGCGCGTTGCGCTGCAGGTCGACGTCGCGGGGCGCGGCGATGCCGAAGGGGGCGAGCGCGATCTGGACGAGGCCGCCGACGTCGACGCCGGCGCTGCTGCGCCCGCCGGCGACGAAGGGTGTGCCGACAAGCGAGCGGGCGAGCGCGGCCGGATCGGCATGATGGCCGGCAACGGGCATGCGGACCGTCCTGTCATCCCCGATGTCGAGCCCGTCCATCGCGATATAGCCGACATAATGGTCGTGCGAACAATAGCCCCAGGCCCAGCCGCCATCGATATCGATCGCGGCGAAATGCTCGCCCAGCAGCAATTCGGACGTCTGCCGACCGGCTGGCCCCGGCCGGTCATAAAGCGGCAGGTGGGCGACGGTGCAGACCATCGTCAGCGGACGGGCATAATGCGGCGCGAACAGGCGGCCTGCGAGGGCGATGTCGGCGATGTCGCGGCGGGCGGCATGGACGCGCGGATCGTAGCTCCAGGACGTGCCCGTGAGCGCGAAGCGCTCAGGCCGTGACGCGTTCGCGCTGGGGGACCTTGCCGTGATCGTCGATGAGATTGCCGAAGCCTTCAAGAAAATCCGTTCCTTCCCGCGTGCGCGCGACGAAGATGTTGCGGCGGTCCGCTTCGTCACGCTGGCGGCGCAGATAGCCGAGCGCGCCCAGCCTGTTCAAGGCGCGCGTGACAACCGGCTTCGAAACATTCAGCCCGCGCGCGAGGCCGCGCACGGTGTGGGGCCCGGGCGTGAGATAAACGAGCAGCATCAGCGCCATCTGGCGGTTGGTAAGGTCTGGTTCACCCGAGCGGACATAGTCGACGAGAGTCTCCATCCATCCCCTCAGTCCTCGCTCAGGCACGTCCCGTTACTCCGACTGTTATGCGGCGTTGCAGAGAACGCGCCAACCCCGGGCTGGTTTCGTGTCCGATCCGTTTACTGTGAGACGCTTAGCCGGGACGCTGTGCCGGAAGGCGCTGGGAAAGCAGCCGCCACGCGGCGCGAAGCCCCAATGCTTCGCCGCCGCGCGGCCGTCCGGGCTTCGCCGCGGGGCGCCACGCAAACGTGTCGAGATGCACCCACTGCACCGTCTCCGGCACGAACCTGCGCAGGAACAGCGCCGCCGTCACCGCGCCGGCAAAGCCGCCTTCGGGCGCGTTGTTGAGGTCGGCCACGTCGGATTTGAGCAGTTCGTCATAGCCCGACCACAGGGGAAGCTGCCACAGCGGGTCGTCGACCGCGCTGCCCGCCGCGAGCAATGCCGCAGCGAGCGTGTCGTCGTTGCTGAACAGCGCGGGCAGGTCGGGGCCCAGCGCGACGCGGGCGGCGCCGGTGAGCGTCGCGAAGTCGATGATCAGTTCGGGCGTTTCCTCCACCGCGCGGGTCAGCGCGTCGGCCAGGATCAGCCGCCCTTCGGCATCGGTATTGCCGATCTCCACGCTCAATCCCTTGCGGCTGCGCAATATGTCTCCGGGCCGGAACGCGTCGGCCGCGATTGCATTTTCCACGGCGGGCACCAGCAGGTGAAGCCGGACCGGCAGGCGCGCCGCCATCACCAGCCGGGCAAGCGCGATCGCATGCGCGGCGCCGCCCATATCCTTCTTCATCAGCCGCATGCCGGAGGACGGCTTGATGTCGAGACCGCCGCTGTCGAAGCACACGCCCTTGCCGATGATGGCGACGCGGGGATGCTCCGGCCGGCCCCAGACAAGTTCGATCATCCGCGGCGCGCGTGCGGGATCGGCAGCGCGGCCGACGGCGTGAACCATCGGAAATTGTTCGGCCAGCATCTTGCCGCTGGTGATCGCAGCCTTGGTGCCGAAGTCGCGCGCCAGCGCCTCCACCTCGGCCTGGAGCTGCGCGGGCCCCATGTCGGCCGCCGGAGTGTTCACAAGATCGCGAACCTGCCCTACCGCGCTTGCGATCTGCACCGTCTCGCCGATCCGCGCGGCGTCGCGAGAGAGCAGGGTGCGCGGCGCTGAGGCCGTCTCGCTGCTGCGGTAGCGATCGAAGCTGTAATGCGCGAGCAGCCAGCCCAGGGCCGCGGCGCCCGGATCGCCGCTTTCCAGCCGATAGCTTCCCTCGGGCAACTGCCCCGCCGCCTTGGCAAGGCACCATGCGCCGAGCGACTGAACATCCGCCACGCCGGCGACGACGCTCCAGTCCTCGGGGCCCGCGCCCGGCAGGATCGCCAGCGCATTGGCCTCGCCCTTGAACCTTTGCGCGGCCACGGCGGCGCGGGTGCGGGGCGGTTGCAGCCTCAGCCAGCCGTCGAATCCGGCCTTGTCGACGAGTGCGATGGAAACCGCGGATTGCCCGCGATCGGGCTGGAGCGAAGCGGAAAAGTCGGTCATGCTCTCTGTTACGGTCTGTTCGCGCCGGGTGGAAGCGCCGGGATGCATGCTGCGGGAAGGGGAAGGTGATGCGGCAACTGGGCAGATGGCTGCTGATCGCATCGATCGCGCTCGCGCTGGGCGGATGCTCGCTGCGCGGGATGATCGATCGGCTCGTCTCCGATGAGGATCGCGCCCTCGCAATGGGCGTGATCGAGGACATCCGCACGCGCGACGCGACCGCGTTCGACGAGATCCTGGCGCCGGAGATCAAGGCGGACAGCCTGCCGCAACTGGCCACCGCCGCCAGCCATTTCCCGGCAAGCCCGGGCAAGACCGAGTTCATCGCTTACTCGACCAACAGTAATTACCAGAATGGCAGGAGCAGCAGCAGCAAGTCCTTCACGCTCGTCACCACCGACGAGAAGACCTGGACGACGACGAAGCTCGAATTCCGGTCGGACGGCGGACCCCAGCGGTTGACCGGCTGGAACGTCGAAGGTTCCCGGACCAAGCCCGCGGATCTCGACGCGCTGGACACGGTGGACAAGGTGTTGCCCATCGTCGGGATGATCATGCTGGTCTTCGCGATCGGGCTGATCGCGCTGATCGTGATCCTGGTGCGGCGGTCGCAGCGGCGCGACCGCGAACTCGGCATTCGCCCGCCGCGTTGAGCGCGGCGGCATCGGCCATCGTCCGTCGCGTGAGCGCGGTGGCATCGGCCATCGCGTCAGGCAGCCTGCAGCGGCACGCCAAACAGGTCGTGATCGTCGGCGTCCTCGATCAGCACCGGCACGATGTCGCCGGGCTTCAGACCTGCCGTGTCGCGGAGCTGGACCTCGCCATCGATTTCGGGGGCATCCGCCTTGGAACGGCCGGTGGCGCCGCCATCATCGTCGACCAGATCGATGATGACATCGAGCGTGCGGCCGATCCTGGCCTGGAGCTTCGCCGCTGAAATCGCCGCGGTCTTCTCCATGATCCGGGCGTAGCGCTCTTCCTTGACCGCTTCGGGCACCGCGCCCGGCAGCGCGTTGGCCGCGGCACCTTCGACGGGCTCGAAGCGGAAGGCGCCGACCCGGTCGAGCTGCGCCTCGTCGAGCCAGTCGAGCAGATACTGGAAGTCGGCCTCGGTCTCGCCGGGGAAGCCGACGACGAAGCTGGAACGGATCGCGATGTCGGGGCAGATCTCGCGCCAGGTGCGCAATCGCTCCAGCACCTTGGCCTCATTCGCCGGCCGCTTCATCGCCTTCAGCACACTGGGCGCGGCGTGCTGGAACGGGATGTCGAGATAGGGAAGCACAAGCCCGTCCGCCATCAGCGGGATGACCTGGTCGACATGCGGATAGGGATAGACATAGTGCAGCCGCACCCATGCGCCGAGCCTGCCCAGCTCACGCGCCAGATCGGTCATGTGCGCGCGCACCTCGCCGCCCTTCCAGGGCCAGGCCTTGTGGCGCAGGTCGACGCCATAGGCCGAGGTATCCTGGCTGATCACCAGCAGTTCGCGGGTACCGGCGGCGACGAGCTTCTCGGCCTCGCGCAACACCGCGTCGGGCCGCCGAGACGCAAGGTCGCCGCGGATCGACGGGATGATGCAGAAGGAGCAGCGGTGGTTGCAGCCTTCCGATATCTTCAGATAGCTGTAGTGCCGCGGCGTGAGCTTCAGCCCGCCTTCGGGCACAAGGTCGACGAAGGGGGAGGGCACGGGCGGCGCCGCTTCGTGCACGGCGCCCACCACCGCCTCATATTGATGCGGGCCGGTCACCGCGAGCACGTTGGGGAAGCGCGCGCGGATCACATCGGCTTCGTTGCCCATGCAGCCGGTGACGATCACGCGGCCGTTTTCGGCGATCGCCTCGCCGATCGCCTCGAGGCTTTCTTCCTTCGCGCTATCCAGGAAGCCGCAGGTGTTGACGAGGACGACGTCGGCGCCGGCATAGTCGGGCGACAGGCCATAGCCGTCGGAACGCAGCTTGGTGAGAATCCGTTCGCTGTCGACCAATGCCTTGGGACAGCCGAGCGAGACCATGCCGACTTTCGGCGGGGTGGGAAGTTTCGTTGCCATGGGAGGCGGCTCACATAGGGGTTCCGAAGCCCGTTGTCATCCTGTCGTGAAGCATGCGCGCCTCGCCTTGTCGCACAATCGTCTCGAAAGCGTCACTCATGTCGCAAACCTGTCTTCCCCAATTCACTTGGCGGTCATGGAGGGGCTCTAGCCGGCCATAGTTGGCGGTGGGATTTTCCTGATTGCCGCTCAACGACAACAGGGAGTCCAGCCATGTCTCATCTGACCGACGAGGCGCGCGCCGCCTCGCGTGCCGACCAGGCCGTTACCATGCCCGAGGGGTCGAGCCTCGAGGAAATCGTCGCCGCCAATCCCGCCCGCCGCTCCATCCTGAAGAACAGTGCCGGCCTGGCGCTCGTCTTCGGTCTCGGCGGCTTCACTGCCGCGTGCGACGACGACGATGATTCGCCCGCGCCGACCCCCACCCCCACGCCGACTCCAACCCCGACTCCCACGCCGACGCCGACCCCCACCCCCACGCCGACGCCGACCGTGAGCTATGCGGTGACGTTCCAGCCGGTGGCGGAGAACCAGAACGACCAGGTTACCGTTCCGGCCGGCTATGTCGCCGAGGTTCTGTTCAAGGCAGGCGATCCCGTGCTGCCGGGTTCGATCGGCTATGCGGGCGCTTTCCAGCCCTCCAGCGAGACGCTCGCGCTCGCCGGCGGCAACCATGACGGCATGGAATATTTCGAGATCCAGGGCGTCGACCCGAACAAGGGCGGCCTGCTCGCGATCAACCACGAATATCCGGACCTCAACATCCTGTTCCCGGATTCGTCCTACGACGCCGCGACCGCGACCGAAGAGCAGAAGCGCCTCGTCGCCTCGCACGTCGGCGTCTCGGTGATCGAGGTCGTCCGTGCCGACAACGGCACATGGTCGGTCAACAGTGCATCGAGCCGCAACCGCCGTTGGCATGGCCGCGTCAGCTACAACATCGGCGGTCCGGGCACGTCGATCACTGGCACCAAGGCGGTCGGCATGCTCAACAACTGCGCCAGCGGCCGTACGCCGTGGGGCACCTACCTGACCTGCGAAGAGAGCACGAACAACTATTTCGAGCCGTCGCGTCCCGCGCACCATTATGGCTGGGTGGTCGAGATCGATCCCTACAATGAGTTCGGCACGCCCACCAAGCGCACCGCGCTCGGCCGGTTCGACCATGAGAACACCGCCTATCTGACCGACAGCGCCAATCGCGTTGCGATCTACATGGGCCATGACGGTACGCCGGGCTGCATCTACAAGTTCGTGCCCGCGAGCCCCTATTCCGCGACCACCCGGTCGATGAACAAGGACCTGCTCGACACCGGCACGCTCTATGTCGCCCGTTTCAACGGCGACGGCACCGGCGAGTGGCGCGAACTGACCCAGGGCAAGAACGGCCTGGTTCCGGGTGCGACCGATCCCGGCAACACCTCGCAGGGCCCGCAGACGCCGCAGACCGTCGATTTCGCGACGCAGGCGGATGTCGTCGTCAACACGATCTCGGCGGCACGCGTTGCCGGCGGCACCGTGATGGACCGTCCGGAATGGATCACGGTCGCCCTGGACAAGTCGATCCTGTGCGCGCTGACCAACAACAGCGGCCGCCGCGTGACCGACCCGGCCAACCCGCGCGTCACCAACCGCCACGGCCACATCATCAAGTGGCGGGAAGCCGGCGATTCGCCGCTGGCGACCACCTTCACCTGGGAAATCTTCCTGCTCGCGGGTGATCCGGTGCTGCGTTCCGGCGGGACCAACCTGGTCGGCGACATCAACGGCGATACCTTCTCGAGCCCGGACGGTCTGGGCTTCGATCCGCAGGGCCGCCTGTGGGTGCAGACCGACCACTCGGTTCCGGGTACGTCGGGTGTCACCGGCGTGACGATCATCGACGCGTTCGGCAACAATTCGATGTACAACATCGATCCCGAAACGAAGCGTTCGTCGCGTTTCCTCGTCGGCCCGGTGGGCTGCGAGATCACCGGCCTCACCTACACGCCGGACCTCACGACCTTCTTCATCAACATCCAGCATCCGACCGGGAACTGGCCGGTGGATGGTGAAGAGCCGCGTTCGTCGACGATCGTGGTGCGTCGTACCGACGGCAAGCCCGTCGGCGCCTGATCGCGCGTCGGTCTGATACGAAAGAGGGCGGTGGCTTCGGCTGCCGCCCTTTTTCATTGCAGTTCGGGTGTCAGCCCTTCGGCGGCTTGCCGCCCCGCTTGGCGCGGACCCACAACGCCTCCTTCGCGTCGAGATCGAGCGCGGCGAAGCCGTCGCCCGCCATTGCCTCCATCGCGCGGAAGCGGCGCTCGAACTTGGCGTTGGCGGCGCGCAGCGCGACCTCGGGATCGACGCGCTTGTGGCGCGCCCAGTTGACGACCGCGAACAGCAGGTCGCCGATCTCCTCCTCGACATGCGCGGCATCGGTCGCCTCGACGACCTCCGCCAGTTCCTCCTCGATCTTCTGCCGCGGTCCTTCCTCGTCGGGCCAGTCGAAGCCGACGCGGGCTGCCCGTTTCTGCAGCTTTTCAGCGCGGAGCAGCGCGGGCAACGACAGCGCCACCCCGGCAAGCGCGCTCGGATCGGGCTCCTTCGCCTTGCGCTCTTCCGCCTTGATCCGCTCCCACGATCCCGGCCCGCCGCTGCCATCGCCGAACACGTGCGGGTGGCGCCGGATCATCTTCGCGCAGATCGAATCGACGACGTCGCCGAGCGCGAACGTGCCGGCCTCTTCCGCCATCCGGCTGTGGAACACGACCTGCAGCAGCAGGTCGCCGAGTTCGTCCTTGAGTGCCGCCATGTCGTCGCGCTCGCACGCATCGGCGACCTCATAGGCTTCCTCGATCGTATAGGGGGCGATCGTCCGGAAATTCTGCGCCACGTCCCACGGGCATCCGTCCACCGGATCGCGCAGCCTGGCCATGATCGCAACCAGCGGCGCCACGGAAGCGTTATCGGCCATGCTGCGCGCAGGGGCGTGGGGCCGGACGGCGTCGGTCATTACATACTCCCGTACAACTGACTTTTGCTTATGGCCTGCTGTAGGCCGCCGATGATCCCCTTGCCCGATCTTTTCTGGCAGGAGGAATGCAAAGGTTACAAATCGAGAAGGAACGGCCATGGCCGATCGCGATCCCACGCTTCCGCACCACGACGACCAACCCGTCGACGGCGTCGCCCCCTATGACGGCCCCGCGGGCGGATGGGGGGCGTTGCGGGCGGTGGCGGTGGCCATCAAGGACCAGATGGGGGCGTCTGCCGACACCCGCGCGCTGCTGCAGATGAACCAGCCGACGGGGTTCGACTGCCCCGGCTGTGCCTGGCCCGATCCGAAGCACACATCCTCGTTCGAGTTCTGCGAGAACGGGGCGAAGGCGGTGACCTGGGAAGCGACGGCCAAGCGCGTCGATGCCGATTTCTTCGCGCGCCACAGCGCCACCGAATTGTTCGGCTGGAGCGACCATGCGCTGGAGGATGCCGGCCGCCTGACCCACCCCTTGCGCTACGACGCGTCGACCGACCATTTCACGATCATCCCGTGGGACGAGGCGTTCGCGCGGATCGGTGCGGGGTTGCAGGCGCTGGCGGATCCCAACCAGGCCGAATTCTATTGCTCGGGCCGCGCGTCCAACGAGGCGGCCTTCCTCTACCAGCTCTTCGCGCGTGCCTTCGGCACCAACAACTTCCCCGATTGCTCGAACATGTGCCACGAGGCGACCAGCGTCGGGCTGCCCAAGTCGATCGGTGTCGGCAAGGGCACGGTGACGCTGGAAGATTTCGACGAGGCCGATGCGATCTTCTGCATCGGCCACAACCCCGGCACCAACCATCCGCGCATGCTGACGACGCTGTCTGCGGCGGCGCGGCGCGGCGTGCCCATCGTCGTCGCCAATCCGATGCGCGAGCGCGGGCTGGAGCGGTTCAAGTCACCGCAGCATCCCGGCGAAATGCTGACGCCGAGTTCGACCCAGCTTGCATCCGCCTATCACCAGCTCCGCGTCGGCGGTGACAGTGCGATGCTCAAGGGCATGATGAAGGCGCTGCTGGAGATGGATGCGGCCGATCTGGCGGCGGGCGGGGCAGGGCTGCTCGACCGCCCGTTCATCGCCGGGCACACCACCGGCTTCGAGGCGCTTGCCGACGATCTCGCCGCGACCGGCTGGGACGAGATCGTCCAGCGCTCCGGCCTGACCCGCGACGCGATCGAGAGCATGGCGAAGATCTATGCCGCCGCCGATCGGGTCATCATCTGCTACGGCATGGGCATCACCCAGCATGGCCATGGCACCGCCAACGTCCAGCTGCTCGCCGACCTGCTGCTGCTGCGCGGCAATATGGGCAGGCCGGGCGCCGGCATCTGCCCGTTGCGCGGCCACAGCAACGTGCAGGGCGACCGCACCGTCGGTATCACCGAGAGCCCCGACGAGGCGATGCTGGCGCGGCTCGATGCGCGTTTCGGCATCGCCAGCCCGCGCGCGCATGGCCATGCCGCGGTCGAAGCGCTGCAGGCGATGCGTGACGGGCGGTCCAAGGCGCTGATCGCGCTCGGCGGCAACCTCGCGGTGGCGATGCCCGATCCGGAGGCCAGCTTCGCGGCGTTCCGCAAGCTCGACCTGTCGGTCAACATCCTCACCAAGTTCAACCGCACCTGCCTGCTGCTGGCGCGCGAAACGATCGTTTTGCCCTGCCTCGGCCGCACCGAGCATGACGAGCAGGCGGGCGGATCGCAGTACATCACCGTCGAGGATTCGATGTCGATGGTCCACGCCTCGCGCGGCCGGCTGAAGCCCGCGACGCCCGACCTCAGGTCCGAACCCGCCATCGTCGCCGGCATGGCCAAGGCCGCGCTGCCCCACGTTGCGATCGACTGGGACTGGCTGGTGGCGGATTACGACCGCATCCGCGACGCGATCGAGGCGGTGTTCCCCGACTTCCACGACTTCAACACCCGCGTGCGCCAGAAGGGCGGCTTCCGCCTCACCGTCGGCGCCTCCGACCGGGTGTGGAACACGCCCGACGGCAAGGCGCATTTCCTCGTGCAGCCGATCACGGGAGCCCGGGGCGATGCCGGCGAACTGATGCTGACGACGATCCGCAGCCACGATCAGTACAACACGACGATCTACGGCCTCAACGACCGCTATCGCGGCATCACCGGCCGCCGCGACATCGTGTTCGCCAATGCCGAGGATCTCGCGGCGCTGGGGCTGGACCATGGCGACGTGGTCGACATCGCGGCCGGGCCGGGGCGCGTGCTGCGCGGCTATACGGTGGTCGCGCATGCCATCGCACGGGGATCGCTCGCGGCCTATTATCCCGAGGCCAACTGCCTGGTGCCACTCGACGATCATGATCGCGAGAGCGGGACGCCGTCCTACAAGTCGGTGCGGGTGACGATGACGGCGGCGAAGGAGGCGACCGAAGCCGCGTGATCGCGTACGCGGCGCTCAGACCGCGACGATCTCACCCAGGATATGGTCGAGCAGCAGCATTCCCGCCGGCAGCACGCGCACCCGTGCGCCATCGCGCTCGACCACGCCCTGCGCCGCCAGCCGCTCCAGCCGCGCCGCATCGACCAGCCGCTCGACCGGCACGCCGGAGCGCGCCGCAACGCGGCTGAGCGACAGGCCTTCGTCCAGCCGAAGCCCCATCAGCAACGCCTCGGCGGCGCGCTCCTCCGGCGCCAGCGCGTTCTCGCGCTCGATGCCGTGCGCGTTGCGTTCGACCGCCTTGAGCCAGTTCTCGGGCTTGCGCCGGCGCTGCGTGGCGACGCCGCCGCGGCGGCCATGCGCGCCGGGGCCGACGCCCAGATAATCCTCGTAGCGCCAGTAAGCGAGGTTGTGCCGGCTCTGTTGGCCCGGCCGGGCATGGTTCGAAACCTCGTAGGCGGGGATGCCTGCCGCCGCGCTCAGCGCGCGCGTCGCCTCGAACAGGTCGGCGGCCGCGTCGGGATCCAGCGGGTGCATCCGGCCGGCTGCGACCTCGGTGGCGAAGCGCGTGCCCGGCTCGATGGTGAGTTGGTACAGCGAGAGATGGCCGGTGCCGAAGCCGATCGCGCGCTCCAGTTCGCGGGTCCATTGCCCGGGCGGCTGGTCGGGCCGCGCATAGATCAGGTCGAAGCTCACCCGTGCGAAATGACGCTGCGCCACGTCCAGCGCGCCGAGCCCTTCGTTCACGTCATGCGCGCGGCCGAGGAAGGCGAGCGTCGCGTCGTCGAGCGCCTGCAGCCCCAGCGAAACGCGGTTGATGCCGGCGGCGGCGAGGTCGACGAAGCGCGCGGCCTCGACGGAGGAGGGGTTGGCCTCCAGCGTGATCTCGATATCGGGCGAGAAGCCCCACAGCTGCCGGGCTTCGTCGATGATCGCCGCGACGGTGGCGGGGGGCATCAGCGACGGGGTGCCGCCGCCGAAGAAAATGGACGTCAGCGGGCGGCGCTCGAAGCTTTCCGCCTCATGCCGCAGGTCGGTCAGCAGCGCGCGGCGCCAGAGATCCTGATCGACATCGGCGCGGACATGGCTGTTGAAATCGCAATAGGGGCATTTGGAGACGCAGAACGGCCAGTGCACATAGAGCGCCAACGGATCGGTTGTATCGAGGGATGTCATGATAATCGCCGCGCGCCATAGCCTTCGCCGGCTGCTTTGGCCAATGCTGATCGTGGCCGCCGCCGCGTCGTGGGCCCCGGCGGGCGCGGAAGAGGAGGAATTTCCTGTCCGCAGGCGCGCGTGGGTCGATCAACGCCCGCAACCGCGCGGCGCGGCGTTGCTGCGATCGGAGATGGTGCGCATACACAATCGAACGCGCGCCGATGCCGGCATGGCCGCGCTGGCGTGGAGCGATGCACTGGCGCGCGACGCTGCCGGCTATGCGGCGGTCATGGCGCGCACCGGCCGCTTCGCGCACAGCGCGCTGCCGCGCGGCAATCCGGTGCAGGGCGAGAATATCTGGATGGGCACGCGCACCGCCTATGCCTATCGCGAGATGGCGGACAGCTGGGTGCGGGAAAAGCCACTGTTCAAGCGCGGCCGCTTTCCGAACGTCAGCCGCAACGGCAAGGTCCGCGACGTCGGCCATTATACCCAGATCATCTGGCGGACGACGACGGCGTTCGGCTGCGGCTTCGCGGCGAGCCGGACGCATGAGTATCTGGTATGCCGCTACACGCCGTCGGGCAATGTGATCGGCTTCGATCCGCTGGTCGGAACACCGCCGCGGAAGTGAAGGACAGTCCCCCGTTCAGGGAGGGTAGGGGAGGGCCTTTCCGTCAGGCGTTCTCTCGTTGAAGACAGGCCCTCCCCCCCGACCGCTCCCGTAAACGGGAGGGAAGGAAGGTTCAGAAAACCGCTGCGACCAGCTTCGCGAACGCATCCGCGCGATGGCTCATCGCGTGCTTGCGATCGGGATCCATCTCGCCGAACGTCTCGCTTTCCCCATTGAGGAGGAACATCGGGTCATAGCCGAAGCCATGCTCGCCCCGCGGCGGCCACACCAGGGTGCCGTCCACGCGGCCCTCGAAACATTCGATATGCCCATCGGGCCAGGCCAGCGCCAGCGCGCAGACGAAGTGCGCGTCGCGCCCCGCTTCCGGGCCGGCCTCGACCAGCTTGTTGTGGACGCGCTGCATCGCCAGCCCGAAGTCGCGCTCCGGCCCAGCCCAGCGTGCCGAGAAGATGCCCGGATCGCCGTTCAGCGCTTCGACGCACAGGCCGCTGTCGTCCGCGAGCGCGGGCAGGCCGGAAAGGTCAGCGGCCTGCATCGCCTTCAACTCGGCATTGGCGATGAAGGTGGTGCCGGTCTCCTCCGGTTCCGGCAGGTCGAGCGCCCCGGCCGAGATCGGATCGATGCCGAACGGGGCGAGCAATGCGCGGATCTCGCGCACCTTGCCCTCATTGTGGCTGGCGATCACCAGCCGCCCCGGCTGGAGCTTGCGGATCGCCTGGGGGACCGGCTCCTCGCTCACCGCCCGGCGGCCCGGCGTTGTGCGGCGAAGATCTCGTTGCAGCCGATCCGCGCGAGGCGGAGCAGGCGCAGCAGCGCTTCCTCGTCATAGGTCGCGCCCTCGGCGGTGGCCTGCGCCTCGGCGATGTTGCCATTGTCGAGCAGCACGAAGTTCGCATCGGCGTGCGCGTTCGAATCCTCGATATAGTCGAGGTCGAGCACCGGCGTGCCTTCATAGATGCCGCACGAGACCGCGGCGACCTGCGCTGTGATCGGATCGCTTTCGAGCAGCTTCTTCTCCAGCAGCCCGTCGATCGCCAGCCGCAGCGCGACCCACGCGCCCGAGATGGAGGCGGTGCGGGTGCCGCCATCGGCCTGGATGACGTCGCAGTCGATCGTGATCTGGCGCTCACCCAACGCCTTGAGATCGACCACGGCGCGCAGCGAGCGGCCGATCAGCCGCTGGATTTCCTGCGTGCGGCCGGATTGCTTGCCCTTGGCGGCCTCACGGTTGCTGCGGGTGTGGGTGGCACGGGGCAGCATGCCATATTCGGCCGTGACCCAGCCTTCGCCCTTGCCGCGAAGAAAGGGAGGTACGCGCTCCTCGACGGATGCGGTGACGAGCACGCGCGTGTCGCCGAAGCTCACGAGGACGCTGCCCTCGGCATGTTTGGTGAAACCGGGTTCGATGCTGATGGCCCGCATCTGGTCGGGCGTGCGGCCTGAAGGGCGCATGTTGCTCCAATCGCTTGAGGTCGGCCGCCCTTATCCGTTAAGCCGTGTGGATTGCAACGCTCGGGGCCGGCAAAGGGGATGCAGATCGCAATGAAATGGATCCTGGGGGCATTCCTGCCCGTCGCCGTCGCGCTTGCCGGCTGCGCGCCCGGCGCCGGCCCGGCCGATGCCGCCGCCGCGGCCCCGCCGCCGACGATCGCGCTTCGGCTGTCGAGCTGGGGCCAGACGATGCTGACCTGGACGATCTCGGCCGACGGCACCGGCAGCTATACCGAGGCGGAGGGCGTCGCGACGAACTTCCGCAACTACACGCTGGTGACGCGCCGGCTCGACGCCGGCACGGCCGGCTATGCGGAGATCCGCACGCTGCTCGCCTCGACCGAGCGCCACGCCGGAAACGGCATTGCCTGCACGCTGCAGATCACCGACCAGGCCTATGGCAGGGTATCGTGGAACGGGGTCGAGACCCCGTTCAACTTCGGCTGTCGATCCAAGGATGCCGATGCGATGATCGCCGGCATTGAAAAGGCCAATGGCCGCCTCAAGATATTGGCAGCGAACGGCGACATCCTGAACACGGAGCAGATCGGGTCTCCCCAATAAGGTGCAGATGGCGAGCACGACGATCACCGAACTGAACGACCGGGCGCGCGATATCTTTCGCGTGGTGGTCGAAAATTATCTCGAATCGGGATCGCCGGTCGGTTCGCGCACCATTTCGAAGCTCGCCGGCTTCAGCCTGTCGCCCGCCTCGATCCGCAATGTCATGCAGGACCTGGAGGAACTGGGCCTGCTCGCCGCGCCGCACACCTCGGCGGGCCGCATGCCCACCGAACTCGGGCTGCGGCTGTTCGTCGACGGGATGATGCAGGCGGCCGAACCTTCGGCCGCGGAGCGCGCGGCGATCTCGGCGCGGGTGGATACGGGCGGACCGATCGAGGAAGCGCTCGCCGCCGCAACCTCCGTGCTTTCCGGCCTGTCGTCGTGCGCGGGCATGGTGCTGGTGCCGCAGCGCGAGGTGGTGCTGCGCCAGTTCGGCTTCGTGCCGCTGTCGCGCCATCAGGCAATGGCGGTGCTTGTCGGTCAGGACGGGAGCGTGGAGAACCGCGTCGTCGCGATTCCCGACGGGGTCACGCCGGCGATGCTGATCGAGGCGGGCAATTACATCAGCGCGCGGCTCTCCGGGCTGACCCTCGGCGATGCGCGCGGGCGGTTGGCGCGCGAGATCGGCGCGGGGCGGGCGATGCTCGACCGGATATCCGCCGAGCTTGTCAGCCAGGGCCTCGCCGTCTGGTCTGAGGATGGTGAGCGTCGGCCGGTGCTGATCGTGCGCGGCCAGGCGAATCTGATCGATCAGGGCGCCGCGGCCGACCTGGAGCGCGTGCGCCAGTTGCTGGAAGAGCTCGAGGACAAGGAAGAGATTGTCCGCCTGCTGGATAGCGCGCGGGAAGGGGCTGCGACCAAGATCTTCATCGGATCGGAGAACAAGCTCTTCTCGCTGTCGGGCTCCTCGGTTATCGCCGCGCCCTATCGCGGGGCCGATGGGCGCGTGGTCGGCGTGGTGGGCGTGATCGGGCCGACCCGGTTGAACTATGCCCGGGTCGTTCCCATGGTGGATTTCACGGCGCAGACATTGTCGCGCCTGATGGGTTGAAGACGAGACGCTGGAAGAGAGCATAGATGCAGGACAACGAGACGACTGAGCAGGGCGAAGCCGAGGCGCTACGCGAGGAAACCGCGGAAGCCGCCCCCGAGGTGGCCGAGAACGATCGGCTGCGCGAGCTTGAAAGCCAGCTCGCGGCCGCGCGCCAGGATGTGCTCTATGCGCAGGCAGAAACGCAGAACGTCCGCCGCCGGCTGGAGAAGGACGCACAGGACGCGCGCGCCTATGCCGCGACGGGCTTCGCGCGCGACATGTTGTCGGTGGCCGACAATCTCGGCCGCGCGCTCGACGCGATCCCGGCCGATCTGCGCGAGGACGAGAAGTTCAAGGGCCTCGTCACCGGCCTCGAGGCGACCGGCCGCGAACTGGCGAACGTGTTCGAGCGCAACGGCATCAAGAAGGTCTCGGCGCTGGGCGAACAGCTCGATCCCAATCGCCACCAGGCGATGATCGAACTGCCGTCCGCCGATGCCGAGCCCGGCACGATCGTGCAGGAGATGCAGGCGGGCTACATGATCAAGGACCGTCTGTTGCGGCCGGCACTGGTCGCCGTCGCCAAGGCGGGATGATGCGATGATATCGTCCGGGGTAAATTTGCCCCGGACGACATTGCCGGATACGCCCTGCGGCAATGGACGGCGCGCGACATCGAATGACGTCGTACGAGCAGGGCGTTGAGGATGACGATCGGCGAGCAGGTGGACGGTAGGCGGGCTGATGCGAAACGTCCTCAACCGCGGCTGAACCTTCCCCCTCTCCCTTGGCGGCGCACGCTTTTCCTCAGGCCACCGCCGCCTCCAGAACCCTGATGGTCCCCGCCCCGGCGTCGATCTCCGCCATCGCGCCCACCGGCAGGCTGAACTGGTTGGCGATGTGCCCGAACATCGCGCCCTGGAACACCGGCACGCCCAGCGGCCCGAAATGATGTTCCAGCACCTCGCTCAGCGTGAAGCCGCCATAGGATGGCCCGGTCGCACGGCAACTCGTGCATTGCCCGAACACCACGCCGGCAACGCGGCGCAAGATGCCGGCGAGGGCAAGCTGGGTCAGCATGCGGTCGATGCGATATTCGGCCTCGTCGACATCCTCGAGGAACAGGATCGCACCGTCGAAACCGGGCAGATAGGGGGTGCCGACCAGCGCCGACAGCACGGTGAGGTTGCCGCCCACCAGCGGTCCCGTCGCCTTGCCGTCGCGGATGACGTGGGTCCGCCACATCCGCTGGACGAGCCGATCCTCGCTCGCCGCGGGGTTGCTGTAGGTCGGCGTCGCGCCATCGAACACGAGGCCGCGGAACGCCTGCCATGACAGATCGCCCCAGGAGCTCGCCGCGTTGGGCCCGTGGATTGTGGTGAATCCAGCCCGCGCCGCGAAGGCGAGGTGGAGCGCGGTGATATCGCTGAAGCCGATCAGCAGCTTCGGATTGCGGCGGATCAGGCCGAAATCGAGGTATGGCAGGATCCGCGCGCAGCCCCAGCCGCCGCGCACCGCGAACACCGCGCGTACCGCATCGTCGGCATACATCGCGTTGATGTCTGCCGCGCGTTCCTCATCGGTGCCCGCCAGATAGCCCGAGCGCGCGGCGACATGCGGCGCGGTGCGGGGGACGAGGCCCATCGCCATGATCGTTTCCTGCGCGAGGCTCAGCTCGAATGCGTCTGCGGAGAAGCCGGCGGGCTCGACCAACCCCACGATATCGCCCGCGCGCAGCCGTGGCGGCTTACGGGCAGCCCGGGGCGTCGCGGACAGCAACGGCGCCGCGACGCCGGCCGAAAGTGCTGCGAGGGCGCCGTGAAGCGCGGTTCGTCTGCTCAGCATGGCATCGACATAGCGTGCGACATCACCACTGGACACCTTTCACCGGCTTCAGCGGTTCGGGTGCGGGCTCACCGATCGCCTGGAGCAGGTCGATCTCGATCGTCCGGCACATCGTGCTTAGCGGCACGTCATGGACCGTATTGGCGAACGGATCGACCAGGTCGTCGCCGACGCGCAGAACGGCAAGGAACATCAGGCCCGCCAATGTCGATCCGAGCGGCGTGGCAAAGCCCAGCGTCTCGACGAGCCCGATCGGCAGCAGCACGCAGAAGATGTGGGTGAAGAACATCGGGAAGAAGCGGAACTGGCTGGGCAGGGGCGTGTTGCGCAGCCGTTCCATACCCCCTTGCGCGTTGGAGATGTCGATCAGCACATGTTCGATCTGGGTCTGCTGGATCGTGTCGATCCAGCCGGCGCGCAGCGCGTCGGCGACGCGACGGCCGGCACCGTCCGCCAGCCCGTTGGGCGCGTTGACCCGGGCGATCGCCGGATCTTCCCGGCCCTTGGCGAGAAAGCGGAAGACATCCTCGTCGAATTCCTGCCGCCGCAGCTGGCAGCGCAACGCATTCACGTAGGCGATCTGGCGGAAGACGATCGATCGCTTGAGCTGCGTCGCGGCGGGGTCAGTCATGAAGTTGCGCACCGCGCGCGCCAGGCTGCGCGAGGCGTTGATCATCTGGCCCCACAGGATGCGGCCTTCCCACCAGCGCTGATAGGCGGAGTTGCTGCGGAAGCCGAGAAACAGCGCCAGTGCGGTGCCGAAGATCGTCAGCGGCAGCGCCGGCGCGCGGAACGGCAGGATATAATAGAGGATGGTGACGGCGCAGTCCCACACGAACAATACGGTCAGCGGCTTCCAGACTTCGGTGGCGATCTGGCGCGTGTTCGGTACCGCATCGAGGATCATCGGCAAGGGGCTCCCTGTAGGGGCGGATCTGGTGTCCGCAGGATCGGCGTCCCGCCATAACGCATAGCATCCGGAGGGTTCCCCGACGATGCGGACGTGCGCGGCAAAAACTTAGCCATTGCGCTAAGTTTTCGAGGCGATATGCTTAGCTATATGGAACAGTATTCGATCCGGCTCGACGGCATATTCCAGGGGCTTGCCGATCCCACGCGCCGCGCGGTGCTGCGGCGGCTGAGCCGCGGGCCCGCGAGCGTCAGCGAACTGGCGGCGCCATTCGCGATCAGCCTGCCGTCCTTCATGAAGCATATCCGTGCGTTGGAGAACTGCGGCTGGATCGTCACGCGCAAGCAGGGCCGCGTCCGCACCTGTGCGATGCAGCGCAAGGCGCTGGCGGATGCCGATGCCTGGCTTTCGGAACAGCGCGCGCTGTGGGAGGCGCGCCTCGATCGTCTCGACAACTGGCTGGAGAGTGAGGAATGACCGAAGGCAAGCACGATCTGGAGATCGTTCGTCAGGTGGCGGCACCGCCCGCCAAGGTGTGGCGCGCGTGGAGCGATCCCGACATCCTGAAGCTGTGGTGGTGTCCGCGGCCATGGACCACGGAGGTCCGCGCCCATGACCTCCGCACAGGCGGGGCCTTCCATACCTTCATGAGCGGGCCCGACGGCGGCACGAGCGACAATCCCGGCATCTTCCTCGAGGTCGTGCCGCTGCAGCGGATCGTCTGGACATCGATGCTGGTCGAAGGCTGGCGGCCCGCCGATCCCTGGCTGCCGATGACGGGCATCTTCCTGATCGAGCCCGAGGGGCAGGGCACGCGCTATACGGCGCGGTGCCTCCACCGCAGCGACGCGGATCGCGCCAAGCATGAAGAGATGGGCTTCTTCGACGGCTGGGGCACGATGATCGAGCAGATGGAGGAGGTCGCGAAGGGGCTGGATTGAGGGGATGAGCGGGCCCGATCCGTGAACCGGCCCTACCGCTCCAGCAAACGCGGCATCAATTCGACGAAGTTGCAAGGCTTGTGCCGGATATCGAGCTGGCTGGCGAGGATGCCATCCCATCCGTCCTTCACCGCACCGGTCGAGCCGGGAAGCGCGAAGATATAGGTGCCCGCAGCGACGCAGGCGGTGGCGCGCGACTGGATGGTCGAGGTGCCGATCTTCTGGAAGCTCAGCCAGCGGAAGAGTTCGCCGAAGCCGGGGATTTCCTTGTCTGCAACGCGCATCAGCGCTTCCGGCGTTACGTCGCGGCCGGTGACGCCGGTGCCGCCGGTCGTGATCACGCAGTCGACCTCCGGGTCGGCGATCCAGCCGCGCAGTTGCTCGACGATCAGGTCGGCATCGTCCCTGAGGATCGCACGCGCGGCAAGGATGTGTCCGCCATCGGTCAGCCGCTGGACGAGCGTCTCGCCGGACCGGTCCTCGGCAAGACCGCGCGTGTCGGAGACGGTGAGGACGGCGATGCGGACGGGAACGAAGGCCCGTTCCGCATCACTCGGCACTGGCGACGCCGGACACCGAATCGAGCCGCACCGCGGTTGCGCCCGGCAGCCCCGGGAAGCGCGGCCACATGCCCTGCGCCATCGCCTTCAGGCTCGCCGACGGCTGGCCGGCCTGCGACTGGTACATCCAGTAGTTGCGCAGGATGATCGCGACATAGCCGCGCGTTTCCCAATAGGGGATGCTCTCGATGTAGAGCAGCGGATCGCCCATGTCGCGACCGCGCGCATTCCAGTCCCGCACCGGCGCCGGACCGGCGTTGTAGGCGGCGATCACCTTGGGCAGCAGCCCCTGCGTTCCCGAGAAATCGCGCAGCGCCTCGATATGCGACTGGCCATATTCGATGTTGGTGGCGGGATCGGTCAGCTTCTCGCGCGACCAGCTTTCGCCGCGGCGCTTCGAGATGTCGATCGCGGCGGCCGGCATGATCTGCATCAGCCCATAGGCACCGGCGGGGCTGACCACATCGGTGCGAAAACGCGATTCCTGCAGCGCATGCGCGAACACCAGCGACTTGTCGACACGCCAGCCGCCCACCGGCGTCCAGTCCGGTGCGGGATAGCGCGCGCTGGCACCCGGATGCGCACCGACGGGGCCGTTCTGCGCCAGCCACAGCTGGGTGGTCGGCAGGTTGAGACGCTTGGCAAGGTGCAGCAGCGCGGCGTGATCGGTGCTGTCGCAGATGCGGGCGTGATAGCGCAGCGTCTCGTCGGCGGCGCTGAGCTCGCCGATTTCGGCAAGCGCCGCGGCGACGCGGATGTTGGAATTGCCCCTCAACCGATCCCAATCGGTCGCGGTCAATTCGCCGCTGCGATCGACGGCGCGCTTCAGCCCCATCGCCTGCAGCGCGAGCAGGCCGTAGAATGTCTCCTCGGCGCGCGCGGCGGCGCGCAGCTTGGGCTGCACCTTCTCCGGCGTCTTGCACACCATGTCGGCGCGCGCGGACCAGTAATAGCCGGCGGCGCGGAGTTCGGCGTCATTGGCGCGGCGGCCGACCGAATCGAAGGCGGTGCTGGCCGACCGGCAATCCTGCTGCCGCCACGCGGCAAGGCCCGCGACCCAATCCGCCTGAACCGCCCAGTCGCCGGTGCCGGCCTGCGCCAGCGCGGCGAGGCGGCGCGCGGAACCATCCTCGCCGGTGAGGAAATAGGACCAGGAGACGCGCTGCCGCCACTCGGTCAACGCGTCTGGCGTCAACTGCCCGGCCTTGTCCTCGACCAGCGCTTCGGCTTCGGCCGGACGGTCCTCCTTGATCAGCGGCAGGATCCGCGCCTCGAGCTGCGCGGCGACGATATCGCTGCGGCTCATCGAGGCGGCGCGACGGCGGATCGGCGCGGAACCGAGCCACGACAGCTTCTGCGGCTCGGGGATCGCCGCGACCTCGACACCGCCACGGCTGCGCGCGAGCCGCGCGAGCTGTGGCGCCTGCGGCAGCTCGGGCGAGGATGCGAGCAATCCCTCGATCTGCGTCAGTTCCGCCTTGGGCGAGCCTTTGGCGGTGATGATCTCGGCACGGGCATAATCGCTGAGGGGTCCGCGCGGCATGCCGTCGAGCTGGGCCGCCGCATCCGACCAGCGACCGGCGCGGATCGCCGCAAAGATCGCGCGATACTGATCGCGCTGCTGCGGCGTCAGCTGGGCGGGAAGGCGCGCAGGGCGTGCCGCCGCGGCGTTGGCGGAGGCGGCCGCCAGCACCGTCGCCGGCACCGTTTCGGCCCCGGCCAACGGTGCCAGCGAGACGGTCGCGGCAAGCGCCAGAAACGAGACAGTGAGCTTCACTGGCCGGGTCCCCCGTTGAGCAGCAGCAGATCGCGCCAGGCTTCTCCCTTGAGTGCCGGCTGCTTGAGCAGCTGGCGCGGGTGGAAACTGGCAACGGCCTCAATCCTGATGCCGCCATGGTTAATGATACGTAAACTGCCGCGTGCTGCAAGGAAGCCCATGCCGAGAAGTGCACGGTTCGGCGCATCGCCGAGCAGAAGCAGGCGTTTGGGGCGCGCCATCTGGATGTGCCGGCCCAGGATATGCGCCAGCTTGTCCTGATGGGCGCTGTCGATCCGGCCGCCCACCGGGCGTGCGCTGGCGAGCGAGCCGAGATAGATCGACGCGCGATCGCGGCCGATTGCCGCCAGCATGCGATCGAACAGCCGGCCGGCGGCGCCGCCGAGCAGCCGGCCTTCCGAAGCGTCGTCTTCGTCGGGCAGGTCGGTAACGATCATCACGCCGCTCGCGGGATCGCCGGCAGGGGCGATCCGGGGGGTGCCCCAGCGCGCTTCGGGCGCAGCCGGGTCGCTCGCAATCCATGCCTGAAGCGCGTCGAGCGTATCCGGCAGGTCGGGTCGGACCGGCGCGGCCGGGACAGGGGCCGGTCGCGGCGCCTGCCGTGCGACCGGCGTTGCCGTGGCTTCGACGGTCGGGGACGAACCACGCGCGGTCGCGACGCGCGGCGGCTGCAGCCAGTTGCGCGGCGCGTCGTCGACCAGAAGGTCGACGCCGGCCTCATGCCACCAGGCCATCATGCTTGCAAAAGCGTCTATGTCGTTCAACCCGGTCCCACCCCGCATGAACGATACTAGGCTAGGCAGTTGACGGATTGGTCAATCATCATGCACCGCCGATGGTGACCAAACGTTTTATGGACAGGACAAGCCGCGTTGACGGAGCGGCGAGGCGGGATTGGAGAGTATGAGAGAGCGCGAATCGATGCCTTATGACGTGGTGATCGTCGGCGGTGGCCCCGCCGGCCTCGCCGCTGCGATCCGCCTGAAGCAGCTTGCCGCCGAGCGGTCGGCCGAAATTTCGGTGTGCGTGCTGGAAAAAGGCTCCGAGATCGGCGCCCACATCCTTTCGGGTGCGGTGGTCGATCCGCGCGCGCTGGATGAACTGCTGCCCGAATGGCGCACGATGGGTTGCCCCATGGCCGACGTGCCGGTGACCGAAAATCATCACTGGGTGCTGACCGGCAGTGGCAAGCACGAGATGCCGCACGCGATGATGCCGCCCTTCATGAACAACAAGGGAACCTACACCGGCTCGCTCGGCAATCTCTGCCGCTGGCTGGCGGAGCAGGCCGAGGGGCTCGGCGTTGAAATCTTCCCCGGCTTCGCCGCCGCCGAGGTGCTGTTCAACGAGGATGGTTCGGTGAAGGGCGTTGCCACCGGCGACATGGGCGTCGCGCGCGACGGCACGCACAAGCCGGACTATCAGCCGGGGCTCGAACTCCACGCCAGATACACCTTCTTCGCGGAAGGCGTGCGTGGCCACCTCACGAAGGAATTGAAGCGCATCTTCGATCTGGAGGCGGACTGCCAGCCGCAGGTCTATGGCATCGGCCTGAAGGAATTGTGGGACATCGATCCGGCGAAACATGTGCCGGGCCGCGTGATCCACACCCAGGGCTGGCCGCTCGACGATGCGTGGGGCGGCGGCTTCCTCTATCATCAGGCCAATGGCCAGGTGGCGCTCGGCTTCGTCGTCGCGCTCAGCTACAAGAATCCGCACCTGTCGCCGTTCCAGGAATTCCAGCGCTGGAAGACGCACCCGGCGATCCGCGCCATCCTGGAGGGCGGCAAGCGCGTCTCCTATGGCGCACGCGCGATCAACGAGGGTGGCTGGCAGTCGGTGCCCAGGCTGGTCTTTCCCGGCGGCGCGCTGATCGGCTGCTCGGCGGGATTCGTCAACGTGCCGCGCATCAAGGGCAGCCATACCGCGATGAAGTCCGGCATGCTCGCCGCCGAGGCCGCGTTCGACGCGATCGCGGCGGAGCGTGCGGCGGACGAACTCACCGCCTATCCGGAGACGCTCAATGCGAGCTGGATCGCGACCGAGCTCAAGATGGTGCGCAATGTCGAGCCCGCAGTCTCCAAGTTCGGCGGTACCGTCGGCACGCTGGTGGCCGGTACCGACATGTGGATGCGGTACCTGAAGATCGGGCTTCCTTTCACCTTCAGGCACAAGCCGGACCATGAAAAATTGTGGCAGGCGAACCAGTGCCCGAAGATCGATTATCCCAAGCCCGACGGTGTTTTCAGCTTCGATCGCCTCTCCTCGGTGTTCCTGTCGAACACCAATCACGAGGAGGATCAGCCGGTCCATCTGACGCTGAAGGATCCGGATATCCCGATCCAGCACAATCTGCCGCTTTATGACGAGCCGGCACAGCGCTACTGTCCTGCCGGCGTCTATGAGGTGGTCGGTCTGGAAGAGGGAAACCCGCGCTTCCAGATCAATGCGCAGAATTGCGTCCACTGCAAGACGTGCGACATCAAGGATCCGACCCAGAACATCAACTGGGTCGTGCCCGAGGGCGGCGGAGGACCGAACTATCCGAACATGTAAGCCTGGCTTCGCGACTGCGCTGGCGCTGCTCCTCATCGGCGGGAGCGCACCGGCGTTCGCCAGCCAGGTGAGCCTGTCGCCGCTTGGCAGCTATGTCCGTGCGCGCGCCGCCGATGCCGGCGGCAATGCCGCGGAAGCGGCCTCCGGCTATGCCGCGGCGCTCGATGCCACGCCCGATGATGCGGTGCTGGCGCTGCGCGCGCTGCGGCAGGCGATGGCTGCCGGAGACGAGGCGCTGGCGCTGCGCGCGGCCGGCGTGCTGGACCGCGCCGGCGTGCTGCCCAGCGACGCGCGCATGGTGCTCCTGACCCGTGCCGTGCGCGTAGAGGACTGGGCCGATGCGGGCCGGCAGATCGCGCGCATCGAGAAGGAAGGCGCGTTCGACTTCCTCGTGCCCGTCATCCGCGCCTGGATCGCGTTCGGCTCCGGCACCGGCGATCCCGTCGCGATCCTCGACACCGGCAAGGGCGGCGCGCTCGCCGGCGCCTACGCCGCAGAGCACCGGGCGCTGCTGCTCGCTGCGCAGGGCGACATCGACGACAGCGTCGCCGCGGTGCGCGCAACGGCGCTTCTCGGCGGTGGCAGCAGCCGCAATACGACGCTGCGGGTCGCCGTCGCCGCCCGGCTGGCCGCTTCGGGCAAGACGGACAAGGCGCTGTCGCTGCTCGATGGCGGCGATGCTGTCTTTGTCGCCGCGCGCGCGCGCATCGCCGCCGGTCGGCCGCTCGCAGGAACGATCGACGATCCCGCCGAAGGCATCTCCGCGCTGCTCGCCAAGCTGTCCGCCGACATCTCGCGCGAGCGCCTGCCGATGCTGGCGATCTCGCTGGCGCGCAACGCGCTGGTCCTCGCGCCGGACAGCAGCGCCGCCAAGCTGGCGATGAGCGAAGCGCTTGCCAGCGGCGACAATGTCGATGAAGCGCTCGCGGTACTCGATCGCATACCCGACGACGATATTCTTGCCTCTTTGGCCTTGAACCAGCGTGTTGCGCTGTTGCTGCGCAACGGGGATCGCACGGCCGCGCTCGCTGCGGCCGAGGCCGCCGCGACGGCGCCGGGGGCGACGGTCAACGACTGGAGCCGGCTGGGGGATGTGCGCGGGCAGGCAGGGGCGTTCGACGGCGCGGCGGAGGCCTATGCCCGCGCGATCGCGATGGTGCAGGCCGGTGGCGGCACCGCGCCATGGACCTTGTGGCTGTTGCGTGGATCGGCGCTGGAGCGGGCAGGGCGGTGGAACGAGGCCCGCCCCGAACTCGAGAAGGCCGCCGCACTGGCGCCCGAAAATGCGATGGTTCTCAACCATCTCGGTTATGCGCAGCTCGAGCGCGGCGAGAATGTCGATGCCGCGATGAAGCTGGTCGCGCGGGCCAGCGCGCTCCGGCCCGAGGACGCCGCGATCACCGACTCGCTTGGCTGGGCCTATTATCTGCGGGGCGACATACCCCGTGCGATCGAGACGCTCGAACGCGCGGTGAAAGGCGAACCGTCCGAATCGGCGATCAACGAGCATCTCGGCGATGCCTATTGGGCGGTCGGGCGGCGTTATGAGGCGCGCTACGCCTGGCGCTCGGCGCTGGTGTTCGCCGAGGGTGATGCGGTCGATCGTCTTCGCGGAAAGATCGACCGCGGCATGCCGGCAAAGCGCACACGCTGATCCGACGATGGCGGAATTGCTGCATGAAGTCGCGCGCGCGAAGATCAATCTCGCGCTCCACGTCCGGGCGCGAATGCCCGATGGCTACCACGCCCTGGAAACGCTGTTCGCCTTCGCCGAGGATGGCGACAGGCTGACGCTGGCGCCGGAAGCGCCGCTGTCGCTCGTGATCGGCGGGCGCTTCGGCGCCGGACTGTCCGCGGACGATGACAATCTCATCCTTCGCGCGGCGCGCAGCTTCGCCGCCGCCTTCGGCACACCGGAACGCGGCGCATTCGCGCTCGACAAGAAGCTGCCGATCGCGGCCGGGATCGGCGGCGGATCGGCGGATGCGGCGGCGGCGCTGCGGCTGATGGCGCGTGCGCACGGTATCGTACCGGAGGATGCGCGACTGCCTGCGCTCGCGGCAAGCCTCGGCGCGGACGTGCCCGCCTGCCTCGACGGGCGAATGACGCGTGGCGAGGGGCGGGGGGATGCGCTGGTGCGGGTGGCGCCGGGCAGGTTGCAGGCCATGCCGCTGCTGCTCGTCAATCCGGGCGTCGCTTGCCCCACCGGACCGGTGTTCAAGGCATGGGACGGCGTGGATCGCGGCGCGTTGGACTATGGCGACCCGCTCGACGCGGCGCTGGCGGGTCGCAATGATCTCGAACCGCCGGCGCGACACCTCGTGCCCGAAGTCTCGATCGCGATCGAGGCATTGGCGGCGCAACCGGGTGTCCGGCTCGCGCGCATGTCGGGTTCGGGCGCGACGGCTTTCGCACTGTTCGATGAAGCGGCCGCGCGCGACGCCGCTGCCGCGGCGATCGCCGCAGCGCATCCCGCATGGTGGCAGATGGCCTCGCGGATCGCCTGATCCGCAAGGATATCGCCGCCTCAGTTCGGCATGGTGATCGTCGCCGTCGCGGGATGATGCTTGTCGAGATGTTTCTTGATGATGCGCAGGTTCTTGCTGTTCGACCGATAGACGAAGTCGAACAGGTCCCCCACCAGCGGCACGGCGCCGAGCACGGCGTCGAGGCCGACATTGCCGGCCATCCGCGTGAGCTGGAATTTCGACATGCCGAGGTTGCGGGCTTCCCAGACGATCCATGCGCCCATCGCCGTGGTCAATATGTCGCCCACCACGGGGATCAGCCCGACGATCGCGTCGAGACCGACCGGGCGATTGAGCCCGGGGATCACGACCAGCCGCTCGAGCAACATCTCCATCGCCTCGATCCGCTGGCGCACCGCTGCGGGATCGCGGCCGAGCGGCAGCGCATCGGCGAAACGATTGAACTCACGCGGCGAAACAGCCATCCTATCCTCCTGGCCGCGCGCCCGGGTGAAGGGAAGAGCGGCGACCCTCCGATGATCTTGGATGCCGGCGGCGATTTTCAAGATCGCGCCATCGCAACGCGTTCAGCGCCGGGGCGGTCGCAGTGCGGTGAGCGGGTGGATTGCGCGCGCATTCTCGCGATATTCGGAGAGGCGGGGGCTGACGAGCGACCAACGCAACGGGCGGGCGAGGGGGATGAACCATGCCGCCTCGCTTGCCGCGACCTCCCCCTCCGCGAGCAGGCGGGCGCGATCGTCCAGCGAGCGGGCGTTGCGGCCGAGCAATCTTTTGGCCTCGGCCTCGGGATCGCAGGCATAGCCGCGCGCGCAGGAAATCCGGTCGAGATACCAGCTCACGCTGTCCATTGGTGCCACCGAATCGATCAGCGCGAGGTCCGCCGGCTCGCCTTCCGCGACCGCGACGAGATCGACACCGATCCCGCGCCAGGACGCGCGCAGCCAGGCGAACAGCAGCCGAGCACCGGGGCCCGCGGGAAGCGCGAGGCGGAGCTGCGGCTGCGGCTTTTCTGCGCGCCATGCGGCGACACGCGTTGCAGCGATGCGCCGGCGCTCGGCGAGGTCGAGTGCGCCCCAGGTGGGCTGCGTCGGCGGCGTCGCGGAATCGAGCTGTTCGGGCGTGAGGCTCAGCATCGGCGCCCAGCCGCGAATGGCGTAACGGCCGAGCAGGTCGCCGCGATCGAGCGCCATCGTCAAGGCGACGCGCGCATCATGGTCACCCAGGAGGCCGTCGCGGTTGAGCGCGGCCACGCCGAAAAGGCCCGGCGCCGGATCGACACGCAGCTGGCGCGCGGGCACGTTGGCGACCTGCGCATACATCAGCGTCGCGAAGGTGCCGCCAAGCACGAGATCGGCATCTCCGCGGCGAAAGCGGGCTACGGCACGCGACGCGGGCTCGCCCCGCATGCGCGCCTTATCCCAGGCGGCCGGAGGCGGCGTATCCGGATCGTCATCGGCGATCGGCGACAACAGCAGCGCGCCTGCCGTGCTGCGTTCGATCCGCATCGGGCCGGTGCCGTCGCGCCCGGAAAGCAGCGCCATTTCCGGCTGGGCGAGCAGTTGCAGCAGGTTCGGTCGCGGCGTTTTCAGACGGATCTCGATGACGCGATCGGTCATCACGGCGATCTCGTCGACCACCTCGAACAGCCCACGATCGGGATGGCTGCCGGTCCGCGCGATGGCCGCGCGCAGCCGGCGGGCGACGGCCTCGCTCGTCACCGCCGCGCCGTCGGTCCAATGCAGGTCGGCGAGACGGAAGATGTAGCTGGTGCCATCCTCGGACACGATCCAGCGTTCGGCGAGCGCGGGTTCTATCTGGCCATTGGCATCGAAGCGCACCAGCCCCTGCGCGACGGCACCCAGCAACACGGCAGTGGGCGCAGTCGGCGCGGCGCGGGCCGGATCCGCGATCACGGCAGCAGGGCCGATCACGCTCACCTCGACCGGTCCGCCATCGTCACGCTCGCATCCGGCGGTCGCAAGCACGGCCAAGAGCGTCAGCGCCGCGCGCATCGCCGGGTAGGAACGGAGGCTGCGGGCGGTCATTCAGCGGCTCATGATCGTCAGGGTGCGCGACGGGTGTATGTTGGCGGGGTTATCGCGCCAACCCCCGACGCGCGGCGCGACAAGCGAGCGGCTGACGTAGAAATAGATCGGAAGGATCGGTGCGTCGCCTGCGAGAAGGATTTCGGCGCGGCGCATCGCCATCGCCCGCGCGCGGGGGGCGGCGATTGCCGTGGCGGCATCGAGCGCGGCATCGAACGCGGGGCTGGCATAGCCCGAATAGTTGATCGCCCCTGCATCCGAACGATGGACGGCAAGGAAATTCTCCGGCGCCGAGATATCGCCGATCCAGCCGGACCGCGCGAGCGCGAAATCGCCACGCCTGAGGCTGGCGAAATGCAGCGTCCCCTCGCTGTTGAACAAGCGCGCTTCGACGCCCAGCGGCTGCCACATTGCGGCAAGCGCGATGGCGATGCGACGATGATCGGCATCGGTGTTGAAGCGGATGTCGAAGACCAGCGGGTTGTGCTGCCCGTAGCCCGCTGCGGTCAGCAAGGCCCGCGCGGCGGCGCGGCGGCGGTCGAGCGACCAGTGCGCCCATTCCGGCTGCCAGCGCGGCAGGCCGAGGCCCGGTGGCACCACGCCGAACGCGGGCAACGTGCCGGACGCCAGCAGCGGCCCCGAGATCCACGCCCGATCGACCGTCATCGAAAGCGCACGCCTTACCCTGGCATCGTCGAAGGGCGGCCGCCGTGTGTTGAAAGCCAGATAATAGGTGCCCCGATAGGGTGCGACATGCACCGCACGTGGATCGCGATCGCGCAGCCAGGCGAGCCGCGCGGTGGGGATCTCGCCTACCGTGTCGGCACCGCCGGTTTCGAACAGGCGCAACGATGCCAACCGGTCGTCCACTGGCCGCCACACCACCCGCGCCACCGGCGGCCGTCCGTCGTGCCAGGCCGGGTTGGCCTCGAGTGTCAGCCGTTCGTTGAGCGTCCACCCGCTCAGCCGATAGGCGCCCGATGCGACCAAGGGTCGTTCCGATGTCCAGCGCTCGCCGAGGGCGGCCATCCGGTGGAGCGGTAAAGCCGCCAGCGCGGGATGCGCCATCAGTTCGGGTAGAGCGGGCTGCGGGTGATGGAGATGGACCAGAACGGTATCGCCCTGCGCATCCATCGACCGGATCGCAGCGAACAGGGCGATCGTCGGCGCTGCGGTTCCGGCCGCGCGCAGGCGTTCCAGCACCGCGGGGAACAGCGCCGGCGTGATCGGCACGCCGTCCGAGAACCTCAGGCCTGCGCGGAGCCTGAAGCGCCACTCGAGCCCGTCGGGGGACATGCTCCATGTCGAAGCGAGGCCTGGCTCGGCCGTTCCCGCGGCGGTCATCCGGGTCAGCCCTTCGAACTGGTCGGAGGCGACGCGCAAGGAAGCAAGGTCGGACACTTTCTGCGGATCGAGTCCCTTCACCTCATCCTCGGTGACACGCACGAGCATGTCCTGCGGAAGCGCCTGGCGTTGCGGTGATCGGCAGCCCGTCGCCGTAGCGAGAGCCGCAAGAAGGGCAGCGATGGGGAAAAGGCGCGTCACCCTATCCTGTTAGCGCTGGCGACACGCTTCATCCATCGCCGCGAGGACGATCGCTGTAAGCGTCAGGCCTTGCGGCGCTCCTCGCGCGCACGGTCATGCGCCTCTTTGCCGAGATCGTGCGGCCCGCCGAGCGGCATCCCCGATACGGGGCGGCCGACAGACGGATCCGCGGTCTGCGCCGCAGCGCCGACCGCGTTCACCGCGTCGTCTTCATTCTCGATCGCGTCCTCGGCCTCATCCGGTTTGGTATCGCCCATCATCCTTGCTCCTTGCTGTTTCCAGACAAGCGCGCAGGGTGGGAGCGAGTTCCCTCACGCGCGGATCAGCCGGCGGGTACCAGCATCTTGAGCGGCACCGTCGCGTCGGCAAGCGCGGCTCGGTCGGGGCCAAGTCCGCCCACCACAAGCGCGCGGCCCTGGACATAGTCCTTGGTTGCGTTGACGCAGTCGAGCGCGATCACCTTACCCGCCTTCAGGTAGACGACGGAGAAAGAGCGCGTTGCAGGATCGCCGCGCAACACCGCCTCGTCATGCCCCACCGACAGGCCCACGGTCTGGAGCCGCAGATCATATTGATTCGACCAGAACCAGGGCACGGCGTTATAGGACTGCGGCTCGCCGGCGATATCGCGGGCCGCGGTCGCCGCCTGGTCGTTGGCGTTCTGGACCGATTCGACCCGCATCTGAGCACCGCCCGCGAAGCCATTGAAATGCGCGGCGCAATCGCCGATCGCATAGACGTCCGGCAGGCTGGTACGGCAATATTCGTCGACGTCCACGCCATTGCCACCGGCCGCGCCAGCCTCCAGCAGCGGGCCGACCGCAGGCACGATGCCGATGCCGACGATGACGAGCTGGGCCGGCACCACGCTGCCATCGGCCAGCACCGCGCCCGACACGCGGCCATCGCTGCATGCGAGCGATTCGACGGTGACGCCGGTGCGCAGATCGACGCCGTGCGCACGATGTTCTTCTTCATAGAAGCGCGACAGCTGCTCCCCGGCGACGCGCGCCAGCACCCGATCGAGCGCCTCGAGCAGCGTCACCTTCTTGTTGAACTTGCTCAGCACTGCCGCAGCTTCGAGGCCGATATAGCCGCCGCCGATCACGACCGCCTCGGTGACCGCGGGGAGCTCTTCCACGATCTTGTCGACATCCTCACGGTTGCGCACCGAATGGACGCCGATGGCGTCGCCGCCCGGACACGTCAGGCGACGCGGCGTGCCGCCCGTCGCCCAGATCAGCTTGCCATAGCCGACCACCGCGCCATCGCTCAGCGTCACGCTGTGCGCCTTGGGATCCACTGACGCGACACGGCGCCCGAGCAGCAGATCCACGCCGCGTTCGCCCCAGAAGGCCTGGGGCCGAATCAGGATGCGCTCGAATGACTTGTCGCCGGAGAGATAATCCTTGGAAAGCGGCGGCCGTTCGTAAGGGGGCTCGTTCTCGTCGCCCAGCAACGCGATCGTGCCTTCGAACTTGAGCTGGCGGAGCACCACCGCCGCCTGCGCGCCACCATGCCCGGCGCCCACGATCAGCACATCATATTTGTCTCGAACGCTCAAATCGCTCTCCCACCCTTCGGCCCCGCGGCCTGCCATCTGCGCGCATAATGGCACTTCGCGTTCAACGCCAGTTGACCGGCACATCGGCTATGCCTATAGGCGCGCTTCTTCCGGCGCTGGCCGCCGGATTTGCCCGTGGGGCGGAGTAGCTCAGCTGGTTAGAGCAGCGGAATCATAATCCGCGTGTCGGGGGTTCAAGTCCCTCCTCCGCTACCATTCTATCTCTCCGATCGGCGGAAAAATTGCGGCCCTGGCGGCTGCAACTCGGGTCGACACGCCGCCCAAGCGTCAAAATGCTTAACCGATGTTGATCCTGCCGAACTTCGCCCGGCGTGAGTGGAACCGTCGGCCGCGCAGTTCGTCGATTTCCGGAGTAAATGGGAGGCATCGATGGACAGCGAGGATTCTGCCCCGGCGGAGACGCTCGATGCGGATCATGTTCCGCCTTACCGGCACTATGTCATCCGTGCACAGGCAAGTATCGATGCCGCCAGGGCCGAAACATTGCCGCATCGCATGCGCATTCATCTCCAGGCTGCCCGGCAATGGACCGCGCTTGCCGAAAAGGCCGCCTTTGTCGAACGGCGGCGGTCGTCACGCGACAGGGGCGACCAAGGCTAGGCCGCCGTCATCCGCCGGCTCGTGCCGAACAGCGCGTAGATCCGGCGCAACAGATCCTCGGGCAGGCTCAGATAGAGCGGATCGAAGCCTGCAAGCGTGCGCAACCCCGGCCAGTCCACGATCTCGATCATGCGCGAACGCCACGCCAGCAGGCGCCGTTCGCGCAGCTGCGCGATCATGCGGTTGACGTGCACCGAGGTCATGCCCGTCGTCTCGCCAAGCTGGCTCTGCGTCAGCAGGAACGGGAAGCTCTGGCCGTTGGCCAGCCCGATCGCCGCGTATCGCACCGCCAGCTCGCAGATCAGGTGGGCAACCCGCGCCGCAGCGGGTCGGTGACCGACGTTGATCACCCAGGTCGCCAGGATGGCCGCATCGACGACGCAATCCCGCCAGAATGCGCGGCCCAGTTCCGGAAGCTCGTCGGCCGTGCGCTTCAACGCCATGTGAGGGACACGGACGATCGTGGTGCGTCCTATGGCCTGCAGCGCCGACGTCGCCGCGGGCGATACCACCGAATGAAGATCGACCATGTCGCCCGGAACATGGAGCGCGGTGATCTGACGCTCACCATCTGCCGTTTGCGCGAATCGACCGACAAGCCCATCGGTGACGAGGCAGGCGTGGGTGGTGTGGTCGCCGAGCCGCACGAAATCGCGATTCGCACTCACCTCGACCAAATCGCACGGCAATGCCAACACGGCATCGCGTTCGCGGGTGCTGAGTTCGGATCGCATCAGCAGGCGATCGAGCCATTGGTTCAGCGCTTTTCGGTACTTCATCTCGAACGGCCTCTCCCGTCAGTGTCTCCTTGGCCTGCGATCATGCGACCGCGCATTCGCGGGGATCGATCACGCCTGTGAAACGAGATCGGTCGTCCACGAGTTCCCGGCTCGTCGCCGCCAAGTGCGGCGAGCAATGCGATGTACCGGATGTACAACGACAATTTTCGGCGACGTGGCTTCGCCAGAACAATCCCTTCTGATCGAAGCCGCGATAACATTTGTTGAAGCCAGAATCGGCAGGCGGATGCTTTCGAACTTCCGGATGCGGGGCGTGATTGCCTCGACGATCCTGGAGACGGCATGCAGGTTGCGAAGCATTTACCCGCGTTACGATTATGGCTGGAACGGCTGCAGATGCGGTCAACGTTGAGCGATGAGGAACGGAACGCGATCCTTGGGCTGCCGTGCGAGTTCATCGATGTCGCCGCGAACCATGATTTCATTCGTCTGGGTGAAAATAGCCGTCATGCCTGCCTCGTCGCGGAGGGCCTGGTGGGACGGTTCGCGCAGACCGCGGCGGGTGCACGCCAGATTTTCGCGCTGCACATCCCCGGGGACATGGCCGACCTTCATTCGCTCGTCGCGCCGGAGGCGAGCACGGGGCTTCAGGCCCTGTCCCGCTCGACGATGCTTGCCGTTCCGCACGCGGCGCTGTTGCCGCTGCTCGATCTCTATCCCGGCATCGGCCGCGCGTTCTGGCGCGACAGCATTGTCGACACATCCATCCTGTCGACGTGGGTGCTCAACCTCGGATGCCGATCGGGCGGCGCCCGACTTGCGCATCTGCTGTGCGAGATGGCGGTGCGTTATGCGCTGATCGGGCGCGGGCGCGACCTGCGCTTCGACCTTCCTGCCACCCAGCTCCATCTCGCCGAATGCACCGGCATGACGTCCGTCCACCTCAACCGGATGATGATGGAATTGCGCGGTCGGGGGCTCGTCCGCACGCGAACGCCGAAGATCGAGATCATCGACTGGAAGGGGCTGACAGAACTCGCCGGGTTCGATGCCGGTTATCTCTGCCTGCCGTCATCCGCGGCGGAGCAGGTGCGGCTGGCGCTGCGGGTGCGCTGAACCGGTTCAGCGCTCCAAGGCCGTCAGCAAGTCGCGGTGGAAGCGATCGGGCGCCTGGATTTGCGGCGCATGGCCGAGATCGGGGTAGGTGATCAGCGCGGCGCCGGGAATGCGCTTCGCCGTCTCGCGCGCGAGCACCGGATAATCGCCCAGCGTCGCGGCCAGTGCCTTGTCCGAACGATCCTTGCCGATTGCGGTATTGTCCTTTTCGCCCACGATCAGCACGGTGGGGATAGCGATCCGCCCGAGTTCGTGGACCACGGGCTGATTGAAGACCATGTCCGATGTGAGCGCCTGGTGCCAGGCAATGGTCGCGCCGTCTGCGCCGGCGTACATCGAGGCCAGCATCTCCACCCAACGATCATAGTCCGCTCGCCATGTGCCGGCGTAATAGGTGCGTTGCTGATAGGCGCGGATCGTCGCCGCGCTGGTCTTGCGTTCGCCAGCGAAAAGCTGATCGACGGTCGCGTTGGGGACACCCTTGGCGCGCCAGTCCTCCAGCCCGATCGGATTGACCAGCACCAGTTGGGAGACCGCGTCGGGATATTGCAGCGCATAGCGGATGGCCAGCATTCCGCCCATCGAATGACCGATAAGGATCGGCTTCGCCACGCCCAGCGCGTCGAGCAGCGTCTTGCTGTTCGCCGCCAGCGTGTGAAGACCATATTGATAGCGGTCCGGCTTGGTCGACTTGCAGAACCCGATCTGGTCGGGCGCGATCACGCGATAGCCGGCGGCTGTCAGCGCACGGATCGTTCCCTGCCACGCACCCGCGCAGAAATTCTTGCCATGGAGCAGCACTGCCGTTCGGCCATTGGGACGTTCGGCAGGAACATCCAGATACGCCATCTCCATCGCAACACCCTGGCTGGTGAAGCTGTGGCGCTGGACCGGCCAGCCATAGTCGAAATCTGCGAGCATCGAGTCTGCCCGCGCCGCCCCGGGCGTCGCGGCGCATGCAAGGCCGAAGATGGCCATCGACAGAAGGCGGCGGCGTTTCAGCGGCATAGGGCGCACGCCGCAATCAACGGGACGCCGTCTGATATCGCCGTTCCCGGGATCAGAAATCATAGACCAGCGAGGCCCGGCTCGTCGTGTCGAGCTGCCTGCGCTCATTGGTGGGTTGGCTTTCGAACTGGACGTTGTAGCTGAACTGCGCGGAGAGCGGGCCGAACAGTTTCGCCTTCAGCGCGGTCTGGCCGATCAACGAACTGTTGATGTGGTCCGCATAGAGCGACAACTCATGATCGAGGCTGACGCTCCGACTGATCTTCCACGCGAAGTCGATCGAACCGCGTGCGGCGATCGCGGTTTCCGTCGATGCCTCGACATAATTCGTATAGCGGACCGCCGGGCCGGCCTCGAGATCGAGGGTCACGTTGCCGTCTAGCGCACGATAGCCAAGACCGAGCGATGCGGAATAGCGGGCGGCATAGCCGAGGAAGCGGTCGTTCTCATATTGGAGAAGGCCAACGGCATAGCCCTTGCGCGCGAATTTATAGTTCGCCTCCAGCGAACCCGTGTAACGTTCCCGCGACGTAACGCCGGCGCTTTCCTGATAGTCGGCAGTGGCGGCGGCATTGTTGCGCCAGCGCAGCCCATCCCGATGCACCCGCACCGCGCCGCTCACGCCGGCATTGTCGGTGTTGCCGGTCGTGCGGAAGCCGCCCAGCTCGACCTGACCATCCCACAACTCATAGATCGGCGCGTCGCGCACCTTGGCGAGTTGCGCCGCCACCCGCGCCTTCTTGCGGTTGTCCGCCATCGCCTGGAACTGCTTGGCGCGATCCGGAGACTGGACGGAGGCGAACTTCACGATCGCGTCCATCTCCGTATCATTGCCCTTGTCGACGGCACGTTCCACCATCTGCAGCAAGGGATCCGCGGCCGGGGCCTCAGGTGGATCCTCCGGCCTGGCTTCGGCATCGACGGCGCCCTTCAGCGCCAATTGCGCGAAGGCAGGGTGCGCCGCGGCGATCGCGATAAACGCAACGATCCAGCGGGTAGGCCGCATGTCGCTACTCGGTCTCCGTTTACAGATAGGGGCGGAATTCGTTGAGGATAGCCGAATAGAGCTCCCGTTTGAAGGGCACGATCAGATCGGGCAATTCGTCGGGCTCGGCCCAGCGCCAGGCATGGAATTCCGGATGCTCCGTTTCCAGCTTCACATCGGCATCGGTACCCAGGAAACGCATCAGGAACCAGGTCTGGCGCTGGCCGCGATATCGGCCCTTCCACAGCCGCCCGACCATGTCGGCGGGCAGATCATAGAGCAGCTCCTTGCCCGAACAGGCGATCACCTCGACCAGATCGGGGCGGATGCCGGTTTCCTCCTCGAGCTCGCGCAGCGCGGCGGCCTGGGGCTCCTCACCCTCGTCGAGCCCGCCCTGGGGCATCTGCCACGCGGCGAGACGCGTATCGATGCGCTGGCCGACGAACACCTTCTTCGCGTCGTTGATCAGCATGATGCCCGCGGCGGGGCGATAGGGAAGGGGGGCGGGGTCGGTCATAACGTGCGAGCAGCCTCTGCCATTACGCGGTTGGCCTCCGCCTCGGCGATCATCGGCCTGAGCGCGGCGAGCGCGCCGGCGATGTCGCCGACCGATGAGGGGATACCCTTGGCGAAGTTGATGAAACCGTGGATGTTGCCCACGGCCTCGCGGAAAATCACGGGAACGCCGGCCTCGATCAAGGCGGCGGCATAGGCGCGGCCCTGATCGCGCAGCGGATCGAGGCCGGCCGTCAGCAGCAGCGTCGGCGGCATCAGGTGGTGGTCGCCGAGCAGCGGCGATCCGCGGACGGCGAGCGGGTCGGGGCGATATTGCTCGGTGAACCAGTTCATCGATTCGATCGTCAGCATATGGCCGGCACCGAATTGCGTTACCGACGCCCACGCGCGCTCGCGCAAGTCGACAGCCGGATAGATCGGCATCTGCGCGATCACCGGTGCTGCGGCGGGCCGATCGCGCAGCGCCATGGCGGTGACGATCGCCAGGGTCGCGCCCGCGCTGTCGCCCGCGAGCACGAGGCTGGTCACGCCGCGCTCCAGCACCGCCGTGGCGGAGGCCGCCCAGCGCGCCGCCGCTTCGCAATCATCGGGGGCGGCCGGCCACGGATGCTCGGGCGCGAGACGATAGTCGATCACGAGGATCGGCAGATCGAGCAGGGCCGCGGCGCGCGTGCAGAAGGGCTCGTGGCTGTAGAGCCCGCCGACGACGAAGCCGCCGCCATGAAAGAACAGCACCAGCGGCCCCGGTTCGCGGCGCTCTCGTGCGTCATAGAGCCGCGCGGGCAGTGCGCCTGCGGGCCCCGGCACGGTGAGATCGCGGATGAGCGCCAGCGTGTCGGGCTCGGCATCCGCCAGCGGACGCATCGCGTCGATGAGCTGCCGCGCCGCCGCCGGTTCGAGCTCGTGCAGCTTCGGGCCGGGGGCGTTGTTCAGATAGGCAAGGAACGCTGCTACATCCGGCCGGACATAGGGGGCCCTGTCGACCGGCTGGATCATGGCGTCTCCAAGGGGTTGCGGCTGGCGGCGGGGCGTCGCGGGCCCTACCTAAGGGGGATGACGCACGTCGTCCACCACCCCGGCTATCGATCGCTGCCGAGACCCGGCCAGTTCCCTTGGGACAAATATATGCTGCTGCTCGACGCGCTGCGCGACGATGGCGGCCCGCTGACCTTGCATCAGCCCGAACCGATGCCGCGGCGGTGGATCGAGGCGGTGCATGATCCCGCCTATGTCGCCGAGGTGATCGAACGGCGCGTGCCGCCCGAGAAGGAGCGCCGCATCGGTTTTCCGGTGACCGAGCCGGTCGCGGTGCGCGCGCAGCTCACGCCGGGCGGCACGTGGCTCGCTGCGAAGCTGGCGCTGGCGCACGGCCATGCCGCCAATGGCGCGGGCGGCAGCCACCATGCGCTCGCCTCGACCGGGGCGGGCTATTGCGTGTTCAACGATCTCGCCATCGCCGCCAACCGGTTGATCGAGGAGGGCGACGCCACGCGGATCCTGATCGTCGATGTCGACGTCCATCAGGGCGACGGCACCGCCTCGCTGCTCGCGGGTCATCCCGAGATCGCGACCTACTCGATCCATGCCGAGAAGAATTTTCCTGTCCGCAAGGCGCGCTCGACGGTGGATGTGGGGCTGCCCGACGGCACCGGCGACGATGCCTATCTCGACGCCCTGGCTGCCACGCTGATGCCGTTGGCGCAGGGCTTTGCGCCGAATCTGATCCTCTATCAGGCCGGCGTCGATCCGCATGTCGACGACCGACTGGGCCGGCTGGCGCTCACCGATGCCGGCCTCGACCGGCGCGATGCGTTCGTCGCGCGGCTGGCGCGCGCTCTGGGCGCGCCGATCGCCAGCGCGCTGGGCGGCGGTTATGGCGACGATCGCATGGCGCTCGCCCGCCGTCATGCCGCGAGCATCCGCGCCGTTGCCGCGGCGCTGGCCTGAGGCGCTTGCCAAGGGCTGCGTCCGGGCGCTAAGTTCGCGCTTCGTTCCGTTGTGGAGGTTGCGTGGAACCGGGTCTCGTCATCGTCGCCATTTTTGTTGCGCTCGGCATCGGGCTGGCGCTCGGCTGGCTGATCTGGCGCGGCGGCGCGGCGGAGGTGCCGGGCCTGCGCCAGGCGGTGGAGGCGATGCGCGGCGAGCGTGACACCGCGAGGCTGGACCTCAGCGCAGCGCGCGCCGCGGCCGATCGGCTGCCGGCGATCGAGGCGGCGCTTGAAAATGCCCGTCACCGCATTGCCGAGCTTGCCGAGGCGAACGCCGGCTTCGTCCGCGGCGAGGAAGAACGTGCGGCGTCGCACGCCGCGCAGCTCGCCCAGCTCAAGGAGATGGAAGCCAAGGTCGAAGATCGCTTCCGTCACCTCGCCGGGCAGGCGCTGACCGAGGCGCAGAGCCTGCTGCTCAAGCGCGCCGACGAACGGTTCGCCGAACAGGGCGCCAAGAACGAAGGCCAGTTGCGCGCCTTGCTGTCGCCGGTCGAGGCGACGCTCAAGCGCTATGAGGAAGGGTTGCAGAAGGTCGAGGCCGCGCGCGTTGGCAGCTATGGCGAACTCAAGACCGCGGTCGCGCAACTCGTCGCGGGCAATGAGGTGGTCCGGCAGGAGACGCAGCGGCTGACGAACGTGCTGCGGTCAAGCCCCAAGGCGCGCGGGCGCTGGGGCGAGGAGCAGCTGCGCAACATTCTCGAATCTGCCGGGCTTGCCGAGAATGTCGATTTTTCGCTGCAATCGACGGTCAGCGATGGCGAGAAGCAGCTTCGCCCGGACTGCGTCATCAACCTGCCGGGAGATCGCTGCATCGTCGTCGACGTCAAATGCCCGCTCGTCCATTTCGAGCAGGCCTATGACGAGGAGGATGAAGGCCGCCGCGCAGCCTTGTTGCTGCAGCACGCCAATGCGCTGAAGGCTTATGCCAATGATCTCGGCCGCAAGGCCTATTGGCGTCAGTTCGATCTCTCGCCCGATTTCGTCGTCATGTTCGTGCCCGGCGAGCATTTCCTTTCCGCCGCGGCGGAGCGCGCGCCGGAACTCATCGACGGTGCGTTCCGCCAGGGCGTCATCATCGCCTCGACGATCAACATGCTGGCGCTCGCCAAGGTGATGGCAGGAATGTGGCGGCAGGAAGCGCTGGCCGCGCAAGCGCAGGAAGTCGCCGAGGTGGGGAAGGAACTCTATCGTCGCCTGGTGACGATGGGCAATCACGTCCACAAGCTTGGCCGGAACCTCAACCTCGCGGCGAGCGCCTATAATGATTTCGTCGGCAGCCTCGACAGCCAGGTGATGACGCAGGCGCGCCGCTTCGAGGCGCTCAAGGTCGATACCGGGGGCAAGGCGATCGAGGCGTTGCCGATGGTCGACACCGCCGTCCGTGTCTCGACCAAGCTGCTCCCGACCGAAGCGAGCGCAGACGCGGCCGAGTGACACGCCGGCGCGCATATTCGATCCGTGGCGGCGCGGTGTGGGCGCTGCTATTCGGGTGCCCATGACGATCGAACTCATCTGCCTCGATGCCGACGACACGCTGTGGCACAATATGCGCCATTTCGAAATTGCCGAGCAGGCCTTGCTCGAAATCCTCAAGCCGTTCGCCGACGCGGGCGTGACGCGCGAACGGTTGGAAGCGGTCGAGATCCGCAATCTCGCGCTCTACGGCTACGGCGCCAAGAGCTTCACGCTGTCGATGATCGAGGCGGCGATCGAGCTGTGCGGCGGCGCGCTGAGCGTGCGGCAGATCTCGGAGATTCTCGCCGCCGGCCGCGACCTTCTGGCGCACCCGGTCGAACTGCTGCCGGGCATCGAGGAGACGCTGGACGCGCTCGCCGATCGCGGCCGACTGGTGCTCGTGACCAAGGGCGATCTGCTCCACCAGGAGGCCAAGCTCGCGGCCTCGGGGCTGGGGGATCGCTTCCACGGGATCGAGATCGTCAGCGACAAGAATGCCGATACCTTCCAGCGTCTGTTCACGCGTTACGGCGTGCCCCCCGGATGCGCGATCATGGCCGGCGATTCGATGCGGTCAGACGTCTTGCCGGCGCTGACGGCAGGCGCATGGGCCGCCTTCGTGCCGCAGGCGTTGGCGTGGAGCCATGAGCGCGCCGAAGCGCCCGCAGCGCATGAACGCTTCCGCCAGTTGAAATCGCTCGGCGAACTGCCGGACTGGATCGATCAGATCCGGTGATGCTTCGATCCTTTACCCGGGTTCGGGAAAGGACTCAGAGCATCATTTGCCCGATGCCATCAGCATCCCGGGCACCCAGGCCGTCATGTCGGGCTTGTCGCTGACCTTGTAGGGCACGCCGCGGCGCGTGAGGAACAGACGCTCCATCTCGCTGCGGTTGAAGGGACGGGAACCGAGGCGGCCGAAGACCGCGATCTGGCCGCCGGTCTCGTCGACGCCACGATCCCTGTCCAGGCCCTTCGAAAGCGCGAGGGCAGGGGTGGGGGTGCGCGCCCAGGCGATCAGTTGCGGAACCGGCCTGGGCGAGAAGCCGTAGAAATTGGGCTGGCTTTCGGGGCTGGTGAGCTGGACCACCTTCAGACCGTTCCGTCCATCGGCAACATAAGCGAAGAGCGAGGCGTTGGTGGTGCCGACGATGACGTCTTCGGCGTCGTCGAGCACGCCGTTGAACGTCACCTTTTCGACGATCTTCTGTGCCTCCGGGTTCTTGATGTCGACGATCACCAGACCGTCCGACTTCGCCGCGACATAGGCATAGGTGCGGGCCAGATAGACGCGACGGGCGTCGGCAAGCGGGATCGTCGCCTCGGGGATCAGGCGCGGCGCGGTCCAGCGGTCGGGCTTTGCCGGATCCGGATCGGCAGAAAGGCCGGTGACGTCCACCACCTGCAGGCCGTCGGCTGTGGTGACCCACAGATAGCGGAACTGAAGCGCGGTGGCGCGGGCGTCGCGCAGCGGGATCGTCGCGACATGGATCGGCTTGAGCGGATCCTTGAGGTTCAGGATCACGAGGCCGGCATCAGCCGCGATATAGGCATAACGGCCGCCGAGGGTGATGTGGCGTGCGCCCTTCAGGATGCCGCCGACGTTCCAGGTGAGCGCGCGCTTCAGCCGATTGTTGCGGAACTCGCCATCGGCCATCGTGTCGACATCGACGAGGACGAGGCCTTCGACGCTGTCGGTGATGAAGGCGTAGCGATAGATTTCCTCGAGCGCCTGCTCCTCATTCTCGGGGAATTCGGCAAGGATCCGCTTGTTGCGCGTCATGCTGATCGGCTGCGTCGTCGCCAGCGCCATGCAGGTCGCATTGCTCGTCTTGACGTGCGTGTCCTGGCCCAGGGGCGAGAAGGGCGCAGTCACGATCCGTTCCGAGAAGCCCTTGTTGCCGATCGAGGCGACGTCATAGACGCGGAAGCCGCTCTTGCCCTCGGCGACATACATATATTCGCCGCGAAGCTGCAGGCAGCGCACCGCATCGGGCGTGCCCTGAACGACATTGGCGAACTGCTCCAGCGCCTCCGTCTCGCCGCTCAGCTTCTTGTCGAAGGTCTTGCCGCGGGTCCACTCGACCAGCTCGCGCTGGTTGCGGTTGACGTGCGCGTCATACCAGTCGGGATAGGCATATTTGTGGAGATAGGAACCGATCACCGCCTGCGGCTCGTCCCATTCGGTCACGCGGATCGCTTCGAATCCGCCCTGCAGGCCCGTCCAGGCATGCAGCCCGACGAAGTTCACGAAGTTCGTGCCGAGCAGCAGCAACTGCGACATGATCGCATTGTTGTCGTTCGCCGCCGACAAATGGCAGTCCGTGCAGGTCTTGGTTTCCGTCTTGCGCACGGTGTGCGGGAAGTGCGGGGCGAACGCCTGGCTCGAGAAGCCGGCCGCGCTGATCGGCGGCTGCTGCACATAGATGCGTTCGCGGTTGATGTTGGTGGACGACAGAACCAGCGCCGAGGTCGAGCGCACCGGCGCGATCTGGTTGCCCTTGGTGGTCTGGTGGCGGCCGAGCTGGAACATCTCGTCGCGCGCGACCTGCGGGTTGTAGGTCGCGAAGTTGCGCGTCTCCAGCCCGTCATATTTGTGGCTGGTCGTCTTCCAGTTGGCCTCGATCGGCAGGTGGCAACCGCCGCAGCTCGTCGTCCAGCTCAGATGGCAGGTGAAGCAGGCCATCTCGTCGGGATTGTGCGCGCGGTCGGCGGGCGCCACGCCGGGACCGAAGGCGAATTTGCCATCCTCGGCGCCCTGCTTGCTCATCAGCTTGGCGCGCGCGGCGCGAGGGTTGAACAAGGGCACGCCCTTGTCGTCCAGCACATTCTCGAGATTGCGATCGACCGCATCCTTGACGAGGCTGACCGTCCATTTGAGATCCGGATCGACGATCGATCGCTGGATCAGCGCGCGGCGGCCATGCTTGTCATAACCCCACTCGAAGCGGCGTTCGCCATTGGCGTTGCGCAGCAGTGCGAGGTTGGTGCCCTGCGGCCGCGCCGCTACGTTCGACGTCAGCAGGGTCGGATAGGCGTCGGCGGTGCCGTGGCAATCCTTGCAGCCGATCTCCACCGCGTTGGCGACCTCGCCCTGGATCAGGCCATTGCCATGGCTGTCCTGCGCGAAGTGGCAGTCAGCGCACTGCATGCCGACCTCGGCGTGGATATCCATCATGTGAACGGTCTTGCCGGGGTTGGTGCCGGGTTCCACGAACCCGCCTTCACCTGCCTTGCGGAACTTCTCGGGGTCGTCGGGCGAAACGATCTTGCCGTCCGCATCGAGCAGATTTCCTTCGCGGTCACGCTTCAGGATCGCGCGGAAATTCCAGCCATGGCCGTGATAATCGGCGAACTGGGTGTCCTTGGCCTTGGGATTGACCGTGTCGTAGACGTTGCGGAGGAACGACATGTTGCTCCAGCGCCCACGGGTCGCCGCCATCTCGGGATTGCGGTTGAGCACTTCGAGCGCTTCGGCCGCGGTGGGGTATTTCTGCTTCACCGGCCACATCAGCGGCGCATCGGATTCATAGTCCCACATCGTGTAGCCGAGGAAGCTGTTCAGGAAGATGTTGGGCTGGTGCATGTGGCAGTTCATGCACTGTGCGGTCGGGATCGCGCGGGTGAAGGCGTGCTGGATCGGGTGGCCACGCTCCTTGATCGTACGGCCGGCGCCATGCTCACCGCCGGCAGCGCCATGCGGTCCGGCCGGCGCACGCGCAGCGGTCGCCACGTCCTTCATGCCGGCGCGCGTCATATCCAGATCATGGCCTTCGCCACGCGCCGCGCCGTAGGCCCTGGGGCTCTTGCCCTTCAGCGCAAGGGTCGCGGGATGATCGGGGGCACCGGGGCAGGCGAGATGTTCGCCCTTCGCATGTGCTTTCTCGATCTTCTTGGCATGCGGGCGAAGCGCTTCTTCCTCCTCCTCGGTCGGATCGTCGCATTCCGTCTTGGCGGCGACCGTCGGATCCTTGGAGAAGCTCTGCCCGTCGCGGCCGAACTTGGCATAGGTCAGGCTGTGCCGCGGCTCGCGATCGTTCGCATAGATCACGTGGCACGACGCGCAACCGGAAGAGCGATAGTCGCCCGGCTGGTCGTTGGTGCCCAGGAACCAGGTGAACGGATCGTTGAGGCGCGTCTTGTGGATGTTGAGCACCGGGATCGCGACGCGCAGGCCGGTGCCGGGGCCGCGATTGGATTGCTTGAGGTCCGGGCGGCCGGGCTCTTCGAGCCGCTGGATGTTGCCGGAGGGGTTGGGCAGCGCCAATTCGGGGAAGGCGCTCGAAATATTGCGACCGCCCCGCTCGAACACGCGGAACACGTCGCCCGGCGGGATCACGTGCCAGGTCGGGAGCGGATAGAGCAGCGGCAGCGCGCCGCGCTTTTTCTGCGCGTCGGTGACGGTGCCATGCTGACCGGTCTCGCTGGGCGACATGATCTTCGCCGGCTCGCCATCGCGCGTATAGGCCTCGCCGAACGCATAGTTCTTATAGGGAACGATGCCGTTATTATAGGCCGCGCCGCCCCATAGCATCGCACCCGATGCCATCAGCGAGCGTTCCGCGGCCTCGATCACTTCGATGTGGCAGGCGCCGCAGCTTTCGCGCGCAACGCGATAGTCGGACGGGTTCACAAACCGGATGAACTCCGGCGATTCCTTGTTGAGCAGCGTGTAGCTCTGCTTCGGGTTCGCCGAGGAGGGCCAATTCCAGCTCTTGGGATAGCGCGGCAGCACGTGCGCGGCCTTGAGCCGATCGACATAGCGCGGATCGGTCTGCGGGAGGTTGACGTCGACCGATGACGGATCGATCTGGTTGCCGCCATGGCAGTCGATGCACGACAGGTTGACCGCCGGGGTGGCATGCATCGTCTTCTGGTCGCTGTCCGTGTGGCAGGCGACGCAGCCGGCGTTCATCTTCTGCATGTCGTCATAGCTGCGGTCCGCCGGCGCGGGCGCATAGAAGGCATAGTCGATCTTCTGCGGCTTCTCCGCATCGGATGCCAGCGACATCGCGCTCGGGATCACGAACGCGGCGAGCAGCGCGAAGCGTGCGCGGGCGATGGCTTTGAGGAGGGCGGTCGCCTTCAGCATCAGTAGGCCAGGATCACGTTGAGGAGGACCGAATAATAACGATCATCCCCATGGTTGTTGGTAAACAGGTCGGCGAAGCCCTTCGAGGGCTCGAGCACCGCGCCCGAAAGGCGGAAGACGATGTTTTGGTTGCCCTTCGGCCGCCAGATCGCCGCAGCCGACAAATCCCAGCCGATCGACTTGGGGATGCTGCCCTCGTTGCGCAGCGCCTGCAGCGAACTCGTATTCTCGAACCACATGTGATTGACGTTGGTCGAGAGCCGGAATGTCGGTGTGATGTCGAAGTCGGTGCCGGCGCCTACCAGCATGAAACCGGGATTGTTGAAGTTGGACTGTCCCTGTTCCTTGGAACTGCGCAGCGACGGCAGCAGGCCGTTGCGGCCGTTGACGCCCACCGCGCGACCGCCGCCGGCGAAGGGGATCACCTGGCGGATCCAGTAGCTGGTATCGGCGCCCGCGATGATCGGGTTCTCGAAGATCGCGTCGAACCCGCCCAGCGTATCGTCATACGGATCCTTGTCGCCCGAGGCGTAGACACCGGAGAGCCGGAAGCGGATCCAGTCGTGATCGTAGCTGGCCTCGGCCGCGGCGAAATAGGCGCGGATATCGGCGGGCTCGCTGGTGAAGAAATTATTGCTGATCTCGCCGAACGCGCCGTAGATCTGCGCGGACAGGTTGATCCGGCCGATACGGCCGTCCACCGCATAGCCGGGATAGAAAACCTCGTAGCGATAGGGGCGCAGATCGCCCAGCAGCGACGGACGGATCGGGAAGCCGTTATCGTCGATCGCGATCTCGTCTTCCTCGCGATTGATGTTGAACGCCGCAATCGCCTGGCTCGTGAGGCCGACGACCGGAAAATCCTGCCGGAACAGATTGCCGAAGATCACGACGTCATCGCGTGGCCGCTGATAGACATCGTTCAGGCCGCTGTTAGTATCCTTGTCGAAGCGCCAGATCGCGCCGACGCTGTACTGGAAGCGGTTATTGTCGCGCGTGCCGAACAGGCGGATCGCGAGATTGTTGTCGTTGAACAGGAAGCCGCGGAAATCCAGCTGCAGCGGCTGGATGCCGACGCGGATGGAGTCGAAGTCGAACCGGTCCGACGTGTTGCGGATGTGATAGTCGAAGAAGAATTCCTGCACGCCGACGAAGCCGTCATGGCGGTGCTTGGGATAGGTCGGCTCGACGCGCAGCACGCGGCGCTCGCTGACCTCGGCATAGTTGGTGTTGAATGCCAGCGCGACGCGATATTCGATCTTGGGCGGCTCATAGGCGGTGGAGCCCTTGGTCAGCGCCGCGCCGAGGATGACGGTCTGCGACAGCACGAGGCTGTTGGCGCGGCCGAACACGTCGTTGCTGCCGGGATCGTCGACCGATTGCCGGTTGACCGGCTGCGGGAAGCTGCGCGGTTCGACGACGGTATCCGAGATCGCGTTGAGCGTCAGGAACCAGTCGTCGGATTTGAAACCGAGGAATTTGGGCGTGCGGCACTTGGGCAGCTTCTCGCGCCGCCGCCGCTCCCGCTCTTCCTCATTCTGCAGGCAGAGCGGCCGATCGCCCTTGTAGGTGTTCTGGTTGTAGGGATCCCACCAATGTTCCCGCACCAGGCCGAGTGATTCCACCAGCCGCCAGCGATCGGGCAGCGGGAACTCGTCGGTCGGAAACGCCTCGGGCGGCGGCGGCCGAACCGCGCCGATATTGTCCTGCTCGACCCGTTCGGGCAGGCGGCGCTCCGAACCGGGGCGGCGGCGACCAGGCAGCAGGCTGTCATCGGCGTCGAGGTCCGGTACGCCATCGGTTGCGGGTGGCGGCGGCTCGTCGCCCTGCGCCACGGGCGGGGCCGGGGCCCCGTCGGCGGATTGTGCCGCCGCATCGCCCGACGCGGCCGTCTCCTGCGTGACATCGCCGGTCACCGCGACCGACGCGGGAGCGACCCGCCAGGCCACCGCCCGATCGGCGATCAGCAGCGGTGGCGCTTCGACGGGCAACGCGTCGCCGCTCATCAGCGCGAGGATCGGCAAGAAGGGCGTGGCGACGCTCATCCGCTATTTGTCCTGACACGCATTCTGGTCGCTGGTGTCGAGGAACGGCGCGAACGGACATTGTACATAAAGCAGCCGCGCCTGCCGGTCCCCGACGGGCACGGTGATGCGGTCCGCGCGCATCGCGGGCGGCGCGTTGCCGATCGCGCCGTTGACGCGCAGCCCGCCGAAATGCGTGCCGAGGAACGATATCATATCGTCCTGGTCGATGCCGTCCCCGGAGATGCCGATCGCGCCGATCAGCGTATTGCCGCGATAGATCGGCATGCTGCCGGGGAAGATCTGGATGCCGTTCTGCAACCGGTTCCGGCCGGGTGCGAATTCCGGAAGGAAGGTGCAGACCTCGCGCGTATCGGCCGGGTTCATGCCATCGACGAAGAAGATGTGCGCCGCCAGATTGGTGATGATCAGTGCCGATTGCAGCCCGGTGGAGAAGGGATTGAAATTTTCGATCGGGCGCGACAGCGGGCCGTTGGGGCGGCCGACCTCGCCATCCGGGAAGAAGGGGCGTGAGAGGTTGCCGTTGGCGCGATCGCTGAACGCCACCTTGCCGGTCAGCGCGGTCTCGTCGTTGAGGAATGTCCGCACCCGGGGCACGAACTCGCGGATGTCGGGGATCGTATTCTGCTGCAGTTCGTCGGCCGCGAAGCGGCTGGAGAAGAAGGCGGCCGTACGCGCTTTCTGAAGCGATACGTCTGTCCCGAACACCGGCGCATCCGGCGCGCGGACCACCCCCAACGCCTGGCCGCGGGTATCGACCAGCGAGATCGTGACCTGCGCACGGCTGTCGAGAGGGCGGCGGATCTGCGCGCGCGCGCGCGACATGATCGTGAAGGCTTCCTCCAGAAGCGCGCGCGATTCGGCCAGCGTCAGCGGCTGCGACACTTCGGCGCTGTCGGTCCCGGCGCGAACGGGAAAGCGGTTGTTGCCGTTGCCGTCGGTCAGGATGAACGCGTCGCTGTTCGCGAACTCGGCGCTCGTCGCCTTGCGATAGCCCGACGCCTCGGTGCCATAGGGCGTGCCGGCGACCACCACGGGATCGGGTGCACCGACCTGATAATAGCCGCGCACTGCGGTGAGGCGGCCGATCGCGCTGTTGTTGATCGCGGAGAAAGGCGGGGCGGATGCCGGCGTGCTCTTGAAGTTCGCGGGCGTCGCATCGGTAAAGCGCAGCGAGGTGCCGTCGATCGTGATCCGGCTGCCCTTGATCGTCTCCGGAGGTTCGAAACCGACGCTTCCGGCGAGCGCGATATATTCCTCGGCATCGTCATCGATGTCGGTGACATTGGGGTCGTCGGCATAGTTGCCGTCGCCCATCACACCGATCGCGCCGACGACGACGCCGTTCTTGTAGAGCGGAATGCCGCCCGGATCGGCCGAGAGACCGAGCGGCGACCGCTTGGGGCCGATGAAGGCCGAAGCGGGCGGTGCGGCCGAGCTGTAACGGTTGACCAGGTCGGAACAGGGCAGCGAACTGAACTGCACGCCGAACAGCGGGCCACTTTCGAGACCCGCGGTGTTGGGCGCCGGCGGGAAATGCTCCTTGACGATCATGCTCGCGGTACGGGTCGTGAACGCGTTGCCGCCGCTCGACAGATAGGCGCCGGTGATCGCCTTGGAGATCGCCCCCATCGAGGCGGGAAAATTGACGTTCTGCACGTCGAGATTCCGGCCGTTGGGTGCGGGCTGGGCGGTGGCGCGGGGTCGTGCGCCGGTCATCGTATAGACCGCCAGCACGTTCCCGACGCGATCGACCACGGCAATCACCGAAGGCAGGTTGCGCGCCTGCGCTTCGGCGACGGCGCGCGCGACGATGCCCTGCACGTCCGCGACGCTGAGAGCTTCCGCGGCGGGCACCGCATACCGCCCCGGCGATGGCGTGGGCGAAGGGGTCGGCGTCGGCGTACCGCCGCTCGCGGTGCCCCCGCCACCGCAGGAGGCGAGAAGCAGCGCGGCCATGGTGACCGCCGCGGTGAGTTGAAGCCGCCGCATCAGCGCAACGTCCGGATCGTCCTCACCGCGCTGCCGAGCGCACGGCGGAACTCAACTGGCCGGTAGTCATTGGGATCGCGCACCGCACCATAGGCGACATTGACGTCACCGCGGATCGACGTCGCCGCGCCTGCCGGGATCTGGCCGGAATTGACCAGCGCATTGAGCAACGTGTCGACCGCCATCACCGCCTGAACACTGCCTTCATAGTCTGTGAAGCGCTGGCTGATCGCTTCGCTGGAGACGGTGTCGATGATCGCGAACACCTGGTCGCGATTGAAGCTGGCTGCCGAGAAGGCCGACGCAAGCGCCTGCGCGGTACCGCGCAACTTGGCCGCCGCCGCGATCGACGAGGCGCGATCCTTGGCAAGCGCGGCATGGAAGGCGCGGCTGTCGGTGTCGAGCCGACCGGCGAGTGCCGGTGCCGCGATGCGCGCGGCGGCGCTCAGCATGATCATGTTCTCGTCATTGTAGGGCGGCATGCCCGCGGGGATCGGCCGGCCCGGATTGGCCAGTTTCTGCGGGCGTGCATCCTCATCGTCGAAGATACGGCGATGGCAGCTATGGCAGTCGAAGAAGTAGAATTCGGGGAAGGCGCCCGCGCCGCCGGTCGGCTTGCCGTAGAGATCCAGCGACCGGTCGAGAGCCATTGCCTGACCCACCGCCCAGAAGCGGACATTGTTGGTACGGCCGCCCTTGCGCTCGAGATAGTCGCGATCCTCGTCATGATGCTGCTGCAGCGTCGAGAAGAGGTCGAGTTCGAACACGATCCGGGGATGGCCGGCGGCCATGATCCGGTGATTGACGAACTGCCCCTTGCGCGATGAGCCGAAATGGCAATCGAGGCAAACCGAAGCCCGCTCCGCCGGATTTTCCAGCGCGCGCATGCCCATCTGCACGTTGGAACGATGCGTCGCACCGACCGCATAATGGCTCTGCAGCCAGTTCTGGGCGCCGCCGTGGCAGGCTTCGCAACCCACGCCGTCGCTCAACTGGAAGCGCGGGCCACGACCGGCGGGCGCTGGATCCGCGTGACAGCCAAGGCATTCCGAAGAACTGCTGGCCGAGCCGATCCCCATCCGCGCCGCGATCGCCTGGCTGCGGGGCGAGGCGAGCACCGCATAAGCGCGGCTATGCGCGCCGCCGGGCGTCGAGGGTTCCTGCCAGCGCATCAGTTCGTCCTGACGCACGATTCGGCCATCCGCCTCCTGCCGCCCATGACAGGTCGAGCCCGAGCATGAAGCCACACCGAGATGAAGATTATCGGAAGATGCCGGCGCCGCGATCGCAGGTTGGCCGCGGCCGAATCCGATCAGTAACGCGAAGGCCGCAAGCGACAGACAAAGCGCGACCGCGCCAATCCAGGCGCGCGCGCGCAGCGCTTCCGCCATGTCATTGTAACGCATCGCCACCCCGCTAGGCCCTGAACCACGCGATGCAACCCTGTTGTTTTTTTGGACTTATGAGCAGTTCATCGCGGTGAGGCAAGCGCACTTTTGTGACTTGACGCAGCCTTGGGATGATTCATCCCTGTGCGGCGGCGACTGTTCGTCTTAATGCGAGTAAATGCTCGCTTCAAAGCGCGGTGGGAAGGCATGCATTTCGATCCGATCACGACGCCTGATGGACTGTTGCTCCACCTGATGCTCGCCATGTTGGTGCTGGCGGCGTTGCTGCCGCGGCTAAGCGGGGTTCGCGTGGCGCTGGCCGCGGCGGCGATCGCCGGGCTGGTCTACTTCATCCGTACGACCAGCCTTTCCGGGATGGTCTGGACGGGGGTGCTGCTGCTCGTCACGGGCGCGCAACTTGCACGCCTCGTCATCGGCGATGTCCGCGCGGGGTTCCGGCCTGAGGAGCAGGGGTTGCTGGCGACGCTCGACGGGCTCAGCCGCAGTCACGTCCGTCACCTCATCGACCAGGGGCTTTGGCTGAACGGCAAGGCCGGGGATGTGCTGACGCAGGAAGGGCAGGCCGTGCCCAACCTCTATTATCTCGCTTCGGGCAGTGCGACGGTCGCAAGCGGTGGCAAGCTCGTCGCAACCTGCCCACCGGACAATTTCATCGGTGAGGTAACCGCCCTGGCCGGAACGCCGGCGACCGGCACCGTGGTGCTCGATCAGCCGTCGCGCATCTGGTGCATGCCAGCGGACAAGCTGCGGGTCTACGCGGACACGCATGACGGCGTCCGCGCCGCGTTGGAGCGGGCGTTCCGCAAGGCGCTGACCGACAAGCTGGTTGCCGCGAATGCGACGATCGCCGACCTCAGCAATGTGGAACGCCCGGCCTGACCATGCAGGCTGGCGTGCTCAGCGTCGCCGGATCACCAGATTGCGGATCTCGGTCATGTCCTCCATCGCGAACTTCACGCCTTCGCGGCCGAGCCCCGAATCCTTGACGCCGCCATAGGGCATGTTGTCGACACGGTAGCTCGGCACATCGTTGATCACCACGCCGCCGACATCGAGACGGTCCCAGGCGTCGAGCGTCTTGAACAGGTCGCGCGTGAAGATGCCGGCCTGAAGCCCGAATTTCGAATCGTTCACCTCGTCCAGCGCGTCGTCGAACGTCTCGAACTTCGAGAGCAGGGCGAGCGGCCCGAAGGCTTCCTCGCGATAGGCCTTGGTGTCGCGGTCGACATTCTCAAGTAAAGTCGCTTCGAGCATCGCGCCGTCGCGCTTGCCGCCACACAGCAGGGTGGCGCCCTTCGCCAAGGCTTCCTGGATCCAGCCGTCCAGGCGGGTCGCTTCCTTCACGTCGATCATCGGGCCGACGAACGTGTTCCGGTCCTTCGGGTCGCCGGCGACCAGCGTCTTCGCCTTGGCGACCAGCATGTCGCGGAACCGGTCGTAGATATCGGCATGGACGATGATGCGCTGCACGCCGATGCAGCTCTGGCCCGATTGATAGAAGGCGCCGAAGATCACGCGATCGACCGCATCCTCCAGATCGGCGTCATGATCGATGATCACCGCGGCATTGCCGCCCAGTTCCAGGATCACCTTCTTCTTGCCGGCCTTGGCTTTCAGATCCCAGCCGACGCCGGGCGAGCCGGTGAAGCTCAGCAGCTTGAGGCGGTCGTCCTCGGTGAACAGGTCGGCACCGTCGCGATGCGCCGGCAGGACCGAGAAGGCGCCGGTCGGCAGGTCGGTCTCGGCGAGCACCTCGCCCATGATGATCGCGCCCAGCGGTGTCCGGCTGGCGGGCTTCATCACGAACGGGCAGCCCACCGCGATCGCCGGCGCGACCTTGTGCGCCGCCAGGTTGAGCGGGAAGTTGAACGGCGAGATGAAGCTGCACGGGCCGATCGGGACGCGCTTCCAGATGCCTTGGTAGCCCTTCGCGCGCGGGCTGATGTCCAGCGGCTGGACCTCGCCGGTGATCCGCACCGATTCTTCGGCGGCGATGCGGAAGGTGTCGATCAGCCGGCCGACCTCGCCCTCGCTGTCCTTGATCGGCTTGCCCGCTTCCACGCACAGCGCGTAGGCGAGTTCGTCGTAGCGCTCCTTGAAGCGGTCGACGCAATGCTGCAGCACCGCCTGCCGCTGATAAGCGGGCATCCGCGCCATCGGTTCCGCGGCCGCGACAGCGCCGGCGATGCCGGCATCGATCGTCTTCGCATCCGCCTGCGCGACGCGGAACGCGACCTCGCCGGTGAACTTGTCGGTCACCTCCAGATCGGCGTTGGGCTGCTCTGCCTTGTTGTTGAGATAGAGCGGATAGATGGGTTTGAGCTGGGTCATCTGATGTCCTCGACCTTCACGCACGATCCCCGGCAGAACCGGTTCCACCAGGCAGTTTTACGGCCGGGGATCCGCTCCAAAGGCTGGCGCCCGGCTTTGGTTCCGCCAAGTTAATTTCCGATAATTTCGGCACCGCACCGCATCGCATTACAGCGCGGCGCTGAGCTGCTTGATCTCCTGATTGAGGATGCGGTCGTTGTCGACATAATCGACCGGGCAGTCGATCAGTTGCACGCCCTTGGCGGCGAGGCATTGCGCCAGCAGCTCGGGCAGATGCTCCGCGCTCTCCACCCGGTGGCCGGTCGCGCCATAGGCTTCCGCATATTTGACGAAATCGGGGTTGCCATAGGTCAGCCCCCAATCCTTGAAGCCCATGTTCGCCTGTTTCCAGCGGATCATGCCATAGCTGCCATCGTTGAGGATCAGCACGGTGATGTTGAGGCCGAGGCGCACCGCGGTCTCCATCTCCTGGCTGTTCATCATGAAACCGCCATCGCCGCAGATCGCCATCACCTTGCGGTCCGGATAGACCATGGCCGATGCCATGGCCGAAGGCAGGCCGGCGCCCATGGTCGCCAGCGCATTGTCCAGCAGAACCGTGTTCTGCTGGCGCGCCGGATAGTTACGCGCGAACCAGATCTTGTAGACGCCGTTGTCGAGGCAGATGATGCCGTCATTGGGCATCGCCTTGCGAACCTGCTTGACCAAATAGGGCGGAAAGATCGGGAAGCGGGCATCCTCCTCCAGGCTGGCGGTGTGCGCCACCTCGGCTTGCCGCGCGGCGATCATGCGGCTGCAAGCCCAGTCCTTGGGAACGATGTCTTCCTTCATCTGCCAGATGGCGTTGGCGATGTCGCCGATCACCTCGATCTGCGGAAAATAGACCGGATCGACCTCTGCCGAACGGGTCGAGACGTGGATCACCGGGCAGCCGCCATTCTTCATGAAGAAGGGCGGCTTCTCGATCACGTCATGGCCGATATTGACGATCACGTCGGCCGCCTCGACCGCCTTGTGGACGAAGTCGCCCGCGGACAGCGCGGCGCAGCCGACGAACTTCGGGTGAGTCTCGTCGATCACGCCCTTGCCGAGCTGGGTGGTGAGAAAGGGGATGCCGGTCTTCTCGACGAACTGGAACAGCATCCGCCCCGTCATCTTGCGATTGGCGCCTGCACCGAGCACGAGCAGCGGGGCTCTGGACTTCTCGAGCATCTCCACCGCCGCGCGCACTGCCTTGGGCTCGGCGGAGGGCCGGCGGGCAAGGCTGGGCTTGATCGGAAGGCTATCGGTCTGCTCGTCCGCGACATCTTCCGGGAATTCGAGATGGGTCGCACCCGGCTTCTCCTCTTCGGCCAGGCGGAACGCCTCGCGGATGCGGCTCGGGATATTGTCCGCGCTGGCAAGCTGGTGCGTATATTTGGTGATCGGCCGCATCATGTCGACCACGTCGAGGATCTGGAAGCGGCCCTGCTTGGATTTCTTGATCGGTTTCTGGCCGGTCACCATCAGAATCGGCATGCCGCCGAGCTGGGCATAGGCGGCGGCCGTAACGAAATTGGTCGCGCCGGGCCCCAGCGTCGCCAGACACACCCCGGTCTTGCCGGTGTGGCGGCCATAGGTCGCGGCCATGAAGCCCGCGCCCTGTTCATGACGCGTGAGGATCAGCTTGATCGAGGTCGAGCGCGAGAGCGAGTCCAGCAGGTCGAGATTCTCCTCGCCGGGCACGCCAAACATATATTCGACGCCCTCTTCCTCGAGGCATGCGACGAAAAGATCGGAAGCCTTGGTCATGGTTCGCCATTTCCCCTTGCCCGGCACGGGCGTTGATCGCGGCAGCTGTCGGGCGACCCTGTGGTTGGCTCAACCGGTCTGACGCCGGACGGTGATGGGGTCTAGCCGCCTTTTTGGGCGGTCGCCAGCCTCAATGCGCGAGCATCGACCATTGCTCGAAAATGGCTATGACACGGAGGACGCAGGCGAAAGGAACAGGCGATGGCCCATCCGGTGAAAATCATTGCGGTGCTGACGGCGCGTGCCGGCAAGGCCGAGGAACTCACCGCGCTGCTCGACGGCATGCTCGCCCCGTCGCGGGCGGAGCCCGGCAATCTGCGCTACGATCTGTGGCGCGATCAGGCCGACGTCACCCGATTCGTCCTCGACGAACTCTATGTCGACGCGGCCGCGGTCGCCGCCCACCGGGCGACCGCGCATTTCCAGGCCTATCTCGCGCGGATCAACGCGCTCGCCGACCGCAGCGCGTTCGTGCTCGATCCCGTCGCGGCCGGCTGACCCCTCATTTCGGCGGCGCCATCAATTCCGTCTTGAGGAAGGCGTGGAGCATCGCTGCGCGCACCGCATCCTCGGCATGGTCGGCACCCACAGAATGGCCGCCCTCCAGATACTCGTGATAGTAAACGCGGTTGCCATAGGCGTCGAGCCGCGCGGCCATCTTGCGGGCATGACCGGGGTGGACGCGGTCATCCCGCGTCGAGAGATAGAAGAAGGCCGGCGGGTAGCGCATGCCCTGCTTAACATTTTGGTAGGGCGAATAGAGCTTCATGAACGCCCAGTCCTCAGGCACGTCCGGATCGCCATATTCCGCCACCCACGATGCGCCGGCGAGGAGGTGCGAGTAGCGCTTCATATCGTGCAGCGGCGATCCCGAGATGACCGCGCCGTAAAGGTCGGGCCGCTGCGTCATCGCCGCACCCACCAGCACGCCGCCGTTGGAGCGGCCCGAGATCGCGATTCTGCCCTTGCTGCTGATCCCGGCCTTCACCAGATCCTCGGCGACGGCGTGGAGATCGTCGAAGCTGTTTTGCCGCTTCTCGCGCAGCGCGGCTTCATGCCAGGCCGGGCCATATTCGCTGCCGCCGCGGATGTTGGCGAGGACATAGGCATTGCCGTCCTCGGCCCAGAATAGCCCGAGCGGGCCGGCGCGATAGGGTTGCCCGGTAAGATAGCCGGGAAGCTGCGCGGCGCGGAACCCGCCATAGGCATGGATCAGCGCGGGCACCGGGCCGGTCGCACCCTTCTTCCGAACGAGGAAATAGGGAACGCGCGTGCCATCCTTCGACGTCGCGAAGCGCTGCTCGACGGTGAAGGCGTTCGCATCGAACCGCGCCGGCAGGATCTGCACGGTGGTGGGGGCACCGGCGGCCGGCACCGCCATCAGCGCCGGCGGCTGCAGCATCGTCTCGACCGTCACGAAGGCGAGATCGCGGGCGTCCGCGGCGGCGGCGATATCGAGCGTCGCATTGGCGGCGAGCGGGATCGCTCGGCTGGCCCAGCGGCCGGTGGCGGCATCGCGGCTGAGCGCCAGCAGCTTGCCGGAGACATCGTCGAGCAGCCGCACCCACAGAACATGGTCGGTCGCGACGGCTTCCTCGATCGACTGGCTGTCGGTCGGCGCAAGCACCAGTTCCGGCTTCGCCTCCCGTCCGGCAGCGATGTCGGCGATCGCGTAGGACACGAGCGCCCCGGCGGGGAAGGCGTCAAGCGGCTTGTTGAGGAACACGATCATCCGGCCGCCGATCACCGCGCGGAAGTCCGCGCTCGGCGGGACCGGCGTCGGCGCGAAGCGCCCGTCGGGCAAGCGGATCGAGAGAATGCTCGTGTAGAAATCGACGCCGCGCGATGCGAACACGCGCCGCACATCGCCATCCATCACCGCCGAGGGGGCAAGGCTGACATCCTCCGCCTTGCCGGCCATTACATCGGTGGCGGCGGATAGTGGCGTGCCCCGCCGCCATTGCTTCAGCAGGCGCGGATAGCCCGAATTGGTCATCGATCCGGCGCCGAAATCGGTGCCCACCAGCAGCGTATCGCGATCGATCCATGCGACATTGCTCTTGGCTGCGGGCAACGCGAAGCCGCCCTTCACGAATGCGCCCGTCTTCATGTCCCACTCGCGGACGACATCGGCATCGGTGCCGCTGGGCGAGAGCGAGACGAGGCAGCGTTCGTAGGCGGGCGCGAGACAATCGGCGCCATGCCAGACCCAACTCTTTCCTTCCGCCTTGCCGAGCGCATCGACATCGATCAGCGTCGTCCAGACCGGCTTTCCGGCGCCATAGGCGGCAAGCGGGCTTACCCGCCAAAGACCGCGGGGGTTCTTCGCGTCGCGCCACAGGTTCACGACCCTGTCGCCCAGGATCTGGTCGGGCATCGCGATCTGCGCCTCGTCGTCGAGAATCGCGCGCGCCCTGGCTCGATCGGCCTCGAAGCCCGGCATCGATCGGATGCGCTTGTCGGTATCGGCGTTCCACGCCTCCACCTGCTTCAGCGCGCGCGGGCCATCGATATCCTCGAGCCAGAGAAAGGGATCGTCATCGCCGGGCGCGGCGCCGATGGCGGCTGCGGCGCTGGCGAGCGCGATGGCGAACAGGGTGGTACCGGCTATGGCGGTGCGGGATCGGAACGTCATCGGGAAGGCCTAACCCTGGCAGGGGCGTTCATCAACATCGCGTAATCCCGCGACAGCCGCCATGCCGCAGACCGAAGGGGTGCACCAAAGTATGGGATCACGCCTGCCTTGGTCGAATGGCGCGCAGGCGCGGTTGCGCGCACTATGCGTGTCATGGCGAGCAGGCGATGGGGCTTGCCGGCAGCGAGGGTGCCCGATGGCCACGACCCAGGGATATTCCGCCGATGCCGATTTCCTCTCATGGTCGCTCGATCCCACCCGCCGGGACCTGCTAGGCGGGATGGTCGCCGCCGGCCTCATCGCCGGGACCCCGGCATTCGCCGCACCGCTTTCCGGACATCACAATCAAGGAGATATGAGCATGGCCACGATCACCACGAAGGACGGTACCGAGATCTTCTACAAGGATTGGGGCCCCAAGGATGCGCAGCCGATCGTCTTCCACCATGGCTGGCCGCTCAGCGCCGACGATTGGGACACGCAGATGCTGTATTTCCTCGACAAGGGCTATCGCGTCGTCGCGCATGACCGGCGCGGGCATGGCCGCTCGACGCAGACGGACACCGGCAACGACATGGACACCTATGTCGCCGACCTGATCGAACTGACCGATCATCTCGACCTGAAGAACGCCGTGCATATCGGCCACTCGACCGGCGGCGGGGAGGCGACGCGCTATGTCGCGCGTGCGAAGCCGGGCCGCGTCGCCAAGGCGGTGCTGGTCAGCGCGGTGCCGCCAGTCATGATCCAGTCGGAAAGGAACCCCGGCGGGCTGCCCAAGTCGGTGTTCGACGGCTTGCGCGAAGGCCTCGCGGCCAACCGCGCGCAATTCTATCTCGATGTCGCCTCGGGCCCGTTCTACGGCTTCAACCGGCCGGGCGCCAAGACCCTGCCGGGCACGATCCAGAATTGGTGGCGGCAGGGCATGATCGGCGGCGCCAAGGCACATTATGATTGTATTGCAGTGTTTTCTGAAACAGACTTCACGGAAGATCTGAAGGCGATCACCGTGCCGACGCTGGTGATGCACGGCGATGACGACCAGATCGTGCCGATCGCCGACGCCGCGTTGCTGTCGGTCAAGCTGCTCCGTCACGGTGAACTCAAGGTCTATGAAGGCTATCCGCACGGCATGCTGACGACCCATGCCGACGTGCTCAACCCGGATCTGCTGGCCTTCATCAAGGGCTGACGGCCCGCTGGAGACCTCCTGCCTGGGGGCCTTGCGGTTCGTTCATCCACCTCCGTCCAGCGCGTTCCCGGGGAACGGCTGGACGGGGGCACGCCCGTCCAGCCTGAAACCCAAGCGTTCCGCGCAGGTCTGATGGGGTAACTCGCACGTATTGCGGGGCACCGCTCACCCCGGCGCGCTGTTGCCGTTCATGCTTCTCGAGCGTTATCGTTCGACCTTGATGCCGACCCAAAGCGTGCGTGGGGTGCCCAGATCGATCGATCCGGCAACGTTGCGGGTGATGATGGCGGCGTCGAACAGATTCTCCGCCCGGCCCACCAGGAACGCGCCCTTGCCGAGCGGCATGCGCGCAACCGCGTCGACGGTCAGCGCATCCTTCAGCGCATCGGTTTCGCGATCGTCCTCGAACTGGCGACCGACATAGCGGATCGTGCCCGAGAAATCCCAGCCGGGGGCAGGACGCCAGCCGAGCGTCGCGCTCGCGGCATGGCTCGGGGTCTGCGCGGGGATCAGCCCGTCGAACGCCTCGCCCGGCGCATCCACCCGGCTATGGCTGTAGGCATAGCTCGCCGACGCGATGATCTGACCGAGCCGCAGATTGGCCGAAAGCTCCACGCCCTTCGCCGTCACCGCGTCGACATTCTGCCGTTCCCGCAGGTTGGCGCCGATCGTCACATTGGCGATCGCGCCCTCGAGCCGATTGTAGAAGGCGGTCGCGGCCAGCGTTACGCCGGAGAAAGGCATCAGATCGACGCCGGCTTCGACACCTTTCAATCGCTCAAGCCCCAGTGCCGCATTCGCCCGCGTCGTCACCGGAAACACGGTGAATGGGCGATAAAGCTCATTGAGCGTCGGCAGACGGAAACCGGTATAGCCAGCGCCGCGCAGCGCGACCGCGCTCGACAGGTTCAGCAATCCGCCTGCGCGGAAGCTCGGGCGCCAGCCGTCGCGGTCGGCGAAGCGCCCATCGACCGTCAGCACGCCGGCGGCATTGCGTTCGGTGAGGAAGCCGCCGTCGATCGACCAATGATCGAGCCGCGCGCCGCCGGTCAGCACGAGACGGCCGATCGTCCAGTCATCCTCGACGAACAGCCCGAAGGTCGCCTGCTCGCCGCCGGCGTTGCGGCGGACGGTGACATTGCCGGTGGTGGCATTGAACCCATCCTCGAACATCTCGCCATCGGCAAGCCGCGCATCCGCGCCGATGCGCAGCAGATGGCGGCGGCCGACCGGCGGGCGCAGTTCGATCTTGCCGCCATAGCCCGTCGAGGGCGTGTTGCGCTGGTCCAGCGTCTTGCGGAAGCTGGTGGCGCTGATCACGACGTTGGAGAAGTTGCGCGCCTGGACATAGGCGAGCAGATCGACCTGCCACCGTCCGCGCGAGACCAGCCGGATGCTGGCATCCTGCCCTTCCGAATGGCTGTCCGCGCCGGCGAAGCGCAGCGTGCGGTCGTCCCCGAAGACGAGCCCGCGAAACTGGACTTCGAGGCCCGGCGCGACCGGGGCGCCCGCGCGCAGCCCCGCCGACCAGCTCTCGTAGCGGGCGCGCGCGCTGGCCGCGACGCGCTGGTCGGCGGGGGTGGTGTAGAAGCCGTCGCCACGGTCCCACCGGCCCGAAACCGTCACGAAACCCTCGCCAAGATCGGGGGTGATGGCGGCGGAAAGCTCGGTGGCGTCCCGGCTGCCATAGAAAGCGCTCGCCGCGACTGTCGGCAGTTGGGCGCGCCCGGCGCTGGCGAGTTCGATCGTGCCGGCGACCGCGCCGGCGCCGAACGCACCGGTGCCGCCGCCGCGTGTGATACGGGCTTCGGAGAGCCGCTCGGGGGCGAGCGCGCTGTAGGGTATATAGCCGAAGAAGGGATCGGCCTGCGGCACGCCGTCGAGCAGCACGAGCGTGCGGCTGGAGGCATTGCCGCCCAGCGCCCGCAAGGTCGCGCCCTGTGCCGACGGATTGGCCGAGCGGCTGTCGGACCGTCGGAACTGTTGGAAGCCGGCGACGTCGGCAAGGATGTCCTCGATACGGCCCGCGGCGCTGTCCGTCAGTCGATCGCGGTCGATCGTTACCGCGCCATAAGCGGGCGTTCCCGGCGGCAGCGGCAGGCCTTCGCCCGTCACGATGATCGGATCTCCCTCGTCTTGCCCCACCTGTGCGGCCGCAGGACTGGGCAACGCCAGCAGGGCGACCGCCAGCGCGGGCAGGGAAGGGGGCAGTCTTGATGGAGTCGGAAGGAACCGGGCAGAAATCATCAACGCTTTCTCGTTAGACGGAACGGCTCTGCGCTCGGCCCTTACCGCAACTGCGCGGCATTGCAGCGTTTTTGTCGGCCAGCGTCGGGCTGGACGAGCCCATCGGCCGCTGGCGGCGAGCCGGGAGCCGATGCCCGCCGGGCTGCCGCCGCACGTCGATGCCGCCTCAGAAGAAGCCGAGGGCCTTCGGACTGTAGCTGACCAGCAGGTTCTTGGTCTGCTGATAATGGTCGAGCATCATCTTGTGGGTCTCGCGGCCGATGCCCGACTGCTTGTATCCGCCGAACGCGGCATGCGCCGGATAGGCGTGATAGCAGTTCGTCCAGACGCGACCGGCCTGGATCGCGCGGCCCATGCGGTATGCGGTGTTGCCGTCCCGCGTCCACACGCCGGCACCGAGGCCGTAGAGCGTGTCGTTGGCGATCGCGAGCGCATCCGCCTCATCCGTGAAGCGGGTCACCGCGAGCACCGGCCCGAAGATCTCCTCCTGGAACACGCGCATCCGGTTATGGCCTTCGAGGATGGTGGGGGTGATGTAGAAGCCACCGTCGAGATCGGCACCGAGCGCGGCGCGGTCACCGCCGGTCAGCACGCGCGCGCCCTCATCCTTGCCCACCGCAATGTAGGACAGGATCTTGTCGAGCTGCTCGCTCGACGCCTGCGCGCCGATCATCGTCGCGGGATCGAGCGGGTTGCCCTGCTTGATGCTCTTCACGCGGGCGACGGCGCGCTCGATGAAGGCGTCGTAGATCGAATCCTGGATCAGCGCGCGGCTGGGGCAGGTGCAGACCTCACCCTGATTGAGCGCGAACATCGCGAAGCCTTCGAGACACTTGTCGAAATAATCATCGTCGGCGTCCATCACGTCGGCGAAAAAGATGTTGGGCGACTTGCCGCCGAGCTCCAGCGTTACCGGGATCAGGTTTTCGCTGGCATATTGCATGATGAGCCGGCCGGTGCTCGTCTCTCCCGTGAAGGCGATCTTGCTGATCCGCTTGCTGGTGGCCAGCGGCTTGCCCGCTTCGAGGCCGAAGCCGTTGACGACGTTGAGCACGCCCGGCGGCAGCAAATCGCCGATCAGGTCCATCAGCACCATGATCGACATCGGCGTCTGTTCGGCGGGTTTCAGCACCACGCAATTGCCCGCGGCGAGCGCCGGCGCCAGCTTCCACGCCGCCATCAGGATCGGGAAGTTCCACGGGATGATCTGTCCGACCACGCCCAGCGGCTCATGGAAGTGATAGGCGATGGTATTCTTGTCGATCTCGGCGATCGAGCCTTCCTGCGCGCGGACGCAGCTGGCGAAATAGCGGAAATGGTCGATGGCGAGGGGAATGTCGGCCGCGGTGGTCTCGCGGATCGGCTTGCCGTTGTCGATCGTCTCGGCCATCGCCAGCAGGTCGAGATTCTCCTCCATCCGCTGCGCGACCTTGAGCAGCACGCTGGCCCGATCGGCCGCCGACGTCTCTCCCCAGGCGCCCTTGGCGGCGTGCGCGGCATCGAGCGCGAGATCGATATCCTCGGCGCTGCTGCGCGCGACCTTGCAGACGACCTCGCCGCTGACGGGGGAGACATTGTCGAAATAGGCACCCCGCGACGGCGCGACCCAGGCGCCGCCGATGAAATTGTCATAGCGTTCGCGGATCAGGCTTTTTGCCGCCAGACTGTCGATGGCTTGCTGCAGCATCTCTCTCTCCATGTTTTGCCAGCTGTCCAGGCTTTCCGCCGATCATGCAGCCGCAGGGGGGGGCGGGCAATGAGACCTTCGGTCGTTTGCGCGAGCCATCCTGTTGTGTGCACGGCCAGGCGGCGACAACGCCAATGGCGATGGCGGAAGCAGCGTCAGGCGGATGCCCGAAAGGGAAATTCAGCGTCTATCCTTGCGAATTCCGATCATTTGATCCATACAGTTGCTCAAAGGAGCAGAGTCGTGACGTCGGTCGCCAGCACCCGTACCATCTCGGAGACCCCGATCGGTCGGTCTTTCGACTATATCGATCTGTTCCGGGCAGAGCCCGTCGAGCGTATCGAGTTCATCAAGGCGGGCGTATCCGCTAGGGCGGTGAAGCTCTTCATTTCCGAACTGCATTTCGATCAGAACGTGCTGATCGAAGCGCTCAGCCTCAAGACCGCCACGCTCAATCGAAAAGCGGCACGCAACGAGCTTCTGTCGGCCGAAGACAGCGAGCGCGTCGTCGGACTGGCGAAGCTGGTCGGCCAACTCGAGGCGATGATCGAGGATAGCGGCGGCGCCGAGGGTTTCGACGCTTCGGAGTGGCTATCCCGCTGGCTTCGGGATCCGCTGCCCGCGCTCAACGGTGCGAGGCCGATCGAGTTTCTCGACACGATGGAAGGCCAGGCGCTCGTTTCCAGAGCGCTCTCGCAGATCCAGAGCGGAGCCTATGCGTGAGCCGGCAGGTCTATCGGATCGGCACGGACACAAAGCTCTACACCGCGGACGATATGACGGGAACGGGCGCCAAGATATCGGGCGGCCGCTGGAATGATGTCGGCGTCGCCGTCGTTTACGCGTCCCCGACTCGTGCCCTGGCGTGTCTGGAGACCTTCGTTCACCTGAATGCCGGCGGTCTGCCGCTGAACCGCTACCTCGTCGAGATCGAGATTCCGGACGATGTGTGGGCCGCCGCCGAAAACGCCACAGCGGCCTCGCTCGCGGTCGGCTGGGACGCGGAGCCAGCGGGAATGATCAGCATATCGTTCGGGACGAACTGGGCGAACAGCGGACGGTCGGCACTGTCGCTAATTCCCTCGATCATCGTGCCCGAAGAGCAGAATGTGCTCATCAATCCGGCTCATCCTGACGCCGCGCGGATCACGGCGCAGAAGGTTCGCAAATGGCTCTATGATCCGCGGATGGATCGCAGCGTGAAAAGCTGATCGGTTGCCGGCGCCGGGTTGCGTTGGCGAGGGGGCAAACACAGCGCATGTCAGACCTCGATATGGAACCTGCCCGCGCAAACCGTTTGGGCCGATAATATACATTATGTAAAATACGGATCGGTGTGGCGGCTTGGGTCAGGCCGCCGCCGCGACGATGGCTTCGCCACCACCCAGCAGCGTCACATGAGCCACGAGCACATTCTCGCGCAGCTTTGCCGCGATGATCGCGGCGCCCTGTTCGTCGAGTGCTTCGACCGCGATGTCGATCGCCATGCCGCCGTCGCGCAGCGCCATCGTCACGCCGCTCGGCACGATCCAGCGTTGCGCGAAATAGCCAAGGACGCGCGGCAGGCTTTGCGGATCCTCGGCGGCCTCGATGGCGAATCGCCAGTTCATGCCGCCCGTCTCTCGGCGTCCGCGATGATCCGTTCGGCCATCTCGTCGGCGACGAACGCGGCCGGCCGATGCTCGCGCGATGCCTGTTCGAGGATGGCGTGGACGCGCGCGCCGATCCCGTCGACCCGTGCCGCGACGCCCGCCTTGTCCTCGCCGAGATATTCGGCCGCGACGCTGATGATGCCGCCGGCGTTGGCGACATAATCGGGCACGTAGGCGATGCCGCGATCGAGCAGCAGGTCTGCGACCGCACGCTCGGCCAGCTGGTTGTTGGCGCCGCCGCAGACCAGCCTTGCCGGCATCGCCGCGACGCTCTCCATCGTCAGCGCACCGCCGAGCGCGCATGGCGCGAAGACGTCGGCATCGACCGTTGCGATCTCGGCGGCGTCGACGACGCGCGCGTCGAGCACGGCGGCCACCGCGTCGCGCCGGCGCGGATCGATATCGGCGATGATCAGCCTGGCGCCTGCATCCTTGAGCCGGCGGCACAGGCCGGCACCGACATTGCCCGTGCCCTGCACCGCCACCGTCAGGTCGGAAAGCTCGACGCCCAGCGTCAGCCGCGCCGCGGCCTTCATCGCCTCGAACACGCCCTGTGCCGTCCAGGGCGACGGATCGCCGCCGGCGCGGCCGTCCGCCGCATCGAGCCCGGCGACGTGGCGCGTCGCCTTCGCGACCTCGCGCATGTCGAACAAGGTCGTGCCGACATCTTCCGCAGTCACGTAGCGGCCCTCCAATTCCTCGACCGCGCGGCCGAACGCGCGGAACAGCGCGGCGCGATCGAACGGGCCTTCGGGCCGGCGAAGCACGGCCTTGGCGCCGCCGAACGGCAGCCCTGCCATCGCATTCTTGTAGCTCATGCCCTCGGCCAGCCGGCGCGCATCTTCCAGCGCCTCGCCGAAATCGGGATAGGTCCAGAAACGGCACCCACCCGCGCCCGGCCCGAGCGCCAGCGAATGGATGACGATGACGCCGTCGAGCCCCGTTTCCGCATCCTGCAGGCGGACCGATTGCTGCATCGGAGTGAGCGGTGCTGCGCGGACGACCATGACATTCTCTCCCGGTGGTTGGCGGCGCGCTTATCCCGTGTTCGATGCGAAGAATCTTGCTCGATCTGTCGCGTGAAACGCGCTAATCGAGGATGAATATTTCCCTTATTGGCCGATGATCGATCAATATGACCGAACTGGACAGTTTCGAGCGGAAGATCCTCCGCGAGTTGCAGCGCGATGCCGGCCAGACCACCGCCGAGATCGCCGAGAAGGTGGGGCTCACCCCCTCCCCCTGCTGGCGCCGCATCGACCGGCTCGAACGCGAGGGCTTCATCCGCAAGCGCGTGGCCTTGATCGACCGGCGCAAGCTGGGTCTGAACGCGCATGTGCTGGCGCAGGTGAAGCTCAACGCGCATGGCCGCGCCAATCTCGACGAGTTCAGCGAGGCGATCCGAGCCTGTCCCGAGGTGCTGGAAGCCTATGTGCTGATGGGGCAGATGGATTTCATGCTGCGCATCGTCGCAAAGGACATCGACGCCTATGAGCGCTTCTTCTTCGACCGGCTGAGCAAGCTGCCCGGCGTGCAGGAAATCAATTCGACGGTGGCGCTTTCCGAGATCAAATCGACCACCGAACTCCCCCTTTAGACACCCCCGTCACCCCCTTCCCTCTCCCCATAGGGTGTTGATCTCGGCTCCGCGCCGGAGTAGCAGCGCCGCAACATCAAGAGTCGGGCCGACGCCCGGCACCAACCTGCTCCCGGGCAAGGTGGTGCCTCGTTTCAAACGAGGGATGTGGCCGGACCGGCAACAAACGGGTATCCAAGCCGCACGCGCGTCGACCTGGCTTCTGTGTGACAGGAGCTTTGGAATGACTGATCGACCGCAGCAGTTCGCCAGCGACAATTATGCCGGGATCTGCCCCGAGGCCTGGGCGGCGCTGGCGCGCGCCAACCAGGGTTCGCAACCGGCCTATGGCGAGGATATCTGGACGACGCGGGCGGCGGACGGATTGCGCAGCCTGTTCGGGGCCGACTGCGAGGTATTCTTCGTGTTCAACGGCACCGCCGCCAACTCACTCGCGCTCGCATCCCTGTGCCAATCCTATCACAGCGTGATCTGCGCCGCGGCGGCGCATGTCGAGACCGACGAATGCGGCGCGCCCGAATTCTTCTCCAACGGCTCGAAGCTGCTGGTGGCGCCTGCCCCCGACGGCAAGCTGACGCCGCAGGCGATCCGCGATCTGGCGACCAGCCGCTCGGACATCCATTTTCCCAAGCCGCGCGTGGTGACGATCACCCAGCCGACCGAGACGGGGCTGGTCTATTCGATCGAGGAGATCCGGGCGATCGCGACGGTGTGCCGGTCGCTGGGGCTCAAGCTGCACATGGACGGCGCCCGCTTCGCGCATGCCTGCGCCGCGCTCGGCTGCGAGCCCGCCGATATCACGTGGCGCGCGGGCGTGGACGTGCTGTGCTTCGGCGGCACCAAGAACGGCATGGGCGTTGGCGAGGCGGTGATCTATTTCGACACCGCGCTCGCCGAGGATTTCGCCTATCGCTGCAAGCAGGCGGGCCAGCTTGCCTCAAAAATGCGTTTTCTTTCAGCGCCCTGGATCGGGATGCTCGAAAGCGGTGCATGGCTGCGCAACGCGCTTCATGCCAATGCCTGCGCCCAAAAGCTGGCCGCGGCGGTTGCCGCGACCGAGGGCCTCGACCTGATCTTCGCGGTCGAGGCCAATGCGGTGTTCATCGCCGCGCCGGACGCGGTGCTTGACGGCCTGCGCGCGCGGGGGTGGCGCTTCTATACGTTCATCGGCGGCGGCGCCCGGTTCATGTTCGCCTGGGACGCCGATCCGGCGGTGATCGATGCGCTGACCGGCGACCTGCAGGATCTCGCGGCCGGCCAGAATCTGCCCGCTCCGGCCGCGAAGCTGGCAGCGGTCAGCGGTTGACGTCGACGACGTAGCGCCCGCGCATGGTGCCGGCCATCAGCCCGGCGGCGGCTTCGATCGCCTCCCCCAGCCCGATGTCGATCGCAATGCTTTCGAGCGCCGCGGCCGGCAGGTCCCGCGCGAGGCGGTGCCATGCCGCGAGCCGGGCGGATTGGGGGGCCATCACGCTGTCGACGCCCAGCAGCGCGACGCTGCGCAGGATGAAGGGCATGACGGTCGTGGGAAAATTGCTGCTCTCGGCAAGGCCGCAGGCGGCGACGGCGCCGCCATAGCGCGTCTGCGCGCAGGCGTTGGCGAGCGTGTTGCCGCCCAGCGTCTCGACCACCCCGGCCCAGCGTTCCTTTTGGAGCGGTTTGCCCGGCGCGGCCAGTTCGGCGCGGTCGAGCGTCACGGCAGCACCGAGGTTGCGGAGATAATCCGCTTCGGCCGGCTTGCCGGTGGCCGCGACCACCGAGAACCCCGCCTTGTGGAGCAAGGCGATGGCGACGCTGCCGACGCCGCCGGTCGCGCCCGTCACGAGGATCTCGCCCTGGTCGGGGGTGATGCCGGCGTTCGTCAGCGCCTCGACGCACAGCGCCGCTGTATAGCCGGCGGTGCCGATCGCCATCGCCTGACGCGGCGTGAATGCGTCGGGCAGCGGCACCAGCCAATCGCCGTTCAGCCGCGCCTTCTGGGCGAGCCCGCCCCAATGTGCCTCGCCGACGCCCCAGCCATTGAGCACGACCTTATCGCCCGCCTTCCACGCGGCGTGGTCCGACTGGAGGACCGTACCGGCAAGGTCGATGCCGGGGACCATCGGGAAGCTGCGGACGATCGGGAGCTTGCCGGTAATCGCCAGCGCATCCTTGAAGTTGATCGTCGAATAATGGGTTTCGATGAGCACGTCGCCCTCGGGCAGCGCCGCCTCGTCGAGCGTGGCCAGTGCCGCGCTCTGGCCGGCATCGTTCCTGGTGATCAAAATGCCCTGAAACATCGCTGCATCCTCGTCGTCGCCCGCCCCGACCGGTTCGCGATAGATGCGCATTCGCCGCCACCGTCAATCCCCATTCGAACGCGCGTTAGGGAGCCTTTGAACCCGTGCGCTCGGCAGGGATGCGGCAATAATCATCATTTCATTCGGTTTCCGAGCGGACAACGGCCCTCCCCCGCCGCGGATCACGCGTTATGATCATCAAATTCGAATCATCGGTATGCAAAGTACCGAGGGCGGAGAAGGATGTTCGCTTGAACCGTGACGCCATATCGGAGGGCGGCTGGGAGGACGGGCACCCGCGTGCCATAATCGCCGAAAACAGATCGAGGAGAGAGCCATGCCCCTGCGCTTCGCCGAGCCGGCGACGGACGCCTATCACTTTCCGCTGACCATCCGCCACCTGCTGGACGGCGTCGTCACGCGGTCAGGCGAACAGCAGATCCTCTATCGCGACGAGAGTAGCTACAGCTATCGCGCGTTCGTGCAGCGGCTGAGCCGGCTGGCGGACATGCTGGCCTCGGCCGGCGCCACGCCGGGCATGACGGTGGCGGTGATGGACTGGGACAGCCATCGCTATCTCGAAGCCTATTTCGCAATCCCGATGATGGGCGCGGTGCTGCAGACGGTGAACGTCCGGCTGCCGCCGCCGCAGATCGCCTATACGCTGCAGCATGCACGTGCCGAGATCCTCCTCGTCCACCGCGATTTCTTCCCGATCGTCGAGGCGATCCTGCCCGCCTTGCCCGATGTGAAGGCGGTGATCGCGATCCTCGACGGCGCCGATGCCGACCTGCCGCCCTGGGCGATCGGCGAGTATGAAACGCTCTCCGCCGCCGCGTCGCCCGACTATCCGTTCGAGGATTTCGACGAGAATGCGGTGGCGACGACCTTCTACACCACCGGCACCACCGGCAATCCCAAGGGGGTGTGCTTCACCCACCGCCAGCTCGTGCTGCACACGCTCGCCGCGGCCGGGCCGTTCGGCGCGTCGCGGGCCGCGCCATGCCTTGGTGTCGGCGACGTTTACATGCCCCTCACCCCGATGTTCCACGTCCATGCCTGGGGCGTGCCCTATGTCGCGACGATGCTGGGGTTGAAGCAGGTCTATCCCGGCCGCTACGAACCGGCGATGATCTGCCGGCTGCGCGCCGAGCATCAGGTCACCTACTCGCATTGTGTGCCGACGATCCTCGAAATGGTGCTGCAGGCGGCGCGCGAGACCGGCGCCGATCTTTCGGGCTGGCGGATGACCATCGGCGGCTCGGCACTGTCGAAGGCGTTGTGTGCAGCCGCGCGCAACGTCGGCATGGACGTGGGCGCCGGTTACGGCATGTCGGAGACGGCGCCGATGGTGCTGATGGCCGCCCGCCGCGACCCCGATCTGGCGGGAGATGAGGACGCGACCATCCACACGCTGACCGCGTCGGGCGTGCCGCTCTCGCTGGTCGAGGTTCGCATCGTCGACGATGCGATGCGCGATCTGCCGCATGACGGCGAGACGCGCGGCGAGCTGGTGATCCGCACGCCGTGGCTGACGCCCTGCTACACCGGCGACCGCGCGGCATCCGAGACGTTGTGGCGCGGCGGCTGGCTGCACACGCAGGATATCGCGACGATCGATCCCCAGGGGCAGGTCCGCATCCGCGACCGGCTGAAGGACGTGATCAAGACCGGCGGCGAATGGATCGACTCGATCCAGCTGGAAGAGTTGGTCGCGACCGCCGACGGCATCGCCGAGGCATCGGTGGTCGCCGTTCCCGACACGAAGTGGGGCGAGCGACCGCTGGCGGTGGTGGTGCCGAAACCGGGCGCCGTGCCGACGCTCGCGACGCTCAACCAGCCAGTCGACGCAGCGATCGCCGAAGGGGCGATCACCCGCTACGCCCGGCTCGAACGCTTCGAGATCGTCGACCAACTGCCGCGCACCAGCGTCGGCAAGATCGACAAGAAGCAGTTGCGCGCGCGGTTCGGCGAGGCCCCGCCGGAGCTGTGCCGGCAGGCGGGATGATGCTGCCGCCACGCTTCAGGCCTCGATCATTTTTTGGCTGCACGGCGGGCGCGGGCTGTTAGGACGGACATTCTGCCGCTGCGGGCAAAAGGAGTTCGACCATGCGCCGACGGACGTTCATCGCCACCTTGCCCGCGGTCGCGCTGGCGCCGGCTATGGCCAATGCGCAGCGCGCGAAGGATGCGGCGGCGGGCAGCGCAGCGCCCCCCGCCCCGGCCAAGGCCTGGCCCGCGGGCGAGGACAAATATCTCCGCCCCGACGTCCATGCCGGCGACCGTCCGGTCGGCGCGAGCTTCGCGTCGCGCACCGCCGCCTATGGGCTGAACGGCGCCGCCGGCACGGCGCACCCGCTGGCCACGCAGGCGGGCATCGACATCCTCAAGCGCGGCGGCTCCGCGGTGGACGCGGCAATCGCGATCAATGCCTGCCTCGGAGTGCTCGAACCGACCGCCAGCGGCATCGGCGGGGACGTCTATGCGATGATCTGGGATCCGGCGACGCGCAAGGTGGTGGGGCTCGCCGGCTCGGGCGCCAGCCCGAAGGGCCTGTCGCTGGAAACGGTGCGGAAGCGCGCGGTCAATGGCGCGCTGCCGCCGCTGGGCGCGATCACCGTTTCAGTGCCGGGCGCGGTCGACGGCTGGTGGACGATGCACAAGCGCTACGGCAAGCTGCCCTGGGCGCAACTGTTCGAGCCGGCGATCGCGCTCGCGGAGGCGGGCGCGCCGGTGCCGGACATGATCGCCTATTATATCCGCCGCAGCATGGCCTCGTTCGCGCGGCGCGGCAACGGCGTGGAGGAGACCGCCAACGCCATCGCCACCTGGGGCATGGCCGACGGCAAGGGCCCGAAGGCGGGCCAGGTGTTCCGCAACCCCGACCTCGCCCGCACCTATCGCGCGATCGCCGCGGGCGGCCGCGACGCCTTCTATGCCGGCGACATCGCGAGCCGCATCGACGCCTATTTCCGGCGGATCGGCGGTTGGCTGCGCAAGGAGGATCTGGCGGCGCACCGATCGGAATGGATCGAGCCGAGCCGCACCGACTATCGCGGCACCACCGTCCATGCGCTGGGCGCGAACACGCAGGGCATCGCGACCTTGCAGATGCTCAACATCCTCGAGCGTTTCGACCTTGCCGGCGCCGGCTTCCAGTCACCGCTGTCGATCCACCTGCAGGCGGAGGCGAAGCGCCTCGCCTATGAGGATCGTGCGCGCTTCTACGCCGATCCCCATTTCTCGAAGGTTCCGGTGGAGTGGCTGATCTCCAAGGATTATGCCGCCGAGCGCGCGAAGCTGATCCGGCCCGACCGCATCCTGACCCCGGTCTATCCCGGGCAGGCACCGAGCCGCGGCGATACCACCTATTTCTCCTGCGCCGACGCCAGCGGCATGATGGTGTCGATGATCCAGTCCAACTTCCGCGGCATGGGATCGGGGCTGGTCGCCGACGGGCTCGGCTTCATGTTCCAGGATCGCGGCCAGTTGTTCAGCCTGAAGGACGGCCACCCCAACATCTATGCGCCGGGCAAGCGGCCGTTCCAGACCATCATTCCGGGCTTCGCCACCCGCGGCGACGACCCGTGGATGAGCTTCGGCGTGATGGGCGGCGACATGCAGCCGCAGGGGCAGGCGCAGATCATCGTCAACCGCGTCGATTACGGGCTCGAGATCCAGTCCGCGGGCGACGCGCCGCGCTGGCACCATGAGGGGTCGTCGCAGTCGATGGGCGAGGACGCGCCGGACCTCGCCGCTACCGGGCTGCTGCGCCTCGAAAGCGGCGTGCCGGCCGAGACGCGCAAGCGCCTCGCCGCGATCGGCTGGACGATCGGCGAACCAGACGGCGGGTTCGGCCGCTACCAATGCGTCGAGCATCGCATGGACGGGCCGACGCGCGTCTATGCCGCGGCCAGCGAGATGCGCGCCGATGGGTGCGCGCTTGCCTATTAGGGGCGGCTCACCCCTGCGGCGCTCGATCTCGCTCGGATGCGAGATGCAAGAGCTTGTCGGGGTTTTTGACGATGTAGATCGCGGCGATCCTGCCATCGCGTATGTCCAGCGCCGTCGTCTGCAAGACGCCGGCTCGATCGACGCTGATATAGCCGGGCAAGCCATCGATCAGCACGTTCCGCAGCAAGGTCGGCGGAAGCGCATTCTTGCGTCGGAGACCGGCGAACAATCGCAGCGCGCGCTCAATGCCACGCACCACGTTACGCAAGGCAAGCACCTTGCCCCCGCCATCGGTATGGATTTCGACATCCTGCGCTAGTAGCGTGGAGAGTTGCGCAATGTCGCCATCGTGCGCGGCGGCGAAGAAGGCGCGAGCCATCCGGTCCGCTTCGGCGATGTCAACGGTGAAGCGCGGCCGCGCAGCCTGGATATGCTTTCGAGCACGAGAGGCAAGCTGGCGGACAGCGGCAGGTTCTCGGCCCAGCGTAACGGCGACCTCGCCCAATGCAATGTCGAACACATCGTGAAGGAGAAACGCTGCCCGCTCGAGCGGGGACAGGCGCTCCATAGCGAGCATCAGAGTGACTGTGATATCGTCCGCGACGATCTCGTTGGGTTCGGCAGAACCCAGCAGTGGATCGGGCAGCCAAGGACCGACATATGTTTCGCGTCGCGCGCACACCGATTTTTGCCGGTCGAGGCAAAGGCGGGTGACAATGCGGGTCAGATAGGTGGTAGGGAAGTCTATCCCCACTTCGACCCGTTCCCAGCGTAACCACGCATCCTGCACGACGTCCTCGGCATCGCTGAGCGAGCCAAGCATCCGGTAGGCGAGGCGCAGCAATCGCCTGCGCTCCGCCTGGAAATCGGCGGTGCGCTGATCCTTCCCGCCCATGGGTAGCCTCGCGGTTTGGTCGCTCACGCTCGCTGACACCGATGCCTCCCCTATGGCCATCCGCATAGACGACATTGCCCGGTGGGATGTGACACGGATTCGTCGTTCCGGAGATATTTTTCCGGGCGTGTCACACGCGCCCCTCCTGTCTCGTCAGGTCGACGAGCGTCGTACGCATCCGATAGCGGCCGCCTTGCGATAGGGGAGCAGTCGCGCGAGTTAGCGGCAGTGCAAGCACCGTAGTTTGCACTGCCGCTAGCGACGGCACGGTTGGGTTAGGCGGCTATTTTGGCCGGGTCGCTGTTCTGGAGGGTTTTCCAGGTCCAGGGCAAGAGTTCGTGCAGCCGGTTCTGGGGGATGTCGGCGATGCGAGCGAGGACATCGGTGAGCCATGCGAGCGGATCGACGTCGTTGAGCCGACAGGTGCCGATCAGGCTGAACAGCATTGCGGCGCGTTCTCCACCCCGGTCTGATCCCACGAACCCCCAGCTCTTCCTTCCGCGAGCTACGCTGCGCAACGGCCGCTCCGCAGCATTGTTCGTAAGACAGATGCGACCATCTTCCAGGAAGGTGGTGAAGCCTTCCCAGTCATTGAGGAAGTAGGCGATGGCCTCGGCCACGGGATCTTTCCGGGAAAGGGTCTTTCGCTGGGTATCGAACCAGGCCTTGAGCTGATCGACTAACGGGGCGACCTTTTCCTTGCGAACGCGTAGGCGTTCATCGGCGCTCTCGCCGTTGATATTCCGCTCGGCGGCGAAGATCTGGTCGATCATCTCCAGCCCCTCCCGCGCGAGTGGGGAGATGAGCGGCACTTTCCCCTTCTTCTTGCCCTTCAGCTGGCTGGCCACATCGACCAGTACGAACAGCTTTCGTCTGCCGTGCTGCCAGCAATTTGCGCGGGTCATGGCCTTATCTGCCCACCCTTCCTTGAACATCTCGTTGAAGCCGGCATAGCGGTCGACCTGGAGGATTCCGGTATAGCCGGCCAGATGCGCGCGGGGATGTTCGCCCTTTCGGTTTCGGGAGTAACGGCACATCAGCGCCGGGGGTGCCGCCCCACCAAAGGGGGTGTCATCGCGCACATAATCCCAGATGCGAGCGACCTCGGCCTTATATTTGGCGAGGCGAGGAACAGTGGTGTCGTCGGCGTGGAGGCGCTCGGCGGCCAGCACATGGGCATCGTTCAGCAGGGAGATCGGTTTGAGGGCGGCGCAGACGGCGCCGACCTGATCGGCAAGCGTCGAGATGCTCAGGGGGATGCCCTCCGCCTCCAGGCGGTCGCGCTGGCTGTTAAGCGGCTGATGCAGTCCATATTTCTGGAAGACGAGATCGGCCAGGAAGTGCGGGCCGAACATGCCCCGGGGCGTCACGTGGAAGGGCGCTGGGGTCTGGCGGATCTTTTCACAATGCCGGCAGGAGACTTTCTCACGCACCGTCTCGATAACCTTGTGGCGCGCGGGCACCTTCTCCAGGGTTTCAGTGATGTCGGGCGGTAAATGGCTCAGCGCGTCCGAGCCGCAGCAGGGACATTGCTCGGGTGCGGGGATCACCCGCTTCTCGCGCTCCACATGAGCCGGGAAGTCGCGGCGGGGTCCCCGCTGACGGGTGAAGGGACCAACGGTGGTTGTTTTGGCCGCGGCTTGCGCGGCGATGCTTTCGGCTTCACTGGCATCAGCCTCGAGTTCTTCGAAGCCCAGTTCGAGCTGGTCGATGAGCCGACTTGCCCGCTCCGATTTCGCGCCATATTTGTCGCGGCGCATGAGCGCGTTCATCAGTTCAAGATGAGCGTTACGAGCAAGAAGGTCGGCGTTGATGGCCTCCACACGGGCGGCTTTTGCCTCCGCTTCGAGCGCCTTGGTCTGAGCTGCCTGGACCAGCTGACGCGTCGCCACGAGCTCGGCTTGGAGCTGCAAAAGCTCAAGAGAGGCATCGGCCGAGGGCATGGTCGCCCATAGCAAAAAATGCCCAAAAACCCTAGGCATTTCTCAGTTTTTGATGGATTTTCAACGCTCTATTCGCCCCTCTGGGGCGCCGTAATCATGTTCAGTGTCAACCAACCTGGCTGGGCCGCCATGTTCGCTGCGGGTTGCGCCAATCTATCCCCTCGAGCAGACAGGCCAGCGCCGAGGGGGTAAGCGCGATCGCTCCGTCCTTGGCCGAGGGCCAGATAAAATGTCCACGTGCGAGACGCTTTGAATACAACGATACGCCCAGCGCATCGCTCCACAGAATCTTCACCAGATCGCCGCGACGTCCGCGAAAGACAAATAAATCCCCATCATGGAAGCGTCGCCCCAGATGCTGTTCCACCTGGCGGGCTAAAGTAGCCATGCCGCGACGCATGTCGGTATGACCGGCCGCTATCCAAATCTTTACATCCGCAGAAACGGGGATCATCGCAAGCTCCCCAGGATCGCGCGGACAAGTTCGGGCCGCGCCTCAGCGCCGAACCGGATTACCGCTCCCCGCGTCTCAATCTCCGCTGCAACGCGCAGGCCCTGCCTCTCGCTCGGCACGTCAGCGGAGGCATCAGTCTGCATCACCACCGGCACAAAGTTCGTCCCGGTTTCCGACGGATAACCCCCTCGCGTCCGATCCCGCCGCCACCGGTGGATCAGGCTCGGATGTACGTCCGCCGCCCGCGCAATATCCGCTACAATCGCCCCGGGCGCACAGGCCGCCAACACCAGCGCTTCTTTCTGCTCCGCCGTCCACGCACGCCGGCGCTCCGGCCCCGAAATAACCGTTATCCGATCCATCACACCCTCGTTAGCTCCAGTGCAAACTACGACGTTTGCACTGGAGCTAACTCCGACGCCGATCACATCAGAACAAGGCGGTCCCTATCGGATGCGTACCGAGCGTCGCACCCCGGCGCCGAAACGAAGGACACCATCATGAGCGAGAGCAAGCGGTTGATCTGGCACGAAGTCGCGCCGCAGGGTGCAAAGGCGCTGTTCGGCCTGCATCACTATGTCGTCACCGGCACGAACCTGCCGGCGGAACTGATCCACCTGATCTTTCTGCGGGTTTCGCAAATCAATGGCTGCGCCCATTGCATCGACCTGCACACGCGCGACCTGCTGAAGACCATGGCGATCGACAAGGTTGCGCTGGTGCCGGTCTGGGCCGAGGTGCCGCACCTGTTCCCCGAGCAATATCGCGCCGCGCTGGCTTGGGCCGAAGAGGTGACGCTGGTGAGCGAAACGCATGCGTCCGACACAGCCTATGCGGCTGCGGCCGCGGCGTTCGAGCCGAAGGATCTGGTCGATCTCACCATCGCGATTGCCGCGATGAACGCGTTCAACCGGCTCGGCGCGCCGTTTCGCCTGCCCGTCAAGGCGCAAGCTTGACCCATAGCCGGCAGCTGCGCTGGTGACAGGCTGAGCGTAGCGAAGCTTCTTGTTCTTCGGGCATCACATCTGTGGATGCGTCGGCGCTGAACAACGCTCGCTTCGCTCGCGCCGTCATCCAACCTTCTCTCGCCAATTGCGCTATCGGATTCATGCATCTCGAATGGATTGAGAGGGGCTGCCGCCGCTTTACGCGAAGCGCAAAGGCTCGGAGGGCGCTCGGTCGGGCTTGTTCAGAGCGAAGCTGTCATACGTTAACGCTTGGCGCGACTGCCCCTCTCCCTGGTCCGCTACGCGGACCTGTCCCTCTCCCCACAGGGGCGAGGAACAAAAAGCGGCCGCGAGCGAGATGTGCGTGAATGCTGTAGCGACAAGTGCGGGAGAAGGCAGCGCGGTGCATCGTTGAAATATCGCGACTTCTCACATTCTTGGTGACCGGCGGCAGCCCCTATTCCTTCGGCTCGTTCACGTCGCCACCCAGCGATTCCTTGAGGATCGCGAGCAGGCCGTAGAGTTCGAGTTGCTGCGCGCGGGTCATGCCCTCGAACATCGCCTTGATCCAGCGATGGTGCGCCGTGGCGAGTTCGGTGAAGTGGGTGCGGCCCTTCTCGGTCATCGCGACGATCGACGAGCGGCGGTCGCCCGGTGCGGCGCGCGATTCGATCAGGCCCTGTCCTTCGAGCTGGCGGACCAGCGCGGTGACATTGCCGTTGGAGACGAGCAGCGCGCGCGACAATTCGCCCATGCTGATGCCTTCCGGCGCGCGTTCCAGCGCCGCCAGCACGTCGAAGCGCGGCAGGGTCGTTTCATATTGCTCGGCGAAACGGCGGCGCAGCCGCTTCTCGATGATCGTCGAGCAGCTCAGCAGCCGCAGCCACACCCGGATGTCCGAGCGCCAGACAAGCGCCCCGTCATGCTTCTCGCGCACATCGAGCATTGCCACCCTACTCCTACTCACACAGCGCGAAGACGCGTGCTTGAAGCCTTAAAGGCTCCCGCACGGTGCGCAAGTCAGGCGGCGAGCGTGGCGGTGACCGCGGGGCGCATATCGTCGGGCCAGGGGATCGACTTGCCCGCGGCCAGATCCATGCAGACGAGGACGACGCGGATCGACAACCGCGGCGCGCCGGCGCAGGTGACGGCGACGTTGAGCGTGGCCGAACTGCCGCCGACCTTCTCCACCTCGATCGCGAAGTCGAGCAGGTCGCCCAGCCGGCTGGCGGCATGAAAATCTACCGACAGGTTGACGGTGGGCACGCCGATCCTGCGATCGAGGTGCATGGTGGCGAAGTCGACGCCGATCTGTTCGCCGAACATGTCTTCGACCGCGGCATTCAGCATCTCGAAATAGCGCGGGTAGAAGACGATCCCGGCCGGATCGACATGCGCGAAGCGGACGACGGTCTGCGTGTGAAAGGTCATGAGGCCGATCTTGATCAGGAGCGCGGAGCGGTGCGCGCCAGTTGCGCGAAGCCGAGGGCGTAGGCGGCCGGGGCCGAGGGAGCGCGGCCGGCAAGCGCGGCCATGCGGTTGGTCCAGGCCGGATCGGCGAGGTGCGGGCGGCCGAGCGCCACCAGATCCGCGCGGCCCGCCGCGAGGATCGAGTTGACATGATCGGCCTCGTAGATGTTACCGACCGCGACCGTTGCGCAGCCCGTTTCGTTGCGGATCTGGTCCGAGAACGGCGTCTGGTACATCCGGCCATAGACCGGGCGCGCATCGACCGAGGTCTCGCCCGAGGAAACGTCGACGAGATCGACGCCGATGGTGCGGAACGCCGCGGCGATCGCGACGGCATCGTCGGGCGAAATGCCCTCCGCGCCTTTCCAGTCGTTCGCCGAGATGCGCACCGCAAGCGGCTTCTCTTTCGGCCATGCCGCGCGCACCGCCCTGGCGACTTCGAGCGGGAAGCGCAGCCGGCCGCCGAGATCGCCGCCATAATCGTCGGTGCGGGCGTTCATCAGCGGGGTGATGAAGCTGGAGAGCAGGAAGCCGTGGCCGGCCTGCAGTTCCACCATGTCGAAGCCGGCGCGATCGGCGTTGCGGGTGGCGGCGACGAAATCGGCGATCACCGCATCCATGTCCGCGCGGCTCATCGCCGCGGGAACGCGGCCATCGGCGGCATAGGGCGCGGCGCTGGCGGCGAGCAAGGGCCAGGCGGCATCGTCGGCGAGCGGCCGATCGGGGTGCTGCGCATCCGCCACGGTCGCGCCGCGCGGCCCGGCATGGCCGATCTGCACGGCGATGCGCGCATCCGAACTGGCGTGGACGAAATCGGTCACCCGGCGCCAGCCGGCAACATGCGCCTCGTCATACAGGCCGGGGCAGCGATCGGTTATCCGGCCCGCGGCGCCGACCGCGACCATCTCGGTCACCACCAGCCCCGCCCCGCCGAGCGCGCGCGCGCCATAGTGGACGAGGTGGAAGTCGCTCGGGGTGCCGTCCCCACCCGCGGCATAGGTGAGCACCGGAGAGACCATCACCCGGTTGGCGAGATCCATGCCGCGCAGCCGGAACGGCGCGAACATCGGCGGCAGCGGCTCGTTGCAGCCGACGCGCTCGGCGAACCAGCTTTCGATATGGCTCAGCCATTTCGGATCGCGCTTGCGCAGATTCTCATGGCTGACGCGCTGGCTGCGGGTGAGCAGCGAGTAGGCGAATTGCGGCAGGTCGAAGTCGATATAGCGATCGAGCGTCTCGAACCATTCGGTCGAGTTGCGCGCCGCGTTCTGGATCTTCATCACCTCGGTGTGGCGCTCGCGCTGATATTCGGCGAGCGCGGCGGGCAGGTCGGCGCGGGCGAGGTTCCCACGGCTCATCACCTCGGCGAGCTTGATCGCATCCTCCAGCGCCAGCTTGGTGCCCGAGCCGATCGAGAAATGCGCGGTGTGCGCGGCGTCGCCCAGCAGCACGACATTGTCGAAAGACCATTGGTGGCAGACGACGCGGCGGAAATTGATCCACGCCGCCGAGCCGCGCAGGTGCGCCGAATTGGAAAGCAAAGGATGGCCATCGAGGTGGCGCGCGAAGATGCGCTCGCAGGCGGCGATCACCTCGGCCTGTTCCATCGTGTCGAACCCCAGCCCGCGCCAGGTTTCTTCGGAGCTTTCGATGATGAAGGTCGAATGGGTGTCGTCGAAGCGATAGGCGTGCGCCCACAGCCAGCCCGCCCCGGTCTTCTCGAAGATGAAGGCGAAAGCGTCGAATTTCTGGGTGGTGCCCAGCCAGGTGAACTTGTTCTTGCGCACCTCGATATCGACATCGAGCCGGTCGGCGTTGACGGTGCGGATCTGGCTGTTGATGCCGTCCGCCGCGACGATCAGGTCGTAGTCGGCATAGGCCGAGAGATCGGCCGAGAATTCGCTTTCGAAGCGCAGATCGACGCCCAGTTCGCGGGCACGATCCTGCAATATGCCGAGCAGCCGCTTGCGGGCGATGCCGATGAAGCCGTGGCCGGACGAACATTCGCTGGCGCCGTCGACGCGCACCTCGATATCGTCCCAATGCGCGAAGCTCGCCGCGATCGTTTCCGCGCTGACGGCATCGTTGGCGCGCAGATTCTCGAGCGTCGTGTCCGAAAACACCACGCCCCAGCCGAAGGTGTCGCCCGCGCGATTGCGTTCGATCACCGTGATCTCGTGCGCGGGGTTCCGCAGCTTCATCGAGATCGCGAAATAGAGACCCGCCGGGCCTCCACCGAGGCAGACCACCTTCATGCGCTTACCCAACTTTCTTCATGGCCGGGCCGCACATGCGCGGCCCGGCCGAGGTCGTGCGATACTCAGGCCGGAACGACCGGCACGCGCAGCTGGCCGATGCCCTCGACCGTGGCGACGATCATGTCGCCCGCGCCCAGCCACTCCTGCGGGGTGCGGCCGGCGCCGACGCCCTCGGGGGTGCCGGTGGCGATGATGTCGCCCGGTTCGAGGCTGATGCCCTGCGACAGGTCGGCGATCAGCTCGTCGACCTTGAACAGCATGTGGCTGGTGTTCGAGCGCTGCTTCTCGACGCCGTTGACGGTCAGCCACAGGTCCAGCGTCTGCGGATCGGGGATCTCGTCGGCGGTGACGATGCACGGGCCCATCGGCGCGTAGCTGTCCTGCCCCTTAGAATAGATCCACTGGCCGGCGCGGCGGCAATCGCGCGCGCTCATGTCGACGATCAGCGAGTAACCGAACACGTGCGAGAGCGCATTCTCGCGGGTCACCGCCTTGGCGCCCGAACCGATGATCGCGGCGAGTTCGACTTCCCAGTCGAGCTGCCTGGTGATGTTGGCGTTGAGGCGCACCGGATCGTTGGGCCCGATCACCGTCGTCGGCGGCTTGGAGAAGATCACCGGCTGCTTGGGCAGATCCGGCGACGTATCCAGCGCCGCGGCGGATTCGGCGACATGATCGATATAGTTCAGGCCGATGCCGAAGATGTTCTTGCGCGGGCGCGGGATCGGCGCCAGCAAGGTGACGCTGGTCAGCGGCACGGCGACGCCGATCGGCCAGGCCTTGGCGGCATCCGCGAGCATCGCGGTGACTGCGGGGATCGCGGTCGGCCCCAGATCGATGAAGTCGAGCATGCGGTGCGGCAGCTCCACGCCGGCGGCGCGGCCGAGCAAGGCGATGTCGGCGACGAGGCCGTCGACGATGGCGCCGAGCCGCGCTTCGGATTCGATCGAACGACGATAGGTGACAAGACGCATGCTGTGACTTTCCGTTTCTTGGATGATGTCAGGCGAGGATCGGCTGGTGGCCGCCATTTTCGGCGAGCGCTTCCTGCCGGTAGAGGTTGAGCGAACGCATCACCGGCAGGTCGTGGAACGAGAACAGGCAGGCATCCTCGCTGTCCGAGAGGTTCACATGTTCGTGGAACATCCAGGAGGGCACGCAGAAGATATCGCGTTCCTGCCAGTCGAAACGCTGGCCGTTGATGATCGAATAGCCACGGCCCTTGCAGCACTGGTAGAGGAAGCTGCCGACCTCGCGGTGCGCCTTCGTATGTTCGCCGGGGCGCAGCATCTGGATCGAGGCGCCCATCGTCGTCATCACCGGGCCGCCGGTGCTGGGATCGACATAATCCATGTGGATGCCGTCGAACGGCGAGCCTTCGCTGACCTTGGCTGCGCGCAGCAGCGCCTCGTAGGTCGGCGCCCATTCATATTTGAACAGCGGCGAGTAGCGCTTGGACCAGTTTTCGCCGGCCGGACGCAGGCCGGGATTGCCCCAGCGCATCGTCGTGTCGTCGACCGGGAAGGTCACCGCCTGCTGCAGATCCGGATGGACCTCGTAGAAATTGGCTTCGAGCGCGTTCATCAGCGGGATGTCCAGCCCGTCCTGCCAGATGCAGGTCGTGCCTTCCTCCCCCACGCCATGTTCGTGCCAGGTGCCGTTTGGCGTCAGCACGAAATCATTGGCGTTGAGCGGCATCTTGTGGCCGTCGACATTGGTGAAGGCGCCCTCCCCCTCCATGATGAAGCGGATGGCGGAGGCCGAGTGGCGATGGCTGGAGGCCACTTCGCCCGGGTTCATCACCTGCAGCCCCGAATAGAGCCAGCCGACCGCGGCGGCGGCATCGTCCCCCCGCCCCGGATTGTTGAGATAGACGACGCGGCGGCCGGCCTTCTCCGGCGTCACCAGATCGAGCGCGCGCAGCACGTGCGGACGCAGATCCCGATAGCGCCACAGCACCGGCACCGAGCGCGACTCGGGCTGCCAGGGTTCGATCCTGTTCGCCACCGTCCACAGCGCGCCGGCGTGGAAGCGTTCGAGATCCCCGTAGAAGTCGACAAGCGCCTCGGTATCCGCGACATTCGCGCGGCCGATGACGTCTTCGCGATACTGATCGTGCCTGCCGGTTGCCATGTGTCGGCCCTCCAATTGTTATAGGCTTAAAATTTCCTGTTGCGTCCTGTCAACCGTCCTCCGAAAAGAGGCTGTCCCTTGAACACAGCCTAGGGCAATTCGTGATCCAGATCCGTGGAGGTCAGATGAGCAAGTTCCGGGCAGCCGTCGTGCAAGCGGCTTCGATTCCCTTCGACACGCCGGCGGCGGCGGCCAAGGTTGCCGGCCTCGTGCGCGAGGCGGCGGCCGGGGGCGCGCAGCTGGCGGTGTTTCCCGAGGCGATGCTGGGCGGCTATCCCAAGGGCTGCTCGTTCGGCACGCCGGTGGGGATGCGCAAGCCAGAGGGGCGCGACATGTTCTCGCGCTATCATTCCGCCGCGATCGATCTCGACGGGCCGGAAGTGGCGCTGCTCACTGATGCCGCGCGCGAGACCGGGCTGTTCTTCGTGATCGGCGTGATCGAGCGCGACGGCGCCACGCTCTATTGCACCGCCCTGTTCTTCGATGGCGCCAAGGGGCTGATCGGCAAGCATCGCAAGCTGATGCCGACCGGCGCCGAGCGGCTGATCTGGGGCTTCGGCGACGGTTCGACCTTGCCGGTGTTCGAGACCGGCATGGGCAAGGTGGGCGCGGTGATCTGCTGGGAGAATTACATGCCGGCGCTGCGCCTGGCGATGTATTCGCAGGGCATCACCCTCTATTGCGCGCCGACCGCCGACGATCGCGACGGCTGGGTCGCCTCGATGCGCCACATCGCGCTGGAGGGCCGGTGCTTCGTGCTGTCGAGCTGCCAGCACATCACCCGCGGCGCCTACCCCGCCGACTATGAATGCGCGCTGGGCGACGATCCGGAAACGGTGCTGATGCGCGGCGGCAGCCTGATCGCGGGGCCGCTGGGCGACCTGCTCGCGGGGCCGGACTATGGCGGCGAGACCATCCTCTACGCCGATCTGGAGACCGACGAGGTGATCCGCGGCCGCTATGATTTCGACGCGAGCGGCCATTATTCGCGGCCGGACGTGTTCCGGCTGGAGGTCGACACGCGCCCGCGCACCGCGACCAACTGGATCGGCTGACCATGCGCTTCGACATGGACAAGCTGGCGGGGGCCGAGCGCTACAAGCTGCTCGCCTCCTCGGTCACGCCGCGGCCGATCGCCTGGGTGACCAGCCTCGATCCGGACGGCCGGCTGAACACCGCGCCCTACAGCTTCTTCAACGTGATGGGCCACACCCCGCCGACGGTGGTGCTTGGCTTCCTCGTTCGCGAGACCGGCGAGCCCAAGGATACGCCTGCCAACATCCTGGCGGGCGGCGAGTTCGTGGTGAACCTGGTTTCCGAGGCCGATGCTGCGGCGATGAACGCGACTTGCATCGACGCGCCGCCGGGGTGGGACGAAGCCAGCTATGCCGGGCTCGACCTGATCCCCAGCGACCATGTCGCCCCGCCCCGTATCGCCTCCGCCCCCGTCAGCATGGAATGCCGGCTGCTGCAGGCGGTGCATCCGGGCCCGCAGCAGATCATCGTGATCGGCGAGGTGGTGACGATGCACGTCGCCGACCATCTCGTGCTCGACGCCGACCGCTGCCACCTCGACACGCCGGCGATGGGGCTGGTCGGCCGCGTGCATGGTGCGGGCTGGTATGCGCGGACGACGGACCTGTTCCAGTTGGAACGGCCGCGGTTTGCGGATGTGAAGTAGCGGGGCGGCTGGTTGGGCTGGAGTTTGGCTGGGGCGCCCTTTCGGAGGCTTCCGGCCAGGGCGCTATCAGGGTGCAGCGTCTGCTTGGCGTTGCCGGCGGGCCGGCGGGGATGACCGCGATTGGCGCTAAGCGGACACGGGGGCGGGAGAAGTGCTCTTGGCCGCTTGCGCGCTCGATTGCAGAGATTCTGAATATTTGACAGACTGGCGCCATGGATACGTCGACCATCCTTGATGAACGTGTAGGTGCTGGTCTCATGCCCGTTCGGTGCGGCGGGATCACCTTGTATCCGGCCAACGAGCTGAATGTGATATTCGATTGGGCGGAGCGCAATAGCCGATCGCTGGAATGGGTCGAGGGTGCATTCTTCGACCCGAAGGAGGATCGGGGGCAGCTGAGCGTCAGCTATATATGCGAATGCGGATCAGATTACGCCGCCTTCAAAGCTCAATGCTTGAGCTTGGTGCCAGAGATTGAGGCCGAAGCTGCCACTATCGGCTTGGCTGCCTATTTTGAGATCGGCATATCGGCATCGCCCAGCAGCTGCTAACCAACGTTTCATAGCCATGATCCTGCCGCCGACCTTTGTGCGACGAGGACGATCAGACCGGCCGCTTTCGGGCGTGGCTGGATCGGCGATGGTTGAGGGATTCTGGCGCAATCCGGACATTGAGTCGCCTCCATTTCCGCCGGCCGCTCCCGCCCAAAGTCGGTCGTTCGGCGATCAAGCTCTTGGTGCTGAAAGCTGCTATTGACTTCGCCATCTCAACGATGGACTACATCGAGTTTCGGGAGTTTCGGGGACACAATGCAAAATTGCAGGGATCGGAGCCCGCAGAGCTATCTGGTCTGAGTTTGGTATTGTGTCCCCGAAAGCCTCCGGCCTTGCAGCAGCCCTTCATGAGCAATATTATCCCATTTCTATCGTATTCCAGCCGGACATGTGGGATTAATCGACCCTACGCAGGGAAATATTGCGCTTATTCATTATTTAATATCGCCGCCATTTTCCGAGACTTTGCGAGGAATTTCAACTCACATCCATTAAGGCGATACTTAAAAGCAAGAGGCTGATATACATTCGCACGATGGAGCTTCTCTGACCAATTTTCCCCATAAACAATTGAAACTAAGGCATCTTGACTACGGCCTGCATACTCTATTAATCTTGCGGCCCATAAGTTTTCAACTTGCTCAGTTGGAATCATTCGATTGAAAATATCGACATGGCTTCTCATTTGAGCACAAACTCAGTGGACTGATCCCATGCCGCATTGTTCGGTTGTCGGTGCCGCTTGGTACGTTGATGAGGCTCATCGCCAGAGCCGGTATTTTTCAACTTAACAATTGACTCATCGAGCAAGTCCATCCGGATATGGCGACCATCCAAGCATTCTCAGCCCATCTGAGCGCATATCGCAACCGACGACCATGAAGTTTCGGGCGGCCGGGGGACACGAGTTTCGGCGACACAATGCAAAATAGCAGGGATCGGAACCCGCAATGCTATCTGGTCTGAGTTTGGCATTGTGTCCCCGAAAGCCCAGTTGTAACGGGCGCGGTTTGCGGATGTGAAGTAGCGTGCCGTCTGGTGGGGCGGGGTTTGGGTGGAGGTTTCTTTCGGAGGCTTCCAGCCCGTGCGCTATCAGGGTGCTGCGTCCGGTTTGGCGTTGTCGGCGGGCAGGCGGCGAGGACCGAGATTGGCGCGAAGCGGACGAACCCTTTTCAAGGTACCGCTTGAGGTCGGTACCCACAGAAATTCATTCTTCGCCGAAGATATGCGGTTCAATTGTCATCGTCGCGCCTGTCCTCGTCGCGCCCCTAAGCCTATCTTTGGCGCATGCGGCATGGGCATAGATGCTCTGCGACGGATCGTCGTCTGTCCTAGTGCCATCGGCCCAGCGCCATAAGCCCTCAACAACGATGATCACCGCGCCGGCGTCAATGCGCTCGATGGTCTGTGCGCAGAACCAGCATGCATATCCAGTCATGGCAACGACACTGGCACATCAACCGGATATCAGCAACGTGTGCTGAATGGTGGTCTGAGTTTGGTATCCCTACTGCGTCATAAACATCGAATATTGGATTGAGACGCGAGGCAGCAGGGACATCGAGCTAGGCGCCTGACGATGGCGGCGGCGAGGTGGATGCGGATGGTGGCGATGGAGTCATGGACATGGCGCTGCGGCCGAACGGGGAGCGCCGCGCGGGATATAGGCTTTGGGAATGGGAGGTTTTTGGCGGGATAGCGGATGGTGGAGGGCTGAGGGGGGAATCGTCTCCATTTGGGAGATGAGGAATCCGTAGGCGGCGATGCATAGGGTGACATGGTGGTGGAAGCCGCGCCATCCGCGGCCTTCATAGTGGCCGAGGCCGCATTGCTGCTTGAGATCGAGATAGTCGCGCTCGATGCGCCAGCGCAGCTTTGTGAGGCGGACGAGTTCGGTCGTGGCGATGTCGGCTGGCAGGGTGGAGAGCCAGAAGCGGGCGGGTTCGGGGTCGCCTTGTGGCCATTCGATCATGAGCCATAGCTCGGGGGAAGGATTGGCGCGCAGGCCATCGCCATTGGCACAGCATAGCCGCAGGAAAGCGAAGCGTCCGCCGAGCGGTTCGCTCGATCCCTGGCGGCAGGTCACGGTCTGCCACGCGCTGTCGGGCAACTCGAGCGCGAGCGCCTTGACCTGAACCGGTTGATGAGCGTGCTTGGGCAGCTTCTGCTCACCAGGCCGAGGGCCACGGCGGTGCGTTCTGGAGCGTGGCGGCGGCGCCTCGCCGGGGCGCCAGACATTGGTGATGGGGCGGATCGCGACCGCGTAGGCTAAGCCCAGATCGGTCACGCCCTGGCGGAAATCGGCGGCGCCGCCATAGCCGGCATCGGCCAGCACGACGCCTGGCGGCAAGCCTTGCGCGATCGCCGCCGCGAGCTGATCGAGCGCGATCCCGGTCTTGGACCGGAAGGGGATATCCTCGGGCACCCTGGCCTTGCGCCGCCGCTCGGCGTCGTTCGCCCAGGCCTCCGGCAGGAACAGCCGGTGCGCAACCGGCAGGCTCGCCGTCTCGGTCGCCAACGACAGGCTGACCATCACCTGGCAGTTCTCGGTCTTGCCGAGTTGTCCGCAATATTGCCGCGCCACGCCGACCGAATGCTTGCCCTTCTTGGGAAAGCCCGTGTCGTCGATGATCCAGGCCTCGACCAGGCCGTCGCGCTCCACCACCGGCAGAACCTGCTCGCGGACACACGCCATCAGCGCCTCGTCCGACCAGCCTCCCTGACCCACGAAATGCAGCAGCGACTGGTGTTTCGCCGATACCCGGTCAGGCCGAACCACCGCCGCCAGCGGCTCCACGCTCTTGCGCTCCACGGGAAGCAGCAGTCCCGTGCAATAATCCCTCAACGGTTCGGCTCGGTCCGCATGCCCGATCACTTTCACAAGACGATCGACATAAGCGTCAAAACGCGCTTCAATCTCCTCCGTCCAGCGACCCTCCATCCCGACCCTCCAGCTCAGTTTGAATCACCGAGCCTATCACATCTGCGCCGGTACCGAATCCCCCCTTCTTCTGACTCAGTAGGGGTATTATGTCCCCGAAAGTCCCAGTAGGGATAGAAAATAGCAGGGGTCGCAGCGCGCAACGCTATCTGGTCTGAGTTTCGTATTGTGTCTCCGAAAGCCCCGAAAGCCGCCGAAAGCCGTTGCTGGACTACTTGAACCGTCAATTGCTTCGAACACGGGCACTATAGGGCGCGTCGCAGGGTCAAAACTCGCCCATATTGTTCACTGCTGGTTTCCTCGAAGCCTTGCGTCCGCAGAAAGCGTTGAAGCCGCGGGTTCGGGTCGGCGCATGTCAGCGCATGTACATTCCAACATATGCCCGGGTATCCGCGTTCCTTGGCATAACCCGCAACAAGCTTCCACAGCGAGACCAAAACGCCCTCGCCACCGCCATCGATGTGCGCCAGATTGACGATCAGATCGTCGCCCAGCTTGTTGAACTCCGCAAGGACCGTGGCGGTCCCCATGCGGAACGTGATCGGCCTGCCAAATGCCAACAATGCTTCCAGGTCTTCTGTCGGAAGCGCTTTCAATGCGTCGAAGGATACGCCTTCAATTTCCATGATTGCCCTACCCCTGCGCGAAGGCCGCGTTCTGTCGCGATTTCAAGTCAGGGACGTTACCGCAGCCCTTCCAAATTCTCGTCCAGCCTTCCCAGCAGCGCCAGCAACTTCTCGAAATCCCGTGCCGAGAAGCCGTCGATGATCCGGGCATAGACCGGCGCGGTCGCTTCCCGCGCCTCGGCGAGCTTGCTCTCGCCCAGGTCGAGCAGCGACACCTCGGTCACCCGCGCATCCTCCGCGCTCGCTGACGAGGCGACCAGGCCGGCGGCGGCCATGCGCTGGATGATGCGGGTCATCGTCGAGAGCGGGATCACCGCCGCCTCGGCGATCTCGCGGACGCCGCGCGGCGCCTGTTCGCCGAGGATCATCAGCACGCGCCAGCTCGGAATGTCGAGGTCGATCGCGCGCAGCCGCGCGTCGATGATGGCGTTGTAGCGGCCGACCAGCCGGTTCAGCCGGTAGAACGGATATTTGTCCACCTGGAACGCCGGGGTTCCGGGATCACCCAAGATGCGACTATCCAACCGATCCTCCGCTTTGGCGCCCTCAGAGCGATTTCGAGCCAGATGAATTCATCTGGCGGCTCGGAAATCGCGGCCGAACAAAATCCTTGTGCGGTTGATCTGATGCAATCCGATCAACCGCTCAAGCCAATCGGCGGGCATGTTAAAAGCCATGCCCGAAATTGGTTGCACATGCACGCTTTATCAGGCAGCTTTCGAGTCGCTCCAGCCAGACGGAGGAAAAATCATGACAACAGCCATCCTCGCCCAGTTCGCGACCGCGCTCGCCGCGGGCAGCGTACGCACGATCGACCTCACCCAGACGCTGTCGGAAGACACGCCCCTGCTCGTCCTGCCCGAGCCGTTCGGCCAGACCGCGGCGTTCAGCCGCCAGGAAATCTCGCGCTACGACGATCGCGGCGTCGCCTGGTACTGGAACAATTTCACCGTCGGCGAGCATACCGGCACCCATTTCGACGCGCCGATCCACTGGGTCAGCGGCGCCGAACTGCCGGACAACACGGTCGACGCGATCGATCCGGCCGCGTTCGTCGCGCCCGCCGTCGTCATCGACGTGTCCGCCGCCTGCGCCGCCGATCCGGACTATCTGCTGACCGTGGCGGATATCGAGGCGTTCGAAGCCGCGCATGGCAAAATCCCCGCGCGCCACTGGGTGCTGATGCGCACCGACTGGTCCAAGCTGCCGGTCGACCAATATACCGGCCGCCGCGCGGATGGCGCGCATACGCCCGGGCCGTCGGCGGAGGCCGTGCGCTTCCTGATCGAGGAGCGTGACGCGCATGGCTTCGGCACCGAGACGATCGGCACCGATGCCGGCCAGGCGCATCTGCTGAACCCGATGTATCCGGCGCATACGCTGTTCCATGGCGCCGGCCGCTATGGCCTGCAATGCCTGACCAACCTCGACCAGCTTCCCGCGACCGGCGCGATCATCGTCGCCGCGCCGCTGAAGATTCAGGGCGGTTCGGGCAGCCCGCTGCGCGTGCTCGCGCTCGTCGGCGAGTAAGCAGAAATGGCAGAACGTTCGTTCAAGAAGGAAGTCGAGAAGCTGCGGCTCGGTGCGGGCGAGGTCTTCGAAGGCGAAGGCATCCTCGCGGTCACCAAGGCGCTGCTCCAGGCCGGCGTCGCCTATGTCGGCGGCTATCAGGGATCGCCGATCAGCCACCTGATGGACGTGTTCGCGGATGCGGACCCGCTGCTTCGCGAACTGGGCGTCCATTTCGAATCCAACGCGAACGAGGCGGCGGCGGCAGCGATGCTCGCCGCCTCGGTCAACTATCCGCTGCGCGGCGCGGTGGCGTGGAAATCGGTGGTCGGCACCAATGTCGCCTCCGATGCGCTGGCCAACATCGCCTCGGGCGGGGTCACCGGCGGCGCGCTGATCATCGTCGGCGAGGATTATGGCGAAGGCTCCTCGATCATGCAGGAGCGCACGCATGCGTTCGCGATGAAGAGCCAGATATGGCTGCTCGATCCGCGCCCCAACCTGCCCAGCATCGTCGACATGGTGGAGCGCGGCTTCGAACTCTCCGAGGCGAGCAATACGCCGGTGATGATCGAACTGCGCGTGCGCGCCTGCCACGTCACCGGCAATTTCGTGGCGCGCGACAACCGGCGCCCGGTGATGACGGTGGGCCAGGCCGCGGCCAATCCGCGCCGCGACGTCGATCGCATCGTGCTGCCGCCGGCCAACTTCCTGCACGAGCATGAGAAGATCGAGAAGCGCTGGCCCGCCGCGGTGCGCTTCGTCGCCGAGAACCGGCTCAACGAATGGTTCGGGCCGGAACGCGACGATATCGGCATCATCGTGCAGGGCGGGCTCTACAACTCGCTCAACCGCGCGCTCGAACTGGTCGGCCTTTCCAACTCGCATGGCGCCAGCGCCATCCCGATCTATTGCATGAACGTCACCTACCCGCTGATTCCGGACGAGATCCGCAGCTTCTGCGCCGGCAAGAGGGCGGTGCTGATGGTGGAGGAAGGCCAGCCCGAATTCATCGAGCATGAGCTCAACACCCTGCTGCGCAAGGCGGACCTGCAGACGCGGGTGGTGGGCAAGGACATATTGCCGCGCGCCGGCGAATATACCGGCACGGTGCTGCGCGACGGCGTCGCCGCCTTCCTGCGCGCCTGGGCGCCGGAGCGCGCGCCGAAGGAACTCCTGCCCGTGCCGCCTGAGCCCGAACTGGCGCGCGCCGTGCCGCAGCGCCCCGCGGGCTTCTGCACCGGCTGCCCCGAACGGCCGATCTTCTCGGCGATGAAGCTCGTCCAGCAGGAACTGGGCGAACTCCATGTCTCCGCCGATATCGGCTGCCACCTCTTCTCGATCCTGCCGCCCTTCCACATCGGCAACACGACGATGGGTTATGGCCTGGGCACCGCCGCCGCCTCCGCCTTCAAGCCGGACGGCAAGCGCGCGGTCGCGGTGATGGGCGATGGCGGTTTCTGGCACAACGGCCTGACCTCGGGCATCGGCAACGCCGTGTTCAACCAGGACGACACCGTCACCCTCATCGTCGACAATGGCTATTCGGCGGCCACCGGAGGCCAGGACATCCTCTCCTCCCGCGCCGAGAATGCGACGCGGACGACCAACAACCCGATCGAGAAGGCGGTGCGCGGCCTCGGCATCAACTGGGCACGGACGCTCACCCGCACCTATGACGTCGCCCGCATGCGCGACACGCTGCGCGAAGCGCTGACCAGCCCCGAAAAGGGGCCCAAGGTCATCGTCGCCCAGTCCGAATGCATGCTCAACAAGCAGCGGCGGGTGAAACCGCTGATGGCGCAGGCGATCAAGGAGGGCAAACGCGTCGAGCGCGAGCGCTTCGGCGTCGATCCCGACACCTGCACCGGCGACCATGCCTGCATCCGCCTGTCCGGCTGCCCGTCGCTCAGCATCCGCGACAATCCCGATCCGCTGCGCCAGCATCCGGTGACGCACATCGATGACAGCTGCGTCGGCTGCGGCAATTGCGGCGAAGTGGCGCATGCCGCTGTGCTCTGCCCCTCCTTCTACAAGGCCCGCATCGTCACCAACCCGACGCGATTCGAGAAACTGCTCAACCGCGCGCGACGATCGGTAATCGGCTGGCTGCAGGCGCGCCATGCCCGCACCCTCGCGGCGAGGGCGTTCTGATGACGATGCCCATCATGATGACGCAGGATCCGGATCGCGACCGCATCACCCTCGCGATCCTCGCGCTCGGCGGCCAGGGCGGCGGCGTGCTGGCCGACTGGATCATCGAGATCGCCAACGCCAACGGCTATATCGCGCAGGGCACCTCGGTGCCCGGCGTGGCGCAGCGCACCGGCTCTACGGTCTATTATGTCGAGATGGTCCGCGCCCCAGCGGCAGGGGCCAACAAGCCGGCGCCGGTGCTGGCGATGATGCCGGTGCCCGGCGACGTCGACGTGGTCGTCGCCTCCGAACTGATGGAAGCGGGCCGCGCGATCCTGCGCGGCTTCGTGACCGAGGACCGGACCACCCTGATCGGTTCCACCCACCGCATCTACGCCATCTCCGAGAAAGCGGCGCTAGGCGACGGGCGCGGCGCCAGCGATCGTATCCTCGATGCCGCCGAACGTCGCTCAGCGCGCTTCATCGGCTTCGACATGGAGGCGACCGCGGGCAAGGCGGGCAGCCTGATCAGTTCGGTGATGCTCGGCGCGCTCTCCGCCAGCGGCGCCCTGCCCTTCCCGCGGCAAGCCTTCGAGGAGGCGATCCGCCATGGCGGCAAGGCAGTGGCGGCCAACCTCAAGGGCTTCGCCGCGGGCGCCGAGGCCGCGCTCGACAAGCGGCGCGAGGCGGAGGCGGCGGACGCCCTGCCCGAGCCGACGACGCCGACCGGCCAGCAGTTGCATGCCCGCATATTGCTCAACCTGCCCGAACCGGCGCAGGCCAATGCGCTGCGCGGGGTCGCGCGGCTGCTCGACTATCAGGATGCGCACTACGCCGGGGATTATCTCGATCGCGTCGAACGCATCGCCGCGCTCGACGGTGTAGAGGACGGCTGGGCGTTGACTGCGGAGACCGCGCGCCATCTCGCGCTGTGGATGGCCTATGAGGATACGATCCGCGTCGCCGACCTCAAGATCCGCGAGACGCGCAGCCGGCGGGTGGAGAAGGAGGTCAGGGTCAAGGCCGACCAGGTGCTGACCGTGACCGAATATATGCACCCGCGCCTGCGCGAGGTCTGCGAGACGCTGCCCGCGTCGATCGGCGGCGCGATCCTCGCCAGCCCGTGGCTGCGCAAGCGGCTGGAACCGCGCTTCGCGCATGGTCGCCACGTGCGCACCACCAGCCTGCGCTGGCACCTCGCGCTGCGCCTCGTCGCCTCGATGCGCCGCATCCGCCGCTCGACCTTGCGCTATGTAGAGGAACAGGCGCGCATCGCCGACTGGCTGCACCTCGTCGAAACCGCGGCTGCGCGCGATCGCGCGCTGGCGCTTGCGGTCGTCCGCAGCCAGGCGCTGATCAAAGGCTATGGCGACACGTTCGAACGCGGCCTCGACAAGTTCCAGGCGGTCAACCGGGCAGCGAACGACCTCATCGGCCAGCCGGAAGCCGCCGACCGGGTTCGTGCGCTGTACGACGAAGCGCTCACTGGCTGACCGCGGGGAAAGCGCGCCGGCGGCTGGGCAGATGCCGCCGGCGCGCACATGTTCACACTACTTCACCAGCAGAATCCGGCTGTTCGCGGGATAGCTCCACTCGAAGCCCCGCTCGGTCACCACGCCATTGTCTTCCAGCGGGATCTTGATCTTGCGATCTCCCCATTCCGGGACGACGGTGTAGAGGAACAGTTCGATCGACAGGAAATTGCTCGGGCGCAGCGTGTAGGTCATCCGCAGCGGGTTGAAGTCCGCCATCGACGGGCCCGATCCGTGGCCGAGATCGCCCACCGAATGGCTGCCGATCACGACATCCGACGCCTTCGGATCCGCGCTCGGATCGTCGTAGCGGCCGAGCACATAGCCCTTCGTCGCGGCGACCTTGCGGTTGACCGCCGCCAGCGCGGCGCCCGCGGTCACGCCGGGGCGGATCTCGTCGAGGATCATGCGGCGGATGCCGAGCGCGCGATCGAAGGCGCGCTGCACGCCGGCGGGCGGTGCATTCTCGCCGGGCTTCAGCACATAGGCCATGCGCTTCATGTCGGTGTAGCTGAGCTGGTAGTTGACGCCCCAGTCCATCGTGATCAGGTCGCCCGGCTGGATGACATGATCGCCCGAGACCGGCCCGCGCTCGCCCGGTCCCAGCACATAGATGCTGGGCAGGCCGAAGGAGTCGCCCAACCCTTCCTCCTGCAACCGCTCCATCATCCACCACGCGACATCGCCGGTGGTGGTATGACCGGGGCGGATGACCTCGTTGGAGAGCGCACGCTCGGCGATGGTGCGCGAATATTCGCCGGCGCGGGCGAAGGCGGCGATCTCGGTGATGGTGTGGCGCGCGCGGACGTCGGAGACAAGCTTCTCGGCGGAGACCAGTCGCGCGGCGAAGGTCGCGCCCAGCGTCTCGCGCAGTTTCCCGTGCAGCGAATGGCTGAGGCCGTCCGCGGCGCCGATCTCGGTGGCGACGTCGATGCCGATGCGCTTCGGGTTCCGTTCCGCCACGAAGCGCTGCACCATCGCGGGATCGCCCTTGATGTCGTAGAGCGGACACTGGTCGAAAGCGGCGCCGCCGATGCCCAGCGCCGCGCGCTCGATGCGGCCGCCGCCGCGATCGGTGAAGATGTAATAGCCGACATCGCCGACATAGCCGCCGCCGAGCATCGCCGCGTTGGGATCGGCATGCCCCTCCCGGCTGGCGACCAGCCACATGTCGATGCCGTTCTCGCGCATCGCCTGCGGCAGGATCTGGTCCAGCTTGTCCTTGCGGATCTGGCAGAGCTCATCCCAGCGGCGCTTCGCCTCGCGCGCCTCGGCGGGCGTCAGCGCGGCGGCGCATAGCGCGATCATGGCCCCCGTTCGCAGCACGGCACGTCGCATCGTCATTTTCTTTCTCCCCCGATGGCGTCACCGCCACCCCTTCGACACGGACAAGCAATAACGATTTTCACACGAATCTCATCCTATCGCGTTGATGGACTGCGCTTTCAGGTTACGACCATAGTCTTTCTGCCTCTTTCGCGGACCAGATAATGCGTGCAGAAACATGTGCATTCGGCTAGTTCGCCCCGCCCGTCCGGTGATACCAGACCGGGCGACAGACGGGTTCGACAAGCGTATCAAGTGAGAGCAAGATGGCGACCAAATCGACGAAGAAATCGCCGGGCATGGCAGAGGATGAAATGAGCCAACAGAGCCCCTACGACCCGAGCGCACCGGAATTTCGGCTCGAAAACTCGCCCTTTTACCAAATGGCGCATGCCGATTTCAAATATCACGAAGACATGGACAAGGTGCTGCACAAGCATGGTGTGTCCAAGCCGATCTATCGCGTGATGACGGTGCTGCGCGAACGCCAGCCGGCAAGCATCGGCACGATTGCGGAAGCCGCGCTGACCAAGCGCTCGACGGTCAGCCGCATCATCGACCGGATGGTGGAACAGGGCCTCGTCACCACCGAACCCAATCCGGAAGACAATCGCATCACCGAAGTCACGCTGACCGCTGCCGGTCAGCAGAAGCTGCGCAAGCTGACGCCGATCGTCGGCCGCCAGTTCGTCCGCGCGATGGACGGCATCAGCGAACGCGACATCACCCATCTGCTCAAGACGTTGCAGAAGATCAGCGCCAATCTGAGCAAGCTGCCGATCGAGTAGGTTTTCCAGCCCAAAGACCCCCCGCTCCCGAACCGTTCGCCCTGAGTAGCCATTGAGCTTGCCGAAATGGCGTATCGAAGGGCCAAGCTTGGAGATGGTCCTTCGATACGAGCCTTCGCCGTGCTGTACGCATCCGATAGCGGCCGCCTTGCGATAGGGGAGCAGTCGCGCGAGTTAGCGGCAGTGCAAGCACCGTAGTTTGCACTGCCGCTAGCGACGGCACGGTTGGGTTAGGCGGCTATTTTGGCCGGGTCGCTGTTCTGGAGGGTTTTCCAGGTCCAGGGCAAGAGTTCGTGCAGCCGGTTCTGGGGGATGTCGGCGATGCGAGCGAGGACATCGGTGAGCCATGCGAGCGGATCGACGTCGTTGAGCCGACAGGTGCCGATCAGGCTGAACAGCATTGCGGCGCGTTCTCCACCCCGGTCTGATCCCACGAACCCCCAGCTCTTCCTTCCGCGAGCTACGCTGCGCAACGGCCGCTCCGCAGCATTGTTCGTAAGACAGATGCGACCATCTTCCAGGAAGGTGGTGAAGCCTTCCCAGTCATTGAGGAAGTAGGCGATGGCCTCGGCCACGGGATCTTTCCGGGAAAGGGTCTTTCGCTGGGTATCGAACCAGGCCTTGAGCTGATCGACTAACGGGGCGACCTTTTCCTTGCGAACGCGTAGGCGTTCATCGGCGCTCTCGCCGTTGATATTCCGCTCGGCGGCGAAGATCTGGTCGATCATCTCCAGCCCCTCCCGCGCGAGTGGGGAGATGAGCGGCACTTTCCCCTTCTTCTTGCCCTTCAGCTGGCTGGCCACATCGACCAGTACGAACAGCTTTCGTCTGCCGTGCTGCCAGCAATTTGCGCGGGTCATGGCCTTATCTGCCCACCCTTCCTTGAACATCTCGTTGAAGCCGGCATAGCGGTCGACCTGGAGGATTCCGGTATAGCCGGCCAGATGCGCGCGGGGATGTTCGCCCTTTCGGTTTCGGGAGTAACGGCACATCAGCGCCGGGGGTGCCGCCCCACCAAAGGGGGTGTCATCGCGCACATAATCCCAGATGCGAGCGACCTCGGCCTTATATTTGGCGAGGCGAGGAACAGTGGTGTCGTCGGCGTGGAGGCGCTCGGCGGCCAGCACATGGGCATCGTTCAGCAGGGAGATCGGTTTGAGGGCGGCGCAGACGGCGCCGACCTGATCGGCAAGCGTCGAGATGCTCAGGGGGATGCCCTCCGCCTCCAGGCGGTCGCGCTGGCTGTTAAGCGGCTGATGCAGTCCATATTTCTGGAAGACGAGATCGGCCAGGAAGTGCGGGCCGAACATGCCCCGGGGCGTCACGTGGAAGGGCGCTGGGGTCTGGCGGATCTTTTCACAATGCCGGCAGGAGACTTTCTCACGCACCGTCTCGATAACCTTGTGGCGCGCGGGCACCTTCTCCAGGGTTTCAGTGATGTCGGGCGGTAAATGGCTCAGCGCGTCCGAGCCGCAGCAGGGACATTGCTCGGGTGCGGGGATCACCCGCTTCTCGCGCTCCACATGAGCCGGGAAGTCGCGGCGGGGTCCCCGCTGACGGGTGAAGGGACCAACGGTGGTTGTTTTGGCCGCGGCTTGCGCGGCGATGCTTTCGGCTTCACTGGCATCAGCCTCGAGTTCTTCGAAGCCCAGTTCGAGCTGGTCGATGAGCCGACTTGCCCGCTCCGATTTCGCGCCATATTTGTCGCGGCGCATGAGCGCGTTCATCAGTTCAAGATGAGCGTTACGAGCAAGAAGGTCGGCGTTGATGGCCTCCACACGGGCGGCTTTTGCCTCCGCTTCGAGCGCCTTGGTCTGAGCTGCCTGGACCAGCTGACGCGTCGCCACGAGCTCGGCTTGGAGCTGCAAAAGCTCAAGAGAGGCATCGGCCGAGGGCATGGTCGCCCATAGCAAAAAATGCCCAAAAACCCTAGGCATTTCTCAGTTTTTGATGGATTTTCAACGCTCTATTCGCCCCTCTGGGGCGCCGTAATCATGTTCAGTGTCAACCAACCTGGCTGGGCCGCCATGTTCGCTGCGGGTTGCGCCAATCTATCCCCTCGAGCAGACAGGCCAGCGCCGAGGGGGTAAGCGCGATCGCTCCGTCCTTGGCCGAGGGCCAGATAAAATGTCCACGTGCGAGACGCTTTGAATACAACGATACGCCCAGCGCATCGCTCCACAGAATCTTCACCAGATCGCCGCGACGTCCGCGAAAGACAAATAAATCCCCATCATGGAAGCGTCGCCCCAGATGCTGTTCCACCTGGCGGGCTAAAGTAGCCATGCCGCGACGCATGTCGGTATGACCGGCCGCTATCCAAATCTTTACATCCGCAGAAACGGGGATCATCGCAAGCTCCCCAGGATCGCGCGGACAAGTTCGGGCCGCGCCTCAGCGCCGAACCGGATTACCGCTCCCCGCGTCTCAATCTCCGCTGCAACGCGCAGGCCCTGCCTCTCGCTCGGCACGTCAGCGGAGGCATCAGTCTGCATCACCACCGGCACAAAGTTCGTCCCGGTTTCCGACGGATAACCCCCTCGCGTCCGATCCCGCCGCCACCGGTGGATCAGGCTCGGATGTACGTCCGCCGCCCGCGCAATATCCGCTACAATCGCCCCGGGCGCACAGGCCGCCAACACCAGCGCTTCTTTCTGCTCCGCCGTCCACGCACGCCGGCGCTCCGGCCCCGAAATAACCGTTATCCGATCCATCACACCCTCGTTAGCTCCAGTGCAAACTACGACGTTTGCACTGGAGCTAACTCCGACGCCGATCACATCAGAACAAGGCGGTCCCTATCGGATGCGTACGCCGTGCTCAGGCCCTCCTCAGGACGAACGGTTGGGAGCCGACACCCTATGCTGGGCCTATGCTGGGGTTGAGCCTCAGCGCGCTGCGCCGTCCATGACCAGCTGGCCATCGGCGATGACATAGCGGACGTCGCGCAGGTTCTTCAGCGAGGCGAGCGGATCGGCGCCGACGACGAGGATATCGGCGATCTTGCCGGGCTCGATCGTGCCCAGCTTGTCGCCCATCCGCATGATCTGCGCGCCGACGCGGGTGGCCGAGGCCAGCACGTCGGCGTTGCTGAGACCGGCCTGGTGCAGATAGTCGAGTTCGCGGAAATAGGCGTCCGGATAGCGGACCTCGTTCTCGAACGGGATGTCGGTGCCGACACCGATCGGCACGCCGGCGCGGAAAGCCTCGGTCACCTTCTTCAGATGATCCTGCTGGTCGATCACGAAGCGGCGCGAATGGGTATGGTAGAAGCCGCCGGTGGGGATGCCCGCGGTCGGGTAGCCGCCCGCCAGCAGATTGTCGAACGCGCCGATCGTGGGCACGAAGGCGGTCCTGTGCTTCTTCATCAGCGGCACCGCCTGCTCGCTCATCGCCAGCGGATGCTCGAGCGTATCGACGCCGGCCTCGATCGCCCAGTCGGTATAGACGCCATAGCTGTCGATCGCGACCGGCACGCCCAGCGAATGCGCCTCGTCGATCGCGGCGGCCAGTTCCTCCTTGTCGGCGGGGGCCCCCAGCTTGATCCAGTCGGCGAGGCCGCGGATCTGCTGGCGGACCGCGGCGCGCCATTCCCATGGCCCGTTATAGCCGCGCGTCGCGCCGCCCATGCCGGGCTTCTCGCGGCCGGTGGCGGTGGAGGTGACCTCGTCGCCATGGCCCCCGGTGGAGGAGATGATGCGGCCGCTCCACAGCACGCGGGGGCCGCGGATGATACCGCGGTCGACCGCTTCCTTGATGCGCAGCGCGACATCATCCATCGTGCCCACGTCGCGCGCGGCGGTGATGCCCGCGGTGACGAGTTGGTCCGCGAGCGCGGTGCCGCGGATCGCGGCGGCAGCGGGGCTGTCGGCATATTTACCCATGTCGGGGCCGCGCTGCTGGGTGAAGTGGATGTGGAGGTCGATCAGCCCGGGCAGGATGTAGAGCCCGGTGGCGTCGATCCGCCGTGCGACATTGGCCGGCAGCGGCGTGCGCGCGGCCGGGCCGGCGGCGAGGATGCGATCGCCCTGCGTCACCACCACCGCGTCGCGGATCGCGGCCCCGCCCCGCCCGTCGAGCAAGGTGCCGCCGACGATCGCGACGATCGGCTCGCGGCTGCGATCGACCGGCGGGATCGGCACGCGCCGCACATCGTCGCTGGTTTCGGGGATCGGCCGATCCGCCATCGCGATGCCGGGCACGAGCAAGGCCGCCCCCGCCAGCAACGCCGCCATCCGCCGCCAATCCTGCCTACCGCCCCGGATGTTCATGCCCGCCCCCTTTCGATTGATGATCATATCTGCCCCGATCTAGCGCCGCGCGGCGATCCAGCCGTCCACCCGCCGTTCGAGAATGGAGAGCGGCAACTGTCCCTGTGCGAGGATCAGGTCGTGAAAGCCGCGGATGTCGAAGCGATCGCCCAGCGCCGCCTCCGCCCGCCGCCGCAGTTCGACGAGCTTGAGTTCGCCGACCTTGTAGGCGACCGCGCCGCCCGGTGCGCCGATATAGCGCGCCAGTTCGGTATCGATGTTGATGTCGGCCAGCGCCGTGTTGTCGACGAAGCAGGCGCGCGCCTGCGCATGGCTCCAGCCCATCGCGTGGATGCCCGTATCGACGACCATCCGGCACGCGCGCCACATCTCGTTGGAGAGCGCGCCGAATGCCTCATAGGGATCGCGATAGACGCCCATCTCATGCCCCAGCCGCTCGGTGTAGAGCGCCCAGCCCTCACGGAAGGCGAGCAGATCGCGCTGGCGCCGGAACGACGGCAGGTGGGGCTGTTCCTGCGTGATCGCGGCATGGGTGTGGTGGCCCGGTGCCGCCTCATGCAAGGTCAGCGCCGGCACCTCGTAAAGCGGGCGCTGGTCGAGGTGCGAGGTGTTGACGATGAACCGGCCCGGAAAGCCCTTACCGAAATCGCCGCCGCCCGAGCGCGCGGTGGTATAGCCTTCCTCCAGATCGGGCGGCACCGGCTCGATCGTGAAGGGCTGGCGCGGCAAGCTGCCGAACCAGCGCGGCAGCACGCCATCGATGCGCTTGGCCGCTGCGCTATACTTGTCGATCAGTTCCTCCCGGCTGCGCGCGTAGAAGCGCGGATCGGTGCGCAGGAAGCGCAACCATTCGGCGAAGCTGCCGGTGAAGCCGCTGGCGGCGATCACCCGCTCCATCTCGCCGCGGATACGCTTGACCTCGGCGAGCCCCATCGCGTGGATCTGCTCGGCGCTATCATCGGTCGTCGTGTAATAGCGCAGCAGGAAGTCGTAATAGGCGCGGCCGCCCGGCACCGCGGCAATGCCCAGCGCCTGCCGCGCGCGGGTGCGATAAGGCCCGTCGATATAGGCGAGCGCCCCGCGCTGCGCGGGCCGGATCTTGCGCTGCACCAGCACCTGCGCCTCGGCGCGGATCGCCGGATAGGCCGCAAGCGGCGCCAGCAGCGGATCCTCCGCCACCGGCCGCGCGACCTGGTTGCGCAGCACCGCCACCGCGACATCGACGACCAGCGCCGGCTGCGTCCAGCCGGTCGCGATGCCGCGCTCCAGATTGGCGCGTTGCGCGGCGAAATAGGAGGGCAGGCCGGCCAACCGCGCCGCCCAGGCGCGCGCCTGCGCCTCGTTCGCCGCCGTCACGCCCCGCGCGGTCTGGTAGGGCGTGTTGTAGAAGCCTTCGTGGGCGACGAAGGCGAAGCGCCGCTCGTCGAGATCGATGCCCTCGATCCGCCAGCCGATCAGGCGGCGCAACACGTCGCGATTGATCCGGTCTTCCGCGCCGAGCGTCGCGGCGTCGAGCGCGTCGAGCGCGGCGGCGATCCGCTGAAGCCCGTCCTTGCGACGGGCCATCGCCGCAGGGTCTTCCTGCGGCCAGCCTTCGCGGGCGTGCGACGGATCGGAACGGCCGGCTTCCATCGGATAGTCGGCAGAAAAGGCTTCGTAGCGCGCGATCAGGTCGGGCAGGTCCCCGGCCGAGGCAGGGGCCGCGACCAACGACGCCGCTGCGAGCAGGATGCGAAAGCGCCGCATCAGTTGGACAGATATGCCATCGACATCAGCATTTTCGGCACCAGTGTCGCTGCGGCGTGGAAACGGATCGGCCTCGGCGCGCGCATCGGCACCGACAGCGCGTCGCGGTCGCCCCGCGCCAGCATCGCCGCCATCTCAATGCCGATCGCGGTGTTCACGGTGATGCCGCGGCCATTGCATGCCTGGATCGCGAACGCATCGTCGCCCAGCTCATAGACCTCGGGCAGCAGCGACGGGTTGACCCAGGCCGTGCCCGGCCAGAGATAGGCGATGCGCGGATCGGGCATCGCCGCGAAATGCTGCTTCAGCCGCCGCTCCGCCTCGCGCAGCGCCGCTTTCTCGCCCCGCACGAGGAAGGATGCCCCGAAGGCGGAGATCAGGTGGCCCGAGCCATCGAGCCGGGCGGTAAAGAGGTAGGGCACCTTGTCGGTAAAGGCGCCGCCCATCGGCATGATTTCCTGCCGTTGCGCCGGCGAAAGCGGCGTGCTGGCGAACTGTATCACCTGCAGCGGCAATGCGGTGCGGCGCAGCGCCGGGTGCAGCGCGGCGTTACCGCCATTCGCCGCCAGCACCAGCCGCCGCGCGATCACCGTGCCCCCCGGCGTCTGCGCCCGCCACTGCCCTGCTGCGTGGGTCAGCGCGACGACCGGGCTGCCGGCGAACAGCCGCGCGCCCTGCCGGGCCGCGGCCCGCGCCAGCCCGCGCGCATAGGCGAGCGGGTTGAGCCGGCCGCCATCGCCAAAATACAGCGCGCCGCAATAGCGATCGGCGCCGAAGGTCGCGCGTGCCGCCTCCGCCTCGATGAAGCCCACGTCGTAGCCGCGCGAATGCCATTGATTGGCGTAGCGGCGCTGGTTCTCGGCCAACCCCTCGCTGTGCGCCGGCGTGTAGAACCCGTCCTGATGCGCGTCGCAATCGATCGCGTGGCGCTCGATCAGGCCGAACACGTCGCGCGCCGACCCGCCGATCATCTGCGTCAGCCGCGTCGCCGCCTGCCGGCCGAGCACCCGCCCCAGCGTCTCCGGCGTATGCCGGATGAAGTCCGGCGCGATGACGCCGCCGCTCTGGCCGCTGGCGCCATCGCCCACCTGCCCGGCTTCGAGCAGCACCGTGTCGATGCCGGCTTCGGCCAGATGCAGCGCGGTGGTGGTGCCGGCGATGCCACCACCGATTACGAGCGTATCGGCCTGCACCTCGCCCGCGAGCGGTGGCAGCGCCGGCCCGGCGGGTGCGGTTGCCAGCCACAGGGATGAACCCGCGGGCGGCGCGAGGAGGCTCGCGACGTCCGCTTCACGCGACACTTTCATCGATCGGTCTCTGATTATGCGGTTGCGGGTGCCGGCGCGGCCTCACGCCCCGTCCGCCGCGCGATCGCGACGAACGCCAGCACGAAGCACAGGGCCACCGGCGTGTTCATGATCATCGGCAGCGACATCTGGTTGTTGCCGACGATGGAGACGGCGATGAAGATCGCGGTACCTTCCTGGCGCATCAGATGCTCGACGCCGATCGCGATATTCTCGCGCCGGGTGAAGCCGGCGAAGCGCGTGATGGTCGTCACGACGACGACCATCGCGAGGTTCAGCGCAACGGTGATCCAGAACAGCGCGCCCAGATTCTCGCGCAGCACCGGCACCTGATCGAACAGGATCACGCCGAAGGAGGAAAAGAGCACGATCGTCGCCGCGTTCTTCACATAGCGCTTGGCCCAGATCGCGAAGTCGGGCCGCAGCGCGCGGATGACGAAGCCGGTCGCCGCCGGCAGCACCGTGATCGAGAAGATATCCCAGAAGAACGACGCCAGCGGCACCTTCACATCGGCTTCCAGCCCCATGAAGTGAAGCAGCGCGAAATGCGCGTAGAAGGGGATGACGATGATATAGATCATGCTCAGCAGCAGCGTCATCGACATGGACAGCGCGAGATCGCCCTTGGCCATGTCGGTGAACAGGTTGGAGAGCATGCCGCCAGGCGTCGTCGCGAGCAGCACGAAGCCCACCGCCAGCGCCGGCGTCGGCGCGACGGTGATCGCCAGCGTGATTCCGATCAGCGGCGGCACGACCAGCATCGAGCAGACGCCGAAGATCAAAGCGCGCTTGTTGCGGAAGACCTGCCCGAAATCATCGGCGGTCAGCGACAACCCCATCGCGGTCATGATCGCCACAAGCGATCCCGGCAGCAGCCAGTTGCCCAGCAACGACATCAGGTCGGCATAGGTCATCGCGAACCGTCCTCAGCCAAGTTCGATGGAGAAGGTGCAGGCACCGTTGCGCCGGATCGTGCGGCAATCCGCCTGCGCCTTGGCGAGATCCTCCGGCAGGATGCGCGCGCAGACATTCGCCTGGATCCACCCGAACGGCATCAGCAGGCGCCCGCCTGGCCCGTAGAATACGCCGATGTCGTAGAAATTGCCCGGCGGCAGCCCGCGCGTGCTGCCCGCGGCGAGATAGGCGAGCACGATATCGCCGGTATCGGGATAGGAGGTCGCGTTCTCGGCCGGGATCGCCGGCTGGTCCATGCCTTCGGGCAGCGCCGCCGACGGCATCGGCACCGAGATTTCGGGGCCGGTCCAGATCGCGTGCATCGCATCGAAGCGCGCGTTGCGCTCGGCCAGCGACCACAGGAAGTTGCAGGAGGCGGGCGCCGCCGCATCGAGCAGTTCGCACCGCGCGTCGAGCCCCGACCCGGGTTCGGTAAAACGAATGATACGCATCGATGCCACCTATTGCTCGGCCGTCATGGAGAGATATTCCTGCTTCAGCAGCGCGATCGGCACATTGCCGTTCTGCCAGAGATAATCGTGGAAACGCCGCAAATCGAATGCCTTGCCTTCGCGCACCCGCGCCTCGGCAAGAAATTCCAGCGTTTGCAGCTTGCCGATCTGATAGCTGATCGCCTGCCCCGGCGCGGCGGCGAAGAACACCGCTTCCTCCTCAGCGGTGGCGCGATCCATCGGCACCATCGCTTCCAGATAATCCGCTGCCTGCGCGATGGTGAACTGGCCGAGCGCCAGCTTCACATCGACCTCGACGCGCAGCGCGCGGAGGCGCGCGAAGTTGTAGACGATCTCGCGGCTGCGCGGCGAATCCGCCCACAGCCCGGCCTGCAGCATCATTTCCTCGGCGTAGAAGCCGGTGCCCTCGTTCGCCGCACTGTCATAATAATGTCGGCGCAGCCTGTTCGGGTTCGCCCAGCTCATCGCGAGCTGGAAATAGTGGCCGGGTACGCCCTCATGCACGATGATCGGGCGCGGATCGCGGGTGATCGAGAGGTTGAAATAGCCGAGCTTCGGTGACGGCTCCGGCAGATAGACCGTCGCATCCTGCCCCAGCCGCGACGGGCCGGTGAAGTCGAAGGTGCGCCCCAGCCAGCCGATCGGCGCGAGATAGGCGGGGAAGCCTCGTCCGCGATAATGGCCCGCCCAGTCCGAAATGGTCAGCAGGCGCTGGTCGGCGAGGAAGCGCCTGACCGCCAGTTCGTCGGCATCGAGCTTCCCGATGACTGCATCGAGCGAGGCGCCGATCGGCAGGTCAGGCACGCTCCGGTTGCGGTTGCGCTCGACCTCTTCGAACTGGACCGCACGGGTCCATTCCTGCCGACCCATCACGAGCAGTTGCTCCGGCGTGTAGGGATAGAGCGCGACTTCCCCCAGGAAATAGCGATAGCCCGCCTCCCCCACCGCGGTCTGTTCGGAGAGGCCGGCGCGGCGCGCGCGGAGATCATCGGCGAAGGCGGCGAACGCGGGGATCGCCTTCGCCACCGCTGCATCGAGCCGGCGGCGCTGGCCGGCATCGGCGAAGGGCTTGAGCCCCGCCGCCATGCCCGTCAGGCTTTCCGGCACCTGCGCGAGCTGCCCCAGCGCGACATCGACGAAGGGGCCGCGCATGTCGTCGAGGTTGGCCCGCCCCGCGGCAAGCGTCGCGGGCGCGGCCTCGAGCAGGCGGATCACGCCGTCGATACGGTCACGCGCCACCGGCGGTGGCGGCAGCAGCAGCTCGAAGATCGGGTTGAGTGCCTGCGCCACATAGAAATGCGGCTGCCGGCGCCACGCCGCGACCGCGTCCAGTTCCCAGTGAACGCGCGCGAAGGCGGAACCGAGCAGGCGGTAATCGACCGTTTCGGGCACGCTCCGCGGCGCACCGGCGAGCGCCTTCCACCGCGCCTCGAACGCGGCGAGCGCGGCGCGCTGCGCCTTGACCGCGGCGCGCGACCAATCCGGCACCCACGCCTTCGGCCGCTCGATGCGGGGGATGTCGTCGCTGCTGGCGGGCTGGGTCTTCGCGCGCCACGCCCAAAAATCGGCGCCGAGCGCCTGCACCGCCGGCTGCGCGGCGGCAGGTGCCGCCGCCAGCACGGTCGATGCGATCAGGATCAGCGCGCCGCGCAGCATATCACTTCCTGTTCTTCACGGTCCGGTCGAAGAATTCGACCATCTTCTTGAAGGCGAAGCGGGTCTGCACGATGCCCTCATTGTCCCAGCCATGATTGGCGCCGGGCAAGGTCACCAGCTCGAACATCTGCTGGTTGGCGATCATCTTCTCGGTGAGCGCCACCGTATCCGAATAGAGGACCACCGGATCGCGGGTGCCGTGGATCAGCATCAGCGGATCCTTGACGCCCTGCACCTGGTAGAGCGGCGACTGCGCCTCGTAGCGGCCCGGCATGTCCGGCCCATCGGGCGGCCCCATGATCCACATCTGCGACGGGTAGGCGTGCCACACATTGGTCGCCGGCGCGCCGGCGATGCCGGCGGCGTAGACATCCGACTTCTTGGCGAGCGACATGATCGTCATCAGCCCGCCATAGCTGGAGCCCCAGATGCCGACGCGGGCGGGATCGACATAGTTCTTCGCGACCAGGTAGCGGACGCCGCTTTCCAGATCGTTGATGTCCATCGTGCCGTAGCTGTGCCACTGCGCCTGGTTGTGTTCGCGCCCCTGCCCCCACGATCCGCGCAGGTTGACGTTGAGGACGATATAGCCCTGTGCGACGAAATACTGGTCCAGCCCCCAGGTCGGATGCGCGCGGCGGCCGCCCCACTGGTTCTGCACCGCATCCGAATAGACCGAGCCGACGATCAGCGGATAGCGCTTCGACGGATCATAGTTGGCGGGCAGGCTGACGCGGCCGATCAGCTTCTGGCCGTCGACATGGCTGGGAAACTCGACATAGCCGGTGTTGCTCCACGTCTGCGCGTAGAATTCCGGCTGCGGCGACCTGGTGACCTGCGTCGCGCGGCCCGGCTTCGCGGTGTCGATCATCGTCAGTTCGGGCGGCATCGTGTCGCTGCTGAACTGGCTGGCGACGTGGCGGAAGTCGGGCGACCAGACCGGCTGGTTGGTGCCCGCGGTTTCCGGCGAGATCCGCTGCACCGCGCCGCCCGCGACCGCCACGCGATAGAGCTGCCGCTCGGGAATATAGGATTTGTTGGCGACGAAATAGAGCTGGCGCTTCGCTGCATCGACCTCGAACGAGGCGATTTCCCATTCGCCGCTGGTGATCTGGCGCGGCGCGGCACCGGCGCTGCGCTGGTGATAGAGGTGCAGCCAGCCGTCGCGATCGGTGAGGATGATCAGGCCGTCGTCGCCCGGCGCCCAGGCGACCTGCCAGTCCGGCCGGATATGCTTCGGTTCGCGGAGCTGGTAGAAGGTCTCGCGCGTGCCGGAGGCCACATCGAACATGTAGATCGTGTGTTCCTTGGCCTCCATGTCGGAGCCGCTGACGAACAGCCTCTTGCCGTCGCGCGACAGGCCGTATCCCCAGATATGATGCTTGGCATCCGGCCGCTCGTAGAAGCGCGTCTCGCCCGAGGCGAGGCTGACGACGCCGATGCGCGCCCTGGTGGTCTCGTCGCCCGGGAAGGCGCGGATCACACGATTGTTCTGCAGCCCGCCCTTGGCATAGAAATAGATATCCCGCTCGGGCACCGCGCGGTCGTCCGCCTGCTCGAACGCGATCGCCTTGCCGTCGTCGCCCCACTGGAAGCTGTCGACATAGATCTTGGGATCGTCCTCGCCGGCGACGCGGCGGGCAACGTTGCCGCCTTTTGCAGCGACGTCGCGCACCCACAGCAGCCCGCCGAGGGTCACGCGGTTGCGCGTGTCGACCGGATTGCCCGAGACGAAGGCCAGCTTGCTGCCATCGGGCGAGACCGCGAGCTTGCGGATGGCCTGCTTGTCGGTCTCGACCGCGGTGACGGTGCCGTCCGCCTCGCGGATGTTGAGCGCGCCGCCGATAGTGAAGGCGACGCGGCCCTTGCCGAGGAACACCGCCTGCATCACGCCGGGGCGCTCTGCCTCGGGTTTGGCATCCTTGCCGAGGAAGGTCAGGCGCGTCTTCCGGCCGGTCTTGACCGAATAGGACCAGACGTCCCGGAAGCTGTAGCCTTCGTCGTTCCACAGGAACAGCAGTTCACCGCCATCGGCCGACCAGGCGAAATTTTCAGGCGTGGTGCCGATCAGCGACTTGAACCGGTAGAGCTCATCGAGGGAGAGGCTGGTGCCCGCAACCTGCGCGGTGCCCTTCGCCGGCTCGTGCGTCTGGGCGAAGACGGGCATCCCCGCCCCCAGGCCAGCGGCCATCAGCAGCGCCGCCGCCGAAACCCGGCAGCGGAAAAGGCGAGACTTGATCATCGTACCAGCACCCCAACCAGAACCTTTGCCGGTGGGGATGGCACCCTGCCACCCCCGCCGGCCCTTCGACCTTAGAACTTGGTCCGGAAGCCGACCGTGAACCGGCGGCCGATCGCGTCATAGGTCTCCCGCTCATACAGCTGGAACGGCGGATCCTCGTCCGTCAGATTGTCGACCGTGCCGAAGATGCTGAAATTCTCGGTCACGTTGAGATAGGCGGTGACGTCGAAATAATTCACCGTCCCGGTCTTGGGCACCGCGAGCAGCGGCGCCGAGGCGCCGTTGGCCTTCGCCGCGGCGATGCGGCCATCCTTGGCCGAACCGATGAAGCGATGACGCAGTGAGAGCTGGAACTCGTCGATGGTCCAGGTCAGGCGCTCGACGAAGCGCCAGTGCGGGTTGGCGCTGCCGCACGAACCGCCGCCGATATAGCCGGCGCAGTCGACCGGCGCCACCACCGGGCTGCTCTGCGTGGTGTTCTCGATCAGATAGCTGCCGGCGATGAAGTAGCTCAGCCGACCGAGATTGCCGATGTCGCTGGCATAATCGAGGCGGAAGTCGATGCCGGACGCCTTGATGCTCGCGATGTTCGCGTTGAGCAGCGACACGTCATAGAGCTGGCCGTCGGGCGTGCGATTGTCGAGCGGCGCGCAGAACGGATTGGCGAGCGACAGGTTCTGGGCGCAGGCCGTGATCGTCGGCTGCAGACCGCCGCCGAACACCGCGATCGCCCCGTCGATCTTGATGTTGTAATAATCGACGGTGAGCTGGAGCCCCGGAATGAACGCCGGACGCAGCACGCCGCCGACCGACCAGGTATCCGAGGTTTCTTCCTGCAGGTTCGGGTTGCCGCCGGTGATCGCGCGGATCTGCGTGTTTTCCTGCTGGAACACGTCGATCACGCTCGCCGGCACGCCGAGCTGGAGGCAAAAGTCGCGCTGCGCCGCGGTGCGCGACGGCAACGCGTTGCAGAAGTCGGTCGCCTGCGGCGCGGTGTTGGTCGCGCCCGAATAGAGCTCGATCACGTTCGGCGCACGCACGGCGCGCTGATAGAGACCGCGCAGCTTGAAGCCCTCGACCGGCGAATATTCGCCGCCGGCCTTCCACGACACCACCGAGCCGGCGGTCGAATAGTCCGATAAGCGGATGCCGCCTTCGAACGCCAGCAGGTTGACGAACGCCATGTCCGCGAGCAGCGGCACATAGACTTCGCCATAGACTTCCTTGACGTCGAAGCTGCCGCCGGTCGGCTGGATGCCGGCCGAACGCGACAGTGCCTTGCCGTCGATATAGAGCTGGTCGGGGCGGAAGTCCGAGCTTTCCTTGCGATATTCCGCACCCACCGAGATGCCGACATCGCCCGCCGGCAAGGTGAACAGCGTGCCGGTGAGCGTGCCGCCCGCCTGCTTCTGCTCGACCGTGGTGACGTTGGTGAGATCGGTATAGATATAGTCGATCATCTCCTGCGTCAGCGAACCGAAGCCGAACGGATTGATGGTGACGCAGCGCGGATCGGCGACGGCGCAATCATAGGGATTGCTGGGGTTGGTGACGAAGCTGTTCGCGAAATTGTCGATCAGCACGCCGCCGCCCTGCAGGTCGGTGATCTTGCTCTTGCCCTGGTTGTAGAAGACTTCCCACTTCAGCCGATCGGTCAGCTTGCCGCGCAGGCCGACCACGCCGCGATAGAATTCGCGGGTCTGGTCGCTGGTGCGGTTGCCACCTTCCACCAGACGGCGGTTGATGTTGAGCGTGACCAGATTGTTGCCGTCCGGATCGAGATTGGTGCTGAGGAAGTTGCGCAGCGACGGATCGAGATAGGGATTGCGCAGATCGAGCTGGAAGCCGGGAATGAAGCCCGAGCTCGACATCGGCACTGCGCCCAGGGTCGAGTTGATCTCGTTGTGGACATAGGCGCCTTCCCAGAAGGCGGTGATGTTCTCGGTCAGGTCGAAATGGCCCTGCAGCGAAGCCTGCCAGCGCTTCATCGGCATCTGCAGGTTGGTGAAGGGGCGATCGTTGAAGCCGTCGGCCGTCGTGTAGGCGCGCCAGCCCTCGGGCGCGAAGAAGATGCCGGCGGTGCCGATGCGGTTGCCGAACTGGTCGATCTTGCCGACCAGGTTCGGGGTGAAGATCGTGCCCTGCGGGGTCACGCCGTTGCCGCCGGGGACCAGCACGCCGACGCCGTTCTGCACGGCATCGACCAGATAGAGCGAGGCATGGTCGCGCGCGGCGCCCTTCACCTGGGCGCGGTCATAATAGCTGCCCGAGAAGGTGATGTTGCCGCGGCCACCGGCGAAGTTGGTGCCCGCGGTCAGTTCCAGGTTGTAGCGTTGCGAGTCCCCCTCGTCGCTGATCCCCATCTGGCCGCCGGCTTCGATGCCCTGGAAATCCTGCTTGGTCACGAAGTTGACGACGCCGGCCATCGCGTCAGAACCATAGACCGCCGAAGCGCCGCCGGTGACGACTTCGACGCGCTCGATCAGCGCGGTCGGGATCATGTTGAGGTCGACGACGCCGTCCTGGCTGGAGCCGACGATGCGGCGGCCGTTCTGCAGCACCAGCGTGCGGACGGTGCCGAGGTTGCGCAGGTTGACGGTGGCGGAACCATTGCCCGAGTTGGACTGGCCGCCGGCACCGGCGACCGCCTGCGGCAGCGCGTTGAGCAACTGCTCGGTCTCGATCGTCGCGGTGAGCTTGATTTCTTCCTGGCCGATCACGTTGACCGGGCTGTTGGAATCGACGTCCGGACGCGGAATGCGCGAGCCGGTGACGACGATCTCGCCACTCTCGGTCTGGCCGGATGCGATCTCGGCGATGTCGGTGGGCGCAGCATCCTGCGCGAAAGCGGTGCCGGTGACGAGCATCGCCACCATCGTCGCGGCGCTGCCCTTCAACGCCGCACGCACAACCATAGCCCTGTTGCTGATCATTCAATTTCTCCCCGAAATGCCTTCACCCCTGCGGCACTGCTCGTCGGACACGTCTTTGCGCATCCCGTTATTCGTGAACAGTTGCGTGATTTTGAGCATATCGATCCACCTTGGTCAACGCCTGTTCGTCGGAAAGGTGAGAACTGTCACTCTATCGACACATCTTCGACGCGTACCGCGCGCCGAATCGCGAAATTCGCTGCAGATGCTCGCGCCGCCGCGCTTGACCGACGAGAATGACCACCGCATCATAACCATATTCACGCGATTTACAGGGGATAGGATGATGCGAAATCAGGCTGTGATCGCAGCGTTGCTGGCCGGCGGCTTGGCCATCATGGCGGCGCCCGCCGTCGCCCAGACGACCACGACGACAGCCGAGGCGGGGCCGCCGCGCGGCACGCAGGATTATGGCGCGCTGGTCCGCCTGTTCACGACGTTCAACGCGTGGAAGGATCCGAAGCCGGTCGACGGCGTGGTCGATTACAGCCCGGCCACCGTCGACAAGCGCCGCGCCGAATTGCGCGCCTTCCAGGCCCGCCTGCCCGACTTCGCGGTGGCACGTTGGGACCGGCACCAGCAGGTCGATTATCTCGCGGTGCGCGCGCAGATGGACCAGCAGGATTTCATCCTCAACGTCACCAAGCCATGGGCGCGCGATCCAGGCATGTATGTCGATGAGCTGCAGCAGCTCGCCTATACCGAATTGCCGCTGGAACCGGCGAAACTGGCGCCGTTCCAGGCGCGGCTGCGGACGATCCCCGCCTATCTGGCGCAGGCGCGGATCAACCTCGACGCGGTCGCGGCCGACTATGCCGATCTCGCGATCCACAGCCTCTCCAACGGCGACGGCGTCGGCCACGGCATGCCCTATCGCGCGGTCGAGCCCGCCGGGCTGGTCGGCTGGTTCGCGGACCTGCGCGGCCGCGCCGAAAAGCAGCAGCCCGGGCTGGTCGCGGACATCGCCGCCGCGGAGACCGCGATCGCGTCTTTTCGCGACTGGCTGGTCGCGGGGCGGCCGAAGATGGTCGCGCGCGCCGGCGTCGGCCGCCCGGCCTACGACTGGTTCCTCACCAACGTGCGGCTGATGCCCTACAGTTCGGACGAGATCGTACTGCTCGCCGAGCGCGAGCTCGAGCGGCACTGGGCGAACTACACGACCGAGCGCCATCGCAACCGCAAGCTGCCCGAACTCGCGCTGCCCAGGTCGGGCGCCGAATATGAGGCGCAGCTTGCCGGCACCGATGCCAAGATCCGCAAATGGCTGGTCGACGAGGAGATCATCAGCGTCCCCGACTATATGCCCAGGACCTATCAGGAGATGGGCTATAACGCGCCGTGGATCGTGCGCCCCACCGGGCCGATGTTCTGGGAGCAGATCCAGTTCCGCGACGCCTCCCCCGATCATCTTCACGCGACCTTCCCGGGCCACCGCTTCGACGGGCTGGCCGGCGCGCGGGTCGACCATCCGATCCGGCGCTATGTCAGGGACAGCGGCCGCACCGAAGGCTGGGGCTTCTATCTGGAAGAGACGGCGCTGCAGCTCGGCCTGTTCGACGATCGCCCGCGCACGCGCGAGCTGATCTATATCTTCGGCCTGTTCCGCGCCGCGCGCACAATGGGCGACGTGAAGATGCAGCGCAACGAAATGACGGTCGATCAGGCGATGCGCTTCTGGAAGGAGTGGACGCCCTATCTCGACGACAATGTCGCCCGCACCGACGCCGGCATCTATATCCGCCGCCCGCCGGGCTATGGCATGACCTACACGATCGGGATGATGCAGCTTCAGAAGCTGATGATCGACCGCAAGCGCCAGTTGGGCGACGCCTTCTCGATCAGGGATTATCACGACTATCTGATGAACACCGGCCGCCTGCCGGTCTCTCTGCTGCGCTACGATCTCACTGGCCACGACGATGAGGTGAAGCGCTTCTGGGCGCATGTGCCACTGTCGGCGGTGAAGCGGTAACAGTGCCTGGTCCGGCGGGATCGCGCGATCCCGCCGGATGCTCAATAGTTGACGCCCGGATTGTCCCCCGGATGGATCAGACCGACGACATCCATCCCCTCCGGCGCGATGCATTCCAGCGAGTGGAGATGCTTGCGCGGGAAGAAGATCACGTCGCCGGGGCCGACCCGGGCGGCGCTGGTCTCGTTCCAGATGATGCCCTCGCCGGACATGATGATCAGCGCCTCCTCGTAGAGGTGGCGGTGCATTTCGGCGCGGGAGCGCGGGATGTGGCCGATGAACTGCGCGGCGGTGGTCGATCCGATGCGCTTGTCGACGAGCATCTGGAACCAGCGCGGCCCCATCGCCGTCCGCTCTTCCTCGTCGATCGAAACGACGCGGTCGGGCCAGGCCGCGTCGAACGCCGCGGGCATCTCCGCCAGTTCGATCAGCGCCTCGACCGCAGGGCAGGCGGAGACATAGGCGCGCAGCGGCGTGCCGGCGGCCAGGCGGAACGCCTCGCCGGCGCGGACATAGGCGCCGCAGGGCGCGGTCACCGCGAAGCTGCGGTCGCCGATCGCGATCGTGCCGTTGCCCGCCATGATCCAGAGGATGGTGTCGACACCCTCGGCGGCGAGGATCGGCGTCTCGCCGTCTTCGAGACGCAGATGGAATTGCGATTGGTGCTCGGCCCCCAGCGACGGCCCGACGATCGTACGCAACGCATAGCGCAGCGAGAGATCGGCCCCGTGCTCGGGCGAGACCGCGAAGCAGCGGCCGTCGACGCGCGAGACGCCCGTGGCATCAGCGCTGACGAGATCGGGCCGCGGCACGTCGGCGCCGTCGGTCGCGTCGCTATAGCCGCCGGGAAGATTGGAGTGCGCGCCGTCGCAGAAAGGCGCCGTGCTCGTATGCTTGCAGCCGCAGAACAACACTTCCTCGCCATCCGCCTGCGCGGTGTAGCGCACCGGCAGGAAGCCGGTGCCTTCGTGCGACCGGCCGTCGCAGAAGGGCTGGCGCTGCGATCGGCCGCAGGAGCACCACAGGTAGGAACGCCCGGCACGCAGCTCCGCATAATAGGGTTTGCGATGGGCAATCACCGGGCATTTGCCGGTGCAGGCATGGTCGGCCATGGTCATATTCCTGGCGGGAAGGAGCAACGCCCCTTCCCGCTGACGGTCCTTATCAGAAGCGCTTGGTCACCTCGAAGCCGATCGTCCGCGGACGATTGGTGATCTTGGTGGTCGGCACATTGGCGGCGGCGGCGAGGAACACATCGCCCTGCACGTCGAATACATTGTCGACGTAGAGCGCGAACCCCAGTTCGGACTCCGCGTTGTCGGCGCCGATGCGGGCGTTGACGATGCTGAAATCCTTCTGGGTGCGATAGGTAGCCGCGGTCGGGCGCAACTCGGTGCCGGCCTTGCCCTTGTAGCTGTAGTCGCCGCGGATCCAGCCGCTCCAGCCATCGACCGCGAGGTCCATCGTGTATTGCGCGGAGAAGTTGGCGGTCAGCGCCGGGATGCGCGGGATCTTGTCACCCTTGCGACCGGGAGCCGCGATGTCGCTGCTGATCTGGTCCTCGGTCAACTCGCGCTTGGGCAGCCAGTTGAGGCCGGTGGTGATCTGCAGGCTGTCGGTCGGGCGGCTTTGCAGTTCGAGCTCGATGCCTTCGATCCGCGCCGCGCCGGCATTGCCGATGAAGCCGAACGAGTTGGTCGGATCGCGGCCGGTTACCTGGATATTGCTCCAGTCGACGCGATAGGCAGCGGCGTTGAAGATCAGGCGGCGGTCGAGCCAGGTCGACTTGAAGCCAAGTTCATAGTTCCACAGCGAGTCCGACTCATAGCCATCGGGCACCGCGACCGCGGCGGACTGGTTGGTGCCGCCCAGGCGGAAGCCCTTGGAGGCCAGCGCATAGACGGTGATGTCCTCGGTCGGCTTGTACGAGACCTGCGCCTTGGGAATGAAGCGATCCTCGTTGACGCGGCGGTTGTACGGCGCCGGCAGGGTGCTGCCGAAGGTCGGGAACTGGAACAGGGTGGTGCCGACGTCATTCTGCTTGGCCTCGAACCAGCGCAGGCCGCCCATCACCTCGAAATTGTCGAACAGCTCCAGCGTGGCTTCGCCGAACACCGCCTTCTCCTTGATGCCGCGCGTGTTGACGCGGGCGAAGGCGCAGGGGTTGCAGTCCTCGATGCCGGCGCCGGGCGCGGTGGAGAAGCCGGTGGGCGGCGTCGAGGCGACGATCGGATACCCATCTTCATCGACGATCGGCGAATAGCTGCGGAAATCCGAATCCCGATCGCGGTAGAACACGCCCGCGACCCACTGGAACGCGCCGGTGCCGGTCGAGTTGAGGCGCGCCTCGAAGGTCTTCTGTTCGACGTTCTGGGTCTGGTCGGTCAGTTCGGGCACCAGATCCGGGCGGACGCAGGGGCGGCCGTTCGGGCAGGTCTCGCCCGCCGGGCCGACGCCAAGCGACCAGACGAAATTGTCGCGGTAGAACTGCAGGTTGCGCTTGTAGATCGAGCCGGTGACGGTGAGTTGCGCGAAACCGAGATCGCCATTGCCGGTCAGCGAGTAGATCTCCTGCCGGTCGGGGCGCGGCGAGCGGACATAGCTGCCCGAATTGAACTTGCCGGTTTCGAAATAGGCGAAACTGGGCACCGCGTCGTTCCAGCCCTGATCGTTGGAATCGCCGCGCTCGCGGAAGCTGTCGTACGGGCTGTATTCGCTGGCGCCATGCGTGTTGCGGCGCTGGTACCAGGCCATCGCATCGACCGACCAGCCCGGCGCCGGCTCCCAGCGCAGGATCGCACGGACGCCCGAGGTGGCGTCCGAGTTGATGTTCTTGTCGTTGAGGCGGACATTGTCGACATAGCCGGCGGTGCGGTCATGATAGCCGACGACGCGAAGGCCGAGCGTTCCCGCCACGATCGGCATGTTAACCATGCCATAGACGTTGTAGCCCTCGTCACCGCCCGTCACGATGTTGGCGCCCGCCTTCACCGAGCCCTCGACGTCGGTGAGGTTGGGCTTGTTGGTGATGAAGCGGATCGCGCCGGTCTGCGAGTTCGCGCCGAAGGTGGTGCTCTGCGGCCCCTTCAGCACCTCGACGCGCGACATGTCGTAAAGCTGGAGGTCGCCGATCTGCGAGCCTGAGTCACCGGTCGAACTCTGGATGCCCGGCACCGGCACTTCGTCATAATAGACGGCGACCTGTTCCTGGCCCGCCGACTGGATGCCGCGCAGCGTGTAGCGCTTCAGGCCCGGCCCCTGATCGGTGAAGGTCAGGCCCGGCACGCGATAGGCGAAATCCTGGAAGCCGGTGGCGCCGGTGCGCGCCAGCGTATCGCCGCTGATCGCGCTGATCGACGCCGGAATATCCTGCAGCCGTTCCTCGCCGCGCTTTCGGGCGGTGACGACGATATCGCCGTCGATCGAGGCGGCGGCAGGCGCCGCCTCTTCGCTCTGCGCCACTGCCGCTGCGGGCATGGTTGCCAGCGCGACCACCGCGAGCGAGGCATAGGACCAGAGCTGTGCGTTACGTCGTTGCATCGTGATTCCCCTTATGGCTTGGAACGTGCTTCCCCTGCGCGCCTTCGCATTCATATTCTTTTTCATATGTGTATGTTTGATTTAGGCTTGAAGCAAGTGAGGAATCACAGCGCGTAGCGGTGCGATGCACGGCGCCGCTGCAGCCCGCGGAAATCCTTTGTTACGGTAATGTTAAAGCCTGCGCGAGACCGTCGCGCGGGCTGGATTCTCTCGGCGGGGCGACGCGATCAGCGCACGAAGGCGCCGCGGATCTTTTTGGTGGCGAGCCCGGCGGCGAGGATGAGTCGCGGCAGGTGGCGCGCGATCAGGAAGCCGCTCACCCTCCGCGGCGGCTCCAGCGCGAGCAGCGGCTGCCCCGGCAAATGGCCGAGGCAGCGCGCGACCTCGCGGCCGATCAGCACATTGGTGGCTAGGCCGCGCCCGTTGCACGCCTGCACGGCGACCAGCCCCTCGGCAACGCGGACGAGGCGCGGCAGCAGATCGGTGTTCACCCAGGCGGTGCCCTGCCAGACATGGTCAAGCGCAAGCGGGCGGTGGATCGACAGCATCGTTGCCAGCCGCGCATTGACCCCGGCGGTCGCCGCCTCATGCGTCAGCCGGTCGGAAGCGGGAAAGGCGGTGACGAGCCGGTCGCCAGCAGCATAGCGGATCGAGAAGACGTCGGTCTCCAGATCGGTCATGCTCTCGCCACCGGGCAGGATGGCCGCGCGCATGTCCGCGGGCAGTTTTTCGGTGGCGACCTCGCACACCGGCAGCGGCAGCACAGATCCGCGCAATTCGGGGCGCAGCGCTGCATTGCCGCCATTTGCGGCGAGAATCACGGTGCGCGCGAGCACCTCGCCGCCGGCGGTGCGCAGCCGCCATGAGCCGGCGCGGCCTTCGACCGCGAGCACCGCGCTCTGCTCATGCAGCCGCGCGCCCGCCTGTTCGGCACGATCGGCCAGCCCGCGCGCGAGCAGCAGCGGATCGACCGCGCCGCCGCTGGCATCGTGGATCGCCGCGCGATAGCCCCGGCAGCCGGTCGCCTGCTCCACCTCGGTCGCATCCAGCAGGCGCAGGTCACTGCGCACCGCGCGCCATTCCTCGATCACCGCGCCCAGCCGTTGCGCTGCGCCCGGCCCTGCGGCCGGAGCGAGAAAGCCCGTGGGCCGCGCGTCGCACGCCAACCCTTCGCGATCGATCATGTCGAACAGATGCCGGCCGCTCTGCGCCACGAATCGCAGCAGTGCGGTGCCGCGATCCGGCCCCAGCCGCCGCACCACCTTCGCAGGCGTGGTGCGAACGAACTGCGGCGCGACCACCCCGGCGCTGGTGCCCGTGGCCCCCGCGCCGATGCGCGCGCCCTCCAGCAGCATAACATCGACTCCGGCACGCGCGAGGTGCAGAGCGGTCGAAAGGCCGGCGACACCGCCACCGACGATCGCGACATCCGCGCGCACCCCGCCCGCCAGCGCCGGCCGTGGTGGGGCCCCTGCCCCCGCCCCCCATATCGGCACACCATCCGCTGCGAGCCCGCTCATGCGCGGGCTGTCCTACGACCGAATCGGCGCGCCGCGTCCATGCGCCGAAGGTCGATCCTTCCGGCCATCCAATCGCGGTTATTACCCGCTCCACGCGAGGCATCGCCCAAGCGACGGCAAATATCCCTGTTCTTCAACGTTTTGAGACCCGCCCTGCCCGGTGACGATTCCATGACAAGCATCTTGCATTGTAATCCGATTGCACACAATATCGCATGCATATTCACATAAAAAGTATCGCAAGCGAGGAACGAACGGTCCCCGGCGCCGTGGCACGCCGGATGAAAAAGGGGTCCCGTGATGATGCTACCAGGAACGCGCGCTCATCTTTCGACCACGAGCCTGATCGGGCTGGCCATCCTGTCTCTTGCCGGCGCATCGCCGGCATCGGCGCAGACCGAGCCCGCCGCCGAAGACGCCGGCACCAACAGCGGCGACATCGTCGTCACCGCCGAGCGCCGCAGCCAGAACCTGCAGGACGTGCCGGCATCGATCACCGCCTTCGACGGCAATTCGCTGCGCGACCTTCGCGTCACCCAGGTGAGCGATCTGTCGCGGCTGACGCCCGGTCTCGCGGTGCGCGTCTCGGGCTCGACCTCCGATCCGCAATTCACCGTGCGCGGCATCGGCATGAACAATTCGGAGACCAACCAGAATCCGGCGGTCACCACTTATCTCGACGAGATCGCGCTGCCCTCCAACGCGATGCTCGGCGTCCAGCTGTTCGATCTCGAGCGGGTCGAGGTCCTCAAGGGGCCGCAGGGCACCTTCTACGGCCGCAATACCACCGGCGGCGCGGTCAATCTGATCACCAAGCGCCCGACGCGCGAACTGAGCGTCGATGCGCGTGTGGATGCCGGCTCGCTGGCGCTGCGCGAGATCGAGGTGGGCATCGGCGGCCCGATCACCAGCACTTTGTCCGCGCGCGTCGCCGCCAATTCCTACCAGCGCCATGGCTGGCAGGATCTGATCGTGAGCGGCCCGCGCCACGGCGATTTCGGCACGCGCAACGGCGACCTCGACCGGCAGGCGTTCCGCGCGTCGTTGCTGTGGGAGCCCGGCACGGTGTTCAACGCGCTACTGGTGGGCGATTATTCGACCACCAACGACGATGCGATGGCCTATCAGCACACCGGCAACCTGAAGAAGGATGGCAGCCGCACCTTCTGCGGCTATGTCGCCACCGGCATCCGCGACGAGGCGAATTGCGGATCCTATGCGATCCCGCGCACCGGCCCCGGCGGCACTCCCGTCTCCGGCGTGCAGATCTTCTCGGACCTGCAGGACGATCCTCGCACCGCTTATGCCAGCTTCGTCTACGGCAACCAGAACGATGTCGATACCGGCGGCGTCTCGCTGAAAATGAACGCCGATTTCGGCCCGGTCATCCTCACCTCGGTCACCGGCTACCGCAAATACAAGCGGATCAGCACCGCCGATGACGGCTCCCCCTATGTGCTGAGCGACAATTATCGCGACCAGCGCATGAGCGTGTTCCAGCAGGAATTGCGCGCGGGATCGGGCGAAGGCTGGGGCGCGCTGAGCTGGATCGCTGGCATGTATTATACCCGCGACACCAATGATGATTTCGTGCTGTTCGACCAGAGCGACCAGTTCGCCTATTCGGCCGAGTTCGTTTCCACCTATCGTCAGGTGACCGAGTCATTGGCTGCCTTCGCGCAGGTCGATTATGCGCTGACGGACCAACTCACCTTGACCGCCGGCGGGCGCTATACCGGCGAGCGCAAAGAGTTTTCCTATGACGGCTCGGTGATCGGATCGGGCGCCTTCCCGGTGCCTGTGCAGGGCTACGACAACCATATCAACGCCGATCGCGGCACGTGGCGCGTCTCGCTGAAATATGAGCCCAGCGCCGATCTCAACCTCTATGCGAACGTCAGTACCGGATTCAAGGGCGGCGGCTTTCCCGGCACGATCGCCTTCTCGGTGGGCCAGCTCACCCCGTTCGCGCCGGAGACGATCACCGCCTATGAAGGCGGCGTGAAAGCGGCGCTGTTCGATCGCACGGTGCGCCTCAACACCGCCTTCTATTATTATGACTGGAAGGATTTCCAGGCGACCACGCAGGTCAATGTCTCGGGCGTGCCGCTGGTCATCCTCGGCACCGCCGGCGATGCCCGCATCTATGGCGTGGAAGGGGATATCAGCTGGTATCCGGTGCCCTCGCTGATGCTGCGCGGCGGCTTCAACTGGAACGACGCGAAGATCAAGAACGGCCGCTACGACGGCCAGATCCCGCCCAACACGCCGGATATCTCGGCCACCGGCTTCGCCCGCTGGGAACCGAAAAACCTGTTCGGTGCGCTGACCCCCTATGCGCAGGCGGACGTCAGCTACACCAGCGCCACCTTCGTCGCGCTCGCCAATGCGCCGACGGTGAAGGAGCCCAAGGCCTTCTTCGCCAACGCCCGCATCGGCCTGAAGCATGACAATGGCATCGAGATCGCCGGCTGGGTGCGCAACCTGACCGACAAGCTCTACCGCACCTCGATCCTCGGCTCGGGCTCCGCCTCGCTGCCGGCGCGCGCCACCTTCAACGATCCGCGCACGTGGGGCGTCAGCCTCGGCTACCACTTCTAGAAAAATTCGACCTCAATGCCCGGGGCGCCGCGGCGCTCCGGGTCCAGTCGGGAGAGATATCCATGGCCCTTCGCACCAGCCTTATCCGTTCCGTCGCGCTCGCCGGCGCGGCGCTGTTCACCGCCACCGCCGCCACAGCGCAGGCCCCCTCCGGCCCCGCCGCCGCCGAACAGCCGCCCAAGGCGTGGTTCGGCCCGCAGGCCGCCCCCTACAAGGTGGAAACGCCGATCGCGTTGATCCACGGCCTGCTGATCGACGCCACCGGCGCACCGGCCAAGCCCGGCCACACGGTGCTGATCGACGGCGGCAAGATCGAGGCGGTGGGCCCGGACGGGTCGATCCCGATCCCGTCGGACGCGCGCGTGTTCGACGCCAGCGGCATGACGATCATGCCCGGGCTGATCAATTCCAACCAGCACATCCAGTTGAACCCGCTCTTCCCCGCGCCCGTCGCCGACCTGCCGATTGCGGATCTGCGCGCGCGCTGGGAAGCCAATTTCGCGAACATGCCGCGCAAGGCCTTCGTCTATCTGATGCAGGGCATCACGACGATGCGGCAGACCAGCGGCCCCTACAAGCGCGAGCTGCCGGTAAAGCAGCAGATCGATTCCGGCCAGATCCCCGGTCCGCGGATCATGCTGGGCGGTGCGCTGATCATGAGCCGCCAGCATTTCCAGCAATATACCGATAAGAACCGCACGCCCGCCGAGGCGCTGGACTGGCTGGAGAACGACTTCGCCTATTTCGTGGTCGACGATATCGACAGGGATCTCGCCAAGATTTCGGGGCCAGAATTCAATTACTGGAAGCTCTACCTCGGCGACGAGGTGTTCGACGGCAAGAACGACTTCACCGACGACCAACTGCGCAAGATCATCGCCAAGGGCCATGCGCTCGGCAAGAAGATCGACGTTCACGCCAACAGCACGCCGGACGGTTTCGCCCGCCTGCTCAAGTTCGACATCGACACGCTGGAGCACCCGTTCGAGACCGACTTCCTCCTCGACGAGAAGACCATCGCCGGCTTCGCGAAGAAGGGCGTGATCGCCGATACGCTGCTGCGCGTGCGGGTGACGGCGGCGGAGCACCAGATGGATCCCAACCGCTTCAATACCACCGACTATATCATGTCGTCGACGCCCGAAGAATATCGCATCATCATGAACTATCGGGACAAGATGCTCTACAACAAGCGCAATCCCGATCATCGCGGCCTCGCCTTCTATGAGAAGCGCGCGTCCAACAGCGACATGTTCGGCCAGTCCGGCCCCTCGTTCAACGACCAGATGAAGGGGCGCGACACCGCGCGCGAGAACATGCGCCGCTTCATCAAGGCCGGCGTCAAATTCTCGATGGGGACGGACAGCACCTCCTTCCTCAACTTCCAGCAGGACGACCCCAACGCCACCGAGATGGCCTATATGGTCGAACTGGGGATGACGCCGATGGACTCGATCATCGCATCCACCCGCAACGGCGCCGAGATGCTCGGCATGTCGGCTTCGCTCGGCACCGTCGAGGCCGGCAAGATCGCCGACGTCATCGTCGTCGCCGGCAATCCGCTGGAGGATATCGGCGTGATGAAGAATGTCGCGGTCGTCATCAAGGACGGTATCCGCTTCAAATAGTCCCTCCCGCACGACGGGTCGCAACGCCTGCCGTCCATCCGGCTTCCGGACAGGCGGCAGGCGAACGCATGTCCGGACGCCGAACTGTTCGCAAACGGACAGACGTCCGAATTCGCACAGTCCCAGCGACTATCGCCCGACTGTTTCTGCGAACAGGCGGCGCCGATTGCTAACTCCCGGTGAAAATTCCGACGGCAAGTTCGCGATGCAGCGCTTCTGATTGACCAGTCCTCCGGTTTTCCGGGGCTTTTATAAAGTTGGCACGACGCTTGCTGAGTACCGGGCACAGGCGGACATCGCCGCCTGGGAACCAACTGGTTCGATCAGAAAGGATTTCAAGATGACCCGTCAGCCGATCTTCGCCCGCCTTTCCCGCACCGCCACCCAGGCCGTTCTGGGCGCCGTCGTCGCCTTCGCCGCCTTTCCCGCCATTGCCGGCGCCGCCGCGCCGCAGCAGGCGGTTGCCACTGCCGACAGGCCCGCAGCCGAACAGAAGGTCTGCGTCAAGACCACCCCCACCGGTTCGCGCATCGCCCGGATGGTGTGCATGACCCGCGCCGATTTCATCGCCCGCAGCGGCGTCGATCCCTTCGACGCCAAGTAAGACCAGCGGCTGACGGCGACCAGCGGCGGCACGCGCCGTCGCTGGACCGCCGGACCTCCGGTCAGTCCGCTTCCCGGCGCACGATCGCGCCGTTTTTCACGACCAGGCGGATGCGGCGCACCGCCTTGATGTCGGCCACCGGATCGCCCGCCACCGCGACCAGATCGGCGAGCATCCCCGGCTTTACCGCGCCGATCCTGTCCGCCATGCGCAGCCAGCGCGCATTGCCCGAAGTGGCGGCGATCAGCACTTGCGCCGAGCTCATCCCCGCATCGACCATCTGCTCCATCTCGCGCGCATTGTCGCCGTGCGCGTAGACGCCGACATCGCCGCCCAAGCAGATCGCAACGCCCGCCTTCAGCGCCAGGCGCAGACTCGAAATGCTGTTCTGCACCGCCGACGGTGCGGGCGCGCGGCCGTCCCAGCCGCGATAGCGCGATATCGCATCCGACGCGGCGAGCGTGGGGCAGAAGGCGACGCCCTTCGCCGCCATCGCCGCGAAAATCTCCGGCGTGCCGCCATCGCCATGCTCGATCGTATCGGCGCCGGCGGCGATCGCGCGCGTCATCCCCTCCGCCGTGCCGGCATGGACCGCGACGAGCCGGCCGGCATCATGCGCTGCGCCGACCGCGGCCTCGAGCTCGGCCGCGCTCAACGTCGCGCGGCTCGGCTCGCCGGGGCGCCAGCGATAATCGGCATAAAGCTTGATCCAGTCGGCACCGGCGGCGATCTGGCGGCGCACCGCCGCGACGACGCCGTCGACCCCCGACGCCTCCTCGGCCCCCTGCGGCACGGCGACGCCCGGCTCGAACCCCTTGGGGCCATAGGCGCCGAGGGCGACGATCGCGCGGGTCGAGACGAGCAGGCGCGGACCTTCGACGATGCCTTGGTCGATCGCCGCCTTCAGCCCGACATCGGCATAGCCGGCGCCTTCGGTGCCAAGATCGCGTTCGGTGGTGAAGCCGGCGCGCAAGGTCGTGCGCGCCTGCGCCACCGCCCGCGCGGTACGCAGCGCGATCGCCTCATGGAGCACCTGATCGTCCCAACTGGTCTCGTTATAGGGATGCAGGAACAGATGGCCATGGCCCTCGATCATCCCCGGCATCAGCGTGGCGCCGGCGAGATCGACGGTGGTCGCACCGGCAGGCACGGCGAGATCGGGGCCGACCGCAGCGATCGTGTCGCCGCGCACCAGCACCTGCCAGCCGGGATGCGTCCTGCCGTCGAGGCCGTCGAACACCGCCGCGGGCTTCAGCAGCAGCGCCGCCGGCTGCGCCGCGGGCTGTGCGCGCGCCGCCATCGGAGCCAGCGCTACAGCCGCAACGGTCATCAGCCAGCGCATGGTCTTTCCCCCCGTCCCCAACTGGGCTCGATGCCATCAATAGGGCTCTTCGACACGCGCGCAATCCACCGATCCTGCTGGCGGCCAGTGCGGTGGACCCGAACCGACGTGCCGCATCCCGGTGCACGCGCATTGCCGATGGCGGGCGGGCCGATCCGGCGGGCGTGCCCGCCCCATCCATCCGGATCGGCGGCGACGCCGTCAATCATACCGGGGGATGATCATTTCTATTTTTTAGAAAGTTTCGTCGCCTTTTATCCCACTGAACCGGGGAGCCGTGTGCGCCTAGATGAGATCCATCGAAGGATGGAGGTAGAGATGGCGTCGCGTGTCGCTGAACTGAGCAAGACCGAGTGGATGGCCGTCGCGGTGGCGCTGAACGACGCCAACGCCTTCGGCTGCAGCATCCCGCCTGAAGCCGGCAGCCTGCGCGGCAAGCTGAGCGGCGCCGCGCGGACCCTGTTCGGCATCGAGCCGCGCAAGCAGCTCGCCGATCCGCGGCTGGAGACGCTGCGCCGCTTCGTCTGCACGACGCGCGCGCGCCGCCGTCCGGCCGACGAGTTCATGCCGGCCCTCATCCAGCACGGCTTCAACCCAGCGCAGGTCGACGCGATCGCGCAGCTTTCGGCCTGAGCCGATCCCCGTCTTTCCAAGGAAGCACCCCATGAGCATCCGGTCCAGCGCCGACACTATCGACCACGTTCTTCTCGCGCCGCTGCGCGACCTGGGCGACGGCTTCAACGTCCGCCGCGCCCTGCCCTCCCCGCAGCGCCGGATGGTCGGCCCCTTCATCTTCTTCGACCAGATGGGTCGCGCCACCTTCGGTCGCGGCGAGGGGCTGGACGTTCGCCCGCACCCGCATATCGGCCTTGCGACGATCACCTATCTGCTCGAAGGCGAGATCCTGCACCGCGACAGCGTTGGCAGCGTCCAGACCATCCGCCCCGGCGAGGTCAACCTGATGACCGCGGGCTCGGGCATCGTCCATTCGGAACGCACGGGCCCGGACGTCCGCGCTGCCGGTGGCCCGCTGTTCGGGCTGCAGAGCTGGATCGCGCTGCCGACCCGGCTGGAGGAAATGGATCCCGGCTTCACCCATCACAAGGCGAGCGAGATCCCCGGCATCGATGCGGAGGGCGTGACGCTCAAGCTGATCGCCGGCACCAGCGACGGCCTGCGCTCACCGGTGAAGAGCCATTCGGATATCGTCTATGCCGACATCCAGCTCGCCGACCGCGCCCGCTACCAGCTGCGTGCCGAGCATGTCGAACGCGCGATCTACGTCGTCTCGGGCAAGGTCGAGGTGACCGGGCAGACCGGCGCGTTCGAGGAAGGCCAGCTCGTGCTGTTCAAGCCGGGTGCCGAGATCGTGATCCGCGCCGTCGGCACCGCCCGTGTCATGCTGGTCGGAGGGGAGCCCTTCGCCGAGAGCCGCCACATCTTCTGGAACTTCGTCTCCAGTTCCCCCGAGCGGATCGAGCAGGCCAAGCGCGACTGGCAGCAGCGCCGTTTCGCCGAGGTGCCCGCCGAGACGGATTTCATCCCGCTGCCAGACCCCGTTCCCGCCCGTGCCGCGGCGTGACCCGCATCACTGCGACACCCGCGAATCGCAGCTATCCAGACTGCGGAGGAAAGACATGCAGACCCGATCGACCCGCCTGACCCAGACCCGCAGCACCCTGCACCAGACGCTTGCCGTCGTCGGCGTGCTCGCCATGGTCCTGATCGTCCTGTTCGTGCTCATCAACCAGGCGATCGGCGACACGCTGATTGCCTCCAGCGTGTCGCTCACCATCGTCGCGATGGTTGCGGCGCTGGGCGCTTCCGGCGGCACCGAGAAGCGCCGCCGCTAGGCCGCAACGCCCGCTTCGGCTCAGGGCAACATGCTGCCCGTGTCGATGAAGCGCTGGTGCCAGCTCAGCGCCTCGCGCAAGAGCGAGGGAGATTGCTGGCCATAGGATCCACGCCGCGCCCGCTCATAATAATCGGCCAGCATCGGCCGGTAATCCGGGTGCGCGCACTTCTCGATGATCAGCGTCGCCCGCTGCTTGGGACTGAGGCCGCGCAGGTCGGCCAGCCCCTGTTCGGTCACCAGGACCTGCACGTCCTGTGCGATATGATCGACGTGCGAGGCCTGCGGCACGATCGCCGAGATCGCCCCGCCCTTGGCGGTGGACGGCGTCATGAAGATCGACACATAGGCGTTGCGCGCGAAATCGCGCGATCCGCCGATGCCGTTCTGGATGCGCGATCCCATGACATGCGTGGAATTGACGTTGCCGTAGATATCTGCCTCGATCAGCCCGTTCATCGCGAGGCAGCCGAGGCGGCGGATCAGTTCCGGATGGTTGCTGATCTCCTGCGGGCGCAGGATCATCCGATCCCGATACTGGACCATGTCGGCATTGATCCGCGCGGCCGCTTCCGGGCTCAGCGAGAAGGCAGTGGCGGAGGCGATGCGCAGCTTGCCGGCATCGAGCAGGTCGAGCATGCCGTCCTGGATGACCTCGGTATAGGCGGTCATGTCGGTGAAGGGCCCGTCGACGAGGCCGGTCAGCACCGCATTGGCGATGTTGCCGACACCCGACTGGATCGGCAGCAGCGAGGTGGGCAGCCGGCCCCGCTTCACCTCATGCGCGAAGAAGTCCAGCAGATGGCCGGCGATCGCATGCGCGCTGGCATCGGGGGCGGCGAAGGGCAGGTTTCGGTCGGGCGCTTCGGTTTCGACGATCGCGACGATCCTGGCGGGGTCGCAGTGCAGATAGGGCTCACCGATGCGGTCGTCCGGGCGGACCAGCGGGATCGGCACGCGATCGGGCGGCAGGCGGGTGCCGTAATAGATGTCGTGCATCCCCTCCAGCGCCGGGTTCTGCCAGGCGTTGACCTCGAGGATGATCTGGCTGGCGCGGTCGAGCCAGGTCTTGTTGTTGCCGACCGAGGATGAGGGGATCAGCGATCCATCCGGCCGGATGCCGCTGATCTCGACCAAGGCGGTATCGAGCGGCCCCAGGAAGCCCTGCCACGCCATCGGCGCGACCTGGCTGAGATGCATGTCGAAATAGTCCATCTCGCCGCGGTTGATCTTCTCGCGCGCGATCGGGTCCGAATTATAGGGCAGCCGGAATTCGATGCCGTCGGCCTTGGCGAGCGCGCCGTCGAGTTCGGGACCGGTCGAAGCACCGGTCCACACCCGAATGCGGAACAGCTTGCCGGCGGCATGTTCGGCTTCAATGCGCGCGGCAAGCGCCTGCGGCACCGCCTTGGGATAGCCCGAGCCGGTGAAGCCGCTCATCCCCACCGTGCTGCCCGATCCGATCAACGCCGCCGCGGCATCCGCGGACATGATCTTCGACCGCAAATCGGCGTGGGCTATCCGGCTGCTCATGGACTCGGTCCTCCGACCCGTTGCTGATGCAAGCGGGCAGTAGAACCGTGCGCGACCGAGGGAAACCCCGGGCGAGGGCATCGCGACCGAGCCATGGCCGACGGCCGCGATGCGCCGATCGTTCGAAGAAAGACGTCGGTCGCCGCCAGCGGATCGGCGGCGGCGGACGTGCCGCCGACGCGCGTCAGGCGGGCTGGTTCTTGGCCAGCCAGTCGAGCACCGTATCGGGGCTCGATACGCCATAGGGGTCATCGTCCTGGCCGGCGTCGTTGATACCCGGCTCCTCGAACCAGGCGACGATCCTGCCGTCGTCGACAACCATCGCATAGCGCCACGAGCGATCGCCGAAGCCGAGATGGTCCTTGCGGATCAGCATGCCCATCCGGCGGGTGAAATCGCCCGAGCCGTCGGGCAGCAGCTTGAGGTTCCTAATGCCCAGCATCTTGCCCCACTGGAACATCACGAACGCATCGTTGACCGCCAGGCAATAGACCTCGTCCGCGCCCGCCGCCTTGAGATCGTCATAGACGCGCTCATAGGCCGGGCATTGCTCGGTGGTGCAGGTGGGGGTGAAGGCACCGGGCAGCGCGAACACCACGGTGCGCTTGCCGGCGAAGAGATCGCCGGTCTGCACATCCTGCCAGCGGAAAGGATTGGGGCCCCCGACGCTCTCATCGCGTACGCGGGTCTTGAGGGTTACGTCTGGAACCGTACGGCCGATCATGTAAGCCTCCTTAGATCACATCTCACCACGTTCGCGCCGCAGCGCATACCATTTGCGGACATTGGCATTATGCTGGTCGAGCGTCTCGGCGAAGGCATGGCCGCCCGACCCATCCGCGACGAAATAGAGCGCATTGGTGCGCGCCGGATCAAGCACCGCGGCGATCGAGGCGCGGCCCGGATTGGCGATCGGCCCCGCCGGCAGCCCCGGAATCCTGTAGGTGTTGTAGCCGTTGTCGGCCTGAAGCTCCGAACGCAGGATGCGCCGGCCCAGCCGCCGCCCCTTGGTGACCGGATAGATCACGGTCGGGTCGGCCTGCAGCGGCATGTTGCGCTTGATCCGGTTGGAATAGACCGCCGCCACCGTGCGCCGTTCGGCGGCAACCGACGTTTCCTTCTCGACGATCGAGGCGAGGATGATCGCCTCGCGCGGCGTCTTCACGGCGATGCCCGGCTTGCGCGTCTTCCACAGGTCGTCGAGCGCGCGCGTCATCGCCGCCTGCATCCGCCTGAGCACCGCCGCGCGCGTCTCGCCGCGTTCGAAGCTGTAGCTGTCGGGCAGCACCGATCCTTCGGCGGGCACCGCGACCGTGCCGGTCAGCAACGGTTCGGCCATCAGCCGTTCCTGCACGAGCACCGCCGGCATCCCCTCGGGGATCGAGACCAGCCGGAGGATCGGGATGCCAGACTGCATCGTGCGAAGATGCGCCGCCCAGTTGTCGGTGGGATAGAAGCCATATTCGCCCGCCTTGATCGGCCCGTCCGATCCGAGGAAGCGCGCGAGCGTGAGGAAGCGATCGGCCGAGCCGATGACCTTGGCCTTTTCCAGCTTCGCGGCCGCAGTCGCGAGTGAATCCCCGCTCGACACGGTGACCTCGACGGGCTTGGCCCCGGCCGGGCGCGGCGATCCCTTGAACCAGGGGCTGACATAGGCCGCACCCGCTGCACCAACGGCAACGACAAGCAGGAGGAGGAGGAGCCAGCGCTTGGCCGCCGCCCCCCGCTTCTTCTTGCCGCGTCGCGCCGGGCGTTTGCTGCTGGCCATCGGCCGGTTCCCCGATCAGCCGATCAGACCGCCCTCATGACCAGCGAGGCGTTGGTGCCGCCGAAGCCGAAGCTGTTGTTCAGCACCGCCTTCACGTGCCGCTGCTTGGCGACGTGGGGCACCAGATCGACGCCTGCGCAATTGTCGCTGGGATTGTCGAGGTTGAGCGTCGGCGGGACGATCTGGTCGCGCAGCGCGAGGATGCAGAAGATGCTCTCCACCGCGCCGGCGCCGCCCAGCAGGTGGCCGATCGCCGACTTGGTCGAGCTCATCGAAAGGGTGCCCATCGCATCGCCGAACAGGCGGCGCACCGCGCCCAGCTCGAGCTCGTCGCCCAGCGGCGTCGAGGTGCCGTGCGCGTTGATATAGTCGATGTCGCCGAGCGCGAGGCCCGACTTCTTCATCGCCATTTCCATCGCGCGGAACGCGCCCGAACCTTCCGGGTGCGGCGCGGTGACGTGATAGGCGTCGCCCGACAGGCCATAGCCGATCACCTCGGCATAGATCTTGGCGCCGCGCGCCTTGGCGTGCTCATATTCCTCGAGGCAGACGACGCCCGCGCCCTCGCCCATCACGAAGCCGTCCCGGTCCTTGTCGTAGGGCCGGCTCGCCTTTTCGGGCTGATCGTTGAACTGGGTCGACAGCGCGCGCGCCTGCGCGAAGCCGGCAATGCCGATCGGGCAGATCGCGCCTTCGGCACCGCCCGCAAGCATCACGTCGGCATCGCCCAGCGCGATCATCCGCGCCGCATCGCCGATCGCGTGCGCGCCGGTCGAGCAAGCCGTGACCACCGCATGGTTCGGGCCCATCAGGCCATATTTGATGCTCACCTGGCCCGAGATCAGGTTGATCAGGCGGCCATGGACGAAGTGCGGCGAGACGCGGCGCGGGCCCTTGTTGGCGAGCACCAGCGATTCGCTCTCGATGCCCGGGAGACCGCCGATGCCCGACCCGATCGAGCAGCCGATGCGGAAGCGCTCTTCCTCGGACGCATCGGTCAGGCCGGCATCCTCGAGCGCCTGGCCGGCGGCATCGATTCCATAGATGATGAACGGATCGACCTGGCGCTGGACCTTATGGTCGACGCGCTTGTTCGCATCGAACCCATAGGCATGGTCCGCGGGCTTCACCTCGCAGGCGACCCGGCAGGCATAATCAGTCGCGTCGAAACGGGTGATGGTACCAGCGCCGGACTTCGCTGCGATGATGTTGGCCCAGGCGGTTTCGACATCGGCGCCCAGCGGCGTGACGAGCCCAAGTCCGGTTACGACGACACGGCGCATCCCAACTCTCCAAATACTTCAACAAAAACAAACGGCTCCCCGGCCCCTTTCATCCGGGTCGGGAAGCCGTCCTGAATGGCTACGAAGCCAGGCCGGCGCGCCGATCCCGGCGTGCCTGCCCGAGACATCAGCCCTTGGCGTGCGTCTCGATATAGCTGATCGCGTCCTTCACGGTCGTGATCTTTTCCGCGGCGTCGTCGGGAATCTCAACGCCGAAATCTTCCTCGAACGCCATCACCAGTTCGACGATGTCGAGGCTGTCGGCACCAAGATCGTCGATGAAGCTGGCATCTTCGGTCACCTTCTCGGCTTCAACGCCAAGATGCTCGACGACGATCTTCTTCACCCTCTCGGCGGTGTCGCTCATAAACGGTCCTTCTCTTCAGAATTTGAGGATGCACTAATCGGCAGCCATAACGCTGGCAAGCCCTGCCGGTTCACCCGGCGTTAACCGTAACGGGAACGTCACGAAATCATTGCCATGCCGCCGTTGACGTGGATCGTCTGACCGGTGACGTAACCGGCCTCACGGCTTGCGAGATAGGCGACCGCGGCGGCCACGTCACCCCCCTCGCCCAACCGACCGGCGGGAATCCGGCCGGTGATCGCCTCTTTCTGCACGTCGGGCAGCGCGTCCGTCATCGCCGACTTGATGAAACCCGGCGCCACGCAGTTCACGGTAATGTTGCGCGTCGCCAGCTCCTGCGCCAGCGCCTTGGTCATCGCGGTGAGCCCGCCTTTGGAGGCGGCATAGTTCGCCTGCCCCGGATTGCCGGTGGCGCCGACCACCGAGGTGATCGAGACGACGCGGCCGAAGCGCGCCTTCATCATCGGCTTGGTCGCGGCGCGGATCAGGCGGAACGCCGCCTCTAGATTGACGCGGATCACCGCATCCCAATCCTCATCCTTCATCCGCATCACCAGATTGTCGCGGGTGACGCCGGCATTGTTGACGAGGATGTCGAGCGTGCCGCCCAGCGCCGCGACGGCGGAGGGCACCAGCGCATCGACCGCGGCGGAGTCGCCGAGATCGCACGGCAGGATCACCGGGTCATGGCCGAGCCCCGCCGCGACCGCCTCCAGCTTCTCCGCGCGCGTGCCGGAGAGCGCCACGCGCGCGCCCTGCGCCGCGAGCGTTTCGGCGATCGCCGAACCGATACCGCCCGACGCACCGGTCACCAGCGCGGTCATGCCTGAGAGATCGAACATGCCTGTCTTTCCTGTCTGAAGTCGTTGAGGCATCGCGCGGGCGGAAGAATGTCGCCCGCCAATGCCTATCCAAAGTCCGCGCCGTCGTGCCAGCCCCTTCGTTGCTTTCGCGGGGCCGGACGATCGGTTGGCGGGCTCAGAGGCTCTTCGCCAGCGCCTCGATATCGGCCATCGCGACGATGCTTGCGGCCTCGGCCTCGGCCGGCGCGCTGCGCTTGACCATCGGCGCCAGCACCTTGCCCCCGAACTCGACGAAGCCGGTGACGCCGGCCTCCGCCATCGCGATCACCGATTCGCGCCAGCGCACCCGGCCGGTGACCTGACTGACGAGCAGGTCGCGGATGGTGGCGGGATCGGCGACGGCGGCGGCGGTGACGTTGGCGAACAGCGGCACCAGCGGGGACACCAGCGCCGCCGTGCCCAGCGCCTCGGCCATCGCATCGGCCGCGGGCTGCATCAACGGGCAGTGGAAGGGGGCGGACACCGGCAGCAGCACGCCGCGCTTGATGCCATGATCCTTCACCATCGCCACCGCGCGATCGATCGCGCCCTTGTGGCCGGAGATCACGACCTGCGTCGGATCATTGTCGTTGGCGACGGTGCAGACCTCCCCCGCCGCCGCGGCGTCGGCGAGCGCCTGCGCCTTTTCGATATCGGCGCCGAGCAACGCCGCCATCGCGCCGATGCCCACCGGCACCGCCGCCTGCATCGCCTGCCCGCGCAGCTTGAGCAGCCGCGCGGTGGTCGCGAGATCGAGCGCCTGCGCGGCGCACAGCGCGCTATATTCGCCGAGCGAATGGCCGGCGACGAACGCCGCCTTGTCGGCGAGGCTGATGCCGCCTTCCTTTTCGAGCACGCGCAACGTGGCGATCGCGTTTGCCATGATCGCGGGCTGGGCATTCTCGGTCAGCACCAACTGATCCTCGGGCCCCTCGCTCATCAGGCGGAACAGGTTCTGGCCGAGCGCGTCGTCGACCTCCTGGAACACCTCGCGCGCGGCGGTGCTCGCATCGGCCAACGCCTTGCCCATGCCCACCGCCTGGCTGCCCTGGCCGGGAAAGATGAATGCACGCATGTCGGGGACCTCGCTGAGAAAACGAGCGGGCGCACTAGAAAGCCGCACCGCGCATGGCAAGCCCAAGCGTAGCGAAGCAGGCCACTCGATGACAGCCGCAAGACAATTTGCGACCATTTCGCCGCGGCGCCGACAAAGATGCGCGACAGCCGATCCTCATAAAGCTCCTGTCAGCGCCGCAAGGGCGCTTCGGAAACACAGGAGACGCAGTCATGAAGAAGTTCATCCTCGCCGCCGTCGCCGCCTCGCTGGTCGCGACCCCCGCCCTGGCCGCCCCGGGCCGCGACTATGGCCGCCCCGACCGGGTGGCGGTGAAGACGGTCAAGCACGAGTCCGTCCGGCGCGGGCCGCAGCGCACCGTCGTCAGGAAGACGGTGGTCAGGCGCTCCCCCAACACGTACCGCTCCTGGTCGAAGGGGCAGCGGTTCGACAATCGCTATGCCCGCAACTATCGGGTGGTGAGCCAGCCGCGGAACTATCGGCTCTACGATGCGCCGCGCGGCTATCATTGGGTGCAGTCCGGCAATGATGCAGTGCTGGTGGGAATCGCCAGCGGCATCATCGGCGCAGTGATCGCGGGCGCGCTGAATTAAGGTTCGCCCCGCCCAGTCCGGGCTTGCCTTTTCCGGCACTTTGCGCCAAGGGCCCCTCAGCCGAGGCGGAGAGCATCGCTTTCCGCCCGGCTTTCTATTTTGGAACGACAGCCGGAGGGGCGTCCGCATGGGGCGGCGTCAGCGATCGGCCAACGTGAAGGACAAGCGCGCATGGCTCTGTACGAGCATGTGTTCCTCGCGCGTCAGGATCTGGCTCAGACCCAGGTCGACGCGCTGGCGGAAACCGCCACCAAGATCATCGAGGACAATCAGGGCAAGGTCGTGAAGACCGAGACCTGGGGCCTCCGCAGCCTCGCCTACCGCATCGCGAAGAATCGCAAGGCGCATTATGTCATGCTCGAGTTCGAGGCGCCGAGTGGCGTCGTCGCCGAGCTGGAGCGCCAGACGTCGATCAACGAAGACGTCATCCGCTACATGACCGTCAAGGTGGATGCCCACGAGCAGGGTCCGTCGGCGATGATGCGCCGTGGCGAGCGTGATGGCCGCCGTGGCGATCGCGAAGGCCGCGATGGCCGTGACGGTGGCCGCCGCGACGATCGCCCGCGTGGCGACGATCGTCCCCGCGAGGACCGTCCGCGCCGCGAAGAGCAGGGAGAATAATCGATGGCCCGCCCGTTTTTCCGTCGCCGCAAGAGCTGCCCCTTCTCCGCGAAGGACGCGCCCCGGATCGACTATAAGGACGTTCGTCTGCTGCAGGGCTTCGTGTCCGAGCGCGGCAAGATCGTGCCCAGCCGCATCACTGCGGTTTCCGCCAAGAAGCAGCGCGAACTCGCCCAGGCGATCAAGCGCGCCCGTCACATCGGGCTGCTTCCCTACATCGTGAAGTAAGGAGGGCACGCACATGGATGTGATCCTGCTCGAACGCGTCGAGAAGCTCGGCGCCATCGGCGACGTGGTTTCGGTGAAGCCCGGCTTCGCCCGCAACTATCTCCTGCCCCGCAAGAAGGCGCTCCGCGCCAACGAAGCGAACAAGAAGGTCTTCGAGGCTAACCGCGCGACGATCGAGGCGGACAACGCCAAGCGCCGCGAAGTGGCCCAGGCCGACTCGAAGGGCATCGACGGCAAGACCGTGACCCTGATCCGTCAGGCGTCGAACACCGGCCAGCTTTATGGTTCGGTTTCGGTGCGTGACATCGTCGAGGCTCTCGAAGCCGACGGCGCCAAGGTCAACAAGGGCCAGATCGTGCTCGACCGCCCGATCAAGGCGATCGGCGTGAACGAGGTGAAGGTCGTCCTTCACCCGGAAGTGTCGGTGACGATCAAGATCAACGTCGCGCGCAGCCCCGAGGAAGCCGAGCTTCAGGAACAGGGCGTGGACGTGATGGCGGCGATGTTCGAAAAGGACGTCGCGGGCTTCACCGAGGATTACGATCCGAACGCCGAGCCGGGCGAAATCGCCCCCGAGACGGCGGACTCGGAAGAAGCGCAGGGCTGACCAGAGCCTCCTGCCAGACCAGCGAAAGGGCCGTCCGGAGCGATCCGGGCGGCCTTTTTGCTTTTGGAAGGCCATATGTTCCCTCCCCTTCACCTTCGCCGACAACCTCTCTAGACCGCTCGCAGGGCGCGCCCACAGCGTCCGCGCAATCCGTCGAGAGAGGTGCCCCGCTTGTTCGCCCGTCATCTGCCCTGGATCCTGCTCGCCCTCGTCGGCGCCTTCGCGCTCGCCACGCTCGCCGTCTCGCGCGGTGAGACGGTCAACGCGTTGTGGATCGTGGTCGCCGCGACCTCCATCTTCCTCGTCGCCTATCGCTATTACGCACTCTACATCGCGCGCCATGTGATGCGGCTCGATCCGGCACGGCCGACGCCCGCCGTCCGCCTCGCCGACGGGCTGGATTATGTAGCAACCGACCGGCGCGTGCTGTTCGGCCATCATTTCGCCGCCATCGCCGGCGCCGGGCCGCTGGTGGGGCCGGTGCTTGCGGCGCAGATGGGCTACCTGCCCGGCACCTTGTGGATCATCGCCGGCGTCGTGCTGGCGGGCGCGGTGCAGGATTTCATGGTGCTGTTCATCTCGATGCGGCGCGACGGGCGCTCGCTGGGCGAACTGGTCCGCATGGAGATGGGCTCGGTCGCGGGCACGATCGCGCTGTTCGGTGCCTTCATGATCATGGTGATCATCCTCGCGGTGCTCGCGCTGATCGTCGTGCGCGCATTGGCGGAAAGCCCGTGGGGCATGTTCACCGTTGCGGCGACGGTGCCGCTGGCGCTGTTCATGGGCGTCTATACGCGCTGGATCCGCCCGGGGCGGATCGGCGAGGTTTCGCTGCTCGGTTTCGTCGGGCTGATCGGGGCGATCCTGTTCGGCCAGCAGATCGCCGAATCCGCCTTCTGGGGGCCGGCCTTCACGTTCACGCCGGTACAGCTTTGCTGGATCCTGATCGGCTATGGCGCGGTCGCCTCCGTGCTGCCGGTGTGGCTGCTGCTGGCACCGCGCGACTATCTGTCCACCTTCCTCAAGATCGGCGCGATCGCCGCGCTGGCGATCGGCATCGTCATCATGGCGCCGCCGCTGAAGATGCCGGCGCTGACCCAGTTCGTCGGCGGTGGCGGGCCGGTCTGGTCGGGCGCGCTGTTTCCCTTCCTGTTCATCACCATCGCGTGCGGCGCAGTCTCCGGTTTCCATGCGCTGATCGCCAGCGGCACCACGCCAAAGCTGATCGCTACCGAAACCGACGCGCCCTTGATCGGCTATGGGGCGATGCTGATGGAGGCCTTCGTCGCGATCATGGCGCTGGTCGGCGCCTCGATCCTCGATCCGGGCATTTATTTCGCGATGAACAGCCCGGCCGCCCTGCTCGGCAGCGATCCCGCCTCCGCCGCGGCCGCGGTGACGGCGATGGGCTTCCCGATCGACGCCGCCACGCTCACCCAGACCGCGCGCGACGTCGGCGAGGCGACGATCGTCTCCCGCACCGGCGGCGCACCGACGCTGGCGGTGGCGATGGCGGAGATCTTCAGCCATGTCGTCGGTGGCGCGACGATGAAGGCGTTCTGGTATCATTTCGCCATCCTGTTCGAAGCGCTGTTCATCCTGACCGCGGTCGATGCCGGCACGCGTGCGGGCCGTTTCATGCTGCAGGACCTGATCGGCCTCGCCGTGCCAGGCTTCCGGCAAAGCGGCGCGCTACTCCCCGGGTTCATCGCGACGGCGCTGTGCGTGAGCGCCTGGGGCTTCTTCCTCTATCAGGGCGTCACCGACCCGCTGGGCGGGGTCAACACGCTGTGGCCGGTGTTCGGCATCTCCAACCAGATGCTCGCCGCGATCGCGCTGATGCTGGCGACCGCTGTGCTGTTCCGGATGAAGCAGCACCGCTTCGCCTGGGTGACGGTGGTGCCGACCGCCTGGCTGCTGATCTGCACGACCGCCGCCGGCGCGCTCAAACTGTTCTCGGCCGATCCGAAGGTCGGCTTCCTGGCGCATGCGGACGTCTTCGCCACCGCCTATGGCGAGGGCCGGCTGCTCGCGCCGGCCAAGTCGATCGCCGAGATGCAGCGCATCATCTTCAACGACCGCATCGATGCCGCGCTGTGCGCGCTGTTCCTGGCGGTGGTGCTCGCGATCCTGTTCTTCACCATCCGCACCTGCGTGCAGGCGCTCGCCGCGCCGCAGCCGACGGTTGCCGAACTGCCGGCGACCGCGGCGTGAGCGGCTGGATCGCCCTGATCGGTGAGACCGCGCGGCTGATGGTCGGCCTGCCGAGCTATGAGGCGTATTGCCGGCACATGGCGGAGCACCATCCCGAAAAGGCTGCGATGACCCGGACGGAATTTTTCAGGGATCGGCAGCAGGCGCGATATGGCGGTCGCGGCGGCGGTCGGTGCTGCTGACCGGACTGCCAGCCACACCGCCCCCCACCTCTCCAGGAAAATAACGTTAAAGCAGTCGCTTAACCGACAAACCTTACCTGCATTGCCAGATTCCGGCATGGCGCGCGTTGCGGCCGGCGCGGTCGATGATCGCTGCCGCGGTCCACACGGTACCGCCGCCGACGGCGGCCCGCGCCGAAGCGCTATCGGGCTCGACGACGATGGTCACGTCGCCGGCGGTGAAATAGCCGCCCAGCCGCAGTTCGGGGCCCTCGTACAGCATCGGCGTGGCGATGCCGCCCGGCCGTGCGAAGGCGAGCCGTTCGGCGCCGGCGATCAGCACCGGGCCTCGCTCGGTGGCGAAACGGCACAGTTCGCCCGCGGGCATGGTGCCGCGGCGGTCCTCGTCGGTCACCGGATCCAGCGCCGGCGGCGGCGTGGTGGCGGCGCGGATGGGCAGCTCGTCCCCCTCCAGCGGCAGCCCGGTGCCCTTCACCATCGGCGGCGAGCGCGTAATCTCCCCGCCCTGCCCCATCAGCGCGAGCGCGGCGGCGGCGATGGCAAGACGTTTCAGCATCCCATCAACGCCAATACTTCCTTGCGGCTGCGATCATCGTCGCGAAACACGCCCATCATCCGGCTGGTCGTCATCGCCACGCCGGGCGTGCGGACGCCACGCGCGGACATGCAAGCGTGGCTCGCCTCGATTACCACTGCAACGCCGATCGGATCGAGATGACGCCAGATACAGTCTGCCACCTCGGCGGTCAGCCGTTCCTGCACCTGCAGCCGCCGCGCATAACCCTGCAGCACGCGCGCGAGCTTGGAGATGCCGACCACCCGGTCCCGCGGCAGATAGGCGATGTGCGCACGCCCGATGATCGGCGCCATGTGATGCTCGCAGTGCGACTGGAACGGGATATCCTTCAGCAGCACGATCTCGTCATAGCCGCCGACCTCCTCGAAGGTCCGGCTGAGGTGCACCGACGGATCCTCGAGATAGCCCTGGCAATATTCCCGCCATGCGCGCGCCACGCGCCGCGGCGTATCGACCAGCCCCTCTCGCGTGGGATCGTCGCCGGCCCAGCGGATCAGCGTGCGGATCGCCTCCTCGACATCGTTCGGCACCACGATCTTGCCATCGTCGCCGATCGCAATGTCGCCGCTGTCATCCTCCATCATCGCGTCCTTCTTTGCATTACCCGTTGGCGCCTAGTCCAGAAATCGCGCGCTCGCAAAGTTCGGGTCCTTCCGGGGCGCATCCGATGTAGGTCAGGCGACCATCCAACGATCCGAAGAGCTTCGCGGTCCCAGGTTACGAACGCGCGCCGCGCCTGCGTTTCTCGCGAAACAGCGATATGATGCTTCACGCAAAACGGCCATTGACCTGCGTTACAATCGGGTTTCAAGGTTGACGCGAATTCAGGACACCCGTCCTGACTCGGAGGACGGGCTGGGAGCGATCGGGTCGTGGGGAAAACCGATATTCTGTTTGCAGCCGCGCTGGGGGCGCTGCTCGCAACTCAGGCTCGTGCCGATGATGGCGCAGCCGAACCAGCCCAGCAAGGGGCAGAACAACCCGAAATGGGTGACATCGTCGTCACCGCACAGGGACGCGCGCAGGCGGCGCAGGACGTGCCGCTGGCGATCGCGGTCATCGATCCGCAACTGATCCGCGATGCCGGCATCGTCGATGTCCGCGGGCTGCGGCAATTGACGCCCAGCCTGCAGGTGACGACCGGCCAGTCGGCGGCGACGGGTGTGGTGATCACGATCCGCGGCGTCGGCACCGCCAGCGACAATCCCGGCTTCGAGCCCGCGGTGGGCGTGTTCATCGACGGCGTGTTCCGCGCCCGCGCCGGCCTGACCCTGACCGAGTTTCCCGAGCTCGAACGCGTCGAGGTGCTACGCGGGCCGCAGGGCACGTTGTTCGGCCGAAACACGTCGGCCGGCGCGCTCAACATCATCACCGCCAGCCCGAAATTCGACTTCGGCGGCTATGCCGAGGCATCGTACGGCAATGCCGACGAGATCGAGCTCAAGGCCGGCGTCACCGCGCCGGTGGCCGGGCATCTCGCGCTGCGGATCGACGCCGGCTACCACAAGCGCGACGGCTATTCGCGCGATGTGAACGCCGATCGCCGGTTCAACACGCTCGATCGCTATTTCGTGCGCGGCCAGGCGCTCTACGAAGACGGCGGACTCAAGGTCCGGCTGATCGGCGACTATGCCAAGACCGACGAGCAGTGCTGCATTGCGATCCACACCGAACCGGGCGCGACCGGCCCGATCATCGATGCGCTGGCGGCGCTTGCCGGCCGCGAAGGCATCATCACCCCGGTCGACATCGAAAAGCGCCGCGCATCCATCACCCCCGAACGCGACCTGATGGAGAAGGTCAAGGATTGGGGCTTCTCGGGCCAGGTCGATCTGGCGCTGGGAGACTTCAACCTCACCTCGATCAGCGCCTTTCGCGACTGGCGCGCGCTGCGCAACCAGGACATCGATTTCACCGGGCTCGACCGCACCTATCGCGAGGGCTACCGCACAGCGATCCGCGACATCACGCAGGAAGTCAGGCTGCAGGGCACGGTGTTCGACGGTACGCTGGATTTCATGGTCGGCGGTTTCTATCTCGACGAGCGGCTGAAGCTGCGCGACACGATCCGTTTCGGCGCGCAGGCGGGCCAGTATGTCGACGCGTTGCTCGGCGCCGCGACCGCGGGTCTCTCCCCGCTCGCGCCCAACGGCTTCTCGCTCTACGGATCGCTGCCGGGTCGTCCCTTCCTGGGCAACGCCTTCCTCGCCGACCCGCAGGTGCAGGCGCTGATCGCGCAGAACCCGGCGCTGCTGTCGCAATTCACCACGTTCCTGCCCAGCCCCGTCGGCACCGGCCAGTATAGCGACAATTTCAGGGTGGATACGCGCGCGATCGGACTGTTCACGCACAACATCGTCAACCTCACCGAGGCGCTCTCGCTGACGATCGGCCTGCGCTACAATCATGAGCGCAAGACGATCCGGGCCGACCTCAACGGGGTCAACGCCCCCTGCACGGCACTGCTTCCCGGCGGCGCCAGCGCGGTGTTCGGTCAGGTGCTCGCCGCCAACGCCAGGTTCGAGCCGATCCGCCTGCTGGTCTGCAATCCCACGATCAACGCCGAATTCGACGGCGACTATGCCGACCGCCGCAGCGAGAGCGAGCTCACCGGTACGGCGCGCGTCGCCTACAAGCTGACGCCCGATGTGTTGATGTTCGCGGGCTATGCGCATGGCTACAAGTCGGGCGGCTATAATCTCGACCGCGGCGGCTTCGATTCGACCTATTTCGGCGGGGACGGCGCGCAGCTCAGCGATCTTTCGTTCGGCAAGGAAACCGCGGATTCGTTCGAGGCCGGCGTCAAGACCAATCCCAGCCGGACCTTCCAGCTCAACATCACCGGCTTCTACCAGGACTTCTCGGGCTATCAGAGCCTGCGCTTCGAGGGATCGAGCTTCGTCGTCCGCCAGTTCGACAAGGTGATCTCGAAGGGTATCGAGCTGGAAAGCATCATCCGGCCAAGCACCGACGTCAGCGTCAATCTCGGCTACACCTACCTGCACACCGTCGTCGACGATCCGCTCCGCGCCGGCGACGATGACGGCAAGCAGGCCACCAACCAGCCGCGCCATGTCGTCACCAGCGCATTCACCTGGACGCCGCCGATCACGGATACGCTCTCCGGCCTCGTCCATGTCGATGCGCGCTTCAACAGCGACTCCAACACGCTGAATGCGCCGGGCGGCATCGCCTCGACGACCAACGACGCCTATATCCTCGTCAACGCGCGGCTGGGGCTCGACTTCGACGAGGGCCGGTTCGGCATCGAGGCCTATGTCGAGAACGTCTTCGACGTCTATTACAACATCCTGGGCTTCCCGGTACCCGAGCAGATCGGCGCCTATGCCGTCTACCCCTCTCCCCCGCGCTATTATGGCGTACGGCTGCGGACACGGTTCTGACCGCGGGAACGGTTTGGATTTCGCGCCCACGGGCCTACACCGCCGCCATGCCTCGAATCAGTGCCAAGATCTGCGGTCTCTCGACCCCTGACAGCGTCGGTGCCGCGGTGCGCCATGGCGCGTCGCATATCGGTTTCGTCTTCTTTCCCAAAAGCCCGCGCCACGTGACCGCCGAGCAGATGCAGGCGCTGGCCGCGGGTGTCCCCGGGCATGTCGCGAAGGTCGCGGTGCTTGTCGATCCGGATGACGAATTGCTCGCCGCGGTCGCGCCCGCGGTCGATGTCGTGCAGCTTCACGGTGCGGAAACGGCCGAGCGCGTCGCCGCGATCGGCCATGCGACCGGCCTCGAGGTGTGGAAGGCGATATCGGTGCGCACCCGCGCCGACCTCACCGCCGCACCATCCTATCGCGGCGCCGCGCAACGCATCCTCTACGATGCCAAGCCGCCGGTGGGCGCGGATCTGCCCGGCGGCCTCGGCCTGCGCTTCGACTGGGCGCTGCTGACCGATTTCGGTCATCCGCTGCCCTGGGCGCTCTCCGGCGGCATCGACATCGCCAATGTCGCGCGAGCGGTCACCACCACCGGCGCGTCCCTCGTCGACATTTCCTCGGGCGTAGAAAGCGCACCGGGCGTCAAGGATGTGGACAAGATCGCCGCATTCCTTAAAGCCATCGCCTCATTATGACCTTGACCAACTCGCTCAGAAGCCAGCCAGACGCGCGCGGGCATTTCGGCCGGTTCGGCGGACGCTATGTCGCCGAAACCCTGATGCCGCTGATCCTCGATCTGGAGCGCGCCTATCGCGACGCCCAGGCGGACCCGGCCTTCGAGGCCGAGTTCGATGATCTGATGAAGCACTATGTCGGCCGGCCGAGCCCGCTCTATTTTGCGCGGCGGCTGACCGAGGAGCTCGGCGGCGCCAGGATCTATCTGAAGCGCGAGGAACTGAACCACACCGGCGCGCACAAGATCAACAACTGCATCGGCCAGATCCTGCTCGCCCGGCGCATGGGCAAGGGCAAGATAATCGCCGAGACCGGTGCCGGCCAGCACGGCGTGGCGACCGCCACCGTCGCGGCATTGTTCGGCCTGCCCTGCACGATCTTCATGGGCGCGGTCGACGTCGCGCGCCAGCAGCCCAACGTGTTCCGGATGAAGCTGCTGGGCGCGGAGGTCGTTCCGGTCGAATCCGGCGCGAAGACGCTCAAGGATGCGATGAACGAGGCGCTGCGCCACTGGGTCGCCAACGTTCACGACACCTTCTACATCATCGGCACCGCCGCCGGCCCGCATCCGTATCCGGAGCTGGTGCGCGATTTCCAGTCGGTGATCGGCAAGGAAGCCCGCGCGCAGATCCTCGAGGCGGAAGGCCGGCTGCCCGACATGCTCATCGCCCCCGTCGGCGGCGGTTCCAACGCGATCGGCCTGTTCCACCCCTTCCTCGACGATCCCGACGTCGAGATCGTCGGCGTCGAAGCCGCGGGCGACGGGGTCGAGACCGAGCGGCATGCCGCGAGCATCGCCGGCGGTACGCCCGGCGTGCTTCACGGCAACCGTACCTTCCTGCTGCAGGATGAGGACGGGCAGATCACCGAGGCGCATTCGATCTCGGCAGGGCTCGACTATCCCGGCATCGGCCCCGAACATGCCTGGCTGCACGATATCGGCCGCGTCCGCTACGTGCCCGCGACCGATGCCGAGGCGCTGGCCTCGTTCCAGCGGCTGTGCCGGCTGGAAGGCATCATCCCGGCGCTCGAATCGGCGCACGCGCTGGTGGCCGCCGAGAAAATCGCGCCCACCATGGGCAAGGACAAGATCATCATCGTCAACCTCTCCGGGCGCGGCGACAAGGACATCTTCACCGTCGCCGAGGCTCTGGGGGTCAAGCTGTGAGCGACCGCATCACCAACGCCTTCGCAGCCGCGAGGGCCGAGGGGCGCGCCGCGCTCGTCACCTTCGTCACGGGCGGGGATCCGACCGCGGCCGACACCGGTACGATCCTCGACGCGCTGGTCGAGGGCGGCGCCGACCTGATCGAGCTCGGTATGCCGTTCACCGATCCGATGGCGGACGGCCCTGCGATCCAGCGCGCCAACCTGCGCTCGCTCGCAGCCGGCACCCGGACCGTCGACATTCTCGAGATCGCCCGCGCTTTCCGTGAGCGTCACCCGCAAGTGCCGCTGGTACTGATGGGCTATGCCAATCCCATGGTCCGCCGCGGCGCCGACTGGTTCGCCGCCGCCGCGCGCGACGCCGGTGTCGACGGCGTGATCTGCGTCGACATCCCGTCGGAGGAAGACGATGTGCTCGGCCCCACGCTGCGCGCCGAGGGCATCCACCTGATCCGCCTCGCCACCCCGACCACCGACACCGCGCGGTTGAGCGCGGTGCTCGAAGGCGCATCGGGTTTTCTCTATTATGTATCGGTTGCCGGTATCACCGGGCTGCAGCAGGCAGCGCAGGCCTCGATCGACGAAGCGGTGGCGCGGCTTAAGGCCGGCACCGATTTGCCCGTTGCGGTCGGCTTCGGCGTCCGCACCCCCGAACAGGCGGCGGCGATCGGCCGCGTCGCGGATGGTGTCGTCGTCGGCTCCGCGATCGTCGATATCGTCGCCGCGCACGGCGCCGATGCAGCGGCACCGGTCCGCACCTATATTGCGTCGCTGGCGGCTGCGATCGCCGCCGCACGTCAGGAGATTGCCGCATGAGCTGGCTGAACCGTGTCCGCCAGTCGATCCCGCTCATCGCCAAGCGCGAGACAGCGGATGTCCTCTGGCAGAAATGCCCGGGCTGCGGGCAGATGGTCTTCCTCAAGGAATATGAGGAAAATCTGTCGGTCTGCCCGAAATGCGGCCATCACGGCCGCATCGGCGCCAAGGTGCGTTTCCGGCAGATCTTCGACGATGGCAGCTGGCAGCTGATGCACGCGCCCCAGGTGGCGCTCGATCCGCTGAAATTCCGCGATTCCAAGCGCTATACCGATCGCATCAAGGCGGCGCGCGCGCAGACGGGGGAGCCCGATGCGCTGCTCAACGCCGAAGGCCGGATCAAGGGCCAGAAAGCGGTCGTCGGCGTGCAGGATTTCGCCTTCATGGGCGGGTCGATGGGCCTCGGCGTCGGCGCCGCGTTCGTGACCGGCGTGCGCGCGGCGCTGCGGGCGCAGGCGCCCTACATCATCTTCACCGCCGCAGGCGGCGCACGGATGCAGGAAGGCATCCTTTCGCTGATGCAGATGCCCAAGACGACGGTGGCGATCGCCGAGCTTCGCGACGCGGGGCTGCCCTACATCGTCGTGCTTACCGACCCGACGACCGGTGGCGTCACTGCGAGCTATGCGATGCTGGGCGACATCCAGATTGCCGAGCCCGGCGCGCTGATCGGCTTCGCGGGCCAGCGCGTGATCGAGAACACGATACGCGAGAAGCTGCCCGAGGGGTTCCAGCGCGCAGAATATCTGCTCGCGCATGGCATGATCGACATGGTCACGCCCCGCCACGAGCTGCGCGATACGCTGGCATCGCTGATCGGCTATCTGGCGCCGGCGGAAGCGGCGTAATGGTCTCTCCCTCTCCCCGCCAGGGAGAGGGTCGGGGAGAGGGGCAGTCGCGCTTGGCGAAACGCCCCTGAAAGACAAGCCCCCTCTCCCTGCCCTGCTGCGCAGGGCTTTCCCTCTCCCCGGAGGGGAGAGGGCTTAGGGGGTAAAATGGATTACGCCGTCTCCACCGATCCCGCCGTGCAGCACCAACTCGATCGGCTGGCGATGCTCTCCCCCGGGCGCGATGTGCTGGGGCTCGAGCGGATCACCCTGCTGCTCGACCGGCTCGGCAATCCGCAGCACCGGTTGCCCCCGGTGTTCCATGTCGCCGGCACCAACGGCAAGGGATCGACCTGCGCCTATCTGCGCGCAGCGATCGAGGCGGCGGGGCTGACCGCGCATGTCTATTCCAGCCCTCATCTCGTGCGCTTCAACGAGCGCATCCGCATCGCCGGCCGGCTGATCGACGATGCGACTTTGGCGCCCCTGCTCGCCGAGGTGCTCGACGGCGCCGAAGACATCAATCCGAGCTTCTTCGAGACGACCACCGCCGCCGCCTTCCTCGCCTTCGCGCGCACGCCCGCGGACGCGTGCATCGTCGAGGTCGGGCTCGGCGGTCGGCTCGATGCGACCAATGTCGTCGCGCGGCCGGCGGTGTGCGGCATCGCGCGGCTGGGCATCGATCACGAGGCGTTTCTCGGCGATACGATCATCGCGATCGCGCGCGAAAAGGCCGGCATCGCCAAGCGCGGCGTGCCGCTCGTCATGCTCGATCATCCCGCCGCGCCATTGCGAGCGGTCGCCGACGCCGCGGCAGCGGCCGGTGCGGACTTCCTGCCCGGTGGCACTGCCTGGCGGCACGCCGCTTACCGCGGCCAACTTCACTATCGCGATGCGCAGGGCGTGGTGACGACACCGCTGCCCCGCCTGCCCGGTGCGCACCAACAGGACAATCTGGCGCTGGCGATCGCGATGCTGCGCCATCAAAAAGCGGTGCCGATCCCCGCCGCCGCGCTGTCCGCAGCCCCCCTCTGGGCGCAATGGCCGGCACGGCTGCAACTGCTCGACCACGGACCGTTGACCGACCTGCTCCCCGCCGGCAGCCGCGTCTGGCTCGACGGCGGCCACAATCCGGCAGCGGGTGAAGCGATCGCCGCGCATTTCCACGACGGTGCAACCGAAGCACGGCCGCTGCACCTGATCCTCGGCATGCTCGCCAACAAGGATCCGCTGGGGCTGCTCAAACCCTTCGTCGGTCTGGCAACCAGCATCTCTACGGTTCCCGTACCCGGCCATGAACACCACGACCCCGCCGGGCTCGCGGCACTTGCTTCGGAACTCGGCATCGCGGGCCTCGCTGCCGCAGATCCGCGCAGCGCGCTGGCACGGATCGCACGGGGCAGCGATCCAGCGCAGCCACCGGCGGTGCTGATCCTCGGTTCGCTCTACCTTGCAGGCACGATTTTGGCCGCAAACAACCAGTCACCGGACTGATACCCGCACAATTGCGATTGACTTGCAATAGCCGGTGTTCAAGGATCGTCTTCCGATATGGAGACGAGGCGACTCATGAACAGCCAGGCCGACATCGACGATCTGCTCATCCGCACCGCGCCGGAAGCGCCGACCGATCGCACATTGCTGTTCGCGATGCGGCGGATGGCGATGGGCGGGCTGAACGACGCTCATGCCGCGCATGCGCTGTTCTCCGCGTTCGGCGGATCGCACCGCCGTCCGCTGGTGCTGCTGCGCGCGCTGATGGCGGAACTCGCGCGGAGTTCGCGCAACCGCATCCTCGTCGCGCCCTGCTGTTGCGGCCGCATGACGCACGGCGAAGCGATGCTGATGGGCGCGATCGGGGTCGCCACGCAAGATCCGCGCCGCGCGCACAGCCGGCTGGCGATGGTGCTGGGAACATCGGACTGCCTCGGCGCGCTGTCGAGCGCGCAGGCGCTGGGCCAGACCTTCGAGGATCTCGGCCGGCCGCTCAGCCCCGGAGCGCTTTGAGCTCCCGCTCGGCCCAATCATACATGTCGCGCTCGGCGAAGCGCTGGGTGCGGTCGAGCCGCTTGGCGCGGCGTTCGACCTCCTCCAGCACGCTGCGCGCCTGCATCCGGTTCCCGGATTCGAGCAGCAGCGCAGCATAGCGGCAACGCGCCTCTTCACCTGGAACGCGCGTGACGAGATCGGCGTAAAGCGCCAGCGCCTCGGCCGGGCGACCCAGTTCGGCGAGGATGCGCGCCTTGAGCAGCAGGCGCTGATCGCCCTCACCCGTTCCCGCCGCCTGGGGCAGCGCCTCGATCACGGCGAGCGCCCCCGTGGCATCGCCGCTTTCGAACAGTGCACGTGCGAGCCGGGTCTCGATCCGCGGATCGTCCATCGGCATCATCGCCAGCGCCTCGCGATAGGCGGCGACCGCCTCGCCGTGGCGCTCGAGCCCAGCCAAAGCATCGGCGAGCGCGACGCGGTTGGCGACCGTATCCGCCACCTCGAGCCGGCTGCGCGCCTCGCGCAGATCGCGCTCCGGATCGAGCTTTGCCACCGCTGCCCCGCGTGCGGTGCGCACATGGCGGTTGCCGCGCATGTCGGGCAGCACCTCGGCGCAGAAATAGACGATGCAGCCGATCACCGAGAACAACAGGATGATGAACAGCCACATCTGGCCGCGCCCGGTACGAACCGCGTGCACGGCGCACAGGACCTGAAGAAGCATCGACGCGACGACGAAAGCCATTTTGCTACCCCCCGGCGCGCCCATAGCCGCAGTGGCGTCACGCGGAAAGCATAACCGTGGCGTTAGTCGAAGATATCCTTTTCCCGTGCCGGTTCCTTGCCGGCGCTGCCGATCGAATCGTCGATCATGCCGGCGCGCATCATCAGCCAGAACAGGATCACCCCCGGAAAGGCGATCAAGGTGGTGAAGAGGTAGAAGTTCACATAGCCCATCGCCTCGATCAGTGCCCCGGCGGTGGTGCCGGTCAGCAGGCGGCCGACGATGCTGGAAGCGGCCGAGATCAGCGCATATTGCGCGGCGGTGAAGCGCAGGTCGGTGAGCGCGGAGAAATAGGCGACGACGGTGACGCCGCCGATGCCGCTGGCAAAATTCTCGAAGCCGATCGCCGCCGCCATGCCGATATTGCTGTGCCCGGCACCGGCGAGCATGGCGAAGCTGAAGTTGGAGACCGCCATCAGCACGAGGCTGACCAGTACCGACCGCTTCATGCCCCAACTGGCATAGAGGAAGCCGCCGGCGAAGATGCCCAGCAGATAGGCCCAGAAGCCGACGCCGACATCGTAGATCGCGATCTCGCTGTTGCTGAAACCGAGATCGTTGAACAGCAGCCGGAAGGTGAGGTTGGCGAGCGTATCGCCGATCTTGTGGAGCAGGATGAACAACAACACCAGCAGCGCGCCGCGGCGCTGGAAGAACTCGACGAACGGCCCGATGATCGACATGCCGAGTTCGCCGAGGCCGCGACGCGGCGTGACCGCACGGTGGCGCTGCGGTTCGCCCAGGATCAGCCCGGTCAGCATCGCCGGCAGCGCGAACACCGCGCAGGCCATGTAGGCGATCGTCCAGCCGACCGATTCGGCGAGCACCAGCGCCAGCGCGGCGGCGGCGACCGAGCCGATCCGCCAGCCATATTGCGTCATGCCCGAGCCCACGCCGAGCTGGCGCGGTTCGAGGATCTCGATGCGATAGGCATCGATGACGACGTCGTAGGTAGCGCCGGCAAACCCCACCAGCACCGCCGCCCAGGCCGTCCACGCCAGGTTCGTCGAGGGATCGACGAGCGCGAGGTTGGCGACCGCGGCGATCACCAGCAGACCGGTGACGATCAGCCATGACACGCGCTGGCCGAGCCGCCCGAGCACCGGGATGCGGACGCCGTCGATGATCCACGCCCAGAGGAATTTGAAATTGTAGACGAGGAAGGCGAGCGCGAAGGCGGTCACCGTCTTCTTGTCGACGCCGCTCTGCGCGAGCCGCGTCGTCAGGGTCGCGGCGATCATCGCATAGGGAAAGCCCGACGAGACGCCGAGAAAGAAGGATGCCAGCGGAGCCCGTTCGACATAGGGCTTGATACCGGCGATCAGGCGGTTGGCGCCGGCATCGGCGGCGGGCGGGCTGCTCGTCATCGGCAGGGACAATAGCGCCCGCTTCGCGCCCGTCCAGCGATGGTGATGCGGGCGCGATTGTGCGCCACCTTCCTGCGATGATAGGCAGGCGCGATGGATCGCCCCAATTACATCACCCCCGACGGCTATGCCCGTCTCCGCCGCGAGTATGAGGAACTGTTCGGCGTCGAGCGTCCCAGGCTGGTCGAGACAATTTCCTGGGCCGCGGGCAATGGCGACCGCTCCGAAAATGGCGACTATATCTATGGCCGCAAGCGGCTGCGCGAGATCGATCGCACGCTCAACCGGCTGTCGCGCAAGATGAAGGCGGCGAAAGTCGTCGATCCCGCGGCGCAGGCAGACCGCAGCCGCATTTTCTTCGGCGCGACCGTGACGATCGCGGACGAGAACGACAATCAGCGAACGCTCACCATCGTCGGCGACGACGAGGCGGATGCCGGTGCGGGCCTGATCGGCTGGAACGCCCCCCTTGCCCGGGCGCTGCGCGGAGCCGGCGTCGGCGACGTCCGCCGGATCGATCTGCCGGTGGGCGCGAAGGACTATGAGGTGATGGCGATTCTCTATCCGGCGGCCAACTGAGCGCGCGCGTCAGACCTTTCCGATCCGATCGCCATAGACCTCCTGCGCCAGCCGCAGCACCTCGGGATCGACACTGGGCGGCTTCATCGAAACCGCGGCTTCGAGACGGTCGGCGATATAGGTGAGCGCGGCGATCCGCGCGCCCTTCTTGCTGTTGCCGTCGATCGCCTGCCATGGCGCGACCTGGGTGTCGGTCTTGCGGAACATCGCGTCCATCGCCTTGAGATAATCGTCGCGGCGGGCGCGGTTGCGATAATCCTCCGCGCCCGTCTTCCAGCGCTTCCACGGATTTTCGATCCGTTCGATCAGCCGTCGATCCTGCTCTTCCTGGGTCACATGGACGAACAGCTTCACGATCGTGGCGCCGGCATCATGCTGCTGCTGTTCGAAGGCGTTGATCTCGTCGAAGCCGCGCTTCCACTCCGCCCTGGTCGCAAAGCCCTCGACGCGCTCGACCAACACGCGGCCATACCAGCTCCGGTCGAACACCGCGATCTGGCGATTGGCGGGCAGCTTGTTCCAGAAGCGCCACAGGAAATGGCGCTGCTTTTCCTCGGGGGTCGGCGCGGCGATCGGCCAGACGTGGAAATAGCGCGGATCCCAGTCGGCGGTCATCCGCTTGATGATACCGCCCTTGCCGGCAGCGTCCCATCCCTCGAACAGGACGATCGCCTTGCCGCCGCGGACGATGAAGGCGGACTGGATCCGCGCCAGCCGCTTCTGGATGTCGGCGAGCGCCGCATCATAGTCGCCGGGCGCGGCGACGCCCTTTTCATAGTCCGACAGGTCGATGGTCATACGCACCTGACTCCCTCGAAACGAAGCTAGGCGCGCATCGCCATCGCCTGCAAGCCGGGCTCAGCCCTTGGTCTGCTCGACCACCCGGATGCTCAGCTCGCGCAGCTGTTTGGGGGTCGCCGGGGCCGGCGCGTTCATCATCAGGTCTTCCGCCTTCTGGTTCATCGGGAAGACGATGACCTCGCGGATGTTCGGCTCGTCCGCCAGCAGCATGACGATGCGGTCGATGCCCGGCGCGGAGCCGCCATGCGGCGGGGCGCCGAACTTGAAGGCGTTGATCATGCCGGAGAAGTTCGCGTCGACCTGCTCCTGCGTGTAGCCGGCGATCTCGAACGCCTTGTACATGATCTCCGGCCGATGGTTACGGATCGCGCCCGAGCTCAGCTCGACGCCATTGCAGACGATGTCATACTGATAGGCGAGAATATCGAGCGGATCCTTCGTCTCCAGCGCCTCCAGTTCGCCCTGCGGCATCGAGAAGGGGTTGTGGCTGAAGTCGATCTTCTTCGCGTCCTCATCATATTCGAACATCGGGAAGTCGACGATCCAGCAGAATTCGAAGCGCTTGGGATCGATCAGCTCGAGCAGTTCGCCGACGCGGGTGCGCGCGAGGCCGGCGAGCCTGGCGGCATCGGCTTCCTTGCCCGCGGCGAAGAACACGCCGTCGTCCGGCCCGAGGCCGAGTTCGGCGACCAGCCTCGCGGTCGCCTCGTCGCCATGGTTCTTGGCGATCGGGCCGCCGGGGACGCCGCCCTTGATGTTGATATAGCCGAGGCCGGTGAAGCCCTGGGCACGCGCCCATTCGTTCATGTCGTCGAAGAATTTCCGGCTGCCCGCGCCCGCGCCCGGCGCCGGGATCGCGCGGACCTTGCCGCCGCCCTCGACGATGCGCGAGAAGATGCCGAAGCCGGAGCCGACGAAATGGTCGGAGACGTCGGTGATCAGCAACGGGTTGCGCAGATCGGGCTTGTCGTTGCCGTATTTCAGCATCGATTCCGCATAGGGAATGCGGCGGAACGGAAGCGGCGAGACCTGCCGGTCTCCCGCGAACTCCTCGAACAGGCCGTGCAGCACCGGCTCGATCGCTGCGAACACATCGTCCTGCGTGACGAAGCTCATCTCGAAGTCGAGCTGGTAGAACTCGCCCGGCGAACGGTCGGCACGGGCATCCTCGTCGCGGAAGCAGGGCGCGATCTGGAAGTAGCGGTCGAAGCCCGCCACCATCAGCAGCTGCTTGAACATCTGCGGCGCCTGCGGCAGCGCGTAGAACTTGCCGGGGTGGACGCGGCTGGGCACCAGATAGTCGCGCGCGCCTTCCGGGCTCGACGCGGTCAGGATGGGCGTCTGGAACTCGGTGAAGCCCTGGCTGATCATCCGGTTGCGGACCGAGGCGATCACGTTGGAGCGCAGCACGATATTCCGGTGCAGCCGCTCGCGACGCAGGTCGAGGAAGCGGTAGCGCAGGCGGATGTCTTCGGGATATTCGGCCTCGCCCGCGACCGGCATCGGCAGTTCCTGCGCCGCGGACTGAACGCTTACGCCGCGCGCGAACACCTCGATCTCGCCGGTCGGCAGGTTCGGGTTCACGGTCGAGCCCGAACGCGCTTTAACGATACCGTCGATCGTGACGACGGATTCGATCCGCAGCGATTCGAGGATCGGCAGCGCCGGGGAATCGGAATCGGCGACGATCTGGGTCAGACCATAATGATCGCGCAAGTCGACGAACAACACGCCGCCATGGTCGCGCTTGCGGTGGACCCAGCCGGAAAGACGGACGGTCTCGCCGACGTGGCGCGCGTTCAGTTCTGCGCAGGTATGGGTGCGATAGGCGTGCATGATGCTGCTCATGTTGCGAATGGGATGGACGGCGTCCGTAAAATGCGGGCCTAACACAGGCGATGGGGGGCTTTGTCAAGGGATCGCGCCGTTGCGCTTCCCCCTTGCGCGTTCACGCTCTATGGGAACGCGATGGAAATTCACCCTCTTATCGAAGACAGCCAGACGCTTGCGGACCTCTGTACCCGTCTCGCCAAGTCGCCGTTCGTCGCCGTCGATACCGAATTCATGCGCGAGAACAGCTATTGGCCGGAACTTTGCCTGATCCAGATCTCCGACGGCAAGGAGGCCGCCGCGATCGATCCGATGGCGAAAGGCATCGATCTCAAGCCGCTGCTCGACCTGCTCGTCGAGAATGAGGATGTGCTCAAGGTCTTCCATGCCGGCGGGCAGGACATCGAAATCGTCCACAATCTCACGGCGAAGACGCCCTACCCGATGTTCGACACGCAGATCGCGGCGATGGCGCTGGGCCAAGGCGAGCAGGTCGGCTATTCCAACCTGGTCGACAATTATCTGGGCATCACGCTCGACAAGGGCGCGCGCTTCACCGACTGGTCGCGCCGCCCGCTCGACCGGCGCCAGATCGACTATGCGATCGCCGACGTCACCCACCTCGCCAAGATCTTCCCGCGCATGCTCGACAAGCTGCGCAAGACCGGGCGCGGCGACTGGCTGGATCAGGAGATGGAGCGGATCGGCGATCCCTCCAACTATGTGAACGACCCCGAGGAAGCGTGGCAGCGCGTCCGCATCCAGGGCCGCAAGCCCGAGGTGCTGGGCCGGCTGAAGGCCCTGGCGGCGTGGCGCGAGCGCGAGGCCCAAGGCAAGAACCTGCCGCGCGGACGCATCGTCAAGGACGAGACCTTGGCCGACGTCGCGGCGCATCCGCCGCGCCAGCAGGCGGACCTCGCCAAGGTGCGCGGGCTCTCGGCAAGCTGGGCGACCAACGATATCGGCGGCCGGCTGATGGCCGCGATCGCCGCTGCCCAGCCGATGCCGGCGACCGACCTGCCGCCGCGCGACGATCGCAAGCCGGGGCTCGGCAAGGATGGCGGGCTCGTCGCCGACCTGCTCAAGCTGCTGCTCAAGATCCGCGCGCGCGATATCAGTGTCGCGCCACGCCTGCTCGCCCGCAGCGAGGAACTGGAACTGCTGGCCGCCGGCGTGCGCGACGACCTCGCGATCCTCGATGGCTGGCGCTACGATCAGTTCGGCCGGGATGCGCTGGCGCTGGTCGAAGGGCGGCTTGGTTTCGCGGTCAAGGGCGGTAAGCTGAAGATGAACCGCATCGGAGAGGAAGCCACGCCATGATCGCCGCACATCGCGCCACCGCCGCGCTGCTCGCCGCCACGCTGGCGCTCGCCGGCTGTGCCGCCAGCGACGCGCCCGTCCCCGCCGAACCCGCTGCGCCGCCGCCGGCCGCCGAGCCCGCCGAAGCGCGCTGCGATGCGAGCATGCTGACCGACCTCGTCGGCCAGACCGCATCGGAAGCGCTCGCCGCGGATGCGATGAAGCGTTCGGGATCGCGCAGCATGCGCTGGCTGACGCCGGGTATGGCGGTGACGATGGATTTCCGCGCCGACCGCCTGAACATCGAACTGGACGCCGGGAACAAGGTCGTCAGCAGCCGCTGCGGCTGACGAAGGGCGCGCTCGGAGCACGACATCCCCGCCGGATCGCCGTGGCGACAGCGTGCGCGGCGGCCGGCCATCTCGCGCTGCCGATCATCCGATCACCCAAATGGCCCGCCGCGCGGGGGGTCAACTCGTCAATACGGGCGTGAGTCCCATTGCGACCGAGAGCTGGCGGTGGCGACGCTCGACGGCCTCGCCATAGAGCGGCGCATCTTCGGTGCTGAGGAACAGCCGCAATGCCCCCTCGCCCACCTCGACGCGGCTCGATTCCAGCGGACCGGCGACGCCGCCGCTGAGCCGCTGGCCGAGGCGCATCGCCAATCCCCATTGCTGCGCGCGTTCCAGGTCGGGCCGGGCGCAGATCGACAGAAGCTGTTCCATCAGCGCGGCACCGCCACCGAAATTGGCCGACAGCGCCTGCGCCATCATCGCGCGGCCGTGCGCGTCGACGCCGACCCAATTGCCGTGCAGCGCCGTCTCGACGCCGCGTTCGGCACGGAAATCGGGGTTGGCGCGCCAGCCCACATCGGCCAGCAGGCAGGCGGCGTGGCGCAGCCGCTGTTGCTGCCCGCTCTCGCCATCGAACAGCGGTGCGATCCAGCGCGCGAGCAGGTCGCCATGCTCGCGGAAGCGGCCCTGCCGCACCCCTTCCTCGCGCGCGGCCGCGATCAGCGGATCGATCGCGCGCTCTTCTTCGGTCAGATTCTGGTAGAGCAGTCCTTCGCGCAGGCCGTTGGCCGATGCGATCAGCGCGCTCGATCCCAGCGCGCGGCCAAGTACCGCCAGCAGCAGCGCGGAATCGAGCAGGGTGGGGATGCGCCCCGGTGAAATCTCGGTGATCTGCTTCAGCTTGCGTTTGTCGATCTGCGCCAGCACGCGCACGAGCCGCGCCGCGGCGGTGGGCTCCATCTCATAATGATGGACGATCGGCAGCAGGTAGCCGGTCGCATGCATGTCGAGCCGCGCCAGCGCGCGCCATGATCCACCGACGAGATAGAAGGGCAGCCCCTGACTCTCGTTGATCCAGTCGACATCGGCCAGCGCCTTGCGCACGAAGCTGTCGAGCGCGCGCTTACCCTTGGCGCGGATCGCGGCGATGCGCAGCGCGCCGAGCGGCAGCGAGAGGCGATTGTGCACCGCGCCGCCGCGCACGCGCACCAGTTCGAGGCTGCCGCCGCCCATATCGCCGACGATACCGTCGGCCTCGGGAATGCCCGAGATCACGCCGAGGCCGGCGGCCTCCGCTTCCTGTTCGCCGCTCAGAAGTTCGACCGGCAGCCCCAGCGCCTCGATCCGCTGGACGAAACGCGGGCCGTTGGAAGCATCGCGTACCGCGGCGGTCGCGACCGTGCGCAGATTGCCGACGGCCATCTCGACGCAGAGCCGGCGGAAGCGCGCCAGCGCGACCAGCGCCGCATCCATTGCCCGGCGATCGAGCGCGCCCGTCGACGAGAGCCCACGGCCGAGACCGGCAAGCACCTTCTCGTTGAACAAGGTCGCCGGCGAGCGGCGCGGCCCGTCATAGACGACGAGGCGGACGGAGTTGGAGCCGATGTCGATGATCGCCGAGCGATCGAGCACAGGCGCGGAGGAACTACGCTGGAACAGGTTGAGCACGACCATTTCAGCGCCGCAGGCGGAGCTTAGGCACGGCATCCGAGCCCTGCAGCGCCGCGCCGCGGCCCGACAGCGAGGGGTTCGTCATGAAGTAACGGTGTAAATTGAACGACTTGGTGCCAGGTTCTGCCACCACACGTTCATAGTGCCCATCGGACCGCAACTCCCAACTCTGCTCGTTGTCGATCAGGTTGGCGACCATCACCTGGTCGAGCACCTGATCATGCACCGTCGGATTCTCGATGGGCATCATATACTCGACACGGCGATCGAAATTGCGTGACATCCAGTCCGCGGAAGAGATGAACAACCGCGCATCGTCATTGGGCAGCACCCTGCCCTTGCCGAACGCCCAGATGCGGCTGTGTTCCAAAAACCGGCCCACCACCGATTTCACACGGATGTTGGACGACATGCCGGGCACGCCGGGCCTGAGGCAGCACATGCCGCGCACGATCAGTTCGATCCTGACCCCCGCCTCGCTTGCCGCATAAAGCTTCTCGATGATGGCCGGATCGACCAGCGAGTTCATCTTCGCCCAGATCGTCGCGGGCTTGCCCGCCTCCGCAAATTCGATCTCGCCGTCGATCAGCGCGCACAGCTTCTGCCGCATGCCGATCGGCGACATCGTGATCAGCTCGAGGCTGGCCGGCTCGACATAGCCGGTGATGTAGTTGAACAGCTGCGCCGCGTCGCGGCCCGCGCGCGGATCGGCGGTGAAGAAGCTCAGGTCGGTATAGATGCGCGCAGTGATCGGGTGATAATTGCCCGTGCCGAAATGGCAGTAGGTGCGATAGCTGCCGCCCTCGCGCCGGACGACCATCGAGACCTTGGCGTGCGTCTTCCAGTCGATGAAGCCGTAGACCACCTGAACGCCGGCCCGCTCAAGCGCACTCGCCCACAGCAGGTTCTGCTCCTCGTCGAAGCGCGCCTTGATCTCCACCACCGCGGTGACCGACTTGCCGGCCTCCGCCGCGGCGATCAGCGCGTTGATCACCGCAGACTGCTTGCCGGCGCGGTACAGCGTCTGCTTGATCGCGACCACATCCGGGTCGGCGGCCGCCTGGCGCAGGAAGGCCAGCACCACGTCGAATGCCTCATAGGGGTGGTGGACGACGATGTCCTTGGCGCGGATCGCGGCGAAACAGTCCCCGCCATGCTCGCGGATGCGCTCGGGGAAGCGCGGGCTGTAAGGGGTGAACTTCAGGTCCGGCCGGTCCTCGTCGACCAGCATGTCGAGATCGCCGAGGCCGAGGAAACTCGCCTGTTCGGTGATCAGCGCGTCATTGCCGCCCAGTTCGTTCTTGACCAGCGCCTCCACCTCGGGCGGCACCGCGGTCTCGATCTCGAGACGGATCACGCGACCGCGACGGCGGCGCTTGATCGCGCTGCGGAAGTGGCGGACGAGATCCTCCGCCTCCTCCTCGATTTCGAGGTCGCTGTCGCGGATGATGCGGAACGCGCCGACGCCCTGCATCTCGAAGCCCGGGAACAGGAGGCCCGCGAAGCGGCGCAGCACATGCTCCATCGCGATATAGCGCGCGGCATCGCCGGGAAAGCGCACGAAGCGCTGCAGCGTCGCCGGCACCATCAGCAGTTCGCGGATCGGCTCCTTGTCCGAAAGCCGCACGAGGTCGAAGATGAGGCTCAGCCCCTTGTTGGGGATGAACGGGAACGGGTGCGACGGATCGAGCGCCTGCGGCGTCACGATCGGGAAAATCTGTTCCCGGAAATGCTGTTCCAGCCAGGCCTCCGATTCGGCATCGACGCGATCGCTGCCGATCACCTCGATGCCGGCCTCCGCCAGTTCGCGCCGCATCGAGCGCCATTGCGCCTGCTGCTGCACCATCAGCGCATCCGCCTCGGCAGTGACCGCGACGAGCTGCTGCGTCACGGTCATGCCATCGGGCGCGCGCGCCTCGATCGCCTGCATCTGCTGGCCCTTCAGGCCGGCGACGCGGACCATGAAGAATTCGTCGAGATTGTTGCCGGAGATCGAGAGGAAGCGCAGCCGCTCGAGCAGCGGATGCGCGGTGTTGGCAGCCTCTTCCATCACGCGACGGTTGAAGGCGAGCCAGCTCAACTCGCGGTTGAAATAGCGTTCCGCGTCGATGATCGCGGGTTCGATGGGGCTCGCATCAGCGGCCACATGTTCGGCTGGATGGCTCATATGCGAATCACCTAGCTGCATTATGTTACGGGGTCGATCATGCCGATGCCGGCGAGTGCGGTTCTTGCAAGCGGCACCGAGAGGCGGGTGCGGCGGCTGAACGCCTCCTGATCGAGCGCGTCGATCACGCGATGAACCGCGACATAATCGCGCTCCACCCGCGCCAGCAGGAAAGCGAGCAGATCGGGCGCCACGGCGAGCCCGCGACGGCCGAGCTGGTCTTCGATCAGCCGTGCGATCAGCGCATCGTCCGGATTGCCGATCTCCACCGCAGGCGTCGCCGCAATGCGCGAGGCCAGGTCTGGCAGACGGATGATCCAGGCCGGCGGCGGCCGGTCCGCGACGATCACCAGCGGCCGGCGCTTCTCCTGCGCGCTGTTCCAGGCGTGGAACAGCGCCTCCTCGGGCTGCGCCTCGGCATTGTCGAACAGCCGCCCGCCGGTGCGTAGCGCAAATTGCGCGGCGAAACGCGAACGGCCCGACTTGCGCGGACCGGTGAGCAACGTCGCCATCACCGGCCATGTCGTCCACCGTTCGAAATGGAGGGCAACATGGGCGTTGGCGTCGCTCAGAATGATGTCGGCAGCCGTCGGGTCGGGCCAGTCGAGCGGCAGCGCGATCTGGCTCATGGCGTCGGCGTGGCACTCGGTGAGGGCGAGGCGCCGCCGCCGCGCCGGATGCGCAGCACGCCGCCCGCTTCCTCCACCTGCCAGCCCCGTGCCTGCAGCGCGAGGCGAAGCGCCGCCGCGTCGCCGCGATAGACCACGCGCATAACCGACGTGCCGCCGATCGCGAGGCTCGTCGTCGCCGCACCGCTCACCCCCGGCAGCCCGCGCACCTGCGCCTCGGTCGCGTTGACCGCGGCGACATCGGGCGTCGCGAACTGGACGGTGACCGATGTCGTGCCCTGCGCCACATCCGGCGTGACGATCTCGGCGGTATCCGCGGCCTCGACCGCTTCCTCCATCTCCGCAGCCTCGACCGGATCCTCGATCACGAGCGACGGATCGGGCTGCAGACGGCCCTCGCGCAGCGCCGCGACATAGAGTTCGTCGAGCCGCTGGACGCCGGTGTCGAGCAGTTGCGGCAACAGTTCGCTGCGCTCGACGCGCAACGTGAACGCGCCGAGCAATTTCGAATCGGGGCCGTAGCGCGCATCGAACCGCCCGATCACCGGCCCGCCCGGCCACAGCCGGGAGAGCTTCACGGTCGGCACCAGCACGTCGGCCGCGCCGAACTGGTCGAGCAGCATCCGCCACCAGATCCGCCCCGGCCGCCCGGCCTGCGCCGCGTTGAGCAACAGCGGATCGGATCCGGTGCCGGTGGGGCGGACATAATCGATCGCGCTCGATCCGGTGCGGAAGCGCGCCCAGGCCTTCTGCCATTCGGTGCGCGTCTCGAAGCTTTGCGGCGCGCCGCCTGACCATTGCACCGGGATCACGAGCAGCGGCGGCGACCGCATGATCTGCCCGCTCACCCCCAGGATCTGGCCGGCGCGTGCACGATCGAACAGCACCCCCAGCCGCGCGATGTAGCGCGTCGGGCCGATCTGTTCGTTCTCGACGACGACGCCGGCGACGATGGCATCGAGCGCGCTGTCCGAAAGCTGCGGGGCCGCGGCGCCGGCGTGGGTGCGGCTCCACAGCGCCCTCCAGCCCTTGCGCTGCGCCTCGCGCCAGCCGGCATAGCGCGCGGCATCAGCGGTCTTGGCGGCGACATCGACCTGGATACCGCTCACCTCGAAGCTCGACGAACTGTCGATCGGCGACACGCCGCGTTCCGCGCTTCCCTCGATCTGTGCGACGACGGCGACGCCGCCGCCGACGAGCGCAAGCCCGGCACACAGCATCAACAGCGGGCGAAACGATGGGGCAGCGGGCGTCACGGCGCCCTTTTGGCGAGTACGGCGCAGAAATCCAAGCGCGATGTCATGGGCGGGGGCTGTGCAGGTCATGGCTGGGGCAGGAGATCGGCTCAGGCGGCCCGTGTGCGGGCGAGTTCGGCGAGGATCGAGCCGAGTTCGATCACCACGCTCTGCGGATCGAGCGAGAGGTGGACGGCGCTGCCGGCCAGCCGGCGCGCACGATCCCACTGGTCGAGCGATTCTCCCAGCGCGTGGCCGCGCCGCCGTCGCGCCTCGGCCGAGATCGCGGCTGGCACGCGTTCGAGGAACGCCTCGTAACGCTGCTGCGCTGCCTTCGCCGACAGCGCCCTGGCGAGCCGGGCGCGGCCCGCATTGGCCGGATCGCCGCTTTCGATGATCGCGGCGATCGCCGCATCGAGCGCGGCGATATCGAGCCCCGCGAAGCGCAACGCGCGACCCGGCGATCCCTCGCCGACCTCGACCAGCGCGGCGATCTCGTCCGCATCCAGATCGGGCCGCTCGGCGCGGAGCACCGCGGCGACATCCCCGCCGCCCAGCCGGCCGAAGCGCAGCACGCGGCAGCGCGAACGGATCGTCGGCAGCAGCCGCCCCGGCGCGTGGCTGACGAGCAGGAACAAGGTGCCCGCCGGCGGTTCCTCGAGGCTCTTGAGCAGCGCGTTGGCGGCGGGCCGTTCGAGGTCGTCGGCCGCGTCGATCAGCACGACGCGGCGCGGCGACAGCGAGGGCGTCGTCGCGAACAGGCCCTGCAGCGCGCGCACCTGCGCGATGGTGATGCTGCGCGCGCGCTCGGCATCGTCCCAGTCGCCGCGCGGCTGGTCGCGCAGCTTGGGATCCTTGGGCAGGCGTTCGAGCCGGCGAAAATCGGGATGGCTGTCCGCGGCGAAATAGCGCGCGATCGGATGGTCGGCGGGCACGCCGAAACCCTCGCCCGGCGGCGGCCCCGCCGCCTCCGCGAGCAACCGCAGCGCCGCCGCCTCGGCAAAGCTCGCCTTGCCGACGCCCTGCGGGCCGACGAGCAGCCAGGCGTGGTGGAGCGTCCCCCCCGCCGTCGCCGCGCGAAAGGCGGCGATCTGCGCGTCATGGCCGATCGGCACGGTCATGGCAGCAGATCCGCCAGCGCCCCGACGAGGCGATCCGTCACCTCCGCCGCCGATCCGCGCGCGTCGACCGTGCGGAAACGATCCGGCTCCGCCGCGGCAAAACCGGCGAAGGCCGCCGCGACCGCGGCATGGTAGGCTGCATCGCGGCCGCCTATCCGGTCGGCGCCGCCCATGTCGCGCGCGGCGCTGCGCGCGGCCGCTTCCTCGGCGGGCAAATGCAGTAGCAAGGTGCGATCGGGCAGCACGCCATCGCTGCCGACACGGTGCAGTTCGACGATGTCCGCATCCGCCAGCCCGCCGGCGGCGCCCTGATAGGCGCGGCTCGAATCGAGGAAGCGATCGCACAGCACGATATCGCCGGCGGCGACCGCCGGCAGGATGGTGCGTGCGACATGGTCCGCGCGCGCCGCCGCGAACAGCAGCGCCTCCGCGCGCGCATTCCAGCGGCCGGCATCGCCCTCCAGCAGCAGGCGGCGGATCGCCTCCGCCCCTTCGCTGCCGCCGGGTTCGCGGGTGACGGTCACCGTCAGCCCGCGCGCGCGCAATACCTCGGCAAGGCGCGCGAGCTGCGTCGATTTGCCGACGCCCTCGCCGCCTTCGAGGCTGATGAAGCGCCCCGTCATCCCCGATCGCCTGCGCCCATAGCGGGCGCCTGCCGATCGATCACGCGCCGAACAGCGAGAGCAGCCCGGCCCATGCGCGGCCGAAGAAGCCGGCTTCCTCCACATCCGCGGCGGCGACCAAGGGCATGATCTGCGGCGGCGTATCCGGCGTCGTCACGACGAGGTCGGCGATATGCTGGCCCTTCTTGATCGGCGCCTTCACCGGCCCCTGATAGACCACCTTCACCTGCATGTTGCTGGCGGCGCCGCCCGGCAGGGTCACCGCCAGGTTGCGCGGCGCGACGAGGCCGACCTGATCCTCGGCACCCTGCTGCACCTCGACCGTCTCGACCGCGGCGCCCTGCTTGAACAGGGGCTTGGAGGCCCAGGCCCGGAAGCCCCATTCGATGAAGCGTACCGATTCGGTGGCGCGGCCATTATAGCTGTCGAGCCCGGCGACGACCATGACGAGGCGGCGGCCGTTCTGCTCCGCGGAGCCGGTGAAGCCATAGCCGGCTTCCTCGGTGTGGCCGGTCTTCAGCCCATCCGCGCCCTGAACCTTGCCCAGCAGCGGGTCACGGTTCATCTGGGTGATGTCCTGCCCCGAGCCCAGCGTCTTGCCCCAGGTGAAGTGGGTCTGGCTGTAATATTTCTTGTAGAGCTGCGGGAAGTCCTCGATCGTCCGCTGGGCCAGGGTCGCGAGGTCACGCGCGGTCACATAGGTGCGGCCTTCGTCCGGCCAGCCGTTCGAGGTCCCGAAGTGGCTGTTGGCGAGGCCGATCTTCTTCGCCGCCTCGTTCATCCGCGCGACGAACGCTTCCTCGGTGCCCGAAATGCCTTCCGCCAGCACCACGCAGGCGTCGTTGCCCGACAGCGTGACGATGCCGTGGAGCAGATTTTGGACGCTCACATCCTCGTCGACCGACAGGAACATCGTGGATCCCGCCGCCGGGCCATGCCAGCGCTTCCGTGTTTCCGGCCGCACATGCATCAAGCGATCTTCCTTGAGCTCGCCCTTCTTGATCATGTCGAACACGACGTAGACCGTCATCATCTTCGCCATCGAGGCGGGCGGCATCCGCCGGTCCGCATCCTTGGCGTAGAGCACCGCGCCCGACGACAGATCCTTGAGGAACGCGACCTGCGCCGTCGATTCATAGGGCGGCGCGGCGGCGCTTGCGGGCAGGCTCATGGCCACGGCGAACAGGGAAGGAAGAACAAGGGCTCTCATCATCGGCATTCCAGCTTGGCTCGGTTCAAGGTCGCGGCGCATTCGTGGCCCCGGCTCCGCCGCGCGTAGGCGCCGGGGCGAAAAGCATCAATCCTGCACGATCCGCGCGTCAGCATAGCCGGCCGCGCTCGCCTTGGCGACGCCATCTCGCGCGGCATCGGCACTGGCATAGGGGCCGAGGCGTACGCGGTGCAGCGCGCCGACATCGGACACGCGCGCGCCGAGCTGCCCGGCGATCGTCGCCGCCCGTTCGAGGCTGGAAAAGGCGCCGACCTGCACGAACCAGCTGCCGCTCGCGGGGAGCGGTGCCGCGGCAGGCGCGGCTTCCGGTTTGGAAGGTGCGCTGTAGGGCGCCGGCATCGGGATCCCGATCGGCACCTGCCCCTGCTGCGGCGCAGGTGCGGGTGCCGAGGTGGGCACGCGATAGGGCTGCGGCAGGGGCCGAACCTGCGGTTGGGGCGGCGGCGTCGGCGCCCGCGCGGTCGCCGGCAGCCGCGCCGGCACCGAATCGGTGCGCATGGCAAGCTGGCCGCCGCCGCGCAGCGCCGCACGATCCCTCTCAGACGGATAGACGCGCCGCACCCGCACGCGCGCGGTGCCCGATCGCTCGATGCCCAGCGCCCGCGCCGCCGCCTGCGACAGATCGATCACGCGATTGCCCGCGAACGGCCCGCGATCGTTGACGCGCACCGTGACCGTGCGGCCGGTGTCGAGCGCGGTGACCTCGACATAGCTCGGCAGCGGCAGCGTCTTGTGCGCGGCGGACATGCGGCCGGGATCGAAGCGTTCACCGTTTGCCGTCGGGCTGCCGCCGAACTCCCCGCCATACCAGCTGGCCATGCCGACCATGTCATAATCGGGATCGTCGACGGGCATGTAGGTGATGCCACCCACCTGATAGGGCGCGCCCACCTTCACCGGATAATCGACCACCTTGCCGCCGATCGGCCGCCCTGCCCCCGCCGTCGGCCGCGGCGTCGATCCGCAGCCGGCGAGCAACATGGCGAGCGTGACGACGGCGGCGCTCGCCGCGCCACTAGCGCCTGACCGCATCGGCCAGCAGCCCCACCGAGAGCGCGTAGAAGTTCGAGCAGTTGTAATCGAGGATCACCCGGTAGTTGCCGGTCAGCAGATAGGCGGTGCGGCCGGGACCATCGGGCTCCAGCAGCGAGGCCATCTCGGTATCGGCCGGCACCGGCGCGCCGATCGGCCGCACGCCCAGCGCACGCCATTCGGCGATCGTCTTCCAGCGGCTGTGGCGATCGTGCACGCGCGGGCAGCGCGGCGAGACGGTGCGGTTGGCGATCGCGCCGCGGTTGAGCGTGGACGGCACCGTCACCGCGACGCCCCACGGCACGCCGGGCTTCCACCCGGCATTGACGAAGTAATTGGCGATGGAAGCGAGCGCATCCGCCTCGCTCGTCCAGATATCGGCGCGGCCATCGCCATCGCCGTCGCGCGCGAGACGGAGGTACATCGAGGGCAGGAATTGCGGATAGCCGGTGGCGCCGGCCCAGCTGCCCTTCAGCTGATCGCGCCGGAAGCCCATATCCATCAGCTTCAGGGTCGCGATCAACTCACCGGTGAACAGCTCCCGCCGTCGCCCCTCATAGGCGAGCGTGGCGAGCGAGCGCGCCAGATCGAAATCGCCGCTGAACGCGCCATAATTGGTCTCATGCCCCCAGATCGCGACCATGATCGATTCGGGCACGCCGGTCTGCCGCTCGATCGTGCTGAGCCTGGGCCGCAGCGCGTTGTATTTCGCGCGGCCGCGGTTGATCCGCGCGGCATCGACATGGCGCACGCGATAGGGCTCGAACGCCGGGATGGCGGAGGCCGGCGCGTTGGGATTGCCGCCAGGCTGGTCGCGGTCGAGCGCGATCACCCGCGGATTGAGCGTCAACGTCGGCAACACTGCATCGAGCGTGCGCCGCGACACCCCTTCCCGCTCCGCGCGCACGCGGAACTGGGCCAGCCAGGCCTGGAAGCCGGCTTCTTCCTGTGCGAGCGCCACATGCCCGCTTCCGAGATCCGCCGACGGCAGCACCGCCGCCAAGGCGAGTGCGGCGAGGAAAGACTTGATACGCATACTGCCCCTTTCGCGAGCGCGACGATGGCACAAGCGGCGGTGCAGATTAAACCCCCTTTCGCCGCCCCCTTGCGCCAAAGCGCCGAGACGGCGATAGCGCGCGACGAGGACAGGTGGCCGAGTGGTTTAAGGCAGCGGTCTTGAAAACCGCCGTGGGTTCACGCTCACCGTGGGTTCGAATCCCACCCTGTCCGCCATTTCAGACCGCCTCTGGGCACGCCAATCGCCGCCGATTGCCGCCCTTGACCGGCAATAAGCGTCTTTAGCAGTTCCGTTTTCGACCCCATGATCCGGATTGCGTCGTCCGCGACCTCGACGCGCTGCGCCAGCGCGCGCAGGTGATCCCGCCGATAGCCGCCCTCGTGACCGCGAATGCGCTCCCGCGCGCGGCGTGCAAACCCTTCGATCATCGCGGGACTGAGGGCACTGTGGCCGGGGCTTTCGAGCAGGGCTTGCGCCCGGTCGGCATCAGCCCGCGCCTGATCGCGGAGAACCTTGAGACCGGCGATCCGCTCCTTGAGCGCCGGATCGTCCAGATCAGCCACGCCCGCCTCAATGGCGTCATAGAGGCGCTTGAGGCGCGATTCCGATTCGGTCGCCTGCCGCTGCAAAGAGGCGATGTGTTCGCGGCGGCGCTCGGCCTGATCCTCGCGGCGGCCGAGGATGCTGCCAAGCAGCTTCTCCAGACGGTCGGGATCGAGCAGGCGGTCCTCGATATGGCTGACCACCATGTCGTCGAGCTTGTCCATGGGGATCGCTCGGCCCTTGCAGCCGGTCTCGCCCTGCCGCGCCTTGATCGAGCAGGCATAGTAGCGGTAGCGGCCGCTCTTGCCGGTGCGGATGGTCATGGCCCCACCGCAATTGCCGCAATAACAGATGCCGGTCAGCAGGGTCGGCCCGATCACGACGCGGGCGGGCAGTTCGGTCTTGGGGTTGCGAGCCTGCAAAAGCGACTGAACGGCGTAGAAAGTCTCCCGCTCGATGATGGCGGGCACCGGGACGATGACGATTTCGCCGGCGGAACGCGGGTCGTTGTGCTTGCTGCGCTTCCCCCATTCATGTTCGCCGATATAGGTGCGGCGGGTCAGGACGCGATGGACCTGGCCGATGCCCCAGCGGCCGCCATCACGGGTGAAGATACCCTTGGCGTTCAAGTGCTTGACGATCGCCTTGACGCCCATCTGGCCGCTGTCGCCCTGACCTTCCAGAGCGAGCCGATAGATCAGACGGATCGTGTCGGCGTGCAGCGGGTCGATTTCCAGCTTCTTCTTGGTCTTGGCCCCACGCTGTTCGGCGGCGGCGATCCGGTAGCCGATCGGCGGCAACGCACCGTTCCAGAAGCCTTGCCGGGCATTCTCCTTCAGAGCGCGCGTGACGTGCTTGCCGTTCTCCTTCGACTGGTATTCATCGAACAAGGACATGATCCGACGCATCATGTCGTGGATCGGGTCGTCCCCCAGCTCTTGCGTAATGGAAATGAGGCGCACGTCATTCTTGGCGAGCTTGCGATAGTAATATTCCATGTCGAAAGCATCGCGGAAGAAGCGCGAGAAGCTGTGAACCAGAACCACGTCGAACGGTGTGGGCTTCGACGTGCCCGCCTCGATCATCCGCTGGAACTCAGGGCGGCGGTCGTTGGTGGCCGTGTTGCCCGGCTCCACGAAGATTTCGACAAGCTGATAGCCGCGCGCCGCGCACCAGGCTTCGCCCTGCTTGCGCTGGTCGGGGATCGACACGTCATGCTCGGCCTGCCGAGCGGTAGAGACGCGCAAATACAGGGCAGCCCGCAGGGCGACATTGGGGGATTGTGCGTTCATTTGCGGGTTCCTTTCGACTTGCGCCGCTCGATCAGGGGCAAGACCAGCTCCACGCGGTCATGGATGACCTTGGGGACCAGCTTGAGACCCTTGCCCTTCTCCATGCGAACAAGGCCGTAGCCGGCCATGGCCTTGAGGGTCCGGGACAGGTTGGATTTCGCGCGGCCGGTGATCTGCGCCAGTTCCTCCAGCGAGTCCGGCTCATGCTCATGGATGATGCGGAGCAGTTCGCAGTTGCTGGGCGACAGGAACTTGGCAAAGGACATGGTGGACGCGAACCAGACAGTCGGATCGCCGGGTGCGGGCTTTTCCTCGCCCCTGGCGACCCGCATGGTGCGGGCTTTCATTTCATCGGGTTCGGCGATCCCGACCTTGAGTGTCGTCATGGCATAGCTCGATCATCAGTTATGGCTTTTCATTATCATACCGCGATAACTTTTTCAAGCCTTCAGGCAGATCGACTGAGCCGAACATTTCATCGAAAACATCGGCGAACCAGCGCTCGAACACCAGAATCTCGGCCTCGGTGATCGGCACTTCCTCGGGCCAGTCATCAATGACGGGCAGCTTCTCCACGTCGAACACACGAGGCGGACTGCCGCGCGACGGGCTGATGCGCGGCACGGGATCGTCGTCATAATCGTAAAGGTCGTCGGGGAGCGTTCCAGGGGCCGGCTGTCTTGGGCGGCCTCGTTGGGCGCGGCGGCGCTCTGCGCACATGGTATCCTCCGTGTTTCGCTGGTGGATTCAGGGGCGCATCAGGCCCCGGAATTAAGCGAAGCATGGAGGGGGACCGGCGGAGTGTAGCGTGCCGCATTCGCACCTGTGCGCCGGCGGCACCCCTACCGCGATGGATCAGGAGGGTTGCCGCCGCGCCTTGGCGAAACCGCGATCCGTGGCGATGAACCGCTCCAGCATCGGCACGATAAGTCTGGCAGGCTCGATCGGCGCACCGCCATCGGCCAACAGAGCGGCATAGTCGATCAGGTCGCGGTGGAGCTGCGCGGGAAGTTCCACTGCCACCTTCACCGGCTTGTCGTCGGCCAGCGGGCCGAGTTTCAGCTTTGCCATGGTCAATTCCTGTAGGGTTCGAGGACTAAATCCCTTGTGACGATGACCCTGACCGGGAAGCCGGGCCGGATGGTCAGCGTCGGCGCGACCTGCAACTGCCGCTGGACGATCTGCTGTCCGGCCTGATTGATGGTGTCCTGCGCCCCGTCGCGGATAGCCCGGATCAGGCGGTCCTCGTCATCGGTCGCCAGTTCGGTGCCGATGCCGAGCAGCGTCGAGAGGCCGGCTGCCTTCATCAGATCCCACCAATGATAATCGACGCCATCCTCAAGGCCGGCATAGCCGGAAGCGTCCGCTCCCGGCTGGCGCTCCAGCACTATGGAACGGCCATTGGGCAGGATCAGTCGGTTCCAGACGAGCAGCACGCGGCGCTGGCCGAAGGTCACGCCGGCATCATACTGGCCGATGATGCGCGTTCCCTGCGGGATCAGCAGCAGGCTGCCGGTCGGGCTGTCGTAGACGTTTTCCGTGACCTGCGCGGTGATCTGGCCGGGAAGATCGGAACGGATGCCGGTAATCATCGCCGCCGGGATAACGGCCCCGGCCTGAAGGATGTAGGGCGATGCCGGAGCCATGATGCGATCCAGGGCGACCGTCTGCCGATCCACCGGGCCATTGAGAAAGGCCGTATGCCGGTCTCGCGTGGCTGGCTGACCGCCGACGCCAAGACCTGCAAGGCCCGGTATATTGGAACCGGGGGCTGTTGCCGTTCTCTGCCCGGACTGGAAAAACACCGTGCTGAGACGTGCAGCTTCCTCTTCGGCGAGGCGGCGCTCCTCGGCAGGATCGCGAACTGGTGTTGCCATAGCCGGCGGCGCAACTGGCTGGCCCCTGTTCTGCGCGTCGAGGATCGGGCCGCCCAGATCGCCGGGCAATGCCGGTCCGAGGACCGGGCCGGTATAATCGCGCGGCAGGCCGGACAGGCCGTCCGCCGTGGGCCGGTTCTCGGTCGAATAGAGTTCTTCGCCTCCCGGCCCTGCATCGCGAGTCTGGAGCGCGTAGATCAGCGCCCCGCCGATGCCGAGCAAAGCAACTGCGCCGACGCCGGCCAGCATCTTGCGGGACAGACGGGTGACGCGCGGCGGCTCAGTGCGCAGCCGCATGGGTGTGGTGGTGTCCGCTGCAGCTTCTACAGGGGGCGTGTCTTCAGTCATGACGGGGATTCTCCGGTCGCTTTTGCCGGCTGTGCAGCCTGCCGTTGCTCAATGCGGACGATCCTGACCGTCTGCTGGCGCTCGCCGCTGCCAAGGCGCAATTCGGCCGCGCCGAACAGGCGATCCACGATCAGGATGTTCTGGTGGATGCGGCTGTTGACGATCTGGGTTTCGCCATCCGAGCCGATGACGAAGATCGGGGGCATCTCGCCCTGCACGATGCCGCGAGGGAAGACGACATAGATGCGGCGACCATCGTCGAAGACAGAGATGGGCCGCCATGGCGGGCTGTCGCCGGTCAGGCCATAGCGATATTTGCGCGCGGCCTCGGCCGGGATGACCGGAGCGGCCGGAACGGTCTGGCGCTGGCCCGCTGGTGGTGCGGGATAGGCCCAGGCGACGGAGGGCATATAGAGGGCTTCGCGGGCGCGCAACTCGATCATGTAGGTGCGCCGGTCGGTCGTCACGACGAGGTTTGTCATGATGTCCGGGCGCGTCGGCTTCACGAGGATATGGACGCGGCGTGTTGTCCCCGATCCGCTCTCGGTATCGCCGATGATCCAGCGGGCGGTGTCGCCGGCTGCAATCGGCCCCGCGCCGGTCAGGCCCTCGCCGGGTTCGAGCGCAATGGTCGTGATCTGTCCCGGTGCGGCATAGACTTGATAGAGCGCGCCTTCCGACCAGGGATAAATCTGGATGGCGTTATAGTAGCCCTCGCGGCGCGGCTCGACGCGCGCGGCGGCATTGGCGTTCTCGACACGGCCTGCCGGTGTTCCGGCGGAGGTCCCGCCGCGCGCCACGGTCCAGGCCGGTGGCGTATGCAGCGGCCGGGGCCGGTCATCGGTGACGGCGGCCGGCACAACGGGCGATGACGGCACGTCGGCGTCGTAGCTGAATTGCGGCGTGCGGTTGGTCGCGCAGCCGGCGAGCATCGTGGCCGACAGCATCAAAGCCGCGAAGGCGGGTTTACGGAAATCCTGAAATGGGGCTTTGCGGAGCGTCGTGCGGGTCATTGGCTCATCTCCCGCGACCATGAGATTGCGTTGACATAGATGCCGAGCGGATTGGCGCGCAGGCGCTCGGAGTCACGCGGGGTCTGGATCACGATGGTCAGGATCGCGGTCCATCGTTCGGTCGTGGAAAGCTGGCCGTTCTCATAGTGGCGCTCGGTCCACGCCACGCGGAAGCTGTCGTTCGATGCTCGGATGACGCTGGAAACCTCGACGGCGACCTGCTGCCGACCGACCTTCGTGAACGGGTCGTTGCTGCGGGCGTAGTCGTTCAAGGCCGCTGCGCCGCGATCCGTGGTCCACTCATAGGCGCGGAGCCAATTCTGGCGGACGATGATGGCGTCTGCCGGGATCGCCCGGACCTGTTCGATGAAGCGGCCCAGATGGAACGCGATCTGCGGGTCAGTCGGGCGATAATCGGCGTTAGCGGGTGCGACAGTCTGCGCCTGGCCGAGATTATCGACCTGCACCACCCACGGCACCACGGTCCCGCGCGCTGATTGCCAGACGAGCGCGGCGGCGAAACCGGCCGAGAGGATCAGCGATCCGAAGGCCATATAGCGCCAGTTCTTCGCCTGCACGCGGGCCGAGCCGATGCGCTCATCCCAGGCTTGAGCAGCCTTCTGGTAAGGCGTCTCGGGTTCGGGCGATTTGCCGTAATGGGTCGATGGTCGTTTGAAGATGCTCATGAGCGGTCACTTTCAGAGAGATTGACGGAGGAGCCGCCACCGTGGCTGTCGCCGGAACGCACCGCATGGGCGGCCATGGTGGCGCCGTGATTCACGGCTTGGGAACGCTGCATCCGCTGCGCCCAGGCCGGGGGACTGCCAGCGGGGGAAGACGCTGCTGCGGGGGCTGCGCTGCTGCCTCCGGCCGTGCCTGCGGTGGATGATCCCCCTGTCACCCCGAAGGCTGCGCGTGCGCCATCCGAAAAGCTGGATTTGACGCTTTCCGTTGCTTTCGAGGCGGCGCGTTTCAGAGGCGATACGGCGGCGGAGCCTGCCGCGCGGGCAACCCCGCCGAGACCGGAAGCAACGCCCGCCGCACCAGATTGGCCGAGCGAAGCCATGCTGTAGGTCGCTGCGGCCCCTCCGGAGGCGGCAGCGCCGCCCCGAACGGCCGCGGCGCCACCGGACATGGCGGTAGCACCTCCCTTGACGGCGAGACCGGCTGCACCGCCTGCGGCAAGGGCTGCGCCTCCTACGGCAAGGCCGGTGCCGATCGCCGCACCCGCGCCAAGCTGCGGGCCGCCCGAAACGAGACCGGAGGCGATGCCGGGACCGAAGATGCCAAGGCCGAGCAGCGACAAGGCGGCGAGCACGATCGCCATGGCGTCGTCGATGGTCGGCGTTGCGCCGCCGAAGCCTGCGGTGAACTGCGAGAACAGCGTCGAGCCGATGCCGATGATGACGGCCAGCACGAGGACTTTGATCCCCGACGAGATGACGTTGCCCAGCACGCGCTCGGCCATGAAGGCAGTCTTGCCGAAGAGACCGAACGGGATCAGCACGAAGCCGGCGAGCGTGGTCAGCTTGAACTCGATAAGCGTCACGAAAAGCTGGATGGCGAGGATGAAGAAGGCGAGCAGCACCAGCGCCCAGGCGAACATCAGGCAGGCGATCTGGATGAAGTTCTCGAAGAACGACCAGTAACCCATCAGATCGGAGATGGAGTCGAGCAGCGGGCGGCCCGCGTCGAGGCCGGTCTGCGCCACCTTGCCGGGGCGCATCAGATCGGCGGTGGAAAAGCTGGTGCCGGAGGCTTTGAGGCCGAGACCGGCGAAGCTCTCGAAGACGATGCGCGCCAGATTGTTCCAGTTGCCGATGATGTAGGCGAACGCGCCGACGAACAGGGTCTTCTTCACCAGCCGGGCGATGATGTCGTCATCGGCGCCCCACGACCAGAACAGTGCCGCCAGCACCACGTCGATGACGATGAGCGTTGTGGCGATGAACGCCACCTCGCCGCCGAGCAGGCCGAAGCCGCTGTCGATGTATGAGGTGAATACGCCTAGAAACGAGTCGATGACGCCGGTGCCGCCCATGGTTCACTGTCCCCCGTTCTGATGCGGGGTGGCGGGCACCGGCGTCCGGCCGAGAAACCGATCACGGTTCTCGGCCCAGGCGGCAAGGCAGTCGGGATCGCTCGCGGCCGCCTCGCCAAGCCGCTGGCAATCGCGCAGGCTCTGGCGCAGCGGATCGGTGGGACGCTGTAGTTCCGGCGCGGGCCTGCCGCGCGGCGGCTCGTCCTGCCGGGTCATCTCGATCACCGTGGCGGTGATGGCGATGGCGACGAATATGATCGCGCCCAGCCGGGCCAGCATCTTGCCGTCCATGTCGCGCCCCTCCTGTCAGGTCAGTTGTTGCCGTTGCCGAACATTTGCGCGTTGCCGGGTTGGTAGCCCGATCCCGGCGTCAGGAAGCGTTCACGCTGGACGCGGCCCTGTTCGGCGGCGGTGGCGCGCTCTGCCTCGATCAGTGCTTCCGACCGGCCATTGGCAGACATCAGCGCGATCAGGTCGGAAAGCTGCTGCGATTGCAGGGCGAGAAGCTGATTGCCGGCCTGCGTGGCTTGCAGCGCGCCGGTCGCGCCCTGGCTCTGGCCGACCAGTTCGGACATCTGCGTGCGGTTGGTGTCTATGTTGCCGACGACGCCGGCCTGCACGCGCATGGCGTCCTGCAAGCTGCCCACGGTGTTCTGCCAGCGCGAGCGGGCATCGGTGACGAGCTGCGTATCGGTGGCGGACAGGGAGATGCTGCCGTATTTCTGCTGAAACGCCTGGTCGATGTTCTGCACGTCGAACGCGATGTTCTGCGCCTGGCTCAAAAGCTGCTGCGTGCGCTGGACGTTCTGCTGGAGCTGCTGAAGCGATGAATATGGCAGGCTCGCCAGATTCTTCGCCTGATTGATGAGCATGGTCGCTTCGTTCTGAAGCGAGGTGATCTGGTTGTTGATCTGCTGAAGCGTGCGCGCGGCTGTCAGCACATTCTGCGCATAGTTGGACGGATCGAAGACCGTCCATTGCGCATGGGCCGGGCTTGTGAGGATGGGCGACAGCGCGAGCGGTGCGGCAAGCATGGTCGCAGCCATGAAAATGGCGCGCGAGCGGGAACGGCGAATGGTCATGGTTGGGACTCCTTCTCGGTCTGTAGGATGAGATTGGTGAGGTCGGGGATCAGGTCGGCCGCCCAATCGACGCCGCGCAGGCGCAACCAGGCGGCGAGGAAGCCTTCGCGGCCATGCTCGGCGATCAGTCCGGCGATGCGTTTGTGGTCGGATTTCGCGGACGCGGTGCAGAGCGCGAGGCCGACTTCGGACAGGCCAAGCTCGAACAGGCGATTGCCCCTGCGGCTCTGGCAGTAGTAGTCCCGCTTGGGCGTGGCCCGCGCGAGGATTTCGATCTGCCGGTCATTGAGGCCGAAGCGCCGATAGATGGCCGTGATCTGCGGTTCGATGGCGCGTTCGTTCGGGAGAAGCAGCCGCGTCGGGCAGCTTTCGATAATGGCGGGCGCGATGTTGCTGCCATCGATGTCCGATAGCGACTGCGTAGCGAAGATGACGGAAGCGTTTTTCTTGCGTAGCGTCTTCAGCCATTCGCGGAGCTGGCTGGCGAAGCCTTCATCGTCCAACGCCAGCCAGCCCTCGTCGATGATGAGCAGGGTCGGCCGTCCATCGAGCCGGTCGCCGATGCGATGGAACAGATAGGCGAGCACGGCCGGGGCCGCGCCGGTCCCGACCAGCCCCTCGATCTCGAACGCCTGCACCGAAGCCGAACCGAGATGCTCGGCTTCTGCGTCGAGCAACCGTCCGTAAGCGCCGCCGATGCAGTAAGGGCGCAATGCCTGTTTCAGATCGTTGGATTGAAGGAGGACCGTGAAGCCGGTGATGGTGCGCTCGCCGACCGGAGCGGTGCTAAGCGATGTCAGCGCCGTCCAGATATATTCCTTGGTTTCGGGTGTGATCGGGACACCTTCACGACCGAGAATGGCGGCGATCCAGTCGGCGGCCCAGGCGCGTTCATAGGTATCGTCGATCCGGGCGAGCGGCTGGAGCGAGACGGACGCCTCGTCCCCTTCCGTCAGGCCACCGCCAAGGTCGTGCCAGTCGCCCCCCATGGCGAGCGATGCGACCCGGATGCTGCCACCGAAGTCGAAGGCGAATACCTGCGCTTGCTCATAGCGACGGAACTGCAAGGCCATGAGCGCCAGCAGCACGGACTTGCCCGCGCCGGTCGGGCCGACGACGAGGGTGTGGCCGACATCGCCGACATGAAGGGAAAACCGGAACGGGGTCGAGCCTTCGGTCTTGCCGAAGAACAGCGGGGGCGCGCTGAAATGCTCATCCCGTTCCGGCCCCGCCCACACCGCCGAAAGCGGGATCATATGGGCGAGGTTGAGCGTCGATATGGGCGGCTGGCGGACATTCGCATAGGCATGTCCGGGGATCGAACCGAGCCAGGCATCGACGGCGTTGACGGTTTCAGGCATCGCGGTGAAGTCGCGGCCCTGAATGATCTTTTCCGCGAGGCGGAGCTTCTCGTCGGCAATGCGCGGATCGGCATCCCAGACGGTGATGGTGGCCGTGACATAGGCGATCCCCGCCATGTCCGCGCCCAGCTCCTGCAAGGCCATGTCGGCGTCGAGCGCCTTGTTCGCAGCGTCGGTGTCCACGAGCGCGGATTGCTCGTTGGTCATCACCTCTTTCAGAATCGCCGCGATGCTCTTGCGCTTGGCGAACCACTGACGGCGGATGCGAGTCAGCAGCCGGGTTGCATCGGTCTTGTCGAGCAGGATCGCTCGCGTGCTCCAGCGATACGGGAACGGCAGCCGGTTCATCTCGTCGAGCAGGCCGGGCGTCGTCGCGGTCGGAAAGCCGATGATGGTCAGGACGCGCAGATGCTGGTCGCCAAGGCGCGGCTCCAGGCCGCCGGTCAGCGGCTGATCAGCGAGCAGCGCATCGAGGTGCATCGGCACCTCGGGCACGCGCACACGATGCCGGTTGGTCGAGATGGTCGAATGGAGATAGGTCAGCGTGCCGGCGTCATCGAGCCAGCGGCATTCCGGCATGAAGCCATCGAGCAACGCCAGAACGCGGTCGGTGCGGTCGATGAAGCCGCGCAGCAATTCCCATGGGTCCACTCCGGATTGCTCGCGGCCCTCGTAGAGCCAGGCCTCAGTGCGGGCGGCGTCCTCGGCGGGAGGCAGCCAGAGGAAGGTCAGGAAATAGCCGGACACGAAATGCGTCCCGGCTTCCTCGAAACCGGCCTTGCGCTCGGCGTCGAGCAGCGCGGATGCGGCTTCGGGAAATTGACTGTCGGGATAGGTCGCGGCTTCGCTGCGCTGTGCCTCCACGAAAAGGCTCCAGCCCGACCCGAGACGGCGGACGGCGTTGTTGATGCGTCCTGCGACCGCGACCAGCTCGGCAGCGACGGCGGAATCCAGATCGGGACCGCGGAACTTCGCCGTCCTCTGGAAACTTCCATCCTTGTTCAGCACGACGCCGGAGCCGACAAGTGCGGCCCAGGGCAGGAAATCCGCGAGGCGGCTGGATGTGCGGCGGTATTCGGCGAGATTCATCATGTGCGCCTCCGTCAGACCGACAGATGACCGGGGATGCGCAGATGCCTGCGGCCCACCTCGACAAAAAGCGGGTCGCGCTTGGCCATCCACACGGCGGCGAAGTGGCCGACGACCCAGATGGCGAGTCCGACCAGCCAGAGACGCAGGCCGAGACCCACGGCCCCGGCCAGCGTTCCGTTCAGGATGGCGATGGAGCGCGGAGCGCCGCCGAGCAGGATATGCTCGGTCAGCGCCCTGTGGACCGGGACGGAAAATCCCGGCACCGCGTCGAGTTGTTCGAGGCCGCCCGCCATCAGACGAGCGCCCCGCCGCCGAACGAGAAGAACGACAGGAAGAACGAGCTGGCGGCAAAGGCGATGGACAGGCCGAACACGATCTGGATCAGGCGGCGGAAACCGCCCGACGTATCCCCAAAAGCCAGCGCGAGGCCCGTCGCGATGATGACGATCACGGCGATGATCTTGGCGACCGGCCCCTCGATCGACTGAAGGATGCTCTGAAGCGGAGCCTCCCACGGCATCGACGAGCCGGAAGCATGGGCCGCCGGGGCGAGCATCAGGCTGATGGAAACGGTGGCGGCTGCGGTCGCCATGGTGCGGCAGCCGCGCGAAAGCGTGCGGATCATGAAGAGTCTCCTTTTGGGTTGGTTGCCGAAGTGATGGGATGCGTGATGCGGTAGTCGCCGTCCGGTCCCAGCCCCTCGACGCGGGCGAGTTCGGCCAGCCGGCGCGCGGAACCGCGCCCGGAAAGGACGGCAACAAGGTCGATAGTCTCGGCGATCAGCGCGCGCGGGACGGTGACAACAGCCTCTTGAATGAGCTGTTCGAGGCGGCGCAGCGCACCGATGCCCGTGCCGGCATGGATGGTGCCGATGCCGCCGGGGTGCCCCGTGCCCCATGCTTTCAGAAGGTCGAGAGCTTCGGAGCCGCGCACCTCGCCGATGGGGATGCGGTCGGGGCGCAGGCGCAGCGAGGAGCGCACCAGATCGGAAAGCGTCGCCACGCCGTCCTTGGTCCGCATGGCGACGAGGTTGGGCGCGGCGCATTGCAGTTCGCGCGTGTCCTCGATGATGACGACGCGATCCTGCGTCTTCGCCACCTCCGCGAGCAGCGCATTGGTCAGCGTGGTCTTGCCGGTGCTGGTGCCGCCCGCGACGAGGATGTTTGCGCGGGAGGAAACTGCCGCGCGTAACGTCGCGGCCTGATCGGCGGACATGATGCCCGCCACCACGTAATCGTCGAGCGTGAACACCGCGACGGCGGGCTTGCGGATGGCGAAGGCGGGTGCGGCGACGACCGGCGGCAACAAGCCTTCAAACCGCTCGCCGGTTTCGGGTAGTTCCGCCGACACGCGCGGGGATCGGGCGTGGACCTCCGCGCCGACATGGTGCGCGACCAACCGGACGATACGCTCGCCATCGGCGGCGGACAGCATCTCGCCGGTATCGGCCAAACCTTCGGACAGCCGGTCGATCCAGATGCGACCGTCCGGGTTCAGCATCACCTCGATGACGGCGGGGTCTTCGAGAAACCGGGCGATGGACGCGCCGAGCGCCGTGCGCAGCATCCGCGCGCCACGCGCTATCGCCTCCGGTTTCTGATGATGTGCAGTCATGTCGGCCCCGATTTCTCGCGGGGCGCGACAGACGGTCCCCGCATCGGGTCGATTAAGAAAGCCCGAAATTGGGCTGCTTCAACAACTATCTAAGCGAAAGCGGTGATCGGCGGCCATCGGCGGCAAATAGGATGGGTTGAAAATCTAAGCGTGGTCGTCATCAGCCTCGGGCTCACCTTCCGTTAGACTGTCATGAAGCGAATCCATGTCGCGCGACAACTCTTTCAGGAACCTATCGCCGGTCGCTAGCCTGCGGCCGAGATTCTGCATGAAGCCCTCGAACCGCTCGTTGCCCTTGATCCGTGCGGACTGTTTGGCGCTATCCGGCAATGGCGGGGTCATCGTCAGCCAGAAGTGAACGAACAAGGAGAGGGTCTCGCCGAGCACGGCGAGATCTTCGTCCAGCGTGCCGATCTGCCGGCCGATCTTGTCGAGGCGGCGCGACATGGCCGCTTCCAGCCGATCCGATGTGTCGCCCGACAGGAAGGATGCGACCGCCGCCTCGACGATAGCGGACTTCGAGACCTGCCGGCGCAGCGATAGCGCCTCGACCTGTTTGAGCAGTTCCGGGTCGAAATAGACATTCATGCGGGTGCGGGCTGTCATGGGCGGCCTCTCAAAGCTCTATGCCGTCATCGGGGTTCATCGACGCTTGCCGGGCGATCATTCGCATCCGCGAGCGCAGCGCGCGGGCCTTGGCCGCGTCCACGTCCGGCTCGTCGTCCAGAATGTCGAACTCCTGGGCGGGCATTGGTGGCGGCGGGATGATCTCCTCATGCTCGGGCAATTCCGGCTCGCGGCGGATGCCGGCATTGTCGGGATCGCCCTCGGCGTCACGGGCAGCGGTCGAAGCTGGCCTGTCCGCCGAGACGATGACGCGGCTCGTCCAGTCGTCCGTTGCCGGCTTCGCCGCTGGTGCGGATGGCAACTCGGGCGGCGGCAGGATGCGCTCCTGCAATCGCACGTCCTCGAAATAGCGGGCCTTCTTCGCCCGGATCGGTGGCGTTCCCGCGACCATCACGATTTCGTCGGCGGGCGGGAGTTGCATGATCTCGCCGGGAGTCATTAGCGGCCGCGCCGTCTCCTGCCGCGATACCATCAGATGCCCGAGCCAGGGCGCGAGGCGATGGCCGGCATAGTTGGTGGAGTCGCGCATCTCGGTTGCTGTGCCGAGCGAGTCCGACACGCGCTTGGCGGTGCGCTCGTCGTTCGTGGCGAAGGCGACGCGCACATGGCAGTTGTCGAGAATGCTGTTGTTCGGCCCATAGGCGCGCTCGATCTGGTTGAGCGATTGGGCGATCAGGAAGGACTTGAGGCCGTAGCCAGCCATGAAGGCCAATGCCGATTCAAAGAAATCGAGCCTGCCCAATGCCGGAAACTCGTCCAGCATCATGAGCAGGCGATGCCGCTTGCCGGATAGCGTCAGCTCCTCGGTCAGCCTGCGGCCGATCTGGTTGAGGATCAGGCGGATCAGCGGTTTCGTCCGGTTGATGTCGGACGGCGGAACGACGAAATAGAGCGTCACCGGCTTCCGGCTGCCGACCAGATCGGCAATGCGCCAGTCGCAGCGGTCCGTGACGCGCGCCACGACCGGATCGCGGTAGAGGCCGAGGAACGACATGGCGGTGGACAGCACGCCCGATCGTTCGTTCTCGCTCTTGTTCAGCAGTTCGCGCGCCGACGAGGCGATGACAGGATGAACGCCGGCTTCGCCCAAATGCGTCGTGTCCATCATCGCGCGCAAGGTCGCTTCGACCGGACGGCGGGGATCGGACAAGAAGTTGGCGACGCCCGACAGGGTCTTGTCCTGCTCGGCATAGAGAACGTGCAGGATCGCGCCGACAAGCAGGCTGTGACTGGTCTTTTCCCAATGGTTACGCTTGTCGAGGCTGCCTTCGGGATCGACCAGAATATCCGCGATATTCTGCACGTCGCGGACTTCCCATTCGCCCTGCCGCACCTCCAGCAACGGGTTATAGGCGGATGATCTGGTATTGGTCGGATCGAACAGCAGGACGCGCCCGTGCTTCGCGCGGAAGCCGGCTGTCAGGGTCCAGTTCTCGCCCTTGATGTCGTGAACGATGCAGCTTCCCGGCCAGGTCAGCAGCGTAGGCACCACGAGGCCGACGCCCTTGCCGCTGCGGGTCGGTGCAAAGCAAAGGACATGCTCGGGACCGTCATGGCGCAGATAGTCGTGGGTATAACGGCCGAGCAGGACGCCATCGGGGCCGAGCAAGCCGGCCGCACGGATTTCCCTATCTTCCGCCCATCGAGCCGAACCGTAGGTGGCGACATTGCGGGCCTCCCGCGCCCGGATGATCGACATGAGGATGGCGGCGGCAATGGCGAGGATACCGCCGGACGTGGCGATGGCCGCGCCCTCCATGAAGATCGTGGGCGCATAGGCGTCAAAGGAGAACCACCACCAGAAGAAGGCGGGCGGATGGTAGAACGGCCAACCGGCCAGATCGAACCAGGGGCTTCCGAGTTGGGGCTGGAAGCCGAGCCGGAACGCCACCCATTGCGTCGCCGCCCAGGTCATCACCAGAACAATGATGAAGACGACGGCAATCTGCCCCCAGAGTATTCGGCCTCCACGCATACAGGCTCCAATCGGCAAGAGAGACGGAGCCGATCAGAGAATAGGTGTTTCCGCGAGAGGCAACAGCAAAGGTTCGGACGTAGGGCTACGGGATACGATCGGCGGCAAATAGGACGGGTGAGAGCGGCACTATTTCAGCACTGTGCGTCCCGATCTATCGCGAATCGGATTTTGGATGCGAGCGGCCCATTTTCGTCGCCAGGGCGAGAAGGTTCGACAGCAGGGGATCGCGATTTCGCGGCGACCAGACCGCCGAGAACGGGATGGTTTCAGGCTCGTCAAGGATCGGCAGAAAAACGACATTTGCCATAGCGGCAGCGGTGCTTTCCTTGACGAAAAGCGAAATGCCATGCCCTGCGGCAATCATCGACATCAGCGTGCTGCGCTCGACATCAACGCGCTGGATTGCTGGTGTCAGCCGTTTTCCTGCCGAACGGGCAACGATCAGATCATGCACCTGCGGGCCGGTGCCATTATGGCGAACGAGGAAGGTTTCCTCTGCGAGCTGCCGCCATTCGAGATTCTGCTGCGCAGCCAATGCGTGTCGTGCTGGCAGCGCCACCATCAGGCGGTCATGCCAGATCACGCGACAATTGAGGTCGGGGATTTCGTAGTTTCCGGCCATGAAAGCGGCATCCAGTTGGCCTTCGCGAACCATGAGCTGGGTGTCGCGTGCCGTGCCTTCGGTAATACTGGGGCGGACACCCGGATGCTCGGTCTGGAAGCTTTCCAACAGGCGGTTAAGGAAACAGCCCGGCGTGATGGCATGAACGCCGATCCGAATCTCGCCATCCTCGCCCCGTGACTGCATTCCGGCCGTCTGAATTGCCCTGTCCAGAATGCCCATGGCATCATGAACCTGATCGACGAAGCGGCGTCCGGCTTCGGTAAGGCGGACGCCGCGCGTATTGCGGTCGAAGAGGGTGATGCCCAGGTCTTCCTCCAGCGCTTTGATCCGTGTGCTGACGCTCGACTGACTGGTGCCGAGCGCCAGAGCGGCGCGATGGAAGCTGAGATATTCCGCGACAGCGAGCGTCTGGACCAGAGCGATCATCGGGATGCGACCGCCGGGAATCGCGATCACCCCTTCTGCACCATGACTATTGCCCCGCCTCCTGCGCATTCCGTTGCCCTACGGAATCAGCAAGAGGCTTCCGGTTGTGCGGCCAGCCTCCAGATCCGATTGGGCTTGCGCCGCATCGCTCAATGGATACTCGCGGCCAATTTCTGCGGAGACGCCCTTCTGCATCACGTCGAGCAAGGCTTCGGCCGCCTGGTGATAGGACGGTAGATCGGCGGCATATGCCATCACACTCGGCCGGGCGAGCGATAGCGAACGGATGGGGCCGATTTCCTCGACAGCGAGCAACGGAATAGGCCCGGCCGCCTGACCAATGCTTGCGACCGTGCCGAAGCGCCGGGTGCAGGCCAAGCTTTTGAGCAGCGTATCACCGCCGATGCCGTCGATAGTATAGTCCACGCCGATGCCGTGGGTAAGCGATCCGACCTCCGATACCAGATCGGCATCACGTCCGACGATAACGTGATCCGCACCATAGCCTCGCGCGATGTCGGCCTTTGTGGCCGATCCCGCCGTGCCGATAACGGTCGCTCCGAGGTGCTTCCCCCAACGCACGAGAATCGAACCCAGGCCGCCCGCGGCCCCGTGGATTAGCAAGGTCGTTCCCGGTTTAACCGCGTAGGTGCGCGTCAACAGCATATGGGCCGTCAGCCCTTTGAGCATCGACGCGGCCGCGCTGCGAAACTCAATTCCATCCGGTAGCTTGATGAGCCGCGAAACCGGCAAAGACCGCGCCGTTGTATAGGCACCGGCCGGCGCACCCGCATAGGCTACACGATCCCCGATAGAAAAGCCGGAAACGTCATCGCCAAGGGCTTCGACTACACCGGCACCCTCAACACCGAGAATGGCAGGTAGAGAGAGCGGGTAAAGACCAGTCCGGTGATAGATGTCGATAAAATTTACCCCAATAGCGAGGTGGCGGACGCGAACCATGCCGGAGACAGGTTGCTCCGATGGAAGCTGCGCGACTTCAAGGTTCTCAACGCCACCGATGCCGATCATGCGCACGATAGTCTTCTGTTCGGAGGGGTTCATGCGTTGACGCCCTTCATGCCTTCGGCGGTGTAGCGCTCTCCGGAAACAGGCAGGCTGGACAATGCCTTTTCAAGAATGGAGCGTGCTGTCTCGCTGAGAGTGACGGCGGTGGCGGCGACGTTTTCTTCGAGATACTTGACCCGCTTGGTGCCGGGGATCGGCACGATGTCGTCGCCCTTGGCCAGCAGCCATGCCAACGCCACCTGCGCCGGGGTGCAGCCTTGTTCGGCTGCAATGCCGCGCACGAGTTCGACCAGCGCACCGTTGGTCTCGGCATTCTCCGATGCAAAACGCGGCAAGCTGGCCCGGAAATCGCCGTCTTCGAACTGCGATCCGGCCTGAAATCGGCCGGTGAGAAACCCGCGCCCAAGCGGAGAATAGGCGACGAAACCAATGCCCAATTCGCGGCAGGTCGGCAGGATCTCGGTTTCCACGTCGCGCGTCCAGAGCGAGTATTCTGTCTGCACGGCCGTTACAGGATGAACGACATGGGCACGGCGCAACGTCTCGGCGCTGACCTCGCAAAGCCCGATATGGCCAATCTTGCCCTCGCGTTTCAGCGCGGCCAAACCCTCCATCGTCTCCTCGATTGGACGTTCGCGATTGATGCGGTGAACATAGTAGAGATCAATTCGCTCGACACCGAGCCGTTTGAGCGAGGCTTCGCAGGCGCGGCGCATATAATCTGTGCTGTTGTCGATGGTGCGTGTGTATTCGCCGGGTTTGCGAACGATGCCGAACTTGGTGGCAATCTTCACATCCGCGTGGCTGTCGGCAAGGAAACGGCCGATCAGCTCCTCATTGTGGTGCGGGCCATAGGTGTCGGCGGTATCGAGGAAGTTGACGCCCAGATCGACGGCACGACGCAGGACCGTCAAAGATTCCGCGTCGTCGCGTGGACCGTAGAACTCACTCATTCCCATGCAGCCCAGACCGATGGCGGATACCGAAAGATCAGGCCCGAGCATTCTTTGTTGCATTGCTTTGCTCCTTGTTTGTGCAGGCTAAAGATGGTTTTCTTTTTTGATGGGAAAAGCCGCCAATAGTCGTAATCAGATTTCCGAAATCGGAAAGCATGACGCAAACCGCCTGCGATGGGACGATGCGCGCGTATTCCTCGCCATTGCGCGCAACGGATCGCTGAGCGGTGCGGCGGCACACCTCGGGGTCGGTCTCGCCACCGTCTCGCGCCAGATCGAACGGTTGGAAGTCGCTCTCAACCTGACGCTCTTCAGCCGTCACCAGAATGGCTACCGGCTGACCGATGATGGCGCGGCGTTGCTGGAGCGTGCCGAGGCGCTGGAGCAGGCGGCTGACGCTTTCGCCGAAGGATCGGCCGTGCAGGCTGAAATCGCAGGGCGCGTCCGTCTGGCTACGGCCGAGACGCTGGCAAACCATGTCATCATCCCGGCCATGCCGAAGCTGACCGACCAGTATCCCGACCTCACGCTTGAAATTGTCACCGATGTTCAGACGGTCAATTTGCATCGGCGTGATGCCGATCTCGCTGTTCGATTGATCAAGCCCCAACGGGGCAATGTCACGATCCGGCGCCTCGGCACGCTTGGTTTCGGCCTCTATGCTTCGCGGACCTATGCCGGGCAGAGAGATGAAGCGGCGAGGCTTGAGACCGACCGCTTCATTACATGGTGCGAGACCTATGCCCATCTTCCCGCCGCACAATGGATCGAGCGTGCTCTACGTGGGCATCCGCCGGTTGTGGCGACCACCACCCTCTCGGCGCAGCTATCGGCGGCAATCGCAGGTGTCGGCCTGGCCGTGTTGCCGCATTTCCTTGGGCGGCAGAACGATCTCGTTTGCCTGCAAGCCGACATCGGCATCGACCAAGAGATATGGCTCGCCGTCCATTCCGATCTGGCGCAGTCGCGCCGGGTTCGCGTGGTCAGCGAGTTTCTTGTCGAGCTGGTGCGAGAAAGCCGAGTGGCGCTCGAAACGCCTGCGCAATAAGCGTGGCTCAGGTTGCTGTCATGCGAGCGGAATGCGGTAAACGGCACCGTTCCCCCAATCCGCCGAATAGAGATTGCCCATCGGGGATACAGTAAGTCCAACAGGACTGGATAGGCCGTCAGCGAGGAGAACGGTCCGGCCGTCATCAAAGACTTCGTGTATGGATGTCCCCCCGTAATCGACGACGAAGACGCGCCCCTCCGGCGTTTGTGCGATGCCCGGACCGGGCGTGCGAAGGGCTTCGCCGGTTTCGATGCGTCTGCCATCTCCGCGCAGGATCGTGATACCGCCACCGATATTCGACACAATGAATCCACCATCTGGCCTATGAACGGCACCGACGGGGGTGCGCAGACCTGAGACGGCGACACTTCGGTTCCAGTCTTTGTCGAACGCCAGGATTTCGTTTGTTCGCCGATTGGCGACGAGAAGACTGATCTGCCCCCAGCGAGTGGGCCGGTTGGTTTGTTAGTGGATTAAGCCCATCGCCGCCATATCCGGACGGAGGTGGAGCGAAGCGGAACCGGAGGCCGGATATAGCGGTGTCGCCGTTTCCGGGGCCGGTGGTCGGTATCCAAGGCTGCTGTGCGGGCGGACGGTGTTGTAATGCCGCCGCCAGGCTTCGATCAGCACCCTGGCCTCGGCGAGGCTGTAGAAAATCTCGCCGTTGAGCAGTTCGTCGCGAAGCGACCCGTTGAAGCTTTCGTTATAGCCATTCTCCCATGGTGATCCCGGCGCGATGTAGAGCGTCTTCACGCCGATTTGCCCCAACCATTTCTGGACAGCGGTCGCGATAAATTCGCTGCCATAGCACATTGGGAAGCGGCCTGTTGAAGGCCGGATTGCCTTGATGGAGGCAAGGGCGCGTAGCGCCCGCAGACTTCATCAAGGCGGCCATGACCGGTCAGCAGGTCTCTAAAGTGAAGTTGTCGACTCAACCCTTTGGAGACTGACCGATCATGACCAAGCGCAGTTCTACTCCCGCCGACGCCGTGCTGGTAGCCATCGATATGTCCAAGCACCGCCAGGAAGTTCTGCTTGAACTGTGGATCGGCGTGGAAAAAGGACCCCGGTAGCGGGGTGATCGGCGTCGAAAAAGGACCCCTCATCCCGGTGGTCTAGGCTGTTCGCTTGGCAGGTGTCAGGCGGCGAGATCGGGATGTTGGTATTGGAGACGGTGTTGAGGATCCGGCGCGAGCACGCGGCGGGGAAAGCCATCAAGGCGATAATGCGCGACCTGCATCTGTCACGTGGGGTGGTGCGCAAGGCGATCCGGTCGCCGGAGGCGGACATGGGCTACCGACGCGAGGTTCAGCCGCTGCCGAAGATCGGACCATTCCAGGTGCGACTGGATGCGCTGTTGAAGGAAGACGAGGCACGGCCGCGGCGCGAGAAGCTGCGCATCACGCGTATCCACGACCTGCTGCTGCGCGAGGGGTTTGACGGCTCGTATGATGCGGTGCGTCGCTATGCGGCCCGCTGGCGGCAGGCGCGGCGTCGCGACGTGATGGATGCGCCGGCGTTCATCCCGCTGCTGTTCCGGCCGGGCGAGGCCTATCAGTTCGACTGGAGCCATGAGGACGTCGAGATCGCGGGCAAGCCGATGCGCGTGAAGGTCGCGCATGTGCGGCTGTGCGCGTCGCGAGTGATATACGTGCGAGCCTATCCCCGCGAGACGCAGGAGATGCTGTTCGACGCGCATGCGCGGGCGTTCGCCTTTTTCGGGGGCGTGCCAACGCGCGGCATCTACGACAACATGAAGACCGCGGTGACGAGCGTGTTCACCGGCAAGGAGCGGGTCTTCAACCGGCGGTTCCTGGTCATGGCCAACCACTACATGGTCGAACCGACGGCATGTTCGCCGGCAGCCGGTTGGGAGAAGGGTCAGGTCGAGAACCAGGTGCAGACGGCACGTGGCCGGTTCTTCCAACCACGCCTGCGCTTTGCCAGCATTGAGGAGCTGAACGGTTGGCTGGAGGCGGAGTGTCGCCGTTGGGCGGACACGCACCAGCATCCCGAGCAGAAGGAACTGACGGTCGCTCAGGCCTGGGCTGCGGAGCGCAGCGTGCTTCAGCCCGTCGTCGCGCCCTTCGACGGGTTCTACGAGAGCGAACACGCGGTGAGCGGCACGTGCCTGATAAACTTTGACCGCAACCGCTACTCGGTCATGGCCAAGGCGGTGCGGCGCGCGGTCCAGGTCCGTGCCTATGCCGACCGCATCGTCGTGCGCTGCGACGGCGAGGTCGTTGCCGACCATCCCCGGTTTTTCGGACGCGACCGGACCATCTACGACCCGTGGCACTATCTGCCGGTGCTGGTCACCAAGCCCGGCGCCTTGCGCAACGGTGCACCATTCCAAAACTGGGAGTTGCCACCTGCGCTGTCGCGGCTCCGGCGCAAGCTAGGCGCTGGCGATGATGCTGACCGGCGGTTCGTGCGGGTGCTGGCGGCGGTGCTCGACGACGAGCTGAACCTCGTCGAGGCGGCTGTACGCGAGGCGTTGCTGGCCGGCGTCACCAGCGACGATGTCATCCTCAACATACTGGCCCGCAGGCGAGAACCGCCTCGACCGTTGGCCATCGTCACGGCCGAGGACCTGGCGCTGCGTCATCCGCCTCTTGCCGACTGCACGCGCTACGACAGCCTGCGAGGCCTCCATGCAGCGGCATGAGATGATGACGGCCATGGCGGGTCTCGGCCTGAAGGGCATGGCCAGTGCCTTCGACGAGGCGGTGACCACCGGACTACAGCGCAAGCGCACGACGATGGAGATCCTGACCGACCTGCTGCGTGCCGAGGCAACCCACCGCCATGCAGCGTCGGTCCGATACCGGATGTCGGCCGTCAGGTTGCCGGCGGTGAAGGATCTCGACGGCTTCGTCTTCGACGGCACCCCCATCAACGAGGGGCTCGTACGCTCGCTGCACAGCGGCTCGTTCCTGGCGAGCCAGCGCAACGTCGTGCTGGTCGGCGGTACGGGCACCGGCAAGACACACCTGGCCAGCGCCATCACCGCCAACGTCGTGCGGGCCGGTGCCCGCGGGCACTACTTCAACACGGTCGACCTCGTGAACCGGCTCGAGGAGGAGAACCGCCTCGGCAAAGCCGGCGCGCTCGCAAAACAGCTCTCCCGCCTCGATGTCGTGGTGCTGGACGAGCTCGGCTATCTGCCCTTCGCCCGCTCAGGCGGTCAGCTGCTCTTCCATCTGGTGAGCAAGCTCTACGAGCGCACCTCGGTCATCGTCACGACGAACCTCGCCTTTGGCGAGTGGCCAACCGTCTTTGGTGACCCGAAGATGACCACCGCGCTGCTCGATCGCATTACCCACCATTGCGACATCGTCGAGACCGGCAACGACAGCTGGCGCTTCAAACACCGCAGCTGACGCAAGGGACTACCGGCAGAAGACGCTTCGCGCTGGTTGCGCCTCCGGTCGAGCTACGCCCGCCCTACGCCGCAACCAGCGCGAACGGCACGCCCGCCATACCTGTCACGCAGCTCGACGAAGGGGGTCCCTTTTGCACGCCGATAGGGGGTCCTTTTTGGACGCCGATTGACAGCTTGAACGACCGGAGGGCGGCCGCCGGCGCCGCATGACAGTGATGGCGACGAAGGCGGATTATGATCGCCTGGCCGACGATCTGACGATCATTGGCAAGCCCGTGATTGTCGGTTTCGAAGCGACTGGCAACTATCACCGCACGCTGGCGCATCGATTGCTGTCCGCCGGGTTTGAGTTGCGCCTGATCTCGTCGGTCGCCTTGGCCCGGACGCGCGAAGCGCTGCACAATGGCTGGGACAAGAACGATTCCAAGGACGCGCAAGTGATCCTGCATATGTTGAGGATCGGTGCGACCCAGCGCTATGTCGATCCGCTGGCAGCCGGTATCAACGATCTGCAGGAGATGTCGAAGACGCATGAAGCCATATCAAAGGCGAAGACCCAGGCCTGGCATAGGATCCTGACCCACTACCTGCCGCTGTATTTCCCGGAGATCGAGCGTTTCGCCGGCAACAGCCGGTCTGACTGGTTCCTGGCGCTGATCGAACGTTTCCCGACGCCGGGGAGCATCATCTCGATCGGCCGCGAAGCCTTCACTGAACAGGCCTGGCCGTTGATCGGTCGCAAGGTCTCCAAGGCCCGGGTAGTCAACGATATCTATGAGACCGCCTCTGCATCGATCGCGCTGCCGATTGACGAGGATTCCACTGCGATCACGATGTTCCGCATGGTCGTCGCTCAGGCTCGTACCCTGATCCAACAACGCAATGAGATTGAGCGGATCGCCCATGACGCGCTGGCCGCGAACCGCGATTATCAGCTTCTGCGGATGATCCCAGGCATCGGACCGATCAATGCCCTGACGATCCTTGCCGAGGCCGGTGATCTGCGCCGCTTCAGCCATCATCGCCAGTTTCTCAAGTTCTGTGGCCTCGACCTCGCTACCTGTCAGTCCGGTATGTTCCGCGGTCGGACCAAGCTGTCAAAGTATGGCAATGCCCGGTTGCGGCGTACATTCTGGATGGCGACGCAGGTCGCGATCCGCCAGCGCGACAACAGCTTCCGCGATAAGCTGGGGCGCTATGTCGCCGGGTATCCCAACGACCCCGATCGCCGTCGCAAGGCGATGACCGCGCTCACCGCCAAAATGGCGCGCGTTGCGCATGCCGTCATCAAGACGGGAACCGAGTACCGTCCGTTCGTCGAACGGGCGGACACCAGATGGAAGGACCCCTCTCTGTGCAGCCGTGAGGGCGCTACCGCGACCCTGTAGATAATGTTCGGGCCTTCCATCTGGCATCCGTATCTCATTTTAAGGACGGTGAGGACCACGACCCACGCGGCTGCTGGATCCTGTGTTTGCTATGGCCGAGAGCGCATTCCTTGACGATGGAAGCCATCTGGATCATAAAAATCATCAGCGCCGATTACACTCGGCGCAACGAGACCTGCTGGCCTTTGCCCGCTGCTGCTTCCCTACATAGGACGTTATCGGACCGTATATGCGCTGGCGGGCCACGCGAGATGAACAGGTCAGCCAGAGCCGCCAGAACATCCTCATGCTTGAGTTGCCGTGCAACGATGAGCGCTAAGCACTCCCTGCTGGCCTCGTCGATGATGGTCAGGATGCGGAACTTGCGGCCATCATGCGTGCGACCCTCGACGAAGTCGTAGGCCCACACATGCCCCGGATACTCAGGCCGCAGGCGGATGCATGATCCGTCGTTGAGCCACAGACGCCCGCGCTTTGGCTGGCGCTGCGGCACTTTGAGCCCTTCGCGCCGCCATATCCGCTCGACCCGTTTATGGTTCACCGTCCATCCCGCATGGCACAGCAACGCCGTCACCCGGCGATAGCCGTAACGACCATATTGCTTCGCCAAAGCGATAATGTCCTCCGTCAGCGCCTGTTCGTCATCCGCCCCGCGCGGCACTTTACGCTGTGTCGATCGATGCTGCCCCAGAACCCGGCATATCCGTCGCTCGGATACCCGGACGGGCAGATCCCGTCGTATATGATCGATGCAGCGCCGCCGCCGCGCGGGGCTCAGAAGTTTCCCCGTGCCGCCTCCTGCAATATCAGCTTGTCCAGCGTCAGGTCGGAGATCGCGCGGCGCAGCCGCTGGTTCTCCTTCTCCAGATCCTTCATCCGCCGCGCCTGATCGGTCTTCAGACCGCCATATTCCTTGCGCCAGCTAATGGGATGGACGGCTCTCCCACCCCGGAGCATCGTTGTGCAACCGGCAGTCGAAGGAGAGGAATGATGACCATCGATGTACTTGGTATTGATCTGGCGAAGAATGTCTTCCAGCTGCATGGCGTTGATCGCAAGGGCAATGCGATTTTCAAACGGCGGGTCATGCGCGACCAACTACTTTCGGTGCTGGCCGGGATTGAGCCCTGCACCGTCGCGATCGAAGCCTGCACAGGAGCATTTTGCTGGGCCCGCCAATTTGAAGAGTTGGGCCACAACGTGAAGATCGTGAGTCCTCAATATGTGAAGCCATTTGTCAAATTATGGTCACCTCGCCATAAGCGGACTAATCACGAGGTCTCCATAATGCGGAGGAACGCGGCCTGATCGGCGGATTTTCGCCGTTTTCGGATGGGCTTGCTTTGCATTATTTGGTGCCGAACCTCTGCGGGTCAATTGACCAACAGAGGACCCGCCAATGCTCGATAACCATCACGAACTTATTTCCGCACTCAATTCCTCGCTTCTCAGTCAGGGATACAGCCCGGTCGTGGTGAGGAATTACTGCACCTACGCATCTGGATTTCTCGATTATCTGGTACTGCGGGGCGTCCCGGTCGCAGACGTGATCGACGTGCAGGTAGAGCAATACCTGCGGCACGCGATCGTAAAGTTCGAAAAGGAGCGTGGTCGACGTCCCAGCGCACGCTGGTACAAGGTTCCGCGTTCCGGGATTCATGCGTTGTTGCGACTTGCTCACGGTCAATGGCCGCCAGCAATCGAGCCTATCTGCGCGGCCGATGTGGCCCGATTTGCAGTTTGCGACGAATACGAAATCTGGCTGCGTGAGGAACGCGGGTTGGCTCGCTCCAGCGTCGCAGCGCTGATGTGGGAAGCCCGGAACTTTCTTGCCTGGCAGATCGATTGCGGAAGCGGCGGCTTGGCGGGTCTGAGCATCGTTGACATAGACCGTTACATGGATCTGCGCGCGCCGAAACTGACGCGCGGCTCGCTGAAGTCTGTCGCGGAGCGGCTTCGCTCGCTGCTGCGATATCTCCACATCATGGGTTGCGTCACAACGGACCTATCAGGGCATGTGATTGCATCGTAAACTTAACCGTTGCGAGGCGAGCTGGGATGCAGGGTATCTGCGGCAGGTTATAGTCGAGCGATTTTTGCCCATTGGTCCATTGCAGCGGCGTGCAATTCGCGATGATGGCCGGAGGAGATGTCGTGACGGGGAATATGAAAGAGGTTTGCAATCGGATCGTGGATAGAGACGAAGCGCTGCAAATGTCGGGTCGATTTGAACCGCTTCATGATCCGCTCTCGTCGTCGGATCGGTTGATGGGAATTTTCCGCCCGATTGTTCAGGCCTTTGTGGGAACGATGCTCCACACCCGGCATGATCTCTCGCCTTGCCGCGTCATAGGATCGAAGCTTGTCGGTGATCATTACCCGTGGCGCCCGGCCCTGGCCCCTCAACAGCTTGCGCATCAGGCGCGTTGCCGCCTTGGCGTTGCGGCGACTTTGCACCAGAACATCGAGAACGAAACCATCCTGATTGACGGCGCGCCACAGCCAATGCTTTTTGCCACGGATCGAAATGACGACCTCGTCGAGATACCATTTGTCGCCGAACCGGCCGGACACCCGTCCGCGGATGTCGTTGGCGAAGGCGCGACCGAACTTCTCCGCCCATAGTCGGACCGTCTGATGTGAAACGATGATGCCACGGGCCGCCAGCATGTCCTCGACCATTCGCAAGCTCAGTGGGAAGCGGAAATAGAGCCACACAGCGTGGGCAATGATTTCGGCTGGAAAGCGATGGCGTCGGTAGAGGGGATCACGGTCTGTCATGCCCCAGCATCGCCCAACAAGCTCCAAATTCCGTTAAGTTTACGATGCCGTCGAAGGAGCTTCTGGAGGCCAAGAGCGAGATCCGTTGACCGCGGTCGCAGTTGCGGAGAACCGAGGAGGAGCAGGATCTACCAAAATACGATCACCGGGCTTTGGTTCTCGACCGAGTGATGCTTGCACCTCGCCCGGCGGATGCTCTTGATGGTCTCTTAAACCGTTGTTGTTTGCGGTCCGGATTTCTGTCTCATCTCGTGATAGCTTGTCGGCGACGGGGTTTCATCTCGCCGGAGATACTCGCTCTACGCCCTCGTTTTCCTTAACATCGTGGCGGAAGATCCTCACGATCTGCCGGCCGATATCCTCCGGGCTCATGCCGCCCTGGCGGTACCAGCTGCTGACATTGTTGAGCAATGTCAGCAGCAGCAGACGGTAGACGCCGCGGTCGAGCGCCGGGTCGAGCGGCAACCCCGGGATCAGCTCACGGAATATCGCTTCGAAGGCATCGCGCTTCGCCACCAGCCGCTCGCGTATTTCCGGCGGCGCGGAAGCGAAATCATTCATCAACGGCATGGTCAGAGAGTGCGGATCGAGCTGGATTTCCAGCATCGTGACGCAAGCCGCCTCGAGACGCTCCCACGGATCTGTCTTGCCCGCCATGGCCGTCGCTATCCGGTCCCCGGCCACCTGCAGCGCCATGTCGTGGATGCGAACGAACAAGGCTTCCTTGGACTTGATGTAGTGATAGAGCGAACCGCCCAGCAGGCCGACCTTCTCGCCGATATCGCGCACGGAGGTCGCCGCATAGCCCCTTTCGGCGAACAAGCCGGCGGCGGCCTCGAGGATTTCACAATGCCGCTCGCTCAACTCGCCGCCGACCATTGCGGCGGCAAGACTGTCACGCAGGGTAGAGACCCCACCTCCCGCGTCCTTCATTCTGGTTCTCGCTTCCCGTTTCACTTGTAGGCCGGCCGCGCGAAGCGCCGACCGACATCGTTTCACAAGCCTTACCTCACCGGCATCATGCCGGTAAAGATTCAGCTTGCCAATTGTAACAATCGTTTGATACAGGATTGACAGCGTCAAGAGGAGGAGACCGGGTGAGCGACAATCTGCGCGAATCGATGGATTTCGACATCGTCATCGTCGGTGCCGGACCCGCCGGGCTTGCCGCCGCGATCCGCCTCAAACAGCTCGCCGATGAAAAGGGCGCGGATCTCTCCGTGGTCGTCGTGGAGAAGGGCTCCGAGGTCGGCGCGCATATCCTCTCTGGCGCGGTCATCGATCCCTCCGGCCTCGACCGGCTTCTGCCCGAATGGCGAAAGGATCCGGAACGCCCGCTGAAGACCGAGGTTTCCGACGACCGTTTCTATTTTCTCGGGCCGGCCGGCCATATCCGCCTTCCGAATGCCTTCATGCCGCCGCTGATGAGCAATCATGGCAATTTCATCGGCTCGCTCGGCAATGTCGCCCGCTATCTGGCGGCGCATGCGGAAGCCCTTGGCGTGGAGATCTATCCGGGCTTCGCCGCGACCGAAGTGCTCTACGACGAAAACGGCGCGGTCGCCGGCATCGCCACCGGCGACATGGGCATCGATCGCGACGGCAAGGCCAAGGACGACCATACGCCGGGCATGGAATTGCGGGCGAAATACACCCTCTTCGCCGAGGGCGCGCGCGGCAGCCTGACCAAGCAGCTTCTGGCCCGCTTCGATCTGATGGAGGGCCGCTCGCCGCAGAAATTCGGCATCGGCATCAAGGAACTCTGGCAGATCGACCCGCAGAAGTTCCGCCCCGGCCTCGTCCAGCATTCCTTCGGCTGGCCGCTCGACCTGAAGACGGGCGGCGGCTCCTTCCTCTATCACTTCGAAGACAATCTCGTGACCGTCGGCTTCGTGCTGCATCTCGATTACAAGAACCCCACGCTCTCTCCCTTCGAGGAATTCCAGCGTTTCAAGACCCACCCCCTGATCCGCGAAACCTTCGAGGGCGGCAAACGCATCGCCTATGGCGCCCGCGCCCTGACCGAGGGCGGCTGGCAGTCGGTGCCCAGGCTCGCCTTTCCGGGCGGCGCGCTGGTCGGCTGCGCTGCCGGCTTCATGAACGTGCCGCGCATCAAGGGCAGCCACAACGCCATCCATTCCGGCATCCAGGCGGCGGAGGCGGCCTTCGCCGCGCTGAAATTCGGCCGTGCTGCCGATGCGCTGGACGACTACGAAAACGGCTGGCGCGCCTCCGTCATCGGCCGCGACCTGAAGCCGGTGCGCAACGTCAAGCCGCTCTGGTCCCGCTTCGGCACGGCCCTCGGCGTCGCGCTGGGCGGCATCGACATGTGGCTGCAGACGCTGACCGGCCTCTCGCCCTTCGGCACGCTCAGGCACAGGAAGGCCGATTTCGAAAGCCTGAAACCGATCTCGGAGGTCACCCCGATCCGTTATCCCAAGCCGGACGGCGTCCTGACCTTCGACCGGCTGTCCTCCGTGTTCCTGTCGAACACGAACCACGTCGAGGATCAGCCGGTTCATTTGCGGCTCGCCGATCCGTCGATCCCGATCGGCCGCAACCTGCCGCTCTATGGCGAGCCCGCCCGGCTCTACTGTCCGGCCGGCGTCTACGAGGTGGTCCACGACGACGCGGAAAACCACGCCGAACCGCGCTTCGTCATCAACGCGCAGAACTGCGTTCACTGCAAGACCTGCGACATCAAGGATCCCGCGCAGAACATTACCTGGGTCCCGCCCGAAGGCGGCGGCGGACCGAACTATCCGAACATGTGACGCCCCCGTCATGAAAAGGAAGATCTGAATGAGCACGGCCTATATCGTCGATTACCTCAGAAGCCCGTTCACACCCGCCTATCGCGGCGCCCTCGCCGGCACCCGGCCGGACGACCTCGTCGCCGGCGTCATCAAGGCGCTTGTCGACCGGTCCGGCGTCGATCCGGCGGAAATCGAGGATGTGAACCTCGGCTGCGCCTTCCCCGAGGGCGAGCAGGGCCTGAACATCGCCCGCTGCGCGGCGCTGATCGCCGGCCTGCCGCAATCGGTCGGCGGCTCCACCGTCAACCGCTGGTGCGGCTCTTCCATGCAGGCGATCCAGATGGCCGCCGGCGCGATTGCCATGGGCGCCGGCGACGTCTTCGTGGCGGGCGGGGTCGAGAACATGAGCCGCGTGCCGATGATGGGCTTCAACCCCATGCCCAATCCCGGCTGGAGCGACGTGCAGCGCCTCGCCTTCCTCAACATGGGCCTGACGGCGGAAAACCTCGCCGACCGCTATTCGCTCTCGCGCGAGGAGCAGGACGCCTATTCGCTGGAAAGCCAGAAGAAGGCGCTCGCCGCCCGCGCCGACGGCAGGCTTGCGGCCGAGATCGCGCCGGTCGGCGACGTGACCGCCGATGGCTGCCCGCGCGAGACCGACGCGGCGAAGCTCGCCGGCCTCAAGACCGCCTTCAAGGCCGGTGGCTCGGTCACCGCCGGCAATTCCTCGCCGTTGACCGACGGTGCCTCGGCGACGCTGATTTGCTCCGAGGCCTTCGTCAACAGGCACGGCCTCAAGCCGCTCGCCCGGATCGCCGGCTACGCGGTCGCGGGTTGCGCGCCCGAGATCATGGGCATCGGCCCGGTCGAGGCGACTCGCAAGGCGCTTTCTCGCGCCGGTATCAGGAACACGGATCTCGACGTCATCGAGATGAACGAGGCCTTCGCTTCGCAGGTTCTCGCCTGCTGCCGCGACCTCGACATCGATCCCAAAAGCCTCAACCGCGACGGCGGCGCGATCGCGCTCGGCCATCCGCTCGGCGCCACCGGCGCCCGCCTCGTCGGCAAGGCATCCACCCTGCTGAAACGTGATGGTGGCCGCTACGGCCTCGCCACCCAATGCATCGGCGGCGGTCAAGGCATCGCCATGGTCGTGGAGGCCGCGTGAGATGACGAAGATCACCAAGGCCGGCGTCATCGGCGCCGGTGTCATGGGTTCCGGCATCGCCGCCCATCTCGCCAATGCCGGCATCGAGGTCGTGCTGCTCGACATCGAAAAGAAATTCGCCGACGGCGGCGTCGCCCGCCAGCTGAAGGCGAACGGCTTCATGGACAAGAGCTTTGCCGGCCGCATCACCACCGGATCGACCGGCGACGATATGGGCCTGCTCGCCGACGCCGACTGGATCGTCGAGGCCGTCGCCGAACGGCTGGAGATCAAGCAGGCCCTCTACAAGGCGATCGACGCGGTGCGCAAACCCGGTTCGATCGTCTCCTCCAACACCTCGACCATCCCGCTCGCCGCGTTGACGGACGGCCTGCCGGAAAGCTTCGCCGCCGATTTCCTCATCACCCACTTCTTCAATCCGCCGCGCATCATGCGGCTTCTGGAACTTGTCTCCGGCCCGAAGACCCGGCCGGACGTGACCGCGAAAATCCATGACTTCGCCGATCGCGGCCTCGGCAAGACGGTCGTCGTCTGCAAGGACACGCCCGGCTTCATCGGCAACCGCATCGGCAATTGCTGGATGGTCGTCGCCCAGAACGAGGCGATCGCCATGGGCCTCGACGTCGAGGAAGCCGATGCCATCATCGGCAAGCCTTTCGGCATTCCCTCGACCGGAATCTTCGGCCTGCTCGATCTCGTCGGCATCGACCTGATGCCGACCATCCTGCGCAGCCTGCAGAACGCCCTGCCGAAGACCGACGCGATCCACGACTATGACGCCGAGCCGGCGCTGATCGCGAAAATGATCGCGGAAAACCGTCTCGGCCGAAAGAGCGGCGCCGGTTTCGTCCGTCTTTCGGCCGACCGCAAGACCCGCGACATCACCGACCTTAAGACCGGCGACTACCGGCCGATGAAGAAGGTCGCCTCCGAAAGCCTGGATGCCGCGAAGGGCGATGCGCGCGCCTTGATGGAACATCCCGGCCCCGGCGGATGCTACGCCTCCGTCGTCATGGAAAAATCGCTGGCCTATGCCGCCGCCCTCGTTCCGGAAATCGCCGATCGCCCCGACGCGGTGGATGACGCCATGCGCACCGGCTATGGCTGGAAGCAGGGACCGTTCGAACTGATCGACCGCCTCGGCGCCGGCTGGCTGGTGGACCGGCTCGAGGCGCGCGGTCTCACTGTTCCCGCCTATCTGGCGCTCGCCGCCGCAAAGGGCGGATTCTACAGCGTCGTCGATGGCAGGCGGAGCTGCCTGTTGCCCGATGGCGCCGTTCGCCCGGTCATGCGCGGCGAGGGCGTCATCACCATCGCCGACGTGAAGCTTTCGAGCAAGCCGGTGGTCGACTATGGCTGCGCCGCGCTCTGGGATCTCGGCGACGGTGTCGCCTGCCTCGAGTTCCGCACCAAGATGAACACCTTCTCCGAAGCCCTGCTCGACGCGATCGATGCGGCGCTCGGTGAGGTCGGCAGGAGCTTCAAGGCACTGGTGATCGGTTCGGATTCGCCCGTCTACAGCGCCGGCGCGGATCTCCGGGTCTTCCTCGAAACCGTCGAGACCGGCGGTTCCGAAGCACTCGGCAAGTTCATCGACAAGGGGCACCGGACCTTCATGGCTGTCAAATACGCGCCCTTCCCGGTCGTCGGCGCTCCCTCCGGGCTCGCCTTCGGCGGCGGCTGCGAGATCCTGCTCCATTGCGACGCGATCCAGGCCCATGCCGAACTCTCGATCGGCCTCGTCGAAACCCGCATCGGCGTCGTGCCGGGCTGGGGCGGCTGCAAGGAAATGCTGGTCCGCCAATATGGGCTCGCCGGCGGCACCAAGGGACCGGTCGCGCCCGCGATCGCCACCTTCAACCTCATCGCCCCGGCTCAGGTCTCCGGCAGCGCCTTCGAGGCCCGCGGCCTCGGCTTCCTCAGGGCGACCGATGGTGTCACGATGAACCGTGACCGCCTTCTGGCCGACGCCAAAGAGAAAGCCCTGTCGCTGGTGGACGGCTACGTCGCGCCGGAACCGCCGCAATTACCGCTGTCCGGTCCGTCCGGCGCCTCGGCAATGCGCAACATCGTCGAGAGCGAAGCGCTCGCGGGCCGCGCCACCGCCCACGACAAGGTCGTCGGCGCGGCGCTGATCGATGTCTTGAGCGGCGGACCGAACGCCGACCCGTTGAAGCCGACGACCGAGGACGAGATCATCGCCCTCGAACGCCGGGCCTTCATTGCCCTCTTCGAGACGCCGGAAACCGTGGACCGGGTGAAGCACATGCTCACCACCGGCAAACCGCTGCGCAACTGATCGCCAAGGAAGAACAACGACATGGCATCCTACAATCCCCCGATCGACGACATCGCCTTCCTGCTGAACGACGTGCTGGATTTCGACGGCCAGATGCAGACGCTGCCGGGCTACGAGGAAGTGAGCGCCGAACTCGCCGTCTCTGTGCTCGAGGAAGGCGGCAAGTTTTGCGCCGGCGTGCTGGAACCCTTGAACCGCCCGGCCGACGAAGAAGGCTGCAAGCTCGAAAACGGCCTCGTCTCCACCCCGAAGGGCATCGCAGACGCCTACAAGGCCTTTGTCGAGGCCGGTTGGGCCGGGCTGTCCGGCGCGCCGGAATTCGGCGGCCAGGGCCTGCCGCGCGCAACCCAGATCCTGCTCGACGAGATGCTGTCTTCCGCCAATCTCTCCTTCGGCCTTTTCCCGGGCCTGACGCGCGGCGCCGTCGAGGCGATCGAGCATCACGCCAGCGACGAGTTGAAGGCGAAATACCTGCCGAAGATGATTTCCGGCGAATGGACCGGGGCCATGGCGCTGACGGAATCTTCCGCCGGCACCGATCTCGGTCTGCTCACGGCCCGCGCCGAGCCCGTCGGCGACGGCTCCTACAAGATCAAGGGCACCAAGATCTTCATCTCTTCCGGCGACCAGGATTTCGGCGGCAACATCATCCATCTGGTGCTCGCCCGCCTGCCCGACGCACCGAAGGGCGTTAAGGGCATTAGCCTGTTCCTCTCGCCGAAATTCCTCGTCGAAGACGACGGTTCCCTCGGCGCCCGCAACGGCATGTCGGTCGGCTCGCTCGAGCACAAGATGGGCATCCATGCCCAACCGACCTGCGTCATGAACTATGACGGCGCTATCGGCTGGCTCGTCGGCGAACCGGGCCGCGGCCTGAATGCGATGTTCACGATGATGAATGCGGAACGCCTGTTCGTCGGCATTCAGGGTCTCGGCATCGCCGAAGCCGCCAATCAGAAGGCCGCCAGCTACGCCCGCGAACGCCTGCAGGGTCGTTCGCTCGACGGCAGCCGCGGACCCGTCCCGATCATCGAGCATCCCGACGTACGCAAGATGCTGCTGACCGGCCGTTCCTTCATCGACGCCGCCCGGGCGCTGGCGATCTGGACCGCCATGCAGATGGATATCGCCGCCCGCCATCCCGATCCCGCCGAACGCCGGCGCGCCGACGGTTTCGTCGCCCTGCTAACGCCGGTGGTCAAGGCAGCCTTCACCGATTTCGGCTTCGAGACCGCGGTGATTTCGCAACAGGTCTTCGGCGGCCACGGCTATATCCGCGAATGGGGCATGGAGCAGTTCGTGCGCGATGCCCGCATCACCCAGATCTACGAGGGCACCAACGGCGTCCAGGCCATGGATCTCGTCGGCCGCAAGCTGCCGATGGAAGGCGGGGAACTCGCCGGACGTTTCTTCGATCTGGTCAAGCAGGATCTGCAGGCGGCGTCACTCGTTCCCGCCACAGAGCGGATCGTCGCCGCCACCGCCTCGGCGCTCGACCGCCTCGAACGCACGACCGAGTTGCTGCTCGCCGGCAGCGGCGATCCGGCCGTGGCCGGCTCGGCCGCAACCGACTATCTTCGCCTCTTCGCGCTCACCGCCTTCGGCTGGATGTGGGCGAAGATGGCCGCCAGCGCCGCGGCGGCCGATACGCCGCCGAAGGTCCGCAAATGCGCCGTCGCCGATTTCTTCGCCGATCGCATGCTGCCGCAGACCCTCGGCCTCGAAACCGCGATCGCCAACGGAGCGACCTCGATCATTGCCCTGAACCAAGACCTTTTCTGATCCGTATACTCCAAGGGAGGAAGTAGCATGCTCGGAATGATGATGAACTCGCCGCTGCTGGTGTCGACCATCCTGCGCCACGCGGCGACCTATCACGGCACGACCGAAATCGTGTCGAAGACGGTCGAAGGACCGATCCACCGCTATACCTACGCCGATCTGTCGAAGCGCAGCCAGAAGCTCGCCAACGCGCTGAAGCGGCTCGGCCTCGAATTCGGCGACCGCGTCGGCACACTCGCCTGGAACGGCTACCGCCATCTGGAACTCTACTACGGCGTCTCCGGTTCGGGCCTCGTCTGCCACACGATCAATCCGCGGCTCTTCCGCGAGCAGATCGGCTACATCATCGAGCATGCGGGCGACAGCGTGATCTTCGCCGATCTCACCTTCCTGCCGATCCTGGAGGCACTCGCCGACCGGCTCTCCGGCATGAAGGCGATCGTGATGATGACCGACGAGGCGCACATGCCGAAGTCGGAAGCCCTGCCGAACCTTGCCTGCTACGAGACCCTGATCGCCGGTGAGTCCGACGAATACGACTGGCCGGTATTCGACGAGAACACCGCCTCCGGCCTGTGCTACACCTCCGCCACGACCGGGGACCCGAAGGGCGTTCTCTACAGCCATCGCTCCAGCGTGCTCCACGCAATGTCGAGTTCGATGCCGGATGTGCTCGGCCTGTCGGCCAACGACGTGCTCTCGCCGATCGTGCCGATGTTCCATGTCAATGCCTGGGGCGTCCCCTTCTCCGGCCCGATGGCCGGCGCCAAGCTCGTCATGCCCGGTCCGAACCTCGACGGCGCCAGCCTGCATGCCCTGTTCGAAGCCGAAGGCGTCACCTGCACCGCCGGCGTTCCGACCGTCTGGCTCGGCCTGCTCGACTGGATGGACGCCCACGGCCAGCGCTTCACCAGCCTGAAGCGGGTGGCGATCGGCGGCTCGGCCTCACCGCCGATCATGATCAGCCGCTTCCACAACATGGGCGTCAAGGTCCGCCATGCCTGGGGTATGACCGAGACCAGCCCGATCGGCCTCGCCGCCTGCCTGATGCCGAAGCATCAGTCGCTCACGCCCGAACAGAGGCTGATGCTCGAGGCCAAGCAGGGCCGCCCGGTCTACGGCATGGAGTTCCGCGTCGACGGCGCCGACGGCAAGCCGATCACCCGAGACGGCAAGGCCTTCGGTGCGATGATGGTGCGCGGTCCGTGGGTCGCCGCCGGCTACTACAACACTTCGGAAAGTGCCGCACACGAAGTTCCCGGCTGGTTCAACACCGGCGACGTCGTCACCATGGACGAGGACGGCTTCGTCCAGATCGTCGACCGCACCAAGGACGTCGTCAAATCCGGCGGCGAATGGATCAGTTCGATCGAACTGGAGAACATCGCTCAGGCCCATCCGGCGGTGAAGGAGGCGGCGGTCGTCGCCAAGCCCGATGCGCGCTGGGGCGAGCGCCCGGTCCTCGTCGTCGTCCTGAAGCCCGGCGAGAGCTTCGGCCGCCACGAGATGGTCGAGCACTATACCGGCAGGATCTCCAAATGGAGCATCCCCGACGACGTGATCATCGTCGACGAACTGCCGCACACGGCGACCGGCAAGCTCCTGAAAACCGCGATCCGCGATATCGTGCTCAAGGAATATGCCAGCGTCACCCCCGACGACAGCATCATCGGCTAGGCGCGCCATGACGAACGATGTTCAGAGCCTTTACCTCGAGGACATTGCGGTCGGCCAGACCTTCGAAAGCGCTCCGCATGTCCTGACGGTCGAGGAAATCAAGGATTTCGCGGGCCGCTACGACCCGCAATTCTTCCATCTCGACGACGAGGCGGCGCGGGAGAGCCTGTTCGGCGGCCTCGCCGCCAGCGGCTGGCACACCGCCGCGACGACGATGCGCCTGCTGGTCGAAAGTGTGCCCTTCTTCGGCGGGCTGATCGGCGCCGGCGGCGAGATCTCCTGGCCACGCGCGACGCGACCGGGAGACGCCATCCGTCTGCGCAGCGAGGTCACAGCGGTCACGCCATCCCGCTCGCGCCCTGAGCGCGGCATGGTCAACATGCGTTGCGAGACGGTCAATCAGCACGACGAGGTGGTGCAGGTCTTCACGCCGAAGATCGTCGCATGGCGGCGAACCCTGCTTTGACGGACTCCACCAAAATCTGGAAGACAGCTCAGCGTCTCAGGTCAGTCTCTATACGCGGCTGCCCGCTTCGTGCATGATCTCGGTCTTTGCACAGACCTTGAAGCTGCAATCAACCACCCGCCTTACAGGTGCTAGAGCCCGTCCACTTTAATCCGGGTCATAGCCGCAGGCAGCGAAGTAATTTTCGCATTCTTGGGCGGTGAAGATGTTGACGATTTCGCCAACCGTGTTCCATAGACCTTCTATGGAGCGCTCGGCCTTTGCCCTGAGCATTGCCTTCAGCTTGGCAAAGGCGTTCTCGATTGATGGGATGGATGGCTCCTGCTCCCGGCGTCGCATTGCGCCATAGTCGGGAAGTCATCATCCCGTATAAGAGGAGCCATCCATGTCCGAGCTTGCCACAGTCGGTATCGATCTCGCAAAGAGCGTCTTTCAGATCCATGGTGTAGACGAGAGTGGACAAGTTCTCGTGCGCCGCCAGCTTCGCCGCGGCCAATTGCTCGCGTTTTTCCAGAAGCGTCCACGATGCCTGATCGGCATGGAGGCTTGCGCAGGTTCTCATGACTGGGGCCGCAGGCTTCAGGAGATGGGGCATGACGTTCGGCTGATGCCGCCGTCCTATGTGAAGCCTTACGTGAAGTAATGGTCAGGTGAAGATTACTTTACTAATCATCAGGTGACCATAATGCGAAGGAACGCACGCGGGCCGCCCAGTTGTCGGCCGTTCGCGCAAAATTCCTTCGCATTATTTCAGAGCGTGTCCAGCCAGGCGAGCAGGCTCGTATCGCGTTTCCACGATGAAGAGTGCGCCGTCGCCACCGGCACAGCGACCTGTTCCAACGCCTTTCGCTTTGTGTCCAGATTGGCCTTCGCGTAGTGATTGGTGGTGTCGAGGCTCACATGCCCAAGCCAACTGCGGATGACCGTGATGTCTACGCCCGCCGATACAAGGTGGACGGCGGTGGCGTGACGGAAGCTGTGCGGCGTTACGTGCTTCGTTTGCAGCGGCGGCATGGTCGCAGCCGCCGCCTTCACATAGGCGGCAAGCTTGAACCGGACGCCCGAGGCGCTGAGCGGCTCTCCGTAGCGGTTGACGAACAGCCGCTGGTCTTGTGCCCGTGGCTGCCGCTCAAGCAGCTTTTTCAACAACATCACGGTTTCCGGCCAAAGCGGGCAGAGACGCTCTTTTCGCCCCTTGCCCGTAAGCCGAACGCAACTCGGGCTATCGAACCGGATTGCCTCAGGGCACATATCGAGTGCTTCCTGTATTCGCGCCCCGCTGTTGTAGAGGAACGAGAGCAACGCATGGTCGCGCATGCCTTCGAGGGTTGACTGGTCTGGCTGGGCAAGAATCGCTGCCACTTCCAGCGGATCCAGATAGCAAGGCTCAGATACCGGCGCCCGCTTGATCGGGATGTTGAGGATTTCCACGCACTGCGCGATTAAGGCAGGATCCTTGGTCGCCACAAAGTTGAAGAAGCTGCGGATCGCAGCAAGCCGGCAGTTGCGGGTGCCGATCGTGCCGCCACGGTCGTGCTCGGCGTGCCTCAGGAACGCCGCGACTTGCGCGGCGGTCAGATCGGCGAGCGAGATTATAGCAACTTTCTTTTTCGCGCGGTCAGCGACAAACCGGAGGAACAGTCGCCAGGTGTCGCGGTAGGAGCGGACGGTGTTGACGGACGCATTGCGTTGCTCGACAAGCCATTCGTAAAAGAACGCGCGCATCAGTTCCGGGAACGGATTGGCTTTGCTCATGACCGCACCTCCCGTTCGAGATTGAGGCATGGCGCGCCCACGGCCCTGAACCGTTCGTTTGCGAGATGCAGCAGATCCTGCGTGACGGTGATGTAGACCAGAGTGGAGTTGATATCCCGATGGCCGAGGTAGGTCGCGAGGAACGGCAGCCGCTCCTGCGGGTTGATCCCCAGACGGTACCATTCAAGGATACGGTTCACGACCATCGAGTGCCGAAGATCATGAACGCGAGGCCCGAACTGCCCTTGCAGTGGTTTCAATCCGGCGCGACGTACGACGTCTGTGAGCAACCAGGTGATCATTTCGGGCGTGTAGCGGGATCTGCCCTGGACGTGCCAGAACAGAGCAGAGTGCGGGTCCTGCGATGCGCCGACCTGACGCCGTGCAGCGATGTAGGCCCGGAGTTCCATCATCACACTGTCAGGAAGTGGCAGAATTCGGGTCTTGAAGAACTTGGTCTGCCGAACCGTGATGGTGCCGTCACCGGGATTAACGTCACCAAGATCCAGCCTGGCCAACTCTCCCCGCCGCAGACCCGCACAGTAGGCCAGCAACAGCATGGTGTAGATGCTCAACGGACGAAGTGTTGCCCGCGGAGAGGGATACGAACGGGCAATGTCGAGCATGCGCCGTACGTCGACAGGAGAGTAGATATGAGGCGTTCGCCACTGCTTGCGGACCTCTTTTTGGGGTCTCGGATCCGGTCGACGCCGAGGAGCTGACGGATCGCACCGCCGCTGGATTTTGGCAAAGAGGCGCTCAAGGTTTTCGCGCTCATATGCATGGTTACGCGTGCCTTTCGTCGCCGCCCATCGATCGATCATGACGCGCAGCGGCTCGGTTTCCAGTTGCGGGTTCAGTTGCAGGAACCGGTCGAACTGCAAAAGCCGCACCGGTTGCGAAGTATATTTGTATCCCCTACGGCGCATCATGGCGACATGCTCGGCCATAACCTCGCCCAGCACACTACCGAACGGTTTGGGCTGGCGCAGTGTGGCAAGAGCCTGTTCTGGATTACACGATATCAACGCGCGCCAGATCGGCATGCTCTGCTTTATATGACATGCCTGACGCAGACCTTCGACAGGGTTGTGATCAATCGCACCGGTTGCCACGAGGTGGTCGAGGAACCGATCGATGATGCGAGTGCGATGCAGGAGCGTAGATGTCGCCCAGCGAGACGCTAATTCCCGTAGCCAAGCTTGCAGCGCTTGTTGATCGAGCAACCCGTGCCGTTCAACGGCATCCTGGAAGCTATGCAGGACCTGTTGATAGCAGGTGCGGCTTTTGAGATCGCGCAGATCAAGGCTCGCGACATAGCTGCCAATGCGCGTGCGATCGGAATCAGGCCAACGGGAGATCATGCCAGCACCTCCGTTCCTGGCACATCAAGAGCGACGGCCCTCAGATCCTCGGTGGCAAGCTTGAGGTAGGGGTCTGTCGACCCGGTCGAGCGATGTCCTAACAGATCGCCAATTACCTTTTTCGGAACTGCCGCGCGCAGTAACTCGGTCGCACGAGCGTGACGGAAGATGTGGGGGCCGCACTTGCCCAAGGGATTGACGCCGGCATCCCGGAGCCTCCGCCGAACCAGGCTGTATAGCTTGTCGAGCTTGCGATAGGGTGTCAACGGCGGAGCAAAACCCGGCCAGCGGGGCGGAGTAAAAGCAGGCCAGCGGTCGAGGCGTGATGACGATATGGAAAGGGCCCCGATCGGGGCCCTTTCCATATCGTCGCGACCGTTTTCTCCCGGCTATGGCGACGGGATCTCGCCGGTGTTCGGGTCGGCCGACACGGTGGCCTGGTTTTGCTCCGCCCTTCTGGCTGATCGCCGGCCGGCGGACTGTTTGAGGCGGTAGCTGTCGCCGTTCATGGTGAGGATGGAGACGTGGTGGGTGAGCCGGTCGAGCAGCGCGCCGGTAAGCCGTTCTGAGGCGAGGACCTGGGTCCAGTCCTCGAACGGCAAGTTCGACGTGATGATGGTCGAGCCGCGCTCGTAGCGCTGCGACAGCACCTCGAAGAGAAGTTCGGCGCCAGTCGCCGACAGCGGCACATAGCCGAGCTCGTCGACGATGAGCAGCTTCACGGCCGCCAGTTCCCGCTGGAGCTTGAGCAGGCGCCGCTCGTCGCGCGCCTCCATCAGCTGGTTGACCAGCGAAGCGGCGGTCGCGAAGGCGACGGTGAATCCCTTCTGGCAAGCAGCCAGGCCGAGCGCGAGAGCGACGTGCGTCTTGCCCGTGCCGCTGTTGCCCAGCGCAATGACGTTCTCCCGCCGAAGGATATACTCCGAGCGAGCGAGCTCGAGCACCAGCATCTTGTTGAGGCTGGGGATGGCTGTGAAGTCGAAGGTGTCGAGACTCTTCACCGCCGGGAAGCGGGCGGCGCGGATCCGCCGCTCGACCGTGCGCCGCTCCCTGTCGATGAGCTCAAGCTCGATGAGGCGCAGCAGGTAGCGTGGGTGGTCGACACCGTCGCGAGCGCATTCGCGCGCGACCTTCTCATATTCGCGCAGCACGGTCGGCAGCTTGAGCTGCTTGAGGTGGTGGGCGAGCAGCACCTGGGGTGTCCCGCCGGTCGTGCCGGTCGGCATCTTGTCGCCGGTCATGCCGCCAGCACCCCATAGTCCGCCGCCCGTGTCGTCTTCACGTCCGTCCGGGGCAGGTGCGGATAGGCGGCCAGATCGAGACGGGGCGGTCGCCGTTCGATACGCGCCAGCGCGATGAGCTTCACCGCGTCGAAGCCGATGGCGCCGAGCTGCACGGCCTGCGTCACCGCGTCGGTGACGACGGCGAGCGGCAGGGCTTCGAGCAGCCGCAGCACCTGGATGAACTCGCGCTTCCCCTTGGTGCCCATACGAGCTTCCAGAAGGTGGCGCAGATGCTGGAAGATCTCGGGCAGATCCCAGCCCTGCAAGGCGGCCGCCTGGTCGAGCGCGCCGGGCTTCTGCTCGATGAGCGCGAGATAATGCAGCGGGTTGGCGACGAATGCGCCCTCGCCATAGCTGCGCGGATGCCGGGCGATCTCCTCGCCGGCGATGCTGATGACCACCTCGTCGACGAACCCCTTCACCAGGACGTCGCGGAAGCCATAGACGGTTGGCACCGAATAGTCGTTGGTCCGATAGCGCACCAGCGCGGTCGACGATACGCGCGCCGACCGCTTCTCGCACGGCTCCAACGGCACCGCCGGCAAGGCCCGGAAGGCCTGCCGGTCGGCGACGAGGCGCTCGGCGATGGTGTCGGCATGGCGCCCGGCATGCCCGTTCTGTCGAGCCAGGCAATCCTTCGCCAGGCGCTCGTTCAACTCGTCGAAGCTGCGCGCTACCGGAATGGGCACCATGAACATCGCGCGGGCGTGCTTCACCAGCGCTTCGACCTTCCCCTTGTCGTTGCCCTTGCCGGGACGACCGAAGCGGTCGGCAAACAAATAGTGGCTGACCAGCTCGGTGAAGGCCCGCGTGCGCTCGCGCTTGCCGTCGCCGCAGATCCTCGCCACCGCGATCTTCAGATTGTCGTAGAGGATGGACAGCGGCACGCCGCCGAAAAAGGCGAAGGCCGAAACATGACCGTCGAGGAACGCCTCGGTCGTCTCGCGCGGATAGGCCTTCACGAAACACGCATCTGAGTGCGGCAGGTCCATGCAGAAATAATGGACCTTCTGCCGCATGCCGCCGATCTCTGCCCACGCCTCGCCGAAGTCGACCTGGGCATGGCCCGGCGGGTGTGCCAGCGGCACGAACGTCTCGCGGCTGCGTGCGCGGCTCTGCCGGACATAGTCCTTCACCACCGTGTAGCCGCCGCCATAGCCATGCTCGTCGCGCAGCCGCTCGAAGATCCGCTTGGCGGTGTGCTGCTGCTTGGCCGGCGACAGGCGATCCTCGCGCAGGATAGCGTCGATGACCGGCAACAGCGGACCTAGCTTCGGCTTCTCCGGCGGCTTCGTGCGCCGGTAGCCCGGCGGCAGCGAGAACGCGCACATCTTCGCCACCGTGTCCCGGCTCAGACCGAACGCCTTCGCCGCCTCCCGGCGGCTGTGACCTTCCACGAACACAAAACGCCGAACGGCCGCGTAACTCTCCAAGGCAAACATCCCCGCCGCCCCAAAACGAGCAGCTTACCACTGGCAGGATTTCTCTCCGCCGCACCGGCACCTATGCCGGCGCTCCCGTGGCCGGGTTTGTCACCGCCCTACACAATAGGGCGCACGCGTCCGGATGAAGATCTCCCTGGCATCGGTCGCGGGCCGTCCAGACCGCAGGTAAGCAAGGATCGCTTCGCCAACCGGCTCCATCAAAGGAAGGAGCGTATAGGCTTGCGTTTTGCTGTGACGGACACGAACGACTTCGGCCCGCCAGTCTATGTCTTCGATCCGCATGTTACGGACTTCGCTTGCACGGAGCCCGTAGGTGGCGAGGAGTTGTAATATCGCATGGTCCCGCAAACCGGCAGTCGTCGTGTCCATGCTCGTGCTTGCCAGAACCGCGGTGATCTGGTTGCGCTCCAGGATCGAAGGGACCCCTTCATAAGCATAGAGCCGCGGCGCGATGATATGCGGCGACAGATCTGCCGCAACGCGGGCAGTCCTGTAGAGGTGGCGCAGCAGCGAACGAAGCCGCTCCGCTGCGGATTTCAGCGAACTACGCGTCAGCTTCGAGCCACGCAGGTCCATATAGCTGTCGATGTCGCCGACGGTTAATCCGTTGAGACCCTCGACCCCGCTCCGGTCGAGTTGCCAGGCAAGGAAGTAGCGGGCTTCCCATAAGAACGCGTCGATGCTGGCTTGGGCAAGGCCACGCTCGTCGCGAAGCCAGGTTTCGTATTCGTTGCAGACCGTAAACCGTAGTGCGTCAGCGGCGCAGGCCACTTTGGGAGAAGGCGGCCACTGACCCTGCCCAAGCCGCAGCAGCGCGTGAATCCCGGACTGCGGGACTTCGTGCCAGCGCTTGCTGGGCCGTCGTCCGCGGCGCTTGCGGAATTGCGCGGCCGCACGACGCAAATATTCCGCTACTTCGGTTTCGGTCACGTCTGCGACTGGAATCCCTCGGTACATGAGATAGTCCAGAAACTCGCGGGCGTAGCTGCAGTAATTTCTGATCACTACGGGGCTGTATCGGCGGCCGATCAATACGGCTTCGAGCTCAACAATCAGTTCTCGTTCAGATTTCGACATCAATAACTCCTCTGCTCGTCAAAAGACTGCAGAGGTTCACCGGAAAATAATGTGCAGCAAAGTTGGCGAAAAGCAGCGCCACCGGGCGGGTTCCATGCGTTTGCCCCGCGTTCCTTCGCATTATGGTCACCTGATGATTAGTCCGCAGGCAGAAGAACGACGGCAACGATGCCGAGGCGATCTGTACGGCTGTGCGTCAACCCCACATTCCGCTGGTGCCTAAGAAAAGCGTTGAGCAACAGGATATCCAGGCTCTACACCGCGCCCGCCAGCGTCTTGTGAACCACCGAACGGCCCTGGTCAGCCAGATGCGCGGGCTGCTGCTTGATCGTGGCATTGCCTTTGCCAAGTCGATTACCCGGGTGAGACGCATGATTCCGGAGATACTCGCACGCGCCGACTCCGGCCTCTCGACTATGGCCCGTGAGACCATTGCCGAGCTCTGGGATTTCTTCTGCGATCTCGAACGCCGCATCGAGCATTTCGACAAGAAAATCGAAGCCGTCTTCAAATCGAGCGAGCCCTGTCAGCGTGTCGCCAGGATCAAAGGCGTTGGGCCCAAAACGGCAACAGCGATTGTCGCGGCGGTCGGCGATGGTTCGGACTTCAGGAATGGGCGCCACATGGCGGCCTGGCTTGGATTAGTACCGCGCCAGTTCTCGAGCGGTGATAAGGCGGTGCTTATGGGCATCTCTAAACGAGGAAGCCAGCATTTGCGCAGCCTATTGGTTCACGGCGCGCGTGCCGTCGTGAGAACGGCACCCAATAAAAATGATCCCATCAGCCAATGGGCCAACCAGCTTCGGGAGCGACGCGGGTTCAACCGCGCAACGGTTGCCATCGCCAACAAGAATGCACGGATAATCTGGGCCGTGCTTCGAACGGGCGATCAATACCGCGCCGCCGCCTGAAGAACCGAACCAGTTTGCGAGTAGACGGAGAAATGGACTGCACTGATCGAGCCGACGCGCGACGAGCCTGACTATTATCGAGGCCCTTGAGGCCTACCAGCTGTAGAGGTGCGCGTGTGCGGATTTCCCATTTGGGCGCTCTGGACAACCAGCTGACGCCGGATAGATGTTTGCAACTGATCCACGCAGAACGTTTCAATGCCGCTTGCAAAGGGAGAGCCGTCCATAGAGATAGTATGTCTGCTCGCTGACCGCGATCCGGCGGCAGGCTTCAGCCGTGCTCGCTCCCTGCGACAGCACAATCTCAACTTCACGCAGCTTGCCAATAATCTCTTCCGGCTTGTGCTTCTTGCTCGGCATTCAATGTCCCTTTCGTGGTCCAGACTATCATAGTCTCTGGGCCACTCAGCGGGGGGCAGATCAGGTCGCAAGGCCGGTGATGATCGTTTCCCTGTCACCGGAGGAAGTGAAGCGATAGATTTCGTCGCGAGAATATGACGCGACATATATCGAACCGTCCTTATCGATGGTCAGACCGGAAGGGCCGGAAAGCCCCTCGGCGAAAGTCGTTCGGGAGCCGTCGGGCGCTATGCGGGAGACACGGCCCGCCCCCCATTCGGCGATAAAGAGATTTCTATTGGCGTCGAACGCCATACCCACCGGCGAACTGAAGCCGGTCCAAAGGCGCACGGGCTCGGCAGCATTGGCTTTCGTGACGATGCCGGAGACCATGGCGGCTGCGGCGATAAGAGTGAGATGTGACAACATGGTGCGACGATTGAACATTATCTTTTCCTTATCTGTTCAGGATGTCGGGTGTCGGTCGAAGACTGTCTTCGCTGCGTTGAGACCGTTGATCGCTGCGGGGAAGCCGGCATAGACCGCCATCTGCATGACAATCTCGATGATCTCTTGCTGTGAGAGGCCGACGTTCAGACCCGCCGCAATGTGAACTTCTAGTTGCGGGCGTGCATTTCCGAGTGCTGTAAGCGCGGCAATCGTCGCAATTTCCCGCTGGCGAAGGTCAAGGCCGGGTCGCGCATAGATGTCGCCAAACGGAAATTCGATGAGGTAGCGCGCGAAATCGGGCGAGATCTCCTTCAGGCTCTCCACGACGGCATGACCATCTCTCCCATCAATCGCGGACAGTCTTTCCAGGCCGATGGCATAGCGATCACGCACCGCGCCAGCTTGAGGGACAGGATTGTCTCCGGTCTGTGCCGTTGCTGTGGACGCGAGAGCAGACGAGCCCACGGCGAGCACCCCAAGGCTCCCCAGGGCGGTTCTACGTGTCAGATGCGAGGTCTCAACCTGCGACTCTGCAAGAGCGCTGGCTTCCGCGGGCGTTTCCTGACGTTCTGAATTGCTCACACTACCTCCATGACACCGGCGTTGAGCCAGTTGCGCGATTGATTGAAATGCACCTATTTGATCATCGTTGCCTTGCGATAAATCCAATTCATTATTAGTATTTCCGTCATGAAGACGGTTCATCTCGCCAGCATCGACCTCAATCTGCTCGTCGTCTTCGACGCGCTGGTTGCGGAAGGGCACGCCACGCGCGCCGCCGAACGGATCGGATTGACCCAGCCGGCGGTCAGCCACGCGCTCAACCGCCTGCGGGCTTTGTTCGGTGATCCGCTCTTTGTTCGTTCACCGCGCGGCATGGTGGCGACACCGCTGGCGCAGGACATCGCTCCCGGTGTGCGGTCCATTCTCGAACAGGTGGAAGGCATCCTGCTCGGCGGTCGCACCTTCGATCCGGCATCGAGCACGCGGCAATTCACGCTTGGGCTATCCGACTACGCAGCCTTCGTGCTGCTGCCACGCCTCACCGCGCGCCTCGATCGGGAAGCGCCGGGCGTTTCCCTTGTCGTTCGCAACACCAGTCGCAGCGTCGGGCTTCCCATGCTGGAAGATGGTGGGGCCGAACTGATCGCGGGCAACTTCCCAGACCCACCCACGCATATGCGCGAAGAACTGCTCTATGAGGAGGACTTCATCTGCGCCGGTCGGGGCGATCATTCCGGCCTCGACGGGATGGTCGATCTCGACCGCTATCTTTCGCTTCGGCACCTTCAGGTCTCGATGAAGGGCAATCCGCGAGGCTATGTCGATGCCGTGCTCGCCGAAAAGGGCCTGAAGCGCAATGTCGCCGTGACGGTCGGCCATTTCCTGATGGCTCCGATGCTGGTCGATGCTTCCGATCTGGTGGCGACGGAACCCCGTCGATTGTTCGCACCGCTCGCCGGGCGGCTGCCGCTCCGGCTCTTTCCGCCGCCTCTCGACATTCCCACATTCCGGGTGGTGCAGACTTGGCACGCTCGACATGATGCCGATCCAGGGCATCAATGGCTGCGGCGCGTGCTGCGCGAAGTGGGGCAATGGGCGTAACGCTTAAAGCCCCAATCCCCTTTGCCGCCCCAGTTGCCACGACACGGAGCCACCCTGCACGACGCCCATGACCTCGCGGCCGAGATGGCGGTCGATGACCGGCCGCCACGGGACGAGGGTGAACTCGTGGCTCTGCTCCACGATGGCGAACTTGCCGCTAGATAGCTGGACAGTCCCGGTGAACTTGCCGCTGATCTTCTCGCCGTCCGCCGCCGCCCGGAATGGCAGCGCTTTGTTTTCGGCCATCTCCGCGCCGACGTGGGCCACCTCCCGCTCGCGCAGCGTGGCGAGGAGGCTGCGCCGGTAGAAGATGCGGCCATCCCTTGATCGGGTGGCGTCCCCCTGTTCGATATGATGCTCGCGGCGCTGGTCCATGGCCTCCCGCACCTGTAGGCCGAACCCGGCCGGAGCGAGATCCGATGCGTCGGGCGATACCAGCCGGCGGTCGAGCCAGGTCGCCCCAACGGACCCGATCTGGCTTTCCAGATTGAAGGCCGAGATGATGCGGATGCTGGCCTGCCGATTGCGGCCTGCATCATAGGCAGCGGCTCGGCTCTCGAAATCCTCTGGGACGCGCCATTGATCGGCGTCGATCCTCTCGGTGATGCCGGCGCGGCGCAACGCCTCCAGCCGGCGCACATGAGCATTGACATAGCCCTCATAGTCGCCGCCGGGAACGCGGCCCTCGAACTTCGCCTGCTCCAGATGGCGGCTCGGCCGATAGAAGCCATCCTCGGCGATGGCGGCGATCGTTCGGTCAGACGGTCGTTGCGTGGTTTCGGCCGGGCCGATCTCGATGACGCTGCCAATCCGGGCGTCCTCAACGCGGGCCGGGTCGATGCCGGGGACATGGTGGGTGCGGCCGTCGATGCCGTCCACCACGACGGTCAGGTTCTCGCCCATCTCGTCGGTCAGATATTTGTCAACGACGCGACCAACGATCGGCGTCTCGGGCGGCCCGTCATGGATATGGAAGGTCATCGGGTCACGCTCCAGGCCATCGGCCTTCAGCGCCTTGTGCATGTTGCGGATGATGTCGCCGCGCTCGCCCAGCTCGCGCAGGGTCGGTTCCATCCGCTCGCTCAACTCCCAAACGCCGGGTGCATGTTCGGTGACGAGGCCCATCTGCTCAAGTTTGCCCAGGCGGCGCAGGCGCAGCGTCCGGTCAAACGGGCGACGCGGATCGTCGGGTTCATGGCGCAGGTCGAGGAACCGTTCATCGGCTTCCTCAGTCATCGTCCGGTCAATGCGGGTGAAGCGGTCCTGATCGACTTCGGCCGAGAGCTTGCGGTTCTGCTCGATCTCGGTGACGGGGCCAAGCTCCAGCGTGGTCAACTCGCTCGCCCGCTCGCGAATGCCGTTGGCGAGATAGTCGCCGTTGATGACCAGATTCTCTCCCAGGTCATCCTTGCCGCGCACGATGACATGCACATGGGGATGGCCGGTGTTGTAGTGGTTGACCGCGACCCAATCGAGCTGGGTGCCGAGGTCGGTTTCGATATGGCGCAAGAGGTCGCGGGTGTGCGCCTTCAGGTCGGTCAGGTCAGCCCCGTCTTCCGGCGAGAGGATGAACCGAAACTGGTGCCGATCCTCCCTGCCGCGATCGAGGAAGGCATCGCCATCGGCGCGATCCTCGGTGGCGGAATAAAGCGGGCCGCGCTCGCCGTCGCGCGAGGTTCCGTCGCGCTGGATGTAGCGCAGATGGGCGGCGGCCTTGCCGTTCTTGCCGGCGCTCTGGACATAACGGGTCTTGACGACGACGCGGCGCATACCGGAAGTGCTGTGCTTCCAGCCGCCGGACAGGGTGCGGGCGAGGACGAAGGACGCGCCACGTCCGCGCCGCACGCCGGGACCGCCGGGCGCGCGCGGGGCCTTGCCGCCCCCCATGCTCCCCTTGGCGGCCGACTTCGCCGACACGCGCGGCGAATATTTGGGATGGGTGTTGCTGTGCTGGCGGGCGAGCTTCTTCGCCTGGGTGAGAAAGCTCTTGGCCTTGCCGAGCTTCGGCGCATCGGAACGGATGCGGCCCGGCCTGGGCCGGAAGCGGTTCTCGTCGTCGGCGCTCATGGACGCGCCACCGGCCGAAATCCAAGAAAATCGGGCAATCTGCGGCCATGGTGCCGGACGAAATCCAGCAAATCCAAGGCTTTGCGCAAAATCGCGGCTCGCGCGTTCCAAAAACAGGGTGCCGCTCGCGGCTCCCCTAACCAGTGTGCAGACAATAACAATTTCCAGAACATTGGCGACGTGGTGCCATGTTCCTTTATCTTGCCCTCCGCACTTCCTGCCCTTCCTGCCCGGAATCCAGCCAGGCGAAACCCCGCATGACTGGACACCGGAACGGCTCGCGCCGACTGTGGGAACGCACCCCTCATGGCGCTCCCCCGCCATCGGCGCGAGCCACGAAAATTCTGCCGGTTGACGGCTCCGTGTCGGCGGCATCGCGCACCGGAACGGTCGCGCGAGTGTCGCTGGACTGCACTTCGGATGACGGCGCGGCGACGGTCCGCGTGTCGGCCGAGCGTGTGACGAACAGCGGAGCGTCGCGCCAGTCGGGCGGCGGTGGCGGTGCTGTTGCGGGTGTTTCAGTGCCGACCGGGCCGCCGATCACCGGCGCGATGGCGGCGACATAGGCGCGGGTCTCGGCGGGCAATCTCCGGCCGGTCGCGCGATGTTCGTCGTAGCGGCCGGGACCGGCATTGTAGGCCGCGAGCGTTGCCGCGACATTGCCGTAGCGATCCCACATTTCGCGCAGGTAAGCCGCGCCCGCCATGATGTTGTCGCGTGGGTCGTAAGGATCGCGGCCGAGGCCATGACGGACGCGCAGGCCCGCCCAGGTATCGGGCATGACCTGCATCAATCCCATGGCTCCGGCCGACGAGATCGCGCGCACGTCGCCCGCGCTCTCGACGCGCAGCACGGCGCGAATCCAGTGCTCGGGAATACCGAAGCGCTGCGAGGCTTCGGTGATGAAGCCGGCATAGGGATCGGCAGGATTCGCGCGCGTGACGGGTGCGGCCTGCGCCGATAAGGCGACCGGACAGGCTGCGACCGCGAGCACGCCAGCCAGCAGCAGACCGGCATATCGCGTGATCTCCCTGCCTCCGTTCGACCTCCAGTCTGCCAGCGTGCTCGCTGCGGTCAAGGGCAAGGCGCGAGCGCCGGCCAGAGGCCGCCCCTGACCTTCGCTGCGCGCGCCGGCCGTCCGGTGGCCGAGCGGGACGACGGGATGAGACGGCTTTTCCGCGAACAACGGGATGAGGGTTTTGAACGCGGGGATGACGCGGGATCGCATGGCTTTCAGCCCCGCCCGCCGCGCGGCTTCGGGCGGCTCCAGTGCAGCGACCAGGCTGTCTTGTCGTTGCTGTTCTGGAAGAGGTTGGCGCGGATCGGCTGCGGCAAAGCGGGATCGTCGATCATCAGCGAAATGTAGTCGCCGGCCTTTTCGCCGACCTCCTTCCAGCCTGCACCGACCTCCGGGCCGTCCTCGGCGCCGTGGTGGACGCGATAGGCGGGCGCGTTCTCCGCATCCGATGGTTCGGCAGGAACGATGGTCAGCTCGCGGTAAAGGGTGAGCGTATGAACACGGCCAACGAAGGTTTCGTTTTCGACGGTGAATTGACCGATCTGGGGCATGACAATCTCCTTGGCGGTGAGGTTGGAAACACCATCGGCGGGCACCGCTCCCGCTGATGGGAAAGCGGTCATTGCGTCGGCGCACGCCATTCGTAGCGGCCGTCGCCTTCCTCATCGGTCCAGAGCGGCAGCGCCCGACCGATGACGGAACTTGCGGGGATGGGTCCGAAGTAGCGGCCGTCGAGGCTGTCGCGGACTTCCCAATTCATGAGGAAGATTTCACCGTCGCCGATGACGCGGCAGCCCTGCCAGACGGGCAGATCGCGGCCGATCCGGTCGCGCTCCAGCGCCTCCCCCATCTCGACGCCATCGACGGTGATGGTGCTGCCGGTGCGGCAAACCCGCTGTCCCGGCAGGCCGAGGACGCGCTTCAGGAGCGGCACGCCGCGCCCGACATAGCCGCGCTCGATCATGAAGGCGGCGAGCGGTTCGGGCGGCATAACGGCGACCAGCTCGGGCACCCCGATGCGGTCAGCCGGCTCGATGGTGTAGAAGCCGATGGGCGCGCTGGCCGTGGCGTTCCAGATCAGTTTCGTGGGCGTCGGGATGAACGCCGCGATGGCGACGCCCATCGCCGCGAAATACGTCACCATGACGTAGCCGAACCGCGTCATGGCTCGATCCTCCGACGATGGAGCCAGGCGGCATGACGTTCCGGCGTGTAATCGCGTGGCTCCAGACCGGCGATAAGGCGGTTGTGGACATGCCGCCAGTGATCCGGCGCGGCGTCGGCCGGATCGAGGCCGAGTGCTTCCACCGCGTCTATGGCGACAAGCGCGCGCTGCACTTTCGCCCAGCTATCGAGGCGCAGCAGGATGTCGCCTCCGGGGCGCACGAAGGGCAGCGTCTGGAAGGGTTCGCCGCGGCGAACCGCGCGCACGATGTCGATGCGTGAAATCACGGTGCCGTGTTCGCCGGCCGCCCAGCGGACGAAGGCGAAGACGCTCTCCGGCGCGAAGCCGACGATACTGCGGCGGCGGTCGATGATCTGTTCGTAGCTCTTGCGGCCGAACCGTATCCAGCGCTCGACCTTGCGCTTGTCGAAGGTCAGTTCGACCAATGTGGTGAAGGGCGCAGGCCCGTCCGGCAGCGGACGGCCGTGCATGCGGCGGGCCGCGTTGCCGGTCATATCGGATCTCCTTCGGTGGATGGAAATTCGCGGGCGAGCAGGTCGCGCAGCATGTCGGCGACGGTGATGCCGCGCCGGAAGGCGGCGACCTTGATGCGCCCGCGCAGTTCCGGCGTGATGTCGATGGTCAGGCGGGCGGTGAATGCTTCGCCGGCGGCCTTGCTGGCAGGCGGCATGTCCGCCGCCTTGATCCAGCTTTCAAGATCGCCCGGCCGGGACGCGAAGCCGGGTTTGCGGGTACGTCCGGTCATGGTTCGATCCCTCCGACCCGCAGCCGGTCGATCTCGGCGGCAAGCGCGGCGATCTCGCGCGAAGCCGGGCTGTCGGCGTCGATCTCGGATGCGAGGCGGCCGGACTGCGCAGCATCGGCGAAGACGACACGCTGGCCGATGGCGGTGGCGAGCAAGGGCGGGTCGTGGTCGGCAAGCGTCTCGGCCGTCTCGCGGGCGATGACGGTGCGCGCGCCGCAACGGTTGAGCACGAAACGGGCGGCGAGGTCGGGCCGGTAGATGCGCGCCTCCTTCAGAAGCGCCAGCATCTCGGCCGAGGCCCAACCGTCGAAGGGGGACGGCTGCACCGGGATCAGCACCAGGTCGGCGGCGAGCAGCGCCGAGCGCATCAGAGCGGCGACGCGGGGTGGCCCGTCTATGACGACGTGATCGGCGTCACGGACCAGTTCCGGGGCTTCCCGGTGCAAGGTGTCACGGGCCAGGCCGATGGTGCTGAACAGCCTTGGCAGGCCCTCATGGCTGCGCGTCTGCGACCAGTCGAGCGCGGAGCCTTGCGGATCGGCGTCGATCAGGATGACGCGCTGACCCCGCTGCGCCCAGGCTCCGGCGAGATGCAGCGCCAGCGTGGTCTTGCCGACGCCGCCCTTCTGGTTGAGAAGCGCGACGATCATGGCGCACCTCGTCGGCTGGAAGCAGCACGACTATCGGCACTGGCACCGGCACCACGGATCGCGTGCGCGCGCGTCAAAGAAGAAGAGTTAGATTCTTTGTTAGATTCTTCTATAGAGTCCGGCGCGAGATTTGCGCCTAATGTCCCGATACTGCGTGCGCCTAATGTCCCGATAGGATTCACATGGTTATCCACAGGCACTGTGGATAGATTTTCGGGCAGAAACCGCAGCAGTTCGCGCCCATCTTCCCATTCACTCTGGAGCAGGTATCCGGGCAGCGATTGGCGGGCTGCAATCCGGCGCAGGTCGAGCGCGAAATCGGACGGCCGCGCCGCACTGCCGGATTTCTTGTGAAGGTGGGAAACCTCGAACGCCCAGCCCTCAGGCTGGCGTCCGGCGTGCTTGCGGGCGACGCGGTAGAGCCAGCGCTCGATGCCGCCGGTCAGCCGGAAATAGGCCGGGTCGATGGTCAGGACCAGCGAGCGGTCGATGACGCTGTTGTAGAACCATTCGGGCAGGACGAACTCCATGCCCTCCACCCGGCCGGAGTGGGTGGTCATTTCCTCCCATTCGTTGATCCATGAGAATTGCCGCCGCCGCCAATGCTTGCCGTTACGGATGGTGGTGGCGATGACGGTCGACTGCAGGCGCGCCAGCGCGGCCTTGAGCAACAGATAGTCGCGGTTTCCGGTGGCTCGCCCGATCGAGCGCAAAAGCTGATAGGGCATGAAACGGAAGAACCGCGACGTGGCGATGCCGTTGTTCTCGGCCGCCACGATCTGGCTTGCGGCCCAGATCAGCACATCAGCATCCCAGATCGTCGCCATGCCATGTTCGGGCATGGCGAAGACCTGCACCTCGACATCGGCGGCCCGGTAGAGGATCGGCGTGGTGCGCGGTCGCTTCGCCAGCGAGAAGAACGGCCGCTCCATCAAATCGCGCTGGTCGCGCGGAGCGGCGTCGCCGGTCGCCACGATGAACGGGTCCAGGCGAGTGCGCTCGCTATCTTCGTTCGGCGGCGCGGGTCTGGGATCGTCGTCGCGCAGCATTTACAGTTCGTCCCGCTCTTTTGGCGTCAGCGGGCGGGCGGCGAAGACCGTGCCGGCGTTCTTGTCGCTGGTGGATTTGCGGGTGCCGATCGCGCTCCACGCCTCCAGATCGCGGACGGCGTAGAGGACGCGGCCTCCGACCTTGCGGTAGGTCGGACCGGTGCCATAGGTGCGATGCTTCTCAAGGGTGCGGATGGACAGGCCGAGGAAGCGCGCGGCTTCTTTTGTGCGCAGCAAGCGCGGCGGCAGGTCCGCATTGGGGCGGATGGCCATGGAATCTCTCTCCGGTTCGTCAGACAGGCGGCTGTCGCAGCGACAGCGGGCTGTGGCGGACGATGGCGAGGGATCGGCGGCCTGTAGCGTGCCGCAGTTGCGCCTATGCGCTGGCGGCACCCCCCTGACGTGTGATCGTCAGCCGGAAAAGGCGAGAGATTTCAGCGGTTCAATGCCTGTCGCACAGAATTGCCAAAGACATTCGCGCGCGGTTCGGCTAAGAATACAGGCGGAGCAGACGCGCTGCTCTGGGGCGTAGTAACCCCTGTTGGCGGTTGGTGCCGGCCGTGACGGCACCACACTCCTTGACCCTATGGTCGGGGAGCCTGTGGCGTATGCAACAGGCTTTCCAGCTAAAGGCCATGGGGCCGTCCAACACGGTTACTAACTCCCCGATCACCAGGAGTCAGAGAGTTTTGTTTGCGGGGGCGCACCGCAAGCCATCGCTCTCCCAGGATGAAGGGGAATGACGATGCGGGTTCCGGTCGAACTTGATCCCGATGTGGATGACATCGCGCCGACAGGAGACGAGATCACCACCTATGACGAGCGGCATTTCGTGACCTATATGCGCCTTCTCGACGCCAAGGCCGAAGATGCGGACTGGAAGGAAGTGGCGCAGATCGTACTGCACCGTGATCCGAGCTTTGAAGAACTGCGGACCTATCGATGCTGGCAAAGCCACCTCGAACGCGCGCAGTGGCTTTCACGCGAAGGCTACAAGCGGATACTCGAACAGGCGGCTGCGAACAAAGCCTGAAGATGACGGCTGTATTCATCTCGCTTCCTGTCGCGGGTTTTGGGAGTTTTGCGACGCAGTATTTAGCCGCTCGACGGCTGGCGGTGTCGGAATTATCTATAATTCATGACAGACGCTAAAGACGACACAATCGCGGTGCGGATCAGCAAGGCGCTTGCCGAGCGCATCATTTCGGGCGCGCTCGAACCGGGTTCCCGGCTGGGCCAGGATCATATTGCCGAAGAATTTGGCGCGAGCCATGTGCCGGTGCGCGAGGCGTTCCGGCGTCTGGAATCGCAGGGGCTGGTGGTCAGCGCGCCACGCCGGGGCGTTCGGGTCGCCGGTTTCAGCATGGATGAAATCAAGGAAGTGGCGGAGATGCGCGCCGCCCTTGAGGTGCTCGCTTTGCGCCATGCCGCGCCGCATCTGACCAAGGCGATACTGGATCAGGCCGAGGACGCCACCAGGGCGGGCGACAAGGCCGGCGACGTGCAGGCGTGGGAAGAAGCAAACCGCGCCTTTCATCGGCTGATCCTGACGCCTTGCGCCATGCCCCGACTCCTGAAGGCGATTGACGATCTGCATACGGCCGGCGCCCGCTTTCTGTTCTCCGGCTGGCGGGCGGAATGGGAAGCGCCGACCGACCGCGATCATCGGGCCATCCTCGATGCGTTGCGGGCGGGGCAGGTAGAAGCTGCCGCCTCGGTGCTGGCCCGCCATGTCCAATGGGTAGGAAAGAAGCCGGGACCATCGCCATCCTTGCCGGCAACGGGGGCGCGCTGACGCTGCCGTGTGGGTCGGCTCTTGCCTTGTCATCAATTCCGTGGACTAATTAGCGATAGAATCTAGAAATTATAGATAATATCGCAAAGGAGCGCCCATGACCGTCCTATCCGCCGCACAACCAACCCTCATCGGCCGCCTCTGGCCGCAAACCGCTGGCAACAGCATGGCGCGCGCCGCTGCCCTCATCCTGATCGGCAGTGCCCTTATGGCGATCGCCGCTCATATTCAGGTGCCGTTCTGGCCGGTAAAGCTCTCCATGCAGAGTTTCGTCGCCATCGTCATCGGCATGGCCTACGGCGCTCGGCTCGGCGGGGCGACCATTCTTGCCTACATTGTCGAAGGTGCTCTCGGCCTGCCTGTTTTCCAGAGCGGGGCGGGCATTGCCTACATGGCGGGACCGACCGGCGGCTATCTGCTCGGATTCTTCCTTGCCGCTGTCGTCGCAGGCTATTTTGCCGAACGCGGCGCGCTGAACCGCTTGCCGACCGCCCTTGGCGCGATCCTGCTGGCGACCGTGGCCGTCTATGTGCCGGGCATCGCTTGGCTGGCTGTCCTGTTCGGTGCGGAAAAGAGCATCGCGTTTGGCCTGACGCCGTTTATTCTCGGTGACATTCTCAAGATCGTTCTGGCGCTGGTGCTCGTGCCGGCTATCCGGCGCGTCATGCGCTAAGACGATCCGGCCCCGCGCAATGCGGGGCCGTCTCCTATGCTGCAAGCCGTTGGCGCTCCTGCACTTCTCATCCTGATCTGGTCGACCGGCTTCATTGCCGCGCGCGCCGTCGCGCCCCATGCAGACCCGAATCTGTTCCTGACCTTCCGCTTCCTGATCGCTGTCGTCGGCTTCACCATTCTGGTGCGCAATGTGCCGTGGCCGGAAAGGTAAGCAGTTCGTCGGGCATCTTCTTGCCGGCATGGTGATGAACGGCGTCTATCTCGGGGCGAGCTGGTGGGCGGTCGCCAACGGCCTCGCGGCTGGCGTGATGGCGCTCATCGGCGCGCTGCAACCGCTGTTCACCGCCTTGATTGTCGTCCTCATCCTGCGCGGTCCTATCAGTCGTAGGACGGTGTTGGGACTGGTGATCGGCTTTGCGGGCGTTGCGCTCGTGCTGTCGCCACGTCTGGCCGGTGTCGGCATCGAGGGGCTGCCGGCGCTTCCCATCGCGCTCGGGCTGTTCAGCATCCTTGCCCTGACGGTCGGGACGATGGTGCAAAAGTCGTCGCTGGCGACCGCCGATCTACGCGCGGCCGGCGCGGTCCAGCATCTTGGCGCTGCCATCGTGGCCGGGACGCTCGCGATCACAGTTGGCACCTTGCAATGGGACAACGCACCGGCGCTCTGGTTCGCCCTGATCTGGTCGGCGGGTGCGCTCTCCCTCGGCGGCACGGCCCTGTTCGTCTGGATGATCCGGCATGGCGACGTGACCCGGATCACGGCGCTTATGCTGCTGGTGCCGCCCGCTGCGGCCCTGCAAGCCTATGTCTTCTTTGGTGAGACGCTGACCGCCGCGCAGCTCGCCGGCTTCGTCGTCACGCTAGCGGGTGTTTCCATGGTGCAGGGTGTGCGGTTGTCGCGAAAATCCTGATTTTCGCATCAGGACAGGCCAGCGCTGAATTTACAGGGAAAAACCTGTCGCAAATGTCTCGTGCAAAAGTCGAGGTTTTGCGACAGATATTTACGACACTTCGCGGCGAGGATTCCGGGCCGCCGCGCTCCCTGTTTGGGAGTCAGAAAGCGCGCGACATGGCTTGCAGCAGTTTGCGTTTGATTGCCCCTCAACGCTTGTCAGGCTTGATTGGGTAGTGAAGCAGCATCCGATACCCGCCCCGCATCATCCTGACGCCGTGCGCGACCAGGCGGCGAGCCTTGTTCTTGCTTGGGTCGCCCTCGAAATCCTCTTTCGTTCCCTGAAATCCAAGCAGGACTTCAGCAATGGTGCGGTAACTCTCGCCGCGCAGTCGCGCATCCAGCGCGCGCAGGGACAGGATGTGCCATTGCCGGAGCTGTTCGGGCAGAATGCCGATGGGCGGCCCCGGCGAGCGCCGCGTCAGGGATCGCCAGAGGCGACGCGCCGCATGGACGCGAAGCTCCAGAAACGAATCCATCGGCAAGGTCACGGCATAGAAGGCTGCGGCGTCAGGCACCGCGTCCGGCAGCCAGAATTGGTGTGCGATGTCGCCGACCTGCCAGACGCCATGCCAGCCATCGGCCGCGCGGCGCAGATCGAGACCATCGAGATGGGCGAGAGCGACCAGCAGCTCGGTTTCCGCGGCCTCCTGTTCAACAGGCGACAGCATGACCGCCTGCGGCTGAAGGCGCGGAGACCAAAATGGGGGCTGGCGATCAGGCGATGCGTCGGGGTCGCTTGGGAAATCGCAACCCCCAGCGCTGCGCGAAGCGCTCCAATTGCCTTTCACCGAGCCGTCCGGTCAGGGTGATGATCTGGAAATCATGACGATATTCGTCGTTGCGACGAAGATATTCCCAGGCGAAACCGGCGGCAGGTAGAGACTTGGTGTGCGCGTAAGCCGCCGGAGCACGCCAGTCGATGCTAAGCATGGCGCTACCTCCGAATTTCGGGGCCGTCCAAGAGAGACCCGAACTGGAAGCCTGCGGGATTTCGGGAAGCGGCTGTAGCTGCACCAAACATATAACTGGGTGTCAGTAACTCGATATATTATTTGGTTATTTTTGTCTTAAACGTGCTTATCTGGATTCGCGAGCCGGGCATAGCCCGGCGAGCGGCGGCCGTGTTTCGGGTATGGCCGCGCCGCCGATCCGCTGCGCCGGATCGGCGCAAAAATCTAGGAACCTAAAAGCCGGAAAACCGTAGAGCCGGTTTTCCGGCTCTACGGTTTGGCGGTCATCGGGTCTTGAGGCGCTGCATCCCCTCGGCAAGCGTCCAAAGGGCGCGATTAAGGGTCACGTTCTGGTCGATGCCGTTGATGGGGCGTGTCTGGCTGCGACGGATGCGGCCTTCGGCGTTGCGCCGCTGTCCGTGCAATCCGCCGCGTATCATGTTCTCCTGAATGGTGTTGTAGGTCATCCAGAGGTTTTGTCCGGCATCCTCGCGGCGGCGCGGCTGGATGATCTCATCCGGGCGGATCGGGCTTTCTTCCTTGCCATAGCGGGCGACAAGGCTGGCCTCGGCCAGAACGCGGCGCTCATCTTCACCAAGCTGGATTTCCTTCATGGTTTCGCTGGCGTCTATCAGCCGGGGGAAGTCCTCCGCGACGGTATAGACGCCTTCGATAATGTCATGCTGGATATTGCCCTTGTGGGGAACGCGCACGTCATCGAACCGCTCTCCCGCCACAAGGCTGTTGGTGCAGACGAAACGGAGCATTCCCGCAAACATTCTGGTAGCTGCTCGTTCCGTCGTGCGAATTGACGATGATGACTTCCGCCGCCTCCTCCTTGCCGATGCCGTCATCCCGGCGCAGGCGCAGCATATGCTTGGCGTGGCCGTGGCGGCTGCCGTCGCGCGGAACCGACTGCACGGCGAAAAACGGGAACCATCCTTCCCGGCGCAGCCCCTCCACGATGTCGATGGTGGGGACATAGACGTAACGCTCCGACCGGCTGTCATGGGCCTCGCGGGCGAAGATGGACGGGACATGCCGATAAAGCGCCTCATTGTCGAGCGCTTCGCGCCCGCTGATCTGATGGCTGTTGCGGCCGAACCGGGTAGCAAGGTGATGATAGGTCATGATCTTGATCCTTATGGGTCTGGGTTGGAGCGCAGCGCTGCGCTGCAACCCTGGCCGTCGCCGAGACCGGGGGGTGCAAGGCGCAAGGGCGGACGGGCGGAGGGGGATCACCCGGCCTGCACGAAGCGGATCGAAGTCATGACGAAGGTGCGGAAGCACATACCCGCGCGGAAGGCTGGGGATACCGCCCGGCCGCCCTTGTGCCGCGCCAGGGGGCAGCGCCCCCAAGCAAACCGCCCGGCCGGAGCAAAGCGGAGGCCGGGGAGAAGATCCGATCAGGATACGCAAAACCTGAAAGCTGGAGAGATGTGTTTCCTGATCTCCCTATTTGCGGAAAATTCAGCAGTAACGAGATGAAGCGTTGCGAATCAGATAAGTTTGTGCTTATCTGTTGGTATGATCGAGAACGAGATTTTCAAAGCTCTGGCCGACCCGACTCGCCGCGCGATCTTCGAGAAGCTGGCGAGCGGCAGCATGAACGCCAGCGCTCTGCGTGACGGCATGGACATCAGCCAACCGGCCATGTCCCAGCACCTTTCCGTCCTGCGCAGTGCGCGGCTGGTCCGCGAAGAACGGCGGGGGCGCTTCGTGAACTACGAGGTCGATCCAGACGGCCTCGCGCTGATAGCCGGGTGGCTGGCGAAGTATCGGGCTTACTGGCCAGCCCGGATTGATGCGTTGAAGGCTTTACTAAAGGACATGGACCAATGAGCGAGACGGAGGCCGAAAGGCAGGAAAAAGATCTGGTGCTTGAATGCGAACTCGACGCTCCTCCGGAAAAAGTCTGGCGGGCGATCAGTATTCCCGCCTTTCGGGATAAATGGCTGCCCGGGCAGGAACTGGCGGATGCCGCGCCGATCTCCACGGCACCGGGCGAGGAAGTCAGTGAACCGCGCCGGGTTTGCCGGAGGCTCCAACTCCTGAGAAGGTGGAGCCTGTATGAGCAAGACGACGAACAAGTTTGCGCCGGAAGTGCGCGAGCGGGCGGTGCGGATGGTGGCCGATCACGAGCGCGATTACCCCTCCCGCTGGGCCGCGGTGGTGTCCATCGCAGAGAAGATCGGCTGCGTTCCGCAGACGCTGCATGAATGGGTGAAGAAGGCGGAGGTCAACAGCGGTAAGCGCGCCGGTGTCCCGACCGAGGTTGCCGACAAGATGAAGGCGCTGGAGCGCGAGGTTCGTGAGCTGCGGCAAGCCAACGAGATTCTGCGCAAGGCGTCAGCATATTTTGCGCAGGCGGAGCTCGACCGCCCGTTCCGGCGATGATCGCGTTCATTGACGATCACCGCGATGCCTATGGGGTCGAGCCGATCTGCCGCGTCCTGCCGATCGCCCCATCCACCTATCACGAGCGCGTCGCGAAGCGGCAGGATCCAACACGCCTTTCGACGCGGGCACGACAGGATGCGGCTCTCAAGCCCGAGATCGCACGCGTGTTCGCTGAGAACTTCGCGGTCTACGGCGTACGCAAGGTCTGGCGGCAGATGATGCGGGAAGGCTTTCCGATCGCTCGCTGTACGGTCGCTCGGCTGATGCGTGAGATGGGCTTGGCAGGGGTGATCCGGGGCAAGCCGGTGCGCACGACCATCAGCGACAAGGCGGCGCCGTGCCCGCTCGATAGGGTCAACCGCAGGTTCTATGCGCCAGCGCCGAACATGCTGTGGGTGTCGGACTTCACTTACGTCGCGACCTGGGCAGGCTTCGTCTACGTCGCCTTCGTCATCGACACCTACGCTAGGCGCATCGTCGGTTGGCGGGCCAGCAGGACGGCGCATGCCAGCTTCGTCCTCGATGCCCTGGAACAGGCACTTCACGATCGCCGGCCGACCCACCGGGGCGGCCTCATCCATCACAGCGATCGCGGGTCGCAATACGTGTCCATCAAGTACACCGAGCGCCTTGCCGAAGCCGGGATCGAGCCCTCGGTTGGCAGCGTTGGCGACAGCTATGACAATGCTTTGGCCGAGACGATCAACGGCCTTTACAAAGCCGAGGTAATCCACCGGCGTGGACCGTGGCGCAGCTTCGAAGCAGTCGAGTACGCCACGCTGGAATGGGTCGACTGGTTCAACCATCGCCGACTGCTGGAGCCCATCGGCAACATCCCGCCCGCCGAAGCCGAAGATCAATATTATGCTGCCGCAGACAACATCGATATGGCAGCGTGACTCACAACCCAACGCCTCCGGCAGACCCGGCGCGGTTCACAGCTACAGGATGCGGGACGATGAGCCGCCCTTCCTTATGAGCATCGTTACATTTCAGGTCAGGCCCGACGCCAACGGCGGCACGATACTCAGGATCGTTCACGGTCTGACTGATACGAGGCTGGCTCCGAAGATTCCGCCAGCGGCGAACAGCAATGCGTCGTTGATGATGCTGGCTGCCTGACGCTTTAGCCAGCCACCTTAAATCCTAACCTACAGGAGTTCGCCCATGCGCGAAGCGATGCAACTCGTCCCTATGGTCATCGAGCAATCCAGCCGTGGAGAACGCTCTTTCGACATCTATTCCCGTCTTCTCCGCGAGAGGATCATTTTCCTGAACGGCGAGGTCAACGACACCGTTTCCGCGCTCGTCTGCGCGCAGTTGCTGTTCCTGGAAGCCGAGCATCCCAAAAGGCCGATTCAACTCTATATCAATTCCCCCGGTGGCGTCGTCACCAGCGGCCTCGCCATGTATGACACCATGCGATACATCCGAGCACCGGTTCATACGCTCTGCATGGGAACAGCCCGCTCAATGGGGTCTTTCCTGCTTATGGCAGGCCAACCCGGCGAGCGCGCCGCATTACCGAACGCCAGCATTCTCATTCATCAACCGTCAGGCGGCTTCCAAGGACAGGCATCGGACATGCTGATCCATGCCGAAGAAATCCTGAAAACCAAGCAGCGCATGACCCGACTCTATGCCCAACATTGCAAACGCTCCTATGAGGATTTTGAGCAAGGGATGGACCGCGACCGCTTTATGACCGCTGAGGAAGCGCTTGAATGGGGTCTGATTGATCGCATCCTGACGGAACGCGACATCGTTTCAGCACCAGAAATCACCGCATGACCGCGCGTTGGGGAACTCGCGCGGCAGCCGACGCGATAACCGTCACTTCCTGACCGAAGTATGGGCGATGAGGAGACGGATTCACAAGAGCACCGATTCGACTCAACCAACCACATTGCTTCGCGGGCGTATTCCTATGACCGCATTGATTCAAACTCTCGCGGTTGCCGAGTATCTCAGCTTTCACCGCGCCGCCCTGGCGCTCGGCGTCAGCCAGTCGAGCGTCAGCACTCGGATCAAGACACTAGAGAAAGACCTTGGCATCATTCTCTTCGACCGCAACACGCGCGGGGTACGCCTTACCGAAGCCGGACGCCGTTTCGTCGATCAGGTCGAAGACGCCATCGGCATCCTTGATCGCGCCATCCAGACCGCCGGGATGCAGGGGCGCGGCGAGGACGGAGAGCTTCGCATCGGCCTCCATGCGCTCACGCCCGGCTGCTGCCTCGACCGGCTGCTGGAGCGCTTCCACGCCGACCATCCGGGCGTCGGCCTGCACATCACCGAAGGCACCGCGCGCGACGCGCAACTCATGGTGCGCGAAAGCAGGCTCGATCTCGCTTTCATGGCCCGCACCCACGAAATCCCCGATCTAAATTCCCGCGTGATCTGGCGCGACCGCCTGATGGTGGCGTTGCCGGCAGGGCATGCATTGACCGCAATGCAGGATGTCGAATGGCGGCAGCTTGCGGGTGAAACCTTCCTTGTCCGCCATGGCGGCACCGGCCCGCAGGTCCACGATCTGATCGTGCTGCGCTCGGCCGGAAAATGGCCGACGCCAACAATCCGCCGCGTCGATGTCGGACGTAGCGCGCTGCTGTCGATGATCGCGGCCGGGCATGGCGTCTCGATTTTCGTCGAGGAAGGCGCTGCGGCGAACACCGCCAATGTCGCCTTTCTGCCGATCCGCGACGAGCCGGAAACCATCCCCTTTTCGGCCGTGTGGTCGCCGCGAAATCAGAGTCAGCCTCTCCGCAACCTGCTGGCTCTTGCGAGCCTGGTACTTCGCCAACCGGATGGCTGAGCCCCAAGCGGGCCATTCTCCTTTGTTCATGGCGAAGCCAGGGGGCAGCGCCCCCAAGCAATCCGCCCGGCCAGAGCAAAGCGGAGGACGGGGAGAAGATCCAATCGGGATACGCAAATCCTGAAAACCGGAAAGCCGTGTATCCTGATCTCCTTGTTTCCTGAAAGACGGCGGAGATGAGCAAAAAGAAGCCCCGCTCGGTTGAGCGGGGCAATTCCGGGGGGCCGGTCTTAGTCGCCGTTGCGGCGGGACCAGATGAGGTTGTGGGACTTTCCGTCCTCGGCTTCGACCAGGCTGGCGTAGATCGGTGCGGGGAAGCTCGGATCGTCCAGCTTGACGGAGAGGTATTCGCGCTGTGTCTCGCGGGCGGTCTTCCTCCAGGCCGCGCCGAACTCGGTAGCGCCGGCGAAGATGCGGAAGTCGGGGCCGCGCTCGCTGTCGGCCTCGCTGAGGACGAACTTGGCCTTGACGTTGAGGGTCAGGGTCTTGACCGCGCCGGTGAAGCCCGCGCCGTTCTCGTTCTGGGTGAAGGTGCCGATGGTCGCCATTGTCGTATTCCTTTTCCTGTCGGGCCGCACCATTGCGACCTCGATGGTGGTCGTGAGACCGGGGACGATCGGCCCCGCACCCCTCGGGGCTGGAACAACGTGGAAGGCGGCCGACGACGGCTTTTTTGGTTCGCGATGCAAAGCCGAAGGCGGCGGAAAAAAGTTGGCGACGGACGTTGCGGGAAGACGAGCGAGGCGAAGCCGGTCTTCGGTCAGACCGTGCCAATCGAGGACGCGAATGGAGCGCCCGTTTCAGGAAATCGCGGGAATACGGCAATGGCGGCCGTCCTGCGCCTCGCCGGGATCGGGGACGCTGCGCCGGTCGCCTTGGGTGCGGTCCTTTCCACCCTGACCCTCAACGTCAAGGCCAAGTTCGTATGATACCAACGGGGCGTCGGCGGGCACGGCTTCGTCTGACCTTCGCCGGTGCTGGCGTGCTCGGTGTGGCCGGAAAACCGTTTGCGGGGCGACACGCACTCCCTCGCCAAGCGGATGATCCGAGCTTTCTGGCGCTGATCCGCCCCGCCCGTCGAAGCGGACGGAAAGCCTAACGTCATCATGGGGCTGCCGTGGCGACAGTGACCGGCTCCCGAGACCGCCTCACCAACCGGATGGGAGCTTCCCGCGAAATGTCCGCCGCCACCCCTTGCGTTATGGGATTGAAGCCGAATGGCGGAAACGCGCCCTTGGCGTGGTTCCGGCGCAGCCGAAAGCCCGGCCCGGAGGGCAACGCCCAATTCTGTGACGTTCAACAGCATTCGTCATGGATTCGGGGGCGAGGCTTTTTCCAGCCGTGCAACGGCCTTGGCGTCGGAAGCCTCTTTGTGCAGCGCGTCCCAATCGTCGGGGGGATTGCCGTCATCCAGCATCCCCTTGAAGACCTTATAGGCATCCGTTTTGGAGCCGTAGGTCCGCAAGCTGTTTTCGTCGTTCACCCAGGCGAAGATGATGACCTTGCTGGTGCTGCTGTAGCGGAAAAAGAGCCGGAAACGACCATTGCCGAACTTGGCGCGAAACCAGTGCTTGCGGTCATCGCCAAGAGTCGCGCCTTGCCGATAGATGGATGCTGTCGGGTCCGATGGCACATTGACGGTGACGAGCTGGACCAAGGACGCAAGCAACTTGGCGTCGGCGGATTTCTGATAATCGTCCGGTTTCTTCGCCTTGAGCGCGTCGACCGCCTCGATCAGCTTTTCCCACTGATCGAGAAAGAGAGGGTGTGCGAGGACCGTCCAGCCATTGATCGTCGGCATGTCAGATCGAAACGTCCCCCTTGATCTCGGCATCGAGATCGACCGTCATGCCCGCCGTCAGGGTAACAGCCCGGTCGAGCAAGGATTGCGGGAACGGAAGAACAGACTTCTCGGGGTGCTTCGCCATGTCCCGCGCGAGAAATTCGAGAAAGCGATCGATCACGGGATCGGCGGTTTCTTCAATCTCGGCCTTCTGGACATAGACGCGATGCTGCTCATCAATGAGAAAGGCAATGCGTCCACCATAGTCAACGCCCAGCGCCTGCCGAACGGACTTCGGCACGGTGGTCTGTCCCTTGGCGGTGATGGTGCTTTCTTCTTTCAGCAGCGCTCCCATGGCGGGCCTCCATAAATCGGTCGAGTGGAATGTAAGGAATATTCCTTATCATGTCAAGATTGGCCGTCGCCTTGGTCTGCCAGTCGGTTCCAAGCCCTTATCTCGCGGGCTGGCCGACACCGTTAACCAGCCGCGCCAAGGCAGAGAAGCCGACGAATCCGCCGCCAGCGATACAGAAGATTTGCCGCCAGATGTCGGACGGGACGGCTTCCTTGGTGACGCCATAGACCAGAGCATAGCCCGCGACGGCGGCGGGCGCTGCGAAGATCAGCGCGACGATCAGGCGGATGACAGGCGAACGGATCGTCTCGAACAGCCCGGCCAGAATGCCAAAGGCGGCCCCCGCCGAGAACAGGCCGACGAGTCCCGCACCGATCAGGCCAGCGCCGGTCTCGTAGGCGAATTGTGCCGCGGCCAGTCCTACGAAAAAGGGCAGCGCATAGACGGCGAGATTGTAGGCGAGGACGCAGAGAAGCACGACCAGCGCAACGCTCATGAACATGACGGCGACCATGATGTTTCACCTTTGCTGACGGCACCGCCTTTCGTGCAATCGCCATGATGGCCGCTGCACGTTCCGATATGTGCCGATGTGTTCCTGTTCTGTCGAGGTCATCCGGCCGCGCGGGGAAGCCGCGCGGCCGGATTTTTCCGGGTGGCAGGCCGGGACCGCTGATGCGATCCCGGCCCATCCTTCATTCCGCCGCCACGGCGAAAGGCTCGTCCTCCATGGCGGGAGCTTCCGGCTGCTCGTCCACCGCCAGCCATGCGGGCCGCTCGGTGCGCAGGATCGGCGGGAGCCAGCCGGTTCCGGCCAGAAGCTGTTCAGCCGCTTCCGCCATTTCCGGCTTCTTCTTGTCCGCGATGCGTTCCGCCGCCTCGTCGCCAAGCGCCTCCCGCACGGCGTCAAGGATATGGGCCTTGGTGACGCGCCCGAAATAGGCCCGAACGGTCGGCGTCCAATGCGCCGTCATGTCGAGCGCAACCGCCGTCGCCAACCTGTCCGCCGTTGCATGGGCGTGACGCTTGTTCTGCTCCCATGGCAGCTTGAGGGCGTTGACGGTCTGCACGGCGCAATGGGCGAACAGCGCCATGACGCTGGCATGGTCCAGACCGGCGATGAAGCCCCAAAGATCGGCCACGTCGCGGGGCATGTCCGCCGCCCATCCGGCATGACGATCCGCCAGCGCCTTCGCCGCCGCCGTGTCCTCGATGCCGTCCGCATGTCCGCCAAGGCTGGCGCTGATCGGGCGGATTTCGAGGGCGTGGGCATCCCCTCCACCGCGATAGAAGGTCTGCGCGGCAAGGGCATGGATAACGGCGATCAAGGCCATGTCCGGCTGCTCGCCAAGGGCGAGACGCAAGGCAAGGGTGCGATGGGCGGTCAGGTCGCGGATGAGCGAGTCCGACAGGGGCTTGCCGTCTTCCTCCGCTTCCTCGTCCTCGGCGTCGAGCGCGGAAACGTGGTTCCCGTCCTCGTCATATTCGCCGTCTTCCCCGATGATTTCGCCATCGGCGTTGACGCGCACCCCGTCGATGATGGTGCCGCCGTCTGCGCTTTCGGCTTCCTCCGGCTCCGGGGCCTCGTCCTCGGCACGGATGAAACCGCGCTCGATGCGGGCTTCCCCATCATGGTTCAGAACCACGAAAACGCCGCCTCGCGTGATCTCGTCTGGATCGTAGGCATAGCGCAGCCCGTCGATCCGCTCGATCTCGGCTTCAAGCTCCGCAAGACGCTGATCCACTTCGGGCGGGAGGTCCGCATCTGCGTCCTGCCATTCCGCTGACAGGCGCTCAAGTTCCTCCTGCGCGGCTTCGTAGGCGGCTTCCTGTTCCTCGGAAAGCTCCACCGGCTGCGGATAGGTGCGGCGCATGCCGTGGGCGTGAGGCCAGTCGATATAGGCCGAAGCCCATTTCCACCCTTCTGCCTCCTGAACCTCGGCGGCGGTCCTTTCCAGCTTGTCCAGCGCAAGCCGGTCCAGCAGCGCGGCATCCTCGTAGAAGCCGCCGCGATCCTCGGTGAACAGGTCGCGGATGATGTTGCCGCCCGCCTCGGTATAGACTTCCGCGCCGACGAACACCGCCCGCCGATCCGAAGCCGCCACATTGCAGGCGGTCAGGTCGCGGCGGATGATCCACGGCTCGCGATTATGGGACAGGTTTTCAAAAACCTGCTCCTGCCGGTCGTGGTCGTCGGTGATGGCGAACGCCTGCAACTGGTCCATGGTCAGCCCGCCATCGCGGTAAACCTGAATCAGCTTGGGGCTGACAGCGCCGAGGCGAAGCCGCTGCTTCACCACATGCGCGGACTTACCGAACCGGGCCGCGATTTCCTCCGCGCCCCATCCGCGATTTTCCGAAAGCTCGCGGAAGCGTTCAAATTCATCGGCGGGATGCAGGTTCTCGCGGTTGACGTTCTCATCAAGGCTGATCTCTGCCGCGTCGTTCGCGGTGTCGATAACGCAGCGGATCGGCTCGGTCTTCTTGATCTCCTTGCGCTTGACGCGCAGAAGCTGCGCCAGCCTGCGGCCTTCTCCGACGCTGACCAGATAGAAGCCGGTTGGCTCCCCCTCCGCGTTCGCTTCCGGCTCCACCACAAGGTTTTGCAGCATCCCCTTGGCGGCGATGCTCGCCGCTTTCCCCTCGATAGACGCCTCGCTATGCGGGGTCTTGCGGGCATTCTTCGGGTGCTTCTTGAGCTTGTTGAGCGGGATGAAAACCGTTTCGCCATGTTCGGCAACGGTCGTGATCTGTGCATTGGTCGTCATGGTCTTTTTCCTCATTGGTCTGGGTTGGAGCGCAGCGCTGCGCTGCAACCCTGGCCGTCGCCGAGACCGGGGGGTGCAAGGCGCAAGGGCGGACGGGCGGAGGGGGATCACCCGGCCTGCACAAGCGGATCGAAGTCATGACGAAGGTGCGCAGCACATATCCGCGCGGAAGGCTGGGGATACCGCCCGTCCGCCCTTGTGCCGCGCCAGGGGGCAGCGCCCCCAAGCAACCCGCCCGGCCAGAGCGGAGCGGAGGCCGGGCACATGGGCCGGATCAAGATACGGAAGGCCGGAAAGCCGTAAGTCTTGACATCCTGATCGCCGCTTGAATTGCTGAGAGGCGCGAATAGAGTTGGAATGTTATCGGAATGATCGGAGGTTCAACTGTCGCGATGACAGAGAAGCGGAACCAGGAGATTTTGAAACGCCGTCGCGCTGGTGAGACGTTCTCCGCCTTGGCGGCAGATTTTGGTGTTTTCAGAGAACGAGCACGTCAGATTTTCGAGTGAGAGGAAAAGCGAGAAGCACGGCGACTTGAATTGGCCGAGGCCGATCGCCGACCGTCTTCCGGTTGAGGCCATACCTCGCCGCTAGCTCTTTGAGCGGAGCCTTCGATCGCTGTATTGCCGCTCGGATGGCGTGCGTAGTCGTGGCCCTGCCATGGAGTATCTGGCCCATAATCCCTCCTGGAATGCGGAGCCGGATTGACTGATTCCATCACACTCCGGGACTGAACACCTAGGTCGGCTGACGGCTTGGTGAAGTCGGCAGGATCAATCACCGCCTGCTGTAACCGACCGTCTTGCGTGGTCTCTACCGTGATCGCGAAGGGGCGCTTGTTCTCCGATCCCTGGCCTGCCTTGGCGCTGTTGCGCTCCCCGCCCAGATAGGCATCGTCCAGTTGCATCACGCCGCCGAGCATCCCGTCCTGCTTTCTGTTCCTCCATGGCCTGCATCAGCTTGTGCTTCATTCGCCAGGCTGCCTGATAGCTCGTGCCATTCCGGTTGGACGGCGATTTCCATGGCACTAGACGACCGGTTTATTTCTATGTATAGCTACACCCATGAACCTGACCAAAAAAGCTCAAGTTACCAGGCAACATATCCTCGACACGGGGTATCGGCTCGTGCTGCACAGGGGGTTCGCTGCAATGGGCCTGATGGAAATCCTCAAGGAATGTGGCGTCCCTAAAGGGTCGTTCTATCACTACTTTGCGTCGAAGGAGGCCTTTGGCTGCGCGCTATTGCAACAGTACGTTGACGAATACATTGAAAAGCTTGCTCGCCTGCTCGCGGAGACAGGCAATGGACGTGAAAGTCTTATGCGGTACTGGAATGCCTGGATCGCCGATCCGACCAGTTCATCTGATTCGGCCAATCCGGTGCAAGGGTGGGCCGATGATTGTCTGGTGGTGAAGCTCGCCGCAGAGGTGGCTGACCTATCCGAAGACATGCGCCGCGTGCTCGATGCGGGCGTTCAACAGTTGCTGGCGAGAATTGCCGCATTGATCGACGAAGCCCGCGAAGACGGCTCAGTGCCCGATGGTGCGCCGTCACCTGCGCTGGCGCGAATGCTGTACCAGATGTGGCTGGGTGCCGCGCTACTCACCAAACTCAGCCAGAACAGGATGCCACTACATCAGGCCCTGATTGCCACGGAAACCCTGCTCGCCTGTGATCAAACGCCCCCAAATGTTCCGATCACGTAATTGATTCTAACCCATCGAAGGATGATTCTTATGAAGATCTTGTTCGTACTGACTTCCCATGACCAACTCGGTGATACTGGTCACAAGACCGGCTTCTGGCTCGAGGAATTCGCCGCTCCTTATTATGTGTTCAAGGACGCCGGTGCTCAGATCACCTTGGTATCCCCCAAGGGTGGCCAACCCCCGCTGGATCCAAAGAGCGATCTGCCCGAGTTCCAGACCGATTTGACCGCCCGCTTCAAGGCCGATCCTCAGGCGCAGGCGGAGCTGGCCAACACCGGAAAACTGGCCGAGGTGGCAGTGTCCGATTTCGATGCCGTGTTTTACCCCGGTGGCCATGGCCCGCTGTGGGATCTGACCAACGACCCGGTGTCGATAGCGTTGATCGAGACTCAGGATCGCGCGCGCAAGCCGCTCGGTCTGGTCTGCCACGCGCCGGGCGCGCTGACCAAGGCGCATCAGGCCGATGGTCGCCCCTTCGTTGCCGGTCGCAAGGTCACCGGATTCACCAATGGCGAGGAAGCGGCGGTCGAACTGACCGAGATCGTACCATTCCTGATCGAGGATGAATTCAAGCGCCAAGGTGGCCTTTACGAGAAGGGCCCGGACTGGCACCCGCATGTTGTCGTTGAGGGTCATCTGGTGACCGGCCAGAATCCGGCCAGTTCCGAAGGAGTCGCCCGCGCACTCCTCAGCCTACTCGGCTGAGGCCGGCCTGGCGTCGTGCCGACCGACCGGCGCTAACGCGCGCCAGTCGCTCTCCCTCTGCCAAAGCGATCCAGGCTGCTCTGCTGCCGCAGCGAGCCGTCATGGGCACATTCGTTCCTACCGGAGGCGGCTTGCCACCGGCTTCGGGATGGTCATTCACTCAGGAAATCCGCCATGAATACTTCAGATATTTCTGCCGCGCTGAACGCCAAGGTCGCGCGGATGAAACAGGCGCACCTGGCCGGTGGCCCGGCCAGCGCCGAATTGCGACGTGACCGTTTGCAACGTGCCGCGGAACTGCTGATCACACACCACGATGAACTGGCTGATGCCATCAGCGCCGACTACGGACATCGTAGCCCTTACCAAAGCCTGCTGGCGGACGTGCTGTCGTCGGTTGCTGCACTTCGCCATGCCAGCGAGCATCTGGAAACTTGGATGCAGCCGGGTGAGCAAGATGCTCCCGGCCCTGGGATGCAAGCGCGCGTACAATATCAGCCGTTAGGCGTAGTGGGCATCATTAGCCCCTGGAATTTCCCGATCAACCTGGCGTTCAGCCCTCTGGCGGGCGTCTTTTCAGCAGGCAATCGTGCGCTGCTTAAGCCCTCGGAGTTGACGCCCCGCACATCCGAACTGCTGGCACAACTCGTCGCACGCTACTTCGACCCACTGGAACTGGAGGTGGTGCTGGGCGATGCCGAAACGGGCCAGGCGTTCAGCGCGTTGCCGTTCGATCATCTGATCTTCACCGGTAGTACGGCCGTGGGTCGCCACGTCATGAGGGCGGCCGCTGAAAACCTGGTCCCGGTGACGCTGGAGCTGGGCGGGAAGTCACCCGTTTTCATTGACACGGATGCTGACATAGCTACCGCCGCTGCGCGTGTACTGACGGTCAAGACCTTCAACGTCGGTCAGATCTGCATCGCGCCGGATTATGTGCTTCTGCCAGAAACGGCGCGCGACGCTTTCGTGGAGCACGCTCGTACCTTTGTCGCCCGCACATTGCCGACGCTGCATGACAACCCGGACTACACCTCCATCGTCAGCGACCGCCACTACCGCCGCCTGATCGGCCTGCTGGACGACGCCCGCGCCAGGGGTGCCAGCGTGGTAGGGCTGGAGCCTGCGGGTGAACCGCATACTGACGCACGCACGCGCAAGCTCGCCCCGACCCTGGTGCTCAATCCGCAGGAAGACATGCAGGTGATGCAGGAAGAAATCTTCGGCCCTGTCCTGCCGGTGCTGACCTACCATGACCCGCAGCAGGCGCTTGATTACATCAACGCGCATCCGCGCCCGCTCGCGGCCTATTACTTCGGCAATGACCCGGCAAAGCAGCAAGCGTTTCTCGAAAGCACGACTTCCGGCGCGGCGGTCATCAACGATGTGATGACGCATGCCGTGGTCGAGAGCGTGCCCTTCGGCGGCGTGGGTCCGTCTGGCATAGGAGCGTACCACGGCATTCACGGCTTCCGACGTTTCAGCCACGCCAAGGCGGTGGTGGTGCAAAGTGCCGATGGCGCGTCCAATCTTCGCTTGCGCGCGCCATATGCCGATGCGCTGGCGCAAGCGCGGGCCCTGCTCGCTGGCAAGGCATAACGCACTCGCTTTGTGTCGTCGTTCTCGTTCAACAGGAGCCAATCATGAAGATTTTCTACAAAACCCGCGCTACCGCCACCGGCGGCCGTTCCGGCCGTACCGCGCTGGACGACGGCAGCCTCGCACTGGACATGGCCATGCCCGGCTCCGGCAAGACCGGAGCCAACCCCGAGCAGCTTTTTGCGATGGGCTACGCCGCCTGCTTCGACAACGCATTGCCCGTGGCCGCCAAGCAATTGGGACTGGCGCCGACCGCCACACGCACCTCGGTGGAAGTGGGCATTGGCCAGACCGCCGCCGGCGGTTACGCGCTGGACGTGGACTTGCATGTGGAAGTCCATGGACTGGACCAATCGGCCGCACGCAAGCTGGTGGAAGCCACCCACCAGGTGTGCCCGTATTCAAATGCCACGCGCGGCAACATCGAGGTGCGCCTGCACGTATCCGTAGCCTGAACAGGAGAAAACCAGCATGCGCAGCGCCATCCATACTGCATTCGGCGAACCCGCCGAAGTCCTCGAACTCGGCGACCGTCCGATACCGCAACCCGGACCAGGCGAAGTCCGCGTCAAGACCACGCTTGCGCCGATTCACAACCACGACCTGTGGACGATCCGGGGCCGCTACGGCTATAGGCCGGACCTCCCCGCAATTGGCGGCAGCGAGGCGGTTGGCATCGTAGATGCGCTTGGCGATGACGTCGAAGGCGTCTCCAACGGCCAGCGGGTAGCTGTTGCTTCGGTGCATGGCACCTGGGCAGAATATTTCCTTGCCCCCGCACGGCTGCTGGTACCGATGCCGGAAGCCATCCCGGACGAAACCGCGGCGCAGCTCATTGCCATGCCCCTGAGCGCGTTGATGCTGCTGGAGTTCCTCGAGGTCGACCAGGGTCAGTGGATCGTCCAGAACGCGGCCAATGGTGCGGTCGGCAAAACCTTGGCGATGCTGGCCGCCGCGCGTGGAATAAATGTGCTCAATCTGGTGCGCCGTGATGCTGGTGTGGATGAACTGGCGGCCCTGGGCATTGATCATGTCGTTTCCACCGCGCAGCCCGAGTGGCAGGAAATTGCCCGCGCCATTCTTGGCTCCGGGCTGGCGCGCGCGGGAATCGATTCCATTGGTGGCGCCGCCAGCGCGGCGTTGTTGGGATTGCTGGGCGAAGGCGGGACACTCGTTTCCTTCGGCACGATGGCTGGAGAGCCGATGCAAATCGACTCCGGCTCGCTCATCTTCAAGCAGGCCACGGTCAAGGGCTTCTGGGGCAGCAAGGTTAGCCTGGCCATGTCGGCGGACGACAAACGTCGCCTGGTGGGTGAACTCTTGCAGCGTACGCTGGCCGGTGAGCTGCTGCTGCCAGTGGAGGCCGTCTACGACCTCGCCGATGCCGCCCAGGCCGCTGCGGCCAGCTTGCAGCCGGCCCGTAAAGGCAAGGTCTTGCTGAGGCCGTAAGCGAGTTGAGGGCCGGGAAGTGCAAAAGAGTGGATCTGAGGCAACGCTGGTCAAGCCGCTGTCGTAGCCCAGTTCTGGAGTGCGCCCCTGCGGGTAGACAGGATCAGGCTACGGATTTGACTGTGAGCCGGGCGTGTTGATCCTCGAACTGCTGCGGACTGAGATAGCCGAGCGCAGAGTGCAATCGGCTGGCGTTGTAGCCCTGATCGATGAAGCGCGTAAGGTCGGCAGTGATGTCTTCGAAAATCTCGTAGGCCATCGGATAGACAGCCCCGACCTTGAGCGTTTCACGAAGCTCTCGGCCTTGGCGTTATCCTACGGATGGGACTATCAGTAATTTTGTGCGCGGGGCCGGTTATCGTCATCAGATGACGAACCGTTCGCCGAAGATCACGGCGAACTGGGTTTTTGCCTCCGACCACTCGCGCGGCGGCCGTTTCCATTCCTCGGCCGCCTTGTTGAGGACGGAGGTATAGTAGCTTCATCGCGGCATCGTCACCGGGGAGGTGGCCGCGGGTTCGCACGGCACGGCGCAGCTTCGAGTTGAGCGCCTCGATCGCGTTGGTGGTGTAGATGATCCGGCGCACGCCTTGCGGGAAGGTGAAGAACGGGATCACCTGGTCCCAGTGACGCCGCCAGCTCTGGGCGATCGCCGGATGCCGCTTGCCCCAATGGCCGGCCTCGAACGCGTCGAGCGCCGCCAGGCCGGTCTCGGCCGTCTCGGCACGATAGACAGCGCGCAGCGCGCTCGCGATCGGCTTGCGTTCCTTCCATGACGCAAAGCTCATGCTGTTCCTGAGCAGGTGGCCAGCGGCCGGGCTACGAATTAGCCCTGCGTGCTGTGTCGGTTTGTCTCCATCGCCAGAGCAAGCAACTTGACGATCGCGGGATCGCGATTTCCGGGCAACCAGACGGCCGAGAAGGCGATGGCGTCAGGCTCGTCGTGGACCGGCAGGAAGACGACGTTCGCCATGTTGAAGGCTGCGCCTTCCTCGGCGAAGAGCGAGACACCATGCCCGGCTGCGATCATCGACAAGAGTGCGCTGCGGCCCACATCGACGCGGCGGATTGCCGGTGTCGGCCATTTTCCGGCGGAGCGTAGCAGGATCAGATCGAGAACCTGCGGTCCTGTGCCGCTATAGCGGATGAGAAATGTTTCCTGTGCAAGTTGCCGCCATCCCACTTCCGATAGTGCTGCCAGCGGATGCCCGGCCGACAGGGCGACCATCAGACGGTCGCGCCAGATTACTCGGGAGCTGAGGTCGTGGATTTCGTGGGTGCAGGCCATGAAGGCGAGATCCAGCCTGCTTTCACGCAACATGATCTGGGCTTCGCGCGCCGTGCATTCGGCGATGTCCAGGCGAATGCACGGATGCTCGGTGTGGAAATGCTCGAACAGACGGTCGAGGAAGCAACCCGGCGTGAGGGCATGGACCCCGATGCGTAGGTTGCCTTCCTCGCCGCGCGCCTGCATCCCGGCTGTAATAATTGCGAAGTCGATTATACCGAGGGCATCACTGATCTGATCGTAAGCGTGGCCTGAGGGCCGCCTTGCCCGTTTGGCCGTAGCCGGGATGCTTATCGTCTTTGACGAGGGCGCGGGCGGTGCGGGAGGTTTTCGGTTCTGAGACTGGTCGTACGAGCGCTCGTACGACTGGTCGTGTGGAGGTGGTCGGCCGGGTATCGGGCCGACGGAGCTGGTCGGACGCGGAGAAGCTGGAGATCCTGGCCGAGGCGTTCCGGCCGGGCGTGCGGGTCCGTGATGTCATCGCCCGGCGCGAGGTGTCGAGCAGCCTGATCTATACGTGGCGCAAGCAGGCGCGGCTGGGCAAGCTGGGCGGGGTCGCGCCTGCGCTGCCGGCATTCGCCGAGGTGCGCGTGGCCGATGTCGCCGCACCTGCGCCGCAGCCGGCGACATCCACGTCTGGCCTCATCTGCATCGAATTTCCGGGTGGCGTCCGAGTGAGCGTGGACGGGTCGGTGGACGCCGGCGCGCTGGCGCGAGTGTTGTCGGTGCTGCGTTGAGCCCCACGCCGTTGCCGACGCGGGTGTTCCTGGCGTGTGGCGTCACCGACATGCGCAAAGGGTTCGATGGCCTGGCGGTACTGGTGCAGCAGGTGCTGGCCCAGAACCCGCACTCGGGCGCGTTGTTCGCGTTCCGGGGCAAGCGGGGTCATCTGGTCAAGCTGCTGTGGTTCGATGGGCAAGGCCTGTGCCTGTTCTCCAAGCGGCTCGACCGGGGTCGGTTCGTCTGGCCGGTGACCGCGACGGGCACGGTGACGCTGACGCCGGCACAATTGTCGATGCTGCTGGAGGGCATCGACTGGCGTCGCCCAGAGCGGACGTTCACGCCGACGCTGGCGGGGTGAAAACGGCGGTTTTGCGACGCTTTTTCTCGCCCGTCGATGCGTGATCTGTTATGAAATGCGGGTGCTGGAAGCGCCTGTTTCCCCTGCTGATGCCACCGCGCGGATCGCCGCGCTGGAGGCATCGCTCGCCCGGGCGAATGCCGCGCTCGCCGCCCGCGATCTGCTCATCGACACGTTGCGCGGGCAGATCGCCCGACTGCGGCGGATGCAGTTCGGTGCCTCCTCCGAGAAGTTGGGCCGCGAGATCGAACAGCTCGAGCTGGCGCTGGAAGAGCTGGAAACGGAGCGGGATGTTTCCGAAGTCGAGACTGCGGCGCCTGGAGTAGCGCCGCGCCTGGCACCGGTCCGCAGTCTGCCGGAGCATCTGCCGCGCGAGGAGGTCGTCCACGAGCCGGCGTCCGGTATCTGCACCTGCCCGGACTGCGGTGGTGCGCTGCGCCGGCTGGGCGTGGACGCGCACGAGATGCTCGACATCGTGCCGGTGCGCTGGCGGGTCGTGCGCAACGTCCGCCCCAAATACAGCTGCCGGTCTTGCGAGAAGATCGTCCAGGCACCCGCGCCGGTCAGCGCTGTGGCGCGGGGCAAGGCGACCTTCGCGACGCTGGCGCACGTCGTCGTCTCCAAGTTCGACCACCATCTGCCGTTGTACCGCCAGGCCGAGATGATGGCCGCGCAGGGGCTCGAGATCGACCGCTCGACGCTCGCGGGCTGGGCCGGGCAAGCTGCAGCACTGCTCGACCCGGTGGTCAGCCGTATCCGTGACGAGGTGCTCAAGGCCGACAAGATCCATGCCGACGACACGCCGGTGCCGGTGCTCGACCCCGGCCGTGGCAAGACCGCGACCGGGCGGCTGTGGGTGTACGCCGCCGACGACCAGGCGTCCGGCAGCACGACACCGCCCGCAACATGGTATCGCTTCACGCCCGACCGCACCGCGGCGCACCCGCAGGCGCATCTCGCCGGCTTTCGCGGCTTTCTCCAGGCCGATGCCTATGCGGGCTATGACGCCCTGTACCGCGGTGGCGTCACAGAGGTGGCATGCTGGGCACACTTCCGGCGCAAGGTGTTCGACCTGCACGAGCGCCTCTCCACGCCGCTGACCACCGATATCCTGGAGCGCATCGGCGCGCTCTATGCCGTCGAGGCGGAGGTGCGTGGTCAGCCGCCGGATGTACGCCGTCGAGCGCGACAGGAACGAAGCCAGTCGCTGGTCGACGCCTTGCGCGAGGTGCTCGACGCTGCCCTTCGCCGCCTGTCGCCCAAGTCCGACATGGCCAAAGCCATCGCCTATGGCACCAAACGCTGGCCGGCGCTGTGCCGCTTCCTGGGTGACGGGCGTCTGGAGATCGACAACAACATCGCGGAGCGGGCCCTGCGCGGCGTCGCCGTGGGAAGGCGCAACTGGCTGTTCGCGGGTTCGCGCGCAGGCGGCGAGCGAGCCGCCGCCATCTACACCGTCATCCAGACCTGCAAGGCCAACGGCGTCGACCCGCAGGCCTATATCGCCGATGTCATCGCCAGGGTCGCCGGCGACTGGCCCGCCACCCGCTGGGACGAGCTGATGCCGTGGAACTGGGTGCCCCAGACAGATCAGCCAACAGCCCAAGCCGCATAAACTGCGGTCCTCACGCCACGCTTACATCTGATCGACAAAATGGCGACCTGCTTCGGTCAGCCGGACGCCGCGCGTGTTGCGATCGAAAAGAACGACGCCAAGGTCTTCCTCAAGCGCCCTGATCCGCTGGCTGACACTCGACTGGCTGGTGCTGAGCATTCGCGCTGCGCGATGGAAGCTGAGATACTCGGCTACGGCCAATGTCTGGATCAGGGCGACCATTGGAAAGCGCCCGCAACGCAAAAGCGTATGCTCGATCGTCGTCGGCTGCTTTACGCTACCCCGCTTATGAACTTGCCGGCGACGCATGGGTCATGGCCCAATCGCCGCCGCCGGGAAATGGGGAAGAACGTGCTCGGCCAACTCGTCGAGCACTTCATCCATTGGTCGCCGGAGTGGTTTGAGATTAAGGGCGACATGGGAGACACCTTCGTCCTGTTGCCGTTTCCATAGTTCAACCAGCGCGCGGCGACCGATGCGGATGCCTCGCACGAACTGCAACGAGGCATTGGGGTCAGAGTCGAGATCGAAGAAGGTGCCATATCCGTAAGGTTTGAAGACGGCGTCCGGTGTGGCTGCACGCCATCTGCCGATGACCTCCGGGAGCCGCCCGAAATCGCTTAGGTGCCAAATCCAGCCGTCCATGTTGGCGGCAAGCCAGGCGATGTCTTGGCCGGCCCGACCAATCGCGATCAGCGGCAGGCGCGCGCCGACCGGCTTGGGCACAAGGTTGAGGCTGCCGTCGAGACGACCATAGTGCTGTGACTGAAAGATGCCGAAGTCGCTTTCCGTGGACGCCCGGATCATGGACAGAGCATCGCGGAATCGTTCCGCACTGTTGTCGAACGGCAGTCCGAAGGTCGGATATTCAGCCGGGCGGTCGCCCGTGGACACGCCGAGCAGCAAGCGACCATGGGATAGCTGATCGACGCTTGCCGCCTGTTTGGCGACAATCAGGGGATCGCGCAGAGGGAGCACGATGCCTGCCGTGCCGATTGTGATGCTTTTCGTCTGCGCTGTCAGCCAGCCCGCATACACCATCGGGTCGATGACCTGCCCGATGTCGCCAAATCCGGGGTCGAGAAACGGAACATCACGCAGCCAGATGGCGGAGAAGCCGAGTTCGTCGGCCTTCCGCACCATTGCCGTATGATCCCGCAGCGTCGGCCCCGGCGAGGATGGATAGCCTTCGAGCGGCGCCATGAAGCCGAACGTCAGCCGCCCGGGCTGGAACAGGCGATTGTATGCGGCGTGATCTTCGATTCCTGCCGGCCGCTTCCAATCAAGATTCGCTTCCGGGCGGCTCATGGCTGATCCTCCGCCTCGGCCAGATTGCGGCCGACGAAGAAGCCCCCGGCGACGGCAATGACTGCGAGAGCGACGGCGAAGCAGATCGCGCCCGTTGCCAGTCCGGCTCGATCAATGACCAGGCCCGTCGCCATCGGCATGAGGCCGGCGGGGATATAGCCGCCGATGTTGAGGACGGCGTTGGCTTCGGCGCGGCGTTCGGCAGGGACATGCAGCCCGATAAGCGTCAGCCCGCCGAGTTGACCGAGACCCTGGCCGCTACCGGCGAGCAGCGCCGCGACGATCAGGGCCACGGCACTGGAAGCCGCGACGGCGATCCCGATCCCGACCATGGACAGCACGGTCGCGCTCGCGCCGAGCAGGAAGATCGTGCGCACGGGACGGCTGCGAGCGAGGAATTGCACGCCCGTCGCCGTCAGGAACATCCCGCAGGCCATGGCGCCAGCGATCAGCGGGCTTGCCACGCCGATCAGGCGGGAGAGCAGCGAAGGGCCGAGCGACAGCACGAACGATGTGGCGGTGATCCCCGGCCCGAACACGGCGATGCCGAAGGCAAGGTGTCGGCGGTTGGGCTGTGGAACGCTCGGCAAACGCAGCCGCCATGCAGCGCTGGCCGTGGGCGTGCCCTCTCGCAGCGGCAGGAGGAATACCAATAGCGTCGCGCTGGCAAGGATCGCGAGTTCGGCGCCGAAGATCGGCAGGATCGGTTCGGGCAGCGCAAGCGCGAGACTACCGGCCAGCAGCGGGCCGAGGCCCGCGCCGAGGACCATCGAGACCGAAGCGAGCAACGATGCTTGCCGCCGCCGATCCGGTCCGCCCAGATCGACGACGGACGCCATGCCCGCCGACACCGCCGCGCCGACCGCGATGCCGGACAGGAATCTTGCGATCAGCAACATGATTACCGATTGCGCGCCGGCAAAGAGCAGACATGCTATGATCGCGGCGGCCAAGCCGGGCACGAGGACGGGCCTGCGTCCGAAGCGGTCGGATAGCTGTCCGACGACCAGAAGAGTCAGGAGAAGCCCGAGGATGTATGCGGCAAAGATCGCCGTCAGCATGGTCGAGGAAAAGTCGATGCTGGACTGCCAGCGGACGTAGAGTGGCGTCGCGGAGTTGGAAAGAATGAATATCGCGGTGACGATCCACGCCGCCGCCCACATACGCCAGACCGATCTATCGTTTTTTTTGCCGTGGAGGATGACGAAGCGATGGTCATGCGCCATCCTCGTCATGTGTCCGGACACGTCCGAGCAGTGCGAAAACGATCAGCGCTGTCACAACACTGGCCGCAGCGAGGATGTAAAGCTGCATCTGGAAAGCGTTGTCGTAGCTCTGAACCAGCAGCGCGCGTCCGACATCAGGCAGGATCGTGGTGGCACCGGCGAGGTCGCCCATGGCGATACGGTTCGCCGCCTCGATCATGCCGTCATGGCTTGTTGCCGTGGCGGAGAACATTCTGATCAAGCCGGACTGTATCAGCCCGGCCAGCAGCGCGCCGACGATGGCGATGGCGACGCCATCGGCCGAAACGCGCACCGCGTTGAAGATGCCCGTCGCCATACCGGCGCGTTCCTTTTCGACCACGCTGACGGCAAGACCATCCATCAGGCCCCAGGGCAGACCGATGCCGATGCCGATAGTGGCCATCGGCAGGATGATCGACGCGCCGTTGCCCACCGACAGCGCCTGCGCCAGCCACACCAGTCCAAGTGCGGTGATAAGGAGACCGATGCCGGACAGCACGCCAGCCGTTACCCATCGGGCCAGAGTGGCGGCCAAGAAAGGCACGACGAGCAAGGGCACCGACAAGGCAATCATCAGCCGCCCGGCATCGAGTGCGGACTGACCCTCGATCCCGATGAACCGGGCCGGCAGAAGAATGATGAGGGTCACATAGAAGAAGGCGGGCGATGCAGCGAGGATTTGCACGCCGACAAATTTGGCTCTAGCGAACAGCGACAGGTCGAGCATCGGCCTCGCCACGCGCCGTTCGATGACAATGAAAGCCGCGAACAGAATGGCAGAGACCAGCAGCGATCCGACAACCGCAGCGCTGCCCCAGCCTTCTTCCGGCGCCAGCAACACCGCGTAGGTGAAGAGGGCCAAAGCCGCCGTAAAACTGATGGCCCCCGGCCAGTCCAGACCTGTGGCGTTAGGATCGCGGGATTCCCGCGCCGACCATGCAACCATCACGAAACCAAGGAGGCCAATGGCGGCGGTCGCCAGGAACACCCATTGCCAGCCCAGAGAATCCACGAGCGCACCAGCCGCGAGCGGGCCGAAGGCCAGACCCACGCCAAAGGTTGTGCCGAGCAAGCTGAACACCCGCGTCCGGGCGTGGCCATCATATTCCTGCGCCAGCGACGACATGGCCCCCGCGAATGCGGCAGCGCCTCCAAGACCCTGTATCAATCGGAACACATCCATCCAGATCACGGTCGGCGAAAACGGAATGGCGATGGTGGCGGCGGCGAACAGCGCCAGCCCCGACAGCCAGACACGCTTGCGGCCGTAGATGTCGGTCAGGCTCCCCGCTGCCATCATCGCGCTGCCATAGGTCAGGATATAACCGTTGATGACCCAATTGAGCTGGACGGCCGTGCCGCCGAGCGCTTCGTTCACGGATGGCAGAACAACCGCCGGGCCGGTGAAGCAAAGCGGGATCAGCACGCCAGTCAGGCACGCGGAGAGCAGAAGTAGCCATTTTCTGGCTGAGGATCCATCAAGGGTTGTTGTCGTCACGGTCAGGATTCCGTCTGCAAGGACAGTTGAAAGGTTTGCCAGGCGGAGTCCGACGATTGCTTCAGGCGATTGGTCTTGGTCCGACTGTTTGATTTCGCGGAAACATAAAGACGTGCTGAGAAAAGAAAATCAGGCTACATTTCCATTCTTAGCGGACATATGCGTCCGCAATGGAGATTGGCATGATGGATCACATGGCCGGGCTAGGCGCGTTCATGCAGGCGGCGGAAACCCGCAGTTTCGTTGCTGCTGGCCGCCAGCTTGGCGTGTCCGCTTCCGCCATAGGCAAAGCGGTCGCCCGGCTCGAAGATCGGCTCGGCGTGCGCCTCTTCCATCGCAGCACGCGCAGCATCACGCTAACCCCCGAGGGCGTGCTGTTTCTTGAACGCTGCCGCCGCATCGTCTGCGAAATCGAGGCCGCCGAGTTGGAACTGTCGCAGCGCCAGGAAGCGCCACGCGGAAAGCTGCGCGTCAGCCTTCCGCTCGTCGGTATGTTGTTACTGCCGGCAATCGGGGCTTTTGTCCGCACCTACCCGGAGATTGAGCTGGACCTTGATTTCACGGATCGGCTCGTGGATGTCATTGATGAGGGGTTCGACGCGGTGATCCGCACCGGCGAGGTCAGCGATTCGCGTCTGATGACCCGTGTTATCGGCACGTTCCGGCACCAAATCGTGGCTGCGCCTGGCTATTTGAAAGCCCGAGGCACGCCGCAGACGCCTGCCAATCTCTTGGACCATAGCTGCCTGCACCACAAGTTTCCGAGCACCGGCAAACTTGAACGGTGGCCGCTCCATGCCGATGGAGGGGCGTTGGACATTGAGCTTCCTGCGACGTTGGTGGCGAGCACTATCGAACCGCTGCTGTCTCTGGCCGAACAGGGCATTGGCATCGCCTGCCTGCCGGATTTCGTGGTGGCGCGATACATCGAGGCCGGAAGGCTGGTTCAGATTCTCGAAGAGCACACCGCGAATGCGGGGACGTTCCGATTGCTCTGGCCCTCGACCCGATATCCCTCACCGAAGCTGACTGCGTTCACCGAGTTCATGGCGAAGCATCTGTTCGGCGTTACGATCAGGAAATAGCACTTCAGTTCGGTCGTCTTATTCGGGCTTGCAGAAGAGCGTCCGGAAAAGCTGTTCCGACCGCTCGATTCCCTCGTCGGTCAACACGACGGATTTCGCCTTGCCGAACGGATTGCTGATGAACCTCTTCTCATGCACTCGGTTCATCGCGCCCCAATCGAAGCTCTTCCATGACCGGCCGTCCCGGCCGAGTGAGTGGAAGAGCAGCGCAAGGACTGCATCGTCGATTTTGTCCTTGTCGATTTCCATAGTCCCGATACCCCAGTGTTCATGGTGAGTCCCGACCGGACGGAAGGAGACCGCACCATGAAGACCGTCGATTTTTGTAAATAGGCGTCGAACCGGGACCCCATATCGGCGTGCAATAGGGACCCCCTTTTCGGGTTGCCGGGCGGTTGTCCCGGTAGTCCATAGGAGGGACCCACGGCCGGCGCTGCGCGCCCCCCAAGCGCTGGCGGTGCCGGCCGTGGGAGGTTCCTGTGGACCCACCGGGTCAACCGCCGGGTGGGGGGTCCGGGGGGAGGGTTTTAGCTTCGGTTTCTGAGGCGCCAGCTGTCGTTGCCGGTCTCGACGATGTCGCAGTGATGGGTGATGCGATCGAGCAGCGCGGCCGTCATCTTGGGATCGCCGAACACGGTCGGCCATTCCCCGAACGCCAGGTTCGTCGTGATGATCACCGAGGTGCGCTCGTAGAGTTTGCTGACGAGGTGGAACAGCAACTGGCCGCCCGAGCGGGCGAACGGCAGATAGCCAAGCTCATCGAGCACGACGAGATCGAGGCGGGAGAGCTGGGCCGCAAGCGCGCCGGCCTTGCCGAGGCGGCTCTCTTCCTCGAGCCGGTTCACCAGATCCACGGTGTTGTAGTAGCGGCCGCGGGCGCCGGCACGCACGACGCTGGCAGTGATTGCGACGGCCAGGTGGGTCTTCCCGGTCCCGGTGCCGCCGACCAGGACGATATTGCGCTGACCGGGCAGGAACGAGCCAGCATGCAGCGAGCGCACCAGCTGCTCATCGATCAGCGTCCCCTCGAACACGAACGCATCGATGTCCTTCACCACCGGAAGCCTGGCCGCGGTCATGCGATAGCGGATCGATGCCGCATGGCGATGAGCAGCCTCAGCGCGTAGCAGATCGGTCAGGATCTCGATGGCGGTGCGCTTGCGCTGCATGCCCGTGGTGACCGCCTCGTCGAAGGCGCCAGCCATGCCCTTGAGGCCCAGGCCGCTCATCGCGGCGATCATCTCATGCCGCTGCACGGGCGCCTCGCAGAAGGTCATAGCGAGCGCAGTCCGCGGTCGGTGGGTGGCTGAGCGCTAGCGCTTCGGACGTGGCGATGGTCAGTGGCCGGGGCGGCTCTCGCCGCCGTGCCAAGATGTTGAGGATTACGTCATCGCTGGCAGCGCCGGCGGCGAGTGCCTCGCGGATCGCGGCCTCGACCGCTTCGAGGCCATCGGTCAGCACGGCAGAGAGCACGCGCACGAACCGGCGGTCGGCTTCATCGCCTGTCCCCAGCTTGCGCCTGAGCCGCGCCAGTGCCGGCGGGAGATCCCAGTCCTGGAACGGTGCTCCGTTCCTCAAGGCGCCCGGCTTCTTGGCCAGCACCGGCAGGTAGTGCCAGGGATCGAGGATCATCCGATCCCGGCCGAAGAAGCGGGGATGCTCGGCGATCACCTCATCGTCGAGGCGGACCACGATCCGGTCCGCATAGGCGCGAACCTGCACCGCCCGCCGGGCCGCCTTGGCCATGACCGAGTAGCGGTTGCGGTCGAAGCTGATCAGGCAAGTGCCGGTCACCGCGTGCGGCGTCTCGTGGAAGCCGTCGAACGGCGCCAGCATCACCTGGAGCGAGGGGCGCTCGGCGTCCCATGCCTCGGCGATGGTCAGCTCGCGTTGATCGGGATGCGGGTGCAGCGCCGCCCAGCGGCGGCACTCGGCCTCAAGCCACCCGTTCAGCTCCTCCAGGCTCGCAAAGCGTAATCGGGGCTGGAAGAACCGCCCCCGGATCGTCTGCACCTGGTGCTCGACCTGGCCCTTCTCCCAACCCGCTGCTGGCGAGCAGGCGGTAGGCTCGATCATGTAGTGATCGGCCATGATCAGGAACCGGCGGTTGAAGACCCGCTCCTTGCCGGTGAACACCGTCGTCACCGCGGTCTTCATGTTGTCGTAGATGCCGCGCGTCGGCACGCCGCCGAAGAAAGCGAACGCCCGTGCATGGGCGTCGAACACCATCTCCTGCGTCTCGCGGGGATAGGCCCGCACGAACACCGCCCGCGACGCGCAAAGCCGCATATGCGCGACCTTCACCCGCATCGGCTTGCCGGCGATCTCCACATCCTCGTGGCTCCAGTCGAACTGGTAGGCCTCGCCGGGCCGGAACATCAGCGGGATGAACGCCGCGGCGCCGTCGCCGGCATCCTTGCGTCGGTCGTCCAGCCAGCGCTTCGCATAGCGCCGGACCGCATCGTAGGAGCCGTCGAACCCCTCGCGCAGCAGCAGGTCGTGAATCCGCGTCATCCGCAGCCGTTCGCGCCGCGGCCGTGCCTCGTTCTCCGTCAGCAGAGTATCCAGGCGCTCCTGGAACGGACCGATCCGGGGAAGCGGCTGCACCGACCGCCGATAAGCAAAGCCCGCCTCCGGGGCTCGGATCGCCTTCCTTATCACCTTGCGCGACACCCGCAGGTCACGCGCGATCGCCTTGATCGATTTACCGTCGGCGTGCTCGCGCCGAATCCTTACCACCGTCTCCAAAATCAACATCCCGATCCCGCCGCCTGGCTACAACCAAGCGGACGCACCTAAACCATCGAGATGGGGGTCCCTTTTAGACGCCGATCACCCCCATAACGGGGTCCCTTTTGCACGCCGCTCCACATCGATTTTCATGCGTATGCCTATTTTATAGGGTCATGGAGGGCTATGGAGTAGATATAGTTCTCATCGCTATCTCGCATGGCCCGCCATTTGCCGCCGTTTCCTGCTCATAGTCCGCACCGGCTACGCCGGCGTATTGAGTTAGGTGGTGGGATGCGTTCGCGTCGCGCCCAACCAACGTTCCAATTGTTCAAAGACGACTATCACGACGCAGCTTAATGCGCGAACAGAACGCATCTACAAGATTGACAGCTTTAGCTTGTTGCCAATGATGTCATCAAGAATGGCCTCAACTTGGTGCGCTGGCAAGCAGTCGAGAAGTTTGTATCCTCCGACCGAATTGATCTCCATCATCAGCCTTCTAAAGGTAGATCGTTCAAAAAGGTGCTTTCCTCCTTCCAGCGACATCGCGAGCTTTTGAACGATTGCACCGAACAATTCTGAACACTGCGAAGTAGTTGGCCGTTCAACTAGATTGGCACGCACATCGGATCGAAATAAAAATGCCTGAAGAGCCCGTTCCCGTTCCATCGAAGTGACCCGAGCACAAAGATGGGCCATCCACCAGAGACGCGATCCGACGTTGTCACGTTCGACCTGCCGCTTGTCCCGCGCGAAGAAGTGCTTGGCTATATGCTTGGCGGCGGCATCATCATCATCAGGAATTGGCCAGCGCGCACGCGCATGCTGAAGTAGTGCGGTATGGCTGAGATAGGTCCAGAGGCGCTCATCGCGCGCCTCATAAGGACTCAAGTCCTTCAGTGCGCCGTAAACAATGCCGCAGTTTTCGACCTCAAAGTACTTGCCATCGGCCGGCGCAAGGAGCGCCGCCAAGGCGGCTTCGTCGCACTCGATATCGTGCTCGAACCAATATGCAGGATCAGCACAGACCTCGCTGAAATCACCCGCACGGTAAGCTGCGAGATTCTGAGGAATGTTGCCGCGCAGATCCACGAGAGCTGCAGATCGGAGGAAGCGGATCTTGCTCATTCACCCTTTTCCCCGAAGAAATAGCTGTCGAGGATGGTGATTGGGTGACGCATAAGCTGCTGCGCGATCCAAGCTTCCTCGTGATTCTTGATATCGATGCCCTGATCAGCCATGCGTTGCCGAAAGATATGCGCCCAGCGGTAATCAAGCTGATCGTCGCCATGCTTGAGAAGGCTCAGGCACTGCATCACCGCGGCAAAGTAAATGGAGTTCAGCAGTATCGCCCGGTTTTCTTTCGTGTTCCGGGCTGCATCAATGCGCGCCTTGAGGCCAGAGCTGACTGCAATCTGCACCTTGTCATCGTCCGCCTGAATCTGCCACTCGTTGTCGGGGACGCTATCTTTCTTGACCAGCTGAAAACAGGAACTGATCGGCTTGAACGCATCACGGTCGATGTAAATCGACTGCGGTTGGTCGAGTGCCAAAACAGCGCCGCTGGGGAACGCAAATGGTCCGGATCCAAACTCTTCGTTGATCCACGGACATTCAAAGCCGCTGATGTCACCCGATGCGATTATGTAGGGGTAAATAACCCTACTGCGTCATAAAGATCGGATATTGGATTGAGGCGCGAGACAGCAGGGACATCGAGCTAGGCGCCTGACGATGGCGGCGGCGAGGTGGATGCGGATGGTGGCGATGGAGTCATGGACATGGCGCTGCGGCCGAACGGGGAGCGCCGCGCGGGATATAGGCTTTGGGAATGGGAGGTTTTTGGCGGGATAGCGGATGGTGGAGGGCTGAGGGGGGAATCGTCTCCATTTGGGAGATGAGGAATCCGTAGGCGGCGATGCATAGGGTGACATGGTGGTGGAAGCCGCGCCATCCGCGGCCTTCATAGTGGCCGAGGCCGCATTGCTGCTTGAGATCGAGATAGTCGCGCTCGATGCGCCAGCGCAGCTTTGTGAGGCGGACGAGTTCGGTCGTGGCGATGTCGGCTGGCAGGGTGGAGAGCCAGAAGCGGGCGGGTTCGGGGTCGCCTTGTGGCCATTCGATCATGAGCCATAGCTCGGGGGAAGGATTGGCGCGCAGGCCATCGCCATTGGCACAGCATAGCCGCAGGAAAGCGAAGCGTCCGCCGAGCGGTTCGCTCGATCCCTGGCGGCAGGTCACGGTCTGCCACGCGCTGTCGGGCAACTCGAGCGCGAGCGCCTTGACCTGAACCGGTTGATGAGCGTGCTTGGGCAGCTTCTGCTCACCAGGCCGAGGGCCACGGCGGTGCGTTCTGGAGCGTGGCGGCGGCGCCTCGCCGGGGCGCCAGACATTGGTGATGGGGCGGATCGCGACCGCGTAGGCTAAGCCCAGATCGGTCACGCCCTGGCGGAAATCGGCGGCGCCGCCATAGCCGGCATCGGCCAGCACGACGCCTGGCGGCAAGCCTTGCGCGATCGCCGCCGCGAGCTGATCGAGCGCGATCCCGGTCTTGGACCGGAAGGGGATATCCTCGGGCACCCTGGCCTTGCGCCGCCGCTCGGCGTCGTTCGCCCAGGCCTCCGGCAGGAACAGCCGGTGCGCAACCGGCAGGCTCGCCGTCTCGGTCGCCAACGACAGGCTGACCATCACCTGGCAGTTCTCGGTCTTGCCGAGTTGTCCGCAATATTGCCGCGCCACGCCGACCGAATGCTTCCCCTTCTTGGGAAAGCCCGTGTCGTCGATGATCCAGGCCTCGACCGGGCCGTCGCGCTCCACCACCGGCAGAACCTGCTCGCGGACACACGCCATCAGCGCCTCGTCCGACCAGCCGCCCTGACCCACGAAATGCAGCAGCGACTGGTGTTTCGCCGATACCCGGTCAGGCCGAACCACCGCCGCCAGCGGCTCCACGCTCTTGCGCTCCACGGGAAGCAGCAGTCCCGTGCAATAATCCCTCAACGGTTCGGCTCGGTCCGCATGCCCGATCACTTTCACAAGACGATCGACATAAGCGTCAAAACGCGCTTCAATCTCCTCCGTCCAGCGACCCTCCATCCCGACCCTCCAGCTCAGTTTGAATCACCGAGCCTATCACATCTGCGCCGGTACCGAATCCCCCCTTCTTCTGACTCAGTAGGGATAAGAACCTCGCCACGCAACTCGCCAGCCGAGAAAATTTCTGTAAGGCTCGGCTGCTTGCTGATGGAAGCTTTGCGGAAATATGTGTCCCGACATGAAAACACTACCACATAGTCGGCCTTGCCTTCAGCGACGAGCGCTTCAATCTCAGTCACGCTGAGCGCGAAATCAATTTCTGCGGTAATCGTGGTACTGTCCGGTGACTGCTCGAAATGGACTGTCGCTTGAATATCGCTGTCCCGGTAATCGTCAACGCCGGGCCGGAGCACGGGATACGGGAATGCCCGCAGCAGATCAAATTGCATTAGCAACCACCCTCAGCGTACCCTGAAAATCCTGTGCGAGCTCGACATCGATGATGCAGCGGGCACCCGCTTTGGCAACGATCCCCTCGATACGGCCATCCTTTATTGCGCCCTGACTTGCCGCATGCACGGCCAGCGCATAATTCGTATCAGCACCGGAATCTTGAAGCTCGATCACGAGGGCTCCGGATTCCGATGGCGTGAATGCGACGCGCCGGCTGTTGGGAGTCAAAGGCACCGCGCGCACATCACCAAGCGGCAGTCCCGAGCTTTGAGTCTTGCGTTGCTGCGATGCCCCGCCATCTGACGCAGGCCTATCGCCCCCGCCGGCATCATTTTCCCCGCCGCCGCTACCGCCGCCCTCGCCGGGACCATCCCCATCCCCGTCTCCGCTGCCATCTCCAGCCCCGCCTGCTTCGTCATCGACGCTCGCAGCACTCCCGCCGAAGGTTCCGCCGCCCAGCTTAGGCTTGACCGCGCGCGCTCTGATCACGATCGCGCCCGCCGGATTTTCATCCTTCTGCTTGGCTGCACCTTCATCGTCTTCGTCGCCGAAGAATGCCGCTAGCTCATCGAGGCTGGTTTCTTCCGCAACCGGATCCTTGGCGTGGCGCGCCAGCATTTTTCGAACCCATGTCGCCAGTTCACGGAGTGCTGTGCGTCCCTGCTGGCGGCGATCAGGGGGAAGGCGATCGGGCTCAAACGCATCGTGGCGAGGCGGCTCCATCGCGCGAAGCAGTTCCAGTCCTTTTTCGGTTGGGCATTCAAGAACTGCAGCGAATTCCTTGAAATCACCGAAACGGATCAGGCCCTGTAGCGATTCGGTGATGAGCATGCCATTACGCAGCACCGCCACCCGCCGCGGCAGGTTCTCACCCACAAGAATGCGGAGCTCGCACTCGCCAAGGTGATAGTTTTCTGACTTCTCGACATGGACCTCGGTACCGCCCTCCAGCGCCCGGAGATAGCTGGCGACATTATCAAACTTTTCGGGTTCGCCAGCCTGTTCGGAGACGGACGCCTTAACGTCCGGATCGGCAAGCAGACCGCTGAGTGTTGCGGCGCTTATCACAATGCCGCCTTCAATATTCACTTCGAGTTCGCCGCGGCTGACTGCGCCAAAGAAGTTCTCGATAATGTTGGCAGTCAGCACGTTCTGCCATCCCTTGGTCGGGGTGAAGCCGATGATGCTCAGCATCGTGCCCTGTTGCCCATCGAGTTTGCCGTCGGCATCCGCCAGACTAAGCCAGTCGGGAATGTCGCTGGTCAGCGAATCGACGGGCTGACACTGCTTGCGAACACCCCAGAATCCCGTGCCGCGCCTCGTCTTGCCGTCAGCGTCGAGGTGCGACATCAGCACCGACTTGCCCTGGACATAATGATGAAGCTGGTCTTGCTCGTCTGCCCAGACGGTGCTGACGAAGACGGTGCGAAGCTCGGAAACCGTGAATGGCGCAAACTTCCCGATCCCGTAAGAGCCGGTCGAGGTTCCGATCTTTTTGCTCTGTCCCGTGGCCTTCATCAGGGCGAAAAAAGGTTTGCCATTGACGCATGGACCTCGAAGCCCCGTGGTATTGGCGTCCCGAAGCTGAAGGACATGAATGTCCTTGCCATCGAGTAGCTTTGCGGCGTCAGCAAAGAATTTTGTCGCCTTCTCGCTGTCCTCGCCCGGTGCTGCCTCGGCGCAACGGGCCACGGCCCCCTTAAGATCGGAGATTCCAGGCACACTCTTAACCGGCACCTTGCGCAGCGACACGGTGATGCGAGCCGGCGAACCGATCTTGGCATCGATCGTATTCTGGGGCACCTCACGCCCGAGGTGCTGCAGACGATTTCCCGTGAAATGCTCGATGCCGGGATCGTTAAAACCGTCCCACTGGTCCGAACTGTCCACCGGGAACTCAAACCCCACCGCCTTCATTCAGAGCCCCTCTTCTGCAAGTCTGATTCGGACCTTCTCAGCCAGCAAGTGGGCCACGGGAACCGTTACTGCATTGCCGACCTGAATGTAGCGTTTCGCACGCGGAACGTCGTCAGGAAAGATGAATTTCTCGGGAAATCCCTGCAGCGAAAGGCACTCGTATTCAGTCAGCTTCCGCAGTCCGCGGCTGTTCATAATAAACGGGACATTATGGCCGCCTAACCCCATGTTTGCTGTCAGCGTCGGACAAACACCGGGCTCTTTGGCGCGAACTTCATACTTCCGGAGCTGATACAAACACTCCCGATCGGTCACGCTGCTGCTTATCATCTTGAAATAGCGATTTTCGGTGGGAAGGTAATACTCATCTTCTGCGTGCCCATCGAAATCGATATATTTGCGCATATCCTTGGGGTTTTTGTCCTTCTCGGCAGGGAACTCAAAGCGGCCGCTCCGAAACGCATCCATGGAGAGCGCCACCATGAACAGGCGTGTGCGTTGCTGCGGGAGCGGGGTCAGCTCATTTGCTGTCAGCTCACAGCTGTTCTCCGGACGGAACCAGTATCCCGCTTTTCGGATCGCCCGCTGAAGCTCCAGAAACCACGCACCGCCCTCGCCGTAGCGGAGGAACGGCGCATTTTCGAGAACGAGCACCTTGGGCTTATTGGGTCCGAACTCATTGATAAGACGGATGATCTCGTAAAACAGCTTCCCGCGATCATCTTCGAATCCCCGGCGCTCGCCCGCCTGCGAGAAGCTCTGGCAGGGAAAGCCGGCATGAAGCACGTCGACGGGCTCCAGCGCATCGCCGGAAACACTGACATCGAGCACACTCTTCGTCAGAAGACGCACATGCGGAAGATTTTGGCTGTAGGTGGTGGCGGCATGCTCATTGACTTCAACCGCCCAGGCGGTGCTGAAGCCGGCTTGCTCGAAACCAAGGCAAAAGCCACCAATGCCTGAAAATAGCGCGCCGCACTTCATGACCGGCCTATTCTGCTGGTAGCGGAGCGGCCATCAGTGACACCCTTTTCGCCGCCAGTTCGAACTGAAATCTCTGCCGAGCCCGCGTCCACTCATTCCTCCGATCGTTCGCCGACCGGACTTATTCTGGCGCGTGTTCAGAAAGTTCGGCCGAAGCGAAATGCCTATGTCCACACGATCGCCTGACCGCGCGGCTGCACCCCTATAGCTTCGCGCAGCAGGAAAGCCAGTGCCGAGGGAAATTCCTTGATGTCCTCCCCTGAAATGAGACCGATCTTGACAACGGCACCGAGCTAACATCGTTCGCCATCCTGCGTTGGTCGCAGCAGCGGCGGGTCGAGTGGCAATGCATCGCGCCCGGCAAGCCGATGCAGAACGGCTTCGTCGAGAGCTTCAACGGCCGCCTGCGGGACGAATCCCTCAACGAAACGCTGTACACGTCGCTGGCTCACGCCCGCTTCGTGCTCGCCGCTTGGCGGCACTACTACAATCACGTCAGACCGCACTCGAAACTGGGCGGTGGGATCCCCGCCGAGATTGCCCGCTAACGTGTCTGGAGGCATGGCCCCAGGCACGTTGCCTTCAACCAACCATCATGAAGAAGCCGGACGCTACGTCTGACTGGTGACAATCAGGGGAGCACGTCAATCATGCTTGCTGCCCGGCGGCTTGGGCTTAGCTGTCGGCGTTCGCGGACGCCTGCGAAGCCAGAGGTTCTACGCCGATTCCCGCGTGTCGGGTCGCAGAGCAACTGCGTGCGCCTTGCCAGAAGACCGGGACCGGCGCGCGCCTTATCCCGTCATTGTTTGAAGCCGCCCGGCGCGCGGTCGGTTCGCGGCTGCAGCCGTGCTGCGAGCCCGTCATTTCCCTGTGCGGCGGCCACCATCGCGGCGGTGCGTCCCGCAGCGTCGGCGATGGCCGGGTCGCCGCCGGCCGCCAGAAGCATCTCGATCTGCCTCGTCCGCCCGAACAGCGCGGCCATCATCAGCGCGGTCTGGCCCGCATTGTTGCGCGCGTTGACGTCACACTTTTCCTTCAGCAGCCGCTCTGCAATCGCATCGTCGCCCTTGAACGCCACGCCCATCTGCGCCGTGTTGCCCTGACTGGCGTCGGGCTTGCACGCATCCGCCCCCGCAGCGATCAGCGCATCCACCGCCGCCGCCTGGCCGTTATAGGCGGCAAGGATCAACGGGGTGAATCCGCGCGCTTCATAGGCGTTCACGTCCGCGCCGTTCTTCGCAAGGAACGGGATCAGATCGGTGCGGCCGAGTTTCGCCGCCTCGAACAGCAGGTCCTGCCGCCGCTCGGGCGGGGGAAGCTCCCGGGCGGGTGCCGGAGCCGCGGCGAGCGCGGCTCCGGCCAACATGGCAAGCACGCTCATTTCCCCGCGTAACGGGCGTCGAGCGACGCATTATATTCGGCGATCGCCTTCTCGACCTCGCTTGCCGGCACATTGACGGCCTGGCCGAGCCGCGTGCCGAGATCCCGGTCGGCCTGCGCGAAATAGCTGACCATGATCACCTTGGTGCGCAGCGAGGTGACGACGTTCAGGTCCCCCGCGAGGTTCTTGACCAGATCCGCCTTGTCGGCCGGCTTGAGCGCCCGATAGAAGGCACCCGCCTGGTCGAACGGTTCGGTCCGCGAGATCGGCGCGGTCTGCACGATCGCGTCGATCCTGTGGGGCGCCGGCGCGAACCTCGGATCGACCGCCTTCTTCGCCGTAACCGAAGGGAAGTAGTTCACGTCGATCTTGCCGGTCGCATGATCGAGCTGGCCGTCCTGGTAGTTGTTGACGACATCCACCCGCGGGCGATTCACCGGCAGATCCATGACGTTGGCGCCGATGCGGTAGCGCTGGGTGTCCGAATAGGAGAATAGCCGCCCCTGGAGCATGCGGTCGGGCGACGGCTCGATCCCGGGCACGAGATTGGCCGGCGCGAAGGCGGACTGCTCGGTGAAGCGGAAGAAATTCTCCGGCACCTTGTTCAGCGTCATCTCGCCGATCTTGCGGAACGGGACGCCGAGCCACTCCTTGGTGTCGTCGAACGGGTTATAGGGCAGCTTGGCGAGTTCCTCCGCGGTCTGGGTCTGCACCATCAGGTCCCAGCTGGGGAAGTTGCCCTTCGCGATTTCGCCGTAGAGATCGTCGGTCAGATGGTTGAACGGCGCCTTGTTGGCGGTGTCGCCATCGAGATTCTTGACTCCCTGGTGGCTGATCCAGCGGAACTTGGCGAAGATAGTCTTGCCATCCTTGCCGACGAGCTTGAAGGCATGAACGCCGTTACCGTCCATCGTTCGGTACGACGCGGGCGTGCCAAGGTTCGAATAGACGTGGACAAGCATGTTGGTCGCCTCGGGCGTGCCCGAGAAGAATTCGAACAGGCGGTTGGGATCCTGCTTGTTGGTGACCGGCGAGGGCTTGAGCGAATGGATCATGTCCGGGAACTGGATGGCGTCGCGGATGAAGAAGATCGGCAGATTGTTGCCGACGAGATCCCAATTGCCCTGATCGGTGTAGAACTTGACCGCGAAGCCGTGCGGATCGCGCAGCCCCTCCGGCGATCCAGACGGATGGATCACGGTGGAGAAGCGGACGAAGACCGGCGTTTCCTTGCCACGCTGCGCGAACAGCGAGGCGGTGGTGATGTCGGATAGATCGGCGGTGGCACGGAACACACCATGCGCGCCGGTGCCGCGCGCATGGACCACGCGCTCCGGCACGCGCTCGCGGTCGAAGCGGGCGAGCTTCTCGATCAGCGTGATATCCTCGAGCAGCACGGGGCCAGTGTCCCCGGCGGCGAGCGAGTTGCGATTGTCGCCGATCGGTGCGCCGTTGTCGCGCGTCATCTGCGGTGCTTTGGGCGAGGTGGCGCCGCCTTTGGCATCGACGGTACCCGACACGCCGGCTTGGGCGGGCGGCGGATTGGCGGCGGCGCTGGGCGCAGCCACCGTGGCCATGCGCGTTTCGACCTGCGTCTGCTGCGGATCGACCGTCTGCGCAGTAACGGGTACGGCGGCGACAAGCGCCGTGGCCGATAATAGCCGTGCGAGCCGGCCAGTCGATCGTATGAGCATCGCTTCCTCCTCTGTTATAAGGAGGACGTAGCCCATCTTCGGAGGCATCACTAAGCGGATTATACCTATCAGTGTGATCGATCGGGCAACTTAGGTGCAACTTGACGCGCGACCGCAGCGGTACTGCGCGGGTATCCGCATCGGCGGTTTTGAGGTGTCGCTTTCTTACAGGGAGCATAGGGGAGAGGCTGGCTGCGTCTTGCGGCAACAGCTGTCGATCGCCAAGAATAGAGGCACGCTACACGAATATAAGCGCGAAGGCGGTAGTGATCGACGCCGCAGGCGCTTGTCTGCGCAGCGCCCCTAGCGATCGCCAACGGGCCCATCACTGCACAGCACGCTGACGCGCTGCTTCTGTTGCCGCACCAGCCGGGATCTGTGGGCGTACGTGTTGTAGCGGCTGCCGATCCGGCCGTTGGCGAGGAGCTGGCCGAGTTCCGATTCCATGCGCACGACGCGCGCCCGCAATTGCGCCAGATCCGCATCCGTGCATCGCGCGGGTACCGACAACGAACCTAGGCCTTCCGCGGCGTCATCCTGCTCGGCTGTGCGCTGCTGCCTGCGCGCGCCGAAATCATGGGGATCACGAAGCGGGAACGGCGTCTCATCGATGAGAATGCGATATTCCCGCGCCGCCGCTTCATGGCCGTGCCGCAACATGCTTTCGCCGGCAGCTTCCGCCCGCATGATCGCGCTCTGCTCATCGAACAACAGCCGGTTGAGATCCACGTCAGGCGGGCCAGACACGTTCGCCACGCCTCCCGCGCCGGGTTCCAAAACGTTCGTCATATCAATTCTCCCGTTCCCAGCGGGAGCACGACGGATCTCTCAGCCGCACCTACGCTGTGAGTACGGGTGCGATACGTTTGATATAGGTAGTGTGTCGGCCCATTACGAGAGCGGCGCCCGACCGTCGCGTAGGCGGAATGACGGTTGCCGGAACGGGCGATTATGCGGTCCGGGGAACATGCCCCATTGTCTGCGCCCGCAGCCAACGGGCGGTTCTGATCGAAGATCCGTTGATTGAGCTTCGCCAAGCCCGAGCACGGCCTCGCGAACCTTGCGCCTCTGACTTAAGACGGATTGCAGGACGACGGATGATGACCAAGCTTCGCGTCAAGCGCGTGTATGGCAAGGTCGAGGTGCGCGCCGGGTTCCAGGGCGTTGGCGCTATCCAGCAACTGCAGCGCTTCAGCCATCAACGCTCTCGCTCGAGAAAGAATGATGACGGCGTTCGCCCTATCGTCTCTGCCCATCGGATGTTTCGTTCCTTGACCGATTTCCGCGACACGCGCGGCGCTGGCGACTCCGTCACCGGGAGATCAAGACGCTTGAAGCTTGAAGGAGTTGCAGCTTCGTCCGAAAACAACGCCGATCAAGCCTTGTTCGCGGCATCGCGGGCTACCTGTGAGCGGTCGAGATCGTGCGCATTCAGCGGCACCTTACAATAGGGGCGCTCCCCCTGCCCGCGCATCCCAGCCGAGCATCGCCACTGCGGCGACCTCTTCCAGGTCAGCGCGCGTCGCGCCGTCGCGCGCGAGGATCGACATGCCGTTCTGGACGATCTGTACGAACCGGGCGAGGGCCGCGGTATCCGTATCGACGGGAACATCGCCGTCCGCGACGCCCTGATCCAGCCGCCGCTTGAGCCGCGCGAAAGTCTCGACGCGCGCCGCGCGCACCAGATCACCGAGTTCGGCATGCCCCTCGCTGCCGACCGACGACAGCGCCACCATGCAGCCGCGCGGGTTATCGACGACGCAACCGGTGAGCGCCGCGGCCGAATCCATCAGGAAAGCCTCGAACGCCGCGCGCGCAGTCGCGGCGGCGGCGAAGCGCGTCCAGAAATGGGGCTCGTTATGCTCGTGATAGTGGCGCAGCGCCTCGCCGTAGAGCGCCTCCTTCGAGCCGAAGGCAGCGTAGAGGCTGGGCGATCCAATTCCCATCGCCTTGGTCAGGTCGGCGATCGACGTCGCCTCATAACCCCTGGTCCAGAACAGCCGCGTCGCGCTGGCGAGCGCCGCCTCCCGGTCGAACGCGCGCGGCCGCCCGCGCGTGCGCGCGCGGGCGTCTTCCGCTTGCGCAGGCGTATCTCCGGGGTGATCGGCTTTCTGCATCGATCGATATATAAATCAGTTGACACCCGAAATCAACGACCCTAGCCGATTGTGTATCGATCACTATAGAAAGCAAGTCCATGACTGAACTGACCGGCAAGCGCGCGCTCGTCACGGGCGCGTCGCGCGGCATCGGTGCGGCGATCGCATTGGCGCTCGCTGAAAAAGGTGCCGACGTGGCGATCACCTATGAGCGCTCCGCGGACCTCGCCGCGGAGGTCGTCCGCGCGATCGAGGAGCAGGGCGTCAAAGGCTTCGCCTTTCAGGCGGACAGCGCCGATCCCGTAGCGGTCAAGCGCTCGGTGGACGATGCCGCGGCGGCGCTGGGCGGGCTCGACATCCTCGTCAACAACGCCGCGATCGTGATCTACGACACGATCGCGGACATGGCGCTGCACGCGATCGACGCGTTGCTCGACGTCAACATCCGCTCGCCGATCCTCGCGGCGCAGGCGGCGATCCCGCACCTGCGCGAAGGCGGCCGGGTGATCGGCATCGGATCGGCAGGCGCGGACCGCATCGTGGGAGACACCGGCACGGTCTATTACATGACCAAGTCCGCGCTGCATTCCTTCACCCGCGGTCTCGCCCGCGAGCTCGGCCCCCGCGACATCACCGTCAACCTCGTTCAACCGGGCTCGACCAATACCGACATGAACCCCGCCGACGGCGAGTTCGCGGACTTCCAGCGCAGCCTGATCCCGCTCGGCCGCTATGGCGAGCCGCGTGACGTGGCGGCCGCGGTTGCGTTCCTTGCCAGCCCGGCCGCGCGGCAGATCAGCGGCGTCGTCCTGAATGTGGATGGCGGGCTGAACACCTGACGGCATCGGCCCGGCTCTGCCCCGCCTATCGTCGTACTCGACGATAGGCGGTGGCGGCGTGCATAGTCCTGATGCGCGGCGGGCAAAGCCGCAATGGAACCGGATCGCGGCGCGCGGGCTTCCACAAAGTGCCGCCCGCAACAGAGGGCGCCACAGCCAGGGAGTCTGCCGTCATGGCCCGTACCGTCGCCGATCTTCTCGCCCTCACGCTTGCCGACGCTGGTGTCGAGCGGATCTGGGGCGTCACCGGAGACAGCCTCAACGGCCTCAACGACAGCCTGCGCCGGCTCGGACGGATAGAATGGATGCACGTGCGCCACGAGGAAACGGCGGCGTTCGCGGCGGGTGCCGAGGCGGCGATCACGGGCAAGCTGGCGGTGTGTGCGGGAAGCTGTGGGCCGGGCAATCTCCACCTGATCAACGGCCTGTTCGACTGCCAGCGCAACCACGTACCGGTGCTCGCGATCGCCGCGCACATCCCGTCCTCGGAGATCGGCCTCGGCTATTTCCAGGAAACGCACCCACAGGAGTTGTTCAGGGAATGCAGTGACTTCGTCGAGCTTGTTTCAAGCCCGTCGCAAATGCCCGAGGTGCTGCACCGCGCACTCAACACCGCGGTCGGGCGCGGCGGCGTCGCGGTCGTCGTGATACCGGGAGACGTCGCGCTTGCCGAGGCGCCGGCGGGCGCTTCGGCGCGCTGGGCCGCGCCCCTGCCGCCGCGCATCCTGCCCGCCGATGCCGAGCTCGATCGGCTCGCAGCGCTGCTCGACGGTTCCGAGGCGATCACCATTCTTGCCGGCAGCGGCTGTGCCGGCGCGCATGACGCCGTCGTCGATCTCGCCGCGCGGCTGCGTGCACCGATCGTCCACGCCTTGCGCGGCAAGGAGCATGTCGAGTGGGACAATCCTTACGATGTCGGGATGACCGGGCTGATCGGCTTCTCCTCGGGCTATCACGCGATGATGAGCAGCGACCTGCTGCTGATGCTCGGCACCGATTTCCCCTATCGCGCCTTCTATCCCAGGGACGCGAAGATCGTACAGGTCGATCGCGATCCCGGCGCGCTCGGCCGGCGTGCCACGTTGACGCAGGGCATCGTCGGCGATGTCGGCGAGACGGTCGCAGCGCTGCTGCCCCGGCTCAAGCCGCGCTCCGACGAGGCGTTTCTCTCAACCGCGCTCAAACATTATGCCAAGGCGCGCGAGGGCCTCGACGATCTTGCGGTGCCGGACAAGCCCGGCCGGCCGATCCATCCGCAATATCTCACCCGGCTGGTCAGCGAGATCGCCGCGGGCGATGCGATCTTCACCGCCGATGTCGGCACCCCGACCGTCTGGGCCGCACGCTACCTGAAGATGAACGGCAAGCGCCGGCTGCTGGGGTCGTTCAACCATGGCTCGATGGCCAATGCGATGCTGCAGGCGATCGGCGCGCAGGCGGCGGCGCCGGATCGCCAGGTGGTCTCGCTGTCCGGCGATGGCGGATTCACGATGATGATGGGCGATTTCATCAGCCTCACTCAGCTCGGCCTGCCGGTGAAGGTCATCGTCTTCAACAATGGGTCGCTGGGCTTCGTCGCGATGGAGATGAAGGCGGGCGGCTATCTCGACAGCGGCACCGATCTGGAGAATCCCGATTTTGCGGCGATGGCGGCGGCGATGGGGGTGAAGAGTTTCCGCGTCACGGAGTCGGCCGACCTTGAAGGCGTGCTGCGCGAGGCGCTGGCGCATCCGGGGCCGGTGCTGGTGGATGTGGTGACGGCGAAGCAGGAACTGGTGATGCCGCCCAAGATCCAGCTCGAACAGGCAAAGGGCTTCAGCCTTTACATGCTGAAGGCGATCATCAGCGGCCGGGGCAGCGAAGTCGTCGAACTCGCGCGGACGAACTTCAGGAGTTGAGGGGCGGGGGCGCCGCAATCGATACCGCGCCCCCTGCCCGATCAGCCGACGATTTCTTCCGGCTTGAAGAAGAACGCGATCTCGATCGCGGCATTCTCATCGCTGTCCGAACCGTGGACGCTGTTCGCCTCGATCGATTCGGCCAGTTCCTTGCGGATCGTGCCGGGCTCGGCGTTCGCCGGGTTGGTGGCGCCCATGATGTCGCGGTTGCGCTGCACGGCGTTCTCGCCTTCCAGCACCTGAACGACGACCGGGCCGGAGGTCATGAAGGCCACCAGATCGTTGAAGAAGGGGCGTTCCTTGTGGACGCCGTAGAAGCCCTCGGCCTGATCCTTGGTGAGCTGGATGCGCTTGGAAGCGACGACGCGCAGGCCCGCTTCTTCCAGCATCTTGGTGACCGCACCGGTCAGGTTGCGGCGGGTGGCATCGGGCTTGATGATCGAAAAGGTCCGGTTCGCGGCCATTGCCGTATCGCTCCGTCAAAGTTGCTGGGGGAAAAAGTGGCCGCCCCGTAGCCGCTCGGCCGCGCCTGGGCAAGCCGGGGTTTACGCCACCCGTTCCCAGCGGCCCTGTTCGTTCTGCTTCCAGTAGCGCGGCTCGACACCCTCGCGGCCGGAAAGCGCGCGCCAGGCCGTGCGGGCCGCGGCGATGCTCGCCTCGTCGAAGAAGTGGAAGGCGCGGTCGAAGTCCAGCGCCGCGTCCCGCCATTCGCCATCGACCAGCGCGACGTGGCGCGCGCCGTTCGCGGCGGCGACATCGGCGCCGATCAGCACCGGCTGGTCGGCGTCATGCGCGCCGCCGGCGAGGCCATGAGGCAGGAAGCTTTCCTTGTCCTGCGTCCACAGCGCACCGTCGATCCGTTCGCGCTGCGCCTCGTCCGCCGACACGACCAGCAGGCGCGCGCCGGATTCCAGCACGCGGTCGGCGATGCGCGGCAGCACCGCCTCAACCGGCCGCACGGTCAGGTGGTAGAAATCCACCTGCACCGCGGATCAGCCCTCGAACTGGTCGGCGACGAGCCGGTCGAGCAGGCGCACGCCATAGCCGGTCGCGCCCTTTTCCCACAGCGGCGCCGCCTTGTCGGACCAGACCATGCCGGCGATGTCGAGATGCGCCCACTTCACGCCTTCGTCGACGAAGCGCTGGATGAACTGCGCCGCGGTGATCGATCCGGCGCCGCGCGGGCCGACATTCTTCATGTCGGCGATCGGACTATCGATCAGCTTGTCATACTCGTCGGCGAGCGGGAAGCGCCACAGCGGGTCGCCCACCGCCTTGCCGGCCGCGAGGAGCTGGTCCGCCAGCGTGTCGTCGTTGGAGAACAGCCCGCCATGCTCGCTGCCCAGCGCGATGATCATCGCACCGGTCAAGGTGGCGAGGTCGACGATGACCGCGGGCGAATGGTTGCGCTGCACCCAGGTGATCGCGTCGCACAGCACCAGCCGCCCCTCGGCATCGGTGTTGATCACCTCGATCGTCTGGCCGGACATGCTGGTGACGACGTCGCCCGGACGCTGCGCGGTGCCCGAGGGCATATTTTCCACGAGGCCGCAGACGCCGATCACATTGGCGCGCGCCTTGCGCAGCGCCAGCGCCTTCATCGCGCCGGCAACCGCGCCCGCGCCGCCCATGTCCCACTTCATGTCTTCCATGCCCGCGCCCGGCTTCAGCGAGATGCCGCCGGTGTCGAAGGTCACGCCCTTGCCGACGAAGGCGACGGTCGGCTGGTCCGGGCGCTCGGCGCCGTTCCAGCGCATCACCAGCAGCTGCGCTTCGCGCGCCGAGCCCTGCGACACGCCGAGCAGCGCCCCCATGCCCGCCGCCTGCATCGCCGCCTCGTCCAGCACCTCGATCTCGACGCCGAGTCCGGCAAGCGAACGGCAGCGTTCGACGAAGCTTTCCGGATAGATGATGTTGGGCGGCTCGGACACGAGCTCGCGGGTGAGGAACAGCCCCTCGGCAACCGCGGAGAGCCGCGCCCACGCCTCGTCGGCGCCGCTGCCGCCGCCCACGACCACCAGTTCTTCCAGCGTCGGCTTCTGCTTGGCGGGCAGCTTGGTGCGGTAGGTGTCGATCCGCCAGTCGCGCTGCGCCGCGCCGAACGCGACGCGCGCCGCCGCCTCGGCATCGCTGTCCTCGCCGCCGAGCGCGACGACCAGCCGGGTCTCGCCCGATGTCTGAAGCCGCGCCACCAGCGCGCCGCCGGCCTTTTCGAGATCGGTCGGGGCGGCCTTGCCGATACCGACCAGCAGCACGCGACGCACCGCATCGCCATCGGCCACGAAAAATTCGACGAGACTGCCCGAATCACCTTCGAAACGCTGCGCCGCCGCCGTCAGCCGCGCATGCGCCGCATCGCCCGCGCCCAGCCCGGCGAGCGGCAGCGCATCGAGCGCCCCCTTGGCGACGGGAAAGGCAAGGGCATAAGCGCCCTCGGGGGCGGTGTCGGCGAAGCTGATACGCATGATCTGTGCTGTCCTGATGCGAGACGTCGGCTGCCTCTCTAGGCCAGCCGGACCGCTCAGGCCAACCCCGCCCGCGTCAGGGCAATTGCGGTTGGCGCTGAGCGATGCGATAGGCCGTCGGATGCAGCGTTCGGCATATGGCGTGTGGGGACTTCGGTGACGAGCAGGATCGCAATCATTGTGGCCATGCTTGGCGTCGCGGGTTTCATGGAAAGCCGCGCCGCGGCGCAGGATCTCTCGGAACGGCCGGTCGATCCGCCGCCGCCCCCCGCGGCGGCACCGGCCGATCCCGAGCAGATCGATTTCACCGCCGATGCCCTGACCTACGACAATGATGCCGATGTCGTCACCGCCAGCGGCGACGTGCGCCTGTTCCGCGAAGGCAACCGGCTGCGGGCGGACAGCGTGACGTGGAACCGCAAGAGCGGCGAGGTGCGCGCGACGGGCAATGTCGCCGTCACCAATCCCGGGGGTGACACCGCCTATGGCGATTCGGTGGAGCTGACCGACACGCTGAAGGACGGCATCGTCGAAAACCTGCTGATCGTGCTGCAGGATGGCGGCCGGCTCGCCGCCCGGCGCGGCACGCGCGTCAACGGCGTCTCGACGCTCGATCATGCCGCCTACACGCCCTGCTCGGTGATCGATCAGGATGGCTGCCCCAAGGATCCGGTGTGGCGGATCACCGCGGTAAAGGTGGTGCACGATCCGGTGCGGCACCGCATCAGCTACAAGGGCGCGCGCATCGAGATGTTCGGGCTGCCGTTCATCCCCCTGCCCGGCCTGTCGCATCCCGATGGCGGCTCTGGCGGTGCCGGTCTGCTGGTACCCAACCTGCGCTACAGCCGGCGCAACGGGCTCGAGATCGGCCTGCCTTATTATCTGCCGCTCGGCCCCAACCGCGACGTCACCATCACGCCGCACGTGTATACGGATGTGCTGCCGGCGATCGAAGGCCAGTATCGCGCATTGACCTCGACCGGCGCCTACCAGGTGTCGGGCTGGGCGACCTATGGATCGCGGCTTCCGGCGACGGCTGAGCAGACCGCGGACTCGCAGCGCGATTTCCGCGGCTACATCGACGTCAGCGGCAAGTTTCAGCTTTCCCCCTACTGGAGCATACGGGGGTCCGGCCGGCTGACCACCGACCGCACCTTCCTGCGCCGCTACGACATCAGCCGCGAGGATCGCCTGCGCTCGGTGGTCGAGGCCGAGCGGATCGACGACGATTCCTATCTCTCGATCGCCGGCTGGGCGGTGCAGACGCTGCGCGTCAGCGACGTCCAGAGCCAGCAGCCGATCGCGCTGCCGATCATCGATTATCGCCGCAGGCTGGAAGATCCGCTGCTCGGCGGCCGGATCGAACTGCAGGCGAACAGCCTCGCGCTCGCGCGCACCGAGGGGCAGGATACGCAGCGCGCCTTCGCCAGCGCGCGCTGGGATCTGCGCACCCTGACCGGCCTCGGCCAGGAGGTGGTGTTCACCGGCTATGTCCGCGGCGACGTCTATCATACCGACGAGGTGCTGCGCACGATCACCGAAAGCTATCGCGGTCGCCCGGGCTGGGAAGGCCGCGGCATCGCCAGCGCGGCGGTGGACGTGCGATGGCCGTTCGTGGGCGAACTGTTCGGCGGCACCCAGCGGTTGACCCCGCGCGTCCAGTTCGTCGCCACCCCCGACGTCGCCAACCTCAAGATCCCCAACGAGGATTCGCGCGCGGTCGACCTTGAGGACAGCAATCTTTTCGCGCTCAACCGGTTCCCGGGCTATGACCGCTACGAGGATGGTACGCGCGTTACCTATGGCGTCGAATGGCAGCTCGACCGGCCGGGGCTGTCGGTCAACGCGATCGTCGGCCAGAGCTATCGCCTGACCAGCAAGCCCAGTCTCTTCCCCGACGGCACCGGCCTTTCCAGCCGCACCTCCGACATCGTCGGCCGCACCACGGTGCGCTACCGCGATTTCATGAGCGTCACCCACCGCTATCGGCTCGACAAGGACGGATTCTCGATCCGCCGCAACGAGATCGATGCCACGGTGGGCTCCGACAGTACCTATGCATTGGTCGGCTATCTCCGGCTCGACCGCAACATCGGCCCGGAGCTCGAGGATCTGCGCGATCGCGAGGAGCTTCGGGTCGGCGGCCGCGTGCAGGTCGCGCGCTACTGGTCGGTCTTCGGGTCGACGATCATCGACCTTACCAGCCGCGGCGAGGATCTGCTCTCGTCGTCCGACGGATATGAGCCGGTCCGCCATCGGGTCGGCATTTCCTATGAGGATGATTGTCTGGAGCTTGGCTTGACGTGGCGGCGCGACTATGAGGACACCGGTGACGCGCGGCGCGGCAACAGCTTCCTGTTGCGGCTCTCGCTAAAGAATATTGGCCGCTAAGCGTGCGTTCAGCGACATTGGGGCACGAGCGCCGCATGGTGGAAGCGATGGGACTTTGAGCAAGGCAGTGGTAAAAACCAACAGCATCGGCCTGCGCGCGTGCGCAGCGCTGGCAGCGATCGCGATGATGACGACCGGCGCGATCGGTCAGGCCGTTCCCGACGAGGGCACCCCCGGCGAAGCGCAGCTCAACCTGCCGGACAATCCGACGATCTACGGCCCTTCGACGATCGCGATGCGCAAGGCGACGGCGATCATCAACGGCGAGATCATCACCGAGACCGACGTCGCGCAGCGCCTCGCGCTCGTGATCACCGCCAATGGCGGCCGTGTGCCCGCCGAGGAGCGCGAGCGGCTGCGGCTGCAGGTGCTGCGCAACCTGATCGACGAGACGCTGCAGATCCAGGAGGCCAAGGCCAACGAGATCACCGTCCCCGACGAGGAGGTGCAGCAGAGCTATGTGCGCGTCGCGCGCAATTTCGGCCGCGCACCCGACGATTTCGCGAAGTATCTGCGCGAGAACGGCTCGTCCGAAGCCTCGATCAAGCGCCAGATCCGGGGCGAAATCGCCTGGAGCCGCTTGCTGCGCCGCCGCGTGGAGGCGGGCGTGAGCGACGCCGAGGTGCAGGCCGTGATCGATCGCCTGAACGCCGCCAAGGGCCAGGCCGAATATCACATCGGCGAGATCTACCTCTCGGCGACGTCCGAGACCGCTGGCGAGGTTTTCCAGAACGGTCGCAGGATCATCGAGCAGATCCGGGCCGGCGGTTCCTTTTCTGCCTATGCGCGCCAGTTTTCCGAAGCATCGACCAAATCGGTCGGCGGTGACGTCGGCTGGATCCGCGCCGGACAACTGCCCGATGCGCTCGACACCGCGATGCGCGAGATGAAGATCGGCCAGATTGCCGGCCCGATCGAGATCCCGGGCGGCTTTTCGATCCTCTACATGGTCGATCAGCGCCAGGTGCTGACGGCCGATCCGCGTGACGCGCTGCTCAGCCTGCGGCAGATCTCGCTGCCCTTCGCGCCCGGCACGACGCAGGCGCAGGCATCCGAAAAGGCGGCCGCCTTCGCAGCTGCGACCGCCAAGATCCAGGGGTGCGGCGGCGCGACCGAAATCGCGAAGTCGGTGGGTGCCGAGGTCGTCGACAATTCGCAGATCCCGGTGAAGAACCTGCCGCCGCAGCTTCAGGACATGATGCTCAACCTCCAGGTCGGCCAAGCGACCCCGCCCTTCGGCTCGCAGGAAGATGGCGTGCGCGTGCTGGTGTTGTGCGGTCGCGACGATCCGCAGGTCGCCGAAGGCCCGTCGTTCGAAAAGATCAAGGGCGACATGGAAGACCAGAAAGTGAATCGCCGCGCCCAGATCTATCTGCGCGACCTTCGGCGCGATGCGGTGGTCGATTATCGCTGATCGTCTCACATCGATGCCGCCGCTCGCGGTGGCACTGGGTGATCCCGCCGGCATCGGTCCGGAGATCGCGGCAAAGGCCTGGGCCGCCCGCGGCGCGCATTCGCTGCACCCCTTCTTCGCGGTCGGCGATGCCCGGTCGGTGGAAACGGTGTGGAGCGGACCGGTTGTCCGCATTTCCGATCCCGATGAGGCGGTATCGGCGTTCGAGCGCGGCTTGCCGGTCATCCAGATGGAGGATGCCGGGCCGATCGCGCCCGGCCAGCCGAGCCTCGAGGGCGCGCGTTGCTCGCTCGATTCGCTCGAACTGGCGGCCGGGCTGACCCGCGCCGGCATTTCCAGCGGCCTTGTGACCGGGCCGGTTTCCAAGAGCCAGCTTTACGCGATCGGTTTCCGTCATCCCGGCCAGACCGAGTTCGTTGCCGAACGCTGCGGCGTCGCGCGCGACAATGTCGCGATGATGCTGGCCGGCCCCTCGCTGCGCGTCGTGCCGATCACGACGCATGTGCCGCTGGCGCAGGTCCCGTCGCTGCTGACGGTCGAACTGCTCGTCGCCAAGGCGCGGACCACGGCGCGCGGGCTGACCCGCAATTTCGGCATCGCTGCCCCCCGCCTCGCCTTCGCCGGGCTCAACCCGCATGCCGGCGAGAATGGCGCGATGGGGCGCGAGGAGATCGATATCATCCTGCCCGCGATCGCCCAGTTGCGGGAGGAAGGGATCGACGTCACCGGGCCGTTCGCGGCGGATGCGATGTTCCACGCGCGGGCGCGCCAGGGTTATGACGTGGCGATGTGCCTCTATCATGATCAGGGGCTGATCCCGCTCAAGACGCTGCATTTCGACGAGGGCGTCAACATGACGCTGGGCCTGCCGATCGTGCGCGTGGCCCCGGATCATGGCACCGCGTTCGCCATCGCCGGCCGCGACGAGGCGATCCCGGGGGCGATGATCGCCGCGATCAAGCTTGCCGCCACTGCCGCCGAACACCGCGCCCGCGCCAACCAGTGACGACGGGCCGGATCGGCCGATGACCGCGCCCTCCCCATTGCTGCCGCCGCTGCGCGACGTGATCGCGCGACACGGCCTTGCCGCGTCCAAGGCGCTCGGCCAGAATTTCCTGCTGGACGAGCAATTGCTCGATCGCATCGCCGCCATTCCCGGCGACCTCGCCGGCCAGACGGTGTTCGAGGTCGGCCCGGGGCCCGGCGGTCTCACCCGCGCGCTGCTGCGGGCGGGGGCCTCGGTCGTCGCGGTTGAGCGCGACCGGCGCTGCCTGCCCGCGCTCGCCGAAGTCGAGCAGGCCTTTCCGGGCAAATTGCGGGTGATCGAGGGCGATGCGCTGGCGATCGATCCCGAGCGGGAAGCCGGTGGCGGCGCGCACATTGTCGCCAACCTGCCCTATAATGTCGGCACCGCCTTGCTGGTCGGATGGCTCTCGGGTGACCGCTGGCCGCCCTGGTGGCAGTCGCTGACGCTGATGTTCCAGCGCGAGGTTGCCGAGCGTATCGTCGCGGCGCCACAATCAGACGCGTTTGGGCGGCTTGCCGTACTCGCGCAGTGGCGCAGCAGCGCGCGGATCGCGATGAACGTGCATCGCTCCGCGTTCGTGCCGCCGCCCAAGGTGATGTCGGCGGTCGTTCACATCCGCCCCCAGCCGGCGCCCGAGGGTGTCCGCTTCGCGACGCTGGAGCGGCTGACCGGCGCTGCCTTCGGCCAGCGCCGCAAGATGCTGCGCCAGAGCCTCAAGGGCATGCCGGGCGCGCTCGATGCGCTGGAACGCTGCGGCATCGATCCGACGCGGCGCGCGGAAACGCTGTCGGTCGCCGATTTCGTCGAGGTCGCCCGCGCGATCGGGCGCTGAACCGTCCGCCCATCTGTTCGACGGACCGGGCGATCGATCCTACTCGACCGCTTCCACCGCTACGGTCGGCGCCGGCGTCACAGCCTTGGCGCTGAGCGCTGTCGGCGGGGGGCCCTTGTCGATCACCGCGGCCAATGTGGTCGCCTCGGCGCAGGTGGCTGCGCTGCAAAGCCCCTTGATCCGCGCCAGATTCTCGCGCGCCTTGGCGATCGCGCCCTTCTGGACGAGCGCCTCGCCCTGCCCCTTGAGCGCCGCCAGGTCGGTCGGCTCAAGCAGCAGCGCCTCCCGATACATGCGGATCGCCTTGCCCGGCAGCTGTTGCGCCTGCGCGATCCCCGCCAGTGCGATGAACGCCGAACGGTTGCGGGGATCGACCGCGAGCGCGGTCTCGAGCAGGTCGGTCGCGCCGTTGAGGTCGCCCGCCGTACGCGCCGCCGCAGCGCGTTCGACCAGCGCCACCGAACGGGCATCGACCTGATGGTCGGGGCGTTGACCCGTCACGCTGCTGGAGACGGCGGCAAGCGCCAGCGCCAGGGCACAGGCAACGGGGGTATAACGCATCACGGTCTCCCAAACGGGCGAAACAGGTTTTCGTATCACGGCTTGATCAGTCTCGCGACGAAAAATCCATCGGTACGATCATGCCCCGGTGTCAGCAAGATGCCCGCGCCATCGCTTCGTCCGACTTCGGTCAGCGGCGCAACCGCGCGCCATCCCCGATTGCGATCGAGGAAGGCCGCCACCTGCGCCGCCCCCTCGTCGGCGAGGAGCGAGCATACCGCATAGATGAGGGCGCCGCCCGGCCGAACAAGCCCCCCGCCGATGTCGATCAGCCGTGACTGCAACGAAACCAAGCGTTGCAGCCGTTCGGGCGTCAGCCGCCAGCGTGCCTCGGGGTTGCGCCGCCATGTGCCCGTGCCCGAACAGGGTGCATCGATCAGCACCAGATCGGCGGCGCCGGCGATATCGGCGAACGCCGCCGCCTCGCGTCCGTCGTCGAGCAAGCGCGTCTCGACGATCGTCGCCCCCGCCCGGGCCGCACGCGGCTCCAGCCGCCGCAGCCGGTCCCGCACCGTATCCGATGCGATCAACCGGCCACGATTGGCCATCGCCGCCGCCAGCGCCAATGTCTTGCCGCCGGCGCCCGCGCAGAGGTCGACCGCGATCATATCGGGTGCGGCGGCGCAGGCGAGCGCGAGCAATTGGCTGCCCTCGTCCTGCACTTCGACGAGGCCATCCTTCCAGACGTCGCTCTGTTCGATCTGGAGATTCTCGGCCAACCGCACGCCATCGGGCGCATGCGGGGTCGATTGCGCGCCTTCGAGCCCGGCCAGCACCGCGGCCCGATCGCCCTTCAGCCGGTTGACCCGGAGATCGAGCGGCGCGCGCTCCACCAGCGCGTCGCGCTCCTGCGCGCCGACCAGCGGCGAGAGCCGCTCGACGAGCCAGACCGGGATCGCCGACGCCGCCTGCCCCGGCTCGTCGGTCGCGATCGGCGCCGGGCCATAGCCGCTGCCGTCGAACAGCGCGGCCACGGCATGATCCTCGCGGGCCAGCCCGACCATCGCCGCGCGGCCGTTGACGGGGCGCTCGCCACTGCGCCGGATCGCCGCATAGACGAGATCGCGGATCGCCCGCCGATCCTTGCTGCCCGCGAAGCGCCGCTCGGCAAACCAGCGCGCGATCAACGTGTCAGCCGCGGCCCCGCCCTCACGCGCGGCGGCGATGATCAGGTCGAGCAGGTCGATCGCCGCCTGGACTCGCGCCGAGGGTGTCATGCGACTGTCCGGTGTGCGATCACCCGATCACCCACGCGTCGGATAGTTCGGTGCCTCGCGGGTGATCGTGACGTCGTGGACATGGCTTTCGCGCAGACCGGCGTTGGTGATCTGCACGAAGCGCGCGCGCTCCTTCAGTTCGGTAACGGTCCTGGCGCCGGTATAGCCCATCGCCGCCTTCACGCCGCCGACCAGCTGGTGGATCACGTCGCGCGCAGGACCCTTGTAGGGCACCTGCCCCTCGATGCCTTCGGGCACCAGCTTGAGCTGGTCCTTGATGTCCTGCTGGAAATAGCGGTCCGCCGAGCCCCGCGCCATCGCCCCCACGCTTCCCATCCCGCGGTAGCTCTTGTACGCACGCCCTTGATACAGAAAGGTATCTCCCGGCGCTTCCTCGGTGCCGGCGAGCAGCGAACCGACCATCACGCAGCCCGCGCCCGCGGCCAGCGCCTTGGCGATGTCGCCCGAGGTGCGCAGGCCGCCATCGGCGATCACCGGCACGCCATGCTTCGCGGCTTCCTTCGCCGCATCCATGACCGCGGTGAGCTGCGGCACGCCGACCCCCGCGACGACGCGGGTCGTGCAGATTGATCCCGGCCCGATGCCCACCTTGATGCCGTCCGCGCCGGCGTCGATCAGCGCCTTGGTCGCTTCACCGGTCGCGACATTGCCGGCGACGATCTGGACCGAGTTGCTGAGCTTCTTGATCCGCTCGACCGCGACCGCGACCATCTTGCTGTGGCCGTGCGCGGTATCGACCACGATCAGGTCGCAGCCGGCGTCGATCAGCGCCTCGGTGCGCTCGAACCCGGCGTCGCCCACCGTCGTCGCCGCGGCGACGCGCAAGCGGCCGGACTCGTCCTTGGTGGCGTTGGGATAGGTGACCGCCTTCTCGATGTCCTTCACCGTGATCAGGCCGATGCAGCGATAGACATCGTCGACCACCAGCAGCTTTTCGATCCGGCGCTGATGGAGCAGGCGGCGCGCATCATCCTGCGTCACGCTCGCCGGAACCGTGGCGAGGTTCTGGCTGGTCATCAGCTCCCGCACCGGCTGCGCGGGATTCTCCGCGAAGCGCACGTCGCGGTTGGTGAGAATGCCGACGAGCTTACCGTTCGATTCCACCACCGGGATGCCCGAAATGCGGTGGCGCTCCATCAGCGCCTGTGCCTCCGCCAACGTCTGGCCGGGCTCGATCGTGATCGGATTGACCACCATGCCGCTTTCGAAGCGCTTCACCTGGCGGACGGCGGCGGCCTGTTCCTCGACCGTGAGGTTGCGGTGGAGCACACCGATGCCGCCGAGCTGCGCCATGACGATCGCCATGTCCGCCTCGGTAACGGTATCCATCGCCGAGGAGAGGATCGGGATGTTGAGACCGATCTCACGCGTGACCCTGGTCCGTGTGTCCGCCATGCTTGGCAGCACCTCGGATGCGCCCGGCACGAGCAATACGTCGTCAAAGGTGAGGCCGAGGGCGATGTCCATGGGGTGCCGCGCTTTCCTGCTGGGGAGATTCGTGGCGGCCCATGTAACCAGTCAGGCTGCCGGTTGCTAGGCCGAGCCTGCACCACGCTGCGCGCGTGCGATCAGCGCCCTGGCCTGATCGACGTGCATCGCCTCCACCATCCGCCCCTCGAAGCGCTCCGCACCGCCGGTCGCAGCGGCGACAAGCGCGTGCGCATCGGCCAGTTCGGCATCGGAAGGGCCGAAGGCACGGTTGGCGATCTCGACCTGATTGGGGTGGATCAGCGTCTTGCCGTCGAAGCCATAGCGCCGGCCTTCTCCGCACTGCAGTTCCAGTGCTTGCGGGTCGTCGAGCCGGTTGAACACGCCGTCGAGCGCCCAGACGCCGCCCGCCCGCGCGGCCAGCACGATCATCTGCAGCGCCAGCACCAGCCCGGCCCGATCATCCCCCGCGGGCGTGCCCAGGGTAACGGACAGATCATTGGTGCCGGCGATCAGCCCCGTGACGCCCGGCACGCGCGCGATGTCGGCCGCCGCGAGCAAGCCGAGCGGCGTTTCGATCATCGCGAGCAGCCGCTTGCCGCTGCCGCGCACCGCGGCGGCGGCAGCCGCGGCCGACTCGACCTTCGGGAGCACGATCATGTCTGCCGCCGATGCCCGTACCGCCGCCATATCCTCCGCGTAGAGAGCGCTATCCTCGCCATTCACGCGGATCGCCGCCGACCGCTCGCCAAAACCTTCGGCAACCGCCGCGACGGCGCCCGCGCGCGCGGCAAGCTTGTCCGCCGGCTTCACCGCGTCCTCGAGGTCGAGCAGGATCAGGTCCACCGCCAGGCTGCGCGCCTTGGCGATCGCCCGCTGGTTGGAAGCCGGAAGAAACAGCGCTGAACGCGGCGCGAGCCCCATAGTCATCCCCTGGTCATCATCTCGTCTGGATAACACTTGGCGGGTCGCGCAGCCGCGGGCAATATCCTGCGACCCGTGCGAAGAGCGGCATGATGGAGGGATGCGATGGCGGAAACGCTTCCGCTGGAAGGCCATTGGCTGTGGATGATCCTCGGCTTCGCAATGGGCGTGGTGGAGATCGTCGCGCCGGGATATTTCCTGATCTGGCTGGGTGTCGCGGCACTTCTGACCGGTATCGTCGCGCTGCTCACGGGCATCACGCTGCTGCTGCAACTGGCGGTATTCGCGGTGCTGGCGGCGATCGCGGTGTTCGCCGGCCGGCGCTGGTTCGGCGCGGATGCGATCGACGCCAGCGATCCGTTGCAGGCAGACCGCGCGCAGCGGCTCGTCGGGCATGTCGTGGTGGTGATCGAGGCGATCGACCATGGCCGCGGCCGGGTGGAGGCCGGCGGCGGCATCTGGAACGCGCGCGGTCTCGACGCGCCGGTCGGCGCGCAGCTCCGCGCCGTCGGCAGCGACCATGGCGCGCTGCTCGTCGAGCCGCTGCCATGATCCTGCGGCTTTGGCGCGGCCGCATCCGCACCGCCGACCGCCAGGCCTATGCCGACTATATCGGCGAGACCGGCGGCGCGGACTATCGATCGACGCCGGGCAATCTCGGCTTCCAGATGCTCTTCCGCGACCTGGGCGATGGCCGTTCGGAGGTCACGACCTTGAGCTGGTGGCGCACGCTGGAGGACATCACGGCGTTCGCCGGCGCCGACATCGCGCTCGCCCGCTATTATCCCGAGGACGACCGCTTCCTGCTCGACCGCCCGCGCGAGGTGGAGCACCACGAGGTGTCCGCGGACTCTCTTTTCTCCCCGCCGAGCCCTGCCCGGCGAGACGATCAGAGGTCGGGCGCGACATAGCCGCGCCGCGCGGCGACGGAGAACAGCCGCTCGCGGCTGTACAAGGTCAGAGGATAATGGCGCTGACCGCGCGCCGACAGCAACAGCGCGTTGACCGCGGTCACCAGGGCCTCACCCGCCGGACGCTCGGCAAGATGCGCACGCACCGCGGCAATGAAGCATTGGGTGATCGTCTCATGATAGCCATTATGGTCGTCGTTCACGCCGCCGACCGAGACGTTGTAGGCCCTGATCAACCCCGGCAGACCGCGTTCCGCGTCGATGTCCGGCCGTTCGGCGACGATGTAGAGGCAGGCACCGAGATGCGCCTCATGCGTCCATTCGCCCTTGGGCAAGGTACGGCCGATCATGCCTTCGCCGACATGGCGAATGGCAGCGTCGTCCGCGAACAGGTGCGGCGCGGTCATGCTCAGCCGCGTGCGCGGCGCTGGTTGAGCAATTCATAGGCCATCACCGCGGTGGCGACCGCGGCGTTGAGGCTGTCCGCCTTGCCCAGCATCGGCATCTTCACCAGCAGATCGCACTCGGCCTCATAGGGCTCCGGCAGGCCCTGCGCCTCGTTGCCGACGAGCAGAAAGGCGGGGCTTTCGTAGCGCGGCGCCTGATAGTCGTTGTCGGTGTTGAGGCTGGTACCGATCAACTGCCCCGCGCCGGCCCGTAGCCAGGGAAGGAACTGTTCCCAGCGCGCCTGGACGATCGTCTGCGTGAACAGCGCGCCCATGCTGGCGCGCACCGATTCCACCGAGAAGGGATCGACGCAGTCGTCGATGAGGATCAGCCCCCCAGCCCCCACCGCGTCGCCGGTGCGCAGGATCGTGCCGAGATTGCCCGGATCGCGCAGCGCCTGTGCGACGATCCAGATGTCGGCCACGCCACGGTCGATGTCATCCAGCGGCGTGAAGCGTTCCGGATAGACGCCGACGACGGTCTGCGGATTGTCCTTGCCCGACAGTTTGGAGAGAATGTCGGGGGTGGTGCGAAGCACCTCCCCGCCCGCTGCCTGCGTCGCTTCGATCAGCGCGGCGACGAGCGGATGCGCGTCATGGTCGCCGGCGAAGAACAGCAGTTCGGGCAGCGCGCCAGCCTCGTGCGCCTCGGTCAGGATGCGCAACCCCTCGGCGAGAAAACGGCGCGACAGGCGCCGATGCTTTTTCTCGCGGAGCTGGCGAACCTGCTTGACCAGCGGGTTCGAAAAGCCGGTAATCTCACGGATCAAGGACTATTCCTCGCCGAACTTGTCCTCGACGAGCTTGGCAAGCACCGTCACGGCGGACTCCGCCCCATCGCCACGCGCGCTGATCGTCACGCTGTCGCCCTTGGCGGCGCCCAGCATCATCAGCCCCATGATCGAGGTGCCCGTCACCCTGGATCCATCCTTTTCGACCATCACCGTGGCGGGCAACGATGCCGCGAGCGTCACGAACTTCGCGCTTGCCCGCGCGTGCAGCCCGCGCTTGTTGGTGATCGTTACCGTCCTGCTGATTTGCGTCACGCCGCCTCGCCAAGCACCTCGGATGCCACGGAAATATATTTGCGGCCCGCCTCCCGCGCAGCGGCAACCGCTTCCTTGACCTTCATCGTCTTGCGCGCGCCGTCCAGCCGGATCAGCATCGGCAGGTTGATTCCCGCGATCACTTCCACCCGTCCCGGCGACATCAGCGAGATGGCGAGATTGCTGGGTGTGCCCCCGAACAGATCGGTCAGCAGGATGACGCCGCGGCCGCCGTCGACCGATTCGATCGCCTTCGCGATGTCCGCGCGGCGAATTTCCATATCGTCGTCGGGACCGATGCAGATTGTCGCGATTGCGGTCTGCGGGCCGACGACATGCTCCATCGCAACCACGAACTCGGCGGCAAGCCGACCGTGTGTCACCAGCACCAGACCGATCATGATTGCACCCGAGTCCCTACTTCAGCCCCTGTTGCCCCACCGGCATCCCCTCAAGCGCGTCTTGTGGTTTTGATCCCAGATCGCGATGGTGAACCGTGAGCGAAAAACCCGCTTTGCGCAACCGTCGCGCGATCCGCTCAGCGCAATGGACCGACCGATGACGTCCCCCGGTGCACCCTAAAGCTATTGTAACATAAGCCTTTCCTTCGCTTTCATAGCGCGGAAGCAGCAACAGTAACAAATCTTCGATTTGCGTCAGCGCGGGGCCGTAAAGCGCATCCTCGGCAACATAGGCGGCAACGTCGGAGTCGAGCCCGCTCCTGGGCTTCAACGCCGGCACCCAGTGTGGATTGCGCAGGAAGCGCATGTCGAACATCAGATCGGCGTTGCGCGGGACACCGCGCGAAAAGCCGAACGACATGACCGATACCGTCGTGACAGGCCCGTGCGTGCCGCCGAACCGGCCGCGTATCTCGCCCTGCAAGGCGTTGCTGTTGAACGCGGTCGAATCGACCAGATGATCCGCCCATTCGCGGATCGGCGCCATCAGTTCGCGCTCGCGGGCAATGCCGTCCGCCGCCGGACGGTCCTGCGCCAGCGGATGGCGGCGCCGCGTCTCCGCGTAACGGCGTTCGAGTTCGGTACCGGCGCAGTCGAGGAACAGGGTCTCCACGGTCGGACCGCCATTGTCGGCAAGCTGGCGGATGCGGCGAACGATCGCGACGGGATCGAAGCCGCGCGTCCGGCTGTCGACACCGATCGCCAGCGGCCGCTCACCATCGGGCGCACCGGCCGCGATCGGTGCGTCGAGCAGGCGATCGAGCAACGGCAGCGGCAGATTGTCGACCACTTCCCAGCCCAGATCCTCGAGCGTGTTGAGCGCGGTCGACTTGCCCGCGCCCGACATGCCGGTGACGATCAGGATTCGCTTGGGACGAGGTGCGGCAGCGCCTGCCGGCCCGGTATCGCTCATTCCGCTTCCCCCACGGCGGCAAGCGCCAGTTCCACCTTGATCGGCGCAGACGCCTCGGTTCCGGCCAATGTGACGCGCGGCACCGCACCCCCGGCAATCCGCCGCGCCAGCCCGTCTTCCGGCAGGCGCGCGACGGGTTCGCCGAGACCGACGATCAGCGCCACCGGCACGTCTTCGACATGCGGCATCGCAACGATGCCGATCCCGCGCACCTCGATGCGACCGGCGATGGTCTGCGGCGCAAAGGCGCGCAGCCCCGCCGCCGTGCGCCTGACAATGGTATAGTCGTCGCTGACGAGTACCGCGCCGCGATCGATCAGGCGCAGCGCAAGGTCCGACTTGCCCGTGCCCGAGAGCCCCTCGATCAGCACCGCGCGTCCGCCGATCGCGACGCACGAGGCGTGAAGCGTCTCGGTCGCGTCCGCCGCGCCGCGGTCCTCACCCCCGCTCATGCCACCTCGCCCGTCGTCGCTGCCGGCAGGCGGATGGCGAAATGCGCGCCGTTCCTGCCGTCCCGCCGGTCCTCGATGTCGATGCGGCCGCCATGGCCCTCCATGATCGTCTTGGCGATCGCAAGCCCAAGCCCCGAATGGCGCCCGAACTCCTCGCCGGGCGGGCGTTCGCTGTGGAAGCGGCGAAACACCGCCTCGCGGCTCTCCTGGGGAACGCCCGGCCCCTCATCCTCGATCGAGACGATCACCTCGTGCGCCACGCGCGTCGCGCTGATCTGCACCAGCCCGCCATCGGGCGAGAAGGAGATCGCGTTGTCGACGAGGTTCTGGACGACCCGCGCCAGCCGCTGATCCTCACCCATCACCACCGCCACGCCCACACGCGGCCGAGCGAAGGCCATGCGCACGCCGCGCTCGACGCCCCGCTCCGCATATGTCCCGACGATCGACTCGATCATCGCACCGAGATCGACGGGTTCGAAGCGCGCGCGGGCGAGCTGGGCGTCGATGCGCGACGCGTCCGACACGTCGGTGATCAGCCGGTCGAGCCGGCGCACATCGGCGCGCGCGATGCCGAGAAGCTGCGCGGCCAGCGCCGGATCCTTGACCCGGTCCAGCGCCTCGAGCGCCGACCCCAGCGAGGCGAGGGGGTTCTTGAGCTCGTGGGTGACGTCGGCGGCGAAGGCCTCGATCGCATCGATGCGCTGGTTGAGCGCATGGCTCATGTCCGAAACGGCGCGCGCGAGCAGCCCGATCTCGTCGCGGCGCGAGGGCAGCCGCGGTACAACCACCTCGCGCGCACGCCCCAGCCGCACGCGCACCGCCGCACGCGCCAGTCGCCGAAGCGGCCGGACGATCGTGCGGGCGAGGAATAGCGAGAGCAGGATCGAGACGATCGTCACCAGCGCGAGCACGATGCCGAGCCGCAACCGCTCGGCGCGGACGGTGCGGACGATGTCGCGCGCGTTGGCAGTGGTCAGCACCAGCGCGCCGCTGCGGCCGATCGGCGCCGCCGCCGAGATCATATGCGTCCGGTCCGGCGCGCGGCGCAGATAGACCTGCGAATGATGCGTACGCTTCGCGGCGACCAGTTCGGGCCAGTCGCCGGCATCGTCTTTGGCCGGCTCGGCATAAGGCGGCGGCCGTTCGGCACCGACGACGGCATCGATGATCCGATCGAGATAGCGCGCCGCCTCGCGCTCCCAGCGTTGTTCGGCGGGATCGATCAGCCTGTAATTGGGACCTGAGAGCGTCCAGCTGTCCCCCGTCAGCCGGCCATCGGGGGCATAGGTGCGGACGCGCGCCTCGGTCGTCGCGCCGAAGCCGACGAGCAGGCGCGGCTCCTGCGAGACCATCGCCGCATCGAGCGAGTCGGCGAGGATGCGCACCTCGCGCTCCGCCTGCCCCAGCCGGTCGTCGACCAGTCGCGCGCGATAGCTGTCGAGATAAAAAAAGCCCCCGGCGAGCATCGCCAGGGCGAAGATGTTGACCGCGAGGATGCGCCGGGTGAGCGAGACGCGCCCTGCCCAGAGCGGCGCCCCGTCACGCGGCTCAACCGTCGTCGCTGAATCGGTATCCGGCGCCATAGAGCGTCTCGATAGCCGAAAAATCCGAATCCACCTGCCTGAACTTGCGCCTCAGCCGCTTGATGTGGCTGTCGATCGTGCGATCGTCGACATAAACATCGTCCTGATAGGCGGCGTCCATCAGCTGGTTGCGGTTCTTCACCACCCCCGGCCACTGCGCCAGCGTCTCCAGGATCATGAATTCGGTAACGGTCAGCACCACCTCGCGGCCGGCCCATTTCACCCGGTGCCGCGCCGGATCCATCTCCAGCCGGCCACGCACCATCGGCTCCGACACCGGCTCGTCGCCCGCTTCGTCGCGCGGCTGCGCGCGCGCCTCGGTACGGCGCAGGATCGCACGGATCCGGGCGATCAGCAGGCGCTGCGAGAAGGGCTTGGTGATATAGTCGTCGGCGCCCATGGCGAGGCCCAATGCCTCGTCGAGCTCATCATCCTTGGAGGTCAGGAAGATGACGGGCATGTCGCTTTTCTCGCGCAGCCGGCGCAGCAGTTCGAGACCATCGAGCCGCGGCATCTTGATGTCGAAAACGCCGAGGTCGGCGGGCGTATCGGTCAGCGCCTTCAGCGCTGCCTCGCCATCCGAATAGAGCCGGGTAACGAAACCTTCGGCCTGTAAAGCGATAGACACCGATGTCAGAATGTTACGGTCGTCGTCGACGAGCGCGATCGAAGCGGCCATGCCAGCGTCGGTCTCCATGTGTTTCTCACCCGCCCCTAGACCAAGCGGGACACACAGGCAACGCGCGCCGAACTGCGGCACGGACGCGACGGGATCGCCACTTTGTCATTAATTTACAACCTAACTCGTGACATTGACCATATAGTGGGCGTTGGATATGCGACGCACAATGGAGGACGCCGAAAACAGGCGCCTCGACGGAGAGGGATTCCATCTATGGCTTACCGTATTCCATCCTTCACACTCTCCGATCAGGGCATCGCAACCGATGCGGAACTGCATTGGAACCTCGGCACCGCGCCCCTCGTCGAAATCGCGGTGAAGCGCAGCGAGGGCCTGCTCGCCAAGGAGGGTCCGTTGGTCGTCAAAACGGGCAAGCACACCGGCCGTTCCGCCAACGACAAGTTCATCGTCCGCGATGCCGAGACCGAAGAGACGGTGTGGTGGGGCAAGACCAACAAGGGCATGACCCCTGCGCAGTTCGCCGCGCTCAAGGCCGACGTCCTCGCCTACCTCGGCACCAGCGACACATTGTTCGTGCAGGACCTTTATGGCGGTTCGCAGCCCGAGCATCGCGTCAACGTTCGTGTCATTACCGAATTCGCCTGGCACAGCCTGTTCATCCGCACATTGCTCGTCCGGCCGGAAGCCGGGGCGCTTGCGGGCTTCAGCCCCGAATATACCATCATCGACCTGCCCGGCTTCCAGGCCGATCCCGAGCGTCATGGCACGCGCAGCGAGACCGTGATCGCAGTGAACTTCACCGAGAAACTCATTCTGATCGGCGGCACCAAATATGCCGGCGAGATGAAGAAGTCGGTGTTCGGCATCCTCAACTACAAGCTGCCCGTCGCCGGTATCATGCCGATGCACTGTTCGGCGAACATCGGCCCCGGCGGCGACACCGCGGTGTTCTTCGGCCTTTCCGGCACCGGCAAGACGACGCTGTCCGCAGACGCCAGCCGCACCCTGATCGGCGACGACGAGCATGGCTGGTCGGACACGGCCGTGTTCAACTTCGAGGGGGGCTGCTACGCCAAGATGATCCGCCTCTCGCCCGAGGCCGAGCCGGAGATCTTCGCCACCACCCGGCGGTTCGGCACGGTGCTGGAGAATGTGGTGATCGACGAGGACAGCCGCGAGATCGACCTCGACGATGACAGCCTGGCCGAAAACAGCCGCGGCTCCTACCCGATCGACTTCATCCCCAATGCGTCGAAGGACAATCTGGGGCCGGTGCCGACCAACATCATCATGCTGACGGCGGATGCCTATGGCGTGCTGCCGCCGATCGCGAGGCTGACGCCAGATCAGGCGATGTACCATTTCCTGTCGGGTTATACCGCGCGCGTCGCCGGCACGGAGATCGGCGTGACCGAGCCGACCGCGACATTCTCCACCTGCTTCGGCGCGCCGTTCATGCCCCGCCACCCTTCCATCTACGGAAACCTGCTCAAGCAACGGATCGCGAAGGGCGGCGTCGATTGCTGGCTGGTCAACACCGGCTGGACCGGCGGCAGCTATGGCGTGGGCAAGCGCATGCCGATCAAGGCGACCCGCGCGCTGCTCAACGCCGCGCTCGACGGCAGCCTCAACGATGCCGAGTTCCGCACCGATCCGAATTTCGGCTTCAAGGTGCCCGTGAAGGTTCCGGGCGTCGACGCGGCGATCCTCGATCCGCGGGACACGTGGGCGGACAAGGATGCGTATGATGCGACCGCGAGGAAGCTCGTCGGTCAGTTCATCGACAATTTCGCCCAGTTCGAAAAGCATGTCGACGCCGCAGTGTTGCAGGCTGCACCCAAAGCGGCCTGACGAAACCGCCCGGGTGAAGCCACCGGATCGAACCGATTGCCACCCCATGGCGAATCACGCCGCGCGTCCCCCGGCGCGTGGCGTCTTTTTTTTGGGACCGTGGACCTTCGCGCCCGTCCTTCCGGCGCCACGCCGCCTCGGCTCGTCCCGATCCGCGCGCGGATGGCGCTGTTTTGGCCGCGTTAACCATAAAGAAAGGTGAGTTGGTCATTCATATCGTCGATTCGGGTCGCATGAATGGATTGTGTGATCCGCGGGGGGCGAGATGAAGGCGTTGGAACCGGCGAATGCGGCAGCGGCCGACGATGACGAGCCGAAAATCGGCACCTCGGCGGGATGGAGCATGACGATGGACGATATTGCCCCACCCCCGCCCCCACTGCGTCTGGCAACCGACGAGGACGAGGCGCGTGCAGCCGGCACCGCGGCGCTGTCGGTCCTTCAGATCGGCAAACTGATCACCGCTGAAAACCAGTCGCTGTGCACCCTCCACAGCGTGACCGCCAACGGTGCCACCGCGCAGGCTACGGTTGCGCTCGCGGTGGGCACGCCGGTCGCGATCGGCTTCCGCTCCTCGCACATTCTCACCGGCCGCGTCGCGTCTTCGCGCAACATGCTGACGACGGTCGTGTTCGACGAGCCGGCCGACATCGAGTCGCTCCTCGCGGTCCAGCATTACGGCGTCAGCGGCCGCTTCCTGCCCGATTCGGTGCGCGTCGAGGTCTTCGGTACGGTAAAGGTCGAGGTCGACGGCCTGAGCTTCGACACCGAACTCTTCGACATCTCGCTTTCGGGTGCGAAGCTTGCCGATCTCGAACCCTTCATGATCGGCACCCGCATCATCCTCTCGATCGAGGGATTGCCGATGCGTTCGGGCTATATCCGCTGGCGGCGCGATGGGCGCGCGGGCGTTGCCTTCAACCTCGGCATGCCGTTCGAGGTGCTGTCTGCCTGGGTGCTGGAGCAGCCGTCGCGCCTCGCGCTCGATACGCTCGGCACCGGCACCATCCTTCCATCGGCGCGACAGGCGCGCTGAAGGGGGCTGCGGATGCCGGCATCGCCGCGTTTCCGCAGACCGGTGCCCATGCTCGTCGCTCTCGCGTCCGCCCTGCTCGCCGGTGGCTGCGACGACCAGCGCACCAGCATCGCCAATCCGATGGAGCCGCGCGCGGATGAGATGGATCAGGCCACCGACGAATGGGCAGAAGGCCTGCGCGAGGAGCAGCGGATCCTGCTCGAGCGCGGTGCGCGTGGGGACAGCGACGCGATGGCGCGGGCAATGGCACTTGAAGAGCAGATCGATGCCGGGGTCGGCGGGACCACCGACCGCTCGGCAGATGTGCGCGATGCCGGCGACCTGCTGTACGAATAGGCAGCCGCCGAACAGGGCGGCAAGATCCCCGACGGAGACCGGCCATGACCCGCACGATCCCATTCGCGCTCGCCGCCGTCGCGCTCGCCGCACCATCGGCTGCGCTTGCCGATAGCCAGTTCAAGCTGCTCGTGCTCTCGATCCCCAACACATATCATTACGAATATATTCCGGTCGCGCGCGACAGCCTCGAGAGACTCGCGAAACTGCACGCCTTCGAATTCACGTGGACCAACCGTACCGAGGCGTTCGACGGCGACCTGAGCCAATATGCCGCGGTGATGTTCCTCAATACGCCGGGCGAGGAGCTGAACCCGTCGCAGCGCGCGAAATTCGAGGCCTATATGCGCGCCGGCGGCAACGCGATCATCGTCCACCGCGCGGCGATCACGCCGCCGGGCAACTGGCCCTGGTACGAGAAGCTGGTCGGCCGATCCTTCGTCATCCACCCGATGCTGCAGACGGGCGTCGTCACCGTGGCCGACAACAGTTTTCCCGCCACCTTCGGCCTGCCCGACCGCTGGATCTGGAGCGACGAATTCTACGTGCTCGCCAACCCCTACAGGGTCAGCATCACCCCGGTCCTGAACGTCGACGAGACGAGTTATGACCCGACGAAGATCTGGCCTGGCCAGGTCTCCAAGCCGATGGGCAAGGATCATCCGGTCGCCTGGCACCACCGCCACGAAAAGGGGCGCGTGTTCGTCACCACGCTCGGCCACAATGTCGAGATGTACCGCGATCCGACCTATCTGACGCACCTGATGGGCGGCATCTACTGGACTGCGACGGGGCGCGGCGAACGGCGGCGCTGAGCCGTAACGGCATAACTTCTATTCGAACAGCGCGTGGACGTCGGCGTCGGTCAGCCCGGCAAAACCGCCTGCGCCGCCGTCCCACAGCGCGTCGGCAAGGCCCTGCTTGCGCGCCTGCAGTTCAAGCATCTTCTCCTCCACGGTCGCGTCGGCGATGAGGCGGTGGATGAAGATGTTGCGCGTCTGGCCGATGCGATGCGCGCGGTCGATCGCCTGCGCCTCCACCGCGGGGTTCCACCAGGGATCGTAGAGGATGACGGTATCGGCGCGGGTGAGATTGAGCCCGACACCGCCCGCCTTCAGGCTGACGAGGAAAAGATCGACCTCGCCGTCCTGAAAGCGTTTAACCGGCGCCGCGCGGTCGACGGTATCACCCGTCAGCCAGGCATAGGACCATCCGCGCGCGTCAAGTTCGGCGCGGATCAGGTCGAGCATCGAGGTGAATTGCGAGAAGACCAGCGCCGATCGGCCCTCTGCCTTGAGTTCCTCGATCAGTTCGACAAGCCGGTTGAGCTTGGCCGACCCGCCGGCCTTGGCCTTTTCGCTTGCCGTCTTCACCAGCCGCGGATCGCAGCAGGCCTGACGCAGCTTGAGGAGCGCGTCGAGCACGATGATCGCGCTCTTGCCCAGTCCGCGCTTGTCGAGCGCCTCGCGTACCTTGCCCTGCATCGCGAGCCGTGTCGCTTCGTAAAGCTGCCTTTGCGCGGGGTTCAGTTCGACCTTCTCGAGAATCTCGGTCTTTTCCGGCAGTTCGGCAGCGACCTCGCCCTTCGTCCGACGCAGCAGGAACGGCTTCAGCCGTTGCGTAAGCCGGCCCCGTGCAGCTGCATCGTCCTTCTTCTCGATCGGCGTGCGATAGCGTGTGCGGAACGATCTGGCGTCACCCAGCAGGCCGGGGTTGAGGAAGTGCATCAGCGACCAGATGTCGCCCAGATGATTTTCCACCGGCGTGCCTGACAGTGCGATGCGCTGCCGCGCATCCAGCGCGAATGCCGCTGCGGAGGTGGCCGCCTGCGGATTGCGAATGTTCTGGGCCTCGTCCAGCGCGGCGATGCTCCAACGCCGCCCCGTCAATATGTCGCGATCCCGCCCCAGCAGCGGATAGGATGTGATGACGACATCGACGCCGCTCGCGTCGAGCACGTCCTTCGCGCGGCCGCTGCCGCGGTGAACCAGCGTCGTGAGGTTCGGGGCGAACCGCTCGGTCTCGGCGCGCCAGTTCTCCAGCACGCTGGTGGGTGCCACCACCAGCGCCGGCAGGTCGAGCCGGCCGGCCTGCTTCTCGATGGAGAGATGCGCCAGCAGCTGTACGGTCTTGCCGAGCCCCATATCGTCGGCGAGCACGCCACCGAAGCCGGTACGACCGAGCATCTGCAGCCAATCGACGCCAGCCTGCTGATAGGGGCGCAGGCTGGCGGAAAACCAGGCTGGCGGCTCGGCTGATGGACGGTCCCGAAACGTCGCCAGATCGTCGGCAAGCGCCCGCAGTTGCGTGCCCCCCACCATCGTGCCGTGTTCGGCCAATCCGGCTTCGATCGTGGAGAAATCGGCCGCCTGTGCGCGATGGAGGCGCGCGCCGCCGACCAGTTCCGGCGGTGACCAGACCTTGATCAGCGCCAGCGCGATCGAGGCGATGCGATCGACCGGCAGCGGCAGGATGCGATCGTCGGCCAGGGTAACCAGAAGGCGCGTATTGTTGAGGCTCGCGGTCTCGGCGAGTTCCGCCAACATCGCCACTTCGTCGCCCGCCGGCAGCGTCAGGAGAAAGCGGGTGATGATCGGCAGCAGATCGAGCCGCTGTCCATCGACCATGACCCCGAGCGACAGATCGAACCAGTCGATGCCCGATCCCGTACCCTCCCCATTCCTGAGTTCGATATCGAGACCGTCGCCATCCTGCGTGGCCAGTGCCACTGGATAATCGGCGTCCACCTCGACCGTCCAGCCTGCTGCCTCGAGCATCGGCCGCGCATCGAGCAGAAGCCGGACATGGCTTTCGGCGGCCATATCTTCGCCCAGCCACAACAGGGGCGGCCGCGGAATGGTGCCCGCCTGGCGCCGGGTGGAAGGCAGCGGCTGAAGCATGCCCTTCATGATGCGCGTCAGCGCCTTTGCCTCGAACGCCGGATTGCGATGAACACGGATGAGGCGGCCTTGCTCGTAACGGTTCGCCTCCGCCCTGCGATCGTCCGGCGCGACGCGGATTCCGCCATAGTCGAAGAAGAGTTCGACGAGCCCAACCGCGGGCGGCGGACCGGACCAGGGCCACTGAAACCGCGAATCGCCCCACCATTGCCGCGCCGGCTGCGAGACGAGCCGCGCGCGCGGCGTCGGATCGGTTCGTTCGTCGATCACCTCGCCCATCCGGTCGGGCAGCGCGATCCTCTTCCCCGGCAACACGCGCTCCAGCGCGTCCGCAACCAGCGCCGCTTCCTGCGCGGAGACCGAGGGCGCAGCGAGCAACCGGCCGGTCAGCCGGTTGGGCAGGCCGGTTTCGAGCCGCCCCGCCTCGCCGCTGTCGAGATCGATATAATGCGGCGCGCCCAGCGCGAAGGCGACCGAATGATCGAGACCGTCCGGCGCGAAATCGAAGGTCTGGACGCCATTCTCGTCCACGCGCCAGACGCCTGTGCCGGTACGCGACGGGCCGGCTCTCAGGCGAAGGCCATCGGCGCGATGCCAATAGGCCCGCCCCGTCTCGACAATTTCTTCGAACAGGGTGGCGCCGTTGCGGCCCGTCAGCGCATAGCGCCCATGCCCTCCGCTGCCCGAGCCATAGCCGAGCCGGCGCACGATCTCGAGGTCGCTCGCGCGGAGGAATTTTGCCGGTGTCGCGCCAAGCGCGTTGTTGCCGTCATAGAACTTCGGGGTACCCTTGACCTGCCCCTTGGTGTCGAGGTCGTGCGCGACGAGATCGACGCGCAATCCCCCGTCATTCCCGCGCATCAAGATGTAGCTCAGGCGCTTGCGCACCTGGCCGGGGTTTTCGTCGAGACGCTGGAGATCGTCGCCGATCGCGGCGATCCATTGCGCGAGCGAGTTCGACAGCGCCACGCCCTCCACGGGCGGCTTGGTGCGCCGGTCCGCCCGCCACTGCATGACCGCGGCGACGATATGCTTGCACTGAAGGGAGACCGGGCAGGAACATTGGCCGCTGATCAGAATCCTGCCGCTGGCCTGCCGGCGGATGGTGATGATCTGAGTGTAGCGTTCGCTGTACGAACCCCGCACGGAAGATTCGATCGCGTTGTGACTGCCGATAATGGCGTCGTGCGTGACCGTGGCCCGGCCTTCCCGGAAATAGCCCCTTCCCCGTGTGATCGCGGCGGGCGCGAAGTCGGACGCGCCGAACGCGGCATCTTCGACGTCGCCCGGCTCGACGGGAGCGCTGATCGATACGTTCACGGGTGCAACTTTGCGGTGGCGCAGGTCATGCCCCACCTCACCGACATCGACATGATTTGCAAGGCAGGGAACGGCGTTGGCGCACCCGGAACGATTCGAACGTCCGACCCTCAGATTCGTAGTCTGATGCTCTATCCAGCTGAGCTACGGGTGCCCACCACGCCGACATGCGATCGTTACCGACCCCACATCGCTGCGGTTGTATAGTGGCGCACCCGGAACGATTCGAACGTCCGACCCTCAGATTCGTAGTCTGATGCTCTATCCAGCTGAGCTACGGGTGCGTGGGAGGCGGGCAATAGTCATGTCTTCCGGATGATGCAAGCCCGTTGCGACGATTGTTCGCAAAGCCTATCGACCTGACCCATGAACAGCCGCCCCCCCCCGCTCCTGCCCCTGTTCGCAATGATGGCGCTGAGCGCCTGTGCGGGCGGCGCGACGCAGAATACGCCCTCGCTGGCACGCCGCCCGATTGAAACGCCGCGACCCGATCCCACGCCGACGCCCGCGGTAGCTGCCGAAACGGCGCTGCTTCAGCGGATCGCCGCGCTGGTGGAGGATGCCCGTCAGGGCGATGCCGCGTTCGGCACGGCCGCCGCCGCCGCAGAACCGCGAATCACGCGCGCCGCCGGCGCTGCCGCGGGCAGCGATGCGTGGGTCGAGGCGCAGCAGGCCCTCGCCGCGGTCGAATTCTCGCGCGAGAAGAGCGTCGGCGCGATGGTGGCGATCGATTCGCTGATGAGCGAAAGGCTGAACGCGATGGCGGCGCGCGAAACGGCCGGCGGCGCGACCGAGATCGCCGCTGCGCAGGCGCAAATCAGCGGCATCGTCGAGGGCCAGGCGAGCCGCCTCGCCGCACTCCAGCGCCGATTGCAGCGCTGACGGGCGATCAGCCGCCGGCAATCGCCGCGCGGTGTGCGCGACCGTTGCGCACATAATTGGCGACGCCGGCCGCGTGCGCCGCGACCTCCGCGTCGCCGAGATCGCGGACATGCCTGGCAGGTCGGCCGAGCCAGAGCTGGCGCCGGCCGATCCGCTTGCCGGAGGTCAGCATCGCGCCCGCACCGATCATGCCTTCGGGCTCGATCACCGAATCCATCACGATCGCGCCCAGCCCGACGAAGGCGCGATCGTGCAGCGCGCTGCCATGCACCAGTGCCATATGGCCGATCAGAACATCCTCGCCGATGATCGTGGGCGCGCCTTCCGGATGCTCGGGGGTCGGCGAATCGACATGAATCACGCTGCCATCCTGGATGTTGGTGCGCGCACCGACGCGGATCCGGTTCACGTCGCCGCGCAGCACGCAGTTGTACCAGATGCTGACGTCCGGCCCGATCTCGACATCGCCGATCAGCCGGCAGCCGGGCGCGATGAAGGCGCTGTCGTGGATCCGCGGCGTCTTGCCCGCGAAGGTGATGATGCTCACACCGTCCATATCGCTCCCTCCCCGTCGGTCAGGCCGGCCGGCTCACGCGGTAGGTCACATGCGCGCTCAGCGCCGCATCCCCGGCCAGCAGCGGGTGGATGAAATCGTCGGCCGGCACATGGACCATGCCGAGCCGGTCCATCACCCGCCGGCTGGCGGTATTGGCGGCGGTGGTGATCGCCGCGATCGACGGCACGGCGAGCGTCGCCCAGCCCCAGCCGAGCGCGGCCCGCGCCGCTTCGACCGCATAGCCCTGGCCCCAATAGTCCGCGCCGAACAGCCAGCCGATCTCGACCTCGCCCTCGATCGGCGTGCCGGGTGCGCCCGGTTTCAGCCCGCAAAAGCCGATCACCGCCCCATCCGTCCGCCGTTCGACCGTGAAGAAGCCCAGCCCATGCGACCGCTCATAGCCGCGGTGGCGCTCGCGCACCGCGTCGGACTGCTCGGGCGTGAGCAACGGCCCCATGAAGCGCCGCACCCGCGGATCGGCATCCTGCGCGCGGAACGCCGGCAGGTCGGCGTCGCGCCAGCGCCGCAGCACGAGCCGATCGGTGTCGATCATCCCGCCAGCAGGCGCGCGGCATGCGCCGCATGATAGGTGAGCACGCCGGCGCAGCCTGCGCGCTTGAAGGCCAGCAAGGTCTCCAGCACCAGCGCATCGCGCTCCCCGGCGCCGGCCGCGACCGCCGCCTCGATCATCGCATATTCGCCGGAGACCTGATAGGCGAACACCGGCACCTCGAACCGCTCCTTCACGCGGCGGACGATGTCGAGATAGGGCAGCCCCGGCTTCACCATCACCGTGTCGGCGCCCTCCGCCAGATCCAGCGCCACCTCGCGCAGCGCCTCCTCGGCGTTGGCATGATCCATCTGATAGGTCTTCTTGTCGCCCTTCAGCAGCCCGCGTGAGCCCACCGCGTCGCGGAACGGGCCGTAGAACGCGCTCGCATATTTGGCGGCATAGGCCATGATCTGCACATTGACGTGGCCGCCTGCCTCCAGCGCGGTGCGGATCGCGCCGACGCGCCCGTCCATCATGTCGGAGGGCGCGATGATGTCCGCCCCCGCTGCCGCCTGCGTCAGCGCCTGCCCGACGAGCAATTCGGCGGTCACATCGTTGAGCACATAGCCTGCGGCATCGACCAGCCCGTCGTGCCCGTGCGCGGTGTAGGGATCGAGCGCGACGTCGGTCAGCACCCCGATGTCGGGCACCGCATCCTTGATCGCGCCGATCGCGCGGCACATCAGATTGTCGGGGTTCAGCGCTTCGCGGCCATCCGCGGTGCGCAGTTCGGGGGGCGTGTTGGGGAACAAGGCGAGGCAGGGAATGCCGAGGTCACGCGCTTCGCGCGCGCGCGCGACCGCCAGGTCCACCGACCAGCGCGACACGCCGGGCAAGGTCGCGATCGGCTCCTCGACACCGCTGCCGGAGGTCACGAACAGCGGCCAGATCAGGTCGGCGGGCGTCAGCACGGTTTCCGCCACCATCGCGCGGCTCCAGCCATGGGCACGGGTGCGACGAAGGCGGAGTGCGGGATAGGCAGCGTATGTCATTCCGGCGACTTACACAGTTTGCGTGCGGCTGTGAAACCCGCGGACGCTGGCGGCTCAGCAGGAAATGCGGCAACCGCGCAGTTCATATCCGGTAACGAGCGCATTCCACCGCATCGTCGGCGGCCGTTCCAGCCGCAGCCCCGGCACGCGCAGCAATCGATCGAGGAACAACGCCGATTCGAGCATCGCCACCCCCGCCCCCGGGCAACGGTGCGCGCCATCGCCGAACGCCAGACCGGCACCCGGCACGCGCGGCGCGCGGTCGCGCGCGGGATCGATCCGGTGCGGGCAAGCGCCCATCGCCGTCGCATCCGCATTGGCGGCGCGGATGTCGAGCGCGGTCGCCGCCGGCTCTCCGGAGATGCGGCGATAGAGCGTGCCCACCACCGGTTCCAGGCGCAGTATCTCTTCCAGCAGCGCGATCTGCCCGGTCTCGTCCGCATCCAGGAAACGGTCGCGCAGCGCCGGCTGCTCGAGCATGTGCCAACCCGCCATCGTCACGAACTCGCGCGTCGTCACCATGCCGGCTGCGCCATAGGTGACGCATTCGGTGAGGATCTCGCGCTCCGAATAGCCCTCGTCGATCAGGTGGGAGATCACGTCGTCCTGCCGCTGGGCGCGGCGGGCGCGAATCGCGGGCAGGACGTCGGCGCGGTGAAAGCGCATCATCCGCCATTGGCCGAGCACGAAGTTGACGAACGCGGTGACGCCGCCCCCGCCCCCGCCGCTCACCGAGAGGAAGGCGTCCAGCCGCCGGATCATGCCGCCACGATCGCTGTCGGTCAGCCCGACGATCTCGCCCGCAACAGTCACCGCGAGATCGAGGCTCAGCGCATCGAGATCGCCCGCGCCATCGCGCCGGAAGGCGGCCACCAGACGGTCGCTCGCATCCACCATCACCGCGCGATGCCGGGTCCCAACCAGCTTGGGCGCGAAGAACCGCGCTGTGGCGCTGCGCTGCCGGCGATGGGCGGCGCCTTCGAGAAACAGGATCGGCGGCCGCATCGCGCCGCCGAAACGCTCGAGCAGTTCGGCCATGAAGCCGGCCTGGCGTGCGCCATCGTCGCGCAGCACCGCGCGCACCGCTTCATAGCCGGCGATGGTCCGGTGGGTCTTCGTCAGACCGTCAGCGGCAATCGCCGCGCTCTTGCGATCATCGTCATTTGCTGCTGGGCATCGACCGTGAACGAGGGTTGCGTCCATCATCCCCGCCTCCATTTTTATGAGCAATGATGGATCATAAATAGGATATTCGATCGTGGATGCAAGCAGTCGTCGAACCCGCGACGCCAGAGTGGTCCGAACCCGTGCCGCGTTGCGCGACGCGCTGATCGCGCTGCTCGCGCGCCATCCGTTCATGGAGATCACGGCGGCGATGGTGGTCGCCGAAGCCGGCGCCGGCTATGCCACCTTCTTCCGCCATTATGCCGATACCGCCGCGCTGCTGACCGACGCCGCCGACGCCATGATCGCCGAACTGGTCGCGATCGTCGGCCCGGCCCTGCGCGCCGGCACGCCCGACGTCGCGATGGTCGCGCTGGCAGCCTATGTCGATGCGCGGCGCGACGCCTGCCGCGCGATGCTCTCCGGCGCGGGCGACGCGGTGCGCGCGGCGATCGTCCACCGTGCGATCCAGCTCGCCGCGGCCGCTCCGATCGATCTCGCGGGCGGCCTGCCTCCCGCGCTCACGATCCGCTTCCAGACGGCGGCTGCCGTCGAAGTCCTCGGCTGGTGGCTGGACGAGGCGCCCGAACTGATACCGGCGGACGTCGCCCGCTTGCTGCGCCGGCTGGTCATCGCACCGGTGCTGCCCGACCGCACGGCGCCCTGAGGCCGGCCGCGCCATCTGCGATCAGCAGTGCCCGAGCGCATCCTCCGGGGCATTGCCGTTGATCCAGCACAGCAATTGCTCGGCGAGATCGACCTCCGCGTCGGGGGCCACGACATGCTCGGTGCCCCAGCTCTCGCGACGGGTCTGGCCATCGGCGAAGTGCAGCATCGCCGACATCTGCCAGGGCAGCGCGCCGTGGGTGAAGAGGAAGAGTTCGATGGTGGGCGAGGTGCGATCGATCGCCAGCAGGATCAGCCGCGATCCTTCCGAGTGCCAAGGCGCACGATATGCCTGGTAGCGGCCGGCATAGGTCGCCGAACCGAGCAGCGCCGAAACGACGGCGAGCGCCACGTCATGCTCGAACCGGCCATGCGGCAATGCGCCCGACAGCCGATCGATGACATTGTCGCCAGTCCCCACCTCGTGATGCAGGCGGGGGCGCCGGTTCCAGGGTTCCGCATCCCGCCAGTCCAGCCGCGGCATCACCCAGTCGTCGGCACCGGATATGCGCCCCAGATGCCGTTTCACCGCGCGGATCAGACAATGCGCGGAAAGATGCACCGGCAAGCCCTCGACATCGACGACGATATCCGCCCCCCGATAGACATCCGCCGGCACCGCGAAATTACGCGTCTTGACGATGCGCCGGCCCGCCGCGGTGGCGCTTTCGCCGGGATCGGATCGCAAGGTCTGGGTCGGAACCGCAGGGGTGGTCGAGATCAGCCGGGTCGAACCGCGCCGCTCGGCGATCTGCCCCTCGATATAGACCGACATCGCGTGCTGCCGGATGCGATCCCCGGCGACGTCGGGCAGGAAATCCTCGAAGCCGGTGGCGATCACCGCGGGGCCGCCGGCCAGCAGCTTGTCGATCACCGCCTGTCGCCGCGCGATCGCTGCCGTACCGGGCTCGGCACGCTGGAAGCGGTCGAGCGACCGATCGACATCGAAAAAGGGTATGTCGAGCGCTTCCGCCAGATATGGCCCCAGCGTCGACTTGCCCACGCCGGTCGGACCGACCAGCACAATGATCGGCACAGACAATTGATCGTCCGCCATATCCCCCCGCTATAAATGGTGCGGCGCACCCCGAACCGCACCGCAAGCGACCCCTAATCGGGTATCGTCTGCAAAAACATCAATAATTTGGGGTATCGCAGATGGATATCATTATCCCGAACGGAGAAGCTGGACCCCGGCTTCGCGCTCAAACAGATAAAGCGCCACCCGTGCCGCCTGCCCGCGCGGCCCTTCGAGCCCGCCGTCACGATCGATCAGCAGCCGTGCATCGTCGGTGGCGATCGGCAGCATCGCCTCCAGGCGCTCGGGCGTCGCCAGCTTGAAACGCGCTTCGCCCGACTGCTTGGTGCCCAGCACCTCGCCGGCGCCGCGCAGCCGCAGATCCTCCTCGGCGATGCGGAAGCCATCATTGGTCTCGCGCATCAACGCCAGCCGCGCGCGGGCCGTCTCGCTCAACCCATCGCCGCGCAGCAGCAGGCAGGTCGATTTCCCCGTCCCGCGGCCGACCCGCCCGCGCAACTGGTGAAGCTGGGCGAGACCGAAGCGATCGGCGCCCTCGACCACCATCAAGGTGGAATTGGGCACGTTGACGCCGACCTCGATCACCGTCGTCGCGACCAGCACGGAAAGCGCGCCGCGCTGGAAGGCGTCCATCACCTTGTCCTTGTCGGGCCCCTTCATCCGGCCATGGACGAGGCCGATGCGATCGCCGAAGCGCGCCCGCAAGCTCGCGGCGCGATCCTCGGCCGCCGCCATGTCGCTGTTGGCGCTCTCCTCGACCAGCGGGCACACCCAATAGGCCTGCCCGCCGACGCCGATGTGGCGATCGAGCGCATCGACGATCTCGCCCAGGCGCTGCACGCTCATCACGCGCGTTTCGACTGGCTGGCGACCGGGCGGCATCTCGTCGAGCCGGCTGACGTCCATCTCGCCATATTGGGTCAGCGTCAGCGTGCGCGGGATCGGCGTCGCCGTCATCACCAGCAGATGCGGCGGGTGTTCGGCCTTGGCGGTGAGCATCAGCCGCTGCGCGACGCCGAAGCGGTGCTGCTCGTCGATCACTGCCAGTCCGAGGCGCCGATAGGCCACTTGCTCCTGGAAGATGGCATGCGTGCCGACAAGGATGTCGATCGAGCCGTTCGCCAGCCCCATCAGGGTGGATTCGCGGGCCTTGCCCTTGTCGCGCCCGGTGAGGATGGCAAGGTTGACCGGCACGCCGACCAGCATCTCGCGCAGCGTATCGAAATGCTGGCGCGCGAGGATTTCCGTCGGCGCGAGCAGGGCGCCCTGCGTCCCTGCCTCCACCGCGACCAGCAACGCCATCAGCGCCACCGGCGTCTTGCCCGATCCGACATCGCCCTGCAGCAGCCGCACCATCGGCGTCTGCTGCTGCATGTCGCCTTCGATCTCGCCGATCGCGCGGGTCTGCGCGCCCGTGGCCGCATAGGGCAGCCGCAGCGCGTCGCGCAGCCGGCCATCGCCCTTCAGCGGCAGCCCCCGCCGCTTGCGCGTAGAGGCGCGCACCAGCATCAGCGCGAGCTGGTTGGCGAAGATCTCGTCATAGGCGAGCCGGTCGCGCGCCACCGAATCCATCGGATCGGCATGCGCGCGACCGAGCGCCTCGCGCCAGTCGGGCCAGTTGCGGCGCTGCTTGAGGCCGGTCTCGATCCATTCGGGCAGTTCGGGGGCGCGGGTCAGCGCCGCTTCGGCAAGCTGCACCATGCGCTTGCCCGTCAGCCCGTCGGACAGCGGATAGACCGGCTCGCGCTCCGGCAGCATCTCATCCAGCGGCAGGACGTGGTCGGGATGGACGATCTGGAGATGCTCGCCATAGGATTCGAGCTTGCCGGAAACGAGCCGGGGTTCCTCCAGCGGCAGCAGCTTGCGCGCCCAGCCGGAACCGCCGCCGAAGAAGACGAGGCTGACGACATCGCCGCCGGCATCGCGCGCGAACACGCGGAACGGCCCGCGCCCGCCGCTCTGGCGATAATCGAACGGGGTCAGCACGATGCTGATGATCCGCCCGACATCGGCCATGGCGAGGCCATGGACGCGGGTGCGCTCGACCAGCCCGGTCGGCATGTGGAAGGCGACATCCACCGCGCGCGCCAGCCCCAGCCGCTCCAGCGGCCGGGCGAGCGCGGGCCCTACCCCCTTGAGAGCGGTCACCTCGGCGAACAGCGGATTGAGAATATCGGGACGCATGTCTATCTGCGCCCATATAGCTCAGCCGGCAGACGCTTCCAGCGTCCGCCGGCCTTTCTTGCATTGGAGACCCATGGACCGCGAGATTCGCCTCAAGCGCCTGCGCTTCCGCGCCTGGCATCGCGGCACCCGCGAAGCCGACATGATGATCGGCGGCTATTTCGACCATGCCCACCACGGCTGGTCGGAAGACGAGATGCAGTGGTTCGAGGCGCTGCTGGAAGAGCAGGACGTCGATATCATGGCCTGGGCGATGAAGGTGCAGCCGGTGCCCGCGGACTGGGCCGGACCGATGATGGAGCGGCTGCAGAAGCTCGACTTCATCGAAGTGAGCGAGTGAGGCCTAGTCCGAGATCCATGCCCGACCTCAAGACCATCCTCTCGGCCACCCGGCCGCTGACGCTCGCTGGCGTGCCCGCCGGCTTCCTGCCCTGGCTCGCGGCCGATATCGCCCGCGCCGCGGCGACACGCGCGGTGCTGATCGCATCCGACGATGTCGCGATGCGCGCGGTCGCGGAGGCTGTGCATTATTTTGCACCGGAGCTTGAGGTACTCGTGTTCCCCGCGTGGGACTGCCTGCCCTATGACCGCGCCTCGCCCTCGCTGCGCTCCACCTCGGAACGGCTCGCGACGTTGCACGCGCTCCAGCGAAAGCCGAAGGGGCCGCAGCTCGTCATCACCACGCTCAACGCGGCGACGCAGCGCACCTTGACGCCGTTCCGCGTCCGCCAGCTCACCGCACAGCTCGCACCCGGCGAACGCATCGACCGCGACCGGCTCGCGACGCTGCTGCAGGCCAACGGCTATGTCCGCACCGACACCGTGGCGGATGCCGGCGAGTTCGCGGTCCGCGGCGGTCTCGTCGACCTCTATCCCGCCGGCGAGGAACTGGCGCTGCGCCTCGACTTCTTCGGCGACGAGATCGAGAGCGTCCGCCGCTTCGATCCCGCCGACCAGCGCACCGTCGATCGCATCGACGGCTTCACCTTGCTTCCCGCCTCCGAGGCGCTGCTCGACGAAGACAGCGTCAAGCGCTTCCGCAGCCGCTATCGCGAGCGTTTCGGTGCCACCGCAACGGGCGATCCGCTCTACCAGGCGGTCAGCGAAGGCCGGCGCCTCGCCGGAATGGAGCATTGGCTCCCCTTGCTCGAAGAGCGGCTGGAGACCCTGTTCGATCATCTCGGCGACGATGCGGTGATCCTGCGCGACAGCGGCGTCGCCGGTGCCGCCGATGCGCGCTTCGAGGCGATCACCGACTATCACGCGAACCGCGTCCGCGCGCAGTCCTCCGACCCCGGCAGCTATCGCCCGCTGGCGCCGGACGCGCTCTATCTCGCGCGGGCGGACTGGGACGCGGCGATCGCGGAGCGGCCGATCCACCTCACCTCCCCCTTCCACGAGCCGGAGAGCGCCAGCGTCGTCGAGTTCGACGTCGAGGGCCCGCGCGATTTCGCGCCCGAGCGCGCACAGAATGCCAATATCTACGAGGCGGTGGCGGCGCATGCCCGGTCCGTCCAGCGCGACGGCAAGCGGCTGGTGCTGGCGAGCTATTCCAACGGCTCGCGCGAACGCATGCAGGGTCTGCTGTTCGACCATGGCCTGAAGGACATTGCGCTTGCCGACAACTGGCAGGAGGCGCTGGGCGCCGCTGCGCAGGGACGTGCCGCGCTGACCGTGCTGCCGCTCGACCATGGCTTCACCGCGCCCGACGTCGCGCTGCTCACCGAGCAGGACATGCTCGGCGACCGCCTCGTCCGCCGCGCCAAGCGCAAGAAGAGCGCCGACGCCTTCCTCAACGAACTGGCGACGCTCTCGCCAGGCGACCTCGTCGTCCACGCCGATCATGGCATCGGCCGCTATGAAGGGCTGACCTCGATCCCGGTCGGCAAGAGCCCGCACGATTGCGTGTGGCTCAGCTATGCCGGCGGCGACAAGCTTTACGTACCGGTCGAAAATCTCGAGGTGTTGAGCCGCTATGGCGCCGAGAATGAAGGCGTCCAGCTCGACAAGCTGGGCGGCGTCGCCTGGCAGGCGCGCAAGGCGAAGATGCGCGAGCGCATCCGCGAGATCGCCGGCGAGCTGATCGCGACCGCCGCCGAGCGCGCGCTGCGCCCCGCCGAAGTGGCGGAGCCCGACAGCGGCGGTTATCCGGCGTTCGTCGATCGCTTCCCCTATCAGGAAACCGACGATCAGGATCGTGCGATCGCCGATGTGATCGGCGATCTCGGCGCCGGCCGGCCGATGGACCGTCTCGTCGTCGGCGATGTCGGCTTTGGCAAGACAGAGGTGGCGTTGCGCGCCGCCTTCGTCGCGGCGATGGCCGGGCTGCAGGTGGCGGTGGTCTGTCCGACCACGCTGCTCGCGCGCCAGCACTTCAACAATTTCCGTGAGCGCTTCCAGGGTTTTCCGCTCGAGATCGGCCGCCTTTCCCGCCTCGTCACGGCGAGCGAATCGAAGGCGACCAAGGAAGGGCTGGCGGCGGGCACGATCGACATCGTCGTCGGCACCCACGCCGTGCTCGCCAAGGGCATCGAGTTCAAGCGGCTTGGGCTCGTCATCGTCGACGAGGAACAGCGCTTCGGCGTCGTCCACAAGGAACGACTGAAGGCGCTCAAGACCGACGTCCACATGCTGACGCTGACCGCGACGCCGATCCCGCGCACGTTGCAGATGGCGATGAGCGGTTTGCGCGAGTTGTCCGTGATCCAGACGCCGCCGGTCGATCGCCTGGCGGTGCGCACCTATGTGATGCCCTGGGATCCGGTGGTGCTGCGCGAGGCGCTGCTGCGCGAACATTATCGCGGCGGCCAGAGCTTCGTCGTCACGCCGCGCATCGCCGACCTGCCGGACATCGAGAAGTTCCTGGCGCAGGAGGTGCCCGAGGTCCGCTATGTCGTCGCCCACGGCCAGATGGCGCCCTCGATGGTGGAAGAGCGGATGTCCGCCTTCTACGACAAGCAGTTCGAGGTGCTGCTCTCGACGACGATCGTCGAAAGCGGGCTCGATATCCCTAGCGCCAACACGCTCGTCATCCACCGCGCGGACCGTTTCGGCCTCGCCCAGCTCTACCAGCTCCGCGGCCGCGTCGGCCGCTCGAAGACGCGCGCCTATGCCTATCTCACCACGCATGAGCGGGTGATGACCGAAGCGGCGGAGAAGCGCCTGAAGGTGCTGTCGGATCTCGACAGTCTCGGCGCCGGCTTCCAGCTCGCCAGTCACGACCTCGACATTCGCGGCGCCGGCAACCTGCTGGGGGACGAGCAGTCCGGCCACATCAAGGAGGTCGGCTTCGAACTCTACCAGTCGATGCTGGAGGAGGCGATCCTCGACGCCAAGGCCGGCGGCATCGCCGCCGAGACGCGCAGGACCGATTTCAGCCCGCAGATCACCGTCGATGCGCCGATCATGATCCCCGACGATTATGTGCCGGATCTCGACCTGCGCATGGGCCTCTACCGCCGCCTCAACGAGTTGGACGACGCCCGGGCGATCGAGGCATTCGCCGCCGAACTGATCGACCGCTTCGGCACGCTGCCCGATGCGACGCAGAACCTGCTCAAGCTCATCGAGATCAAGCTCAACGCCAAGCGTGCGTGCATCTCGAAGATCGACGTCGGACCCCGCGGCGCGCTGGTCAGCTTCTTCGAGGATCAGTTCCCCGACCTGCCCGGCCTCATCGCCTATGTGCAGCGATTGAAGGACACGGCGAAACTGCGGCCCGACAGCAAGCTGGTGATCACCCGCGCCTGGGCGGATCCGATGGCGCGGCTGAACGGCGCGCTGCAACTGTCACGGGGGTTGGCGAAGATCGTGCGGTGAAATGCGCGCGATTGTCGCGCCTGCGCTCTATTGCCTCGCGTTGCTCATCGTCTAGACATCGATCGGCGACGAATAGAGAACCGTGCACGCTCCGGCGTGCGGGACAGTTGGGGCATAATGATGAATGTGCAGCGCGATCGACTTCTCGACTTGATCGCCTATGTCGAGGCGACCGAGCGCGACAAGCTGAAAACGGTACTCGATGTTACGCGGCACAACGGCTTTCTTTACGCTAAAGACGAACTCGATCTTCCTGGCGTGACGCTGAATCGTCTGGTCGATGACGATGCGATCTGGCTTCACGTCGAGCGGTTGGCCAAGCAGGCGCCACCGGTTCCTGACAGCACTGAGCTGCGCTGCTGGCTGAGACTGCAGGATGATCCGGCGCAAGCGCCGCGGCTCATGAGCGAGGTTGCGGCGCAAGCGTTGATCAACGCCGGTATCTCCCTCGTGGATGAAACGGCCCAGACCGTTCGTATCGACGATTATCCCGACGCTGAGGAACTTCGCTCAGCGCTGGACGCTTACATCGCCGGCCCGTGGGCATTATGGGCCGAACAGGAACGGCCTCGCCGACTTACGATCAAGCTTTACAACGCCTTGTTCCTGCTACGGCAGTCGCTGGAGATCGCGGTCGATACGCCGATCGAGCTCGTATGCGGCATCGGCCTGGCGACGCTCGAACGCGACGGCCAGACCTTGCGCTATCCTGTGCTGACGATGGCGACCGAGATCGCTCTCGACCCTGTAACCCACGCCATCGACGTTCGTCCGCGCATGGAAGCGGCCCCGGCCGTGGAGGCGGAAACGCTCGACCGTATGGAACTCCGGGCGGTCGACGAGTGGCGAACCAATGCACGGCGCCATCTCGCCGAGTTGGAAGATGAGCCCCTGTCTCCCTTCGCCCCGGAGAGTTACGAGCCGATCCTGCGCCAGGCTGCCGCACTGCTTGATCCCGATGGCCGCTATCAACCGCTCGGTGACGCTGCGGCATCCGGCCTGCCCAAAGCCGGCCAGACGCTCGAGGTCCACGAGACCTTCATGTTCTTTCAGCGGGAACGCCGCGCCTCGCAATTGATGGACGATCTAGCTCGCTTTCGCGAACAGGCCGTCGCCGCGGCGCCCGACCTTCAGTTGCCAGGCGCATTGCTAGCATTGCTGACCGAACCGGCAACCGCGCCCAGCGAGGAGGACTATCCTTCGTACCGGGGGATCTCAACCATTCCCGGCATCACCTCGTCCGACGGCGGCGGCGAAGATCTGTTCTTTCCCAAGCCGTTCAATCGAGAACAGGTCGAGGTCGTCCAGCGGCTCGCGGTCAGGCCCGGTGTGGTCGTTCAGGGGCCTCCGGGCACCGGCAAGACGCACACCATTGCCAATATCGTCAGTCACTATCTGGCGCTGGGAAAGCGCGTGCTCGTCACGTCGCAGAAGGCGCCGGCGCTCAAGGTTCTGCGCGATCAGTTGCCCTCTGCCGTCCGGCCGCTGGCGGTCAGCCTGCTCGACAGCGACCGCGATGGTCTGAAGCAATTTCAGGAATCCGTGGAAATCATCGCTGGTCGCCTTCAGCGCATCAAGCGCAGCGAACTGACCAGCGAGATTGAATCGCTCGACAGCCAGATCGACAATCTTCACCGCACATTGGCCCGGATCGACAAGGAGGTGGACGATATCGGCCGGTCGGCGATCGCGGGCATCACGCTGGACGGGGAACAGATCGAACCACTCCGCGCCGCGCGCGATCTGATTGCAAACCCGGATCTGGCAACGTGGCTTACCGACCTGATGGATGAGAAAGCCGCATTTGCGCCGCGCTTCTCCGATCAGGACATATTCGACCTTCGCGTCGCGCGGAAGGCCTTGGGCAGGCGCTTGGCCTATCTGGGCATCGACCTTCCGGCGCTGGATCGCCTTCCCAACGACGACACGATGGCCGATGCGCATCGGGATCTGGCGCAGATGGAATCACTGCAGCGACAAATAGCTTCCGGCGAGATCGTTGCGCTGGCCGATCACCGCCCGGAAACCATCGCACGCGCGGACGCGTTGCTGACGATGGCGCGCAGCCTCAAAACCGGTCGGGACGCACTCTCGTCATCGGAGCATCATTGGACGGAGCAGGCCATCACGCTGCTCCGCCGCCTTCCCGATGACGAAGCGATCGGGGCGCTCGAAGCGAAGCGCTCAGAAGTCGAGGCGTTGCTGGAGGAGAACCGATATTTCCTCACTCGTCCGGTGGAACTCCCCGCGGACGCCATCGACGATGACAAGCTGATCGGCGCAATCGCCGACCTTGCGGGCGGCGGCACCGGCCTCGGCCTCGTCGCCGGTCTGTTCGCGGGTCAGCTCAAGCTACGCCTCGCAAGCATTCGCATCGTTGGTGAAAAGCCGCGGACAGCGGCAGACTGGGAAGATATTCGCCGGTTCGCGGCGGCCCAACAACAGGCCAAACGGCTTAAAGTCGCTTGGAACCACGCAGCCGAGCACAGCAGCCTCAGTCCTATCGACGTCGATGGCCTGATCGGTGTCCGATCCATGCTTGCCCAACTGGACCAACTCGTCTCCATCCGGGAACATATCTCCCTGGAGAACAGGGTCACCGCGGAAATCGCCAGCATCGCCCCGCGTTGGTCGAAACCGGTTCAGCGCGGCAGCGAGGCGATTGCTGCACTGCTCGACATGCTCGAAACCCATGCCCTGCGACGGCGGCTTGAGCGAGCCGGTGCAATTCGCAGATCGATGCTCGACCTTTTTGCAAACGGGCGCGCAGAACTCGGCGCGCGAATCAGGAGTTGCCTGCAAACCGATCTTGGGTCCCCGTCGATCACCACATCCGACTTCCGCGATCGTTGGGCGAACCTGCGTCAGGAGCTTTCCGAGATACTGGCGCACTGTTCGGCTCTTGAAACAGTCGCGCGGGTTACCCGGGCGATAGAGGAGTCCGGAGCGCCGAACTGGGCGAGACAATTGCGAACCGAGCCCGTCGAAGCGGTCGAGGATTCGCTGACGCCGGGAGATTGGGCCCGCCGCTGGCGCCTGCGCCAGTTTGACGGATGGCTTGCGCGCATCGACCGTCACGGTCGGCTGCATCGGCTGGCGGCCGATCGCGTGGAAAGCGAAACGCTGCTCAAATCCGCGTACGAGCGCTCGATCGAATTGCGGACATGGCTGAAACTCAGTAACCGGGCGACTGACAAGGTGCGGGCCGCACTCGCGGCCTATGCCGCTGCGGTCCGGCGCATCGGCCGCGGCACCGGCAAGAGCGCTGCACGGTACCGGCGCGATGCGCGCGACGCGTCCGACCGGGCGAAAGGCGCGCTGCCCTGCTGGATCATGCCGCATTATCGCGTTTCGGAATCGCTGCCGTCTGATTTCGGCTTGTTCGATCTGGTGATTGTCGACGAGGCTTCGCAATCCACGCTCGCAGCGCTGCCCGCGCTGATGCGTGCAGAGCAGATCCTGATCGTCGGCGACGACAAGCAGGTCAGCCCCGAGCATGTCGGCCTCGATCAGGATCGCGCCGACACCCTCGCCCACAGGCACCTTGACGGTCAGGTGCCGGACTATCGACGGCAGTTGCGTCAGGAAAACTCGCTTTACGACCTTGGGCAGGTCGTATTCGCCGGCGGGAGACTCATGCTCAAGGAGCATTTCCGCAGCGTCGCACCGATCATCGAATTCTCGAAAGCCCAATTCTACGCGCATGAACTGATGCCCTTGCGGCTGCCCACAGCCTCCGAACGACTGGATCCGCCGCTGATCGATATTCTCGTGGAAGACGGCTATCGCCGCGGAAAGCGCAACCCACCTGAAGCTGACTGCATCGTCGCTGAGATCCAGAGGATCGCCAACGATCCCGCCATGGCGAAGCGCACTGTCGGCGTCACGACGCTGCTCGGGCAAGAGCAGGCCAAGTATATCTACGACAAGATCCAGGATGAGATCGGCACGGAGATCATCGAACGACACGACATTCGCGTCGGTGATCCGACCGCTTTCCAGGGCGATGAGCGCGACATCATGTTCGTGTCGCTCGTCGCGCAGCGGGGCGATATCGCCTTGTCCGGCTCCGCTTACGATCAACGTTTCAACGTCGCCGCGTCGCGCGCGCGCAATCGCATGGTGCTCGTCCGCTCGGTAGACCTCGGCGATCTCAAGCCGGCGGACAAACTACGGCGCGCGCTGATCGAGCATTTCCGCGCTCCATTCGCTAACGAAGCGGCTGGCACCGGCAGTCGCCGCGAGCGCTGTGAATCCGACTTCGAGCGGGAGATGTTCGATCTGCTCGTGGCTCGGGGCTTTCGCGTCGATACGCAGGTTCGCGTCGGCAATTTCCGAATCGACCTGATCGTGGAAGGCGAGAATGATAGGCGCCTTGCGATCGAGTGCGATGGCGATCGGTTCCACGGCCCCGACATGTGGTCGCGCGACATGGAGCGCCAACGCCTCTTGGAACGGGCTGGCTGGGAGGTCTGGCGCTGCTTCGCCTCACGCTTCGTCCGGGAACGAAACGCCGTGCTCGACGAACTGCTCATGCTGCTCGAAACCCGTGGCATCGAACCGATGGTTGTCGAGGACGGGTGGACGAGCCGCCACACGGAGCATCGGCGTTGGCGCTCACAATCCGGCGACGACAACCAGCAATCCGAAAATCCGGATGAGGGCGCGGCTGACAAATCCGAGAATGCGCTGCCTGCGGATGAAACGCCCGCAGAAAGCCCGGACGCTCAAAGTAGGGCTGCCTTTCCCTTAGTGACGGATGACAATCCCGACGCGCACATCTTCGAGAATGGCCGGCGCACGCGCCCCCAAACAACGCCGCGCCGCGCCGCCGTCGATCTCTTCGACACGTCCGGCGATGAGGACCATCATCAGTCCGATGCACTTGAACGTAGGACCACCGAACCCGAGATCCAGTTGGCGATCCTGTATCTGATGACCGATGGTGCCGAATGGACCAACGGCGAACTCAAACGCGTACTGGACGAGAGCTTCCCGTTGACGACTGGCGACCGGATGCAAGCCGCCCACCGCCCCAATGAGCGGAAATGGGAAGAGTTGGTAAACAATGCATTGTCACCGTCCCGCAGCAATTCGCTGACATCGAGGGCTCTGGTCCGAACGGTTTCGAGGGGCCACCATATTCTGACCGACGAGGGTCGCGCTTTGATCGAGGCAAAAATCGCTCAGGAGCGCGAAGGCGGCTGAACCACAATACCGCAGTGATCCACACCACGACGCCCCCAAAATGCCCCCTCCGTTCACCGGGTTCGCCCAACAGCTGGTCGTAACGCGGTTGCAACATATCGTGTCTGCGGCCATCGGCGGCGGGTCGTTTGCCCGGGGGCATCACCAGATTGCGTTTCGACGCGTTTGCGCGCGCCCGAGGGAAGACGTGGGAAGCCTGCGTGCCGCCGGTGTTTTTGAGTTTGGCGCGGTTCGCACTTCTTGCGCATGTGATGGGGCTCTTGATGTCCTTCGGACGCAAGACATATTTTGTTGCTACTCTGTCCGTCGCTGTGGTGGCCTCCATGGCCGTGCCCGAGACGTACAGCCTCGCCGCCAGCAGCTTGGTCGAACCGAAGCCCGCGGCGGTGCCCGGCGCCGAAGCGCCGATCGTCATTACGCCTGCCACGGCTGAGCCGAAGCCGGCGATGATCACCACGGAAACGTCCGTGGCGGATGCCGGCGCCGAGCCGGCCCTCCAGATCGACGAATCCGATCCCGAACTGGTCTGCATGGCCAAGGTCGTTCGCCATGAGGCTGCAAACCAGCCGCGCGAGGGTCAGCTTGCCGTCGCCCAGCTCATCATGAACCGTTTGCGCTCGCCGAAGTTCCCGAAAACGGTCTGCGGCGTGGTTCATCAGGCCGGCCAGTTCTTCAACACCAACACCTATCATCCGTCGCGCAGCGACCGCCTGTGGCGCACGGCGATGGACGTCTCGATCGAGGCGCGTAGCGCGATGCGCGAATCGGTGATCGGCACCGCCATCTATTACAATGCGGCGCGGACGCGCTCGGCCTTCCATGCCGGCCGGAAGCTCGCCGCGACGATCGGCGATCACGCCTTCTATCATTGATCGGCGGGTCGGCGTCGGTGCCGGCGTTCAGCGGGTGGCCGCGGCCCCTTCCGCCTTCTCCTGATCCGCACCTCCGAACCGCGCGGCCTTGACCCTGTCATAGGCCGCGCGGATCGTTTTGCCGGGCGCGGTCAGCCCGGCCGCGTCGGTCAGGCCGTACCAGCCTTCCGCCGCGGTCAATATCCGCTCGCTCACCGGCCCCGGCGGCAGATCCTGCGCCCAGCCCCGCAGCGCCGTGGCGTTGAACAGCGCCAGCAGCGTCGCCGCCGTCACGATCACCACCGTCGTCCAGCGCAGCGCCTGCCGGCCGCCGGCGCCACCCTCTTCCGGCGGCAGATCGACCGGCGAGGCGAATTCCGTGTGTGGCATAGACCGCGCCTCCCGATCAGAACTGGTAATAGATGAAGGGTTCGACACCCTCGGGGCGCATCGAATCCACCAGGAGGATCGTCGCGCCGATCGCCAGCCCCAGCATCAACGGCGACCAGCGCCGCAGCATCAGCGCGACGCGCTGGATCAGCGTCGGCGGGAAGGCGTGCAGCGCAAGGCCGAACAGGATCAGCACCAGCCCGAGCGGCGCCAAGGTCGTACCGCGGCTGAAATCGAGCGCGGCGATGCCGGCGAGATAGGCGCTGGCCGCCTCGAAGCTGGCCGAACGGAAGAAGATCCAGGCCAGCGTGACGATGTGGAAGGTGATGAGGATGCCGAGCGCGGTCGGCAGCGTCGGCAGCCCCGCCGGCCGATGCTGGCGCCATAATCGCTCGAGCACGAGCACGCCGCCGTGGATCGCGCCCCAGATCACGAAGTTCCAGCTCGCGCCGTGCCACAGCCCGCCGAGCAGCATCGTCGTCATCAGCGCGAGATAGAGCCGCGCCGGCCCGTGGCGGCTGCCGCCGAGCGCGATATAGAGATAGTCGCGCAGCCAGCTCGACAGGCTGATGTGCCAGCGGCGCCAGAAATCCTGCAGCGAGGCGGCGCGATAGGGCTGGTTGAAGTTGATCGGGAAGCGATAGCCGAGCAGCGCAGCGAGGCCGATCGCCATGTCGCTATAGGCCGAAAAATCGCAATAGATCTGAACGGCATAGCCATAGGATGCGAGAATCAGGTCGAAGCTGCCATGCGCCGCCGGATCGAAGAAGATCGGATCGACGAACTCGGTGGCGAGGTAGGAGGCGATGATCGACTTCTTGAACAGCCCCCAGACGATCAGCAGGAAACCCATCGCCGCCATGCCGCGGTCGAGCTTCGGCCCCGCCTCCAGCTGCGGCACGAGGTGCGAGGCGCGCACGATCGGGCCTGCGACGAGATGCGGGAAGAAGGACATCAGCAGCACCATGTCGAGCAACCGCGCCGGCCGCGTCTCGCGCCGGTAGATGTCGATCAGGTAGCTCATCCCCTGGAAGGTGAAGAAGGAGATGCCGACCGGCAGCACCACCTGCATGATCGTCACGTCCCGCTGCCAGCCGAGGCCATGGAGCAGCTCGACGAACTGCTCCATGAAGAAGCCGTAATATTTGAACCAGCCGAGAATGCCGAGATTGGCGACGACGCCGGCGATCAGCACCAGTCGGCGCGGCCGTTCCTCCTCGTCATAATGCAGGATCAGCCGCGCGGCGCCCCAGTTGAGGAAGCCGCTGACGATGAGCAAGGCGACGAAGCGCCGGTCCCACGCCCCGTAGAAGATCCAGCTCGCCACGAGCAGTACGATCTTGTGCCATTCGAGCGAACGCCGCGTTCCCCAGCCGAGCGCGAACACGCCCAGGAAGAACAGCCCGAAGCTGGCCGTCGGAAACAGCACCCCCCGCCCCTCGCCCGCCGTTACCGCGGACGCGACGCAGCGAAGCGCGCATAGGCGGCGTCGAGATCCGAGAAGATCATCGATCCGATGCGGCCGCCGCCGGCGCGGGTGAAATGAACATGATCGCCGCGCACCAGCGGCGGATCGGCCTTGCGCCAGGTGGATGCGGCGCATGCGCCCCCCATCGCCGCATTCCAATCCCAGAAGCCGAGCTTCAGGTCACGCGCGACGATGCGCTGACGCTCGCGGATCGCCGAGAGCAGGGTCGGCGTGTACCAGCCGGGATCGCCCGGGCAGGCGACCGGGCTGCCATAGTTGCGCGCCAGCGCGACATTGCTGGTGCCGGCATCGGGCGCGCCGATCAGCAGGATCGGCACCTCGCGCCCCGCCAGCCGTCGCAGGCGCCGCACCTGCGCGCGCAGGTCGACCTCGAACACCGCCGGCGTCAACGCCTGCGAAAATCCCTCGTTGGTGCCGAAGGCGAGTACGATCAGGTCGGGCTTGTACTCGGCCAGTTCGTCGGCGACGACGCGGTCGTCCTCGCGGCCGAGATGGGTGAGCTGCGACCCGCTGACGCCGAGGTTGGAGACCGCCACGCCGCCCTTGCGCACGAAGGTGGCGAAGGAGGTGATGGTGACGACGCCATTGCCTTCCGTGGTGAGTTGGGCGGCGGATTGGCGCCAGTCGCTGTCGACCGTCCTGCAGGCGGCACCGCCCTGGCTGCCCGACAGGTCGAGCCGTTCGGTCTTCGCCCCCAACTGGATGATCGCGCTGCCGCCGCCCGCGCGGCGGACGCCGCACACCGTGACGCGATCGAAATTCTGGTCGGGCGTATCGGTCGTCACCCCCATCCGCTCGTCGCCACCGGCCGTGGTGAGCGAGAAGCCGGCGATGCCGATCGGCGCGCCCGCGCTGTTCCAGCCCCTGCCGAAATTGGCGTTGACCGTCCATCCCGCCGACATCGCCTGGGTGACGCCGAAGGTGATGACGCCCGGATAGGGCCGGCCCGGCGCCAGCATGCCGCGCCCGCCGAAGCCGAACCGGGCCTGCATCGGCACCCGCCAGCCGTTGGAGATCATGTCGCCGGCGGTGTGGCTGTCGCCGACCTGCATGATGTGGACGGGCCGGCGCGCATTGCTGCGCGCATCGTCGAGCGCGGCAAAGAACGGTTCGAGGTTGCGGGCATAGCAGAGGCGCGGTCCGCAATCCCGCGCCGCCGCCTGCGCGGTCGCTTCCGCCTGTTCCTGCGCGGCGACCGGAGTCACCGATGACGCCGCCGCGATCAGCGCGGCGGCGATGGCTGCAATCCGCCGCATCAGTTGGTGCGCTCCTCGACCGGTTCCGCACCGGGGGCCGGACGGCCCGCCTCGGCGCGGGCGATCTCGACGCTCTTGCGGATGCGCGTCGTCAGACCTTTGGTCAGCAGCGAATAGGCATGGCCCGTCGCCATGTGGATTCCGTCATTGGCGCGGGCCAGTTCGCTTCTTCCTGTCTTGGGGTCGGTGAGATGTGCAGTATATTGCCCATCGCCATCGACGCTGAGCGGCACCGTATCGATGAAGGGCACGCCCAAGGCCTGCATGCGGGTGGCATAGAAGGCGTTCATCTGCGCGACCTTCGCCTCGAAATCGGGCTCGCGCATCTTGGGCAGCCCCACCCAGTAGACGGCGATGCCGCGATCCTTGAGCAGCCTGACGATCGCCTCGGCGCGGTCGCCGACGATCTTCTGCCATTCGGGCGTCATATATTTGGCGGCGACGCCATCGGCATAGATGTCGAACGTGTCGTTCGCACCGAACGAGATCACCGCCACATCCACCGGCTCCGCGTCGATCTTGCTACGGATGTCGTCCAGCAGGTTCAGCTTGGCATAGCGGGTGAAGCCGGTCGCCTGCCTGGCGAACCCTTCGACCTCATAGCCCTTGTCGCCCTTGAACTGCAGGTAGAGCCCCTGGGTCAGGCCGACGCCGAAACTGTCGCCGAACACGCCGATCCTCACCGGCCGCCCGGCCGCGGCAGACCGCGCGACGGCGGGGCTCACCCGGTCCATCGCGATCTGCGACGCGGCGGGCTGCGGCCGGCCGCCGAGGACCGGCGACGCCTTGGGCGCAGGCGGCAGGACCGCCGCCGGCGCCGGGGTTCCGCCATGTTCGCCGAACGCGAAGCCGATCGTCACGCCCACCGCGATGCCGACGAACAGCACCGCGGTGCGATCCATCACCAGCGTGAGCGGCGAGCGCCGGCGCGGCGCCCGCGCCCAGGCCGGCGCGCCCGGTTCGATCCCCGGGTGGTTGCCGCCTTCATTCGATGTCGGGCGTGCCGCCGCCCCGTCCATTGCCCAGTCCCGCGTATCGACCATCAATCACCCTTCGCGACCGGTGCATGTCCGATCGTCCCGGGATTGGCAAGCGCGCGCCGGGAAGGACACACCGTTCGCGACGGGCAGTGCCTGCGGCACCATAAACTGCCCCTGAACGACGCAGCCGACCTCGCCTGCTTCAGCGCGAGGCGGCTGCCCGGCGATCGCCGATCGCCCAACAGGTCAGCAGGATCCCGATCAGCGCGGGCAGGGTGACGGCCGGGAAATCGCGGGCCAGCGCGGATACGCCGCAAATGCCGGCAGCGACCTCCCAGACGTGGAACAGCGCATGCGCGCAGAGCCACAATGTCGCCCCGCCCCAAAGCACCACGCGCGCCGCGGGCCTGGCGATGCCGGCGAGGAAGGCCGCTCCCAGGAACAGGAATATGATGCCGATGTCGCGGATGAAATGCTGGTTGAAGGGCCCGGTGGTGGTCACACCGGGCACCGCGAAATACCAGTCGGCGGGGGCGATCAGCATGTAGCTGCCATTCGCCACCGCCGCCAAGCCGAGCACGCCGGCCAGCAGCATGCAACTCTGCCTGAGCATCGTCGGTCCTCCCTTACTTGCCGGACGGCGGTGGCGGCACGTTGGCGAGCCACCAGTCGAAGCCGGTGCTGCCGGCATGGGCGCCGGCCGCCGGCATCAGAGAGCCCTCGTCGAGCAGCACGCCGAAATAGGGCGCCGCCGGATCGGTCACCACACGCCGCGGATCCTTGTCGAACGCGAGCACGCGACCGACCAGTTCGTCGATATAGAAGGGCTCGGGGCCGGAAATTTCGACGATCCCGTTCGCCGGCGCCGCCAGCGCTGCCTCGGCAACCGCCGCGGCGACATCCTGCGCGGCGATCGGCTGGAACGGCGCATGCGGCAGGCGGACGACGTCGCCCTCGGTGGCCGAGGCGGCGATGCCGCGCACGAACTCGAAGAACTGGGTGGCGTGCAGCAGGGTGTAGGGAATGCCCGCCGCCGCGATCAGCTTTTCCTGCGCCAGCTTCGCGCGGAAATAGCCGCTGGCCTGCAGACGATCGGTGCCGACGACGGAAAGCGCGACATGGTGCCCGATGCCGGCGGCACGCTCGGCAGCCGCGATATTCTCCCCCGCGGTCTGGAAGAAGCGCATCGCGGCCTCATCCTCGAACGAAGGCGCGTTGGACACGTCGACGACGACCGCCGCCCCGTCCAGCGCCTCGGCGAGGCCGGCGCCGGTGATCGTGTCGACCCCGGTGCTGGGCGCAGCGGCAACCACCTCGTGTCCCTTGGCCTTCAGCAATTCGACGGTCTTCGACCCGATCAGGCCGGTGCCGCCAATCACGACGATCTTCATCACCCTATCCTCTGCTTGCGTACGTTCCGAAGGGGGGGGGCATGCAGCCCCGCGACGAAGTGGAGCATCGCCGAAAGCGCGCGGCGACGGCATCGTGCGCAGAGCCAGGCGATGCTCGCCGAAAGGCAAGGCAACCTCTCCCCGAGGCTAGGGTGCCCGCTCGGCGACGGGCAGCACGAAGCGGAAGCGCGCACCGCCATCCGGATGGTTCGCCGCGCCGATCGTGCCGCCATGCGCGGTGATGATCGACTGACAAATCGCCAGGCCGATGCCCACGCCCTCATCCTTGGTGGTGAAAAAGCTCTGAAAGATCCGATCGAGATACTCCGGCGCGATGCCTGGACCGCTGTCATGGACCGTGAAGGCCACCCCATCGTGCGGGTCTGGCGCGGTGCACAGTTCGATCCGCCCCTTCGTGCCCACCGCCTGGACGGCATTGAGGATCAGGTTCACGATCACCTGCTGCAATTGCACGCGATCGCCGAGCACGCGCGGCAGGCTGCTGCCCAGCCGCATCGACAGGTCGATCGCACGCGTTTCCAGCTCATGCCGGACGAATGCCAGCGCCTCGAACACGACGATGTTGAGTTCCAGCGCCTCGCGTTCGGCCGCGCGCGGCGCCGCCATCGCGCGCACGCGCTTGACGATGTCGCTGGCGTGGCGAGCGCTTTCGGCGATCCGCCCCGTCAATTGCATCGCCTTGGCGAGGTTCGGTTCGTCGCGCGCCAGCCAGCGCAGGCTGGTCTCGGCGTTGGTGACGATCGCCGCCAGCGGCTGGTTGACCTCATGCGCGATCGATGTTGCGAGTTCGCCCAGCATCGAGATCCGCGCCGCGCGCGAATAATCCGCCTGGAGCTGGCGATACTGCACGTCGGTGCGCAGCCGGTCCGTGATATCGTCGAGGCTCAGCATCGACACATCGAGCCGTTCGGGCGGGGTCGGGTAGGTCACCGTCAATGCCACGTCGCGCAGGCGGCCGTCGAACGTTCGCAGCTTCATCACTTCGGTATAGCTGCGCGCGCCATCGAAATGCGCCTTGATCACGCGCTTGGCGGTCTCGGGCGAGGCGCTGAACACGAAATCGACCGAACCGATCACCCGATCGGCCGACTCCACGCCGAGCACCTGCAGCGCTTTCAGATTGGCATCGGTCACGCGCACGATATCGCGCGACCGGAGCGCCACTTCGGGCTCGGCGGCCAGGAACGCGCCGATGTCGGTCACGCCCCTGCAGCGCAGCGCCTCGAAGATCGGCGCCATCGCGGTGGCATCGACCTGCAGCAGCGCCCAGGGCAGATGATGGATCAGGCTGCGATAGCGCTGCTCCGACGCGCGCACCAACCAGAACGACCGATGGTCGGCAACGCGACCACCCAGCGAGACGATCAGCATGTCAGGCCGCGCCGGATTGCCCGAGACGGTGATCGTCGCATCGTCGAACAGCGACGTGGAAATGCGGCGCGACGCCGGCCGGCCGGCGGCCGCGGCGGCGACCAGTTCGGCAAGGTCGCCCCATCCCTCGGAGGGCCAACAGGCGGTGACGGGCTGGCCGACCATGCGCCAGCGCGCGCCCAGCGGCCCCAGCGCGTGCAGCGCGTTCTGATCCGCATCGGCGATGCGGACGGCGGCGAGCAGCGCCGATGCCCACTCGACCGATCGCGTGCCATCGTCGACGGCCGCGATCAGCGCGCGCGCATCCGAGATGTCGAGCGCCCACCAGGCCGTGCCGTCCCCGTCGATCTCGCGGAGGCGATCGATACCGGGATCGGCAGGGTCCGCCCGTTCGGCACCGGCGAAAGATCGGGAGGCCTCGGTCATGTCAGGCGGTGGCCCCTGCCCCGCCATCCAGCGCCGCGTGGAGCGCGTCCAGCAGCGCGGCATCGGCGAAGGGCTTGGTGAACCAGGCCGAAGCCCCCGCTGCCATCGCCCGCGCGCGCGCCGCCTCATCGATCAGCGACGTGATCACGATCACCGGCAGCGTCGATCCGCGCTGTCGCAGGCGTCGCTGCAGCTCGATCCCGTCCATTTCCGGCATCCTCACATCGGTGATCAGGCAGGCAAAACGTTCGGGGGTCGGATCCTTCAGGAAGGCGATCGCCCCTCCGAACGTCTCGGCGGCAAAGCCTTCAACGAGCAGCAGGTCCGACAACGCCTCACGAACGGCTTCATCATCATCCACGATCGCGATCAGGGGCGGTATCGACACGCGGTGGGCCCTTAACGATGCGGCCGGTATGGCCACCCCGCGATGTCGCCGAAACCCGTTGGATTTGTAACCATCCCATGGTCTAGGTCACCGGATCGCGAAGCTCCTCCGGCAGCAGATCCCAGGCACGGATCAGCTCACCCACCGAGGTCGCCTGCATCTTGCGCATCACGCTGCTGCGATGGAGTTTCACCGTCACCTCGGAAATGCCGAGATCGAACGCGATCTGCTTGTTGAGGCGCCCATTGGCGACCTGGCGCAACACCTGACGTTCGCGCGCCGTCAAGGTGGCATGGCGATCGGCCTGCTGCCGCTTCACCCGCGCGCCGGCGCGATACGCCATGTCGCGCTCGATCCCCGTCGTGACCGCATCGAGCAGCGACTGATCGCGCACCGGCTTGGTGAGAAAATCGACCGCTCCCGCCTTCATCGCCTGCACGCTCATCGGAATGTCGCCATGGCCGGTCAGGAACACGATCGGCCGCGGCTTGCCCGACGATGCCAGATGCTGCTGGAGATCGAGCCCGCTCGATCCCGGCATGCGTACGTCAAGCACCAGGCAGCAGGGACGATCGGGAATGTCGCGTTCGAGCAGATCGCGTGCCGATGCAAAGCCGATCGCTTCCAGCCCGACCGAATCCATCAGTTCCATCAGCGCACTGCGCACCGCGCCATCATCGTCGACGATCAGCACCAGCGGGCTGTCCTGCCCCATCGTCACCCGACGAAGGGCAAGATCGCCAGCGCGCGGCGGTGCCGATCGCGTGCTCGCGGGGCTCATCTGCAATCCGATGCTCATCCTGTGCTCTCCCAGCGGTAGCGACGGCGGATGTCCGATGTTTTCATGGTGCATGCCGAAACGAAATCCCAAGACCGGTTACCCGGAGCCTCCCCGATCGGGGGAGCGCGGTTCGAGGCGGATGACCCTGCGACCATAGCGGTGGGCATCCACCGAAAAGGCGCCGGGCCCAAGAAATGCCAGCGCCACAGCGGCGACCGCGGCGGCGAGGCGCAGCGGAATGGCCTCTCCGGAGACGAAGGAAAGATCCGCAACCAGCGTTCCGACAAGCAGCAACGCCGACACGCGCGTGCCGAACCCGGCCACGAACCCGAACGCCATCAGCGCGGCCGGCACGGCCACCAGCCAGCCATGCGTTTCCGGAGGCAATATCCCGGCAAGCGCGGGAAAGGCCATGAGCGCACAGGAGCAGCGCATCAGCAGCGCCGCGATGCCGGGCGCGCCGTCCGGAAAACGTATGATCAGCTTCGCCACGTGCCGGCGATAGCATCCGCCGGATGCCGGGCCAGCCTTCGTTGCGGGTATGTCTCTATCCCCCATTCGGGGGTAGCATCCATCGCCGCTGCCGCGGAATGGGAGCGCGTCGGGACAAGGCTTCGGGAAAGGCCGGAACAGTTTGCTGAACGGGACGATGCGGCTCATCGGGATCTCGCTTGCCCTGGCGCTGCTCGCGCAGCCGCCCGCGGTGCAGGCCGATCCCGGCCGACGGCTCGCGCATTATGTCCACTATCGCTGGAGCGGCGGCAATGAGGTGCCGGCGCCGGTGCTCGGCATGACGCAGGGGCGAGACGGCTTCATCTGGCTCGCCACCGCCGAAGGCCTGTTTCGCTTCGACGGTATCAGCTTCGAGCCGATCCGCGCGGGCGATGCCGCCGGCAGCGAGGATCCGCCAACCGCGGTAATCGCCGCGCGCAACGGAGACATCTGGGTCACGCCGCGGCGCTCGCGCAGGTTCCTCGTCTACCGCGAGGGGCGCTTGCGCGTGGCCGCACCGGCCGCACCCGAATGGATCATGGATCTTGCCGAGGCCGGAGACGGCGCGATATGGGCGCTGACGGCCAGCCACAGCGCCGAGGTGCTCCGCGTCGCCGGGGGCCGTTGGCAGCGCTTCGGCGCGGAGCATGGCGTTCCGCGGGACGATGCGCTCAGCCTGCTCGTCGCCCCCGACGGCACGATCTGGGTATCGCTGTGCAACTCGATCATCCGCATGACGCCGGGCGCCAAGCGCTTCTCGCTCGTACGCGAAACGCCACGCGCCAATGGCCGGCTGTCGCTCGATCCGGAAGGACGCGTCTGGCTCTCCGAACGCGGCGGCAGTTACGCGCTGACCGGCCCCGGTGGACGCGGCACGCCGGATCGCCCGGGCAGACCCTATGCCACCGACGACGCCCAGATTCGCGGCGCGCCGATGTTCGATCGCAGCGGCAATCTGTGGCTCGCGACGCGCTATGCGGGCCTCGAGCGCATCGCCACGGGCGCCGCGCCAGGCGCCGCGCCCGAGCATTTCCGCACCAGCGACGGCCTGTCCTCGGACGTGACCAACCGGCTGTTCGAGGATCGCGAGGGCAATATCTGGATCGGCACCGAGAAGGGGCTCGACCGGCTGCGTCCGTCGACCTTGCGCTTCGAACCGCGCCTCACCGCCCCGGCCGCTTTCGGCGACAAGCTGATGGTTGCGCGCGACGGCAGCGTCTATGTCGGGCAGGCGCGCACGCTCTATCGCGTCCGTCCGGGCGGCGATCCGGTCGCGATCCTCACCGACATCCGCGAACCGCAAAGCCTGTGCGAGGCGCCCGACGGTGCGATCTGGGTGGGCTTCGGCACGCACATTCTCATCCTCCAGAACGGTCGGGTCCGCCGCACCTTCCCGCGTCCCGAAGTCCGCAGCATCATCTATGATTGCGCGTTCGATGCCGCAGGAGACTTCTGGATCTCCGCGGCTGCCGGCGGGCTCCACCGCTACCGCCAAGGCCGCTGGGAACGCATGTATGGTGCCACCCGCACCGACGGCTTCACACCGACGACCCTCGTGCGGGATTCCACCGGGCGACTGGTGGTCCAATGGTCCTTCAACGCGCTCGCCTGGCTCGACGGCGGCACGCCGACACTGCGCCCGATCGATTTCGGCAATGCCGAGCGCGGCGTGGTGACGCTGCATGCCGGCAACCAGGGCGATATCTATGCCGCCGGTGCCTTCGGCATCAGCCGTTTCCATGACGGGCGCATCGAGCGCCGTCGGGCGCATCCCGCCTCGGACAACAGCCGCATCAACGGCATGGTCCAGACGCACGATGGCGACACCTGGCTCGCCTACCCGAAGGCGTTGGTGCGGATGCGGTCGACCGACCTTGCCCGCGCCCTCACGGACCCGTCCTTCTCGCCGCCGGTCCTCGCGCTCGGCGCCGCGGAAGGGCTGGTCAGCCGCCCTCATTCCAAAAGCCAGCTCGCGCTGGTGCAGGGCGGGGACGGGCGGCTGTGGGTGGCGACCGAGACCGGCACGATGTGGATGGACCCACGTCATATCGTCCGCAACACCCTGGCCCCTCCCGTCGAGATCACGTCCATCATCGCCAACGGCGATGTGTTCCGCGATCCTGCCTCGGTCACGCTCGCCGCGGGCACGCCCAGCATAGAGATCGACTTCGCCGCGCTGAGCTTCGCCGACCCGCGGCGGGTGGCGGTGCGTTACCGGCTCGACGGGTTCGACAAGAACTGGCTCGATCCGGGAACGCGCCGCCAGGCCTTCTATACCAACCTGCCGCCCGGCCAGTATCGCTTCCGCGTCATTGCCGCGAACGAGGCCGGCATCTGGAACCGCGAGGGCGCGGCGGTGGCGTTCGAAATCCCGCCGACCTTCGTCCAGTCGCGCTGGTTCCTGGCGACCTGCGCGCTCGTGCTGCTGTTGCTCGGCTGGCTGCTCTACAGGCTGCGGCTGGCACAGGTCGCCGGCCGCATCCGCAGCCGGCTGGAAGAACGGCTCGGCGAGCGTGAGCGCATCGCACGCGAACTCCATGACACGTTGCTGCAAAGCGTCCAGGGACTCGTGCTGCGCTTCCAGTCGGTCGCCAACCGGATGCCGCCGGAGGAGGACGGCCGCGCGCACCTCGAAGCGGCGCTGAGGCGTGCCGACGACGTCATCACCGAAGGCCGCAACCGCGTGCAGGATCTTCGGGTCAGCGATGGATCGAGCGACCTGCCCGGCCTGCTGAAGGAGCGGGCCGAGGGCGTCGGCTTCGATGCCGCGGTGCATGTGCGCATCGTCGTGGAAGGGCGGCCACGGCCGGTGCATCCGCTCGTCTCGGTCGAGCTCGGCCGCATCGCCGACGAGGCGCTGTTCAACATCGTCAGCCACGCCCGCGCCGGCGCGGTCGAGATCGCCATCCGCTTCTCCCGCCGCGAACTGGGCGTCGAGATCTGCGACGATGGCGTCGGCATGCCGGCGGACGTCTGCGCCGCGGGCCGCAAGCCGGGCCATTTCGGGCTTGTCGGCATGCACGAGCGTGCCGCGCGCATCGGCGGCACCTGCTCGATCGAAAGCAAGCCCGGCATGGGCGCGGCGGTGACGATCACATTGCCCGCCCGCCTCGCCTATGCCGACCACAGGTCGCGTCGCCGGCTGTTCCCGCTGCCATTCTCCCGAAACAAGGACGCCGACCATGGCTGATCCCGCCGCACCGCCGATCCGCATCCTGCTCGTCGACGACCATCCGATGCTGCGCGAGGGGGTCGTCGCGATCGTCGAGGATCGCCCCGACATGGTCGTCGCCGGCGAGGCCCGCAACGGCGCCGAGGCGATCGAGCAGTTTCGCGCGCTTCGGCCCGACGTCACATTGATGGACCTGCAGATGCCGGTGATGAACGGGCTCGAGGCGCTGATGGCGATCCGCGCCGACTTCCCCGATGCGCGCATCCTCGTGCTCACCACCTATGCCGGCGATGTGCAGGCGGTGCGCGCGCTGAAGGCCGGGGCGACGGGCTATCTGCTCAAAAGCAGCCTCAGGACCGAACTGATCGAGGCGATCCACGACGTCCATCGCGGCCGGCGTCACATCCATGGCGATGTCGCCGCCGAAATCGCTCTGCACGTCACCGACGATGCGCTGACCGCGCGCGAGGTGGCGGTGTTGCGGCTGGTGGCGGTGGGCAAGGCCAACAAGGAGATCGCCCGCGCGCTCGGCCTTTCCGAGGAAACGGTAAAGGCGCACCTCAAGAACATCTTCGCCAAGCTCGACGTCGCGGACCGGACGCATGCGGTGACGGTCGCGGTGCGGCGCGGCATCATCGCGTTGTGAGCGCGCGCATCGCGTGAACCATAGCATCGTCGGGGTTTTCCCCGCCCCAGAGCGCATTCCCTCTGCCGGCCGATTGGGCCATGCCCTGCACATGCCCGTTTCCGGCAGGGATGCTGGATGCACATGCCGTGCGGTGATAGCCTCAGGCGACGATCGACACGGATATCGTCGGCACGCGGCACGGCCATACGCAGGAGACCAGCAATGCCACCGCCGATCCGCATCCTGCTCCAGACGACGATCCCGCCGATCGAGGACGATTGGCATATCGGCCGTTTCTCGATGCTGCGCGACCATCTTGCCGGGCTGACCGATGGGGATGGCGCGCCGCTGTGCGCGGTCACCGCGCGGGACCGGACGCCGCCGGGCACGCCCGATCCGGTGCTGTCCCGGATCGACACGAGCGATTTCGACCAGCTGTGGCTGTTCGCGGTCGATGTCGGCGATGGGCTTCATGCCGATGATTGCGCGGCGATCGGCCGTTTCCGCCAGCGCGGCGGCGGCCTGCTGGCGACGCGCGACCATATGGACCTCGGCAGTTCGCTCTGCACGCTGGGCGGCGTCGGCGAGGCGCATTTCTTCCACAGCCGCAACCTAGACCCCGATCCGGCCCGCCATATCGTCGACGATCGCGAGACCGGCTATATCCTGTGGCCCAACTATCATTCGGGCGCCAATGGCGACTATCAGCGGATCGACCCCGTCGATCCGCCGCACGCGCTACTCGGCGATCCCGGCGCGCCCGATGGGCTGATCCGCTATCTGCCCGCGCACCCGCATGAGGGCGCGGTCGGCGCCCCGCCGCAGGATCCCTCCGCGCGGGTGATCGCCACGGGCACCAGCAAGGTGACCGGCCGGCAGTTCAACATCGCGGTCGCGTTCGAGCCCATGGCGGAGGCGGGCCCGGCGGTCGCCGAATCCACCTTCCACCACTTCGTCGACTATAATTGGGATCCGGCCGCGGGCTGCCCGAGCTTCGTCAGCGAACCGCCGGGATCGGGCATCGCAGGATCGCCCGAGGCGCAGCGGGCGATCCGCCGCTATGTCCGGAATCTTGCGCTATGGCTTGCCGGACGGCCTGTTGCGGACCGCCGCGAACAGCGCGACCGCGCGCGGGCCGAGGCGCCGGAGGAAAGCGTCCCGGCGAGCGATCCACGCGCTATTCCCTGATACGGAGGCTCAGGGGCGCGGATATCCAGGTGTGAACGGTTGGCCGAGGCACACGCGCCTCGGCGATCAACCGAACCGACCGAAGTCCGGTGCCCGGCGTTCGGCAAAAGCTGTAAACGCCTCCCGCGCCTCGTCGGTCTGCAGGCGCGCACCGAACAGCATGTTTTCCGCATCCATCCGCGCCGCCACGATGGCGGCATCGCGCATCAGCCGCTTGGTCGCGACCACCGCGCCCATAGGCTGACGCGCAAGCCGCGCGGCGAAGGCGGCCGCGGTCGGCAGCAGATCGGCTGCGGGAACGACCCGATTGGCGAGCCCCCAGGCCAGCGCCTCTTCGGCGGAAACCGGCTCGCCCAGCGCGAACATCGCGAAGGCGCGCGCATGGCCGATCCGCGCAGGCAGCAACAGGCTGGACGCGGCTTCGGGCACCAGCGCGAGGTTGACGAAGGGCGTCGTCAGCACCGTCTCTTCGGCGAGCACGACGAGATCGCAGTGAAGCAGCATCGTGGTGCCGATGCCGACCGCCCTGCCCTGCGCCGCGGCGACGAGGGGCTTGGCGTTGCCGGCCAACGCCTTGAGAAAACGGCCGACGTGCGGCCGCGGCGGGCCGCCGGCGGCGACCTGCGCGAACTCGCCGACATCGTTGCCGGCGGTGAACATGTCTCCTTCCCCGCGCAGCAGGATCGTGCGCGTAGCGGCATCATCCTGCGCCTGCCCGATCGCATCGGCGAGCGCGCCATACATCGCGTCGGTGAGCGCATTCTTCTTGTCGGGACGGTTCATCACCAGCGTCAACACACCATCCGCCGCCCCCACCACGATATGGTCGGTCATGCTCGCTCTCCTCCGCGTCGGTCGCCACCGCACGATTGCCGGCGCGCCGTTGGGCACAGTTCGCCCGTGCTTTACCTATTCGTCAAGCGCGCGTGCTGCGACCCGGCAGCGGGCAGTGGCTGGACCTGCCGATCAGGCCACCAGCGAAAGGCATGCCGGCAACGCATCGCCGTTCAGCACCAGCCGCCGTCCGCACAGCGCCACCATGCCGGGCCGGTGGCTGACCAGCAGCAGCCCCTGCCCCGTCCGCCGCAGCCTCGTGTCGAGCCGGGCCGCGAGCAGGGCCTCGGTCCCGGCATCGACGCCCTCGCTCGGTTCATCGAGCAGCAGCCAGGGCGCATCGGCGCAATAGGCGCGCGCGAGCGCCAGCCGACGCCGTTCGCCGCCCGACAGCCGCTCGCCATTCTCGCCGACCCATGCGTCGAGCCCGCCCGGCAGCGCCCGGATTCGCGTGTCGAGCGCGGCGTCGTGGAGCGCGGCCCACAGGGTGGTATCGTCGGCGTCGGGCGCGGCGAGCGTCAGATTGTCGCGCACCGTGCCCGAGATCAGCATCGCATCCTGCGGCGCCCAGGCGAAGTGTCGCCGCTGTGCCGCACCCCCCATCGCCGCGACATCGATCCCGCCGATCTTGGCCGCGCCGGGCGCGGCGTCGCGCAGGCCGAGCAAGGTCTCGACCAACGTCGTCTTGCCGACCCCGGAAGGCCCGACCAACGCGAGCCGCTCGCCCGGTTCCAGCCGGCAACCGATCGGCGCGCCGATGGTGATGCCGGCCGGTGCCGTCGGTGCCATCGGTGCCATGGTCTCGATCGCTTCCGTCCCGGCAGCATCGAACAGCGCCCTGAGCCGCTCCTCGGCCTCGCGCAGCCGGCCGCGCTCGATCATCGCCCGCATCACCGGGGCGGCGCCATCCACCGTCATCGCCGCGGCGAGCGCGGCCAGCGCCGCGATCGGTGCGCCAGCGCCGATCGACAGCAGCAGCGCCAGGCTGGCGGCGACACCGATCGCGCTGGCGTGGAGCAGTTCGAACTGCGCGGAGAGGCGCGCCTGCGCGCGCTGCGCGGCGGCCAGCACATCGCCGGCCGTCGCGATCCGTTCCGCGGCCCAATCCTCGAGGCCGTAGCAGCGCAGTTCGGGGGCGGCGTCGCTCAAGGTCGTGAAGGTCTCGCGCAGCGCACCCTGCGCCTGCTGCACCGCCCGGCCCCGTTCCTCCTGCCTGCGCCACAGCCGGTCGGCGACGACCAGCAGCAGCGCGACGCACGCCGCCGTCGCTGCGGCCGCAGCGACGCCGCCGAGCCAGGTCAGCGCCACCCCCGAGGCGAGCGCTGCGGCAGCGCCCCATGGCCCGGATCGGCGGACGAAGCGCAGTTCGATCGCATCGACGTCGCCGATCAGCCGCGCGGTGGCATCGCCGCGGCCCAGCGCCAGCGCGCCCGCGACCGGAGACGCCGCGATCGCGCGGAACAGCGCCGGGCGCAGCCGCGCCAGCGCGCCGAGTGCGGCATCGTGGCTCGCCAGCCGCTCGCCATAGCGCGCGCCGGTGCGGACGATCGCGAGCAGCCGGATACCGGCCGAGGGCAGCATATAGTTGAACGTCTGCGCGACCGCCTGGCCGGCAGCCCCCGCAACCGCCGCCGCGGTGATGAACCATCCGGAAAGCCCGAGCAGCACCACGGAAGCCGCCGCGACCAATGCCGCGCACAGCGCCGCCTGCGCGAGCCGCCGCGCCTCGCGCCGCCGCTCGGCCGCGAGCAGAGCCTCGAGCTTCACCGATCCTCTCCCAGCCGCACGACCCGATCGGCGATGGCGGCCAGCCGCTCGCTGTGGGTCGCCATCACGGTGGTGCGGGTGCGGCAACTGCGCGCGATCGTCGCGATCATCGCCGCCTCCGCCTCGGCATCGAGATGCGCGGTGGGTTCGTCGAGCAGCAGCAGCGGCGCCGGCTTGAGCAAGGCCCGCGCCAGCGCGATCCGCCGCCGCTCTCCGCCCGAAAGCCCGCCGCCGCGCGCGTCGAGCAGGCTCGCCAGACCATAGGCGCGGCGCGCGAGCATCGGCTCCAGTCCGGCGGCGGTCACCGCCTGCCACAGCGCATCCTGCGAGGCATCGCGATGACCGAGCAGCAGATTGTCGCGGATCGTGCCCGGAATGATCAGCGGATGCTGCCCCGCCCAGCCGGCAAGCGGCGCCACCGAGCCAACCGCGGCGAGCGGCACGCCGCCGACCTCGACCTCGCCCTCGCTCAGCGGTGCGAGCCCCAGCAGCAGATGGAGCAGGCTGGTCTTGCCCGAACCCGATGGGCCGAGCAGCGCGATCGTCTCCCCCTCCGCAAACGAGCAGGACAGGTTGTCGACCGCTGCAGAGTCGCTGTCCGGATAGCGGATCGTGACGTTGCGGAAGACCAGGTCATGCGCGGCGGGCAGCGTGGTTGCGGCCGGCGCAGCGGGTGCCGGCAATGCCATCAACCGGTCCGCCGCCGTCTCCGCCGCCTGCCGGTCATGATAGGCGGCGGCAAGGCGGCGCATCGGCGCATAGAATTCGGGCGCGAGCGCCAGCACGAAGAAGGCTTCGGCCAGGCTCAGCGTCTCGGGCGCCGGAAAAGGCAGCAGGCCGAGCAGGGTGAAGCCGCAATAGACCGCGACCAGCGCGACCGAGAGCGCTGCGAAGAATTCGAGCGCGCCGGAGGAGAGGAAGGCGACCCGCAGCACCCGCATCGTCCGCTGCGCGAGGTCGTCCGCCGCCTGCCCCATCCCTTCGGCCTCGCGCGCCTCGGCGCGGAACGCCAGCACGACCGGCAGCGCGCGGATGCGATCGGCAAAGCGGCTCGAAAGCCGCGCGAGCGCCACGAACTGGCGGCGCGACTCGTCGGCTGCGGCACCGCCGGCCAGCGCCAGCGCGACGATGAAGGGCAACAAGGTCGCAGCGAGGATCAGCGCCGCGAACCAGCTCGCACAGGCCATCGCGGCGAGCACGATCAGCGGCGCCAGCGCCGCCGCCGTCCGCGCCGGCACGAAGCGCGCGACATAGCCGTCCAGCGCATCGACCTCATCGACCACCGCGCTTGCCAGCATCCCCGTGGTCAGCGCCGATCCCGGCGCGCGGCGGATGGCGCCGTCGATCACCGTTGCCCGCACGACCTGCTTGGCGCGTTCGCCGCCGCGCGCACCGATGCGCACCGCCGCCATCGCGAACAGGCCGCGCAACAGCGCGGACACCGCAATGAGCAGCAGCCAGGGCAGCACCGCCACGAGCCCGCGATCGATCGACGCGACCGCGCCGGCGATGCCGCCGGCGAAACCGATCGCCGCCACCGTATCGAGCAGCAGCGCCGCCACCGGCTGCACGCTGCCCTGCCGGCTCGCGCCGCGCAGCCAGGCCGCGCGCTGCAGTCGGATTGCCCGCGCATCCGCGCCGGCCTGTGCCTTCATCTCCATGCGCCATCGCTCGCCCGAACCGAAGGCCGGCGCTTTGACCGCGATCAATGTCGCGCGGTTGGCGTGCTCCTAGGCGGAAGGCCTTCAGGGCCGATTTCAAGCCCCTCGGGGAGTATAACCATGGACGAGATGGTCACAGACCTGTCGCGCCTGCAATTTGCGCTGACAGCGCTTTATCATTTTCTCTTCGTACCGCTCACGCTCGGGCTGTCGTTCCTGCTCGTCATCATGGAGTCGGTCTATGTGATGACGAACCGGCCGATCTGGCGGACGGTCACCCGCTTCTGGGGCAAGATCTTCGGCATCAACTTCGTGCTGGGCGTCGCCACCGGCCTCACCATGGAGTTCCAGTTCGGTACCAACTGGTCCTATTTCTCGCATTATGTCGGTGACATCTTCGGCGCGCCGCTCGCGATCGAGGGGCTCATGGCCTTCTTCCTCGAGGCGACGATGGTCGGCATCATGTTCTTCGGCTGGGATCGGCTGTCCAAGCTGGGCCATCTGATCGTGACCTTCCTCGTCGCGCTCGGCACCAATCTCAGCGCGCTGTGGATCCTGATCGCCAACGGCTGGATGCAGAACCCGGTCGGCGCGGCGTTCAATCCCGAGACGATGCGCATGGAAGTGACCGATTTCGGCGCAGTGCTGTTCAACCCGATCGCCCAGGCCAAGTTCGTCCACACCGTCAGCGCGGGCTATGTCATCGCCTCGGTGCTGGTGCTCGGCGTCTCCGCCTTCTGGCTGCTCAAGGGCCGGTTCGTGCCCGTCGCACGGCGCTCCTTCACCGTCGCCGCCGCCTTCGGCCTCGCCGCCTCGCTGTCGGTCGTCGTGCTGGGGGACGAGAGCGGCTATGCGCTCACCGACAACCAGAAGATGAAGCTCGCTGCGATCGAGGCCGCCTGGCACACCGAGGAAGCGCCCTCGGGCCTGACGATCGTCGGCATTCCGGACCTCGCCAGCCAGACGACGCGCTACGAGGTCAAGATCCCTTGGGTGCTTGGGCTGATCGCCACGCGCAGCCTCGACGGTACCGTATCCGGCATGTCCGAACTGGTGCTGAAGGCCGAGGATCGCATTGCGTCCGGCATCGTCGCCTACGACGCGGTCGAGACGCTCAAGGTCAACCCGACCGACCTGGCGGCGCGCGCGCAGTTCGAGGCGCACCGGAGCGATCTGGGCTATGCGCTGCTGCTCAAGCGCCACATGGCCGATCCGCGCAACGCCACCCCCGCGCAGATCAAGACGGCCGCTTGGGATACGGTGCCCGACGTGCCGGTGATGTTCTGGGCATTCCGCATCATGGCCGGGATCGGGCTGTTGATGATCGCGATGTTCGCAACCGCCTTCGTGCTCTGCTCGCTGCGCAAGCATATGGAGGCCCGCTGGTTCCTCAAACTCGCGGTGGCGGCGATCCCGCTGCCCTGGATCGCGACGGAACTGGGATGGGTGGTCGCCGAACTGGGCCGCCAGCCCTGGGCGATCGAGGGCGTACTGCCCACCTTCCTCGCCAACAGCTCGCTCAGCCGCGCCGCGTTGTGGACGACGATCATCGGCTTCACCGCGCTCTACGGTGCGCTCGCCGTCATCGAGATCCGGCTGATCCTCGCCACCATCCGGCATGGGCCGGACGATGGCGAGCCGCAGCACGAGCCGGCGCCCGCGCCGCTTGCCCACCCCCTCCCCGCCGCTGCCTGACAGAAGGAACGGGACCATGTTCGACTATGAAACCTTGCGCGTGATCTGGTGGGTGCTGCTGGGCGTGCTGCTCATCGGCTTCGCGCTCACCGACGGGTTCGACCTTGGCGTCGGTGCCCTGCTCCCTTTCGTCGCAAAGGGCGATGAGGAGCGTCGCATGACGATCAACGCGATCGCCCCCACCTGGGAAGGCAACCAGGTGTGGTTCATCCTCGGTGGCGGCGCGATCTTCGCCGCCTGGCCCTTCGTCTATGCGATCAGCTTCTCCGGCTTCTATCTCGCCATGTTCGTCGTGCTGGCCGCGCTGATCTTGCGGCCGGTGGCGTTCAAATATCGCGCCAAGCATCCCGACGCCGCGTGGCGCAGCCGGTGGGACTGGGCGCTGTTCATCGGCGGTTTCGTCCCGGCGCTGGTGTTCGGCGTCGCGGTCGGCAACGTGCTGCTGGGTGCGCCCTTCCGCATCGACAGCGATCTGCGCGCCTTTTACGAGGGCAGCTTCCTTGGCCTGTTCAGCCCGTTCGCCCTGTTGTGCGGCCTGCTGTCCGTCGCGATGCTGGTGCTCCACGGCGCGGCCTGGCTGTCGATCAAGGTGGAGCATGGCCCGGTGCATGACCGCGCCCGCGCCTTCGGCAGCATCGCCGCCATCGCTTCCATCCTGCTGTTCGCCGGCGGCTTCCTGTTCGTCGCCTATGGCGACATCGGCTACCGGCTGGTCGGGCCGGTCGACCCGTTCGGTCCCTCCAATCCGCTGCGCTCCACCACCGAGGCGACCGCCGGCGGCTGGCTCGCCAATTACGGGCTCTATCCGTGGATGGCGATCGCGCCCGCGCTCGGCTTCCTGGGCGCCATCGCCGCCCTCATCGGCATCCGTCGCGGGTCCGAGCCGCTCGCTTTCGCGGGGTCTTCCGCGTCGGCGCTCGGCATCATCGCCACGGTCGGCTGCTCGATGTTCCCCTATATCCTGCCGTCCAGCATCGATCCGCATTCCAGCCTGACGGTGTGGAACGCCTCCTCGACGGAAAAGACGCTCGGGATCATGCTGTTCGTCACCGCCGTCCTGCTGCCGATCGTGCTCGTCTACACCGCCTGGGCGTTCAAGGTGATGTTCGGCCGCGTGACCATGCAGGATGTCCGCACCAACCCCGACTTCTACTGAGGAGCACGAGCCATGTGGTATTTCACCTGGGTACTTGGCCTCGGCCTTGCCGTTGGCTTCGGGATCCTGAACGGGATCTGGCACGAATTCCATCTGCCGGTGGAGGATGACGCCCCGGCAGGCCGATAATCCGCTCATTCACGATGCAGACCTCTATCGGGGCCGGGTGCGATTTGCAGCCGGCCCTCAACCATAGGATAGGCGACAAATCGCTGCGCCGCGGCTATGCAGATGCCATGGCCCTGAGCGACATCTGTGCCGACTGCGCGGTTCGCGACCACGCCCTGTGCGGCAGCCTGGACGATCGGGAGCTCGACGCGCTCAACAGCCTCGGGCAGAAGCGGCGGATCGCCCGCGGCGAAACCCTGATCTGGGCGGGCGACGACAATCTCATCTGCGCCAACCTGTTGAGCGGCGTCATGAAAATGGTGGCTTCCACCAGCGATGGCCGCGAACAGATCGTCGGCCTGCTCTATCCCGCGGACTTCGTCGGCCAGCCCTATCGCGAAGAAGCCGACTTCTCGATCACCGCGCTGACCGACGCGGAGCTGTGCGTGTTCCCGCGCCTGCCCTTCCAGCGCGTGCTGGAAGATCATGTCCGCATGGAACGCTTGTTGCTGCAACGCACCCTCCAGACCCTCAACGAAGCACGCAACCGCATGCTGACGCTTGCGCGCAAATCCGCCTCCGAACGCGTCGCCGGCTTCCTGCTCGACATGGAGGTGCGCGCGGCGAGCGCCGGCTGCCGCGCCACGCCCACCGGCCCCGCCACCTTCGATCTTTCGCTGACCCGCGGCCAGATCGCCGACGTGCTCGGCCTCACCATCGAAACCGTCAGCCGCCAGTTGACCAAGCTGAAGGAAGCCGGGCTGATTCGCCTGCCCGGCGGCCGCGCGATCACGATCAGCAATCGCGATGCGCTGGAGCGGCGGGCCGAGGCGGCCTGAACCTTCCCGCCGGCCCCGGGGCCGGCTCTCGAATTACGCCACTTCCGGTCCCCCCGCATTCAAGCTATGTGCCCGCGCACAGAGCTCAACAGGCCAATTCCGGGTCGCGACACTCATTCCGCAGGAGTCGCGATGCGCAACCCAATCACTTTCGTTCTGCTCGGCGGCGTAGCCGGGGCAGCCTCGATCACCGTTTCCGCATTCGGCCAGCAGGGCCAGACCGTCACCCCGCCCAAGGCGCGCTATGCGATGGACGTGGGGACCAGTTCGGGCTTCGGCGCCGGCGGCCGCGCACCTTCGCTCGGCTCGATCCTGGGCGGCGGTGGTGGCGGCGGATCCGTCGTCCATGAACTTCGCCTTCGCCTCGGTTCAACGCTCCCGCCGGCGGGCGGCGCGGCAAAGGCCGATCATTTCTTCCAGCCCGCCGCCGGCCTCGGCCCCAGCGTGCCGTTGCACTGGGAACGGCAGGGAACGGCGCCCGGCGAGGCCGAATATCAGCGCCCCAAGGGCAAGCTGCTGATCTATTGGGGCTGCGGTGAGCGCGCCGGCCCCGGCCAGCCGGTGGTGATCGATTTCGCCAGGATCGCAGCCGGCCAGGTCCCGCCCGGCCTGTTCAGCACCAATGTGCCCGTCGACCGCGGCCCGATGCCGACCAATTCGAAGACCTATGGTGAATGGCCCAACGTCACGTCGAGCAAGCAGGTCACCGCGCAGTCGAGCCTGATCGGCGAGCATCGCATCGCCGGCACCTACAGCCCGGAGATCAAGTTCGCGCTGACGCAGGATTATATGCCCGGGCTGTCCGCACGATCGGTGATCGCGCCGAGCGGTGCGGTCAACCTGTCGTGGAACGGCATCGCCAACGCCACCGGCTATTATGCGTGGGCGTTCGGCGCGAAGGGCATGGGTGAGCGCGCGCCCGAGGAAATGGTATGGTGGACGTCGTCCGCCGCCAAGGAGTTCGGCGGCGGGCTGTGGGATTGGCTGCCGCCCGAAACGGTTCGCCGGCTGATCGTCAGCAAGGTGGTGATGCCGCCTTCGCAGACGAGCTGCATTGTGCCCGCCGAGGTGCGGCAGGCGGCGCCCGAATTCATGATGGGCAATTTGTTCGCCTATGGGCCGGAGGCGAATTTCGTCTATCCGCCGCGCCCGGCCAATCCGCGCACGCCGTGGAACCAGGAATGGACGGCGCGCGTGCGCTATCGGTCCAACACCAGCTTCCTGGTCGGCGGCCCCGATCTTTCGGGCCTGGGTGGCGACGAAGCGGCGAGCGCCGACAGCGGCAGCAGCGCGGAACCGCCGAAGAAGAAGTGCAAGAAGCGCGGACTCGGCGGACTGGGGGGCCTCGGCGGGCTCGGCGGCGCGATCGGTGGCGCGCTGGGCGGCAATAAATGCGAGTGAGGTGGTGAGCCACGCGGCCGGACCCGATCAACGGGCCCGGCCGCGCCTCATCCGATCAGTCGGCCAGCACCCCGCGATAGGCCGCCAGCACCGGCTCCGCATATTCCGGCCGGCAGATCAGCAGGTCGGGCAGATAGGTGTTCTCGCGATTGTAGACGAGCGGGCTGCCGTCCGCGCGGCTGACGTGCAGGCCATAGGCCGCGGCAACCGCGGCCGGCGCGCAATTGTCCCACTCATATTGCCCGCCGGTGTGGAGGTAGATGTCCGCCTCGCCGCGGACCACCGCCATCGCCTTGGCGCCCGCCGATCCCATCGCCAGCAATTCGGCGCCGATCTGCTCGGCCACCGCCACCGCCTCGCGCGCCGGCCGCGTGCGGCTGACCAGCATGCGCGGCGGCCGGTTGCCGGGGGGCAGCGGCTGCGGCCGGTCGGATCGCAGCACGAGATCGAGCCCCGGCAGCGCCACCGCCCCCAGGGCTGCGACGCCGTCGATCGCGAGGCCGACATGGACCGCCCAATCCGCCCGCTCCTCGCCATATTCGCGGGTGCCGTCGACCGGGTCGACGATCCACACGCGCGACCTGGCGAGTCGGTCTTCATTGTCCTTCTCTTCCTCGGAGAGCAGGCCATCCTCGGGGCGCTGCGCACGCAGCGCGTGGCAGAGGAACTGGTTGGCGGTCTGGTCCCCCGCCACGCCCAGCGCCTTGCCCGGAAACAGCCCGCTGTCGCGCACCGCGAGCAGGATACGCCCCGCCGTCTCGGCGAGGTGCGCCGCGAGTTCGCCGTCGGTCAACGCACCGCTCATGGGATCAGCCTCGCGATGATCAGGTCGGCCGCCTGCTCGGGCGTCATGTTGGTCGTGTCGATGCGGATCTCGGGATCCTCGGGCGGCTCATAGGGGCTGTCGATGCCGGTGAAGTTCTTGAGATCGCCGCGCCGCGCCTTGGCATAGAGCCCCTTCACGTCACGCGCCTCGGCATCCGCCAGCGACGTATCGATGTGGATCTCGACGAACTCGCCCGGCGCCATCATCTTGCGGACCATGTCGCGCTCGGCCCGGAAGGGCGAGATGAACGCAGTGATCACGATCAGCCCGGCATCGGTCATCAGCTTGGCGACCTCGCCGACGCGGCGGATATTCTCCACGCGGTCGGCATCGGTGAAGCCGAGATCCTTGTTGAGGCCGTGGCGGACATTGTCGCCATCGAGCAGGAAGGTATGGCGGTTCATCCGCGCCAGCTTCTTCTCGACGATGTTGGCGATCGTCGACTTGCCCGCGCCCGACAGGCCCGTGAACCACAGCACCGCCGGCTTCTGGTTCTTGATCGCGGCATGATGCTCGCGGCTCATGTCGGTCGGCTGCCAATGCACGTTCTGCGCACGCCGCAGCGAGAAGTGGAGCATGCCGGCGGCGACGGTGGCATTGGTGATCTTGTCGATCAGGATGAAGCCGCCGAGGCCGCGATTGTCGGCATAGGGCTCGAACACGAGGTTGCGGTCGGTCGAGAGGTTGGCGACGCCGATCGCGTTGAGTTCCAGCGTCTTCGCCGCCAGATGCTCCATCGTGTTGACGTTGACCTGATATTTGGGCGCCTGGATGTTGGCGGTCACCGTCTGCGTGCCCAGCTTCAGCCAATAGGGCCGGCCCGGCAGCATCTCCTCATCCGCCATCCAAACGATCGTCGCCTCGAACTGGTCGGCGGCCTGCGGCGGCGCATCGGCGGCGGCGATCACGTCGCCGCGGCTGCAGTCGATCTCGTCGGCGAAGGTCAGGGTCACCGACTGGCCGGCGACGCCCTGCTCCAGATCCCCGTCGAACGCGACGACGCGGGTGACCGTGCTGGTCTTGCCCGACGGCAGAACGCGCACCGCGTCGCCCGGCTTGACCGTGCCCGAACCGATCAACCCGGAAAAGCCGCGGAAGTCGAGATTGGGGCGGTTGACCCACTGCACCGGCATGCGGAACGGCCGCGCCTGATCGGAAACCTGGTCGAGTTCCACCGTCTCCAGATGCTCCATCAGCGCCGGGCCGCTGTACCACGGCGTGTTGGGCGAGAGGGTGGTGATGTTGTCGCCCTTGAAGCCCGAGATCGGCATCGGCACGAAACGCTCGATGCCGATCGAGTCCGCGAAGGCGCGATAATCGGCGACGATCGTGTCGAACACCGCCTGATCGTATCCGACCAGGTCCATCTTGTTCACCGCGAGCACGATGTTGCGGATGCCGATGAGGTGGGCAAGGTAGGAATGGCGCCGCGTCTGCGTCAGCACCCCCTTGCGCGCATCGATCAGGATCACCGCGAGGTCGGCGGTCGAGGCGCCGGTCACCATGTTGCGGGTGTACTGCTCATGCCCCGGCGTGTCGGCGACGATGAACTTGCGCTTCTCCGTCGAGAAGAAGCGATAGGCGACGTCGATGGTGATGCCCTGCTCGCGCTCGGCGGCGAGACCGTCCACGAGCAGCGCGAAGTCGATCTCCTGCCCCTGCGTGCCGACGCGCTTCGAATCCGCTTCCAGCGCCGCAAGCTGATCCTCGAAGATCATCTTGCTGTCGTAGAGCAGCCGGCCGATCAGCGTCGATTTTCCGTCATCCACCGAACCGCAGGTGATGAAGCGCAACAGCGTCTTGTGCTGGTGCAGTTCCAGATAGGCGTCGATGTCTTCGGCGATCAGGGCATCGACCTGGTAGGCGCTTTCCTGTTCCAAGGTATCGCTCATCAGAAATACCCCTCCTGCTTCTTCTTCTCCATGCCGGCACCGCCGGCATCCTTGTCGATCGCGCGGCCCTGCCGTTCGGATGTGGTGGTCAGCAGCATTTCCTGGATCACTTCGGACAGGTTCGCCGCCTCGCTCTCCACCGCGCCGGTCAGCGGGTAGCAGCCCAGCGTGCGGAAGCGGATCGAGCGCTCGACGGGCACCTCGCCCGGTTTCAGCGGGAAGCGATCGTCATCGACCATCAGCAGCATGCCGTCGCGCTCCACGGTCGGGCGCTTCGCCGCGAAATAGAGCGGCACGATCGGCACGTCGTTGAGCTGGATATATTGCCAGATGTCGAGCTCGGTCCAGTTCGAGATCGGGAAGACGCGGATCGATTCGCCCTTCGCCTTCCTGGCGTTGTAGAGATTCCACAGCTCCGGCCGCTGGTTCTTGGGATCCCAGCGATGATTGGCCGAGCGGAAGCTGAACACGCGCTCCTTGGCGCGGCTCTTCTCCTCGTCGCGCCGCGCGCCGCCGAACGCCGCGTCGAAGCCATAAAGGTCGAGCGCCTGCTTCAGCCCCTCGGTCTTCCACATGTCGGTATGGAGCGCGCCATGATCGAACGGATTGATCCCGCGCGCCTGCGCCTCGGGGTTCTGGTAGACGAGCAGTTCCATGCCGCTTTCTCGCGCCATCCGGTCGCGCAGTTCGTACATCGCCTGGAACTTCCACGTCGTATCGACGTGCAGCAGCGGAAATGGCGGCGGCGACGGATAGAAGGCCTTGCGGGCCAGGTGAAGCATCACGGCGGAATCCTTGCCCACCGAATAGAGCATCACCGGCTTTTCGCATTCGGCGACCACTTCCCTCAGGATGTCGATGGATTCCGCCTCCAGCCGTTCGAGGTGGGTCAATGTCTTGGTAGCCAGCATCAGCCATGTCCGTTGTTCTTGGCGCTCGCTGCTCCTCCTAGCGCCGTGACAATTCAACGAACCTCCCATATGGGAGGTAGATGGCGCTCTCCCGCACCGACGAGAACGAACTGCTCACGGCGCTGCACGAGGGTATGCACGATCAGCCGCTCTGGCAGACCTTCCTCCTGCGCCTGCGCGCGCGCACGCGGGCCGACTATGCGTCGTTGATCTTCCGTCAGGGCGACGCGCCGATGCACCGCGCGACCCAGCTGTTCGCCGGCCGCGACGTCCGCGCCGAGGCCGAGCGGCTGGCCGAGCTCGCGACGCTCGACCCGATCCGCTACGATCGGCTTCGCCCGGGCCGGGTCTATTCGCCCGAGGAAATGATCGACCCCGCCGACATGCGGCACGATCGCTTCCGCCGCGAGTATATGGAGCGGATCGGTGTGCGTTACGGCCGCTTCATGCGCGTAACCGAGCCCGGCGGTTCGAGCCTGTGGGTGGTGATTTCCCGCCAGAAGGAGGATTTCGGCGCGGCGGACGCGGCGCTGGTCGGGTCGCTCGCGCCGCATCTCGGCATCGCACTGCGCAACTTCCTCGCGCTCGAACAGGCGCGTTTCCGTATCAACGTGGCCGAGGATGCGCTGCGCCGCGCCGGCATCGGCTGGCGCGCGCTCGATGGCGACGGCCGTGTGCTTGCGGGCTCGGGCGCCGAAGGCGTGGGCCGGCGCCTGCACGTCGGTTCGGTCGAGGCGGACCGTGCCGTCACCCGCGCCGCGCACGCCTTCGCCGCGCATGCCGATCATCCGCCCGAAGCGATCGACCTCGACACCGACGACGGCGCGCGGATCATCGCGGTACCCGTCCCCGAACAGCCGCTCGCGGCACTGGCCCTCCCCGCGCTCGTCGCGCTGTCGCGCAGCCAGCCGCCGATCGGGCCGCATCACGTCCCGCTGCTGGCCAAGCTGCACGGGCTGGCGATCGGCGAGGCACGGCTCGCGCTGCTGCTGGCGGATGGGCACAGCCTGGCCGAGGCGGCGCCGATGCTCGGCCTGACCATCGAGACCGCGCGCAACTATTCCAAACGGCTCTACGCCAAGACCGCCACACGCGGTCAGGCGGATCTGGTGCGGCTGGTGCTGACGAGCGTCGCGGTGCTCGGCTAGCTCACAGATCGCGGACGGTCGCCATCGGGCCGCCCGCGCGGGTCAGCGCGTCGGCCAAAGCGACGAGCGCCGGCCGCGCCAGATGCAATCCGTCGATCAGCACCGACGACGGCACCATCCCGCGCGCCACGTCTGCCCTGTCCTGTTCCGATCCGTCCGCGAGCCCTTGCAGGATCGGCAGCGCATCGAACATGTGCACGTCGCCATAGCGTGCGACGAGTTCGCGCCGCAGCGCGGCCATATCGTCCCTCACGCGCTCGGCGGATGCCTGACCGGGCGTGACGACCGAAGGAATGATCAGCCAGTTGCGCCGCGGCGCCTTGAGCCGGACGATCGCATCGACAACGCCCAGTTCCATGCCGATCGAGCCGAGCGTGCGGCCGACGGCGGCGCCATCCCAGATCAGCAGCGGATTGTCGCGCAGCCCCGCGGCATCGATCCGCGCGCCGATCTGGCTGAAACTCGAGCCGCTGACGGCGGTGTTGTAGACGGCTTCCCTGAGGTTGCTCTCAACGAACCGGCCCAGATAGAGACCGTTGCCGCGGTACGCCATGTAGCTGTCGCCCTCCAGGTGCCATTTGATCAGCGTCGGCCCGGGCGTTGGCGTTGGTGTCGGCGTGGGTGCCGGCGTTGGCGTGGGGGTCGGAGCAGGTGTCGGCGTTGGCGTGGGGGTCGGTAAGGGCGTTGGCGTTGGGGTGGGTGTCGGTGCCGGCACGGGCGTCGGCGTCGGCGTTGGTATGGGCGTCGGTGTCGGGGTGGGCGCCGGCGTTGGGGTCGGCGTGGGAGTGGGCACCGGAACGGGTGCCGGCGTCGGCGTGGATCCCGGCGTGGGCGTGGGCGTCGGGGCGGATCCCCCTGAACCTCCCCCGCCACAGCCCGGTACCGCCAGCGCCGCAGTCGACAGCAGGCCGTTTCGTAACAGCGTACGACGTGTGATCATCGATGTCCCCCGCACCTATGCGGCAGCGGGTGTCCAACAGATCGGGAAATCCCGCAAGCGGGTCGGCGCGATTCGATTAGAGGTCGCGCACCGCGACCATCGGGCCGCCCGCGCGGGTCAGCGCGTTGACCACCGCCGCCAGCCCGGCGTCGCCGAGGTGACGGCCGTCGATCAGCACCGACCCGGGCACGAGGCCGGCGCTGACGTCGGCACGGTCGCTTTCCGTGCCGTTTGCCAACCCCTGCAGGACCGGCAGCGCGTCGAAGACATGGATCGGACCATAGTCGGAGGCGAGCGCATCGCGCAGCGCTGCCATATCCTTGCAGACCTGAGCGGCGTTGGGCTGCTCGCGGGTCACCACCGACGGGATCAGCAGCCAATTCCTGTGGGGCGCCTTGAAGCGGACGATCTCGTCGACGACGCCCAGTTCCATGTCGATCGAGCCGAGCGTGCGGCCGACCGCGGCGCCATCCCAGATCAGCAGCGGATTGGCCCGCAGGTCGGTCGCCGCGAGGATGCGATCGCCGATCTGGCGGAAGCTGGCGCCGCTGACCGCGCTGTTCTCCACCGTTTCACCAAGCACCTGCTCGATGAAGTGGCCCAGGAAATGCGTCTTGCCGCGAGGGGCGACATAGCTGTCGCCTTCCAGATGCCATGCCGGCCTCGGTGCGGCCTGCGGCGTCGCCGTCTCACGCCGATCCGGCGCCGTACCCGGATCGCCACCGCCGCACGCAGGCAGGGCCAGCGCCGCCTGCAGCAACAGCCCGGTTCCCAACAGCGTGCGACGGGTCAGCATGGCATCCTCCCGGAAGCGTCGTCGCACACAGGTTCATGCAAAAGATCGCCGGAGACAAGAGCGGCGGCCGGCACCAGCGCCCGCGCGCATTCTTGTCGCCAGCCCCCTCGCGACTTTGACGCAGGCGCACGGAACCCGTTCTCCTGCGCGCCGGCGGCAATGCGCTCACCCGCCGTCCGCCCCGCACGATCGAAAGCGCCGGTCCCGGGGCGCCGCCAGCGGCCCGCGCAACAGAATCGTGCCACCTAGCAGCGGTTCATGACGGTTCCTTGGCACCGACCGATCGCACCGCGGTCAATTTCTTATTCGCCGGGGCTCAAGACCCCTTACCCCTTCGCGGAACAGATTTGATGCAAGCGGTGACCAGAAAAATCAGACCGCAGCCGGAGAGGGCAAAGCAACAAATTTCCGGGGGGTCTTCCATGGCAAGACAGATTCATAAGAGCTGGTGCGTACTCGCTGCGGGCGTGTCGCTGCTCGCGTTCACCGCGGGAGCCGCCCGGGCAGAGGAGGCTGCACCGGCACCCGAGCCCGCCGCGGCCGCCGCCGAGCCGGGCGAACTGGCGGAGATCGTCGTCACCGCAGAGCGCCGCGACGTCAACCTGCAGCAGGCGCCGCTCTCGGTCACCGCGATCACGGCGGATACGCTGAAGGCCGCCAACATCACCGACATCACCGGCCTCAACGGCACGGTGCCGGGCCTCGTCGTCGCGCGCAGCGGCGGCGGCGAGCGGATCATCTCGATCCGCGGCATCGGCTCGGAAACGCCGGAGAACACCAACACCCAGCCGGGCGTCTCCTACCATGTCGACGGCGCCTATATCTTCAACTCGATCGCGGCGAGCGCGGCGTTCATCGACGTCGCCCAGGTCGAGGTGCTTCGCGGGCCGCAGGGCACCTTGTTCGGCCAGGGCTCGACCGGCGGCACGATCAACGTCGTCTCGGTCGCACCCTCGCCCGACGAACTGACCGGGAAGGCCAATATTGGTGCCGGCAATCATGGCTGGTTCGAGGGCGATGCGGCGGTCAACGTGCCAATCGGCGAGACCTTCGCGGTGCGCGGCGCGATCCAGTATATGAAGCATGACGGCTATGCCTATGCGACCGGCGTGCCCGGCTTCGACAAATATGAGCTGGACGATGCGGACGAGCTCGGCTGGCGCGTGGGTGCGATCTGGCAGCCGACCAGCGATTTCTCGATCACGCTCAACACCATCCAGTATGACAGCGACACGAACGGGCCGGCGCAGAAGAACATCCTCGATCCGGAGCCCGATCCGCGCATCCTGACGCAGGACTATACCGGCCGCTCGGAGGTGAAGACCGAACTCTACACCGCCACGCTCAAATGGAACCTGCCCTTCGCGGTGTTCAAGGCGATCACCAGCTACCAGAAGCTGCACAGCGAGCAGGCCTGGGACGGCGACGGCCTGACCGCCGACCTGTTCTACGACCTGACCTACAGCCCGATCAGCTTCACCGGCAACCGCTACGACCATGTCGCGCTGTGGCAGACCGACACCGAAAGCTGGACGCAGGAGGTCAACTTCTCCTCATCGGGCAACGGCCCGTTCCAGTGGGTCGCCGGCGCCGTCTATCTGCAGTCGACCAACGACCAGTACATCGTCGAGTATCGCGCCAACGACAGCAACATCCTGCGGCCGCCGCTGCCGATCGACACGCCCTTCGACAGCCCCGAAGTCTCGACGCTGACCTTCGCCGAGCTCTCGCAGATCAAGCGCGAGCAGTGGGCGGCGTTCGGCCAGGCGACCTATGATTTCACCGACCAGCTCAAGCTGACCGCGGGCATCCGCTACAACCATGACCATGCCAAGGGGCTCTATTCGAGCGCCTCCGGCGGCAGCAGCAGCGCAACCTCGGGCAACTATCTGCAGCCCGCGCCGACCAGCCCGCGCTCCGCGGACGAATGGACCGGCAAGCTGGCGCTCGACTATCAGTTCACCCCGCAGAACATGGTCTATGCAAGCTACACGCGCGGCTTCAAGCCCGGCGGCATCAACAGTTCCGCCTCGGCGGGCGACAGCGCCTATTACATCTTCGGCTGGACCGACGCGATCCAGCCGACCTACGAGGCGGAAACGGTCGACTCGTTCGAAATCGGCACGAAGAACCGCTTTTTCGGCAACAGCGTCCAGCTCAACGCCTCGGCCTTCCTCTACAATTACAAGAATATGCAGTTCCTCGAAGAGGATCCGGTGCTGTTCGGCGAAGGCATTTCCAATGCGCCGAAGGCCCGCGTCTATGGCGTCGAGATGGAAGGCTCATGGCTCGCGACGGAGAACCTGCGCTTCGACGGCTCGGTGTCCTGGCTGGAGGGCGAGTTCACCTCCGACTATGACGCGCTCGATCCCGGCGCGGCGAACGCGGCGCAGATCGCCGCAGGCTATCCGGACTATCTGTTCTGGACCAACTTCTACGCCGCCTCGGTCGCCCGCGACGCCGCGCGCCGCAACATCAACGGCAACCGCGTGCCCAAGCTGCCGCGCTGGCAGGGCAGCCTTGCCGCCACCTACACGGCGGAAGTCGGCCCCGGCCTGGCCACCGCCCGCGCGCAATACATCTATCGCGGCAAATATCAGTACCGTCTGTTCAACGACTCCGGCATCGACATCACGCCCTCCTACAGCCAGGTCAACGTGATGCTCCGCTATGAGCTTGAAGAGCCCGGCGTGAACTTCACCTTCCGCGCCACCAACCTGTTCAACAAGGATGGCGTGAACTCGCGCTTCTCAGATCCGTATGGCAGCGCGCAGGTGATGGAGACCTTCATTCCGCCCCGCCAGCTGATCTTTTCGGTGGGTTACAAGTTCTAAGGAGGCGGTGGGCCCGCGAGACCGGCCCCGGCGCATCGCCGGGGCCGGTCTTTTTTCCGCTGCCTCAGCCGCAACTGCCGCGCACGCCGCCGCGACGGCGCGAGCAGGATGGTCGCAAGATATGCGCCGGACGTGCAACACGGGCGAGGTTCAGTCGGCGCGCCAGCGTGCCGTGGCGTCGTTCCGCACCGTGACACCAAGCCCGTCCGCCGTGGGCGCCAGCGCACCGCCGCCGGCCCGCGACAGCCAGCGGACACTGCCATCGGGCGCGTTCTCCCTGATCAGCGCGGCGCGGCGGAGCACATCGGCGCTGCCGTCGTTGCGCACCAGCCCCACCTTGCGGTCGGCGCCGACTGCGACGACATGGTGCGGCTGCTCGATCGGCGAGAGCATCAGCGCGTCGCCCGCCTTCAGCGAGCGGAACTGCGTAGCGGGCAGCGCCGCCGCGCCGACGCTCAGCATGCCACCGACCTGAGCGAGGAACCGGCCGGGAGCGGCTGCCGGCGAAAAGCGTTCGGGCAGCGCGCCGTTGCCGACCGGAATCCCGAAATCCGGCGTGCCGTCCGCGCGATAATAGAGCCGCTGGACGCGGGTATGGCGGTTGGGATCGAACAGCGGATCGCCCTTGATCGCTTCATAGTCGCGACCGTGATAGACGAGCACGTCCCTGCCCTGCTCGTCGACCGTGAAGCTGTTGTGGCCGGGGCCGTAGACGCTGGTCTCGCGCGAGGTGACGAAGACGGGGTCCGGAGACTTGGTCCACGCGCGCGGATCCATCAAATCGGCATCGTCCGGTGCGGTCAGCATGCCCAGGCAATAGCGCGCGTCGGTGGCGCTTGCCGAATAGGTCAGGAACAGCCGGCCGTTGCGGATCAGGGGGGCTGCACCTTCCGCAACCTTGAAGCCGCGGATCTCCCACGGCAGCGTCGGCACGGTCAGTCGCGTCGGCGCGCGTTTCAGCGTCGTCGGCGTCGCCAGCGGCGCCAGATAGAGGTTCGAGTTCGTCTCGACCCCCGGCTCCTTCTGCGCCCAGCAGATATAGCGGGTGCCGCGGTGGAGGAAGACGGTGGAATCGAGCGTGAACGTGTCCCACGGCGTCTCGAGCTGCCCCATCACCTCCCACGTGCCGGTGATGGCGTCGGCGCCCAGGCAGCGCAGCACATAGGTGCGGATGCGGAACGGCGCGCCGCCATCGCCGGCGGCGAAATACATATACCACCGCCCGTCGATGAAATGGAGTTCGGGCGCCCAGATATAGCCTGCCAGCCTGCCGCTCGCCGGGCGGCGCCACAGCACGGCTTCCTCCGCCGTCGACAGCCCGGCGATCGTCCTGGACCGGCGCAGGATCAGCCGGTCATATTCGGGCACCGACGCGGTCATGTAGTAAAGACCGTCCGCGTGGCGGAAGATCTGCGCATCGGCGCGCTGGCGCACCAGCGGGTTTTCAGGCAGCGCGCCACGCTTCGCCGCCGGCTTCGCGGCCAGCACCCCGGCGGGGGTTGCGGTCACGGCAGCCGCGGCGCCCAGAAACAGCCGGCGGGAAAGATCGAACGTCATGGCTGCGCTCCTTCGTGCGACCGGCGCGATCCGCCATGATCGATCGCTTCATCGCCGATCGGCCTTGGCACTTTATGTCTATCGGGTCGAGGGACGGGCGCGCGGCAGCGAACCGCACGCCCGTTATCGTCACTGCAGGTCGAGCATCACCACCGACTTCGCCGGCAAGGTCACGCTGAGCGTGCCGCCGTCGATCCGCGCACCGTTGAACGGCACCGGCTTCACCGTGTCCGGCGCGTCGAAGCTGTTGAGCGCGTTCATCGCGTTCGCGGTCAGCACCCGGCCGGTCACGCCCGTCGCGGAGAGGCCTTGCAGCTTCACCGTGATCGTATGCGGCTTGTTGGGGTCCAAGTTGGAGAGGCCGACATGGACCTTGCCATCCTTCGCGCGCACCGCCGATCCGCTGACCGCCGGCATGTTCCACGCATCCTTGGCATACCAGGGCGAGTCGATCTCGATCGGCAGCACCGTCGCGTCCTGATAGGGCTTGTACATCTCGAAGACATGATAGGTGGGCGTCAGCACCATCTTCCGGCCGTCGGTCAGGATCATCGCCTGCAGCACGTTCACCATCTGCGCGATCGCCGTCATCTTCACGCGATCGGCATGGCGCGCGAAGATGTCGAGGTTGATCGAGGTGACCAGCGCGTCGCGCAGCGTGTTCTGCTGGCGCAGGAAGCCGGGGTTGGTGCCGGGATCACCGGCGTACCAGGTGCCCCATTCGTCCACCGCGAGCCAGACGCGCTTCTGCGGATCATATTTGTCCATGACCGCGCTATGCCTGGAGATCAGTTCCTCCATCTTGCGCGTGCCGGCGAGCGTCTCGGCCCAGCCGGCCTCGTCGAAGTCGACCGCGGAATGGCGCGGCGGCCAGCCGCCGGGGACGGTGTAATAGTGCAGCGACAAGGCATCGACCTTGTCGGCCGCCATCTTCATCATCGTCTCGGTCCAGGACACGTCGTCGCCGTTCGCGCCCGATGCGATCTTGAGGATCTTGGTGCCGGCCGGCGCCTTGATGAAGGTCGCATAGCGGCGGGTGACGTCCGCCGCATATTCGGCGCGCATATTGCCGCCGCAGCCCCACAATTCGTTGCCGATGCCGAAATAGGGCAGCGCCCAGGGCTCCTTGTGGCCGTTGCGCGCGCGCTCATCGGCCAGGCTGCCGGCGGGCGAGGTGATATATTCCACCCACTCCGCCATTTCCTGCGGGGTCCCGTTGCCGACATTGCCCGAGATATAGGCCTCCGAGCCCATCTGGCGGACCAGTTCCATGAACTCGTGCGTGCCGACGGTGTTGGGTTCGGTCACGCCGCCCCAATGGGTGTTGATCTTCACCGGGCGCTTGGCGCGCGCGCCGACACCCTCCCGCCAATGATATTCGTCCGCGAAGCAACCGCCCGGCCAGCGCACCACCGGCACGGAGAGCTGCCTGAGCGCCGCGATCACGTCGTTGCGGAAACCGTTGGTGTTGGGGATCGCGCGGTCGTTGCCCACCCACAGCCCCTCATAGATGCCGTGCCCCAGATGCTCGGCGAACTGGGTGAAGATGCGGCGGTCATAGACCGGACCCGGCTTGTCCGCGCTGATCGTGGCGGTGGCGGCGTCCTCGGTGGCGGTCTGCGCCGTTGCCGGCGCCGCAAGTGCGGCGGTCGACAGCAGCAGCGCGGCGGTGGCGCGGCGCAAGGTGGCAATCATTGTGTCCCTCTCCCTTGGTTCAGTCGTGAAAGGCTTGCGTCGTCAGGCGGCGGCCGCACAGGAAGGCGTCGGCCACGATGCGCAGCGGGTCGGTATCGACATCGCTGCATCCGCCCCGGATCAGATTGGCGAAACGGCTGTAGAGCCCGGCATATTCGACGTCCTCGCCATGCTCGGTGCCGCTCGGCAGCGCGAGCACCGCGCCGCCCTGCGACAGCCGCAAGGTCCCGGCATCGGTCTCGACGATGATGTCCCAGAGCTGCGGCCCGGTCTGGCGCCAGTCGAAATCGACCGTGATCGGCGCGTCCGCGGTGTCGAGCAGGTGCAGTTCGGCGGCGATCGGCGCGGCGCGGTTTTCCGGCAGGGTCAGCGTCGCCGCCTTGAGGAAGATCGGCCGCGGCAGGATATGGGTGACGATCGAGAGCGCATTGATCCCCGGATCGAACACGCCGAGCCCGCCCGGCTCCCAGATCCAGGCCTGCCCGGGGTGCCAGACGCGGACATCCTCGCGCCACGTGACCTGCACGCGATCGATGCGCCGCTCCGCCAGCCAGGCCCGCGCCGGCGCGACGCCGGCCGCAAAGCGCGCGTGCCAGGCGGCGAACAGCGATGCGCCCACCCTGTCGGCGCGCACCTGCAGCGCCGCGACCTCGCTCAAGGTCGCGCCCGGCGGCTTTTCCAGGAACACATGCACGCCGCGCTTCAGGGCCGCGACCGCCAGGTCATGGCGGACCTGCGGCGGCGTGCACAGCGCGACGGCATCCACCGCCGGTCCTTCGGCAAGCAAGGCGTCGAGGCTGGCGAGATGCGGCACCCCCTCGATCGCATGATCGTGCGGGCTGACCGTCGCTGCGAGGCTGAACGTGCCGTTGCCCGCGATCGCCGGCAGATGCTGGTCCCGCGCGATCTTGCCGAGCCCGACCACCGCGATCCGGATCGGATCCATCGCTCAGAGCGCCTTGACGGCGACCGGAACGGCTTCCCCAGCGCTGCGGGCCAGCGGGTTGGCCAGCGGCAATGTGAAGGGCGCCGCCGCGATCTCGAACACGTCCCCCGGCTGCGTCTGGATGCCGTCGCTGAACGACAGGGTCGCCGTGCCGAAGAAATGGACGTGGACGTCGCCCGGCTTGCGGAACAACGCATATTTGAAGTGATGCGCCTCCAGATTGGCGAGCGTGTGCGACATGTTGGCCTCGCCCGAAAGGAAGGGCTTTTCCCACAGGATCTCGCCATCGCGCAGGATGCGGCTGGTGCCCTCGACACCCGCCGGCGGCGCACCGACCAGCAGCTCGGCGCCGATCGCCGCCTGGCGCAGCTTGGAATGGGCGAGCCACAGATAGTTGTGGCGCTCGGTGACATGGTCGCTGAACTCGTTGGCAAGGCACAGGCCAAGCCGGAACGGCGTGCCGTCAGGACCGATCACATAGATGCCGGCCAGTTCCGGCTCCTCGCCGCCATCCTTGGCGAAGGGCGGCATCGTCAGCGGCGCGCCGGGGCCGACGAGTTGCGAACCATCGCCCTTGTAGAACCATTCGGGCTGCTGGCCGAAGCTGCCGGCCGCGGGCTTGCCGCCCTCCAGCCCTTCCAGAAACATCCGCATCGAGTCGGTCTTGGTGGCGGCGGCCGCCGCCTCGCGGTGCATCTTGTCGCGCCCCTCGGCGGAACCGAGATGGGTGAGGCCCGTGCCGGTCATCCACAGATGGGCGGGATCCTCATGGTCGATCGGGGCGAGCAGCCGGCCGGCCCGGGCCTCGGCGGCGATGTCGACGGCGGCGCCCTTGCCGCGCGCCGCGACCGCATCGGCCAGCCCCTGCCCCGCCGCGATCGCCTCCAGCGCGAGCGCGCGGACGTTCTCGACGCCGAGCACGATCCAGGCGGCATCGCCCTCGGCGGCGATCACCGCGCGCGCACCGTCGGCACCGCGCTGCTGCAGCAAACGGAAAGCCATCAACATTCTCCCCTTCAGGCGTCGGCCAAACGCGCGGTCCGCATGCCACGGCCACCGGCCTCCATCGCGCGTCGGCTTATTTACTCCGACATATTAGAGCAAGCGCGCATTGGCAATGTTTGTCGTTTCCCGGCTCCACCTTCGCTGTTAGGTGTGACGCGGGGAGGATGGCGATGATCCCATCGAATGCGGCGGACGAGGACAAGGGCGAGACAGCAGGCGTACCCGCGCCGCGTCCAACCCGCGGCCCCGGTCGCCGCCTGCACGGCGCCGTCGCCCATAAGCTCGGCGTCGCCATCCTTTCGGGCGAATATGCGCCCGGCGATACGCTCTCGGGCGAAGTCGCCTTCGCCGAGGAACTCGAAGTATCGCGCAGTGCCTATCGGGAGGCGGTGCAGGTGCTGACGGCGAAGGGACTGGTCGAGAGCCGTCCGAAGGCCGGCACGCGGGTGCTGCCGCGCAACCGCTGGAACCTGCTCGATCCCGATGTGCTCGCCTGGGCGTTCGCCGGTGAGCCGGACATCGATTTCGTGCGAAACCTGTTCGAATTGCGCGCCATCGTCGAGCCCGCCGCGGCGCGGCTGGCGGCCGAACGGCGCGACCGCGCCGACCTGAAGGCGATGAAGGATGCGCTGGCGGCGATGCGGCGCTTCACATTGGCGACCGATGCCGGCCGCGCCGCCGATCGCGATTTCCACAACGCCATATTGCAGGCGACGCACAACGACGCACTGATGGCGCTGACCGCAAGCATCGGCGCCGCAGTCAACTGGACGACGCAGTTCAAGCAGCGGTCGCGCGCGCTGCCGCGCAATCCGATCCCCGATCATGCCCGCGTCTACGACGCGATCGCCGTCGGTGACGCGGATGCGGCGGCAACCGCGATGCGCACGCTTGTGGACCTCGCACTCGAGGATACGCGCAGCTCGATGGAGCGCTGAGCGCCCGACTTGCGCTTGTCAGAATAGTCGGACAAGAGAGGCGCCAAGCCGCGGCGACGGGCGCCAGCGACGGGGAGAAGGCAATGCGGAAGGTGAGCAGGCTGTTGGGCGCGGTGGCGTTTCTGGCCGCGGTGCAACTGGCGAACGGAGCGGCGATCGCGGGCGAAGCCAGCCGGGCGCCGGCGGGCAAGCTGGCGGACGGCACCGCGATCGAAGCGATCACCCTCAAGAACAGCCATGGCGTCTCGGCGACGATCCTCACCTATGGCGCGACGTTGCAGACGATGGTTGCGCCCGACCGGGCCGGCAAGCCCACCGACATCCTGCTCGGCTATGACAAGCTCGACGGCTATGTCGAGCAGCCCAATTATTTCGGTGTCACCGTCGGGCGCTATGCGAACCGCATCTCCGGCGGCCGCTTCACGCTCGACGGCAAGGCCTACCAACTGCCGCTGAACGACAAGGTCAACTCGCTGCATGGCGGTGAAAAGGGCTTCGACAAGGTTGCCTGGTCGGTGCGCTCTCTGAAGAGCGGCCCCTCGGCCAGCGTCGTACTCAGCTACAAGAGTGCGGACGGCGAGCAAGGCTATCCGGGCGCGCTCGACGTGACTGTCACCTATGCGCTGGACGAACAAGGCGCGCTGACGATCAGCTTCGACGCGACCACCGACAAGCCAACGGTCGTCAACATGACCAATCATGCGCTGTTCAATCTGGCGGGCGGCGGTACCGCCGAGAACCATGTGCTGACGATCCCGGCGAAGGCCTACACGCCGGTCAACGACAAGCTGATCCCGACCGGCGAGCTGCGCGCGGTCGAGGGCACGGTGTTCGACTTCCGGGCGCCCCACGCGCTCGTTCCTGGCATCCGCGACGGCCGCGACGAACAGATCCGCTTCGGCCACGGCTATGATCACAACTATGCGCTCGACAAGGGTGCGACCGCCAAGCCCGAACTGGCCGCGCGGCTGGAAGATCCGGCGTCGGGCCGCGTGCTGGAGGTGCTGACCACCGAGCCCGGCGTGCAGTTCTACACCGGCAACTTCCTCGACGGCACCTATGTCGGCAAGGGCGGCGCGCTCTACCGCATGGGGGACGGCATCGCACTGGAACCGCAGAAGTTTCCCGATGCGCCGAACCAGCCGAAATTTCTCTCGGCGCGGGTCGATCCAGGCAAGCCCTACCATCATGTGATGGTCTACAAGGTGTCGGTCGCGAAGTAGCGCCGACCGGGTGGCGGCCTGGGTCAGGCCGCCACGATCTCCTCGCGCACGACCGCGCGTGCCGCAACCGCCGCCGCCTGCCCCGCCTTGCGGCCGAAGAAGGTGCAATCCGCAAGGCTCATCCCCGAGCTGTAGCCATGCCCCGAGCGCGGCAGGCCGGATGTCGCGCGGCCTGCGGCGAACAGGCCGCTGACCGGCACGCCGGCGCGATCGAGCACTTCGCCGCTGGGTGCGGTCGACAGGCCGCCCAGGGTGAAGAACGAGAAATAGCTGCCGGGAAAGCCGAGTTCGAGCGCGGCGTAGGGCGGTTCGTCCAGCACCTTCAGCCATTTTGCAGCCTTGCGGCAGACCGGATCATGCCCTTCCGCCGCATAGCGATTGAAGGTGCGGACCGTGGCGGAGAGCGTGTCTTCGGGCAGGCCGAGGTCGCGCTCCACCTCCTCCCAGGTCTCCCCGACTGAGGCGATGTCGATCCGCGCCAGGTCGATCGGGCGCGCGAAGATCGCATTGTCGACGAGCAGCCACACGCGATCGCCCGGCTGGTCGATCATCGTCCGGCTCACCCGGCCATGATAGCAATCCTCGTTGATGAAGCGCTGGCCGCGGCTATTGACGAAGATGCCCTTCACCAGGCTTTCGGGCATGATCCAGGGACAGGTGGTGAAGAACTCGTCCATGTGGATCGCATCGCCGCCCGCGCTCATCCCCATCAGGATGCCCGAGCCATTGTCGTTCTCGCCGATCGGATCGGTGAGCTTGAGCGCGCCGGGGGCATAGCGCCGCAGCATGTCGGTGTTCATGCAGAAACCGCCGGTGCAGATCACCACCGCGCCCGCGCGGACATGGACCAGCCGGTTGTCGATGCGGACGACCAGGCCCGCCACGCGCGCGCCGTCTGCGATCAGCGAGAGCACGCGCGCATCGGTGCGCACGTCGACGCCCGCCTCGCGGACATTGCGTTCGAGGATATCGACCAGCTTGCGGCCGCCGCCCCATCCCTCCCACTGGATGACATGGCCGCGCGGCGCCGGCGCGGCGGCTTCGCTATAGGGCCAGGCCTCTTCGCTGCCCGACCAGATCAAGGTGTCGTCGGTCGCGGGCTCGATGATCTTGCCGGGCACGAACGTACCCTTGTAGGGCACGCCCTGCGCCTTCAGCCACTCGAAATGATCGAGGCTCTGAGCGGCATAGAGGTCGCATTTGGCGACATCGGCGTCCGGCCCGCCCGCCAGCTTGAGATAGGTAGCCAGAGCCTCGATGCTGTCGTCGAACCCCGCGGCGCGCTGCACGTCGGTGCCGCCGCCGATATAGATCTCCCCGCCCGACAAGGCCGAGGCCCCGCCGCTGCCCGAAGCCATCTCGAACAGCGTCACCCGCGCGCCGCCGCGCGCCGCCTCCAGCGCGGCGCAGGCCCCCGACGCGCCGAAGCCGATCACCGCGACGTCGGTCTCGATGTCCCAGCCCGGCACCGCGTCCACCGGCAACGGCCGGTGCAGCGAGCCCTCGCTCACGCCGCCGCCTCGCGCGCCTTCACCATGTCGAGCGCGACGTCGACGATCATGTCCTCCTGCCCGCCGACCATCCGGCGGCGGCCGAGCTCGACGAGGATCGTGCGGGTGTCGAGGCCATGATCCGCGGCCGCCTTTTCCGCGTGGCGGAGGAAGCTCGAATAGACCCCGGCATAGCCGAGCGCGAGCGTCTCGCGATCGACGCGCACCGGCCGGTCCTGCAGCGGGCGGACGAGATCCTCGGCGGCGTCCATCAGCTTCATCACGTCGGTGCCATGGTTCCAGCCCTTGCGGTCGGCGGCGGCAGCGAACACCTCCAGCGGCGCATTGCCCGCACCGGCACCCATGCCGGCAAGGCTGGCATCGATGCGCACCGCGCCTTCCTGCGCCGCGACGATCGAATTGGCGACGCCCAGCGAGAGATTGTGGTGCGCATGCATGCCGCGCTGCGTCTCGGGCTTGAGCACGCGGTCATAGGCGCGGAAGCGATCGCGCACGCCGTCCATGTCGAGTGCGCCGCCGCTGTCGGTCACATAGACGCAATGCGCGCCATAGGATTCCATCAGCACCGCCTGTGCGGCGAGCGCGTCGGGCTCGATCATGTGGCTCATCATCAGGAAGCCGGCGACGTCCATGCCGAGGTCGCGGGCGATGCCGATATGCTGCTTCGAGACATCCGCCTCGGTGCAATGCGTCGCGACGCGCACCGATCGCACCCCCAGATCATAGGCGCGGCGCAGCTCGTCCACCGTGCCGACACCGGGCAGGATCAAGGTGGTCAGCACCGAATGCTCGAGCACCTCGGCGACCGCTTCCAGCCATTCCCAGTCGGTATGCGCGCCGAAGCCATAGTTGAAGCTGGCGCCGTTGAGCCCGTCGCCATGCGCCACCTCGATCGCGTCCACGCCCGCTTCGTCGAGCGCCTTCGCGATGCTGCGGACGTGATCGATGCCATACATGTGGCGGATCGCGTGCATGCCGTCACGCAAGGTCACATCCTGGATGTAAAGCTTGTCGGTCTCGACGTCGAACCCGCTCATGCCGCCACCTTCCGCTTCTCGAGGATCTTCTGCGCGAGCAGTTCGCCGGTCGCCTTGGCGGCGGCAGTCATGATATCGAGATTGCCCGAATAGCTGGGAAGATAGTCGCCCGCGCCTTCCACTTCGAGGAAGATCGAGGTCTTGACCCCGGTAAACTCGCCGCGGCCCGGGATCCTGAGCCGGTTGTTGTCGCCGAAGCGCTCGAACTGCACTTCCTGCTTCAGCCGATAGCCCGGCACATAGGCCTGCACCGCCTCCACCATCGCCTTCACCGACGCGCGGATGGTCTCCTCGTCCGCGCCTTCGGACAAGGTGAACACCGTGTCGCGCATGATCATCGGCGGCTCGGCCGGGTTGAGGATGATGATCGCCTTGCCCTGCGCCGCGCCGCCGACCTCCTCGATCGCGCGCGCGGTGGTGCGGGTGAACTCGTCGATATTGGCGCGGGTGCCGGGCCCGGCCGAGCGCGACGAGACCGAGGCGACGATCTCCGCATAGTGGACGGTCGCCACGCGGCTGACCGCGGCCACCATCGGGATCGTCGCCTGCCCCCCACACGTTACCATATTGACGTTCGGCTGATCGAGATGCGCATCCATGTTGACCGTCGGCACGGTGAACGGGCCGATCGCCGCCGGCGTCAGATCCACGACCTGCTTGCCGTCGGCGCGCAACGCGGCGTCGTGCGCCTTGTGCGCATAGGCGGAGGTCGCATCGAAGACGATGCCGATGTCCTCATAGCCGGGCAGCGCGCGCAGCCCCTCGATCCCCTCGTGCGTGGTCGCGACGCCGCGTTCGCGCGCCATGGCGAGTCCTTCCGACGCGGGATCGATGCCGACCACCGCCGCCAGCTCCATGTTCTGCGGATATTTGAGCATCTTGATCATCAGGTCGGTGCCGATGTTGCCCGATCCGATGATCGCCGCCTTCACGCGTGCCACTGCATTCTCCCTCAGACGAAGCGGGCGGCTGCGCGCCCGACGCCGTGCAATTCCATTTCGAAGACATCGCCCGCGCTGGCCGGCGCCAGCGGCACGAGGCTGCCCGACAGGATGACGTCCCCGGCATCGAGCGTGACGCCATAGGCACCGAGCGTGTTGGCAAGCCACGCGACCGCCTCGGCCGGCGATCCCTGCACCGCCGAGCCATAGCCTTCGGACAGCGGCTCGCCATTCTTGGTGACCGTCACGTGCAGCGCCGGCAGGTCGTGCGCCGCCGCGGAGGCGCGTGCTTCGCCGATCACGAAGACCCCGCACGATGCATTGTCCGCCACGGTGTCGACGATGCCGATCTTCCAGTCGGCGATGCGGCTGTCGACGATCTCGAAGCAGGGCGCGATGCTTGCGGTGGCGGCGATCACCTGCTCGGCGGTCACCCCCGGTCCCTTGAGCGCATCCTTCAGGATGAAGGCGATCTCGGCCTCGGCCCGCGGCTGGATCAGGCCGTGCGCGGCGATGTCGATCGTCTCGCCATCGATCCACATCCGGTCGGTGAGAAAGCCGAAATCGGGCTGGTGGACACCGAGCATGTCCTGGACCGCCTTCGACGTCACCCCGATCTTCTTGCCCACCACCCGCTCGCCATCGGCCTTGCGCCGTTCGAGGGTAGCGAGGGAGATCGCGTAAGCGTCATCGATGGTCAGCGCGGCGTCCTGGCCGCTCAGCGGCGGCACGGTCGCGCGGTCACGCAACGCGCGATAGAGCGCGTCCGCCCATTTCTCGCGGTCAGCCATTGAGGAACGCCAGCGTGTAGCGGTTGAACTCGGCGGCGCGTTCCACCTGCACCCAGTGCCCGACGCCGTTGAACGTCATGAAGCGCGCGTCGGGGCAGGCTTCGAGGAAGCGCTGCGCACCCGAGGCCGGGCAGAAATCGTCCTGCAGCCCCCAGAAGCCGAGGATCGGCATGGTCAGCTCGCCGAGCCGCGGCGCGAGATTGGGCGTGCGCATCCGCGCCAGCACATCCTTGGACTGGGTCCGCGCGACCGCATAGCGTTCGGCCACCAGCTCATCGGTGACCATCGACGCGTCGTAGACGAGGTTGGTGATCAGCGCGCGCTGGTCTTCCAGCGAGAATTCGGGGCTGCCGAAGCTGGACTTCATCTTGGCGATGCCGGGCATCGCGAAATAGACCGGCAACTCCTCGACACAGCCCGGCGCCATCATCACCAGCTTCTCGACGAAGCCGGGATGGTCGAACGCCATCTGCATCGCCACGCCGCCGCCCAGCGAATTGCCGATCAACACCGCCGAGGTGACGCCCGCCTGGACCAGCGCATCATGCACGCTGTCGGTGAACAGCTGCAGCGTATAGTCGATGCCTTCGGGCTTTGACGACGCGCCATAGCCGATCATGTCGGGCAGCAGCACCCGATAGCCTGCCGCGACGAACGCGTCCGCATTCAGCCGGAAGTTCGACGCTCCCGACGCACCCGGCCCGCTGCCGTGCAGGAACACCACCGGCCGGCCGCTGCCGGCCTCGGCCACGCTGATCTCATATCCCCCCGCCACCTGGTAGGCGGTTCGCGTCAATCCCGCGGTCATTGCCGCTCCCTCTCCATTGTTTTCATCTCGCGCGATCAGAGGAACAGGAAGGATGGTGGCTCCCTGTTCAGCGTGCTCACCAGATCGGCGGCCATATTGTTGGGATCGTTGGCGACATGCGCCCGCGCGGCATTGATATCGAGCCAGGGCTGAACGATGGCGCTCGACATGTAGATCGCCCGGCCGCCGAGCAGCGGCATGATCTCATCGACGAGATCGGCACACCGACGAACCACGGTTGACGACTGGTAGCGGTTGACCGCGCGTTCCTGCATCGACATCGGCTCGCCGCGCTCGGCCTTGGCGAGCGCCGCGTCGAAGCTCGCGCCCAGCGTCGCTTCCATCTCGCTGAGCTGGGCATAGGCGCGCGCAATCGCCGCCATCAGCATCGGATCGGTCTTGGAGGCCTTGCCGGTGTTGGTCGATACACGATCCTTCGCGATCTGGATCGCCGCGTTGATCGCCGCCCGCGTCCCTCCCAGCGCCGCCGACGAGACCGAGCGGACGAAGATCTGCGCCCACGGCAGGCTGAACAGCGGGCCGCTATTCTCGCGCTGCCCCGGATTGGTGCAGAGGAAGCCGTCTGCCGCGCGATGGGTGCGGTAATCGGGCACGAACGCGCGCTCGATGACGATGTCGTGGCTGCCAGTGCCCTGCAGGCCGAACGTGTCCCAGGTCTCGTCGATGCGATAGTCGCTGCGCGGCACCAGGAAGGTGCGCATGTCGGGCGCCTCGCCCTCGGCCTTGGGCGGCACCAGCGCGCCGAGCAGCACCCAGTCGCAATGCTGCGACCCTGAGGAGAAGCCCCACCGGCCGGAGAGGTAGAAGCCCCCGTCGGTATGCTCGACCTTGCCGACCGGCTGGTAGGAGGAAGAGACGAGCACGCTGGTGTCCTCACCCCAGACCTCGGTCTGCGCACGATCGGAAAACAGCGCCAGTTCATAAGGGTGGCAGCCGACCACGCCATAGACCCAGCCCGTCGACATGCAGCCTTCCGCGATCAGCTTCAGGACGTCGAAGAAGACGTTGGGGTGCATCTCGTAGCCGCCCCAGCGTTTGGGCTGGAGCACGCGGAAGAAGCCCGCTTCCTGCATCTCGGCGATCGTCTCATCGGGCACCTTGCGGTCCGCGATCGCCCGGCGCGCCCGCGCCCGTAGCGTCGGGATCATCGCCCGCGCACGCTCGACCAGCTCTTCAGGGCTGGGGATATCCGCCGCATCCATCTTGAACGCCGTTGCCATAGCTGCCTCCTGCACGCCTCTCTACATTGCACATCACCAGCATTCGTAATGAATGGCTAGTGATTTCTACGCAAAACGTCAACTCCGTCGACTCATTATCGCAAGAGTCGATCTAGCATAGTCGAACCGCCCATGATACGCATCCTCGCATCGTGTCGGCGCAAGATCGGCATCTTGAGTAAGGGAGAGGACGAAATGCAACGCATGGCTCGGCCCGCGTCGGTGGCCGGTTTTGCCCTTGGCGTCATGCTGACAGGCGCCGCCTCCGCGCAGGTCGCCGAGGAGCCGAACGGCCTGGCCGACATCGTCGTCACCGCGACCCGCATGGGCGAGACCGAACTGCAATCCACGCCGATCGCCGTCACCGCGCTCAGCGCCGAGCAGCTCGACGATCGCGGCGTGCGCGACGTGCAGGACTTGAAGGCCTATGTGCCGTCGCTGCAGGTGTCCGACCTGTCCGGCTACACCCAGCTCTTCATCCGCGGCATCGGTTCGAACATCGTCTTCATCGGCTCCGATCCGAGCACGACGATCCACACCGACGGCATCTATCTCGCCCGCCCGCTCAGCTATTTGCAGGACTTCCTGGACGTGGAGCGGGTCGAGGTCCTGCGTGGCCCGCAGGGCACGCTCTATGGCCGCAATTCGGTGGGCGGCACGATCAACATCGTCTCGCGCAAACCATCGGCCGAACTCGAGGGGCAGGTGCAGGCCGCCTACGGCACCTTCGATCGCTACGCGGTGCAAGCCTATATCTCGGGCCCTGTCGCCGGCGGCGTCCGCGCGAGCCTTGCCGCCGATCTCTCCGGCCATGACGCGTTCCGCGAGAATGTCTCGACCGGCAACGACGCGGAGGATCTGAAATCGCGCGGCGTGCGCGGCCAGATCCTGATTCCCATCGGCGCGTCGGGCGAATGGACCGTGCGCGCGGACTGGTCGCGCCAGTCGGGTGCGTTCGGCGCCTATCCCAAGCTGATCCGGCCGACGGGCAATCCCACCGATGATGCGATCCTCGGCGATTTCGACAAGGTTTCGATGAACCGGGACAATTTCACCGTCCTCGAGAATTACGGGGTCTCCAGCGACCTGATCCTGCCACTGACCGACGGCATCAAGCTGCGCGCGCTGACCGGCTACCGCGTCTTCCGCGGCAAGATCATCGCCGACGCCGACGCGAGCGCGGCCGATGTGCTCCTCAACCAGCTCCGCCCGATCCGCCAGCACCAGTTCAGCCAGGAACTGAGCCTGCTGGGCGAGAGCGAGAAACTGAGCTGGGTGCTCGGCGCCTATTATTTCGACGAGCGCAACCGCGAGCCGCTGACCTTGACGCTCTTCCCGTTCGGCGCCTCGCACATCCAGCGGCCGCTGCTGCAGGCGCGCTCGATCGCGTTCTTCGGACAGGGCGAATATCGCCTGTCGGATCAACTCTCGGTGATCGCCGGCCTGCGCTACACCCGCGAGCGTAAGCGCTACGCGATCGACGATTATTTTACCGCGTCGACGGACACCGATCCGTCGGTGGCCGAGCGGGGCTTCGTCCTCGCCGGCATACCGGGGCTGCCCGACCCCTTCTCGATCGACACGAAGCGGCACGACGACGCGTTCACGCCGAAGTTCGGCATCAACTTCACGCCCGGCGAGCGCGTGCTGATCTATGCGTCGGCGACGCGCGGCTTCAAGAGCGGCGGCTATGACTATGGCGCCAACAACGCGGTGGACGCGGCCGCCGGCTATGGCCCCGAAAAGCTCTGGTCCTATGAGCTCGGCCTCAAGAGCGACTGGTTCGACCGGCGGCTGCGCCTCAACCTGACCGGCTTCTATTACGACTATACCGACCTGCAGGTGCAGAGCTACGTCCAGATCGGCGCCTCGCTCGGCGCGCGGACGCAGAATGCCGCAACCGCGCGGGTGAAGGGCATCGAGGCGGAGGTCGTCGCCCGCCCCGTCCGCCCGCTCGAACTGACCGCGAACATCGCCTGGCTCGATGCCAAATATCGCGACTATCCGGATGCGTTCGTCACGACCTTCGGCAATTTCGACGCCTCGGGGAACCGGCTCAACAATGCGCCGCGCTGGTCGGCGACCTTCGGCGCGGCCTATACGGTCGAACTGGCGGATGCCGGCAAGATCGTGCTCGGCGCCGACGCGCATGTCCAGAGCCGGATCTATTTCACCGCCGCCAACGACGGCCTCGGTGCGGTGACCGACTATGCCGAGAAGCAGGACGGCTATGGCATCGTCAACGCGCGGATCGGCTGGACCAGCGACGACGACCGCATCAAGGCGCAACTGATCGCGACCAACCTGTTCGACCGCGACTATATCGTCGGCACCGCCAACTACACCGCCGCCATCGCCGCGCGCCAGGGCCGCCCGCGCGAGGTGCTGGGCCAGGTCGCGTACCGCTTCTGATGAACGCGCCCTTCTCCCCCGCCACCGATGTCGGCGTCGCGGTCGACGCCCCCCTGATCGTCGACGATGCCGGCGACGTCGCATGGACCGCGACCGCCGATCTCGTCGTCGTCGGACTGGGCGGCGCCGGCGTTGCGGCGGCGCTGGAGGGCCTCGAACGCGGCCTCTCGGTCACCGCGGTCGATCGCTATGCCTGCGGCGGATCGACCGCAGCCAATGGGGGCGTCTTCTACGCCGGCGGCGGCACCGCGATCCAGCGGCAGGAGGGCGAGGAGGACGATCCGCAGGCGATGCTCGACTATCTGCGGATCGAGGCCGGCCATGTCGTGTCGGATGCCACCTTGCGCCGCTTCGTCGAGGAAAGCCCGGGCACGATCGACTGGATCCTCAAACATGGCGGCAAGCTGGCGGGCGGGGTGTGGCGCAAGAAGGCGTCCTACCCGCCGCTCGACCGCTTCCTCTATCACCCCGACAATTCGCTGGTCGCCAGCTACCGCGCCCGCGCCAAACCCGCCGCACGCGGCCACCGTGCGTTCGGGAAAGACGGCAAGAAGGCCTGGGGACTGGGCAAGTTCATCACCGAGCCGATGACCCGCTCCGCGCTCGGCCTCGGCCTCACCTACCATCGCTTCGCCGAGGCGCGACAGTTGGTCCAGGATCGCAGCGGCCGGGTGATCGGCGTACGCGTGCTGCAGATCCCGGAGAGCTCGGCCGACGCACAGCGCTTCACCCGCTACATCGCCCGCGCCAACACCTTGCTCGCGGCGCTGCCGCCCAGCATCCCGCTCGCCTCCGTCACCATCGGGCTCGGCAATCACTATCTCCGCAAGGCAGCCGCGATCGAGGCGCATGGCCGCACCGAGCGGCTGATCCGCGCGCGCGAAGGCGTGCTGCTGAGCGCCGGCGGCTTCATCATGAACCCGCGCATGGTGGAGCGCTACGCCCCCACCTACGCCCGGGGCATGCCCAACGGCACGCTGGGCGATCAGGGATCGGGCATATTGCTCGGCATGAGCGCGGGCGGCGCCACCGCGCTGATGGACAAGATCAGCGCGTGGCGCTTCATCAACCCGCCCAAGGCCTGGTCGGACGCGATCGTCGTCAACCGCGCCGGCGAGCGTTTCGTCGACGAGACCGTCTATGGTGCCACGCTTGGCGAGCATATCGGCGATCATCAGGGCGGCATCGCCTGGCTGATCTACGACAAGACGCTGCGCAAGGCCGCGTTCGCGCAGGCGCGCGATCCCGACCTCGTCCCCTTCCAGCGCGACGTGACATTGCTCAACCTGGCGTTCAACGCGAAGAAGGCGCCGAGCCTCGATGCGCTCGCCGGCAGGATCGGCGTCGATCCCGCCGGCCTCGCGCGCACCATCGCCGCCTACAACGCCGCGGCGTCGGGCGCCGCCGCCGACCCGTTCGGCAAGGAGCCGGCGGACATGCAGCCGATCGCCGAGGCCCCGTTCTATGCGATGGACATCTCGATCGAGAGCCGCTTCCTGCCGCTGCCGGTGATCAGCTTCGGCGGGCTCCGCGTCTCGGAAGAAAGCGGCCAGGTGCTCGACCGCATCGGCACGCCGATCCCCGGTCTCTACGCGGCGGGGCGCAGCGCGGTCGGCATCGCCTCGCAGACCTATGTCAGCGGCCTGTCGTTCGCCGACTGTTTCTTCTCCGGCCGCCGCGCCGCCCGCCATGCGGCGCGCGCCAATATCTGACGAAAGGATGCGAATGGGGGATCTGGCCAATCTGGATGGCAAGGTGGCAATCGTCACCGGCGGCACGCGCGGCATCGGCCTTGCGATTGCGCGACGGCTGGCGGCGGCGGGCGCGAAGGTCACCGTCTGCGGGCGCAGCGCGCAGGCGATCGACGGGCTGGAGGTGGTCGCGTGCGACGTGCGCGATCCGGACGCAGCGCGCGCGATGGTGGATGCGGTGGCGGCGAAGCATGGCCGGCTCGACATTCTCGTCAACAACGCCGGCGGCTCGCCCGAGGCGCCGCTCGCGACCAGTTCGCCCCGCCTCGCCGAGCGGGTGGTGGCGCTCAACCTGATGGCGCCGATCTATCTGTCGCAGGCGGCGCATCCGCACATGCAGGCGACCGGCGGGTCGATCGTCAACATCGCCAGCGTCTCGGCGGAACGCCCCTCCCCCGGCACCGCCGCCTATTCGGCTGCGAAGGCCGGGCTGATCGCGCTCGGCCGCAGCCTCGCGCACGAATGGGGCCCGGCGATCAGGGTCAACGCGATCGTCGTCGGCTATATCGAGACCGAGGCGACCGAGGCCACCTATGGCGACGCCGCCGCACAGGCCGCCATCGCCCGCAACATCGGCGCGCAGCGGCTGGGCCGTGCCGGGGAGATCGCCGAGGCGACGCTGTTCCTCGCCTCGCCCGCTTCATCCTACGTCACCGGCGCCGCGCTCGACGTGCATGGCGGCGGCGAGCGCCCCCCTTTCCTCGACATCCTCAAGGAGCATTCGGCATGAGCAATGACAATCGCAAGGTCGCCGTCGTCACCGGCGCCAGCCGCGGCGCGGGCGCGGGCATCGCGCGGGCATTGGGCGCGGCGGGCTATGCCGTCTATGTCACCGGCCGCACCACCGTCGAAGGATCGGCGCCGCTGCCCGGCACGATCGGCGGCACCGCCCGCGCGATCGACGAAGCCGGCGGGCGTGGCATCGCCGTCGCGGTCGACCATCGCGACGACAGCGCGGTGAAGGCGCTGTTCGGCCAGATCGAGCGCGACGAGGGCCGGCTCGACATTCTCGTCAACAATGCCGCGATCATCGACGATGCGCTGATCCAGCCCGGCGGCTTCTGGGAACGGCCGCTGAGCCTGGTCGACATCCTCGATGTCGGGCTGCGCTCGGGCTATGTCGCCAGCTTCCACGCCGCGCCGCTGATGATCCGCACCGGCGGCGGGCTGATCGCCTTCACCTCCTCCTTCGGTTCGGCCTGCTACATGCACGGCCCCGCCTATGGCGCGCAAAAGGCCGGCGTCGACAAGTTCGCCGCCGACATGGGCGTCGACCTGAAGGAAGCGGACGTGGCGGCGGTCTCGATCTGGATGGGGCCGCTCAAGACCGAGCGGACCGACAAGGCGATCGCCGAGCGCCCCGATCAATATGAGGCGATCATGGCCAATGCCGAGACGCCGGAATTCACCGGCCGGGTCATCGCCGCGATCCATGCCGATCCCGATCGCATGGCACTGACCGGGCAGACCTTGATCGGTGCCGAGATGGGCGAGCGTTACGGCATCGTCGATGCCGGCGACAAGCAGCCCCCCTCGTTCCGCGCGATGCTGGGCGAGCCCCGCATTCCCCACCCCGCGATTGTTCGCTAAGGAGATCGGCCGCGATCAGGCGGGGCTGTGGGGAAGCACAGAGACAGGAACGGAAAAAGACGTGGCGATACGACGGACAAAGAAGACAGTGGAACCGGCGGCCACCCCGCAGCGCGTCTCCGCACCGCCCGCCGATCTCGAACCGATCGACGAAAAGATCATCGCCGCGCTGCGCCAGTCCGGCCGCATCGCCAACCGCGACTTGGCGCGGCTGATCGATGTCAATGAAGCGACGGTGCGCACCCGGCTGCGCAAGCTGGAAGCCAATAATACCGTGCGCGTTGTGGCGATGCGCGACCTCACCGCGATGGGCTTCAACGCCATCGCCGCGGTGGGCGTGCAGGTGAAGGGCCGCTCCGCCGCGCAGGTCGGCGCCGAGCTCGCCCGGCTCGAAAATGTCATCACCGTCAACGTGACGATCGGCATGTATGACCTGGAGGTCCAGGTCGTCGCCGCCGACATCGAGGAACTCGACCGGCTGCTCACCGACTCGATCGCGAACGTCGAGGGCGTAGAGCGGCTGTTCCCCGGCCTTTCGATGAAGATCCTCAAATACAATCCCGAATGGGCGCCGCTATGACCCGCATCCCGCTCGACGAGCTCGACCACAAGATCATCGACCGGCTGAGCCATGACGCCCGCGTCAGCAACCGCGAGATCGGCCGCGAATTCGGCCTGACCGAAGGCACGATCCGATCGCGCCTGAAGCGCCTGCTCGACAACAAGGTGATCCGCGTCGCGGCGGTGACCAACGCCAACCGCCTGAAGAACCCGTTCCTCGCCTATCTGTGGATCGAGGCGAACACCGCGGGCGACATCCACGCGCTGGCGGAACATCTCGCATCGCTGCCCGAGATCGGCTTCGTCTCCACCATGCTCGGCCGTGCCGACGTGCTGGCGATGACGCTGGTGGAGGACGGCAACCAGCTCACCGAATTCCTCCACCAGACGATCGACAAGATCCCCGGCGTGCGGCGCGTGCGCTACAGCCTGGGGCAGAACTTCATCAAGCACGACTTCCGCTACTGCGTATTGGTGGATTGAGGGGCCGATCCCCTTGACCTGAATGTCCTCCGTTCGCCCCCCGGGGCGAACGGAGGGGCGTCAAATCCCGCCGCGCACCAGGCTGACGATGAAGAAACCCACCGCGAAGATCGCGACCCATGCGATCACCATCTTCAGCGTCTGCCCCATGGGCAGGCGTCGCGCGATCAGGCTGCTGCCGACGAGCACCAGCAACAGCAGCATATAGAGAAAATTGGCGGTCTGACCTTCGCTCATCGGACCTTGACAACCATCCCGTCATAACCCGGTTCCACGCCCGGCGGGAGCGTGGCGCACAATGTGCGATAATCCATCGACCAGTCCATATGCGTCAACACCGCGCGGCGCGGACCGGCCGCGGCGATGGCATCGAGCGTCAGTCCGAGGTGCGGATGCGTCGGATGCGGGCGGTGGCGCAGCGCATCGACGATCCAGATATCGACGTCTTGGAAGAGCCTGTTCATGGCCGGCGTGACGATGTGGAAGTCGGTGGAATAGCCGATCGCCACGCCGCCCGCCTCGAACCGGAACCCAGCCGAGGTGATCGAGCCGTGCGGCTGATCGACCACCTTGATGTCGATGTCGCCGATCCGCAGCGCGTCGGGCAGATCATGGCCTTGGACCGTTGGTGGATAGCCTTCCTTGCCGTCGAACGCATAGCCGAAGCGCTGGCGCAGCGTTTCGAGCGTCGCGGCGCGGGCATAGGCCGTCACCGGCGCACCGCGGGCGTGGAAGAGCTGCCGCAGGTCGTCGATGCCATGGCAATGATCGGCATGGTCATGCGTCCACAGCACCGCATCGACATCGGCGACATCGGCCGAGAGCAACTGCTCGCGCATGTCGGGCGAGGTGTCGACGAGGATCCGGGTGGTCGCGCTCTCGACCAGGATCGAAGCACGGCGGCGGCGGTTGCGCGGTTCAGTGGGGTCGCAATCGCCCCAGTCATTGCCGATGCGCGGCACGCCCGAGGAGGTGCCGCTGCCGAGGATCACCGCCCGCAGGCTCAAGCGCGCGCCTTCGTGAACAGCCGGTAGAAATTGGCGGTGGTCGTTGCCGCCAGATCCTCGATGCGCTCGCCGCGCAGATTGGCGAGGAAGCGCGCGGTGTCCGCTACGAAGGCGGGCTCGCCGGGCTTGCCGCGATGCGGCACCGGCGAAAGGAAAGGCGCGTCGGTCTCGACGAGCAGCCGGTCGGCGGGCAGCCGTGCTGCGGTTTCCTGCAGCGCGGCGGCGTTCTTGAAGGTCACGATCCCCGAGATCGAGATGAACAGGCCGAGGTCGAGCATCCTGTCCGCGAAACCACCGCTCGCGGTGAAGCAGTGGATCAGCGCCGGGAAGGCGCCCTTCCCCATCTCCTCGGCCAGGATCGCGGCAGTATCGTCCTCGGCGTCGCGGGTGTGGACGATCAGCGGCAGTCCGGTCTCGCGCGCGGCGGCGATGTGCGAGCGGAAGCTCGTCTTCTGCCGGTCGCGGTCGCTATGGTCGTAATAATAATCGAGCCCGGTCTCGCCGATGCCGATGACGCGCGGGTGCGCTGCGCGCGCGACCAGCTTGGCGGCGTCGATATCGGGATGCGCATCCGCCTCATGCGGGTGGATGCCGACCGACGCCCACACATCCGCCTCGCGCTCGGCGACCGCCAGCACATCGTCCCATTCGCGTTCGCGCGTCGAGATGTTGAGCATCGCCGAGACGCCCGCGCCGCGTGCGCGGTCGAGCGCCTCCTGCTGGTGCTCGGCGAGCCCCTTGTAGTTGAGGTGGCAGTGCGAATCGACGAGCATCAGGCGGCGTCCGCGGCAGGCATTTCCAGTTGCGGAAAGATAGGTGTCGGCGGCGCCAGCTTGAAGCCCGACGCCTGCAGCGCCTGATACCAGCCCGCTTCGGCGATGCCCGCGATCGTCCGGTCCGCGGCGGGAATACCGAGCTGGTCGAGCAGCTTCGCCGCCGACGCCGGGATCACCGGCTGGATCGCGATGGCGAGGTTGCGGATCGCCATCACCAAGGTCGCCAGCACGGTTTCCATCCGGGCGGGGTCGGTCTTGCGCAGCGCCCACGGCGCCTGCGCATCGACATATTGGTTGCCGGCCCACACCGCGCGCATCCACGCCTCGATCGCCTGCGAGATCGCCAGGTCCTCCCAGTGGCGCGGCATCTCGTCGAGCGTCGCCTGCGCCACCAGCATCGAGAATTCGGTGTCGGCGGGCTGCGGATCGTTGAGATCGGGCAGCCGGCCGTCGAGATTCTTGGCGATGAAGGAGAGCACACGCTGCGCGAGATTGCCGAAGCTCTTGGCGAGATCGGCATTGACGCGGGTGACGATCGCCTCGGGGCTGTAGCTGCCGTCGCTGCCGAAGGTCACCTCACGCAGCAGGAAATAGCGCAGGCCATCGACGCCGAAGCGCTGCGCGAGATCGAGCGGATCGGTGACGTTGCCGACCGACTTGGATTCCTTCTGCCCGCGATTGAGCAGGAAGCCGTGGCCGAACACCTGCCGCGGCAGCGGCAGGTTTGCCGACATCAGGAAGGCCGGCCAGTAGACGGTGTGGAAGCGGACGATATCCTTGCCGATGATGTGGACGTCGGCCGGCCAGAACCGCGCCATCCGTTCCGTGTCGTCGGGATAGCCGGCGCCGGTCAGATAGTTGGTCAGCGCATCGACCCAAACATACATCACATGGCCGTCCGCCCCCGGCACCTTCACGCCCCAGTCGAAGCTGGTGCGCGAGACCGACAGGTCCGAAAGCCCGCCCGAGACGAAGGCGATCATCTCGTTGCGGCGGCTCTCCGGCCGGATGAAATCGGGCTGGTCGTTGAACAGCGCCAGCAACTTGTCCTGATAGCGCGAAAGGCGGAAGAACCAGCTTTCCTCGACCGTCCACTCGACGGGGGTGCCCTGCGGGCTCAGGCGGACGCCGCCCTCGCCCCCGACCAGTTCCTTCTCGTCGTAGAACGCCTCGTCGCGCACCGAGTACCAGCCCTCGTAGCGCCCGAGATAGAGATCGCCATTGGCTTCCATCGCGCGCCAGATCGCCTGGCTAGCGGCGTGGTGCGCGGGCTCGGTGGTGCGGATGAAACGATCATAGGAAATGTTGAGAGCGTCATCCATCTCACGGAAATAGCCGGACATTTCCGTCGCGAGATCGGCCACCTCCATGCCCTTGTCGCGCGCCGTCTGCGCCATCTTCAGGCCGTGCTCGTCGGTGCCGGTCATGAAGAACACGTCGCGCCCGGCGATGCGGCGCGAACGCGCGATCGCGTCGGTGGCGATCGCCTCATAGGCGTGGCCGATATGGGGGCGACCATTGGGATAGCTGATCGCGGTGGTGATATAGAATGGGTCGGACATGCCCCGCGCCTTATCGCCTCGCCGCGTCGCGGGGAAGGCTTGGCCTGCTCAAGATATCGGCGGATCCCAATAAGGCGGATTGCCGAAGCGGGCGCGGAGATGCTCGACGATCGCGCGCAGCTTGGCCGAGGGGTTCCGCCCGGCCGGATGCGCCATGTAGATGAACTCGGCCGCGGGCTGGACGCCGATGTCGATCGCGACGAGGCTGCCCGCGCGCATGGCCTCGCCAACGATGAACCCCGGCAGCAGCGCGATGCCGAGCCCGGCGATCGCCGCGTCGCGCAGCATGTCGCCGTTGTTGGAGCGCAGTGCCACCTGCGCGCGGACGGAGACGCCGCCTTCCGGCGTCTCGAACAGCCAGTCGGCGATGCCGCGATAAGCGTAGGACATGCTGCGATGCGCTTCGAGATCCTCGAGCGTCTTCGGCACGCCATGGCGATCGAGATAGTCGGGCGCGGCGACGAGGTAGCGCCGGCTGGGCGCGAGCGTCCACACGACGAGGCGCGAATCGCTGATCGGGCCGTGGCGGATGATCGCATCATAGCCGCCCGAGGTCGCATCGACGCGGCGATCGTCGAGGTCGAGCGTCAGTTCGATCGCCGGGTGCTCCGCGAGGAAGGGATAGAGCGCCGGCCCGAGATGCATGCGCCCGAAGGTCACCGGTGCCGCGATGCGCAACGCGCCAGACAGGGTGCCGCGACGCTCGGCCATGTCCGCCGCAGCCTCGGTCACTTCGTGGAGGATGTGGCGGGCGCGGTCGAGGAAGGCGCCGCCATCCTCGGTCAGGGTCAGCCGCCGCGTCGAGCGATGGACGAGCGCGCCGCCGAGGCTGCGTTCGAGATCGGCGAGCCTTTCGCTGACCACCGACTTGGAGAGGCGCAGCCGCCGCGCCGCCTCGCTGATCGATCCGCCCTCCGCCACCGCGACGAACGCGGCCAATCCCTCGATCCTCAACATCGTTCGGATTTCCGAAAACCAGTTCCCGAACTAGGTCACTACTCCGAACGACGTGCGTACGCCATCTTCGCAATCATCGACGGAACGGCAAAGGGCCGCCCCGCCGTTCAGGAGACATCCCATGGATCGGTTGAACAACAAGGTGGCGATCATCACCGGCGCAAGCTCGGGCATCGGTCGCGAAACGGCGCGTCTGTTCGCGTCCGAAGGCGCGAAGGTGGTGGTCGCGGCGCGGCGCGGTGCCGAACTCGACACGCTCGTCGCCGAGATCGAGGCGGCGGGTGGCGCGGCGATCGCGGTCGCCGGCGACGTGCGCTCGGAGGCGTTCCACGAAACGCTGGTGCGCACCGCGGTCGAGCAGTTCAGCCGCCTCGACATCGCCTTCAACAATGCCGGCACGCTCGGCGAGGGCGGCCCCTCGACTACCGTCAGCGAGGCGGGCTTCGCCGACACGGTGGCGATCAACCTCACCGCCGCCTTCCTCGCCGCCAAGCATCAGATCGCGCATATGGCGGCGCATGGCGGCGGATCGGTGATCTTCACCTCCACCTTCGTCGGCCACACCTTCGCCTTTCCGGGCGCCGCCGCCTATGCCGCGAGCAAATCCGGCCTGATCGGCCTCACCCAGGCGCTGGCCGCCGAGTTCGGCCCGCAGCAGGTGCGCGTCAACGCGATCCTGCCGGGCGCGGTCGACACAGATATGTATCGCGACATGAACGATACCGAGGAAAAGCGCGCCGCGCTGACCGCGATGCACGCGCTGAAGCGGGTCGGCACGCCCGAACAGATCGCCCGCTCGGTGCTGTATCTGGCGTCGGATGACGCGGCGTTCGTGACCGGCACGGCATCTCTGGTCGATGGCGGGATCTCGATCACGCGGAGTTGAATGGCGCCGTTCTGCGATTATCGATTTTTCCTCCCTGTGCTTTCCTCGGGGAGGAAAATTCAGTTCAGGGCAGCGGCTCGATCCCCTCGGCCCGCACCACCCAGCCCTGCTTCGGAACCCCCGGAGCGGCGCCTTCGGCGCCTTCCCACCCCGCCGCCATCATCCCGACGGCGAGCAGTAGCGAGCCGTTGGACGGGAAATAGGTATCCGCCATCCGCTTGTAGCCATCGCCATCGGGGCCGCCCCGCTCTTCCGGCGCCAGTTCCACGCGCGGCGTCATGCCCGTCGCGCCCCAGCGATTGTTGGCGGCATCTTCGAACAACCAACGCACCGCCGCCTCGCGCTCACCCAGCCGCGCGGCGGTCATCGCGATCATGGGGAAGTCCCAGCCCCAGGTCTGGCGGATGTCCCAATGCTTGCGCACCGCGGCCAACGTATCGCGCATTACCGGCGGTGAAACGCGGGTGCCGCCGATCAGCCCATAGGCCATCAGGAAGGAGGGATGGTCGCGGTTGAGGCAAGGCGGCTTCACCGCATTGCCGCTGCACGCCGCCGACATCGTATCCGTCCAGAAACCGGGCGAAGTCTCGACCGGGAGGTAGAGACCGTCGCGCACCGCAGGCGCGGGCAGCCCGGCGATCACCCGGTCCCAAGCCGGCTTGCGCGGCAGCCCGCGCCGTTCGCGCCACGCCTGCGCGGTCGCCAGCCCCCAGCGGAAATATTCGAGCTCGAACGCCGGATTGGTCGTGGTGAGCGGCGGATGATTCTCCTGCACAGGTACGATCGGCGGGCCGAGTTGCAGCCTGCCCTTTTCGCTCAGCGGCCAGGACGCGAGCAGTTCCGCCGTGGCCTCGACCAGCGCGCCATAGCGATCGAGCGCGGCCCGGCCGCCCTCCGCGCGGTAAAGCATCTCGGCCAGATAGATCGGGTGCGGCTGCTGCCACATGATGAAGGGGTTGATCGGGCTCGGGCTCTCCTCCCCCGCCGGCCCGGCCATCTTGGGCCACCACGCGCCCTCGACGCCATGGCGCTTCGCCCTGTCCCGCGCCTGATCCAGATGCGCGACATACCAGCCCATCGAGCGCTCGAGCAGCCCGGCACGGCCCCATTGCGCGAAATGCGCGGCGTGCCAGCCATGCATTTCGAGGTGGAACTTGCCGTTCCAGCTGTTGGAGAACAGCCCCTCTTCCTGCGGCAGCACGTCGCCCGCCTCGTTGATCGCGGCGAGATATTGCGACAGCACGACGCGGCGTTCGAGTTCGGCGGCGCGCGGATCGGTGCTGCCGCTGAAATCGATCGCCCCTCCCTTCGACCAATAGTCGCGCCACGCCGCAGCAACGCGCGCTGCCGCGGCGTCGTTGTCAGGCGCCGGCAGGGCCGCGGCCGCGCGCTCGAAGCCGGCGACGACATCCAGCCGGTCCTTGCCCGGCGCCGAGGCGCGGAAGCGGTGCGGCGCCACTGCCGTCACCCGCCCGCCCGGCGCCTGGATGCTCGCGCGATAGCGCGTGTCGTCGATCCGCCGGTCGATCTGCACCGCATCGCGCTGCTGCGCAACGACGGTGCTGATATGCCCGGCGCCCGCCGACCAGTCCGACGGATCGGGGTTGAGCTGGCGCGACACCCCCGGATAGCGCACGTCGATCGCCACCCGCCCCGCCGCGACCAGCGGCGAGATCACGCGCACGCGGACCAGATCGCGATCGGCGTCGACGCGCGTCTCCACCGTCACCGCTTGCCCGTCGAAACGGAAGCGGCTGGTGAGCGTGCCGGTCCACAGGTCGAGCTTCTGCTCGGTGCCGCTGAGCGCCTCGATCCGTGCGGGCTGCCCCTTGGCATCGGTCAGCACCAGCGCGACCCGGCCCAGCGAGAAGCGATGCGGGTTCTCGCGCAGCCAGGCGAGCGCCGGCCGCTGCTCGATCTCGGCGAAATCGCGGATGTAGGAATAGGGCTGCTTGCCGCGCCCGGGCACGTCGACCAGTTCCTCGCCGTCGCGGGCGGTATAGTCGCTGGGGTTGGCGAAGCTGTGCCACGCCCACTGCGCCATCGTCAGCAGCGGGGATTGCCTGGCATAGGCCTCGGGAAAGGTCTGCAGCCCGGTGATGTCGGCGGTGAAGCCGAGCGATCCGTTGCCGAGCATCACCGGCGCATGCGGATCGACCCTGGTCTGGATTACATCGTGGCGTGAAACGAGCGCGTGGCGATCGATCGGCGCGCCGGCGCCGCCCAGCAGGAACAGCGCTGCGGCAGCAAAGCAGGTTCCGGCGAGCGATCGAATGATAACGCTATCTTGGCTCCGCCCGGTTGCGCCGCCGCTGTTGCTCAATCCGATCATCCTTCTCCCCATCTTCGCGCCCGGCCGATTCTTGATTTGACGTCAACTGTCTCATCTAATAGCATATTATCCCACAAGTTGAGAAGATAAACCGACCCGGTTCGTGGGCACAACGCAAGAGGGGATTTTCGAGCGATGCGCACCATCTTGTTCGCCACCGCACTGGCCGTGATCGCTACCATGGCACCCGCCGAGCCGCCCGCCGCCGCTGGCGCGCGCTACGCCAACCCGATCCTGTTCGCCGACTATTCGGATCCGGACGTGATCCGCGTCGGCGCGGATTATTATCTCGTCTCGTCGAGCTTCCACCTCTCGCCGGGCATCCCCGTGCTGCATTCGCGTGACCTCGTGCACTGGCGGATCATCGGCCATGTGCTGCCGCGCCTGCCCTTCGGCCCGCTCTACGACATGCCGGGGCCACACACCCTCGACGACAGCATCTCCAAGCCGATCGGCGGCACCAAATATGCCAGCGGCGTATGGGCGCCCTCGATCCGCCACCATGACGGCCGCTTCTACGTCTATTGGGCGACGCCGGACGAGGGCGTGTTCATGGCGAGCGCAACCGACCCCGCCGGCCCGTGGACCGCGCCGGTGCAGGTGATCGCAGCGGCCGGGCTCGAAGACCCCTGCCCCTTCTGGGATGAGGACGGCACCGCATGGCTGGTCCATTCACGCGTCGGCGCGGGGCCGCTCATCCTCCACAGGATGAGCCCGGACGGCAAGACCGTGCTCGATGCCGGCATGACCATCGTCGAGGACAAGGCCGCGCTGCCGGTGCTCGAAGGCCCCAAGGTCTACAAGCGCGACGGCTGGTATTATATCTGGGCGCCGATCGGCGGCGTCTCGACCGGGCCGCAGGCGGTGATGCGCGCGCGGTCGATCCAGGGGCCCTACGAGCATCGCGTCGTGCTCAAGCCCGGCGGCCCGCTGAACCTCGCCGGGCCGCATCAGGGCGGCTGGGTGGAGACACCGGACGGCCAGGGCTGGTTCGTCCATTTCAACTCGACGGGCGCCTTCGGCCGCATCGTGCATCTGCAACCGGTGCGCTGGAGCGCGGACGGCTGGCCGATCGTCGGCGAAGCGGCGGCGGGCGAAACCGCGGGCGTGCCGGTCGCCTCTGGGCCGATGCCGGCGACCGCCGACCCCGTTCGCATCCAGGATGGCGACGAATTCGCCGACCGCACGCTCGGGCTGCAATGGGCGTGGAACCACAATCCCGACAACGCCGCGTGGAGCCTTGCCGAACGGCCGGGCTATCTGCGGCTGAAGGCCGGCCATGCCGAACATCTCGTCACCACGCGCAACACGCTCACGCAGATGCTGCAGGGGCCGAACATGCGTGTCACGGCGCGGATCGACGTGTCGGCGATGCGTGACGGCCAGCGCGGCGGGCTCGCGCTGTTCGGGGTGAAGCCGAGCTGGATCGGCGTGGTGCAGGCCGGCGGCAAGCGGCGCGTGACCCTGGCGTCGGAAGGTATCGAGACCCCCGCCGTGGCGCTGCCGGGCAAGACGATCGAATTGCGTGCCGAAGTCGGCACCGGGCAGCAGGTGCGCTACAGCTACAGCCTCGATGGCGGCCGCCGCTTCGTGCCGCTCGGCGATCCGATCCCGCTGGCCAAATTCTCCTGGTGGAAGGGATCGCGCCCGGCGCTGTTCAGCTTTACCCATGCGAAGGCGGGCAAGCGCGGCTGGATCGATGCCGACTGGTTCCGCGTCGAGGTGACGGAGGCGCGGCCATGATCCGGATCCGCCGCCGCGAGGCGATGTTGGGCGCCGGCGCGGTGCTCGCCGCCGGCGCCCTGCCCGCCTTCGCGCAGGACGAGGCCGCGGTCGCGCCGACGCCGGGGCTGCCGCTGGACGCGCTCGCGGTCGCCGCCGGCATGCGCTTCGGCTCGGCGATGGGCATCGGCAGCAGGAACGCGCCGCGCGGTTTCGGCGATGCGCGCTATCGTGCGGTGATGGCCGCCGAATGCGGCATCCTGACGCCCGAGAATGAGATGAAATGGTCGGTGATCCGCCGCAACGGGCCCGACGCCTGGGATTTTTCCGGCGCCGACCAGCTGATCGCCTTCGCCGAGCGCAACGGCATGGCATTCCGCGGCCACACCTTGCTGTGGAACCACCCGGACTATGCGCCGAAATGGTGGGACGCGCATGATTATGGCCAGCGTCCCGCCAGCGAGGCGGAACGGCTGATGGTCGAGCATGTCGATCGCGTCTGCACCCGCTATGGCCAGCGGATCGCCAGCTATGACGTCGTCAACGAGGCGATCGACCATAAGACCGGGCTGCTGCGCGAGACCGCGCTGTCGCGGCCGGTCGGCGCGCAGCAACTGATGGACATCGCCTTCCACGCCGCGCGCCGCGCGGCGCCGCATGCCGAGCTGGTCTACAACGACTATATGCTGTGGGAGCCGGGCGGCGAACTGCACCGCGCCAAGGTGCTCGACCTGCTGGAGGGGTTCCGCAAGCGCAACGTGCCGGTCGATGCGCTGGGCATCCAGGCGCATATCGGCGACCATGACCCGGACAAGGGCAGCGCCTTCGGCCTGCATGACGAGCACGCCTGGCGCGACTTCCTCGATCGCGTGACGGCGATGGGCTATAATCTGCTGATCACCGAGCTGGACGTCAGCGACAAGCGCCTGCCCGCCGACATCGAAACCCGCGACCGCGAAACGGCGCGCTACATGCGCGCCTTCCTCGACGCGTGCTTCGCCTATCCCCAGCTCAAGGATGTCATCGTCTGGGGGATGGCCGACGCCTATAGCTGGCATCAGGGCCTCACCCCGCGCGCCGACGGGCTGCGCAAGCGGCCCGGCCTCTATGACGAGGACTTCCGCCCGAAGCCGATGCGCGCCGCCCTGGCGGACGCGTTCAAGGCGCGCGCAACGCTGTAGCACCGCCCACGAGATTTCGTTGCGACCACGAAGCATTTCGTGCGTTGTCGGCGGCATGAACCAACCCAGCCCGGTGCCCAAGCGCGCGATCCTTGTCGTCAACGCCAAGTCGCGCAAGGGCCGCGAGATGTTCCGCCACGCCGTCGTGCGGCTCCGCGAGTCCGGGATCGAGGTGATCAAGGCCTATCCCGTCCGCAAACCGTCGAAGCTGCAGCCGACGATCGAAGAAGCGGTAAATTCGGGTGCGCCGATGGTGATCGTGGGGGGTGGAGACGGGTCGCTTTCCAGCTCGGTGGACTATTTCGTCGGCAAGGATTGCGTGTTCGCGTTGCTGCCGCTGGGCACGGCCAACAGCTTCGCGCGCGGGCTCGGCATCCCGCTCGACGTCGACAGCGCGATCGATGTGATCGCCAACGGCCGCCGCCGCCGCATCGATCTCGGCATGATCGACGATGACTATTACGCCAATTGCGCCGCGATCGGCGTGTCGCCGCTGATCGCCGAGACGGTGCCGCACAAGCTGAAGCGCGCGCTCGGCCGCGTCGGCTATCTGATGTGGGCAACCTATCAGATGACGCGCTTCCGCCCCTTCAAGTTGACGGTCGGCGACGGCCCGGATGCCGAGACGATCGACGCGTTGGAAGTCCGCATCGCCAACGGCCGCTACCATGGCGGCACCGAACTGGTGGAGGATGCCGAACTCGACAGCGGCGAGATCATCGTGCAGGCGGTGGTCGGCACCAAGAGCAGCACCCTGGCGTGGAGCTGGTTCACCAGCGTGGTGAAGATGCGCGCCCGCAAGAAAACCTATCGCGAATTCCGCGGCACCGCGATGCGCATCACGACCGACCCGCCGTTGCCGATCTCGATCGACGGCGAGGTGCTGGCGCATACGCCGGTAATGGCGAAGGTGGCCAAGGGCGTGATCGAGGTGGTGGCGCCGGCGGACGCCTGACTTGCGGGGAGCCTAACCGACCGGCGCGATCTTGCCCGCCGGTTCGGAGCAGGCCATCGCCTCCTCCTCCACTTCGATACGGCTCGGGGGCGGCAGCATCCGCGTCTCGCGCCAGCCGCCCCAGCGATAATAGGCCGCCATCACGCCCGCGGCGGCGATCGAGCCGACCCACATGCCCACCCACAGACCATCGGTGCCGAACACCGGTCGCAGTCCCCAGGCGACACCGAAGCGGACCGGCAAGGTGGCGATGCCGAAGATGATCAGCGGCGCGATCACCGCACCATTGGCGCGCACCGTGGCGCTCAGCACCATCGAGATGCCCATCAGCGTGAAGCTCCACACCACCATGCGGTTGATGTGGCTCGCCAGCGCGATCGTGGCGCCGTCGGTGCCGAGGAACAGCCACAGCACATGACGATCGATGAACCAGACGATCGCGATCAAGGCGCCCGTCAGCGCGAGGTTGAGCATGATGCCGCCACGCGCGATCAGGCGCACGCGATCCCAGCGATCGGCGCCGATATTCTGCGCCGCCATCGCGCTCACCGCCGCACCCACCGACATCGCCGGCATCTGGATATAGGTCCACAACTGGCTGGCCGCGCCATAGGCCGCGGTCATCGCGCTGCCCTCGCGGTTGACCAGCCCGATCAGCGCGAGGCCGGATGAAGCGAAAACCAGCATCTGCACGCCGATGGCGAAGCCCTTCGCGAAGATCGCACCGAGCAAGGCGCGATCGGGGAGCAGATAGCGCAGTTCGCTGCCGCGCAGCCGGATCATGCGATCACGGGCGTAGATCACATAGACCACGCCGATCAGGCTGACGATGTTGGCGACCAGCGTCGCGACCGCGCTGCCGGCGATGCCGAGCTGCGGCGCCGGGCCGAGCCCCAGGATGAACACAGGGTTGAGTGCCACGTCGATCACCACCGAGGCGGCAATCGCCCACAGTGGCGTGATCGCATCGCCGACGCCGCGCAGGCACATCGTCAGCAGCACGCTGACCAGCATCGGCGGCATGCCGAGGAAGATCACGCGCAGATAGGCGAGCGCCATCGGGAATACGTCGTCGGGCGTCGCGAGCAGCCGCAGCAGCGCGGGCGCGGACGTCCAGCCGACAAAGCCGATCAGCAGAGAAGCGGCACCGAACAGCCCCATCGTCGTGCCGAACACGCGGCGGACACCATCGACGTCCCGCCGGCCGACCGCCTGGCCGATCAGGATCGCGGCGGCCATGCCGAAGCCGAACACCGCAGAGAACATCAGGAACATGACGAGATTGGCGTTGGTCGTCGCCGCTAGCGCGGTCTCGCCGAGAAACTGCCCGACCCAGATCGCATTGATCGAGCCGTTGAGCGACTGGAGGATCGACGAGCCCAAGGTCGGCAGCGCGAACAACAGCAGGGTGCTGTTGATCGGCCCCGACGTCAGGTCACGCGCGGATGACGGGGGCGCGCTACCTGCTTCGCCCCCGCCGTCCATCAGCCGAGCCGCGCCAGCGCGGCGCCCAGCCGTTCGGCCTCGGCGGTCTTGGCGGCATGATCCTCGCGCGCCTTGGCGACCGCTTCCGGCTTCGCCTTCTCGGCGAACGCGGGGTTGTTGAGACGACCGGCGAGCCCGTCGCGCTCCTTCTGCGCCGCGGCCAGCGCCTTGGCGAGGCGGGTGCGCTCGGCGCCCACGTCGATCACCCCTTCCAGCGGCAATACGTAGGTCGCCTCGTCGACGACGATCTGCGCGGCACCGCCGCCGGGCGGCGGATCGGCCGAGACGCTGTCGAGCCGCGCCATGCGCTGGAGCATCGGCAGCGACCGTTCCAGCCGCTCGCTGGTGAGTTGTGCACTATCTTGCACATGCGCCGCGAGCTTCGCGCCCGGCGGCACATTGAGTTCCGAACGCGCCGCGCGCACCTCGGTCACCAGCCGGATCAGCCAGTCGATCTCGGCCCGCGCGCCCGGGTCGATCGCGCGCGCATCGGCCATCGGCCATTTGGCGAGGATCAGGTCGTAGGGACGGTCGCCCATCGCGTGCCAGAGTTCCTCGGTGATGAACGGCATGAACGGGTGGAGCATCACCAGGATCTGGTCGAGCACCCAGCCGGCGACGGCCTTGGTCTCGTCGTCGATCTGGCCCTTGATCAGCTCCAGATACCAGTCGCAGAAGGTCGCCCAGACGAACTGGTAGATGGTGTTGGCGCTCTCGTCGAAGCGCAGGTCGGCCAGCGCCAGATCGAGCTTCTGCACCGTTGCCACCGTCTCCGCGAGGATCCAGCGGTTGACCGCGCGCGCGGCCGCCGGCGGCTCGATCGTCGCCGAGGCGCCGATGCCGTTGGCCTGGCAGAAGCGCGACGCGTTCCACAGCTTGGTCGCGAAGTTGCGATAGCCCTCGACGCGCTTCTCATCGAGCTTGATGTCACGGCCCTGGCTCTCCATCGCGGCGAGCGTGAAGCGCAGCGCGTCCGCGCCGAAGCGGTCGACCAGCCCCAGCGGATCGACGGTGTTGCCCTTCGACTTGGACATCTTGGAACCGTCCGCTGCGCGGACAAGACCGTGCAGATACAATGTCTTCCAGGGCACTTCTTTCATGAAGTGCAAGCCTTGCATCGCCATCCGCGCATCCCAGAAGAACAGGATGTCGAAGCCGGAGATCAGCACATCGTTGGGATAATGCCGGCCGAGCGCGGTCGTCTGGTCCGGCCAGCCGAGCGTGCCGAACGGCCACAGCGCGGAGGAGAACCAAGTGTCGAGCACGTCGTCATCGCGCACAAGTTCGATCTTCGACAGCCTATCGAAAGAGGGCGCATCCGAAGTAAAGTGCGGAGTACCACGGTAAACGAGGAAATCCTTGCCCTCACCATAATACTCTCGTGCCTGCCTGAGCAAATCCGCCTCATTGATCGCAACAAACGCGATCGGGCGGACGGCGTTTTCGTCAGTCTCTTCGTCATCACGTGCGGGCCCATACCAGGCGGGGATCTGGTGGCCCCACCAGAGCTGGCGGCTGACGCACCAAGGCTGGATATTCTCCAGCCAGTTGTACCAGGTCTTCTTCCAGGTCTCGGGCACGACCCGGATGTCGCCGTTGCGCACCGCGTCCAGCGCGGGGCCGGCGAGCGTCTTGGCGTCGACATACCATTGATCGGTCAGCCACGGTTCGATGACGACGTTGGAGCGGTCGCCATAAGGCGTCTGGATCGTGCGATCCTCCACCTTCTCCAGCAGTCCCTCGGCCTCGATCAATGCGATCACGCGCTTGCGCGCCTCGAACCGGTCGAGCCCGAGCAGGTCGGCGGGGATCAGCCCGTCGGCGGTCTGGATGACGCGCGCCTCGGCATCGAGCATGTTGAGCATGTCCGCGGGCTTGATGCCCGCGCGACGGCCGACCTCGAAGTCGTTGAAGTCATGCCCCGGCGTGATCTTGACCGCGCCCGAGCCCAGTTCGGGATCGGCATGCTCGTCGGTGACGATCGGGATCAGCCGGCCGGTGATCGGCAGGCGGACCTTCTTGCCGACGAGTGCAGTATATCGCACATCCTCTGCATTCACCGCGACCGCCATGTCGGCGAGCATCGTTTCCGGCCGCGTCGTCGCGACCGAGATGAAGCCGCTGCCATCCTCCAGCGGATAGCGGAAATGCCAGAACTTGCTGGCGATTTCCTTGGTCTCGACCTCGAGATCCGAAATCGCGGTCTTGAGGCCGGGATCCCAGTTGACGAGGCGCTTGTCGCGATAGAGCAGGCCCTGCGCGTGGAGATCGACGAACACCTTGATGACGGCGCGGCTGAAGCCCTCGTCCATCGTGAAGCGCTCGTTCGCCCAGTCCATCGAGCAGCCGAGCCGGCGGAGCTGGCGGGTGATCGTGCCGCCGCTCTCTTCCTTCCATGCCCACACCTTCGCGACGAACTCCTCGCGGGTGAAGTCGGTGCGCTTCTGCTGCCGTTCGGCCATCTGCCGCTCGACAACCATCTGCGTCGCGATGCCAGCATGGTCGGTGCCGACCACCCACAGCGCATCCTTGCCCTGCAGGCGGGCATGGCGGACGAGGATATCCTGCAGCGTGTTGTCCAGCGCATGGCCGATGTGCAGGCTGCCCGTCACATTGGGCGGCGGGTTGACGATGGTAAACGGCTGCGCCTCCGGCCGATCGGGGCGGAAACGCCCTTCCTGTTCCCAATGCGCATACCAGCGCGCCTCGATGGCGGCGGGGTCGAAGGTCTTGGCGAGTTCGGTCATGATGCGCCGGCCTTAGCGGCGCGCAGGCGCGGATGCCAAGCGGTTATGGCGTGCCTGCATGCATCGCCGCGCCTCAAGGCGCGGGACGGGCGAGCGGGGCGGGACGCAACGCAACGACGATCAACGCCAGCACCACCATCGCCAGCGGCCCGGTCGATACCCACAGTACCATATCCCACCCGTAGAGGGTGAGCAGTTCGCCGGAGGTGAAGGACCCCACCGCCATCAGCCCGAAGATGATGAAGTCGTTGAGCGACTGCACCTGCGCCTTTTCTTCGGGCCGATGGCAGTCGAGCACCATCGTCGAGGCACCGACGAAGCTGAAGTTCCAGCCGATCCCCAGCAGGATGAGCGTGAGCCAGAAATCCGCCACCGCAATGCCGCGCAGGCCGGCGACCACGGCCATGCCGATCAGCGCGAATCCAACGATGGCAACACGTGCCGCGCCGAAGCGGGTGATGAGCCGGCCGGTGAAGAAGCTGGGGCCATACATCGCGATGATGTGCCATTGCAGGCCGAGGTTGGAGCTTGCCTGGCTATGCCCGCACAGCCGCATCGCCAGCGGCGCCGCCGTCATCAGGAAATTCATCACCATGTAGGAGACCGCGCCGCACATCACCGCGACGGCAAAGCCGGGTTGCCGGACGATCGCCGCGATCGGCCTGCCGCCCGCAATCTCCTCCGCGGTCGGCAACGGCAGGCGGACGCCGGCCAGCACCGCGGCGGACAGCAGCGCGACGATCGACTGGGCGATGAAGGTCGCGGCGAACATGTGTGCAGGCCAAAGGTCCATCGTCAGCGTGACGAGCTGGGGGCCGAGGACGCCGGCGACGACCCCGCCCGCCATCACGATCGACAGCGCCTGCGGGCGGCGGTCGGGCTCGACGCAATCGGCTGCCGCGAAGCGGAAGGACTGGACGACCGCCGCATAGGCACCGCCGAAGAAGGCACCAAGGCAGAGCAGCCAGAACGACCCCAGCATCACCGCCAGCATGGAAAGCAATCCCACCAGCACGCCGCAGACGGTGCCCAGCAGGAACGCGGTTCGCCGCCCATGCCGCCGTGCGACGGCGCCGGCCGGCAGGATGAACGCCGCCATGCCCACGACGAAGATGGAGATCGGCAATGTCGCCAGCGCCGGGCTCGGCGCCAGCTCATGCCCGAGGATGGCGCCGGTCGCGAAGAGGACGACTGAATTGGCGCCCGCCAGCGCCTGCGCGATCGCCAGCCGCGCGATATTGCTTCGCGCATAGCGGAGGTGCGGAGCGGCGATGCTCACGCCCCGCGCTCTTGCGCGCGACCGATATCCGCGGGCGCGCCGGACAGCCCCTGCCCGCCTCCCCCTGCCTGCGAAACACGGATCCGCACGATCGTGCCGGTCATCATCATACTCATGCCGCGCCGATACCGCATGTCCCGGCGCTTGAGACCCGGCGGCGGCATAAGATGCGATGACGCGCGGCATAAGCGGAGCGGCGCTCCGATGCGCTTTGCACCGGCACCCGAGTCAGGCGGCCGGTGTCATCGTGCCGGCTTCGAGCGCGCATCGGCCGCCCGAACGCTATGGTCGACCGACCGGGGCCGGAACGCGCCGCAGCACATCATCATAGGGCACAAGATCGAGATATGCGGTGACCTCCACCGCCTTGCCGTCGCGCATGCGGAAGATCCAGACATAGCTGTTGCGGTAGGGCGCCCCATCCCGCGCGACGCCCTCACCCTCCCAGTTGGCGATGACATGGTCACCGTCCGCCCAGATCCGTTTGGCGACGGGTCGCACCGGCGTCGACAGGCGGCTGACGAACGGCCGCACTGCGCGGGCAACGAAGGCCTCCCGGCCTTCGAAGCGGCCTGCGCTGGGGCCGGAGCCCTCGATCGTCCACACGACGTCGGCGGAGAGCAGTTCCTCGAAGATGTTGCTGCCGCTTGCCGCCCAGCGGTCGAAGGCGGCAGTGACAATCTGCTTGTTGCGCGCGGCTGTCGCCGACGGCACCGATGGCGCTTCCGCGACGACGGGTGCAGCGGCGGGAAGTGCTGCGGCGGCAAGCGCCACCGCCGCCAACCTTGTGATGCTTGCGATCATCATCTCAACGCCGCCCGACGAGGCTCGACGTGCCGAAGATCAGTTGCTGCGCCATCGGCCGGCCGATGAAATTCTCCGGGAAGATCGGCGCCGGCGCGCTGGCGCGGTCCAGCCGGTCGAGCTGATCCTGCGAGAAGGTCACGCCCAGCGCGCCGAAATTGTCCTCCGCCTGCGCCAATGTCCGGGCGCCCATCACCGGCGCGGTCACCGCGCCGTTCTGCAATGTCCAGGCCAGCGCGACCTGCGAGCGCGAGGCGCCGATCTCCCCGGCAATCTCGCCCACCACGTCGGCGATGGCGAGCGCATGTTCGTTGAGATGGCCGGACGAGGCGATCACGCCCCTGCGCGTTGCCGAGACATCGGCGTCATTCTCGTCCGACAGGTCGGCCCGGCTATATTTGCCGGTGAGGATGCCGCCGCCCAGCGGGGACCATGGCAGCACGCCGAGCCCCATCGCCTCGGCCATCGGCATCAGCTCATGCTCCACCGTGCGCTCGACGAGGCTGTAGCCGATCTGGAGCGCGACGAAGGGAGACCAGCCGCGCAGATCGGCAATGGCCTGCATCTGCGAGACCCGCCACGCCGGCGTGTTGCAGATGCCGAGATAGAGGATCTTGCCGTCGCGCACGAGATCGTCGAGCGCGCGCATCACCTCCTCGGGACTAGTCGTGAAATCCCAGGCGTGGAGGTAGAACAGGTCGATCCGGTCGGTATCGAGCTGGCGGAGGCTGGCCTCCACCGATCGCACGAGGTTGTAGCGGTGGTTGCCGCCCGAATTGATGTTCGCCGGGTCGCGCGCCATCGTGAATTTGGTGGAAACGATGAAGCGGTCACGCTTGGCCTTGATCAGATCGCCCACCATCCGTTCGGACGCGCCGTTGGTGTAGTTGACGGCGGTGTCGATGAAATTGCCGCCGCGGTCGGCATAGGCGTCGAAGATGCGCCGGGCCTCGGCGGGATCGGCGCCCCAGCCCCATTCCTCTCCGAAGGTCATGGTGCCGAGGGCCAGCGGCGAAACGCGAAGGCCCGATCGTCCGAGCAGGCGATACTGGTCGAGGGATGTCGCTTGGGTCACGGATAGGCTCCTGCACTGGTTTTCCGGTGCTCCTCACCTGCCCCGCGCCGCGCGGGCGACGGTAGACCGCTTGTCCGATATCCTTGCACGATCGTCCGAACCGCTGCGGCCCGACCTTTCCGTCAGGACCGGCGATGCTACATTGTGGGCCATGACCGGTCTGGAAACATTCGCGGCCGCCATCGCCCGCCACACCCCGCAGGATGGCATGTTCGGCTGCGCGCTGCCGGGCGTCACGCTCATCCGATGGTCGTCACCGACCTTGCCGATGCCGGTGATCTACGAGCCGACGGTCTGCTTCATCGCACAGGGACGCAAGCGCGCGGCGCTAGGCACCACCGCCTATGATTATGATCCGGCGCGCTTCCTGATCGCGTCGGTCGGCCTGCCGGTGATGGGCTCGGTGATCGAGGCGAGCCCCGCAGAACCGTATCTCAGCCTCCAGCTCGACCTCGATATCGCTGCACTCAGCGAACTCGCCATCCGCCACCCGGCCGATCCCGGCGAGGAGCCCGCTATGCCCGCGGGGCTGACGCTCAACGCGATGACGCCGCCGCTGCTCGATGCGGTCATCCGGCTCGTCAGCCTGCTCGATACGCCGGCCGACATCGATGCGCTGGCGCCCCTCACGATCCGCGAAATCCTTTATCGCCTGCTGACCGGACCGCAGGGCGGCATCATCCGACATATGGCGCAGGCGGACAGCCGGTTGAGCCAGATTGCACGTGCGATCAT